>NZ_JBQFTS010000001.1:0-1372793 GCF_056538765.1 Ruegeria sp. BE9 | reverse complement strand
CGGCAGTGAACGCATAAAGACCCTCGCCAACCTCGGTGAACGAAATCTTCTTTTCCGACATGTCCCCTTGGGACGCGAATGCCTTGGCCATGAGTGCCCTCCAAAGATACGATTCTGCCAAAATACAGCCTGCATTTTAGGGATTCTGACATATCGTTACATTTGCAACAAATTCATTTCAAATGAAACGAAAGTCAATGAAAAAAGCGATCGTTGATGGGGGCAGGCTGTTTATGGTTTTATTTTCAGTTGCTTAAATTGATCGGTGGGATGTTGGGGGTGACGCGTTCTAAAGCGCCTTATCGCGAAATGTGGAAGCGCCAGATATTGAGTGTTGTGTCAGGCAGAATTGTGAGGAGCATTTTAGAAGGGCGGAGTTTCACACCTAACGGGCTTAGCAGCCCATGCCCGGACTAACCGAGATATTGCGAAAGTCATGACTGCATGCGCCCTCACAGATCAGCTCTGGCAGGTACAATATTACTGGGTTCATTGCGGTCATTGAGTAACAAGATCTAGTGATTAGCAGCGCAGTTTTGAGCGATGCGATCCGGTGCCGTCCGCTACCTTGCAACTGGTCCATTTCATTCTGATCGAGCTTATCGAAAGCAACGATGTTTGACCTTTTCTCGGCTTAATGAATTGGAGCGCTGGCCTTGGGGCGGCAAACCCAAATGGCGAATGGAAGGCGGCTGATGATTTACTCGACTTCAAAATTAGTTGCGGCGCCTCAATAGGGTGCAGATCATAGACATCTGCCTTGAAAATCATTCTGAAGAGAATTGAGCCTTTCTGGAAGCAAGGGCCGTCGCAGAAAACAGAACACCAATCAGGGTGCTCTAAAGTTGACATGATCAATGGTTGAACGAACCGCCTCAATCCATCGATTTTGTGAATGGGTTGTATGAATACTCTTTGCGTAGTTTCGATCAATGGAATTTCCTAACTAACTCGCAGACGCATCAAGGAGTTCTGAAATGCCTGCGAAACATGTACTCAAGGCGGCGGCGACAGCCCTGCTGCTTGCTCTTTCCAGCCCCGCCTTTGCCGACCTGCGCACTATCAACTCGGAAACGGAAGCTTCGATCAAACTGGCCGAGGGATTTTATCAGGATGTACTGGCGTATCGGAATCTGAACAACTTCGGAAAATATATCGGTGAGACCTACATTCAGCACGCCACAGCCTATGGCGACGGTCCTGTTGAATTGATCAAAGCGGTTGCAGGTGAGCTGACTGCTGATCCGGATGTGCAGGTCGACCTCTACCGTACGATTGCCGAGGATGACTATGTTGCCATCCACTCTGTCTGGACCACCAGCAGCGGTGAGCAGTATGTCTACGTGGATATCTGGCGTACTGAGAATGGCTTGCTGGTCGAGCATTGGGACCACTATCAGCAGGTGCCGACTGGGCCCGCAAACGAAAACACAATGTTCCAGGGTCCTAAAGCCGATATCTACTCGAAGCAGGACATCGAACAGAACCGTGAGCGTGCGATTGCCGTTCTGAGCGCGTTTAATAACCCCAGCGACACTTCGGCGGTCGAAAGCTATGTCTCGGAAGAGACCTACATCCAGCACAACCCTTACGTTCCCGATGGCCGTGACGCTTTTATCGGTTATCTGGATTCTCTGGCCGCCGAGGGAAAGCGTTACGAGACCCACTTTGCCAAATCGATCGCCATGGGTGATTTTGTTCTGGTTCATTCCAAGGTGACTGATCCGTCGGTCGAGGGAGATCTGGGTATCGGCTACATGGATATCTTCCGTTTCAACGATGAAGGTCTGATCGTTGAGCATTGGGACATCGAAGAAGCTCAAACCGGTGAATCCGCTAACGAAAACGATGTGTTCGGCTATCCGGCAGATTGAGCGTGACTTCGCTGGGAGGCTAGGTGCGCTCGGCGAAGCAAAACATGATGGGTGAGGTCTGATTGGTTTCACCCGGGTTTTTGACCTTCCGAAAGGTAAAGCAATGGCGAATGACAATCAGACACGCCGTAATTTTCTAAAGAAAGGTGCAGCGATGGGAATGGGGGTAACAGGCACCGCAGTTCTCAGCGACGCGGTTTTGGCACAGGCGAGGTTGCAGCAAGCCAGTGATGCTTGGAGCAACGGCAAACACGTCAAAAGCGGTGAAGCCCCGATTTCGATAAAGTCATCAACCCTCGTCGTGAACGATCTGAAAAAGGTGGGCGCATTCTACCAGACTGTTCTGGGGTTGGATATTTTGCGAAGCGATGGCGAAACCATGCAATTGGGGGCAGGCGGAAGAACACTCCTGATACTGCGGAAAGATGTCCATGCGCGGCGTCATCCGACGGAGGCGGGCCTATTTCACAATGCCTTCCTAATGCCCGACCGAGCCGCCCTTGGTCGTTGGTTGCGCCACGCTGCTGAACTGCGTGTCAGGTTCACGGGTTTTGCCGATCACGAGGTTAGTGAAGCGGTTTATCTGGACGATCCCGAAGGAAATGGGATCGAGGTTTACGCGGATCGCACACCTGATAACTGGGTGTTCCACAAAGACGGCCAACTACGGATGAACACCGTGCAGATGGACCTGCATTCGGTTTTGAGTGCGGCTGATACGCTCTGGAATGGCGCGCCCGAAGACATGATTATTGGCCACGTCCATCTTCAGGTTGGCGATATTGAAGAACTGCATGGTTTCATGACGCAAAGCCTCGGTCAGGATTTGATGGTGAATGAGGGCAGTGCAGCTTTCTATTCGTCAGGCGGGTATCATCATCATTTTGCCGGCAATAACTGGAACAGCCGGTCGGCTGGGGTACGCAGCCCCGACAGTACAGGCCTTGCGGGAGTGACCCTTCTCAGCGATCAGACCCGCATTAAAGCCGGAGATGTGATTGACCCTTGGGGCAACCGATTTACCGTCGAAGTTGCAAGTGACGCATAGCCGGTGGGACCACTGGTTCCACGATCGTGCCATCAACCTCGGCTGATAATCCCATCGGCGACCCACGCATCAAAGTGAACTAACACGGCGTCGCAAAACGCGGCGTCGTTTATATGGGCGTCCAGTTCAGTCATCGGAATCCGGCCTGAAATGACCTTGCGGGCTTCGTCGACCATGTCCGCAAGAGCGGCAGGATCATGGGCTTCTTCACCTTCTTTGTCCCATGCCTCAACACCTTGAACCGGAAGGAAGAAATGAACAGGCCCTGTTGCAGCCTCCAATCGGTTCGCTAGTTCGCGTACCCACGCGCGGCGTTCCTCGCCGTTGAAGACCGAGCTTTTGATCAAGCGGTTATGTTCGTGGAAGGGGCGGTCAGCATATTGGTCCGGGATCTCTTGCCAGCCCGCAAAATCCAGCAGGTCAAGCGCGCCCGGGGCAACCATCTGTGGCGTTCCAACACGTCCGGCATTGGTTAGGCGATCTTCACCGCTTGAAACGACAGATCCGGCGAGCAAGTTGCCGAACTCCTGCATGCAGAAGTCCATCACGCAGGCAAAAGCCCCCTCGGCTGCCAGTTTTTCGAACGCCATGCCGCCCATGCCTGTGGAGTGAAACACGGCCACCTCGTAGCCGCGTTCCTCTAACGCAGGTTTGAGGGTTTTCATGTAACGCAGGCAAGATGAACCAAGGCTGGTCATGCCGATCAGGGGCTTGCTCCGATCCGGCGCGATTGCTGCCTTTGCTGCCCCGACCACAGCGCCGGCGGCTTGGGCCAGAGAGGATCGGCAGATTGAATTCATGCCATACAGACCTCCTGCCCACAGGATCATCTGAACATCTGGTGCCAGCCGATGCGGAGGGATCAACGGAGAGAAGCTTACGGTTGAAACGATGTATTTTGGTACCCCCATCGGCAACGCCTGAGCACAATCCAGAGCCAGATCGGTGCCCATCGTACCACCGGTTGCCAGCATTCCGTCCAGCCGACCAGCAGCATAGGCCTGCGCCACAACTTTTGCGGCCCCAGCTGACATGACACGAAAAGCTTTGTTTTCGTCACCCAGCGCAATGACTTCGTCAATCGTCATCCCTTCGGCTGCGGCGATCTCGTGTTTCGAGATGTCAGTCGGAGTTCGAGGGTCGCCCAGAACGGAGACATCCATCGTCAGAACATCTGCGCCCTGCGCCCGAACGGTCTCTTCAATGAAACGCATCTCGGGTTCTTTGGTGTCGTATGTTCCTATCAACAGGATCGTCTTGGTGGTCATTTGTTCCTCCCGTTCAAGCGGATTTTTCTTGGTATTGGCGTAGCAATATCCGGGCGGTTTCTATGAACCGCGAGTTGCGTATCTCGGACCCATCTTCGCGCAGGCGTGGCGTGATCCAGCCGATGTAAGTCACGGCCCGCAAGGCCATGAAAAGATCGAGATGTTCTGTGTCCAGCGCGCGATGGGATCGATACCCTGACAACAGAGCCTCTTTCAGTTGGTCGAAATCAGGCTCATGCAAGTTTTTCAGCAACGCTGTCGCCATATCAAAAAGGCGAAACCCAAATCCGGCGTCATCAAAGTCGATCAGCCAAACCCGATCGCCATCAAGCATGACGTTTTCCCGGACCAGATCTGCATGTATCAGGCCGTAATCCAAAGATCCTTCAATGCTTTGTAGGTCGCGTTGTGCAATGCTTCGGAACTTTGTTAGCAACGCACGATCGTCCTCAGACAGTGTAGGGTTTTCCCAGAAGGGCCCCCATAGGGGCGCGTCACCCAGCAAACCGGCGCGGTCCCAAGACCAACGTGAAAAGCTATCGGGGCGCACCCACGCGTCGCTCACCATGTGCAGCCGGGCCAATTCCCGGCCTATTCGGTGAAATACATCCCTGCGGTTTTGGTGGTCGATGCCGGCTCCGGTAGACCCTAATGGGCGGCCCGGTAGCCATTCCAACATGTCGATTTGAGTGCCTTCTAAAACGTGCAAAAAACGACCATCTGTTGCGGCCACAGGCGTTGGGACGCCAACGCCGTTTGACCGGAGCTCAGCAATCCAGGTCAGCTCGGACTGAAGGACCGCGTCGGTATGTAGCCCTTGGCGGTGCAGACGCAGAGCAAAACTATCTGCCCCTTTTTGAACGCGGTAGACGTGGTTTTCGCGGGCCGCAATTAGCGACCAATCGGCGTCTTCCATGCCCCAAAGGGTCAGTGCCTCTTCAACGATCGCCGTCATAAGGTTAGCGGGGTTTCAGCCAAAACCTCGTCCAGAGTATCAAAAAGCAGGTCCGCATTCTCGATTGAGAACGGCATGGGCGGGCGAATTTTCAACGTATTTTTGTGCCGCCCGAGTTTTGAGTGAACAATTCCACGGTGACGCATCGCGTTGATTACGCGATCTGTGAACTCGCTTGCGGGTTCTTTACTGTCACGGTCCAGAACCATCTCGGCGCCGAAAATCAACCCCGAGCCGCGTACATCACCGATGAAGTCATATTTCGTTTTCAAAACTTCCATGCGCGCCCGTGCATGCGCGCCTACGGTTTTGGCGTTCGCAACCAGATCCTTGTCTTCAATCTCTTTCAGTACGGCCATAGCTGCAGCGCAGGATACCGGGTTGCCGCCGAAAGTATTGAAATAGCGATAGCCCTTGCGGAACGTGGCGAGGATTTCTGTACGCGTCACAACGCCCCCAACGGGGTGTCCGTTTGCCATCGGTTTGCCCATTGTCATAACATCTGGCACGACACCCATCTTCTGATGCGCCCACATATGTGTACCGGTGCGCCCAAAGCCTGACTGGACCTCATCGCAAATCAACAGCCCGCCTGCCTTGCGGACAACTTCCGCTACTGGTTTCAGCCAACCGTCAGAATGATCTGGAAAGCCTTCGTTCAAAAAGTAGGGGCACAACACCAAAGCCGCAAAGCCGATGCCCGACTTTTCGTGCTCTGCAATCTGTTCCGCGACAGCATCGGCAAAGCGTGTACCGTCGGGGTCGGGATTTCGATAACTGTCCGGCGCTTCTACAAATCGGAAATACTGGTCCAGACCAAACCCAACCGTTGGCACATTCGACTTGCTCAACTGACTGACCAGAGAGGTGTTGCCGTGATAGGTGGCATCTGTGGCGACAATGCCGCGCTTGCCGGTCATTCCTTCGGCCATGCGCAGGGCGATGTCATTTGCCTCAGACCCTGTGCAGGTCAGGATGGCGGTGTTCAGCGTGGCATCCATCGTGGCGGTAAGCTTTTCGACATAGTCAAGGATGCCGTCATGCAGATACCGCGTATGCGTGTTCAGGGTTGATGCCTGCTGACAGATCGCTTCAACCACGCGCGGGTTGCAATGGCCCACATGCGGCACGTTGTTGTAGCAATCCAGATACTTGCGCCCCTCGGCATCCCACAGCCAAACTCCCTCACCTTTAACGATGTGAATCGGGTCATTGTAGAAAGTCGATACATTCGGGCCCAGCAACTGGTCGCGCCGTGCTAGCAACTCTTTGGTTTTGGGGTTCTGTGCCATGGGATCTTTTCAGGTCAGAGTTTTATCCAAGCGGTTTTCAGGTCGACGTATTTTTCAAGCGCGTGCAGCGACTTGTCGTGCCCATTCCCTGATTGCCCAACCCCGCCCAGCGGCACGGTGAGATCGGCTCCGCCATATGTGTTCACGTGCACCACCCCGGTCCGAACACCGGCCACCATGCGGTGCGCGCGGCCGAGGTTTGATGTCCAGACACCCCCGGCAAGACCATAAACTGTAGCGTTGGCCAGACGGATCGCCTCCTCTTCGTTCTTGAAGGGTGTGACGGCTAAAACCGGGCCGAATACCTCATTCTGGAACAGGTTGTCGTTCTCTTTGACACCGGCCATTACGGTTGGCGCCATGTAGTAGCCGCCAGTCTCAGATAGGATACGGTCGCCGCCTGTGCGACGTTCTGCGCCTTCGGCTTCGGCTTTGGTGACGAAGTCTAGGTTGGACTCCAGTTCCGACAGGCTGTGAACTGCGCCGATCTGGCTGTTCAGGTCCAGCGGATCGCCGACGCGAAAGGCTTCGGCGTGGCGGGTGATCTCGGTAAGGAAGTCTTCGTAGATTTCCTCCTGCACCAGCAACCTCGAACCTGCTACGCAAACCTGACCTGAGTTGCGGAAGATGCCAGCGGCAGAAACCTTGGCAGCTTCGGCCAGATCAGGGGCATCGGCAAAGACGATATTGGGGGATTTGCCTCCCAGTTCCAGATAACAGCGTTTCAGGTTCGACCGCGCGGAATATTCCAGCAACCGTCGTCCTGTCGCGCCCGAGCCGGTGAACACCATGATGTCCACATCCATCGAAAGCGCCAATGCCTCACCCACGACCGAGCCGCGCCCGGTCACCACGTTGAAAACCCCATCGGGGACTCCGGCCTCAGCTGCCAGTTCGGCGATTTTCAACAGGCTTAGCGATGCACTTTCGGCCGGCTTCAGAACCACGGAATTGCCGGCGGCCAGAGCAGGGGCAATTTTCCAACTGCCAATCATCAGCGGGAAGTTCCAAGGCACGATGGCGCCAACCACGCCGACTGGCGCGTGGTGTACCAGCCCCAGCACATCATGGCTTGTAGGAGCAATCTGTCCGTACACCTTGTCGATCGCCTCGGCGTAATAACGGAAGGTTGCCGCCGCCGAGAGCGCCTCGGCCTTATATGCCATGGTGATCTCGGTTCCGTTGTCGCGAACGCCCTGAACGGCGATTTCCAGGGCTCGAGCCTCTATCAGATCGGCCAGCTTTAGGAGCACCTTCTTGCGGCCGGCAGGTGCCATGCCAGACCAGCGTCCATCCTCAAAGGCAACCCGCGCCGCACGAACAGCGGTGTCGACATCCGCACGCGTACCCTCAGCGATCAGGGCGAGAGGCTGACCATTTATGGGCGACAAAACTTGGTGCTGGGCACCGGTTTCGCTGTTTTGAAAGGCGCCGTTGATGAAATGTCCACGCGGGGCGATGTCCTGCGCCCGCAGCGCGTCTATCGAGGATTGATCCATGAGAGGTTATCCTTGCTGGGTTGAGTCTTCGTCGAGGACCGGCTGTGGTTTGATGCGTTCCTTGTGTTCCTTTACCAGCGCACGGATGTGCATCAGGATAATGCCAAGGATCATAATGAACAGGATCGCGGCAATTGGCCGGTCGATGAAATCAAGCGGAGTTTTCACCCGCGCCATCGCGCTCCGCAGCTTGACCTCCATGATGCCGCCCAGAACCATTCCCAGAATGATTGGAACGATCGGCAAGTTCAGGCGTTTGAGTATTAGCCCAAACACCCCGAAACCCGCGGCAATGGCGCAGTCGGTGACCGAGTTACGCAGACTGAAAACGCCGACAAACGACAGGGTGAGGATCATAATGCCCAGAAACCGTGTCGGGATTTGGATGATCTTCAACAGGAGGTTCGTTGAAAACAACAAGAAGACCAGAACGATTACGTTCAGCAAAATAAGCGCCATATACAGGGCCATGACGAAATCCATCTGGTCCGCAAACAACTGCGGACCGGGGATGACGTTGTGCACATAGAACACCGACAACATCATTGCGGTCAGGGCCTCACCCGGAATACCCAAAGCCAGTAGGGGGATCATCGCTGCACCGGGAACCGCATTGTTCGCGGCCTCGGATGCGACCAGTCCTTCGGGTGAGCCATCGCCGAATTTATCCGGATCTTTCGAAGTCTTTTGCGCGTATGTGTAAGAGAGGAATTGCGAGGTGAATTCGCCCGTTCCGGGAACCATGCCCATAAGCACACCCAAAGAGGACGACACTGTGGCGATGCGCTTCAAGCCGAGCAACTCTTTGAGGCCTGCAAGGATATTGCCGCGAACGTGTGCCTCGCCCGGTGCGTGTTCTCGGTCAACCAAAAGCAGTAGCGCCTGACTGATCGCAAAGAGGCCCAACACGACCACGATCAAATCGACGCCTGATGACAGCCAGGTTTGGTCAAACGTAAAGCGTTTGGTGTATTTGACTGGTTCCAGCCCGACCGTGCTTAGAAAGATACCGAAAAAGGCTAGCATCGCGGCCGAGAATGTTTGTCCGCGATGGGCCAGGATCACCAACAGTATGCCCATGAAGGCAGCCAAAAAGATCTCGCGGCTGCCAAAGTGAGGGGCCACCCAAGCCAGAACAGGTGACAGGACGATCAGGCAGATGATCGAGAAGATGCCACCGAAGAACGACGCGGAATAGGCCAGTGAAAGCGCGCGATGTCCTTCGCCGCGCTTGGTCATGGGATAGCCGTCATAAGTGGTTAGTGCGTTGACTGCTGTTCCGGGGGTGTTGATCAGAATGGCCGGGATCGCGCCGCCGTACATGGAAGACCCGTAGATCCCCAAAAGCAGGGTCAACCCCACGATGGGCTCAAAGGCAAAGGTCGCGGGCAGCAGGATGGCGATCGCCACTGCGGCGCCTACACCGGGCAGGGCACCGATGATGACGCCTCCGACCGAACCGATGATCAGCGCTACAACGACCTGCCACTGCGCCAGAATTGCAAAGCCGGAAATCAGGTTGTCCATATCGGCCTCACAGGTATGTCAGAGCAAAGACGCGAACAGCGTCCGGCAGGTATTCGTAAAGTCGCCCGGCAGGAATGTTTACCTGCAGCAGCGCGCGGAAGAGAATGGCGACAACGGCACCAAAGATGAGCGCCACGCAAAAGGCGCCGGGCAAACGGAAGCCGCAACGTATTGTCAGTAGCGCCGCAAACAGCATGGTCGAGGGGAGATAGCCAAGCCACGGCACCGCGACTACGTAGATCAAGAAATAGATGACGTATTCTAGCGACATCAGCCAGAAGGACACCTCACGCCACCGACCTGGGATGCGCGGGGACAGGACTGAACTGAGCAGATGCAAGCCGCCAAAGATTACCATGCCCCAGATGGCAATCGTCGGCCACAAAGAGGGTTGGGCAAACCACTTGGTGCGTTTGACCACTTTGGTTTCAGAACCGATCTGCGTAAGCAGAAACAGCGCGAAGGCAAAGAACAGAACCGCGAAAACAATGTCACCGGGGCGTCGATAGCGCCGGAACATGTCCTGTAACGTTTTGGCAATCATCTTGGCGGGCTCCCTGATGCAATCAGGCCCGGCAGAGTCTTTGTCTGCCGGGCCTGTACAGTTTTTATTCGCCGACGATTTCAGCTACTTTCCCCAAAGTCTCGGTGTCCGCTTGAATCTGGGCGTTCGATTCTTCTGCGTCTTTCCAGTAGATCAACACGCCGGTTTCACCGATCAGGTTCTGTGCTTTGTCTGTTTGCAGGGCCTTCTGTGCAGCTGCTGCGATCTTGTCGCGCGCCTCTTGCGGAACGTCCTTATGTACAAACAGGCCATTCCACAGCGATACCGTCAATTCAGGAACCAGTTCGCTAACGGTTGGGCTGTCGGGGGTCAGGCTCAGACGTTCCGCACCGATATTGGCCAGCACGTTCACTTCGTTGATGCAGGGCAGGATCAATTGCAGCGTTGTGTTGATCACATCCACATCACCCGAAGCAAGAGTGTTGCAATCCAGCGCGTCGAAGGCTGCCTCGCTAGCGAAGTCAAAGCCGCTATTGATTGCGGCTGCAAACGTCACCTGTGTGGGCGGCAGGAACGAGCCGAAATGACCCAGAGCGACATCATTTTCTTTGCCGTATTCGACCAGGCCATTCCAATCGGAATAGGGCGCGTCACCCGCCGAGGCGATCACGAACGGATAGGTCATGAAGATGCCAATCGGTTCGAACGGGTTGGGTGACAGTTCTGGGATGCCGATCTCAGGGCCGCCAATTGGCACGTCTGTCACAAAAGACCCGATGGTGTAACCATCTGCAGGGGCTGTTGCTACTTCGACAGCGCCGGGGAAGGGACCTCCGCCTCCGCCGGGCTTGTTCACGACTGCTGCCGGAACGCCATACATTGCCTGAAATTCGTCTGCGATGATCCGCGTCAGTACGTCCTCCAGATCGCCCGGAGGCCATGGAACGACGAATGTCACCGGCTTTTCTGGATACTCGGCCATTGCGGCTGTTGCAGAGGCAACAAAAGCGGCGGCTGTTAGAACTTTCTTCATTGACACCTCCCGTCAGTGGTTCATTATTTGATCCGCGTTAACAATAATTATGTTGCTTTGTTAAGTTTGTTCTGTCAAGTATTACCTTAGCACGAGGATACCAAACACATGGGTACGGCCCTAAACGCATTGAAAATGCTCAACTACTTCTCGAATGCCCGACCGGAAATCGGGCTGAGTCAGTTTGCGCGGCTGTCTGGATTGAACAAAGCCACTGCGCTGCGCCATCTTCGGGCGCTCGAGGAGTATGGGTTGATCGAGCAGAACCCCATGACGAAATCTTATGCGATTGGGCCGGCGGCATTGCGTCTGGCTGCGTTGCGCCAAATCGCCCGACCCGGTATCGAAAGTGCTCGTCAAAGGATGCAGGTCGCTATGCAGGATGTTGGTGAAAGCCTGCATCTTTCCCTGCTGGAAAAGGGTTCGCTTCAGACGGCTCTGGTGGTGGAAACGACGCGCCACAGCGTGCGTGTCAGTCTCGATCCAAGTGAGATACTGCCGATCAATGCGACCGCTTCGGGTCTTTGTATGCTCAGTTTCGGTCCATCGTTTCTGCTGGAGCGTCTCGAGCATTCAGAGATTCCGCAATACACAGAAACCACGCTAACGGATCCGGTGCAGATCAAAGATCGGGTTTCGGCGATCAGCCAATCGGGTTGGGCCAACAGCAATGGAAGCTATGAGAGTGGTGTCTACGGCTATGCTGCGCCGATTTTCGGCATTGATCAGGTGGCCTTGGGAACCATTGCTATTGCAGTTCCCGAAGGCCGTGCCGGAGACGATCGGCTGCCCGAGATTTTGACAACCCTACACTCGCTTTCGACTGATCTGACAGCCAGCTTTGGTGGTCAGCTTCCCGATACATTTCCAACCGAATTCCAACCTTAAACAGGTGGACTCAAACCCTGGAGGCCCGAGACATGAAAGACTCGAACTTTCTGAAAGAAAACAACGCGCGTTACTTCTGGCACCCAATGGCGCACCCCGCGGACAGCCAGAAGAACCCGCCCACCATTCTGAACGGCGGTGAAGGCGTTAGCATTGTTGATGTCGATGGCCATAAGGCGCTGGATGCGGTTGGAGGGTTGTGGAATGTCAATTTGGGGTATTCCTGCGAGCCGGTGAAGCAGGCTATTGCCGATCAGCTGAATGCGCTGCCCTATTACTCGACCTTTCGCGGCACCAGCAACGACAAGGCGATCGAACTGTCGTATGAATTGGCGCAGTTCTTTGAGCCCGATGGGCTGACCCGCGCCTTCTTTACCTCGGGCGGTTCTGACTCGGTTGAAATCGCGCTGAAACTGGCGCGGCAATATCACAAGGTTCGTGGCGAAGCTGGACGTACCAAATTCATCAGCTTAAAGCAGGGCTATCACGGCACCCATTTCGCCGCTGCCTCGGTCAATGGTAACCAGAAGTTCCGTGCGATCTATGAGCCGATGATGCCGGGCTGTTTCCACGTCCCGGCGCCGTGGACTTATCGCAACCCGTTCGATGAAACCGACCCTGAACGTCTTGCGCATCTCTGCGTCAAGGCGCTTGAGGCCGAGATCGCTTTCCAAGGGGCAAACACTGTGGCCGCCTTCATCATGGAGCCGGTTCTTGGGGCAGGGGGTGTGATCCCGCCGCACAAGAGCTTTATGCCAATGGTGCGCGAGGTCTGTTCGAAACACGGCATTCTTTTGATATCGGATGAGATCATCACCGCATTTGGCCGTACCGGCAGCGAAAGCGGCGCAAGACATTGGGGCGTACAGCCAGACATCATGACGACCGCCAAAGCGATCACCAACGGCTACTTCCCATTTGGTGCCGCCATGATCTCGGGCACGGTTGCCGAAGTGTTTGAAAGTGACACGACGGGTAAGGCTTCGGTCGATCAGGGTTACACATATTCCGGGCATCCCGTTGGCGCAGCCGCCGCCTTGGCCGCGCTGTCGGAGATTAAGCGTCTGCGCGTTTGGGAAAATGCAGCAGCACGAGGTGATGAGTTGTTTGCTGGTCTCCAGAAGCTGGGCGAAAAATACGACGTTATCGGAGATGTACGAGGGGGCGAGGGCCTGATGTGCGCCCTAGAGTTGGTTTCTGACCGTGAGACAAAGGCGCCTATCGCCAAGCACCTTCCTCTGCAGGTTCAGAAAGCGGCCTACGAAGACGGTGTGATGGTGCGTGTGTCCGGTAACAACATCATTCTGTCGCCGCCACTGATCATCACATCTGACGATGTGGCCAAGATCCTGTCGGCGCTAGATACTGGTCTAGCCACTCTGTAAATGTCAAAGCGGCCCTGTCCGGATTGGATGGGGCCAAACGGTCCTACGGAAAGGCCGGGTTTGCTTAGACTTTTACCGCCTGTAGTTCTTCAAGGAGGTCCAGTAATTGATCTAACTTTTCGCGGCCCATCTGCGCCTCGATATTGTTAGAAATAGCCAGAGAAGTGGCGAGGTTGTCTTGCAGGACCGAACGCCCGGCATCAGTGATACGAACCATGGTGCGGCGCTTATCTTCGTCATCCTGACGGCGGGTGATCTGACCATCAGCCTCCATTGTGCGCAGAATGCGGGTGAGGCTGGGCAGTAGCAGGCAAGCTTCGTGAGCGATCGCACTTTGTTCAACTTCGCCGAGTTCGTCCAGAACCCTCAGAATTCGCCACTTTTGCTCGGTCAGTTGAATATCCTGCAGCATATCGCGGATCGGCGCCATTACGGTTTCTCGGGCGCGCAATAACGCAATTGGCAGAGAGCGAGCGGTACTTTTTGTGTGGCTTTGTGTGGTCATGCGGCCTTCTAAAACGCCAATTCTGAAATTGCAAAGATTAACAAGACAAGTTCTTGACAGCTTCACTGCAAAATACTAAACATGTTAAGCAATAGCGGGAGGACACATGCCACACTTTCACGTCGAATATTCCGGAAACCTGGAAGACAAGATCGACATAGCTGGCCTGTGTGAGTGCATCCGGGCTGCGGCCACCGAGATCGACACCTTTCCAATGCCAGGCATTCGTGTTCGCGCCACACGCGTTGATCACTATGCCATCGCTGACGGCAATCCAGCGCACGGTTTCATCGATATCTCGATCCGTCTCCGAGGAGGTCGGCCAGATGAAGTCAAGCAGGATGCTACCAAGCATATTTTCGAAGCGGTCAAAGCCTATTTGGACCCCGCCTTCTTACATCATTCCATCGCGCTCTCGCTTGAGATGCGCGACATCGACCCGAAGCTTTCGCCCAAGACCGGTACGATCCGCGATCACCTTGGGGCGACCACGCAGGAGACCTGAGCTATGAGCGCACTGGACACAAATATCGAAAAACTGAAGGGTTTTCTGGCGCGGTTCCAAGAGACGGGCATCAAGAACCGCATCGCGGGTGAGGACGTCGCCGGTTCCGCCGGTGTGTTTCAGTCCACTTCCCCTGTCGACAAGTCGGTGATCTGTGATGTGGCGCATGGTACAGCGGACGACATCGATGCTGCGGCCAAAGCGGCCCATGCGGCCTTTGCCGAGTGGCGCGACATGCCCGCTAGCGAACGCCGTCGCATCCTGCTGAACGTGGCTGACGCCATCGAGGCGCGCGCCGAGGAAATCGCGCTTTGCGAATGCTGGGATACGGGTCAGACCCTACGCTTCATGTCTAAAGCGGCGCTGCGTGGTGCTGAGAACTTCCGCTATTTCGCAGACCAGGTGGTGCAGGCGCGGGATGGTCAGCATCTGAAGTCGCCGACCCTTATGAACGTTACCACTCGTGTGCCGATTGGGCCGGTTGGTGTGATCACCCCGTGGAACACGCCGTTCATGCTGTCGACCTGGAAAATCGCACCTGCTTTGGCCGCAGGCTGCACTGTGGTTCACAAACCCGCTGAGGATTCGCCTCTGTCAGCCCGGCTGTTGGTCGAAATTGCTGAAGAGGCGGGACTGCCCAAGGGGGTACTAAACACCGTGAACGGGTTTGGTCCGGATGCGGGCAAGGCACTGACGGAACATCCACTGATCAAGGCCATCGCATTTGTTGGCGAAAGCCGAACCGGCAGCATTATCACCAAGCAGGGTGCAGACACGCTGAAGCGTATGCACTTGGAACTGGGCGGCAAGAACCCGGTTATCGTGTTCGACGACGCCGATCTGGACCGCGCGCTGGATGCGGTGATCTTCATGATCTACTCGATCAACGGTGAGCGCTGCACCTCGTCCTCGCGTCTGTTGGTGCAGGACACGATCAAGGAAGAGTTCGAAGCCAAGCTGATCGAACGCGTGAACAACATCAAGGTTGGCCACCCGCTAGACCCGGCAACCGAAATCGGCCCGCTGGTCACCGAAGAGCATTACAACAAGGTCACCAGCTATTTCGACATTGCCAAAGAAGACGGCGCGACCGTCGCTGCCGGTGGTTTGAAGTTGGGCAACGAAGGGTATTTCATCCGTCCGACCCTTTTCACGAATGCCACCAACCAGATGCGCATCGCGCGTGAGGAGATCTTTGGCCCTGTTCTGACCTCGATCCCATTCTCGACCGAGGAAGAGGCACTGCAGATGGCTAATGACACGCCTTACGGTCTGACCGGCTATGTCTGGACCAACGACCTGACGCGGGCGCTGCGCTTTACCGACAAGCTCGAGGCTGGAATGATCTGGGTGAACTCGGAAAATGTACGCCACCTTCCGACGCCTTTTGGCGGAGTCAAGGCGTCCGGCATCGGCAGGGACGGCGGCGACTGGTCCTTTGAGTTCTACATGGAGCAAAAGCACATCGGTTTTGCCACCGGTCAGCACAAGATCATGCAATTGGGCAAGTAAACCTGTGGACTGGCTGCTCAGTTGCGGCCAGCTCAGATTTGCCACGTGAGGAAACGCGCATAAACTGTGGTTCGGCCATGCCTGCTTTAGCCAGAACCAAGCGACGTCCGGCGGTCCTACCCAATCAGGGTCGTCAGTCGTCTTGATCGCAAGGAGGAACTGTTATGGGAAAAATCGTACAGGCCGCGAAAATAACGCATGTGCCAAGTATCTGGATGTCCCACACGATGCCGAAATACAAAGGCATCCGCCAGCCTGCCATCGATGGCTATGCGCGTTTGCGTCAGGATGCGATCGACCGCGAGGTTGATACCTTCGTCATATTCGATACGCACTGGATCACCAATCAGGGTTTTCACCTGAACACGAAAGAGCACCACAAGGGCCGTTTCATCAGCCATGAACTGCCGCATATGCTGGCGGATATGGAGTTCGACTACCGTGGTGATCACGAACTCGGGGAAACCATCCTCGAAGTTTTGCGTGAACGCGGGGAGCGGGCCTTGGGACATTCGCATCCCGATATGGGGATGGAATACGGTACTCTGCTGCCGATGTACTTCATCAATGAAGGTGTGAATGCGCGGGTTCTTCCAGTAGCCGTCAACCAGTTCTCGTCAATTCAGGAAAACCGGGTGTGGGGTGAGGCGATTGCCGAAGGTATCCGACGCTCGAACCGGAACGTCTCGATTTTGGCATCGGGATCGTTGAGCCACGATTTCACGCCCAACGAACGGTCAGTCGACGGCCTGAATGCGGTGAATGGGGAATTCAATCGTCAGATGGACATGCGAGTGCTGGAGTTGTGGGAGCAAGGCCGGTTCGAAGAGTTTCTGGAAATGCTGCCCGACTACGCCAAGAAGTGTGCGGGGGAATGCGCCATGAACGATACAGCCTTGTTGTTCGGAGCCCTTGGGTGGGGCAGCTATAAGGGCGAGATCGACATCTATACCCCGTACTTCGGAAGCTCGGGAACAGGTCAGGCCAACATCAGCTTCTCGGTCTGAGGTCTGAAACACGGGGAAATTCGAATGACTGAATTGCGTCTTAACGATCCTACCCTGCTTGCCGAAAGGGCGCGGGTCGGGTCCAGATGGGTGGATGCGTCCGAGGTACCAAATTCGATAGATGTGACCAACCCGGCGACGGGTGAATTGATCGGTCGTATACCTAATTTGGGTGCTGTGGAAACGGCTGAAGCGATCGCGGATGCGCAGCGCGCGCAGAAAGACTGGGCCAAACGCACTGCGAAAGAGCGCAGCCAGATCTTACGCCGTTGGTACGATCTGATGATGGAAAACCAAGACGATCTGGGTGCCATCCTGACCACCGAGCAGGGCAAGCCGTTGGCCGAGGCCAAGGGTGAGATCGCCTACGGCGCCAGCTTCATCGAATGGTTCGCCGAAGAAGCTCGGCGTGCTTACGGTGATGTCACACCCGGCCATGCGCCGGACAAGCGGATCATTACTGTTAAACAGCCCATCGGGGTCGTCGCCGCGATCACGCCGTGGAACTTTCCCAACGCCATGATCACCCGCAAGGCCGGACCGGCTTTTGCCGCGGGCTGTTCGATGGTGCTGAAGCCCGCCAGCCAAACGCCGTTTTCGGCCATTGCGCTGGCCGTTCTTGCCGAGAGAGCGGGTTTGCCCGCAGGTCTTTTCTCGGTCGTCACCGGTTCGGCTCGGGAGATTGGCAGCGAGATGACGTCGAGCCCGATCGTGCAAAAGCTAACCTTTACAGGGTCGACCGAGATCGGCGCGATGCTCTACGCGCAATGCGCACCGACGATCAAGAAACTGGGTCTGGAACTGGGCGGCAACGCCCCGTTCATCGTGTTCGACGACGCAGATCTGGATGCCGCCGTCGAAGGTGCCGTGATCGCGAAGTTCCGCAACAACGGCCAAACCTGCGTCTGCGCAAACCGTATTTATGTGCAGGCCGGTGTTTATGATGCCTTCGCGGAAAAGCTGGCTGCCAAGGTTGCGTCTCTGCCGACTGGCAATGGGTTTGACGAAGGCATTATCTTTGGCCCGCTGATCGATCAAGCTGCCGTCGACAAGGTGGCGGAACATGTCGAAGACGCGACCTCTAAAGGCGCCAAGGTGACGCTTGGAGGCAAACCGCACGCGCTTGGTGGCACTTTCTTTGAGCCGACCATCCTGACCGGCGTGACCTCGAACATGGCGGTAGCGACCGAGGAAACCTTTGGCCCTGTCGCGCCCTTGTTCAAATTCGAGACCGAAGCCGAGGTTGTGGCGGCTGCCAACGATACCGAATTCGGCCTCGCCTCCTACTTCTACTCTCGAGATCTGGCCCGTGTTTGGCGTGTGTCCGAGGAGCTGGAGTACGGAATGGTGGGTGTCAACACCGGGCTGATCTCGACAGCCGAGGCGCCATTTGGTGGAGTCAAAATGTCGGGTTTGGGGCGCGAAGGCTCCCGCTACGGTTTGGACGATTTCATGGAACTCAAATACATCTGCATGGGCGGCATCGAACCCGCCGAGGAGGCCTGATGCGCTTTGCGACTTACTCTGCCAACGGCGAAACCCATTTTGGCGCAATCACGGACGCCGGTGCCATCGCGTTGAACGATGCCTTTCCCTATTACGAC
Organism: Ruegeria sp. BE9; assembly: GCF_056538765.1. Lineage (NCBI taxonomy): Bacteria > Pseudomonadati > Pseudomonadota > Alphaproteobacteria > Rhodobacterales > Roseobacteraceae > Ruegeria > Ruegeria sp. BE9. Next base: position 1,354,386 of record NZ_JBQFTS010000001.1, on the reverse strand, counting down.
ACCCTATACGAGGTGATTGCCGCGGGGGCGTTTGACGAGTTGGTCAAAGCCACAGAGGGCAAAGCGGTGACTCATACCGACTTTACGTATGAGATGGTGATGCCGGATGCGCGTCGCATCCTGTGTGTCGGCGTGAACTTTCCGGATCGCAATGCGGAATACAAGGATGGCAGCGCGCAGCCCAATTACATGTCACTTTTCCCGCGTTTTGCCAGCGGCTTTACCGGCCACGACCGCCCCCTGATCCGTCCGCCGGAAAACCACACGCTTGATTACGAAGGCGAGGTTGCGATTGTCATTGGCAAGACCGGCCGCCGTATTTCGCAACAAGACGCCTATGACCATATCGCGGCCCTTACCCTGTGCAACGAAGGCACAATCCGCGACTGGGTGCGTCACGCCAAGTTCAACGTCACCCAAGGCAAAAACTGGGACAACTCGGGCGCAATAGGTCCTTGGCTTGTGCCCTTTACCGATGCGGCGCAACTGGATGACGCCCGCATTCAGACCCATGTGAACGGAGAGTTGCGTCAGGACGACACCCTGAACCGTATGATGTTCCCGATCCGGCGCGAGATTGAGTACATTTCGACCTTCATGACCCTGCAGCCGGGCGACATCATTGTCACCGGCACCCCGACTGGGGCAGGGGCCCGGTTTGATCCTCCGAAATATCTGGTGCCAGGCGACGTGGTCGAGGTCTCGGTAGAAGGCATCGGTAAGCTGCGCAACACGGTTGAGGACGAACAGCCATGACCCCTGAGGATCACACACGCGCTGCCGCCGATCTGCTACAGGCTGAGCGTACGCGTGAGCAGATCGGTCTGCTGACCCTGCGCCATCCCGAGATGGGGATGGACGACGCCTATGAGGTGCAAAAAGCCATCTATCGTCAGAAGCTGACCGAAGGGCGCAAGGTGATCGGCTGGAAGATCGGCCTAACCTCGAAAGCGATGCAATACGCATTGAACATCGACATTCCCGACAGTGGCATCTTGTTTGATGACATGGCCTTTGAAAGCGGTGGAACGGTTCCTGAGGGCCGATTTATCCAGCCGCGGATCGAAGCCGAGATCGTTTTCGTTATGAAATCCGCAGTTGGGGGCGAAAACGTTTCCCGGGAAGATATTATCGCTGCTACGGATTACGTCACACCATCGATCGAAATCCTCGACACCCGTATTCAGCGAGTCGATCCCGTGTCCGGCAAGGCGCGCACGGTTTTCGACACGATCAGCGACAATGCTGCGAATGCCGGCATCGTACTGGGCACGGAACGGCACGCCGTGGATGCCTTTGACCTGCGTTGGGTCGGTGCGTTGACCTTCCGCAATGGCGAGATCGAGGAAACCGGCTTGGGGGCGGGCGTCTTGAACGATCCGGTCGAAAGCGTTGTTTGGCTGGCCCGCCGCATGGCGCAATACGGCCAAAGCATCGAACCCGGTCAGATCATCCTGTCTGGCAGTTTTATCCGCCCGGTCGAATGCCCACCCGGTACAGAGATCCACGCTGACTTCGGGCCGTTTGGCTCGGTCGATATCAATTTCGCCTAAAAGGAACGCCGCCCATGCCCGCGCCGAAGAACACGTTCAAAGCCGCTCTCACGGCCGGACAGCCGCAGATCGGTTGTTGGGTTGGCATGGCCAACGCCTATGCGGCCGAAATCGCAGCAACCGCACAGTTCGACTGGCTGCTTGTCGACGGTGAGCACGCGCCGAACGATCTGCGCTCGATCCTTGAACAGGTGCAGGTGATCGAAGGATCAGGTTGCACCCCGGTCGCACGCCTTCCGATTGGCGAAACTTGGATGATCAAGCAATACTTGGACGCCGGAGTGCAAAACCTCCTTGTGCCCATGGTTGAAAGCGGCGATCAGGCGCAGGAGTTGGTGCGGGCGGTGCAATACCCGCCACATGGTGTGCGGGGAGTGGGCTCGGCATTGGCGCGTGCCTCGCGGTTTGCGGCCATCCCGGATTACCTGAAAACGGCGGACGAACAGATTTGCCTGCTGGTGCAGGTGGAAAACCAAAAGGGTCTGGCCGCGCTGGACGATATTCTGGCTACCGACGTGGATGGAGTGTTTATCGGCCCATCCGATCTGGCCGCCGACATGGGTCATATCGGTAATGCCGGTCACCCCGACGTGGTTGAGGCCGTGCTGGATGCCCTGACCTGCATCGTGGCTGCGGGCAAGGCGGCGGGTATCCTGACCCTTGATCCGGAGATGCAGCGCAAATGCGTAGATCTGGGAACCACGTTCGTGGCGACCAATATCGACGTCACATTGTTTGCAACAGCGATGCGCAATGCCGCCAAAGACGCCCTTAGCCTGTTGCCGGACCAGACCGTCTCGGGCGTTGCGGAAACTGCTGCGGCCAGCAAGTATCTGCAACAGTTGTGTAAACACTGGTCTCACAAGGCCGAGGTGTTCTTTGACGATACGAAGGGCAGTGTAGCCTTCCCGGATGGCGACAGCGTGACCTTGGAAGCGAATGACGGCCGTCTGACAATCACCGCGGCGACCGGTCCGCGTGGGGACTTGGCGCGCTGGAAAGACGTGATCGAAGCCCACCTGGTGCGCTTCGCTTTTCGCGAAGAGTTCCGCATCGACTGGTCTGAATAAGAGCGCCTGAACATGCCTGAACCTATTTACGCCATCGGTGACATCCACGGTCAGTTGTTCATGTTGGAAGATGCACTGGCGCGTATCGAAAAGGATGGCGGGCCCGATGCCCAAGTCGTCTTTATCGGTGACTATACCGACCGTGGCGCACACAGCCGTGAGGTTCTGGACCTTTTGGTGAAAGGCCAGGCCGAAGACAAAAACTGGACGTTCCTGCGCGGCAACCACGACCAGATGTGCGCTATGTTTCTTGAGGACTACCCGCGAAACGACGCACGGCTTTTGGTCGGGTATCACTGGCTTCACCCCCGGATAGGAGGCATTGAAACGCTGAAATCCTATGGCGTTGAGGTGAACGAGGGGGATCGAACCTATCAGGTGCACGCCGAGGCCAAAACTGTTGTGCCCCAAAGCCATATAGATTTTTTGTCTGGGCTACGGCCCTTTTATCAGTACGAGAATTTGCTGTTTGTTCACGCAGGCATCAGGCCGGGCATTCCATTAAACCAACAAGATCCCGACGATCTGATCTGGATTCGGGAAGAGTTCCTGAACTATCCAGCCGCTCATCCATGGTTGGTGATTCACGGCCATACGCATGTCGCGTCACCTGAACACCATGGAAATCGAGTGAACATCGACACTGGTGCGGGGTATGGAAAACCACTTACTACGGCAGTCTTTGAAGGATCAGAGTGTTGGGTGTTGCAGGGTAATGAGCGAATTCCATTAAGGCCGTGCAGTCCTTTCTAATCGGGCTTCTAACCTCGAAGGAACGTGAAATTACTATGATGCCATTCGCAGGGTTCAATAAAACCGCGTTCTAAAAGAACATGCAGGTAAGTGTTGCATGGTGAAAATCATAGAAAGCGGTTGTACGCGAAAACACATGTGACAACGAGCCGTTCAGCGAGTTTCTTTGTTGTCTCGCTACCCTAGAGCCAGAAAAGCTCCACAGTCGGTGAGAGCATCCGGGGCTAGATGCGAATTCTGACTCACGTGCGTGACAGCGATGCAGCGACGAACCGCAGCCATGTGCGTCAGGGCCAAAAGTTTCCATTGGTCGAACTGTATCCCATACCGACCAATACGCCCACGAACCTCGTATCTCGCCATTCTTATCGACTGGCGAGATACGCTTTCCATCAAATGGGCGGTCTAGCTGTCAGTTTGGGGCTGAGGCGCAATCGGCAAACACTGATGCCATCCCCCCCGCAAGGTAACAGCCGAACAATCAAAGCAGTGTGTTAGATCACTGCTACTCAGCAACCATTTGCGCAGACGGTGTGGACATTGAAATTGCCAGTTCCTCGTCCGTCATTTCCTCTTCTATTCCTTCAAAAAGAGGCGTCGAAAGATAGCGTTCTCCGGTGTCCGGCAGCATTACCAACATGACGGAACCATCAGGTGCCTCTTGTGCGATTTTCATGGCAACCGCAAAAGTCGAGCCGCCGGATATTCCCGTGAAAATCCCTTCCTCAGCGGCGAGGCGGCGGGACCATTCAATTCCTTCGCTACCTGGGATTGGGATCAATTCGTCATAGTAGGAGTGATCTATAGCCTCTTGCAGAACCCAAGGGATGAAGTCCGGTGTCCAGCCTTGGATGGGATGGGGCTCAAAGTTCGGGTGGCTCTCGGTTGGTTGATGTGTGTCGTTTCGGGTGTTTACGTAGCCTGAACCTACGATTGCAGCGTTCGCTGGTTCCGTCAGAACAATTTTGGTATCTGGTCGCTCTTTACGCAGAACTCGGGCCACGCCCGAGACGGTTCCGCCCGTACCATATCCAGTGACCCAATAGTCCAGCCGCTCTCCGTTGAAGTCGCCAAGGATTTCCTGAGCGGTTGTGTTTTCGTGAATGTCGGCATTGGCTGCTGTTTCGAATTGACTGGCCAGGAACCATCCGTTTTCTTCGGCCAGTTCTTTAGCCTTGGTATACATGCCAAAGCCCTTCTGAGCCCGCGGCGTCAATACAACCTTGGCGCCCAGAAAACGCATCAGCTTCCTGCGTTCCACTGAAAAACTATCCGCCATGGTAACCACAAGAGGGTACCCTTTGGCTGCGCACACCATCGCCAGGCCTATCCCGGTGTTGCCCGATGTCGCCTCGACAACGGTTTGACCAGGCTTAAGTCGACCTTCTCGCTCAGCGGCTTCAATAATGTTCAACGCCAATCGATCTTTGACAGAGCCAGCAGGGTTAAAGGCTTCAAACTTAACGTAAACCTTCACATGCGGCGGCGCGATCCTGGCAACGCGTATGCAGGGTGTGTCGCCCACCGTATCAAGAACGCTTTCGAATAGGCGTCCACGCCCATTTGTGTTTCTGATTGCCATGACATCCTCCCAGTTCTGTATCCTCGGAGCCTGCCACAGATCGGGTAGAAATGACATGTGTGTCATTATGTTCGCGTTTCACAAGTGGACGAACCGGTAGTGCAGTGATCATCAGATCGGCAAGAAATGAACTTCGTATTGCAAATAGCCTTGGTTTTGCGAGCGCGAGTAAATGACGGTCGAAAGAGCACAATAAGCCGTGGGCCTAAACTTTCGACAAAACCAATGGACTGTTCGGAAATCCCTTGGTCCAACCCATCAATCGCCAAACCAAAGATTAACCTCGCCGCTCAAAACGATCGCATTCTGCTCACTTTAAACAGAGTACCCTTCAGGGTGTGCTGTTGTCGGACCGTAAGTGAGGAATTACCAGGGGGCTTTGATCAGAGAGCCTTCTGGAGGAGAAATTATTCCCGTGTCCCAACACTCCAGTCGATCGGGCTGGCTTGCTTCACGGACTGACCACAAAAAATATGGGAAGCGCCGGCTGGCAGCGCTTCCCACAACTATAGGTAACTTTAAAGACGGAAACTCGGTCCATCATCTAAACGATTAGGTTGACCCATGTAGCGTTTTAAGCGGGAACCTCTTCCATAGGCAGTTTGCGAGGATAAGGAGCGCCTTCTTTGTAAGAACCCGCCGCAGTGAACAGAACGTCGGTTGACGAGTTTAGCCCAGTTTCAGCAGAATCCTGCAGAACCCCAACAATGAAGCCAATGCTAACCACCTGCATGGCCGTTGCATTGTCGATCCCAAAGAGGCTTGCGGCCATCGGGATCAACAGCAGCGATCCGCCTGCTACTCCTGAGGCACCGGTCGCGGCGATAGCAGCGATGACGCTCAGCAGAAGGGCTGAGAGGAAATCAACCTCTATACCCATGGTGTGAACAGCGGCCAGTGTCATGACTGTAATGGTTATGGCAGCGCCCGCCATGTTGATTGTCGCCCCGATCGGAATGGTGACTGAATAGGTCTCCTCATCCAAATTCATCCGGCGGCAAAGCTCCATGTTTACCGGGATGTTGGCGGCAGAACTCCGCATGAAGAATGCAGTGATGCCGGATTCTTTGAGGCAGGTGAACACCAGCGGGTAGGGGTTCTGCCGGATGCGCAGGAATACGATCAACGGGTTAACTACAAGCGCCATGAACGCCATACAGCCAATGAGTAGAGCCAACAGGTTGGCATAGCCGACAAGTGTTCCAAAACCGGTCTCAGCAATGGTCGAGGCAACGATGCCGAAAATACCAATGGGTGCGACGCGGATAATGGCCGAGACAATTTTCGTGATCCCGTTATCCAAATCCTGCATGAAGGTTTTAGTCGTGTCACTCGCATGGCGGAAAACAAGCCCAAGGCCAACGGCCCAAGCGAGAATGCCAATGTAGTTGGCTTGCGCCAGTGCATTCACCGGGTTGTCTACAATTTTCAACAAAATGTTCTTCACAACCTCAGCCAGCCCGTCAGGGGCATCCATCACTTGAGGTGTTCCTGTCAGTTGCAGTGTGACCGGAAACATGAAGCTTGCGGCAACGGCGACCAACGCGGCGGCAAACGTTCCAAGGACGTAAAGAAGAACGACTGGACCCATACGGGCCTGGCTGTCCTTTTTGTGGTTCGCGATCGCTGCGCAAACAAGGATCAACACCAGTATTGGTGCGACAGCTTTTAACGCATCGACAAAGAAATCTCCCAGCAAACCCATAGCCATTCCGGCTTGGGGCCAAACGGCAGCGAGAAGGATACCAGCGATAAGCCCGATAATGATCTGTGTAACCAGGCTACTTTTTAGAATGAAACTCATCGGGACCATCCTGTTTGTTGTGGGCCTTGCTGGTAACTGGAACACCCGCCAAGGCACAGTGATAATTAACAGATTGGCGGCTATATGGGCGCTTAGAGAGCAATTGTAACCTTTGTGACCAGCTCAACCGGGTAGGGAGCATCATCAAGCGCGCCAATTCGCAGTTGCTTGGCAATCTTCTGGGCAAGAGCGTTCAAACACAAAATTGACGTTAAATGGCGTCAGGGCTTGGATAAAATTTGAATTTGGGGAATTTGACATCTTCCCCAACGTCAACTTCTGGCACCAAGTAATTTTTTTCGAGAAAATTCAAAGTTTTTTTGCGTTTCCAGAGAAACCAGAGGTTTGGCTACTGTGAATCTGCGGCACAAGTTCGGATTTTGGGCGCTTCTGTGGACACGCGCGTTAGACTCCATATGCATGTCTGAACTGTTAGGCCGGGAATATTCGGCACCTGTTCAGACGCCCAGACGCTTGTGACCGATAGGCTGAACGGCGACGCGCTGGTGGATGCAGGAAAAAACCGCGCCAGCTCTTTCGATGGAAAGGTACCACCGCAAGCTTCGAAATAGCCGCTTATCAGAACACCATCCGACGAAAGGGCAATTGACCCAGAGTACAATGAGAACTCGGCTCCAAGTTCTTGGCTATCGGTATAGCGCAGGTCAATATTGATACGCTCGCCATCCTGAACGATCCCAGCACGCATAGGATCGGACCAGGTAGATGGAACTCCAGCGGTTGTGCTGTCGCAGGCGTACCGGCCTTCGTATTCACCGGTCAGCGAAAAGCTTTCTGCAGAGGCTGAAGCTGCAAATTGTCCCAAGCCAAGGGTCGTCACTGCAAAAAATCCGAAAACAACATTCTTAGTCATGAATTGCCTCCCTATAGTCTTTCACCTCAGTCAGCGTTCAGAATATCGGTCCGAAGGTCCTTATTAGGCGGGCAGCCCCATAGTTTTTAGATCAGCTGCCAGCCCGTCTGGATAATTGGAACTCCGGTACAATCGAGAACTGACGTACTTAGAAATCGAAAAATGCGGGTCGATCTGTCGGATTTCTGAGGCGACGCGCTCCAATTGCTTAGTCTGATGAGCCCGTTGAAACGCACTGGCCAGAACGATCCGTGACTCCAGATCTTGATCATTCAAACGCGTTGTTTCTTCGGCCGTGGTGATGGCGTCGTCTACTTCATTCAGTGCCAGTAAGGTCGCCGAAAGAATATTCCTAAAGAAAGGAGGGTTAAGGGGGTGGAACCGCATTGCCAAACAGATGTGATGCTTGGCTTCTTCGTGTTCGTCACAGTGGTGCAGAACGTTTGCAAAAAATGCGTTGGCGTTGGCGCAGCCCGGTCGAACCGTTGTTGCATCGCGACCTGCTGAAAGAGCGGCGTCGTAGTCACGCCGCATCAGATGCACATGGCTTAATACGGTCAGGGCTTGCCCATCTTCGTCCTGTTTGGAAGCGGCCATTTCAGCCCATTGCACAGCTTGCTCTTGGGCATAAGGAACATCCTTGGCCCAACCTTTTTGCAATTCGTACCAATAGCACATCGCTGCCTGCATCGGGCCAAGCGCCGATTGCGGTTCCATTTGCGAAACCTTCTCGAAGTAGCCGCGCGCGATCAGCATGTCGTCTGGGTTCATGCGATAGAACGTGTCGACGCCCTTGTAGAAAAGCTCGAGCGCTTTGAACGACCGCAGAGACTTGTGCCAGATTTTCGCCTGCTCGCCAGCAACAAGCGCGACATCCATCTCAACCAGAACTTTGGCAGCGATTTCATCTTGGAGGGCAAAACCGTCCTCTAGATCGCGGTCAAACTGTTCGGTCCAAACGATCTCACCGGTGGCAGTGGTGATGAGGACCGCAGTGACGCGCACTCGGTCTCCGGCAACGCGCATAGTGCATTGAAGAGCGTAACGCACACCTAACGCCGGTCCTGCTTCCTCTGGCGTTGCCCCACGGAATTGGTCGGCAGCCCCCATTGCTATGATGAAAACACCTAGCACTTGGGTTAACGCGCTTTGGACATCTGCGCGAAGGCCTTCCGCGAAAATCTCGTGGTCAGGATCCTTAGACAGGTTGCGAAATGGCAAAATCACCACGGACGGTTTTTCGGGTTCAGCGAGATCATACTTTGCGAGCCGTTGAGGCACGGCAAAATGGCATCGCCACTCCCAAACGTGGATCGGATGCAGAATGTTTTTGAATTCCTGGGCGCCGAGGTCGTCAAACCGGACATCCAACTGATCCCGGACTTGCTGGTAGACGTCATCCGAGACGACAATGCAGCCGGTCTGAGCCATCGGCTCAAGTCGGGCAGCGATGTTGACACAGTCGCCGTAGACGTCGTCGCCCTCAACAATGACTTGGCCGTGGTGGATGCCAACGCGGAATTTCAAAAGGGCTGCGTCGTCGGACCTTGCGCGGCGTTGCCAATCCAAGGCACAGCGAACGGCGTCGATCGCGCTGTCGAACTCGACCAGAAACCCGTCACCTGTCCGTTTGAAGACACGCCCGGAATGCTTGTCGACGCATGGTAAAACGATTTCGGTTTCGCAAGCTTTGAGGAGCTCCAACGTACCGGCATCATCGTCGTGCATGAGGGCTGAATACCCCACGACATCCGCTACCAAAATCGTCGCGACTTTACGCTTCATGTCACTCGCCACTACAGAATTAACGCTTCTGCTTCAGGTCTTTGGCCGTTCAACCACCTATGGGATAGGCTATTGACCTTTAAAGGGTAGGGTAATCAATCGCACTGAAACTTCAACGAAATTTACCGATACTGCGGTGGGTGGACTGAGTGCTGCACCTGTACCGGCCTGAACTTGCTGCTCCGAAGGTGTTTACAAGCTTTCCCCGCAATACGGCCGATTGCCTATTTCGATTTACCGATAGTCTTTTGATCGAAAGAACCTACCCTCTCGGTCATGAAAGCACCTGACCATAAACCGCTTGCCCCAAAATTAATCGTTGTTTTGGGAGACCAGCTGACAAAGAACAACGCCGCTATGCGTTTAGGTGATCCTGAATGCGATACGGTGCTGATGGCCGAAGTCATGGACGAGGCGTGTTACGTACCGCATCACAAAAAGAAGATTGCCTTTGTCTTTTCTGCGATGCGCCACTTCGCCGAGGAATTAGTCAATAGCGGGTGGAAAGTTCGATATGTGCGTTTGGATGATCCAAACAACACCAACAGCTTAGCTACAGAAATTGCCCGTGCGCGGCGTGAGCTGAAAATCGAAAGTTCGGTTGTGACCGAGCCTGGTGAATATCGATTGGCGAATGAATTTGCTCAATGTGAAAGATTAGAGGTTCTTGCCGATGATCGCTTTCTGACCAGCCATCAGGAATTCAAAGACTGGGCCGAAGGCCGTAAGCAGTTACGGATGGAGTATTTCTATCGCGAGATGCGCCGAAAGACCGGGCTTTTGATGAACGGGGGGGAGCCGGAAGGGGGGCGTTGGAATTTTGATGCTGAGAACCGTAAGCCGGCTCAACCCGATTTCTTCATGCCACGACCGATGCAAATTGAGCCTGACGATATAACAAACGGTGTTTTGCGGCTTGTAGAGGATAGGTTTGGAGGCAATTTCGGCACACTCCGTCCCTTCTGGTACGCAGTTACCCGTGAAGACGCACAAGGGGCGTTAGAGCATTTTGTCGACGCCGCCTTGCCGCAGTTTGGTGACTACCAGGATGCGATGCTGTCTGATGAACCTTTCCTGTACCATTCAGTTCTAGCACAGTACTTAAATGCCGGGCTTCTTTCGCCACTCGAAATCTGCAGACGCGTCGAGAGGGCGTATTACGAAGGGCACGTGCCCTTGAACGCAGCTGAAGGATATATTCGGCAAATTATCGGGTGGCGTGAGTTTGTGCGCGGCATCTATTGGCTGCAAATGCCCGGCTATACACAGGAAAACTACTTTGCCGCGAAACGCCCTCTACCTGCATTCTATTGGACTGCAGAAACGGACATGGCGTGTGTGGCTGCAGCAATTGAACAAACACGTGACGAGGCATACGCCCATCATATTCAGAGGTTGATGATAACCGGTAACTTTGCCTTGTTGGCGGGTATAGATCCTGCCGAGGTACATGAATGGTACCTGGCGGTTTATGCGGATGCTTATGAGTGGGTCGAAGCACCAAATGTTATAGGCATGAGCCAGTTTGCCGACGGTGGCCTTCTGGGATCAAAACCCTATGCGGCGAGTGGGAATTACATCAACAAAATGTCGAACCACTGTGCGTCTTGTCGCTATGACGTGAAACAGAAAACCGGTGACGCCGCGTGTCCTTTCAATCCGCTCTATTGGGACTTTCTGGTGCGAAACGCTGACAAGCTACGTACCAATCCGCGCCTTGGTAACGTCTACAGAACGTGGGACCGCATGAGCGAAGCCAAGCAACGTGAATACTTGGACAGCGCTCAAGAGGTGCTGGCGCGTCTTTAGGTTTGGAGCCCCTGAGTGCTTCTCGCAGTTGGCCGAGCTAGTGTTTCGCGGCACTCTGAACACGGCTGAATGGTGCTGGGATTACTGGCTGAACGTCGAAATTTCGTTTTGAATTTCGACGAGATCAGTCCGCTTCTTTTATGCCCGATCTTTAACGGCGTTTCGATCGGATTGAGCGCGCATTCTGTGCCTTCAATAAACCCTTTGCCTGACGGCTGTGTCTCAACAGCAAGCATCTCGAATTGCTGTCAATAAACATCGACGTGAACTCCGAAAATTAACCTTTTGTTAACCCCTGTTTTTTAGCGGTCGACCGTTGGTGCATTGCGCCAAAACGACTGCAGAAAAACTGCTGAGTACTGGGTGTGGGTAAATGGAAGTCGAATATATTTGGAGGTGCCGCTTTGCAGGGGCTGTTTAGTAATGCCGGAAATCGGTTGGTTCGTTTGGGGGTCAGCTCGGCGCTGGTGGTAACGTTGGTTGGATGCGCAGGCATGACGACCGAGCAAAAAGCACTTGCGTGCGGCGGCGCCGTTGTTGGCGGAGCTCTTTTGGGTGCGCATCTGGCTGGTGGCGAAGGTGCGGCAGTCGGCGTGGCACTCGGCAGCGCGGCGTGTGGCGTGATCCTGCATATCGCTGATGAAAAAGATCAGGCGCGGATCGCAGCGGCCCAAAGGCAAGCGGCATTGTCAAACCGTTCCAGCAAAAAAAGCTTCACCACGCAGTCGGGAAAGAAAGCAACGGTTACAACTAAGGTTGAACAGCGTCCCAAGCCTAAGAAGCTGAGCGAAAGCCTGTTCTCTGCAGTTCCGGCTTCGGCGTCCAGCAGTGAGAAACCCAAACAAGAGTACTGCCGCTACGTGAGCCAGACGGTCACCGTTGAAGGGCAGAGCGCCAATTTGGGCGGGCAGATGTGGTGCTCGACCGACGGTGATTTCAAACCATACAAAGGAGGGCTGTAATCATGGACGGTCAACTTCACAGCACCGATTCAGCCTATCTTTCAATGGACCTTTCTCAGGAAGGTAAAGCCGGTTCGGAACTTTTACAGTCGGCAGAAGAAGAGGCGCGCAAATCCAAGATTGTCCTGACCGATATCGTAGGCGCTGTGCCAGCCTATCTTACGCCAGCGATGGCGAACTGGTTTCAGTTGCAAATCATGGCAAACCGTCGGGCCGCGCTAGATGAGATCGATGCCAAGTTCGGCGAGGCCGAGCACACTGTGCATGGTGAGCCTCTGTTTTACGAGCGCCGACGCAACGAAGCCGAGGACAAACGTGTCCGTGACAAACGGGAAGCGCTGGCAAACTGTCGCGAGCAGAACAAGGTTCTGTTTGAAAAGATCGACAGTTCAAAAAGCGACCTAGCAGTCAAGAATAGCCGTTTTGAAACTCTGCGAAACAAACACAAGCGGGAGCCGAAATCCCCTAAAGCGATCTTGTATCTGATTGGGATTCTGTTGATTGCGCTGGCCGAGTTGGCAATCAACTACGAGTCTTTCCTGGCCATCGAATACTTTTCTCAGGCAATCGCTCTGGGAACCTCGCTTGTCGTCGCTGCCGCGATCGCAGGATCTGCGCATGGGTTCGGTACTATGATGTGCCAGTTCCGCTATCGGTTCGACCCGGCGCGCCGGGACGACGAGATCAGTTCGGGATGGATGATGCTAAGCCTTAGCTTAACCGCGTTGAGCATCGCCTTGGCGGCTGTTTGGTGGGGGCGCGTCATTTATTTTGACGAGCTGATGCGCGAAGTTCTGGTGACTGGCGGAAGCGCCGCAAGCCCTATGCGCGTGATCGGTGGCTCAATGCTCGGCAACGTGCTGGTGTGGATCCTTGGCGTTTTGTTGGCCTATTTCACACATGATCCAGATCCCAACTTTCCTGCGCGAGCGGAAGAGCTTCGCAAAGAGGAAAAGCAGTATAACGCTTTGAAAAAACGTGCTGAAAAAGAAACCCAGCGCGCGTTTCAGCAGGCTGATGCAGCGCTGGAGAACCAGCTTGAGGATATCACCAGTCGAAATGAATCCATGTCTTCGATCCCCGAGCACAAAGAAGCGCGTGAAATGTTGCGACTGGTTCAGGCTCAGGATCAGAAGGTGCTGGGTTTGTTGATGAACTATCGTGAAGCTCTGGTTCAGCGGCTCGGCGACAAAAGCGTTCTACAAAAGCCGTTGGAGCGGAGTGACGAGAACGCGAAGATTTCGCGAGAGGAATACTCTGCACTTGCCCTCCAAATGAAATACCTGTGACCACCATGACTTTGAAAATGATTAATAAAATCACCCTCGCTTTTGCGATTTGTGCTGGCGGTGTGGCAAGCGCAGCACCTTACACAAACGAAGAATACTGCGCATACGAAGGGTTGCCGGACGCGTTGCGTCAAACTGTGCTAATCATTGATGGGGCAGTAATCGCCCCTGAAGCGCCCGAGGCGGGTGCCTCAGAGGAGAACCAGGATTGGCGGCAGTTCGCGGTGTCTTACCTGGACGCCTCTAATACGACGTCGCAGAAGAACCTGGCCCCTCGTGAGCGTGTCACAGTTGTGGCCACCAACGTTGCAGGGTCAGGGTCAAAAGCGCTGGTATCTGGTTGCGTCCCTGTCTTTTCTTCAGAGGAAAGGTCAACTCTGCAGGCGCAGTCTTCTTGGTTGGCGAGGTTCTTTGGCAAAGACTGGGCCAGCGACTGGAAGTCCAATGCCAAGGAATTTAGGCGCCAATCTGTTTTCAAGCTGGTGGATGAAGCTCGCGGGCTGGGAGCACAGAAGAGTCCGGCAGTAGCCTTCCGGGAGTCTGGACTAGTATCGTCGCTCAAGCGTGGAGCAATTGTTGACGTAAAGGACGGTGTGCCGCGAGTGGTTCTTTTCACGGACCTCTCGAAATACGAGTTCCCAGAGGGCGATCTTGAAACAGTGCGCCGACTGGGCTTTGCCGACGGTGAGAAGGCCGGTATCGATTTTGACCGCGCCGAACTTCATATCGTCTCGCGGGGGGCAGGTGCATCGGATGAAGCGGCTGCTTATTTAGACGCGTTCTTTCTGAGTTCTTCTGCTCAGGTTGCCAGCTACAGCGACTCGTCGGGTCAAATCTCAACGACACTGCAGCCATCGAAGGTCGAGTTCTATCAAGGCGTCTGGCAGATCGGTGGCTTTGGTAAGTTCCCTGTGCGCATGCGTCTTGCGACTGACCGAAACGGAAGCTTGGTTCATTCGTGGATCGAAGAAAACCGAGAGGGTCAACGTCCTGTGCCAATCTCAGGATCGCTGACGTGTTCAGCGGGTGGAAGCTGCGACTACATCGGTGATTCAAAGTTCGCCCAATCATACAGTGTGTCCTCGGGTTCGGATCCTGAATGTGGTCAGCACATGCCTTTCCTTGGCTACAGAAGCCTGAACATGACAGTGGGGCAGGATGTCGTTGCTGGCGAGATCAGCGATCAGACATGCTACACCAATGAACAGGAAAACCAGGGCGAAGCCTTCAAACTGGACTTGAGAAAGATCCCAGATGGCCTTTGGTGATTTTCGCTTTAAGCTGGCTGTCGCATTCGCGGCGGCCAGTGTCATTTGTGGTAGCAGTGCGCAAGCACAGCAAACGCTGTGTGATGACAGCAATTCGACTGATGCCCCTTGCACGGTAGAGGCCTGGCAGACCGTGGAAATTGAGCACAATTTCCGTTTGCAACGGTTGCAACGTTTGTCAGAAGGACAGGCGGGTTTTGACTATTCCGCCGCAACTATGCCGAGGGATATGCATGGGATTGCCGATTTCCCAGCCGATATTCCTGTTTTGCGAGTTGTCGCCAAATCAGATGTCTTTTTCGATACAGGAAGCACAGAAATTCGAGAAGAAGCGCTGCCGTTTCTGGACATCATTGCTGAAAACCTTCGGTTGGAGCCGCCGGACGTGGCGTTGTTCATCGGGGGGCATACGGATTGGCGCGGGTCTGCGGAATTCAATATGGAGCTTGGACAAAAACGTGCCCAAAGCGTAGCCGAAGCTCTGGTGCGGCGCGGGATTTATCAAGCTCGTATTTTCGCTGTTTCCTTTGGCGAGCATATGCCAATTGCAGACAACGACACTCCGGCAGGCGAAGCACGAAACCGCCGTGTTGAGTTTCTTTTCGGCGCACGCCAGCAGGCAGTGGTCACTGTGTTGGAGCAACAGGCAACTTTGCTGTGCCCGAGGTCGGAATGCGGAACCGAACTCAAATTTGTCGCTCAGGAGGTTATTGTCCCGTTAGAGCATCGGAAAAAGGTTCTGGAACTCGCTGCGCGGTACAAGTCTGTATCTCTGGATACCAACCTTTCAGCTGAAGAACTTGCTCAGAAAAAGCAGGTGATTGAGTTGGAAAGAAAGAGTATCCCGGTCGTGCTTGAGCGCAAACGTATCTACATCGAACTTAACTGAGAAAGTTGGGTTCTAACTTGATACGGCACCTGACCGCAGTCTGCCTCGCAGCATCTGTTCTTTCGACCAATCCTGTTGCGGCCGAAACGGCAGACAATCCCAAGATGCCTCCTGAACTTGAACGTTGTCGCACAGCGTTTGATGACGGGGGGTCTGAACTCACGAAAGGAATTCTGTTCGACGGTGAGTTGTTGTGTGTCTACGGCACGATAACTGCGTCAAACGCACAAGCAATTGTCGAACGTAACCAGTCTTTGCGGATATCAACGATTGTGGTGCAGTCGTACGGAGGGGATGTTGCTTCGTGGCTGCTGGCAGCAGAGAGTTTTTCAGATGGCATCGATTTGTTGGTCGTTGACGGGTTCTGCTTTTCCAGCTGCGCGAACTACTTTGCGCCCTTGGCCAAAAGAATTCTGGCTGTTCCGGGTTCGCTAATGGTTTGGCATGGAGGTCCGAACCGCTGGGATGACGCCGAAAAATACGGTGCGGTTACAGACCAGGACCGCCAAAACTATGCGGAGTTGAGCCAGCGCACTGAGGCCTTTTTCAAGCGTCATGGAATAAGCCCCGGAATTTTGCGGGTATCTGGTCAACCACTAAGCGCCTGGTCCTCAAGGCAATTGGCTCTGATGGGACTAAGTGAACGAACGTTGGCTGGCTACGCGTTTTCGCCTGAGCGATTGACGGACTGCTTTGGATTTTCATCCGTCAATGACCTTTGGCATCCAGGGGGGAACATAAAGGTCATGCGTCTCAGCAAAGATATTTCAGAGAGATTTGCTGTGGCCGAGACACCAAAACAGTTCTTTTCCTGTGATTTCCCACCGGATGATGAATTCTGAGGTGCGAGCCGCAATTATGGCGACGGCTAAGCCTCGAAGCAGGTTCGCATCAAAGTATGTTTGGTGTCTCAGAACTGTATTTCAGTTTCATCGAAACGGTCGTCGGTTGGTAGTCTTGCGAGTTTCGGCAGTCTTTGCCTCTTCGCTCTTCTTAGGCATTGCAAACAACTGTCAGAACTATGTTCGCGGGTAGGACGCCATGGAGTTGAACTCAGGCGAAGTTGGTTAGACCGAGTGGGAACAGAACTGGTCTCGGGTCTTTCTTGGCCAAGCGGTTATTTTCTGTACAAAATTTTTGTGGCGCAATCGGTGTAAACGGTTACCTTGGGGTACATGATCGGACAGGGGTGGTCTCGGATGGCATCGTCTCGACTAAACAAGGGATTGCTGATCGGCGCTCTATTCGCCGTATTGCCGGGGTGTGGAAGTAACGCCCAAGATCAAGGTGCTGGCGTTGACACAGCGGTTCAGGCAGATACCTCAGTGAGTTCTTCCGCGGCTTCCTTGAGTGGTATTGATCCTGCCGATTACGCCGGGCGTTTCCAGGTCAAGTTCAGTAAGGAGGTACCTCTGCGCGATGTGCCTGTACCCTTTACGGTTTATGGTGGGCTCGAAGAAGCCAGCCCGACACGATTGCGGCTTAAGGCTTTTATGGATTTACGCGGATTGCAGGAAAAGGCCCCAGAAATACTGACGGGGCCATTGGAGGAAAGTTGCAAGCGGCAAATCTATCTTGAGATCCGCGACGTGACCGCCATCGGCGACACCGTGAGAGTGGAAGGGTCCGCCCGTGCGCAATTCACGAGGTGCAACCGGCAGGAAGAGGCGGGCTTCCAGTATTTTGGTGCGACGGTGGATGCGGTCGCCATTGGTAAAGCAGAGGTCGTGGGCCAGTGTCTGACTTTCAGCATAGAAGGTGTGGACCTTAGTCCACGAGGTTTCATTGGCGCGGTTTCAAACCTCTTCGGTCTGACGCGCCGCATCAATGAGGCAGTTCTCGAGAAGGGTGGAGAGTTCTTGGCCGAAAACCCGGTATGTCCACCATTGCCTGAGGAATTCTCGGTTCTTGATCCCTATTACGAATCCGGTGGGACACGTGAAATAGCGCCCGGTGGGATGGGAGCCGCCATCGTCGGATCCGCCGATGTGAGTGCCGCGACCTTGGTCAAATTGCTTAGCGGCCTCAAAGAGCTTGGCGTGTTGGAGTTTGCCCAATGAGACAATGGTCTGCGATCCCTGTCATGGTGGCTCTTGCCTTGTGCGCGAACGCGTCAATTGCACAAGAGGTCGAATTCAACTTTGATGCGACAGTCCCCATTCGTGATACAGAGTTGCCTTACAAGCTCGATCTGAACCTTAGCGCGGTGGCGCCGACTCGGGTAGGAGTGGATGCTCTGCTCGATCTTCGCGAAATACAAAAGATCGTGCCAAAGCAGTTGGCCAATAATGCCATAATCGACAATTGCGGCCTGCAGGTATGGCTCGATGGCTTGAGCTTTGTTGCCGAGGGTGAGGCGATTGGTTTGGACGGAGCATTGACCGTTAACACCTTTGAATGCAGTCGCACCAGCGAACGAGATTTTAGGCGTGGTGATCAGAAAAATACAATTTCTGCCAACATGTCTACCGAGGCAACCGTCGAATTGCGCGACAATTGCGCTTATTTCAAACTTCTTGATCTCGACCTCACAGCCCCAGAAGCAAACCGAGAACAGCTTCTTGAAGATGATACGTTGGAGACTGTGAAGGAACTGATGTTGGCTGCGGTAGATCTCGTGCTAAAGGAAAGTCCGCTTTGCCCTCAGTTGCCACCAGGACTAGCGTCTTTGGACCCGAAATACGACAAGGGCGGTCCTCGTGAAATCGAAGACGGAGGGCTGGGAGTTATCTTGCAGGGGTCTGTTGATGTCAGCCCATCGACCATTCTGGATATCCTGACAGTACTTCAGCAGCAGGAATTGATCCCCGGCCGGCCTTGAAGGTCACGTCAATTCGAAACTCAGCCCGGTCTCGGTAAGCCAAAACGAGCGTGGTTCGCCTTCAGCAGCGTTCGAAATATCGGAAAGGCACAATGTTACTTAGGGCCGTCAGTACTTAGCGGTGGTGCTGGTATCATCTCATCCAGGATCGAACCGGCCTGATAGCCCAATAGGTCGACTTCCATTCGTGCTGCATCGCCAAATGCCCATGCCCCAACGGTTCGCTGCATTATCATGTACCCAACATGATCGGCCAGCGCGTCGTTGCCATGTGCGTTCTCAGCAAACATTACTTGCCCCGCTGCGACCTTTCCGGGCATTACTCTTTGAAGGTACAATAGAACGACATTGACGTCCTCCACGCTTGAGCCGCCGTGGTGCACGACAAACATCCTGTCCCAATCGTCGGGATGCATTGCGGAACGGGCGTCAGAAACGGCCTTGTGCAGAGCAGTCAATTCAGCGCGTGCGGCTTCACGCATATTACTTACCCAAATGGCGCGCGTTTCGTTGATTACCTTGGAAACGGCTTCGCGGGTGATTTCTCCTTGCTGAAGTGCATTTTGGGCAAAGGAGCGTGCCTGATCCAACATTTCTCTTTGACTGGCGACCGTGTCTTTGGGCAATCCTAGGTCATCAATCTCCGCAAGGAGGCTATCTATCTCGTCGACAATGCTTGAAAAGTCTTGCTTCCAGCGTGCATCGGCAGTGTCGCCGTCTGGCCAGGGGGTGACGGCACCAATGATTGCCAAGAGAACATGAGTAGTGGCTTTAAGGTGCTGATAACGCGGAGCGCTTCGTGAATACGTTGCCTCTCCGTCTTCTGAAATGACTGTAACGTCGCGGGCAATCACCATGATAGGCCGCGTGTCTGTGGTCAGTGCGTCCTGCCCTTTGTGAAAAATCGAGAGCATCGCGTGATTGAAAGTGTCCAAGACGTTCTCGGCATCACTTTGATCAGCCATTGTCTTCGTCGAAGAGAGCGTAAGGGCCACGGTCAACGCAGCGGCGAAGTTGAAGCTGCGCCGCATCGGAAATTTCTGCATGATGCACATCCTCTGAACTGAGTTCGTCTGTCCATCATACACGGTAGATGCCTTTGGGGCGAACGCGGCGCCCCAAATCCAGCAGGATCAGAGGGGTAGGGCGTGCTGCACCTAAGTTGTTAGCGCAGATTGGGCCAGTCGCAATTCCGCCGCACGGGCGTGCCCTTCCATCCCTTCCATGCGGCTGATCCTAGCGGTACGTTTTGCCAACTCGTTCGAGGCCTCAGCGTTACTTCGCTGCCAAGTGACCGTCTTTGTGAACTTGTGCACGGACAGACCGCCCGTATAGCGCGCAGCTCCGCTGGTGGGCAGGACGTGGTTTGGTCCTGAGGTTTTATCGCCAAACGAAACGGTGGTTTCCCTGCCCAAAAACAAGGAGCCGTAGGAAGTCAAACGCTCTAACCACCAATCCAGATCTTCGGCCTGCACTTGTAGGTGTTCGGGCGCGTAGCTGTCACTGACTTGGGCTGCTTCTTCACGGCTATCGCACAAGATAACCTCGGCACGTTCAGCCCACGAATGGCGTGCAGCTGATTGATTGGGTTCCGGCAATTGATCGATCAGGCCCTGCACCCGATGCATAACGCCTTGTGCAAGTTCTTTGCTGGTTGTGACCAGCCAGACTGGGCTGTCAGCTCCGTGCTCTGCTTGACTTACTAAGTCCCATGCAACGGTTTCGACCTCGGCATAGTGATCAGCGATAACCAGAGAGTCTGTCGGCCCTGCAAACATGTCGATGCCGACCGAGCCGAACAGCATCCGTTTGGCTTCAGCAACATAAGAGTTGCCGGGACCAACCAAAATGTCTGCTGGGGTGGCGCCAAATAGACCTTGCGCCATGGCAGCAATTGCCTGAACGCCACCGAGGTTTAGGATCAGGTCTGCACCGCACAGGTCCATTGCATAGACGATTGCGTCCGGAATCCCCGTTTCGGGCCGGGTTGGGGACACGGCAGTTATGTGTTTAACCCCCGCGACCTTTGCGGTGGTGATCGTCATCAAGGCGCTCGCAATATGGCTATAGCGCCCGCCGGGCACATAGCACCCTGCGCTTGTGACCGGGATCTGTTTTTGGCCTGCGATCAGGCCTGGAATAACTTCGATCTCACATTCACCCATTGTCGCCTTTTGGGCCTCTGCGAAACGGCGGATGTTGGAATGAGCGAACTGAATGTCCTCTTTCAGCTCTTGAGGAACGCGCGCGCAGGCAGCCTTTCGGTCCTTCTCCGACAGCACAATGTCGCCAGTCCAGCCGTCCAGTTGTTGGGCATAGCGTCGAACGGCATCCTCGCCGTCTCGTTTTACGTTGGTCAACATGACCGAGACTATGTCTTGGATGTCGTTGTTTTCGGCATCAGGGCGGGGGGCGGCTTTTTTCAGGTAAGTAATCGTCATTGGGTCAATCCAATTGCGGTGTGGTCATGGATCGCGGTGGTCAGAACGTCGACTGTATCGATAACTGGCACTGTCGCGACCAAATCAGGTGTCATGAGGGAGAATTCTGAACAGGCAATAAGCAGGAGGTCAGCACCGTTCTCTACCAACTCTGTTGCCGCACCCGTCAGAATATCCAACGCGTGTTGTGTCATTCCATTGGCTTTGATCATCTTGATGGCACTCAGCAAACTGTCGGTATCTTCTGGCCAAATCGCTGATAGCCCTGCGGCTGTCAGTGGCGCGTCAAAAACGCCGGCCAGTTTAACTGCAGGCGAGGCAAGAATGCCCACATTGGAACCTTTCGGCAGCGATTGCCGAGCCTTGAGTGCCGAGAGCTGCACCATGTCAAGGAATGGTATGGGCACGGCATCGGCAATGAACGGCGCGTAGTGGTGTGCCGTGTTACATGGCATGGCCAGCGCCGTGGCCCCTGCAGCCTGAAGCCGTTTGGCCATGCTCGCAAGAACAGGGCCGGGGTTGTCTCCGTGTCCCTCAATCAAATGCGCAATGCGGGATGGAACCTGCGGGTTCATGTCGATGAGCAGCGGGATGTGGTCGGCGTCGTCGTGCGCCTCAACCTGTTGCAACACTCGCTGCTGCAACAGGATGGTGGCCTCGGGCCCCATGCCGCCAAGAACTCCGACCACTCGACGCACCATGATTACAGGTTTACCCAGCGGTTGCTGTTGTCAAAGGCAAAGTCGTAGCCGCCCAGCGCGGCTGCGCCGCCTGTATGAAGAAAGACGACGCGTTCGTCCTTGAATTCCCCTTTGCGGGCCAAGTCGATCAAACCTGCAGCGCCTTTCGCGGAATAGCAGGGATCCAACAAAATGCCTTCGAGTTCTGCAAACATGCGGATAGCTTCGATACCGCTTTCGGTTGGCAGGCCATAGCCTTCTCCAACGTAATCTGTGTTTGCCATCACGTCTTCGCGCGTTACCACTCCGGGGCAGCCCAGTTTTTCAGCAGTACGGCAAGCCAGATCATAGACCATCTGTTCTTGTTTCGGTTGGGGTGCACGCGTGCCGATCCCCAGTACAGGAATTTGGGCATTCATCGCGCACAAACCCGTCACCAGCCCGGCCTGTGTTCCGGACGATCCGGTGGCGTGCACCACTCGGTCGATCTTTAGCCCCGCGTCATTGGCCTGCGACAGCAGTTCGAACGCGCAGTTCACATAGCCAAGCGCGCCTGTCGGGTTCGAGCCGCCACCGGGGATGACATAAACCTTGTGCCCCTTGGCGCGCATCTTTTCTGCTGCGCGCTCCATCTCGGCTGGCATGTCATGACCGCCCGGGAATTTCTCGGTCGTGGCACCGTGTAGGTGGTCCAGAAGAACGTTGCCGTTGGTGTTATAATTACCATCTTGATAGCCAGTCCGGTCCTCTAACAAGATATGGCACTTCAGTCCCAGTTTGGCAGCGAAGGCGGCTGTTTGACGGCCATGGTTGGTTTGGGTCGCGCCTTGAGTCATCACCATATCGGCACCTTGTTCCACGGCCTCGGCCATCAGGAACTCAAGCTTTCGGGTTTTGTTGCCGCCGGTGGACATACCGGTGCAATCATCACGCTTGATCCATAGCTCGACACCCAGTTCGTCAGAAAGGCGCTTCATTGGCTCCAACGGTGTGGACAAGTGGGCAAGGTGCAATCGGGGAAAGCGGGCGAGGTGCATTATTGGATCCTTGTTTTTTGGAAAGTCGGTCTGTCGGAAGCATGGGGCTAGTTAGGAGGAAACATAGCCCACGTTTGTTTCAACCGCGCATTAGATTATGGTCAGGGTCGTAAGGCGATGACGCGATGACCTCCGCGTCCACCAAATCCCCAAACATGTTGAGCTTCATTTTACTGCCTTCATCGGCGAGCGATGGATCGACGAAGGCATAAGCCAAGTTCATTCCGACCCGGTGCCCCCAATCGCCAGACGTAATCGTTCCAACCACAGTATCATCCTGCATCAGAGACGCCCCGCCATGAGCAGGCGCATGAGAAGCGTCGATCTTGAGCGTGATCAACTGCTTTCGTTGTCCCTCGGCCTGACGCTGTAGTAGTGCGTCTTTGCCGATGAAGTCGCCTTTGTCGAGTTTCACGAAACGGTCCAAACCGGTTTCATAGGGGTCAAATTCTGTAAGGATATCGGCCTTCCAATGCAGGAAGCCCTTTTCCATACGCATCGATTCAACTGCGCGGGCGCCAAACAGCCTTAATCCATGCGTCTCGCCCGCTTTGCGCAAGGCCAGATATGCAGCGTACAGCGACGCGTTGGGGACGTGGATTTCGTAGGCTAGTTCGCCTGAGAAACTGACACCCATTACGGTGGCAGGAGAAAACCCGATAAAACACTCACGCACAGAGAGCCAAGGGAAGGCCTCTTTCGACCAGTCGCCGCGCGAACAGGCGGAAAGCACATCACGCGCTTTTGGTCCGGCCAATACCAGAATGGTCTGATCATTGGTCATTGAGCGGATCTGAACGTCTTCGTCCTTGCGGATATGCTGAGTCAGCCAATCCATATCGTGGAATTCGCTTGCCGCTGCAGAGCCGTACCAAACCCGTTCTGGCCCACGGTCTGAAGCGGGGAGGTTGGCGACCGTTGCTTCGGCTTTGACCATGCCATGATGGTTCAGCAAGTACCCGAGGCCCACTCGACCGTCGCGTTTGGTGACGGTGCCGCAGAACATGCGAGCAAGAAAACTGTGGCGATCCGCACCAGTGATCTCGAACCGGTTAAAGCCGTTGACTTCGCACAGACCAACGTTCTGTTGAATGTTCTTCACATCCCCGGCGATGATGTCGAATGCTTCGTCGAAAGTGAAGCTAAGCGTGGGGTGGAAATCGGGCGAGGGCTTGATGTAGTCCATCCGCTCCCATCCGTTGACCACGGTAAACTCTGCACCTTCGGCGGCCAGGATCGGGGTCAAAGGGGTTGTCTTTGCCGGACGTCCTGCTGGGCGATGCTCGTGGGGGAAATGGAACCGGAACTCGTTCTGGTAATCCTCGATAGCTTTGAGCGAGGTCAGTTCGACATTAGTGTGTCCAGTAAAGCGACGAGGGTCGAGGCACCACGTGTCGTAGCAGGCTTCGCCGTGCACGATCTGCTGCGCCAGAAGCCAACCGTGCCCTCCACCTTCTCCAAGGCCTGCGCGCAGACCGATGATACAGAAGGCATTTCGCTTGCCGGGGATTGGTCCAACCAATGGCGCGCCGTCGATCGTATAGGTGATCGGCCCGTTTACGATGGACCGGATGCCCGTTTCCTCTAGCGCCGGCATTCGTTCAAAGGCCCCGGCCAAAACGTCCATGACGCGTTCCAGATCATCCGGACACAAAGCGTTCACAAAGTTCGGGTCGATGCCATCCATACCCCAGGTCTTACAGTCCTGTTCGTAGAAGCCGACCAAGAGACCGCCTTTTTCCTGTCGGCTGTAGTAATCGCTGATCGGGCAACGCAGCAAAGGCATCCGATGACCGGCTTCGGCGATACCGGGAATGTCCTCAGTCAGGAAGTACTGGTGCTCCATCGAAGCGACGGGGTGGTGAACGCCCATCATCGCGCCGACTTCGTTCACCCGATATCCGCAGGCGTTGACGACGATGTCACAATCAATATCGCCATGTTCAGTGTGAACGGTCCAGGTGTCATCCTTGTGCTGGGTCAGCGCGGTAACCGGCGTATTGCGATACACCTCAGCCCCGGCCTTGCGGGAGTGATAGGCCAGTGCCTGACACAGCTGAGCGGGATCGATGTCGCCATCCAGAGGATCCCATAATCCGCCTAGCAGATTGGTAGTCGAGATCAGTGGGTGACGGCGGGCACATTCTTCGGCGTCGATCACCTCAAAGTCGACGTCCATTCCTCGGGCCATCGACGCAAAGTGGCGATAGCCCTGCATCTGCGCTTCGGTGTTGGCAAGTCGGATGCCGCCATCGGCGTGGTGGTAGTTGATTGGGTACTCAGGATTTTCCGAGAGCTCTTTGTACAGGTTGATCGAATGCGTTTTCAGACCGACCATCGTTTGGTTCATGCCAAAGTTCGTCACCTGCGCCGCGGAGTGCCATGTGGTTCCGCTGGTCAATTCGTTGCGCTCGACCAGTACCACGTCGCTCCATCCCTCCTGAGTGAGATGATAAAGCGTCGAACAGCCGGCAATGCCGCCACCGATAACAACAACCTTTGTGCGAGATTTCATGACAAGAGCGCCTCCGAGACTATTGGCTACAGATACGCTTGCAGATTGCCTTCCAGCGCAATCGTGCAGAGCCAGTTTTTCAAAAAATCGAAATTAGAGTTTAATAATTTCGGATTTTTGAACGAACATGTTGAACAACGCTCCACTAACCCCCTTGGATTGCACCCAAAATCCCTGCGTCAAAGGACTTGGAATGGCTGGACAGCGTGGAAAACGAGGTGGACGTCGAGAGCGTCTGGCGCAGCGAGCGGCAAAACCAGCAATGGACCCATGCCCTCCAGGGCAAATTGGCGGTGCCTATAAACCTCTGAGCGAAGGCGATCTACGCCGCATCTTCGATACAGCGCTAGACTTGTTGGAGAAGCTGGGTATTGGCGAGGTGCCGGACAGATTACGAACCGACCTTCTGGCCATCGGTGCAACCGACAACGGCAAAGGGCGAGTGCTGTTTCCGCCCGCTCTGGTCGAAGAGGCAATTGATCAGGCAGCAAAGACTTTTATCCTGCATGGCCGCGACCCTTCACGATCGATCGAAGTAGGCGGAAACAAGGTGCATTTCGGAACGGGTGGAGCTGCGGTTCAAACGCTTGATATGGACAGCGGGCTCTATCGGTCTTCAACACTGCAGGACTTACACGACTTTACCCGGCTTCAGGACACGCTGGCCAATGTTAGTTGGTTCACGCGTTGCTGCGTGGCCACCGATGTGCCGGATAATTTCGACTTGGATGTAAACACCGTTTTTGCGCTGCTCAAAAACACAACCAAGCCAACGGCGACTTCGTTTACCCTTGCTGAGTATGTCGCTCCAATTGTTGAGATGTTGGATATCGCCGCAGGAGGCCCTGGAGAGTTCTCAAAACGACCGTTCATGAAGGCGCATATCAGCCCAATGATTTCACCCATGCGCTACGGTGAGGATGCCGTGGATGTGGTCTATGAGTGCATTAAGCACAACATCCCGATATCTTGTATTACCGCCGCTCAGGCGGGGGCTACCGCACCCGCAACGTTGGCCGGGTTCCTGGCGCAGTCCTTGGCCGAAACCTTGGCGGCGCTTTTGATGGTGCATGCCATTCAGCCCGGCTATCCGATGGTCTTCTCGAACTGGCCGCTTGTGATTGACCTGCGTACCGGAGCATTTTCCGGTGGCAGCGGAGAAACGGCCGTCCTGAACGCGGCTTCGGCCCAGCTTTCGAACTGGCTCGGCCTGCCGTCCGGCGTTGCTTGTTCGATGACCGACGCCAAGGCGATCGACGCGCAATACGGAATGGAAAAGGGCATAACCTCAATGGCAGCGGCGCTTGCGGGGGGCAACCTGATCTATGAAAGCTCAGGCATGACCGCGTCGCTTCTGGGGGCCAGTTTCGAGGCCTTTATGCTGGACGACGAAATGCACTCCAACACTTACCGCGCATTGCGAGGGATAGAGGTTACGGATGAGAATCTTGGTTTCGAGGCCATCTGCGATGCGGTTTTGGGCGACGGCCATTTTCTGGGTGGACAGCACACCTATGCAGCGATGGAACGGGACTACTTTTACCCTACGCTAGCGGATCGCGATGAACCTCGGACGTGGGCTGAAAACGGGGCTTTGGATGCCTGGTCGCGCGCCAAGAACCGTGCTCGCGAGATCCTTAGTGAACACAAGCCGACCTATCTTACCTCAGAGCAAGAAAAGGAAATCCGATCCAGATTCAATATCCTGTTGTGCTGAGCTCGGTTTAGTCCACCAGTTTGAAGCTGTTTATGAGCCACGGCGCTTGTTCGTGCAGCGACGAAATAGCGTGTTCATGAAGGAGTTCGCGCATCTTGCTGTCAATCAGTTCCAATACGGATCTGGAGCAGTCAGGTGTGGCGACAATTGCCAAAGTTCGGGCAAAGCTTTTGCTCGGAAAACGGTGCATTTTGAGCTTGGACTCAAACCGCTTAGCGCGTGAGAACAAAAGAGGCGTCGTGATGGTCCAGCCAGCCCCGGCGGCGACCATTGCCATTAGCGTCTGATTGTTACTGCATTCAAAGTTGGAGGGGGCAGAAAACCCTAAACGCCGCATCTGGGATTCAATCTGTCGGGCGATGATCAGATTACTGGAAAAGCGGAGAAACGGTAACTTTGTGCGTCCCTCGACAACATCAGCCAAGGATTGCTCGCTAAAGCGGGGCAGGACAACAACGAACGGATCACGCAGCAATGGACGGTCTTGGAGGTCACGCATCCTATCATCCGGGGTAGTCGTGATGCCCAGATCAAGATGCCGGTTCCGCAGCATTTCTATTATCGCGTGACTAGAGTCCGTTTGGTACATGAAGTCACATGAAGGCATGACACCAGACAGGAAAACGGCCAGTTCCGGGATGATGTCGCTGACAAAATCCTCAATCGTGCCGACCCTTAGATAGCTTGCCTCCGCGATGCTGCCAGCCGAAGCCTCTGCCTTGGCCTTGCGAATGGCGTATAATGCATCGTCAATATTCCGCAGAAAAACCTGACCTTTGGGGGTCAACACCATTGGTCGACGAGAGTGGTTGAACAGCTCAACACCGAGGTGATCTTCTAGATTGCGCAGGTGATGAGAGACAGTACTGATGGTCAGGCCGGTTTCCTCGGAGGCGGCCTGAAGCGAACCTTTATGTGCACAGATCTGAAAGAGCTCCAGCCACTTAAGGCTGAGGTCTTTGGGTGCGGAGTGGCGAGGCATCTAGTCTTTCTTTTCCCGGGTTTGGTAAAAGGTATTCCCACTTTATGAGAATATTAGTTCTAGATTATCTGAGTAATGAGCTGAGTTCCAAACGTTTTTTTGGAACCGACTAGGTGCTGTGTAAAGTGCCCCAGCAGGATAGTAGCCCGTTCCCAAAACGCGTTCACCTTAGGCATGGATAGGCTGGTGTTAAGTGAGTTTCTGTGGAGTGGTTTTTGTAAATTATTGACTAATATCACTTATTTTTTTGGGATTGCCGGGACTGGTCTCGAAGTGTTTTGCGGCGAGCCAGTAATACGTTTCCTAACCTTTGTGGAACTGGATCAACCACCTTTGGATTGATTGGAGAGCGTGAATTCGAGCGTGCTTTTTGTCGCCCTTGGTTCAACCGCGCCTGTCATCATCATGCAGGCACTGAGTTTGTCTGAACCTTCAGTAGTGGGTTATGGACACAGCGACGCTAGGCCGCTGTGTTTCGTTTCCCAACTCTGCAATCAGAGACCCCAGCTAACGCCGGTTTCCTTCTCAGACAGCGACCAGAGTTTTTCGGCCTGTTCTTGGTTCAATACGCCTGTCTCCAAGGTGCTCTCACCAACCGGGCCTGCCATCTCGCCACGTTTGGTGGGGCCATAATAGGCCGTTTCCTTAAGGTTGCTCTCGGTCGCGCACAGAACTTCGGGCCAAGCTCCACGTTCGGCGGATTGTGCAAAAGGAGCAGCGACTTTGAGCATGAACTTGATAAAGCCTGCCGACTCTTCTTGTGCCAGCGTGGTTTTAGCCATGCCCGGATGGCAGACATGAACCGACACCGGCAAGTTGGCGGCTTTCACTCTACGCTCAAGGTCGTAGGCAAACATCATCTGGGCGAACTTGCTGTGGCAATAGGTGATGTGCGGGTTGTAGTTTTTGTCAAAGTTCATGTCGTCCAGCTGAAGACGCTTCAAACCCATTTTGTGGCCATTGCTGCCTACGATCACGATACGGGACTGGCAGGCAACCAAATGGTCAAAAACTAAACAGGTCAGCAGAAAGTGACCATAGTGGTTCGTGCCAAGTTGGCTCTCGAATCCGTCCTCGGTCAGTCGCTGAGACGCAACCTGCGCAATCGCGGCGTTTTCGATGAACGCATCAATCTGAGGCACTTCGGCGACTACTCGTTCTGCCGCTTTGCGGACGGAATCCAGATCGGCCAAGTCCATCTGAATGAAGCGTACATCTGCATTAGCACCAACCTCATTTTTCAATTGGGCGATTGCGGCCTCAGACTTTGGGACGCTGCGGTTCAGCATCACCACGGCTGCACCTTTGGAGAGGAAAATCTTGGCAGCCTCATAGCCTGCACCGGCATTGGCACCGGTGATCACATAGGTTTTGCCAGTAAGATCGCCGACACGTTCGGGGGTCCAGCCTTTGGGACCAAAGGGATTTGTCGTAGCCATTGATTTGATCTTTCGAGTTCGGAGGAGGGCAAGCAGGTAGTCCTACCTGCTTGAGTTATTCAGTTAAGCGACAGGATTTGGGTGTTTCTGAAAGAAGGCGTCAACGATATCGACCACCTGCGCGATGTTTTCCGGAATGTCGTAGAGACCGACATGGCTTGCGCCTGGGATCTCGTGATATTCTTTTTCAGAGGTCACCTTGTCGAAGAAAACTTTGGTGCAAGGCGCGGTTTCTGCTACTGCTCCGACAATGCCACAAAAGGGTTGCAGCATCTTGTCAGCGTATTGTTCACCAAGGTTCAAAACCCCGGATTCCTCGGCATTTGACATGATTACTTTGGTGAAGTTTGGATAGGTTTCGGTGCCGCCGCGCTTTGTTCCGTAGTAGTCATAACCTTCGACCATCCCTTGGGGAATGCCGGGGTTATTCGCCAAGAAATCAGGGTCGGTGTACCCAAAGAAATCATGATTTAGCGCTTCACCAGTTT
This sequence comes from Ruegeria sp. BE9, assembly GCF_056538765.1. Classification (NCBI taxonomy): domain Bacteria; kingdom Pseudomonadati; phylum Pseudomonadota; class Alphaproteobacteria; order Rhodobacterales; family Roseobacteraceae; genus Ruegeria; species Ruegeria sp. BE9. The sequence continues at coordinate 1,324,628 of NZ_JBQFTS010000001.1, read as the reverse complement.
CGAACATTTTCTGGCGTGCTTCGTTGCCGGCTTTTACTCGGGCTTTAAAGGCATCCATGTCAGCAAACTGAATCATGTCTGTCGCAAGCATTGCGCTAACCGAAGCAAACGCTTTGACGCGCAGGTCGGTGATGATTGTCGAGGACATGATGTTGCCGCCACCGCAGAAGCCTAGCCCGTTGATTAAGCTCACAAAGGGAAGGGAGCCAAGGAAAGAAATCGCGTTGCGGAGGTCTTCCCATTTGCGAGGGAAGTCCTCGTCGTCGCGGAAGCCTTCTTGGTAACTGTCGGACTCGCCTTTGGAGTTGTAGTCGAACCCAAGCGCAACATATCCACGCTCGGCCAGCTTTGGCCCATAGTTGACCAGAACCTGATCTTTCACTTGTGGGAAAGGCGGCGTCATGACGATGCCTTCATATGTTTTACTCGCATCAAAATCGGCAGGAAGGTAGAGGTCTCCTACGATGGTGATGCCCTTGCTTTTAAAACTGACCTTATTAACGCCTGCTGCGAAGTTGTTCTGCGACATCGGGTTTTACCTTTCGGGTTGGTTGACCACTTGGTCTTGCAAAAGTAAGTTCCACTGTTTACTTATGTGTGGGTGCGGAAAAAGTAAACAGCTCAACTTACAATTTACGTGAAAACAATGAAGCTGACTGAAAAGAAAAGAAAAAATATTATAGATGCGGCTGTGGAAGAGTTCAGACTCCACGGGTTTGAGGGTGCGCGCACAACTCGGATAGCCAAATTAGCGAACGTATCAAGTCGTACGCTTTACAACCACTTCCCGACCAAGGAGGGGCTGTTTAACGAAATCGTTGAGATCATCGTTGCAGAAACCGGAGCTATCTCGTCTGAGCCTTATACCCCTGAGAAGCCTGTCCGAGAGCAACTGATCACCGCGCTGCGGGACTTCATCAAAGCGATTACCGATGATCGGTACGTTGATCTCAACCGAATGATGATGACGGAATACCTGCGCGATCTTGAGTTGGCGCACCGTATTTTTACTCGGGCTGAAATGAGCAATAACCCGGTACGATCGATTGTCGCCGGCGCTGTTGAAAACGGGCAACTCTCGGAAGTGGACCCGAACTATGCCACCGAGTTGCTAACTGCGGGCGCTAAAGCATTCTTCTTCTGGCCCAAGTTCCTTGTCGGTAAAGATGCTGAGGTCGAAGCGTCGAATGTTTTGGATGATTGCGTTGACATGTTTCTATTCAAGTTCGGGCCTAAAACCAAAAACTGAAGCCGATGATTTCCTTTATTCCCAGCACGGTTTTTAGGGCGCGCATACCTGACGAGTGAAGGTTGAGACCCAGAGGCTTAGGGCTCTACTGGCGCTTCAGTGAATGATGAATCCCTTGACCGCAGGCAGAGTGTCGTTCTTCAATGTGAAACGGCTGCTCAAGAACTTCCTATTAATCTGAGAAGGCAAACCATCAGGGAGATGCGTGCCGCTTCGAGGCAGAGTAAAAATCTGCATTGGCGGTCTGCGAAACGAATAAATGTCCGATATTGCGCTCTGGCTTCAGCAACATGGATTGTCCAAATATGCCGGTGCGTTTTCCGATCATGAAATTGAGCTTGGTGACCTGACCGAGTTGACGGACGAAGATCTTGTTACAATCGGGCTGCCTCTTGGGCCGCGCCGGCGTTTCATGAAAGCGGTTCGCGACAGCGCGCAGGGCGGCAGTCACCCGCAGAATACCGCGCTCGGCCCCTCGATCGTCGCGGAACGACGACAGCTGACGGTCATGTTTATAGACTTGGTCGGCTCAACGGAAATTTCTCAACGCGTCGATCCAGAAGACCTGGCGGAGGTTCTGCGGCTTTTTAAAGAGACATGCGCAGCGTCAGTCGCAGCATTTGATGGCCATATCGCAAGCTACTATGGCGACGGGATCATGGTGTTCTTTGGCTTCCCTCATGCGCATGAAGATGACCCTGAACGGGCCATTCGTGCAGGGCTGCGCATAATAAAGGAAATACCAGAACTCCGAACTCATGCCGCGCTGAATGTCAGAATAGGGATTGCGACAGGGTTGGTCGTTGTTGGTGACCTGCGTGGCGAAAAGATGTTCGAAGACGGTACGGCGATGGGCGAGACGCCTAATCTGGCCGCGCGGCTGCAAGCCATGGCAGAGCCCGGCACAATGATTGTCGCGCCTACTACTCATCAGTTGGCGGGTGATGCGTTCGAGTATGTTCTGCGGGGGGCGTTTAAACTCAAAGGCTTTGTGAAGGCGGTCGAAGCTTGGCAGGTAACGGGTGCCCGCGAAACGATCAGCCGGTTTATGGCCTTGGATGGAGCGCTGTTAAAACCCTTAGTTGGGCGCTCGCAGGAATATGAGACACTTCAGGAAAAGTGGAAGCTGGCCAGTACGGGGCAGGGTCAGGTTGTACTAGTGTCAGGCGAGGCGGGTATTGGTAAATCCCGGCTGATTGAAGAGTTGCGCCAAAACCTTTCAGAGACATCGCATACTCAGTTTCGATATCAGTGCTCTCCTTACCATTTCGCCAGTGCACTGTACCCTGCCATACGCAGGTTAGAGAATGCTGCGGGTCTTCGTGCGGAAGATACAAACGACCAAAAGCTTGCAAAGCTATCGGCCATCTTGGGGGATCAATCCGACTTAAGTTTGAAATTGGCGGCGTCGTTGTTATCGCTTCCGTTCGAGGAAAAGTTGGGGGCGTTGGATTTGTCCCCACGACAGGTCATGGATCAAACGTTGGAAATGCTGATCCAAAAGCTAGTCACTGCGGCTTCGGATAAACCAGTCTTGCTTTTGTTCGAAGATGCGCACTGGATTGATCCAACGACGAAAGTGCTGATGGATCAGGTCGTGGAACGAGTCCGGGATCTGCCAGTTCTGGTTGTGATGACGTTCAGGCCGGAATTCGACCCTGGCTGGGCGCTTCAATCAAACCTAACCAAGGTTTTGTTGAAGCAACTGGACTATCATCAGGTCAAAAACATCGTGAACGAGGTCACGGGCGGCAAACCAGTCTCAGACGAAATTTACGAGTTGATTGCGGCTAGGTCGGATGGCGTGCCGCTTTATGTAGAAGAGGTAACGAAAGATCTTCTTGAATCCGGACAACTGACCGCCGGACCGGGTACCTACAAAATGGTGGATACATCCCCAGCCAACTCGGTTCCCAGCACGCTTCATGATGCTCTAATGGCGCGTTTGGATCGATTGAGTTCGGCCAAGGAAGTGGCCCAGATCGGCGCGGTGATCGGACCTCAGTTTTCTTATCCGTTAATCGCTAAAGTATCCCGTTTCGGGGAAAAACCATTGCGCGCCGGCTTGGAATTGCTGGTGGACGCAGGCATCGTAACCATTTCTGATGCTGAAAACCTGGAAACCTTTAGCTTCCGTCACGCTCTTATCCGTGACACTGCTTACAACAGCCTCTTAAAAAGTGAGCGGCGTGTTCTCCACGCTCGGGTCGCGCAGGCATTGAACCAAGAGGACTCGCACATCGGAGACGCGAGCCCTGAGATTCTTGCGCATCACTACACCATAGCCGGGATGGGGGGCGAAGCCATCGATTGCCGCTATCTTGCAGGACAGAGGGCAGTTAAGCGGTCAGCTAACATTGAGGCGAACACTCAGCTTGCGTTGGCAGTTCAGCAGCTGAGTGAGCAGGATCAGAGCATCGAGCGCGACCGGAAAGAGATCGAGATACAAGTTCTTCGGGCGGGCGTTCTGCGCTCGACTGAAGGTATAGCTGCGGATGAAACAGGTGCGGTTTACGCCCGGATACGAGACTTGTGTGAACGTGTTGAGGAGTCAAAGCACTTGTTTCCCGTTCTGAACGGTTTGTACTCATATCACTTAGTACGTGCCGAGTATGACTTGGCCCGGGATGTTGCAGGACAATTATTGAGTTTGGCTGACACAACTGGTGAAACGCAGCACGTGATGGTGGCTAACCGAGCAATGGGCGCCGTGCTGTTTCATATTGGCGAGTTGGACCTTGCGCATGAGCATCTGGAAAAAGCGCTCGCGCTGTACGATCGCGAAAACCATGGGCATCTCGCCTACATTTTTGGATCGGATCATGCGGCAATAACATCCTGTTTTCTCAGTCTTGCCATGTGGATGCGAGGCGACCCCGACAAGGCGCTTGAGATTCAGGAACGTGCCGTTGCTGCCGCGCGAGAGCTTGAGCACGCTCATAGCGTTGCACAGTCCCTTACTTATCTGTGTATGCTACATCTTTTGCGTCGCGAACCGGATGATGTCATCGCAGCCGTTGAGCAGCTGGAAGAAGTTTCAGCCAAGCACTCATTTACCTTTATGACCCTAACAGCGGCTGTTTGGCGGAGTTGGGTAGAGGCTTATGTGGCACCCAAACCAGAAACGATCCGCGCATTGCAAAATGCATCAGAGGCCTGGTGGGCGAGTGGTGCGGGAAACTACCGACCGTTCTTTCTGACACTGATAGCCGAGGTCACTTTACGGACGGGCGACAGAGAAGGTGCAATGCGTGCGTTGCTGGAGGCACGAAGACAACACAATCGTACGAACGAGGGATGGGCACAGGCCGAGACGGACAGGGTTTTTGCACTGGTAAGTTCGGAAGAAGGGCCTGCCGAAGCGGAGTTTCGTGTGGCATTGGAAACCGCGCACCGCCAGAACGCCAAGATGTTCGAACTCCGAACAACAGCGGACTACTTGAGGGAGTGCAGAAAGTCCGGTCGAACAGGAACTGCCGAGTTCGACCTATCATCGGCCCTTGAGGCAATCACAGGTGGAGCGAACACGGTTGATGTCAGGGATGCTCTCAGCCTGAATGATGAGACGGCCCAAACCTGACTGGGTATCCCGTCTTCAGAACCAGATTTTGAAGTTCAGTGAACCGACAACCTGCGATTCCGGTTGCTGATCGAATTCGCGACCTAAATACGTCGCTCCGTAAAACAAAGTTCCGTATTTGGCGTCCCAGTTCAGGCCAAGTCGAGCGCGGTAACGATCATGCTCGAGCCGGGCATTACCAGAACTCGGAAGATATGCGCTGTCGGCTACATAGGCCGCGTCAAAGCCAACGACACCGGTGAACCCCTTTGGACCGGAACGCATCGTGCGATAACGCTGACCAGTTATCTTGTCACGCACAAGCAGTTCTGAGCGGCCGACCTGTCCAAAAGTAATATCAACCCCTAACCGGGCCAGGGTTTCGTCACCTGCGCGAATAGAGGCAAAGGGACGTATTCGCGTGGACGATCCCAAAGACAACTCACGACCGATTTCAGCGACTGCTGTTGGGTAGAAATCATTTGAGATCTGGTCATCCAGAACCGCTTGCGAAGGAGCAACGCTGCCGATCAGTTTATGAAATTCGGTTTGGAGGTTGTCGACACCGGTTTGAGGCCCAACCGCAACCAACTCGGCCCCCAACGTAAACTGGGTATTTCGCCGTTGAAAGTGCGTGAATGCCCCTAAAGATAGAATGCCAGCGTACCGCCTATCGCTCGCGCTTGGATTGACGAGGTCTTCTGGCGAAATCATTTGGGTATAGGCGCGTATTTCGATCACGTCGCCGAATACTTCTGGCAATTCTCCATCCCAGCCCCGGGCGAGTACCCAAGAGAGATTGAGTGATGACGTCTGCCAGCGGTCGTGATCGTCTCCGATTAGATCGTCAGTGAACAGCCAGCCGAAGCCAACCAACTCGCGCTTTTCCGACAGTTCTGGTGTGGTTGAGTTTGTGGTTTCCTGAGCAATAAGAACCTGAGGCAAGCAAAGAAAAATAGTGGTCAGAAATTTTCTCATAAAAAAACCTCAAGTTTCCTCGTCTTGGGTTATTTATCAGATAAATTAATTGTTTAGATGTGAATTTGGCTGCCATTTGTGACTATTTGCACTTTTGTAGCAACTGAACCACGTGGTGGCGCCAATAGGGATCTTCCATTGCAATTAGAGCTGAGAAAGAAGCCGAGTTATTATTTGCTCCGGTTACGCCATTCAAGCTCGGCGCAGGCTTTGGAGCGCCGTGATGTTGCATTGGGTCGAAGTGCATCTCAAAGGCCGGGAATTTATTCACACCGGTCACGAGGAAATATCAGGCAAGCAGGTCTCGCCAGAAGACAAGCGGAAAAGAGCTAGATGGGGCGGAGGGCGGGATTAGGCGCCCAAGCAAAACGAAATGTTGGTGGTCGGGCGGCGAAAACCGCCCGAACCGAATTAGTTTGCCAGAGCGCGCAGCAATTGCTTGGCTGTTTGCTCAGATGAAGCTGGGTTTTGACCGGTGATCAGGGTACCGTCCTGAACCACATGTGCGCTCCAATCCTCGCCAGCGCTGAAGCTCGCACCATTGTCCTTCAACATGTCCTCAACCAAGAAGGGGACGATCTCGGTCAGCTCGACCGCAGCTTCTTCTGAATTGGTGAAGCCGGTCACCGTTTTGCCCTCGACGAGAGGTTTGCCATCCGTATGTTTGACGTGGCGCAAAACGCCCGGTGCGTGGCAGACTAACGCAGCCGGTTTTTCTGCTGCGGCGAAGGCTTCGATAAGCGCGATGGAGTGTTCGTTTTCCGCAAGATCCCACAGGGGGCCATGTCCACCCGGGTAGAAGACTGCGTCGAAATCGCTCTCGGACAGATCGCTCAGCTTTGCCGTGTTGGCCAGCTGCGAACGAGCATGCTCGTCCGCTTCGAAGCGGTGGGTCGCGTCCGTCTGGAACCCTTCCTCTGCGCTCTTGGGGTCAAGCGGTGGCTGACCGCCAGCAGGCGATGCCAGCGTAATGTCGGCGCCAGCGTCCTTAAATACAAAATAGGGTGCGGCCAGCTCTTCGAGCCAAAAGCCTGTCTTCAAACCAGTGTTTCCAAGGTCTTCGTGAGAGGTAAGAACCATTAGAATTTTCATATGTCAGCTTTCTATTAGGAGTTTTTTACGTGCGGTTAGGGCGCCGCTGCGGAATCGGGTCGGTGCGTTTAGTGTAAGTAGGAAATAATAGACCAGTCGTCTAGTGGAGTTGAAAGAAAAACTGAAGGAGGTTCTGCACGAATAGTATTCGATAAAATGGTTCATCTTTTGCGATTAAGTTCCGTATTGCTCAAGGTTGAGCGAAAAAGTAGACTGACCGCCTACAATCAATGGCAAGGTCACGACACTATGGACGGAACACAAGAGATGGGCGCGCGTTCGAGCATTCTCGCCGCAGGTCGCGAACTGCTCAGTCAAAAGGGGTTCAGCGCTGTTGGTTTGGCAGAGATTCTCAAAGTCGCGGGGGTGCCAAAGGGGTCATTCTACCACTACTTCAGCTCCAAGGATGACTTTGGTGCGGTGCTGCTTGAGTCTTATTTTGAAACTTATCACGCCGAGATGGACCAGATCTTTGCCCGCACCGGTTTGAAGGCCGACGAAAAGCTGATCTTGTACTTCTCGGAATGGCAGGAAACTCAAGTGACTAACCAGTGCCAGGGCCGATGTCTTGTGGTGAAGCTTGGGGCAGAGGTTTCTGACTTCTCTGAACCGATGCGCCTGGCGCTGCAGGCTGGGACAAATGGAATTGTAGCGCGCCTTGCCGAATTGCTTCGATCCGGTGTCGAAGAAGGTTCGGTTAACCTGCGGAATGGTGAGCAAAGCGTCGCGGCTTCGCTATACGAGCTGTGGGTCGGGGCAAGTGTAATGGCCAAGATTTCACGCGGTCAGGAGCCGTTCGACTCTGCAATGCAAACTACGCGTGGAATGCTGGGGCAGGCAGATTGAAACCCTGTACAAGGGATGCTTGTAATCGCCTTACGGGCTGGCTCCAAATTGCCTATCGATGTCACAGTCTAATCAAAAATTATGACGTTGAAACAAAATGTTGTATTTAACCCTTAAACGGACACCGTCGACGGGATAAATTCAACCGCGTGTCCGATCACTTTGGCCGCAGTGGCGATTATGCCGCGATCCAAACGTTCCGGTTCGGGCGCTTCGTGCAATAAGTTGTTACCGCAAGTATCCATTGTTATCAGACCTTGTGCGACGCCATCGCACCTGGTTCGACGCTATTGCACCGATGGAGAGCCCTCTTGCAGCGATCACAGTTTGACCTTTCGGTCGTATTACTCGTAGCGGCTTTTGGTTTGCTTGCTCATGTTGCGGTCGGGTATTGGGCGTTTCCCCAAGGGGATGATTTTGCCTATGCGCCATTGGCCAGCTATCGCGCGGATCCGACGCTCTTTGCGGCTGATGATCAACTCAGGTTGTTTGCCAATCATGCGCGGGCTTATGAGTGGGTTTATCTTCTTGGCGAGTCGGGCCCCGGTGTAGAGCCCGTTTTTCGGTGGGCGGTTTGGTCGCTGGCCATCGCCTGCACGGTTTTCCTTTGGCTCATCTTGCGTGGATTGGGGGCACCTCTTGCTGCTCTGCCACTTGTGTTGGGGCTGGGAGTAGCAACTCAGATAGATGGAATGGGGCGAGGAGACTATGGTGGCGTCATATCGCCTTTCTTTCACCACCATAACATCGCACTGGCGGCCATTCTGGCGGCGGCAGCAGCGGCTTTGCATCGAAGGGGATGGTTGGCAGGCATCGCATTGGGGATTGCCGCTTACGGTCAACCTATGACGGCGCTTCATGGTGCGATGGTCGTTGGGATGGGGGCGTTGTTTATGTCTCCGCGTGAGGTGCCGAAAATGGCGCTGGCGGCGATCATCGTTGCCTTGCCAGCCGCGTGGCTTGTATCGGGGGCATTGACTGACGGTGGGGCAGGGGCTGCGATGCCTAACCCTGTTGAAGATGCCTATCGATTCCGTGCCCCTGCACACTACGACCCCCCTTGGCCTGCAATCGTCATTTGCTCGTTGTATTTGCTGTGCGGCTGGGTTGGTGCGGCTCTGTTTGCGCTGCGCTCAGACGAAAAGGCGCGGTTTGTTTCAGGCATGATGCTTGCGTTTTCCCTACTCTTGCTGGTTACCGTCGTGGTCTATAAGGGGCGCATGGCTGAGTTTTTGCCGTTCTTTATTCTTGATGCCAATCGCTCTTCATCACTGCTTTTTGTTTTGGGACCGGCCAGTCTGGTGGCGGCCACATTTAGCGCTTCGATGGTGGCGCGAGTTTCAGCAGTCATGCTTGGCTGTGCGATCCTCTACCTCAATGGTACGCCGGAGGGGATGATCCTCATCGCTTGCGCTGCCATCTTGTTCGTCCTTGAACAGTACCGCTGGGGTGTGCCGATGGCTGCAGCTGGCGCCTTGGTCGCGCTGGCTTTTGTCTTCCCCCCGGAAGAGAACCCTGAGAGTGTCCCGATTGAGAACCAGAAGTTCTATGCGAAAGTTCGCGCCGAAACCGATCGGGACGCCCTGTTTGTCGCCCCAATAAGCCTCGTAGGTTTTAGGCATTTCACGCATCGCAGTACTTACGTGGATTTCAAGCTCTTCTCGGTCGCTCAACCCGACCAGGCTGCGCTGACCCGTCTTAGGATCGATCAGGTGACCAAGCCCAACGATGCTGATCCTGATGCAATCGGATGGAGGGGCGCGATACTGCGCGATGATGCGCAGTGGCAGGTTAGCACCTGCGATCGGATGCGAGAGATTTTGGTTGATACGGGTGCTGACTATTACGTGCGCCTGCGTGCGCCCGACGAGGTTCTTCCCGAGTGTTCCGATTTACCCCGGCCAATCGAAAGCGAGAGCCTCGCACTGTACGGTCCTCTGGGGTAAGGGGTGAACAATCTGAGGATTGTGCGCTTTATTAGTCTTTGTCCGAAGCTTTGTGAACAGAACGTAAGACGTAAAGCGGACGTTGGCGTACTTCGGAATAGATGCGACCGATGTATTCACCCAAGATCCCAATCGCAAAGAGGTTGAGGCCTCCAAACGCGAGGATCAGGATCAAGGTCGATGCATAACCGGCTACGTCGACACCCAAGACGAGGGTGCGGAAAAAGATGACCGCAGCATAGATAAACGACAACCCAGCGATCGCCGCCCCTGTGTAGGTCCAAAAGCGCAGAGGTTTCGTCGTAGAAGAAAAGATACCGTCCAGTGCAAAATTCCACAGTCGCAACTTAGGCCAACTGGTAACGCCTGTGTCGCGTTCCGGTCTCTCAAAGGTTACTTCTGCTGTTTCAAAGCCCACCCAGCTAAAAAGCGCTTTGTTGAAGCGTACGCGTTCGCCCATTTCGCGAAGGACATCTACAACCTGACGGTCCAATAGACGGTAATCCCCAACGTTGGTTGGAATCTGATGATCGGCGAGGGCGTTGAATACGCGATAGAACCCGTTTGCGGTCGTGCGCTTGATCCAGCCATCGCTCTTACGGCACGTCCGTCTTGCGTTGACTACCTTCGCACCGCGCTGCCACTGCGCAATCATTTCCGGAATAAGTTCGGGCGGATCCTGCAGGTCGACATCCATTGGGATGCAAGCATCTCCTTGCACGTAGTCCAGCCCGGCAGACAAAGCGGCTTCTTTGCCAAAGTTACGGGACAGGTTCACAAGGCTGATGTTCGAGTGTGATTGCATTCGGCTGCGGATTGCGAATTCTGTCGCGTCCTGACTGCCGTCATTCACGAAAACTACGTCGTAACGATAAGCAGGTTCGAGCTTTTTAAAAACCTGATCGACTCTTTCCAGAAAGGGCACGATCGAGTCCTGCTCGTTCAGTACAGGCACAACGAGGGTGATAAGCAGACATGAGGAGGCGGTCTCCCCACCGTGCGTCGGAAGTTCGGCTTTTTGCTTCTTATCTTGCGCAGTCACGATACTCGCGCCCTCTGTATACCGAAGTCAGGGTAAGGAGACATTGGGGCAGAAGTTGGGCAGGTAGATTGGCAAACGTCAATAGAGGTTATACCGACACCTGTAATTAGCGGCCGCAATAGTGTACCTTTCCTGCCTAGATAGCAGAGTTCAGAAATGCCCGACACGCGCCTTTTTACATGCTGTCTTTTGGTCTGCCAGCCAACCATTTTGATCTACCTAGGGTTGGTTCGGCTTTGGGGTTTGCTTTTCTTCAAACAGTTGACCCAACTTAAAAAATGTCTTCTTAGTGTTAACGTGAGACTATAAAATTCGAATGTTTGAAAAAGTGACCACATAACTCCACCTAGCAAGAGTTTCCAATGTCCAAATTCAAATTCCCCACCGCCTTTACTATTCTATTTATCCTGATCGCCGTTGTTGCACTACTGACTTGGGTTATCCCCGCCGGTGAATATGAGCGTCAGATGAACGAAGCCCTCGGTAGTGAGGCGCCAGTTCCCGGCACTTATCATGAGGTTGAGCCGAACCCTCAGGGTATCACATCAGTTATTCTGGCCCCCATTGCTGGGATGTATGACCCGGGTCTTCTGGGCAGTTCATCCAGCGCTGCCATCGATGTTGCGCTGTTTGTTCTGGTTATTGGCGGTTTCCTTATGGTTGTAACAAAGACCGGTGCAATCGATGCCGGTATCGGGTGGTTGCTGCATCGGCTGGCGGGGCGGGAAATCCTGATGATCCCGATCCTTATGACCGCTTTTGCCTTTGGTGGAACAAGTTACGGCATGGCCGAAGAGTCACTCGCGTTCTACGCACTGATCATTCCTGTATTCATACGGGCTGGATACGACTCTTTGACTGGAGTTGCCGTGATCATGCTAGGCGCGGGCATTGGCACGCTTGGTTCGACTTTTAACGCTTTTGCAACCGTTGTTGCTTCGCAAGGGGCAGGGATCCCATTTACGAATGGGATCGTTCTTAGATTTGTCATCCTCGCCTTGTGCCTGGCAGCGGGTATCGCGTTCGTCATGCGGTATGCGTCACGTGTCAAAGCGGATCCGTCGCTTTCGGTGGTTGCTGATCAGGCAGAGGAAAACAGAACGCACTTCCTCAAAGGCTCTGAAAGTGATGACGCATTCCCTGAAATGACCCGAGTCCGGTCGATCATCCTGACGCTCTTTGGGCTGACCTTTGCAATTATGATTTACGGTGTGGTCGCATTGGGCTGGTGGATGGCCGAAATGTCGGGGCTGTTTCTGGTCATGTCGATCATCGTCTGGTGGGTCGGCAAGTTGGACGAAGGTTCCCGGATGGATGAGGCGACCTTTGTTGACACGTTCGTCGACGGTGCCCGTGACCTGCTGGCCGTCGCGCTGATCATCGGTGTGGCCCGAGGCGTCGTGGTCATCATGGATGCGGGCAAGATCACAGACACGATCCTTGCCAGCGCCGAGGGCTTTGTCTCGGGGCTTAGTGAATTCGCCTTTATCAACGCCATGTTTGGCATTCAGATCCTTATGTCATTTCTGGTGCCTTCGTCCTCAGGCTTGGCGACACTGTCGATGCCAATCATGGCTCCTTTGGCAGATTTTGCAGGCGTCGGGCGTGATCTGGTTGTGACAGCTTATCAATCGGCAAACGGATGGGTGAACCTCTTCAACCCGACCTTTGCTGTGGTCATGGGCGGCCTAGCTATCGGGCGAGTATCCTATGACAGATGGCTACGCTTCGTATTTCCGTTGCTACTTATTCTGGCTGTCATCATTTGCGCGGCGCTCACGGTTGGCGCGATGGTAGACCCGGGGATAGATGGACCCGCGACTGAGACTTCGGACACCGTAGCGAACTGAGGTTTCGCCATGACCGATCAATCCTCAGCAAAGACCACTTCGGGAGCGCTCGGCTTGACCGCATGTATCGCTCTGGTCGTTGGGAACATGATCGGGTCCGGAGTATTTTTGCTGCCCGCATCGCTCGCGCCGCTAGGACCGATTGCAATCGGTGGGTGGGTCCTGACATCGGCAGGTGCGCTTGTGCTGGCCATCATTTTCGGGCGGTTGTCACGCGTCGTCTCAAAACCAGGAGGGCCTTACGCGTATTCGCAGGAAGCCTTTGGGGATTTCGCCGGGTTCATTATTGCCTGGGGTTATTGGATCGCCCTTTGGACCGGAAACGCGGCTGTGGCAGTCGCGCTTGTTGGCTATCTGGGCTTCCTGTTCCCTATCATCATAGAAGTCCCCATGTACGGGCTCGCAACCGCGCTGGTTGCGATCTGGTCGCTTACACTCGTCAATATTCGCGGCGTCGAAGGCGCCGGAGCGGTGCAAGTCGTGACCACGGTCCTGAAGCTCGCGCCGCTGCTTTTGATCGGCATTCTTGGCGTTTTCTGGATCGAGCCTGCCAACTACACTCCGATCAATCACAGTGGCACAACGGCGTTTTCGGCAATCTCGGCAGCGGCGGCTTTGACGCTCTGGGCCTATTTGGGGCTGGAATCTGCAACCGTGCCCTCGGGTGATGTGATTGAGCCTGAAAAGACCATCCCAAAGGCCACTGTGATCGGCGTAATTATCGCGGCGGCGGTCTATATCTCTGTCACCGCTGTTTCTATGGGGGTTCTCCCTCCGCAGATCCTTGCGGAATCTGCTGCCCCGTTAGCTGCGGTCGCAGAGGTCATGTTCGGCCCATTCGGAGCAATTCTGATTGCTTGCGGAGCCGTCGTCTCAACGTTCGGAACCCTCAACGGTTTCACATTGCTCAGCGGCCAAGTCCCTTACGGCGCAGCACTGGATCGGGTTTTTCCTGCGGCTTTCGCGCAGAGATCAAAGTTCGGGACGCCAGCGAATGCGCTGATCCTGTCGAATGTGCTCGCTTCGGTTCTGATTATTTTGAACTATGCCCAAGGCCTTGTCGCTGCATTCAATTTCGTCATCTTGCTTGCTGTGGTGGCAAGCCTTCTTCCCTATGCCATCTGTTCCGTTGCCGAGATCATGATCCGCCTTAAAGGCGGCGAGCTGCTGCGCGGGCCCGAATTGGTCAAAGTGGTCGTATTGGGTGCGCTTGGCTTCATCTATTCCGTCTGGGCCTTCATCGGTTCAGGGGCCGAAACCGTATTGATCGGCACCGTGTTGTTGTTGGCCGGTGTACCAATCCATGTTTGGGTTCGTTGGAACCAGGCAAAGGAAGCAGAAGAATTTCAAAAAACTGATACCTCGAAAGGAGAGTTGCCATGAAGCTCGGCGTTCATTCCGAGATTGGAAAGCTCAACAAGGTGATCGTCTCGCGCCCGTCACTGGCGCATGACCGTCTGACACCGCGCAATTGCGAGGAGCTTTTGTTCGATGACGTGATCTGGGTGGAACAAGCCCGTAAGGACCATGCCGAATTCTGCTCACTCATGCGCGAGCGCGGGGTCGAGGTGTATGACATTCAAGACATGTTGGCCGACGCGATTGCCACTGACCCGGCGGCGCGTGCTTTCCTGTTGGATCGTCTGATCACGCCTAACATGGTAGGGCTTGGGTTCTCGGTCGAGATGCGCGCGTGGCTTGATGAAATGGACGCCAAGCTGCTGGCCCGGCACATGCTGGGCGGGATCATCTTCGCGGACCTGCCCAAAGGCATGATCGACGAACAGTTCGGCGATCTGGTCACGCTGGGGGACTTCATTCTGCCGGCCATTCCAAACGCGCAGTTCCAGCGCGATCCGTCCTGCTGGATTTTCAACGGTGTCACGACCAACCCGATGTATTGGCCTGCCCGCAAGCCGGAAACCCTGATCATGCGGACCGTGTACCGATACCACAAGATGTTCAAGGATGCCGAGTTCGAGTTCTGGTGGGGCGACAGTGACGGGGATTTCGGACTCGCCTCGGTTGAAGGCGGCGATGTGCAACCCGTCGGCAATGGCACTGTTTTCATCGGCATGGGCGAGCGCACAACGCGGCAAGCCGTGGCGCAAGTTGCCGAAGCCTTGTTCCGCAAAGGCGGGGCTGAGCGTGTGGTGGCCTGTGCGATGCCCAAAAGCCGTGCGGCGATGCATCTGGATACGGTCTTTACGTGCCTTGACCATGACAAGGTGACGGCGTTCAAAGAGGTCGCGGATCAAATTACCTGCATTTCGATACGTCCTGGCGATCGTGGGGATTTGGATATTCGCGTCGAAAAAGGTCACCTGTTCGACGTCTATAAAGAGGCCCTTGGGCTTAACTCGCTACAGGTCATCTCGACCGGCGGTAATGAGTTCCAAGCCGAGCGTGAGCAATGGGATGACGGCAACAACGTCGTGGCGCTGTCGCCAGGTGTTGTCGTTGGGTATGCCCGCAACACCTTTACCAACGGCAAGATGCGCGCCGCTGGGATCGAGGTGATAGAAATTTCGGGCCAAGAATTGGGACGTGGCCGCGGTGGCGGACACTGCATGACCTGCCCAATCGACCGAGACCCCGCATATTGAATTTACCAAAGGTGCAGCCCCCTGCGCCCCAAGACTTTTTGTTAGGGAGAAACAAAAATGGCATTCAATCTCAAAGGCCGCAGCTATCTGAAAATTGCCGACTTCAGCCAGCGTGAAATGCTCTACCTGCTGGATCTGGCCCGCGATCTGAAACGCGCCAAATATGCACGCGCGGAACAGCAATCTTTGAAGGGCAAGAACATCTGCCTGATCTTCGAGAAAACCTCGACCCGGACCCGCTGCGCGTTCGAAGTCGCGGCCTATGATCAGGGCGCTAATATCACCTATCTTGATCCGTCGGGGTCGCAGATCGGCCACAAGGAGTCCATGAAAGACACCGCCCGCGTGTTGGGGCGTATGTTCGACGGAATTGAATTCCGCGGCGCGGGGCAGGACATGGTCGAGACGCTGTCGGATTACGCTGGAGTGCCTGTGTATAACGGCTTGACCGATGACTGGCATCCGACCCAGATGCTGGCCGACATGCTGACAATGATCGAACATGCCGACAAACCGCGTCGGGATATCGTCTATGCCTACTCGGGCGATTGCCGTTCGAACATGGGGAACTCGCTGCTGATGCTGGGTGCGATCATGGGATGCGATGTTCGGATGATCTCTCCGAAAGAGACGCAACCCCATGATGATGTGCGTGAATTGGCGATGGAACGAGCAGCCAAATCCGGGGCGCGTGTAACCATCACAGATGATATCTCGGCCGTAGAAGGGGCTGACTTCATTCACACTGACGTTTGGGTTTCAATGGGTGAACCCAAAGAAGTCTGGGCCGAGCGTATCAAGCTGCTCAGCCCCTATCAGGTCAACATGGACATGATGAAGAAAACCGGAAATGCGGGCGCCAAGTTCATGCATTGTCTGCCAGCCTTCCACAATCTGGAAACCAAGGTTGGTAAAGACATCCATGAACAGTTTGGCATCACCGAAATGGAGGTGACTGAGGAGGTCTTTGAAAGCGACATGAACATCGCCTTTGAGCAAGCCGAAAACCGGATGCACACTATCAAAGCGATCCTTGTTGCAACACTGGGGGCCTGAACCATGGGACGCGTTGTTGTAGCCCTCGGCGGCAACGCGCTTCTGAAACGGGGCGAGGAAATGACGGCGGACAATCAGCGCAAGAACGCGAAGATTGCCGCCAAAGCCCTTGCACCTCTTTGTGAAGCGCATGAGACCGTCATCACTCATGGCAATGGTCCTCAGGTCGGAATGCTGGCCCTGCAAGAGATTATGTACACCGACGTCGAGGAATATCCGCTAGACGTCCTCGTCGGCGAAACGATGGGCATGATCGGCTATATGATCGAACAGGAACTGGGAAATATCCTGCCGTTCGAGCACCATATCGCGACCTTGCTGACCATGATTGAGGTCGATCCAAATGATCCGGCCTTCGACAATCCGACGAAGTTTATCGGTCAGGTCTATTCCGAGACTGATGCCAAAAAGGAAGCGGCGGATAAGGGCTGGACGGTTAAACCGGATGGTGACTATTGGCGCCGTGTCGTTCCATCTCCCAAGCCAAAGCGCATCTTTCAGGTCGAACCGATCCGCTGGATTTTGGAAAAAGGCGCAACGGTAATCGCCGCCGGCGGAGGAGGGATTCCGACGATGTACGACCAAGAGGCCGATCGGAAATTGATTGGTGTCGAAGCCGTCATCGACAAGGATTTCGCGTCCTGCCTGTTGGCCCAGAACCTCGGTGCTGACTCTTTTGTCATCGCCACGGATGCTGAAGCCGTGTTTCTGAATTGGGGAACCGCTGAGCAAAAGGGGATCCGCGCGATCACACCGGACGCACTGGACGCATATGATTTTCCTGCGGGTTCGATGGGACCTAAGGTTCAGGCCGCGCAGGATTTTGTTCGTGCAACTGGTGGGCGCGCGATTATCTGCTCTCTTGCGGATGTGCCTGCCGCATTGCGCGGTGAAAAAGGCACCACGGTTTCGGCAGATGCAGGTGCTACGGTGTTCCACTGACGGTCACCCGACTGCGCGACAACCCATTTTTAGACCGGAGCCCGTTCGACGGGCTCCGGACTTCAGGTTCTGATCGGCTATCGCTGATGTGTCCTTATCTTTTGTGGATCGTAGATAGGGCTTTGGATCACAGTTGCTCCGGTTTCCAGTGCGTCGCTTTTGACTGTCAATTTTGATCCGATGGCAATGCTCGGGTGAATATGCGCCAGTGCCAGCGATTTTCCCATCCTATGTGAGTAGCAAGGGCTGTTGACCACTCCAATTTCTTCACCGTCCAACAGTAATACTTCGCCGCCTTCAACCATGTCTGAATGGTCAATTTCGAGGCAGGCATTGCGAACCTTTTCGAGCCCCTTAGCAGGCAACAGAGCGTCCTTGCCTCGGAAGCTGGCTTTGTTGCTGTTGACCGTAAAGCCTAGACCAACCTCCCAAGGCGTGTTTTGATCGGTCATGTCGTAACCATAAAACAAAAGCCCAGCTTCGATCCGCACTTTGTCGAGTGTGGTGAATGAGCAGGGCATGACCCCAGCTTCGGCCAGTTTGTCCCAGATATCTGTTACGACAGATGCGTCGGCAAAAATTTCATAACCGCGCTCGCCGGAGTAGCCGGTACGCGAAATCCGACAGGGATGACCGAACAGATTGGCTGGGGAGTGTTCAAAGTAGCCAAGTTCTGACAGATCGACATCGCAATGTGGGTTCAACACCTCAAGCGCTGCTGGTCCTTGTACTGAAACGTCATGCAAGTCGTCGTCGAATTCAAGTTGCACCTCTTTGCCGTCAGCCGAAGCTTCAAGCAGCGCCATGGTGTCGCCAGAGCCGTGCACGATCATCCACTCATCGCCACCATTGTTTGAAACGATGGCGTCGTCGGCAATCCCGCCGGCCTCGGTCAACACACAAAGATATGCCGCCTTGCCTGGCCTGACCTTGGACAGGTCACGCGTTGTCAGGTGATCCAGCACGGCCTGCGCATCGACCCCTCGGACAAAGACCTTTTTTAGGGGGGACATGTCGAACATGCCTGCATGCTCACGTACCGCGTCATGCTCATCATTTGGGTTGGTGTTGTACGTCCACGCTGTCCCCATCCCGTTCCAGTCCTCGAGTCCTGAGCCCAGAGCGGCGTGACGGAAAGCAAGTGCAGAAGTACGGCTTAGTTCTTCGGTCATTGGCGAGTGTCCTATCTTAGTACCATTCGTCGGGCATGGCGGCTTTGCGCTCCGCTATGAAGTGGTCGAGAGCAAGGCGGGTGTTCTCGGGCATGTCTGGCGGCTGGTACTCTGCCAACATGTGCCGCCACATTCCTGCGGCTCGCTGATCGGCAGTTAGTCGTCCGTTCTCATCCCATGTTTCAAACGGACCGCCTTCGGGCACCTGTGGTTCAAAATTTGCGTGGGTGTAATGGCGCAAGGTGTGGCCGGTGGTTAGGAAGTTATCGCCGGGCCCAGCTTCGGCATAAGCATCGCGGCCAAAGGCCTCTTCATCGGTTTCAAACCCTTGCAGCATCCTCAACATTGCGTTGCAGTGATCGAGGTCCAG
Organism: Ruegeria sp. BE9; assembly: GCF_056538765.1. Lineage (NCBI taxonomy): Bacteria > Pseudomonadati > Pseudomonadota > Alphaproteobacteria > Rhodobacterales > Roseobacteraceae > Ruegeria > Ruegeria sp. BE9. The sequence continues at coordinate 1,305,920 of NZ_JBQFTS010000001.1, read as the reverse complement.
GATGAACTTCTCATAGGACATCACAAGCCCACCCTCGAGCCAGCCAGCTGCGTGCCACACTTGGTGCGCGCCGGACAAAAGTGTGGCCCACATTGCACCGGCGGCGTCTTGCATGGCTTGCCCGTCCGCAGTGTTTGACGCCGTCAACTGACCACCGCCTGAACGCACCGGGACACCCAATCTTCGACCAAGCTGTGAAAGTGCCATGGAGGTCATGTTGGCTTCGGGAGAGCCAAAGGTCAGGGAACCTGTGCGTAAGTTCATCGAAGAGTGGAAGCTGCCCATTACCACCGGGCAGCCCGGTCGCACCAGTTGTGTAAGCGCAATGCCGACCATGGCTTCGGCCAGAGTTTGCGCCGCGACGGCTGCAGGCGAGAGGGGGCCCATTGCTCCGGCAAACACAGCAGGTGAAACGCAGACGCATTGATCGGCCTGGGCGTAAATTCGGAGTGAGTTGGACATCACCTCATCAAATACCAACGGTGAATTGACGTTGATGTTCGCCTGTATCACGGCATTTTCATCCACGAATTCCGCGCCAAAGACGATCCGGGCCATATCAACGCTGTCCGTCGCCCCTTGGTTAGAGGTCACCGCGCCCATAAAGGGTTTGTCTGATAGGGTTAGATGAGCACGCACCATGTCCAGATGGCGTTTGTTAACTGGGACATCGGTTGGCTCAACTACGGTTCCTCCGGTGTGGTGCAGGGCGGTCGAAAGGTGTGCGAGTTTTACAAAGTTTTCAAAGTCCTCAAGCAAGGCATAGCGACGACCGTTCTTTAGATCGCTGACAAAAGGAGACCCATATCCCGGCATCAAAACCAAATGATCGCCCCCCAAAGTTACGGTGCGGTCAGGATTGCGGCCGTGTAATTGGAATTCGGCAGGTGCAGTTGAGCACAGCTTTCTGACATGGCCGGGTTCGAAACGGACACGAGCTTTGTCGATCCGCGCTCCGGCCTCGGCAAACAGATCAAGCGCGGTTTCGTCGCCCCGAAACTCAACACCGACGTTTTCTAAGATCCAATCAGCCTGATCCTCAATCCGGGCGAGCGCAGTATCATCAAGAAGATCGTAAACGGGTATATTGCGATGCTGATAAACGGGAGTCGGCAGTGGTGCATTGTGCCGAGTTAACCGGCCCCGACGTGATCTTCCACGTTGGGTAATATGCGTTTGATCGTTCATATTTTCCAACATTTCTGAAGCGTTAAAATTCCTTCAGGATCAATAATCGTGGAATGTCAGGTTTGGTAAATCGAATTATTTTGATCAGAGCGTTCAAGAAATTTAGACGAATGACCAGCCATATCCGGGATCCCATTCACCCTGTTAGACAGAGCGTCAAGGGCGGGGCGTGACACCCCCAAACGTAAAGGATGGGTATGGCGGAAAACCGAAATAGGCTTCTGCATGTCGGGGGAAATTGTCGTACTTTTCGGACCAAACGGTTGGGAGTACAGACCAGGGGGAACCATTTTAGACCTGCAATAGGGGGGCGTAATATTGCCTCCTAACACGCGTGCTTAAGGTTCCAGAAATCTTGTACAGAACGGCACATCAATTAAGCTGCGTGCAAGCAGATCTAATCAATGTGCCGTTTCGACTAAGTTAACCTTTATTGCGTGCCAATTTGCACAGTGCTCCAGACGCAATCGTGGTCGGACAGAGGCGTACCCGTGTCGGAGACGGAGCTTAAAACTCCAGTATCGCAAAGGTCGAAGCCTCTGCCAGCCAGCCAATCCAACTTCATCTTTCTGTCGGGGTGGGGGGTGATGAGGCTTGGTCGGGTCGTATAGCCGGGCGCCGTGAAATCCCAAGAGTATCCATGGCTCTTGGCCAATTCGAACAGAGTTTCCCGCTCCCAATCAAAGTCCGGCGGCAGGTGGTTCCCTGTGTTCAGGTCGCCACCGATTAGAACCGGAATATTGGGCGCGAATTCATCAATGGCTTCAAGCAAAAGGTCGAATTGCGCGTGACGGTGTTGCGCGTCTGCATTGCTTTCCAGATGTGTGGAAACCACGCAGACTGACCCGCTTTCCGTCGGCAGAACGGCGGCAATGGCCATCCTTCCGCCGACCCGAGGTTGACCGGGATCAGCAGCACCGCCATCCGTGGAGAACCAATGTCCGTGATCGTCTAGTCGGATTAACGCAGTGCGCTCAAACGGGACCGTGGACAAAATCGCATTTCCGTGCCAGCCCCGTTCGTTGAAGTCGTCATTGCAAAACGATCGTTCGGTGGGGCCGCCCAAATCGAGCTCGTGAAACTCGACCCCAAAGGCGTAGACCATACCCAGAGCATCGGCCATCTCTTCTGTGGTATGACGCTGGGAGGTCCGCGCCATTCCATGATCGACTTCGGACAACAATACAACGTCCGGTCCAATCGGGCTCAAATGCGCCGCAGTTTCCTTGGGAAACAAGCAACGCTCGACGTTCCAAGCCGCCACAGTGAATTGAGAGGGCAGGCGCTTTGCGCTGTTGTGTCCGCCAACCTGAAGCGCGTTCATGGCCGGAAGACCGGACAGCAGCTCGCGATGGGCCTCAGCAGTGCGCGGCGCAGCCAATATTTTCTGATGCTGTTCCGAAGTTACAGCAGGCAGAACATCAACAGTTTCGGTTATCAAACGACTTTTCCCGTTTCCTTATCGAACAACCGTAGGGCGTCGGGTTTCAAAGTAATGTGTGTGTCGCCGACCTGTGCCGCGTGGTCCTTACCTACCATGACTGTAAATGACTGCCCGCCAAGTACGCCATGCAGCAGGCGGTGGGCGCCAAGCTCTTCCAAAATATCGACGCGGAATGGAACTGTGCCATTTGCGTCAAGTTCAATATCTTCAGGGCGGATACCGAGTGTAACCGGACCGCTGGCGGCCTGTGGGGCCGGCATGATCCCATCATAACCGTTGATCCGAACCTGACCCTGATCCACCTGTGCCTCGATCAAGTTCATTGGCGGGGCACCCATAAAGGATGCAACGAAGACAGAAGCCGGGTTGTGGTAGATTTCGCTCGGTGTACCGATCTGCTCAATCTGGCCAGCGTTCAGAACGATAATCCGGTCGGCCATGGTCATCGCTTCAACCTGATCGTGGGTCACGTAAACGGCAGTGGTGCCAAGACGACGTTGCAGGGCTTTGATTTCGATCCTCATCTGATTGCGCAATTTCGCGTCCAGGTTCGAAAGGGGTTCATCAAACAGGAACAATGCCGGGTCGCGCACCACGGCGCGGCCCATCGCGACACGCTGGCGCTGCCCGCCCGACAGTTGCGCCGGTTTGCGATCAAGGTATTCGGTGAGGTTCAGCATCTTAGCTGCGTCTTGCACCTTGGCATCAATCTCGGCCGCGGGCATGCCGCGGTTCTTTAGTCCGTAACCGATGTTTTTGCGTACGGTCATATGCGGATATAGAGCGTAGTTCTGGAACACCATTGCGATGTCACGATCTGCCGGATCAACGTTATTGACGACCCGGTCTCCGATTTTAAGCGTACCTTCGGTGATGTCTTCCAGCCCTGCAATCATCCGCAGCAGCGTGGATTTACCGCAGCCCGAAGGGCCGACCAGAACGACAAACTCGCCATCCTGAATATTGAAGCTAGTGGTTTCAACGGCCTGAAACCCATTGGGATAAACCTTGCGGATGCCCTCTAAATTGACCTGAGCCATGCGCGTATTCCTTATTTGTCGGATTCTGTAAGGCCCTTGACGAACCAATTCTGGAAGAAGACCACGATCGCCACAGGCGGGATCATGGCCACGATAGCCAGCGCCAGGGCTTGACCGTGTTCGGGGATCTGACTGTCTGTATAGGACAGGACGATCTGTTTGATGCCGCGGACCAGCGTAAAGAAGCTCTCATCCGTGGTGATCAGTGTCGGCCACAGATACTGGTTCCAGCCGAAGACGAACATGATGATGAAGATCGCAGCAATCATCGTCCGGCTAAGCGGAATTAAGATGTCGATAAAGAACTTCCACGGGCTGGCACCATCGATGCGTGCAGCCTCGGCCAATTCTTCGGGAACCGACATGAAAAACTGCCGGAAAAAGAACGTTCCTGTGGCTGACGCGATCAAGGGCACGATCAGGCCGGTATAGGTGTTGGTCAGGCCTAGCTTTTGGATCGCTTCGTAAGACGGCAGAATACGCACCTCAAGCGGCAGCAGCAGGGTGGTGAAGATCATCCAGAAGGCCAACGTAGCAAATCGCAGGCGGAAGTAGACAATCGCATAGGCCGCCATCATGGAGATGATGATCTTACCGACAGCAAAACCGATCCCCAGGATGAACGAGTTCATCAGCATAAGCGTGCCGTCCACTGTTTGTGTAAATCCGCCCTTTTCAAACATGGCGGCGTTGAAGTTCTTACCTAGGTCATCGCCAATCGTAAGCTGCAACCCCTCGCGGTGAATGGTCACCGCGTCATGGCTGGCAGTTGTAAAAGCCAACAAAGGGGGAAGGATCATCAGCAACGACCCAAGGATAAGCACCACGTGGTCGCCAACAGTTTCCCAACGTATTTTGCGAGAGCGGCGGGTTGTGACAGGTGTTTCGAGCGTTGTATCAGCCATTGTCAGCCCCCCTCAAGTATAGTGAATCCGGCGTTCAACCAGCCGGAATTGAAACACGGTCAGGACCAAAACAAGCACCATCAGAACAACGGATTGTGCCGATGACCCTCCCAGATCATTGCCGCGGAAACCGTCCAAGTAGACTTTGTAAACCAACGTCATGGGATTGTTGCCCGGTTCACCTTTCATCAGCGCATCAATCACACCGAAAGTGTCGAACATCGCATAGGTGATGTTGATGATCAGAAGGAAGAAAGCGGTAGGGGCCAGCAGAGGGAATGTGACCTGCCAGAACCGTCCTGTGGCCGAGCGATTATCGATCATTGCGGCCTCGCGCACGGAACGCGGAATGGATTGCAACCCGGAAAGGAAGAAGATGAAGTTGACCGGGATCTGTTTCCAGACCGACACGATGATCATGGCAGTGGCCGTTGCGTTGTAGTCGACCCCTAACTTAAAATCCCAGCCGAAGAACCCAAAGAACTTGGTCATTGGGCCAGTGCTTTGGTCAAAGAACAAAATGCCCAGAAAACCTGCGACAGGGGGCGCGATGGCATACACCCACATCAGTAGTGTGCGGTAAGTTTTTGCCCCACGGATAATTTTGTCGGCTTTCACGGCCAGCAAGAGGGCAATCGCCAGCGAGAAGAAGGTCACGAGAACAGAAAACACCACCGTGAACCAAGCGATGCGCTTGTACTGATCATTGCCCACCAGCGACGTATAGTTATCCGCCCCGACAAAGGTCGATCCGAACCCGAAAGGGTCTTGCAGAAAGAACGAAGATTGTAGTGCCCAACCCGCAGGCCAGTAAAAGAAGATGGCTATAATCATCAATTGTGGCAGCAGTAGCGCCACCGGTAGCCAGATATTGTCGAAGCCCGCGCGTTTCATGACCCGTCCGTTTAGAAGAGAAGGGATGGTCGCGCCAAGACGACGCGACGATCCATAGGAGTGATCAGGGGGTTAACCCTGGGTCTTTGCGAAGCGGGCCAGCAGTTCGTTGGCTTCTGCTTCGATGGTTTCAAAGGCTGTTTCCACGTCGGTTTCACCGGTTAGGATACGGCCGTACTCGCGGTTCATGATGTCGCGAATTTGGACGTAGAAACCCATGCGATAACCTTTGGTGTTCTCACCAGCTTTGTCCTGCAGTTGGTTGACACCCACTGCCGCTGCGGGGAAGCGGTCATAGTGGCCATCGGTCTTGGCAAGCTCATAGGCGGCCTCGGTGATCGGTACATAGCCGGTTTCCTGATGCCAGAAGTACTGGGTTTCAGGTGCGGTTAGGAAACGGAAGAACTCGGCTGTCGCCTTGTTCTCTTCGTCCGACTTGCCCGACATCGCGAACAGAGCGGCACCACCGATAAAGGTCTGTGTCGGCTCGGCGGTAACGGCTTCCCAATAAGGCAGTTCAACGGCGCTGAATTCGAACCCTAGGTCTTTCTGCAAAAGACCGCCGAACGAACCTGACGATCCCAGCCACATGGCCACTTTGCCTTCTTCGAATGGCTTCTGGTTGTCGCCCCAACCGGTACCGTACCATTCGAACATACCGTTTTCTTTCCAGTCGTTCACGGCGGTGAAATGTGCCTTGATGGCGTCGTTGTTCACCAAAATCTCGGTGTCTGTACCGTCATAGCCATTGTTGTTGGTCGCAAACGGCAGATCGTGGCGCGACATGAAGTTTTCGGTGAAGATCCAGGGCAGGTGCGACTGGCTAAGTGCGATATAGCCCGCGTCTTTCAGTGCCGGCGCGGTGGTTGTCTGGAACTCTTCCCAGGTCTTCGGCGGGGTGACGCCTGCAGCTTCTAAGGCATCGACGTTGTAGTACAGAATAGGTGTCGACGAATTGAAAGGCATGCCGATCATCTTGCCGTCGCTGTCGGCATAGAAATAGCGAACACCAGCGATATAGTCGTTGATGTCGAAATCAGCGCCATTATTTGCCAGAAGATCCTGAACCGGGATGGTCGCGCCTTTGGCTCCGATTACGGTTGCGGCGCCGGCATCAAACACCTGCATGACATTGGGCTGTTCGCCTGCGCGGAACGCAGCGATACCGGCGGTCAGCGTCTCTTCGTAGCTGCCCTTGTAAACCGGAGTGATCTTGTATTCATCCTGCGAGGCGTTGAAGTCCTCTGCGATTTTGTTGACGGTCTCGCCCAACTGACCGCCCATCGCGTGCCACCAGGTGATTTCGGTTTCTGCAAATGCAGCGGTCGCGGTGAACGCGATGGTCGCGGCAGTCGCGCAAAACTTCATGTTGGTCATTTCGATCCTCCGGTTCGATTCCGGCCCCTTGCAGCAAAGAGACCGGTGGCATTTTTTGCCAGGTTGTTGCGCAGGCTCTCCTGCAGCGTTGTTCAACGTGCAGTCCTCCGACCTGCTTTGTGAGCCGTGTCTGGATTCTGCACACGTGCTCACATAATGTTACCGTATGACAGTTCGATGAAAGATTTCTAGCAATATTGACAAAATTAACCAAAAAAGAGGACAGCTTGATTGTGACTGACGATGCAAGCAAACCCGCCGAAAGGCCCCGTCGCGTGACCGCGCAAGCCGTAGCTGACGCAGCCGGGGTTTCTCGATCGTCCGTGTCCCGAGCCTTTACTCCGGGTGCCTATCTTGACGCAGGTAAACGAAGAAAAATTCATGAAATGGCGGCACGTATGGGGTATCAGCCCAACGCTTTGGCCGCGGGGTTAAAGGGCGGTCGGTCGCACCTTGTTGCAGTATTTGTTGGCAACATGCGCAGCACCTATGACTCCGAATTCGTGAACCGTTTGGTGGGTGAATTGAACGCGCTGAACAAGTGGCCGATTCTGATCGATGGCGGGGATGACCGGGCCGAATCAGCGATGAAGCAGGTGCTGCGATACCCATTGGATGCGCTGATTCTTCGAGGCGGCAGCATGCCTGGGGCTGTGGTGAAACAGTGCAGCAAGTTCGGTGTGCCAATGATCTCGTCAGGGCGTATCGTCGATGAACCCGGGGTCGACAACGTTTGCTGCAAAAACTCGGACGGTATGCAAATCGCAACGCAAAAGCTTCTTGAGATTGGCCGCACTAAGTTCGGTTACATTTCGGGTATGCCAAGTTTCGCGTCATCTGCCGATCGCAGATCAGGTGTTGTCGATACGTTGGATCGTGCCGGAATAACGCTGATAGCAGAAGAAACCGGCGATTTCACAGTAGAGTCCGGGTACGAGGCGGCAAAGAAAATGCTGCAAGCGCGCGAGTTGGACGCACTTGTTTGTGCAAATGATGCAAGCGCCATTGGGGCTTTGACCGCAGCGCGCGAACTTGGGGTGGATGTTCCGAATACTCTTTCGGTCGTCGGGTTTGATGACATCGAAATGGCGGAATGGCCGATGTTCAACCTGAGTACTGTGAACAATCCTATTGGACAGGCAGTTGATCACGTTATTTGGTTGCTTGAACGCAGGCTGGCTGATCCTGGTAAGCAAAGCGAAACGATCTGGATCAATCCATTCTTTGTGCCGCGCGGCACGCACTAGCTCGTCCCAACCGCTAGGCGACGGAATGGTTTAGTTAATGAACAAGAGCTTGGCCTCGTTCTTGCGCAGAACGCGTGCCGCGGTTTGGCCGTAGGGGTTTGCCGCCCGGTTCTTGAGTTCTGGGAACAGGTACAGGATTTCTTCTTGCGAGGCTTTGGCCAAGCTGTTGAATGCAACGTCTCCGGGGTGAAAGCTCTCGGTTTCGGCGCCGTTGGAAATCACGATCTCATGTTTGTGAAGCAGGAAGTGATAGTAGGTCACTTTCTGAGGGGCGGTGTCTTGGGTAACCCCGTCCATTGACATGAGGTGTTTGGCGGGCACGAGAACAGAGAACTCACCAAAGTGAACCTCATTCTCTGGTCGTGAAATGAGAACCCGATGGTTTGGCGAAACTAGCAGTGCCGAAGAAGGCACGTTTGGCGCGAATACGCCCTTGGATATCCTGATCGGGTTCAGTCTTTGGACATTGTCTGGTGTGGTCTCGACGGTCTTGCTGCCAATCCATTGGATTGAACGATCTGTTCCGTCCGCTGTAGTCACTAGATCTCCGACCTTTAGATCTTCGATCTTAACTTCACCCTTCGGAGTTTGGATAAACGTGCCCTTTGTAAAACACGGAACGTCGACAACGGCCGTTGGGTCTGTGGTATCTGGCGCGTTTATTCCGGTTACGTTTTGAGGGGTTGATGTGTACACAACGCCGGGAACCAGAGGTTCTGAAGTAACGTATCCGACATGAATTCCGAAAAAGCCCGGGCCGTCGATTTCCACTCGGTACAATGTGATCGTGGTGCCGTCCGGAGCTGTCAGGTTGTACTGTTGCTCAAGGTAGATTGGCCCGCTTTCGAAAGTCACCGATCCATCTAGGTTTGTTACGACCCCATTTTGAGAGGTGTCTTCGCCCTGTTCATTTCGGAACTGGTCGCCATCAAAACGCGTGCCGGTATCCGGTTGACCAGCCTCGGTGAACCCACCAGCATCATCGGTCACGTCAAATACGCGACGATCCGTATTCGGATCGAAAGAGGCGGACAGAGTTGCTGTGCCCCCAGATATCGAAATTATGTCCGGCGCGTAGCCGATAAATGAGTAGTTTGCCATGGGTTCTGCTCGAAGATCGTCCACCAATTGTTTAGGTGCTGGTGGATGGTTTTTTCGATTTATCGATACTGGTTAGCCAACGTCGAAGGAAATTGAAAGGGGAGAGGGGCGTAGTTTTTCCCTTTCAGGGTAGGCTAAATGACGCCCCCCCCAAGTGTCCCCATGCTCCTTTGGCAGCTAAACGACGCGAATTGTGCAGGGGTCAGAAAGACATGACCCGCTCAACAAGCCAAAAGGTTGCAATCGCACCGATGCCGTAGCTGATGGTTGTTCCTGCCAAACTGCCTGGTGATCGCCAAAGGGCCGCAGCTTTCGGTGCGATGGCACGCAATAGATAGGCGGTGATCAAAACGCACCCGACAAAAGCAAGCTGCCCGGCTTCTACGCCGATGTTGAAGGCAAGTAGCGCCGCGGCGATGTCCTGTTCGGGTAAACCAATCTCTCGCAAGGCGCCAGCAAAGCCCAGCCCATGCAACAGACCGAACCCAAAGGCGATTACCCACGGGAACCGTTCCGACAAACGTTCTTGCCCGTCCCGGGATTTGAGCGCTTCGACAGCCAGAAACACAATGGACAAAGCGATTACCGCTTCGACCGGAGGTCCGGGGACTGAGATGTGACCAAGTGCAGCCAAGGCCAGCGTTATGGAATGGGCAACAGTGAACGCCGTGACGGCACCGACCAGACGCCAAAAATCCCGGATGAGAACTAACAGGGCAAAGACAAATAAGAGGTGATCCCAGCCTTCCAAAATATGCTCGAAACCGAGTGCCAGATAGCTGCTGAATATACCCAGCGTACCGGGTTTCTCTGGAACGATGTGGTCCGTTTGATCAGGCGTAAGTCGTACTGTCTGGGTTGCTCCATCCAGTGCTTGAAGCCTTAACAAAACATCAGTGCGCTGTGTCGAAAGACCTTGTATTGAGATCGTTCCCTGAGCCAAGCCGTCAGGGCAATCCGATACCCAAGCGGAAATCCAGGCAGAGCCATCGAATGCAGGTTCAGGACCGGTTGATGGGGAGCAGGACGACGGCATTTGGAGTTCGATTGCCATCGGTTTGCCTGTCACATCTGGCTTGCGCCAAAACACTTGCCACGTTGTATCCGACATTTGCCTGATATCGGCAAAACCCGGTTCCAATGCATGACCGAACGCCTGAAAGCCAGGCATCATGGCCAACGTTAAGACAAGCAGAAACCGTTTAATCACTGTTCCAGCCTCCGGGCGATGTCCTCAGGCGATGGGGTAACCAGCTCGTATTTCGCCTTTAACGTTTCGAACTGAGCATCAGACAGATCCGAGGTTAAGCTGCGCCGCCAATCAAAAAGAACATCCTGTCGAATTTGCTCAAACGGAGGCACGTGTGCTGGCTCACTACCATCGATGCGTACGAGGTGAGATCCAAATCCGGATTGAACCGGCCCCACCCATTGGCCCTGTGGTTGCTCCATGAGAGCGGTGTAAAAACCGCGACCAAAGCTGGCGTCCACTTGCTGTGCTGTGCTGAGAGGTATTGCTGCGGGTAATAGGCTGGGTGCACTTACAAGTTGCGCCGGTTCAGAACCATTGTTCAGCGCGTTGATCATAGCCTGGATTTCTTCTTGGTCTGGATTGGAAGCCAAGTTTACTTGCTGAAACGCCACACGACCCGGCACGACAAACCGATCGTTGTTTTCGGCCAGATGGCTCTGCAGGGTCTCATCATCGGGTTCTGTTGCCTGCGCCAGCGACAGAGTCAAAAATTCCATCTTTTGAGCCAGCCTGTTCCGCACCACGGTGTCATTGCGGTCCAGCCCAAGGGCGCGGGCCTCACGAACCAAAACCTCTTGCCGCAACAATGAGGATTGCAGGGCAGAAAGTTCCTCTGGCGTGGGAGGGCGTTGCCATGTGGACTGGAATTGATCAACGAGGCGATCGATATCTTGTTCATCCACCACAATACGGGGGGCTTCTGCTGCTTCCCAAGCAGATGGATTCAGGTAGCTGAACCAAGCAAAAATTGCGACGCCAAGAAGGAAGAAGTGAAACAAAGGTTCTTTGAGCAAGGACATATCTGACCGCGTTTTTGGTTTCAAAACAGGCCGATAATCAGTGTGGCCCGTCCGCTCATCTTAGACAGATGTTTGTCGGGTTGGCGAGTATTAGGTGCTTCTTAAATGTAGGACTGAACGCAATAGACCAGCACACCGGAGATCAGGTTACTTCCAGTGGCGCAGGAAAGATGTGGGCGGCGACTGCAATAAAGAAGAGAACGCTGCCGGTCAGTACGAATACATGCCAGATGGTGTTGTGGTATGGCAGAGACTCGAACAGATAAAAAATAACGCCTGAGGTATAAACCAAACCGCCTGCAATGATCAGGTACAGTACAGTGGTTGAGAGTTCGTCCAGCATCGATTGGCCAGCCCAAACGGCAGCCCAGCCCATCAGCAGATAAAGCGCAAGTCCGAACCACCGAAATCGGTTAGGATCAATGAGCTTTAGTACAGAGCCAAGCGTCGCACTGGACCAAAGGCCAAGTAACAACCCCGGGGTTTGAACGCCCGATATCATAAGGAACGGGGTGTATGTGCCCGCGATCTTGACGTAAATTCCAGAGTGATCGAGGCGGCGTAAAACATCAGACCACCTGTCGCTTTCGATCATGTTGTAAAGCGCAGAAAAGGTCAGCATCAGCACCAATGTCACACCGTACACTGAGGCTCCGAAAACGGCCGCTGGTTCTGAGCTATAAAAGACGGTCATAGTGATCAAAACGGGGGCGGCCACGAGGGCCATTGTCACCCCCAAAACATGCACGACACCGTCACTAATTTTCTCGGATCTGCTGTATGCCGGGCGGATATCTGCAAAAGACCACATATCAATAACTTAATTGCCGTCAGTTGATGCGGCAAGTTTGCGGGCCAGCGAAGCAGTCACAGATTGTTTCGAGCAGAGCGCAAAGATTTCAGTTCGGTTTATCGCTCTGCTTTGGGTCTTTGTATCGGTTTAAATCCAAAATGCCTGCTTGGATTGGTTCGTTCTTTAGAAAGATTTCATAAACCTGATCGCTTACCATCCAGAACTCTGGGCTCGTTCGGCGCACGCCATAGCTTGCGACCACATCCATGAAATCACGCTGTGATCGCACACTTTGAATGACTTCAATGAAGGTGGGTAACTGATTGTTTTTGATTTTGAAAAACAGGTTTGGGTAACTGCCTATCAAGCCCGGTAAAATCGTCAGGGTATCGTCCGTAGGCATTCGTCGCGCGGCTTCGTCGAACAGAAACGCTACGTTTTTGTGCGCCTTATCATGCACCAGCGTGAAAAGGTCAGTTGTGCCGTCATCTTCCTCGAGCAACAGGACTGAGAGGTCGGGCAAATACTGCACCCACTCCCCGGGTTGTTCGGCAAGAACCCGCAGAGCAGACCCATCGACTGGCGAACATTCTGTTTCGGAACATCGGTTGATTGGATCTGATATAGGCCACAGTCCATCACCTCGGGCAAGCAGTATCGAAAAGAACTCCTCTTTCGGCTTGGTGCTCTCAAACGCAATCCCCGTTGGAAAGCTGTTGTCTACATGTCGGCGGTGCCAATAGGTGTGAAACTCGGCCAGCACGCCTTGGTACCAACCCTCGTGCATCTTCTGGCGCGCTTCTTTTGGCATGAACCACAGGAAAGTGTCTTCGCTCTCCATCCTAAGTTCGTCCATGTATAGGCGTGTGGCCAATTGATGCTCGACTCGTCCGAACACATCGTATCCCGCGACAAGATCATAATAGATACGTTCGAGAATGGGATAGTCGATGACCCAGCCGGTTTCGGGGATGGAGCCATGAAACCCGGTCATCGCCGAGGCATTGTCGAAGTGGCGGAAGACCGTGATCAATGCGTTGGGGTTGCTCTGGTCGCCGTCCCATATCGCGTCATAGCCAAAACCGTTGTCGTGCGCTGGGCTGTTTCGATATCTGGCATCCCGAAACTCAAGGTATTTGACCTGATTTTCATGAGAAAACCCTTGCAGGTCACCCAGTGTACCTTCAGCAACAGTTGAAACCGGTAGCTCGAGGTAAGGGGCACCCTCTCGCAAGAAACTGGGGTCGGTGATCGAGAGGTCGGCGTCTGGGCTAAGGAAGCTGACCCAGAACCGATCTTCTATCACATCAACGGCTGTTTCTCCGTGACATACCGGGCCTCGGATAAAGCTTCGAACAAAGAAGAGTGCGTCATCCAAAAGAAACTGATAGCGGCTTCGGACCGGTATATCAGCGAAAGTGCTGAAAGGGTTGCCGCCTTCGGCGTCGCCATAGGGCGGCAGGCTCGAGAGTGTCCAATCGGGCGTTAAGAACAATTGCTCGAACCTCGCCATGCGATCCGGTCCTAGCTGGTAAACGAGGTGCTCCTTGTGCACGATCGTTTCCTCGACCAGTTCAAGCCGGTAGAAAAACGGTGAGGTGCCAGGGTCATCGAAGGGGCGTCGGGTGGCGATGACATCGATTTCTTGTCCGTTCGGCGTGGTCGAACGCACCAACTGAAAGAACCGTCTTGAATTATCTCCTTCGAAATGCAGCCGGGCCAAGAAGAGGTGTTCGTAGACGTACCGGCTCATTAGTTGGCTGCGCAAATCCTGATTGTTCAGAAACCCTTCCCATGTGTCGATTTGTGCTTTGATTGTATCGGGCAGGTCAAATTGTGCAGGAGAAAGCCGTGCGCCGTTGCGAGCCCACGAAACAAGGGTCTCGAACTCGCTGTCTTCAAGAGGGGCGGCTGCGAAAGGCATGCCACCCATTGGATTGTTCTCGGCATAACTTTCGAACTCATCAGGCTTTGGGCACGCCATTGCGCGATCTGTTTCCAATCCGATTTCTTTCGGCACCGGAGCGTTGGCGGGCATTGCATTCTGTCGGCCCAACTCCAGATAGCGTTCGAGTAAACTTGGGGCGGTATCGGACGTGCCGGCACCCTGAGTTACAGAATAGAAGCCAAGAGCCCGCCATTCGGGGGTGGTTTGCGCATCGATACCCAGACGAGTGGGCTGCGCATCTTCGAGGCGCTGGGTGTGATAGACAACTTGCTTACTCGCACCGCGCAAAATCCCATCCGGCGAAGTTAGCTTTAGCTGGCACGGCGCGTCATAGCAGCTGTGACAAACTACACAACGGCGGTCCAGTATCTCTTTAACATCTCTGTAATTGGTCGAGGTCGTTGTCGTCTCAGATGCGCTTTGTGCCGATGTGGCGGAGGGAGCAAGACCAGCTGTCGCAACAAGCAACGCAATAACACCGCTTTGAACAGTCCGAACAGTTAACATTCGCATACCCCAACTTGTGCAACGCCTGTCACGACGTTGAAACTTGGAGCGATTTTGATCTGTAGAGGCGTGCTGATCAAACAAAATAACCTGTGACCCTACGCCAACGCGGATTTTTGGCCGCCAAGGAAACTGCCGTTTGTGACTGTGGTAACCGTTCTAGAGGCGGCGGGTGCGCGGCAACAGCACGTGCCGATAAAGGATATCAGCTGCAAGCAGAACCCCAGCCAAGCAATAAAACAGGATCCCGTTGTAGATCGCCCAGACATTCAGCGGCGTGAAAAAGACGGTAGCCGCAGCGATGCAGGTGTTCACCATCAAAAAGGCCAGCCAAATTTGTGTCAGTTTTCTGGTGTATTCGACCCCCGACGGGGGCAGGTCAGGCTCCTTCAACCTTGCGAGTGTTTCGATGAGAGGCTTCTTTTTCGAAAGGCTGATCGCAAACACCAATGCCATCGACCCGCTCATTGCGACCGGATGTAAGAGGTATGCCTGATCAGCGAGGGCCAAATAGGCGAGGGCCATTACGAGCAGATATAACACCAGTTGCGGAATTAGCAGATCAGCCGCGCTGTGCCGTGTCATCGCGAACCTAAGTATGGTCAGCACGACTGCTGCGGAAAACAGCCACAGGGGCCTTTCCTGCAATGTTCCCCATAGGGCTGCCAGTGGGAAAAAGACCAAAGATGCGACCAGTACAGCGGAAATCGTCGCCCTTAAAATAGGCATCGCCTTTTTGGTCGCTCGTATCAAAGGTTCGCAACGACCACGTCGACAACGTCTTTTACGGTTCGCGCCGACTTGAATTCATCCGCTGAGAACCGCTTACCGATGTCGCGCTGAAAGCGAACGATCAGATCAACGGCATCAATGCTGTCCAGATCCAGATCCTCGTACAAGCGCGATTCCGGCTGAACGTCTTCTCGCGAAACTTCGAAATCTTCTTCCAGGTAAGTCTTCAAAAGTTCCAGAATGTCTTCGAAGTTAGCCGGCTTGGACATTGAGGCCCCCGTTTTCGGAAAAGATCTTTTGAGCCAAGGTCGAAACAGAGTGAAAAGCGCGTTTCACATCGTCAGTGTTGGCATCCAGCTTGACGCCATAGGTCTTTTGAATGGCAACGCCGATTTCCAGAGCATCAATGGAATCCAGCTCTAACCCACCGTCAAAAAGGGGCTCCTTGGACGAAATGTCGGCCTCGGACACATCCTCGAGCGCCAGAGCGTCGATGATCAGGGTCTTCAGTCGGTTTTCAAGCACTTCAATATCCAAGGGAGGTCTCCAGAATCTGTTGTGCATTTCGTGAGAGATGCCGTTTGCGAGTCGGCAAAGGCAGGTCGATATCACACAGTTGCCCGGTCGATACAACGGGCAACGCGGTGACCGTCATGGACAGTTTCTCTGGGGGCACACTGTACCATGGTGAGCCTTTCATCAGGGTGCGGTGGTTCAGTGTAATGGTGATCGGAATGATCTCACATTGAGTGGCGCAAGCGACGGCTGCGAACCCTCTGTGAAATTTCATTTTATTGTCGGCCGGGGTGCGTGTGCCTTCGGGAAAAACAACTATGGATTTTCCGGAATTGATCACATCGATGCAATCCCGAGCCAGTTTTTCAGGGTCTTCATCATTTCGGATATAATTTGCTCCGGTGACGGCTGGTGACACAAAAAAGTTCGAAAAGAGCTGATGCTTCACGATGCATTGCACGTTGGGCATTCTGGAAATCAGCGCGATAACGTCGATCAGGGTAGGGTGGTTGGCAATGATCAATCGACCTTTGCCATTGGCCGAAGGCGCAAGGTTCAGATGGTGCATGTCGCGGAATTCGAAACGGGCGACACCCAGCACGGTCATCAGTTTCAAAAAGAACCTGAAGGCAAAGTTCACACCCAGTTGGCTACGGCGTTCCAGCTCAACGGGGTCTTTTTCGATAAAGGCAAGTAGTCGGAACCAGATCGCCCCCAACAGCAAGCTACCAAAGCCGAAGGCAGAAAAGGAGATGCCGGTGGCCAGCACACGCCAATAGTAGTTCAATTTACGCATTGGCGCATTTCACAAGAATGTCCCGGCGAGTTCCCAAAATCCGCACCTCTGTCAAAGCTCCGCTCAGCAGGCGTACGAAAGATCGGGCGTTTTCCAGTCCGGTAGGGGGCTGAGTTGTCTGATTTTTTGCGCAATTTGAAATTGAGATTTCGTTAACGTGATGTGGCGTTTGGACTGCGGACAAAGACAAGCAAAGCGTAAAGTGATCCTTGGCATCCTCGGACGCGTGGTCCCGATACTCGGTTGGCAGAACGGCATCGTGAAACAGGTATGTAACCGGGCGTTCCGGAGTAAACGCCGCTCGGGTCAGAGCCTCTGTCAAACCCATCGCAAAGCTGTCAGCCCCGGCGGAAATGCCAGTGTGAGCGGATTGAAGCGACTTTATCAAAGTGGCGAACCCAGGAACCGCATTGTGTACGGATGTTGAAAACGCTGTCGGCGAAATAAGTTCCCGCGCATTCAGGTCGTTCAGAAGCTTGAGAGTCTCGGTCATGTCAGAGTAACGCGAGGCAAACACCAGGTCCGAACCCTCAGGATCTTCGGCGCTCAAGTAGGTTCCCAAGGCCGTGCGTGCGAATTCGCTAAGACGTCTGCGGAGCTTTGGGGGCAGGTGGCTATGTGGCGCGTCAACAAAACCGGCGCACTCTTGGCCGTCTTGATCTTTGATCTGGACGCCCCAGAACCGACAGGGGCCCGCGAAAAATGTCTGCTGCGGAAGGGTCAGTTCAGGGGCCCTCCGCTTGCCTTGGCCAATTCAGATTCAATCTGGCTTTGCAGCAGGATAATCCACTTATTGTAGTTCCGGTGAATCCGACCGCCTGATTGAAGCAGGTTAGTGCTGTCGACAAGTTGGATGACGATTTTGTTTGTATCGTACAGGACCTTGACCCTTGCCCGATGGGATCTGACAACAACGGTAAGGTCGACCTGACCCGGGCGTTTGCCAGTAACGGTCCATTGATCACGGGCGCCGGCACCGCGCAGAATTGCGCCTTCGACAGCGCTCATGGAAAGTCTCGTTCCACCCTGCGGTACGACTATTGTCGGGGTGTAAATAGGGGCTTGTCTGGCGATCAGCGGCGGGGTGTAGGCTTGAGTAGTGGGTGCGGCCGAAGAAGCAGGCGTGACGGAGGTTGTGCTTAGCTCCTGTACGTCGCTTACGCATCCTGTCAGGAATAGAGTCAGAGCAATCGAACCAATAATGCTTGAGCGAACTGGCATGTTTCTTCCTGAATAAAGGGATCCAACTTGGGTCTATTATCTCAACGGGTTTGCCTTGTCAGGACCGCTTGGGGCATTCAAGGATGACGTTTGGTCGCAATGGACCTTAACAGCGTCAAGCCGTAGCAGCGCAACAGATGACGAACCCGCATGCTCTCACTCCCGAACTGGTTTTCGCGCAAAGCTGTAGTGTGCTTACCGCGAGCCTGAGTGAGGTGGAGACACTTAGCAGTGGTCCTTTGCAATCATCAGCAATGACCACATCATCACTTCGGTCACAGCAGTCGAAGGCCGTGCGAAAACTGCTGGCATGGGCTGTGCGAGACCGAAAGGGCTATGAGAATGCGGTTCTGAGCGATCCTAAGTCTGGGCCGTTGTCTTATGGATCTGTAATCGCACGAGTTTGGGTTTCGCTTTCACACAGTAGTGATCGTGTCGGGGTGGCCATCTCTGACATCGGACCGGTCGGCTTTGATCTTGAAGTCATCCGGGATCGCCCGAATTGGCCCGAACTTGCGCAGGTTGCTTGGCCAAACGGACCGCAGCCCTCCGATCAAACCGGGTTTTACGTCTATTGGACTCTTTGGGAGGCCTGTGTGAAATGCGATGCCCAAGACATGTTTGCCGAGATTGCCGATCGTTGCACACGATCCCAGCCTGCAGGGTGGGCAAAGGGCAACACCGCAGGGTTCAACTATGCCTTTCGTATTGACGGCCAAAGTGCCCTTGCGGTAGTGCAGCGTCCGATTTGAGCACGCTTCAAACCGCGCGTTCAATCGAAATTGCCGTTACGAGTTTTTTTGACGTTTTAAACGGTATCGGCGTCCTGAAGGGCGCCTTATTCAAACTGATGCGAGCAGAAGAAAATTGAAGCCATACAGGTCTCTTTGCGATTTGCCCCATTGGCCCGCAAGTACGGAGCTGTTCCACGGAACAACCGCCGCTTCAACGGCCGGTGATGTAGTGCGTCTTGCGGGTGCTTTAGCACGGGATATCGCGGACCGTCGCCAAGAAAGTGAAATCGATAGAATAGCGGTCACCTGCGAAGACCCATCGGCCTTTCTCGCTACACTATTGGCGTGTTTTGCGGCGCGAGCCACGGCCATTATCCCGGGTGTGACCTCAGCCGAGGCGCTTGCTGATCGCGATAAGCTTTTCGACTATCTGGTCACGGACGAAGTGGTGACCTCGTCGCTTTCGAAAGACACATTGGCCCCAGACAATGCCGCGTTGGTTATTCCTGAAGCTGAGGCCTGTTACCTGACTTTCTTCACAAGTGGCTCGACAGCGGAGCCGCAGCCTGTGCCAAAAACTTGGCGCCAGATTGAGGCCGAGGCTGAGACTTTGCACCAGCAATTTGGTGCAGATTTGTCAGGTGCTCAGATCATCAGCACCGTGCCGCATCATCACATATATGGTATCCTTTTTTGCCTCGTCTGGCCATTGGGTGCCGGTCTGTTATTGGTTGCTCCGCGCCAAGGCTCGATCGACACTGCGTTGGATCTGGCAGAAGAAATACCATCGGCAGTCGTTTCATGCCCCGCGCACATAATGCGGGTAGGGGTGCGTCAGGCAGCAAGTCGGCCGCCCGTCAAGGTTTTCTCATCTGGTGCTCCGCTGCCCGCGACAGGTGCCATGGCTATTGCCGAAGTGACGGGCGCGCATCCTGTCGAGGTATATGGCAGCACTGAGACAGGCGGGATTGCGTTCAGAACGCAGGCGACACCGGAAGCGGAATGGCAAGTCTTTCCTGGGGTTGAAGTCAAGCAAGCCATTTCAGGCTGTTTGACTGTGCGATCACCTGTGACGCCAAACGCGGACTGGTTCGATACGTCGGATTTGTGCGAACTATCGCCCGACGGGCGCCGGTTTAGGTTGGGCGGTCGCAACGACCGCGTAATCAAAGTTGAAGGAGTCCGTGTATCTTTGCCGCGGATCGAGGCGCTTGCACAGGCTAACGCCTTTGTTTTAGAAGCCGCTGCACTTGGCCTGGACACGGATAAGGGCCACAGACTTGCGATGGTCGCCACCCTCACTCCTGAGGGGGAAAATCTGTTGCAGAGTAAAGGCAAATTCCGCCTTGAGCGCGATCTTTCGACCGCTATCAAAAATGCAGAAAACGCGGCATCTGCGCCCAAGTTATGGCGATTTGTACGCGAAATACCGACGAATGAGCGGGGAAAAAGACAGGTTGCGGCGTTGACCGCACTGTTTTCGAGGTGAAGATGGCAGCGCTCGATCATGGACAGGACCCTCGGGCAATCGATTTGCCTCCATATCGCATCGCTTCGCGAGACGATGATCTTGTTGTGGTGCTGATTGACGTCTTGCCAGATCTGATTTGCCTGATGGGGCACTTTTCGGTTCAGCCAATTGTTCCAGGGATTGCTCTGTTTGATTGGGCTGTACAGCTTGCTGATCAGGTCTTTGCTTGCGGTCGAGCCGTGGTCGGAACGCGCAACCTGAAATTCAAAAAAGTTGTTGAGCCTCACACCAGTCTGGAGCTGACGCTAGAGTATTTGCCCGAGAAAAACCGTGTAAAATTCATTTTCGTTTCGGAGCACGGCCAGCACGCAAGTGGGATTATCGAGTTGGTGCCGGCATGAGTGAACAGGAATTCAAGCCTTGCGCTCTGATCCCCAGCTATAACCACTTCAAAACCCTACCGGCGATTGTTGAGCGGTTGAAGCGACTTGAACTGCCCATAGTCATCGTAGACGATGGCTCTTCCGAACCTGCGGCTTCGGCCATAGCGCAATTGGAACAGGCGGACGGGTCTGTCCATGTCATCTGCAGGGTGCAGAACGGTGGAAAAGGCGCGGCCGTCGTCAGTGGCTTACAAGAAGTCAAAGCCCGAGGTTTCACACACGCAGTGCAGGTTGATGCCGATGGTCAACACGATCTCGATGCGGTTTCCGAATTGCTCGACAACGCCCGGCGGGAACCCAACACGTTGTGGAGCGGCCGACCAGTCTATGACAGCGATGCGCCTTGGGGGCGTCGCATAGGGCGATATGTGACGCATTTTTGGGTCTGGGTCGAAACACTGTCTTTCCAGATCAAGGACACAATGTGCGGCCTTCGCGTTTATCCGGTGGAACGAACGCTGCAGGTTTGTGAGACCGAAGTGCAGGGTCGACGCATGGACTTTGACATCGAGGTCATGGTTCGCATGTTCTGGGGTGGAACTCCGGTGCGTCAGATCCCGGTTCAAGTGAACTATCCCGAGGAAAACCACTCAAACTTCGACGCCCTGCGCGATAACATCGCCATTTCTAAAATGCACACACGGTTGGTGTTCTCGATGCTGTACCGTCGGTTGTTTGGATGGATGTGGTCCGAAAAATCCGGTCACTGGGCCGACCAGAAAGAGCGCGGCACGTATTGGGGAATTCGCTGCGTTGCGACCACTTATCGTGTACTGGGTTCCCGAGCGGCCATGGTGTTGATCGCGCCGGTTGTGATGGTGGCATTTGTGTTCTCGGGCAGCGCACGGCGCGCATCGGGCGAGTTTCTAACGCGCGCCAATGAGGCTGGCGCCCCCTGCGGGAAAACCTTGTATCACAGCCTTTGGCAGTTTTTGAATTTCGGCAGAGCTGCGTTGGACAAAGCCAGCGCATGGAACGGTGATATTCGGGCCGAAGACGTTTGGCTAGGCGCCAGCGTTGCGTCGTTGCGCGACAAGGTTGATGCGGGGCAGGGCATTGTTGTTCTGGTGTCCCATCAAGGTAACCCCGAGGTTCTTAGGGCCGTGGCCTCGAAACACAAGTCTTTCGTGGTGAATATCTTTGCGCACACCAAGCATGCAGAGAACTTCAATAGTGTCCTCAAAAAGCTGGACTCCAGCTCGCACGACCGATTGATCGAGGTTACCTCGCTTAATCCCGTAGTCGCCGGTGAGCTTTATGAGCGGGTGCAAAGGGGCGAGTGGCTTGTAATCGCTGCCGACCGGACACCGGTAGAAGCGCGCGACAATGTAGTCCGCATTCCGTTTTTGGGAGAGGAAGCCGCCTTTCCGACCGGGCCATTCCTAATTGCTCATCTGCTGGAATGCCCTGTGTACATGATGGGCTGTCACAGGCGTGATGGCAGATTTGACGTTACATGGGAAAAGCTGGCTGACCGGGTTCATTTGCCCAGATCAGACCGGGCGCGTGGGCTTAAGGACTACGCAAGTCGATACGCCGCGTTCCTGGAAAATCAGGTCCAAAAGGCGCCGTATCAGTGGTTCAATTTCTTCAATTTCTGGGCTTCGGAGCAGAAAACGCGATGAATATTCCGATAGCAAGCATCACCTTCGGCGACCGAGAAGTCTCTTTTTCCGATGTTGTTCGCCTGGCGCGCCAACCGGGAACGACCGCGGTGGTCAACACATGCCCAACGTACCGTGGCAAGTTGCGGGCAAGTACAGCTTATCTTGACCGATTGCTGGAAGAAGACGGAGAGATATACGGGGTAACAACCGGCTATGGTGACAGTGTCATTCGCGCGGTCCCTCGTTCGCTGGTGCCAGAATTGCCTTTGCATCTTAGCCGGTTTCACGGCTGCGGTCTGGGCGACATGCTGACACCGGAACAAACCCGTGCCGTTTTGGCCGTCCGGCTAAGCTCTTTGACATGCGGATTTTCCGGTGTCAGCGAAGAGTTGCTGGACCTGCTGGCAGGGTTGCTAAATCACAATATCCTGCCACGTATCCCTTCTGAGGGTTCGGTTGGCGCTAGTGGTGACCTGACGCCGCTTTCCTATGTGGCTGCTGCCCTGGTCGGAGAACGGGACGTTCTCTATCAGGGGCAGGTGATGCCCGCAGCACAGGCGCTGAAGATGGCTGGGTTGCGCCCGATCACTCTGCGCCCGAAAGAGGCATTGGCGATCATGAACGGCACTGCCGTTATGACGGCCCTTACCTCACTGGCAATGGAGCGAGCGATCTACCTCGGGAAGCTCACGACCCGAATTACCGCGCTGGCTGCGATCGCTTTAAACGGAAACCCCGCGCATTTCGACGAACGCCTGTTCGAGGCCAAGCCTCACCCGGGGCAGGCCGAAGCGGCGTCTCGTATTCGTGCGGACCTCTCCGATCTGGGGCCGGAGTACACGCCGGCGCGCCTGCAAGATCGATACTCAATCCGTTGCGCCCCGCACGTTATTGGCGTCCTGTTCGACATGCTGCCCCAGTTCTCGCAACTGGTTGATACCGAGATCAATAGTGCGAACGATAACCCCCTGATTGACCCGGACGACCACCGTATTTTGCATGGTGGTCACTTCTATGGTGGTCACATGGCCTTTGTTGCGGATTCGCTTAAAAACCTCGTCGCCAACCTCGCTGACTTGATGGATCGGCAGATGGCGCTGCTGGTCGACACCAAGTTCAACTACGGTCTGCCGTCCAATCTTTCGGGCGCCAGTGAGGCCAGAGCGTCGATAAATCATGGGCTGAAAGCTTTGCAAATCGGGGTGTCGGCGTGGACCGCAGAGGCGTTGAAGAACACCATGCCCGCGAGCGTTTTTTCACGTTCGACCGAGTGCCACAATCAGGACAAGGTCAGCATGGGCACGATCGCGTCTCGCGATGCGTTGCGAGTCTGCACTCTGACTGAACAGGTGGCGGCGGCGCTGTTGGTCTCGGTTCATCAGGCCGTGTTGCTGCGTTTGGAGCGTGGTGAACTGCGTCGTGAACAACTGACGTCCCAGATACGCGACTTTCTGGATCAGCTGAGCCAGACGATACCGCGTGTTGACGAAGATCAGCCTCTGGATGCCGTCTTACGTCAATTGACTGACGATATCCACGATCGTGTGTGGGAGGTATAAGGATGATCTCGGCAAGTATTGAGACGCAAGTCCAGTTCTATGATCTCGATCCAATGGAGATCATGTGGCACGGGAATTACGTCAAGCTGTTCGAAGAAGCCCGTTGCGCCCTGTTGGACAAGTTGGAATACAACTACCCCCAAATGCGCGAGGATGGCTTTGGCTGGCCTGTTGTGGACCTGCGGGCAAAGTATGTAGCCCCAGCCCAATTTGGAATGCGCATTCGTGTGACAGCATCGCTAAGAGAATACCTCAACCGTATGGTCATAGATTATGAGGTCACCGACATAGACACTGGTACCCGTTTGACAAAAGGGCAAACGACGATGGTTTGTGTCGCAGCAGATACCGGTACGCTGCAATTCGAAACATCGGCCACGTTCCGCGAAAAGGTCGAAAAACTAATCGACGTGGCCGCGTGATGGCGCGCGTCTTTTTTCTCCTGCTCTCGCTCTGGGCAACATGTCTTTCGGCCGGGCAAGACACCGCTAAGCAAAGCGGCACTTTCCAACAGACCCGCTACTTGCCCGAACACGACGTGACTTTGGAAACAGCTGGTGCGTTTGCTTTGTGGCCGGGTGAAGGGTTGATTTGGGACACCCAGACTCCGTTTGCTTCGACGTTGATTGTATCCGGCGATGGTTTGTACCAGATGGACCCAGACGGAGGTTTCTCTGCGCTGGATGCCGGGCGCGGGGGGCTTGAGCTGACCATTCTCGACAAGATGCTCTCGGGTGATCCGCAGGCGTTGATCGACGCTGGCATCTTTACGCTTGTTGAAGAGGTGCGCTTACCCAGTGGTGAGACCCGAATTCGCGGAACTATGAAGACGCTGTCGGGCAAAGATGAACCGGTCTCGTTGCGGATTTCCGACGGGCCAGCGCCCGCGTTGAAGGAAATAGTGTTTTGGGGCCGAGATGAGCAGGGGCAAGACTATCAGGCCAGCAAGGTGACGTTCGATTTGGTTGCGGCCGATCAAGCGGATCTGTCGGTCTTGTGGCACCAGTTTCAGGAGGCGCGCTGACCGTGAGCTTTCGACGCCGGGTCACATTGTGGCTCCTTGCTCAGGTGATATGCGTTGCCGTTCTGATAGGCGGCATTTTCAATGGGCAGATCTCTCTGCACAGCGATGTCTCGGCTTTTGATAAGAGCACAAGTCGCAACGCTGCGCTTGACACTGCATGGGCCGAGTTGCGCGCCCGGCAGGCGGGCAACGGTAGCGTATTGGTGTCTCATGCAGACCCGACGCAGGCCGTAGATGCAGCGCTGGCGGTGCAGCAAGGTTTTGCCGCGGTTCCCAAGTTGGCGACCGTTGACTTGACGACGCAGCAGGCGGATGACCTACTTTTTGCAGAACAGTTGCTGGCCGCGTTTCCGGGGGTTCTTTCAGCGAAGGACAGGTTGGATGTTGAACAGTCCGGCGGAGAAGCCGTTCTGGCCCGAGCTCTTGCAGGGTTGGCTGTTCCGGGTATGGCTATGTCTTTTGTTGATCCGTCCCGGGATCCTTTCGATCTGACCGGTAAGGTGTTGTCGTCAGGACTTGGAGATACCCTGCCTGATCAACTGATCAAAGGTGTGCCGGTGTTTCGATCCTCAGATGGAATGAACCACGTTCGGGTACCGTTTGAGGCGCAAGATGACGTAACAGGACTGGCCGATCAGACCGAGCTATCCAATAAGGTGCGATCTGTCGTTAACGAGGTATTGCAGAACCGACCACAGCTTGAGGCGCACTATCTGGGCGGCGCATTTTTTGCAGCTGACATCGCCAAGGCGTCGCGCGCCGAGGCTGAGCGACTGACCTTGCTGTCGGCCGCATGGGTTCTGTTGGTTGTGCTGATTGCCATGCGCTCGATCCGGTCACTGCTAGCGACCGGGCTCGTACTGGGGATCGGTTTACTGTGGGGTATAACGACCGCCTCTCTGATTTGGGGAGGTGTGAATACTGTCGCCCTTGGATTTGCTGGTGGATTGCTTGGGGTCGTTGCTGACTATGTTTTCCACTACTTCTTTGCACGTCCTGATAGTCACGGTCACGTGGCGCGTCCCACCAAGAATGCCCTGATTTTCGGGGCACTGAGTTCGATAGTTGGTTTTGCCAGCCTTTTGTTTGCGTCGTTCGATCTATTGACCCAGATCGCGGTGATTGCTTGCGCGGGGATCGCGGCTTCATTGGCGACAATCCTCTTCCTGTTTCCTGCGATTGGCCTTTTGCCTGTCCGGACGAGCGCTGGTCAAACGCAGTTCAGCACTCAGATGCAGATGCGTCACAAGCAATTGGTTGGCATAGTGATGCATCCGGCCATTGGATTGGCGATGATCGTTTTGGCCTTCTTTGTTCTGAAACCGCCAATGGATGATGTCCGGTCCTTGGGGCACATGCCTACTGGACTCGTCCAAGACGCCGAATTGGCGTCAGCACTGTTTCCAGCAGCCCACCCAACTCGGTTCCTGATGGTTGCAGCCGACGACAGTCAGGACTTGCTGCAGAAAATGGAGGCCGTAGCCCCGTCTTTGCGTCAACTTCAATCAGAGGGCCGCATCAGTTCGGCCTATTTGATTTCTGATCAGATACCCAGCTTGTCTAATCAGGTTAAGACCGCCGAGCTTGTCACCGAAACGCTTGCACTAAGCTGGGTACAGAAAACAGGCTTGGACCTTGAGGAACGCACGCCCGTCCCAGTTACGCTGGAGGGTGTGCGAGCAGTTGCGCCAGGGTATCGCGCGTTGCAAGCGGTATACCAAGCCGGCGATGGACGCG
The DNA here is from genome assembly GCF_056538765.1 of Ruegeria sp. BE9. Taxonomy (NCBI): domain Bacteria; kingdom Pseudomonadati; phylum Pseudomonadota; class Alphaproteobacteria; order Rhodobacterales; family Roseobacteraceae; genus Ruegeria; species Ruegeria sp. BE9. The sequence goes on along the minus strand of NZ_JBQFTS010000001.1, from coordinate 1,279,584 downwards.
TTTGGGCGGCAATCCCGATTGTTGGGGGAACGGCCGCCTCGGTGGCCTCAGTGGCCGCAAGCCACGAAAGCGTGTACCTGATCGACCCCGTAGACAGCGCAAACAGGGCTTTTGCTCAGTCTCGGAAAGGGGCGCAGGTTGCACTGCTTGCTGCGTTGGGTCTGCTCTGGGCGCTGTTCTGTCTGCGCAATGGCTTTGCCCGTGGAACGCGACTGGCGTTGGTTCCGATGGGGGCGGTGTTTGCTGCTCCTGTGCTGGCCGCACTCGTCGGGGTGCCGCTGAACCTTCTGACCGTGATGTCCTTGTTCTTGGTGCTGGCTATCGGCGCGGATTACGCGATTTTCCTTGGTGATCCCGAACTTGGGACGCATCCGGAAACTTATCGCGCTGTCACGTTGTCGGCCCTCAGTTCGGTTGGTGCCTTCGCCATTCTCGGAACCAGTACGCTGCCTGCCATCCATCAGATTGGCACTGTGCTTTGCGCCGGTCTGGCGGTGGCGTGGGTTCTTTCACCTTTTTCAACTCAAGTCATAGGAACGGATAAATGACGCAGCTTTCGACCTCAACAGGTGTAGCTATCATCGGGGCAGGGCCAGCGGGTTCACTCGCGGCGAAAAGACTGGTCGACGCAGGGCATCGTGTGACAGTGGTGGAGTCCACGCGACATCCTCGGTTCTCGATCGGAGAAAGCCTGCTGCCCTTTTCAATGTTTCCGCTTGAGCGCGCAGGGGTGTTGCCAGAAATTGAGAAGGCTGGCTTCCAAATCAAAACAGGAGCGCGTTTCGTCCGCGGTGCGCAAGCGACCGACATCGACTTTCGCCAGAAATACGAGCCCGGCTGGGGAACGACTTTTCAGGTGCAACGCGCCCGGTTCGATCAAATCCTCGCCGATGCAGCCGATCACGCAGGGGCCGAAATGCGATACGACACGCAGGTGACCGAGGCTGACATTTCGGAGCAGGGTGCGTCACTGTTTCTTCGCGATGTGGATGGTCATACCTCGCGGTTGGATGCGGACTTTGTTTTGGATGGCAGCGGGTTTGGCAGAGTGCTTCCCCGGTTGTTAGACCTTGAGGCCCCGTCCAACCTGCCATTTCGCGGAGCGCTGTTCACGCATTTAGCGGATGGCATTTCCGATCCTGACTTTGATCGCAGCAAGATCGTCATCACAGTCCATCCTCATCACCCGGAAGTCTGGTTCTGGCTCATTTGCTTTTCTGACGGGACCAGCTCTGTTGGGGTTGTGTTGGGCGAGGAGCACGATCTGGGGGCAGATACCGAAGATCATGCGCGCTTACTTTGGAAATGGATTGGCGAAACCCATCTGGGCGACTTGCTGCGCAATGCCCATACGACCCGGCCGGTCGGTTGTATCCGGGGGTATTCAAAAAACGTTCGCACTCTGCATGGCCCGAGATTTGCGTTGCTAGGAAATGCCGCTGAATTTCTCGATCCAGTGTTCTCAAGTGGTGTTACCATCGCCTTACACTCAGCTGACTTGGCTTGTGATGCTCTGCTACGGCATCTTGACGGTAAACGGGTCGACTGGGACGCTGAGTTCGAAACCCCCCTTCGTGCTGGCGTGGATGTTTTCCGGACGTTTGTAAATGGGTGGTATGACCAAAGCTTGCAGCAGGTGATCTTTAACCGACCGGCCGAGATCAATGGTGTCAGCAGAATGGTGACTTCAATCCTCGCCGGATACGCCTGGAATCGAGACAACCCTCTTGTCAAAAAACCGTCGAGCGGACTGGCAGCGATCGCTGGGATGATGGCCTGATGCGACTGTTTACGACGCTTTTCCCAGTTTTGGTTTTGGCGGCTTGTGCCAGCCACGATGATGAGCAAGCAACGCCCCTGCCTGTGCAAGAGCCAACGGTGAAACCGGAAAGCGTTGCGGAACAGCCCGTCAGTGGCAGGACGATCAACTCGTCTGAGCTTGTTTGGACCAAATCTCCGCTGAAGCTACAGCAACGTCTCACGGTCGAAGTAGATGGCGCTTCACGTCAGGCCATGGCGTTTCTAAGCTTGTCTGATGATGTGATCGAGATGCAACTGTTCGATCCGTTGGGTCTACCAGTTGAGACAATCAAATGGATCAACGGACAACCGCAAGAGATCGGAGCAACAAAGCTGCCTGCGCCAGTCACTCCGAACCATATCTTGGATGACATTGTCGTCGCCTTTTGGCCGTACGAAGAATTGGCCCCGCTTTTGAACTCTGGTCTGAGTGTCGCGCAAGACGGCCGTGGCCGCAGCGTTAGACAGGGGTTGCAGTCGCTGGTCACAGTCACATATAGCGAGACCGCCGATCCTTTGGCCGAGCTAACAATAAACAACCATCAACACGGCTACATTCTACGAATATCCTCAGCGGAAGTGTCATGACCAAGCAACCGTACTTTTTGAACGACCTGGGCATTTCCTGCGCCCTAGGGCAGGGCAAAGAGACGGTCCTTGCAGCACTGCTGGCTGGCGACCAATCGGGCATGAAGCCTGATGACACATATTTGCAAAGAGGCGAAACTGTTGTGGGGGTCGTGTCGGATCTACCTCAGACTTTGCCTGAAATGAGTAGGGCCGGGTGCTTTGATACGCGCAGCAACCGCATTCTTTTCAGCGCGATTTCCCAGATTGATGAAGCGATCCGAAACGCCGTTTCTCTTTATGGGCCTGAACGCATCGGTGTTGTAATAGGCGCAACCACTAGTGGAATAGAAGAAGGACGGGTCGCTCTGTCGGGGGAGGATGGTGTTTTACCGGAAGACTTCCGTATCGAGACGCAAGAGCTTGGTAACCCTTCCGATTTTGTGTCCCGGCTTTACGGGATCCTCGGCCCTGTATTCACCGTGTCGAACGCATGTTCGTCAGGGGCAAGTTCGCTTGCGAGTGGAGCGCGACTATTGGCTACTGGTCAATGTGATGCAGTCATCGTCGGCGGGGTAGACGCGTTAGCAAGCCTGACGCTGAATGGCTTTGATGCGCTCTCGTCTATTGCGAAAGGCCTGTGCAACCCGTTCTCAGCTAATCGCAAGGGCATCAATATCGGTGAAGGTGCGGCGGTTTTCCTCATGACACGGCAATCGTCTGAGGTTTCGTTGCTTGGCTGGGGCGAGACGTCGGATGGTTACCACATGAACGCCCCGGATCCCTCGGGGAACGGCGCCATCGTAGCAATGCAAAAGGCGTTGGAGATGGCGACGTGTGATGCAGGTGATATCTCTTACGTGAATCTGCACGGTACTGGCACACCTGCCAATGACTCTATGGAATCTTTGGCGGTGTCACAGGTTTTCGGCGGCGACGTACCGGTGAGTTCTACCAAGCCAATGACGGGTCATACGTTAGGGGCCGCCGGGGCGATAGAGGCAGGCTTTTTGTGGTTGTTGCTGTCGCGCCCGAGTTCCGAGACGACATTGCCACCACATCTGTGGGACGGACAGCTTGGACCGGATTGTCAGTCGCTGAATTTCAGTAAAGCAGGGACAGCCTATGAAATGCCATCTGACAAGGCGGCAATGATCAGCAATTCGTTCGCATTCGGCGGCAACAATTGCAGCCTTGTTCTGGGCAGAAGTGGAACGCCATGACCTTAGCAAGCAGTGTAACTACCGAAGCCTTTGATGACATCACGCAGTTCATGCCGCATGACAAACCGATGGCTCTACTCTCGCGGTTGGTTGAGGTCAAACAAGGACGGTTGGTGGCTGAGGTGCAGATTGGCCCAGCGACAATGTTCTACCGGCCTGAAGAAGGTGTGCCCAGCTATCTGTCTTTGGAATATATGGCGCAAGCGGTTGCTGCGTTAGACGGATTTTGGAAATCACAGCGCGGGAGTGTTCCGTCAATTGGCTTTCTTTTGGGGACACGATCAATGCCGCTCTCGCGTCCTTTTTTCAAGGTGGGTGAGGTGCTTACCGTCACCGTCGAAGAGCATTTTAATGATGGTAATATGGCGTCTTTTGAGGGGATTGTCGTGAGTGGCTCCGAGACGGTAGCCGTCGCGACGTTAAGCGTGTATTGCCCCGACGGGGCCGAAGTGACTGAGGGGGTTCAACATGCCTGAACGCATTCTTGTCACAGGTTCAAGCAAGGGGATCGGGGCGGCGATCGCTCTGAAACTGGCAAACGATGGGTTTGACATCGCGCTGCACTACGGGCGGGACCGCGACGGTGCAGAAACACAGGCTGAAATGATCCGAAAACAGGGTGGAACCTGCGGCTTGTTGTCCTTCGACATCGCAAACCGTGCCCAATGCCGCGAGGTCATCGAAGATGATATTGATCGGAACGGAGCATTTTTTGGTGCAGTACTAAACGCCGGGATAACTCGGGACGGCGCGTTTCCGGCGCTGACTGATGAAGACTGGGACGGTGTGGTCGATACAAACCTCAATGGGTTCTACAACGTATTGCACCCGCTTTTGATGCCGATGATCCAGCGCCGCAAACCGGGGCGCATCGTCACTATGACCTCTGTTTCCGGGATAATCGGTAACCGGGGTCAGACAAACTACGCAGCGTCTAAGGCAGGGTTGATCGGAGCTTCCAAGTCTTTGGCGATCGAGCTGGCCAAGCGCAAGATTACGGTCAACTGTGTGGCCCCCGGTGTTATCGATACAGGCATGACTGCTGAACTTCCGGGTGACATGGTTAAAGCTCTGGTGCCCATGCAGCGTTCGGGCTTGCCCGAAGAGGTCGCCAGTCTTGTTTCATTCCTTTGTTCGGATGGTGCGTCCTACATCACGCGGCAGGTAATCGCCGTAGACGGAGGGCTGCAATGACACGGCGGGTAGTCGTAACGGGTATGTCCGGCGTCACCGCTTTGGGTGAGACATGGGGCGAAATTCGGCAGCGGATGGAGCAAGGCCACACTGGCATTCGATACATGCATGAGTGGGACGACTGCAGTGATCTGAACACTCGGTTGGGCGGGCCGATTGACAACTTTGAACCGCGTGACCACTACAACCGCAAGACCCTCAGAACTGCTGGAAGGGTCGCGGCACTTTCGATGTATGCCACGGACAAGGCGCTCGAGATGTCGGGTTTGGCGGGGGACGCTGATCGCCTGACCTCTGGACGCGCGGGCATCGCTTACGGATCGTCGTTCGGTAATGTCGATCCCGTCGTCGATTTTGCTCGACTGCTGACCGACCGGACTGCGCGCAATCTGAGCGCGGCCAGCTATATCCGTATGATGAGCCATACGTCGGCCGTCAACATTGGTATCCACCTGGGGCTGACAGGGCGGATTTTTCCGACATCCTCGGCCTGCACATCGGGCAGCATGGGCATCGGCTTCGCCTATGATGCGATCAAAGCGGGGCAACAGGATATTATGCTGGCCGGTGGAGCAGAGGAGATGAGCGTCGGCATGAGTGCCGTCTTTGATACGCTGTTTTCAACCAGTGCTCAGAATGATCACCCTGAACTAACCCCAAGACCCTATGACGGCGCGCGTGACGGACTGGTGATCGGCGAAGGCGCTGCAACACTGGTTCTGGAAGAACGAGAGCACGCAATTGCTCGAGGCGCTCCGATTTTTGCTGAGCTTGTTGGTTTCGGCACTAACTCAGATGGCAGTCACGCGACCCGACCGCAGTCGGCAACAATGCAGACCGCCCTCAGATTGGCGTTGGAAAACGCGGGACTTTCGTCGGATTACATCGGCTTCGTCAGCGGTCATGGTACGGCCACAGATGCTGGGGATGTGGCGGAGGTTCATGCAACTGCAGCCGTTTTTGATCGTCCCGTCCCCATGCACTCGCTCAAAGGCCATTTTGGGCATTCCCTTGGAGCGTGCGGAGCCATTGAGGCTTGGTTAGCGATCGAGATGATGAATGATGGCTGGTTTCCGGCAACCGCAAATCTTTCGACCGTTGATCCAAGGTGCGTCCCTGAGAGCGTGACAATACCTGACTTCTTAATAAGCGAAGCCCGCTCACTGAGCCCTGACCACGTGATGACGAACAACTTCGCGTTTGGTGGCATCAACACCTCGCTCATCTTCCGAAAGGTCTAAACGGCGCTTATGCAGGACGTGGTCTCACCGATCTTGGTCACTGGCGGGGCGGGCTATATCGGCGCGCATCTTGTCCGGCACCTGATTAATCAGGGTTGCGAAGTTGTGGTGGTCGATGACTTGTCTAACGGACGCCGTGAGCGTTTGCCTGCTGGGGTACCATTTTATGAAACCTGCATCAGTCAGAAGGCAGAGATTTCTAGCATTCTGGCCCGACATGAATGCCGGGCCGTGGTGCATCTTGCAGCGTCTACATCGGTTGCAGAGTCGGTCCGCGATCCAATGATGCACTTCAGAAACAACCTGTCCCACAGTGTTGATCTTCTGGATGCATGCCAAACCGCAGGTGTTCGTCATTTTGTTTTCGCCTCAACGGCGGCTGTATACGGAGATGCGCCGCACGGAGTCGTTTCCGAAGACACGCTTTTGTCGCCGAAATCCCCTTATGGCGTGTCCAAGAAGATGTTCGAAGACGTGCTGATCAGCTCGGCCCAGCACTATGGAATGAACTGCGCGATCCTTCGGCTATTTAACGTCGCAGGACGTGGGGCCTTTATGAAGGGTGAGAGCATGGCAGGGGGTGAGCCAAGTTTGCTGGATGCTCTGGCGACTTGCCTGACGCGTGTGCGGAATATCGGTAACGCCGAGTTTCGTATTTTAGGCAACGACTACGATACGCCGGACGGAACATGTGAGCGGGATCTGGTCCATATTGACGACGTGACCGAAGCCTTCTGGCGCAGTATCCGGTTTTTGTCCGACACTGGTGAAAACCTGATGGTGAACTGCGGTAGCGGTACAAGCCTTTCGGTCAATCAGATTGTCCAAAGATTTCGCACTGTCATCGCCCCTGCGATTGAGCCGGTATACGCGCCAAGACGCAGCGGAGACATAGCCAGAATTTGTGCTGACATCAGTGCGTTGCAGCGCGCAACAGGGTGGGAGCCCGTCCACAGTGAGCTGGACGTGATCCTCAATTCGATCGCTTAAGGCAGGCGTAGCTGCTTTCAGTAAAGGGCGCGTGCGCCCCGTTCCGAATACGCAGTGATCAAACTTGCTCGTGTTACCGTTTGGAAACTGCACGGCTGTTGCGGGGCAGCTCGACGCTTGCCTCCAATCCCCCAAGCTCTTGGGACGTGCCTAGAACAAGCTTGGCTCCGTAGGCGTTCAGTAGGTCCACGGCGATAGCCAATCCCAACCCGGTTCCAGTGATGTTGGTATCTAGGCGGCCGCCAGAGCGCAGCGCTTCTCTCTGGGATTCCTTTGGGATTCCGGGGCCATCATCCGCAACACGTAAACAAATGCCGAGGTCATCCAATTCCACTGTCAACTGGACGACTCTGTCGCTCCATTTAAAAGCGTTATCCAACAGGTTTCCGATGACCTCTTCGATGTCCTGGGAATCCATGCGTACCCAGAGGTCCGGGGGACAGCTGGTGGAAAAAGACTTACCTTCTCGGTCTGCCATGATTGAAAACAGGCGCGAAAGCCGATCCACCGACGCGGTCAGGTTGGTGCGCGAGTGGGTCAATTCTGCAGTGTTAGAGGCCCGCATTCGGGCCAGAGAACGGCTAAGCTGTGCATCAATGCGGTCCAGCGCTTCTTGCGCAACCTCGGTCTTTGCTCCTTTGGTCGACAGGTCGGCCAATTCATTTCTTAAGATAGTCGCCGGTGTCTTTAACGAATGCGCGATGTCGGCGGCCTGTCTGCGAGAACCGGAAATGATGTCGCGATTTCGTTGTAAAAGTTGGTTCAGTTCCTCGACCAGCGGAGAGACTTCTTCCGGGTAGTCATCCGGCCTAAGCACTTCGTCTTTGTCCCAGCGATGAGCAACGTCCGCACGCAGTTTGCGCAAGGGTTTCATAATTGCCGACATGATCAAAAGCGAGCTCATGACACCGATTACTCCGACCAATGCGAAAACAGGCCAAAGGCTCTGCTGGGCCGCGCGGCGTTCATTTAGCAACTGGCGCTGACTTTCTGATACGCTTACGCCCCACACTGTGCCGTCTTCGTAGGTAATAGTCTGATAGGCGCTTCGGACTATTTCGTTGTCAGGTCCGGGTGTGTTCCAGATTACGGTGCCCACAGAGGAACCTTCGGGTTCAGCGATTGTTTCGTCAAACATCGAGGGCGAGGTGTAGATTTCACCGTCGCTGCTCGTGACTTGCCAATACCGTCCCGAATAAGGTGTGCCGTATGCAGGATCGAACAGCAGATCGCTTAGCGCTTCGGGGGCTTGTGTAGTGACACTCAAGCCGACAACCAACTGGGTGTGCTTGTCCTCAAGATTGCTGTCGAACCTCTCAAGGACTCTGGCGTCAATGAAAGAAAAGACTGCAATCGTTCCGACAGCTACCGAGACTGCACCGGAAGTGATCCCGCCCAGCAAGGCACGTTGACGCAGCGATAACATCCGACTCAATCGATCATATATCCACGACCTCTCACTGTGGAGATCAAGTCAGAACCCAGTTTTTTTCGCAACCGATTTATGAACACTGCAATCGTGTTAGAGTCGCGGTCCCCGTCGTATTCGTAGATATGCTCTGAAAGCTCGGTCCGAGATATTCGGCGCCCAGAGTTGACGGCGAGGTATGTCAGAACGGCGATCTCTTGCGCCGTCAGCTCAACCGGGATCCCGTCGACTGTGACCCGTCCGGTCCGAGTGTCCAGCGCCACATTCCCTTTTTCGATGATCGGGTTGAGCTGACCACTTTGACGGCGCAGGATGGCCCGGACACGCGCTGCAAGCTCAGGCATATGAAACGGCTTGATCATGTAATCATCAGCGCCGGCGTCCAGCCCGTCTACGCGTTCACTCCACCCGTCTCTTGCGGTCAAAATCAAAACAGGAGTGGTGATTTCTGCATTTCGCCATTCGCGCAGTATAGATATGCCGTCGCGTTCGGGCAGACCGATATCCAAGATGATAACGTCGTAGGGTTCAGTTGAGCCCAAATGTAGAGCCTCAACCCCGTTGTGAACGACATCAACGATCCGACCTTCGGCACTAAGCAGCCTTTTGATTTGGTCGCAGAGGTGAGGCTCATCTTCTGCAAGTAGAACTCTCATACAAAGAACCTATTCAATTTTGGTCTGCCTCTTCAAGGTTACCTATTTCCCTTACCCCCGCCATTGCCGCCGGAGTTGCCGCCACCGGAGTTGCCTCCGCTGTTGCCACCGGAGTTGCCGTTGCCATTTCCGCCAGAGTTGCCTCCGCTGTTGCCACCGGAGTTGCCGCCGCCATTTCCGCCGGAGTTGCCTCCGGAGTTGCCGCCGCCATTTCCGCCGGAGTTGCCTCCGCCGTTGCCGCCAGAGTTGCCTCCGCCATTGCCACCGGAGTTGCCTCCGCCGTTGCCGCCAGAGTTGCCTCCGCCATTGCCACCGGAGTTGCCTCCGCCGTTGCCGCCAGAGTTGCCTCCGCCATTACCACCGGAGTTGCCGTTGCCATTTCCGCCCGCGTTGCCTTTGCTGCTGCGGTTTCCAGCAGCATTGCTGCTTTGCACACTTTTGTTCGTTAAGCCAAAGGCGTTAGTCCGAGGTGCCTTCGCAGTCCTGGACTTTGCGCGCGCGGCCTCGGAAATTTGTCGACCAACTGCTGATCTATTGGAAACAACGGCTCCTGTTTTGGCATTTACGATTACACTTAAAATTTTGCCGTTTGGTTTCTTGACCAGGATTCTGTAGTAGATCTCGTCTGCTTTAAAAGCACGTGCATCGACCGGGGTGCCGCCAAAAACCTTCTCCACCCCTTTGATGACACGCTTAAGGCGTATGGCCTTTCCAGTGCTTGTCGCCGCCCGCAGTTCAGACTGCTTCAGTTCTTGCACGGCCGAATACCCTTCCTCGGTGAGGAAAAGAACCATCAGACAGGCAATTAGCAAGAGCTTCTTCATGTATAACACTCTGAAAAACCAGACGTACTACTCTACATAATTCAAGATGAACTGAAGGTGAACGAATAGTTAGCCGCCCGTTTAACTGACCTGCATTCAACTAGAGGGGTTAAATGGTGATTCGGGTTCTTTTGTGTCGTGTGTTCGACACTTTCTAAGAAGTTGATCAAATTTCGATCTTTGGGGAAGTAGTGAAAGTCTCATCGTCCTGCATACTTAAAGTGTCTTGCATTGCTCTAGCCCTCATGGGCTCCGTGGCAGTTGTGATGACTGTCGCGGCCCCAGACTATGCGTTTGCAAAGCCTGGGAACGGAAACGGCAAAGGCGGTGAAGGCAAGGGTGGTGGCGCCGGTAAAGGCAAAGGCGGCGAAGGCAAAGGCGCCGGCAAAGGCAAAGGCGGCGAAAGTAAGGGCAAAGGTTCAGGCAAAGGCAAGGGAAAGGGCAGTAGTGTAGGGAAGGGGGGAGGCAAGGCAGAAGCCAAGGCAGTGGGCAAGACCCGCGCGGGTAAATCCCGAATTGGCCGCCTTGACTCAAAATCTACGAAATCGAAGTCCTTCAAAGGCGGTAAGTTCTCTTTGAGGGACTTGATTGGCGGCAAGCAATCCAAAAGCAAAAAAACAACTGAACGTAAGGTTGCAAACGTAAACCGCAAATCCAAAAGCCGAACTCCTCTGGAGAAATCTGTTCGCCCTGTAGTGCGGCGGGCTGAAAACACCTATGCCAGCTTACTTGGGGCGCATCCTTCGGAGCTCGGAGCGTTAAATGCTGCCAATGCGAGCGAGAATGCTCTGAGAAACGCGGCGCCAAACTCCAGAGTTGGTCGCATTGCCACATACCGCGACACGGTTTTGGCAGGAGACGAAATCAGGGACGATTTGGAGGAGGCTCAGGAACTGTTGGACGGTTTGGATGAGCCCGAACGTCCACTTTCCGAAATCGAGGACGATCTCAAGGACGCTCTGAACGACGTCCAAGAAAATGCGGAGCGCGTTGCAGAGTTGGAGGAGGAGCTGGAGCAATCCGACGATCCCAATCTCGAGGATGAGTTGGAGCAAGCTCAGAAAGATCTGGATGCCTCGAAAGACGCCGCCGAAGAGTTGAATGACGAAAGGAAAGCGGCGGTCGAATACGACGAAGCCGTGACCGAGGTCGAAGATCTCACAGATCAGGTTGAAGACCAGGAAATAGCCGAGAGAGAAGCCTTGGAGGACGCGGCAAATAAACCTGTGACGGATGAAGTGGAAGAGGCAGTGAAGGACCTGTTGGGGATATAGATTCGATCAACCTAAAGTAGATTAAAGTTAGATCAGGAATTTTCCCTCTACCGTTAGGCTAGATCGGTGTAAATTAGTAAGATACTTCAAAACAAATTCGTAGAGAAAATCGGTTCATTGGCTGGAAGTGATTTTCGATTGGATAGATAGGTATAAAGAAAAAGTGCTTATCTATTTCTCTCAAATATTTTTTCGTTAAATGCGATTTCAGGAAGCGAGAAACCTCAATGCTCCTCAGTATTATTTGTGGGGCATGACGGTTGAGTGTCTGCCTGTTCGAGACGGGTTGCTAGTTGAAGCAGCCCATTTTTCCGAGCGCGTATCAGATAAATTTTTGTTGGGCATCCATCTCTGTTTGGGTGTTCGTATTGTGCTCACTGACTTCGCTTTCGGTGTCGATCTTGGTCGCCGTTCTTTCTCGGTTGGGGGAATGTGAAGATCGCCGCATTGCGATCCGCGTTGGTGCGATCATTGGGGTAAAGGTTCTATTAATTTCTTGTTAATAAATAATTAATATTCACTCTCGTTGAAAATTGAACGTCTCTCTCAACTCTTCTCCCAGACCTGTGAGGCGGTCTTGCTCTCACTCTAGCCACTGATGAGAGTCTGAAGCGCCAGTCTGGGCGGCGGCGTGTCGTTCGGCGTGACTCTGTGGTGAAACCTGGGAAGCCACCGCGCGTATTCACTCATGTGAAGTAGTCTGGCTTGGATCTGCGATTCAGTGCATTCGCCACGCAGCAAGCTGCGGACACTAAAATGAGGTGAAATGGAAATCTCCCTTTTGGGTTTGGTTTGGAGTTTCGGAGTTTAACGTCGGCAGGAGTGGAAACAGTTTTCTGTATTATGTCGCTTTGATTTGCGGATATTGGTGAAAATAAAAGGAAAAAAATCAGCGCTATTTAAGAACCTTTGTGACCGAACAGAATCAAAAGAAGTCCATGGTCATATTTTCGAAAATGTGTGTCCGGATTCTGTCAAAAAAGTGCCTTAGAGGAAAACAAAAACACGTTTAACGGGAAAAATTTTGTGTTTGAGGGGACGTTGCCACGTCTTGCGCTTGGTACTGATTGAGAAGGCTAGGGGGTCAACCTCGTGTCTGTGCACAACAAGCACATTCTGAGTAACAGACTGGAGAACAAGTTATGTTGAATGGAATTCGTAAAATCTTCGTAAAACTGCGTCGTGATGAAAGCGGTGCAACGCTTGTCGAATACGGTATTGCACTGTTCATCGCCATTGCGGTGGGTGGCACAATCCTGACAGGACTGGGCCAAACGACTGTCGGAAACTTTGAAGACGCCGACACAGTCGCAGCGGATCGTCCAACGACTGGTGGCGGCACCTAAGCCAAGGATCGAAGAAACCTCTGATCCCCTCGGAAGAGAGGGGATCAGGTACAACCTTACTTGAACATTTTAGTTTACTGCCAACTGCTTAACACGGCGCGTGATCTGAATGCTGTCTGGTCGGGATAACCCCAAAGATTGGAGAGAAAAATGCGTGTAAAATCATTGATGATGACCATTCTAGGGGTTGGTTTGGCCGGTGGCGCGGTCCTGATTGCGCAAGAGCAACTGCAGAGAAACCAGGCCGCCGCGGATCCCACGATCGTTCGAGTTATTGCGGTAGCCGAAGAAATTCCCTTCGGATCGCCGATTGAGCGACACAAGTTAACATCCATCGAATGGCCCGCGGACTCGGTTCCTGGCGGGGTCTTCACAAGTTTTGATGACGTACTGCCAGAACAGGGCAACGATCCGCGCCGGGCGAAACGTGCCTTGGCGCCCGGAGAGATTCTGCTGGCGACCAAAGTCTCGGATTTTGGGGAAAAAGTCACTATTGTTCAAACGCTTGGTGAAAACAACCGAGCGATGGCAATCAACGTTAACGCTCAAACGGGCGTAGGTGGATTTGTAACGCCGGGTGACTTTGTCGACATCGTTTTGACACGCGGCAAGAATGAATCTCTGCGCGCGGTAACAATCCTACAGAACATCCGGGTTATCGGCGTTGACCAAACCGCCGACGAAGAACTTGATCAGCCCGGCGTCGCCCGGACCGTAACTGTTGAGGTTACACCCGAACAGGGTCAACGCTTGGCATTGGCGCAAAGGGCCGGTCGTCTAAGCCTGTCGCTCCGTTCGTTGCAGACAGAGGATGACGAACCTTTGGAAGCCATCCGTCTGAGCGACATTCTGTTGGAAAAATCACCAGTAGAAGATGGCGGACCCAAGCCTGTCGTCAAAGTGCGCCGCGGTACATCTGACATTCAAGAAGTACCGGTGTCCGTCACGACAACTCAAACCAATTAAGCACTTCACTCAAACTCAAGAACGGAAGGGTCAGAGCCATGTTTTCCTCAAGCAAATTCAAACAGAACGAAGAAGGGACTATTCTGGTCTTCGTCGGAATTTGCATGGTGGTGATTGTCGGCATGGCGGCATTGACCTTTGATCTGGGGCGCATTGCATCCACGCAGACGGATCTTCAGGCTTATACTGATCACGTGGCATTGGCGGCAGCCGGTGAGTTGGATGGAAATGGCGATGCCATCACTCGCGCAACGTCCGCCGCCGAAGAAATGATCCAAGATACTCAGTTCTTCGCAGAAGGTAGCCGGGATTTGGGCTCGGCTTCGGATTTCACTTTAAGGTTTCTAAGGGATTTGCCAGATTCCTCCGCTGACCCTAGAGACGAAGATGATGTCTCTGGCTTTTACACCACGGATCCTGAACTGGCGGTTATGGTTGAGGTCACTGCGACACCCAGAACCGTCTTTCTTCCCTTCGGTCGCACCCTGGCGCGCATGATGGGGGTCGCTGATCCAAGAGGGGACGTGCACGCGGTCGCAATTGCTGGTTACACACAATACGCCTGCGATGTGACACCGTTGATGTTCTGTATTCCACCGGATTGGACGGCAAACGCGAATGTTGGATCGACAATCAAGCTACGTACTGGCGGGAATAACTCGGCTTGGGGGCCTGGTAACTTCGGATTTCTCGACCCCACAGATATTGGGATCAATCCTAACGGCCCCTGTGCAGGCGAAACTGGTTCAAAGCTTTACATCTGCCTAGTCGCGGCTCATGGGAACCTAACGCAATGTGTTTCTCAGCGTGGTGTGGACACCGAGCCGGGGCAGCGTAACGGGATTGGCAGTGCCATCTACAACTCTCGCTTTGACATCTTTCAGTCAACGATGAGCAATCTGAAAAACGATGATGCTTATGCGCCAGGACCGCAGGTTATCTCGGGTTGGGAAAACACCGGCGGTAGCTGCCTGAAAAACAACCCTGATCTATCCACGGATACGATGCCGTTCCCACCAGATGATTGCTTTGGCTCCGATGGCCTATGCAATGGTAGTCGATTTGGAGACGGTGATTGGAACAGTGGGCGCACAGCATACCTGGAAATGAATTATGGCAATGGCCCCGATGGTACTCTGGCAGCGCATCCTTTGGGTCCTCCTGCTGGCACTACGCGTCATCAGATCTACTTGAATGAAATTACACGGGCAGCAGGAGGAGACGTTCTTTCCAATCGCAGCGAAACCGGGCGCCCGCAATGTGCGAGAACGACTATACCGATCGATGAAGCCGATCGCCGGACATTCATCGCAGCCGCCGTGAATTGCACCGACAATCCCGTCAGTGGCCGCGCGGAAAACATTCCGGTCCAGGAGTTCGTGAAAGTCTTTCTGATCCAACCATTGGAACAGTCTTCGGGTACTGATTTTGACATCTACGTCGAAGTTATAGAGCAGGTTGGCGGCGGAGCCGGCAGCAGCAGCGAAGACGGGATTTTCCGTGATGTTGTGAGGCTGTACAGATGAAAAAGCTCATCGAATATCTTGCCCGCTTCAAGCGTTGTGAGTCCGGTGCTCCGATGGTCGAATTCGCGATGGTCCTCCCTCTGATCCTGGTGTTCTTTGCCGTGATCGTCGAAGGAAGCCGCATCACCTGGGTTCATCAAGCAACTGCTGCAGGTGTGCGCGATGCTTCTCGGATGATTGCGCGGATTGCGCCGATCGATGCCTGCACCTCAGGTGGGGTCAGCGGGTATGATGACATGGTTACGGGCATCGTAGAAAACCGTTTGGACGGATCCTCTATCATGCCGATTGGGACAACGGTGATTGATGTAACGCCTAGCTGCATTTCTCGAACCGGCGCCTACCGCATTGACCCAACTTCTGTTGTTCAAGTTACAGCGGAAATCCGCATTGACTACTTGTTCGGTAGCATCTTCGGGTTTTTTGGAACGTCACGGAATTCGCTGAACACGGTGATTTCCGACCAAAGCAGGATCTTTGGGGTATGAGAAAGATGCTTCATACCATCCGGTCATTTTGGCGTCAGGAAAAGGGTGCGGCCCTTGTCGAGCTTGGAATGGTTATTCCTCTGTTCCTGCTGCTTATTTTCGGAATTTTGGAATACGGCCGCCTATATTGGTCGACGACGATGGCTCAGAAGGCAATGCAAAAGGCGTCGCGGCTAGCGACTGTCGGACCACCGCAATGCGGTGCACTTCCATCAACACACACTTTGTCCGGCACAGCACCAGGAGGCACACGGTTCGGTGTTCTTTGCCGAAGCGGTGACTTCTGCGCGTCGCCCAACCTTCCTGAGCCGTGCAGTTTAGACACGTCGACTAACTATGGCGGCCGTATTTGGGATGAGATCGCAGCCCTGATGCCATCTGGTTCGGGCCCGGAAAACGTGCGTTTCACTTATTCGCACGACCCGCGTCTGGGTTTCCTTGGCGGTCCCTACACGCCTGTCGTGACGGCAGAGTTGGTGGGGACTGACCCTTCAATAGACTTGAATGGGGACAGCGTTCCAGATTTTGAGTTTCAATTTGTCTTGCCGCTGGGACCACTGGCGGCGCTGGCCGCAAGCGACCCGGCAATCGCGTCGAGAAAAGCGACCGCCATTTCAATTCCCGCAATGAGCACATCGGCCCCGGCCGAAGACCTCGGCGTCGGGGTCCCTGAATAAGGAGTAAGATCATGACAGCCAAACAGATTTCAGTTTTATTGATTTCGCCGGACGAGCAGATCTATTCGGCAATTGAGGGGTCTCTGACTGGAGAGGCTAACTGCAAGTTCACGGGGCGTCAGGATACCATAGCCGGGGTGAACGGGGCGGCCATTTCACTGACCTCACAGCACGACGTCGTTCTGTTCGATGTTGACGAAAACTCCGAAGATTTGATGCAGACGGCCCGAGCAATCTGCGACGCCAGGATGCCGAACGCTATCATCATTGCGCTGGCCTCTGAGAACTTGCCGTTGGAAAAAGCCCGCCAGCTAAAGAAGCTAGGGGTAGATGACGTTTTACCCCGCACGGCGGTAGACGAAGAGATTGTTCCGCAACTCGATGAAATCCGTGCTCGCCGGCAAGCGCAATTGCCTGCCGTTTGGGGCGGGCAGGCGACATTGGGCAAAGTTATCGCCGTTGCAAAATCACGAGGTGGTGTCGGATCTTCGATCGTCGCGGCAAACATGGCGAATGAGCTTCAGTCCAAGGAAGGCTTCTTCAAGAAAAAAGCGGCGAACGAAGTCGCCCTGGTGGATCTTGATTTCCAGTTTGGTTCGATTGCGGCTTTGATGGATATCGAAGAGAGCGACGCGATGTGGCGCATGGCGATGGAAGAGAGCATCCCTGATGGCGCCTTCCTTGAGCAAGCCATGGTCAAATCTCCTTGTGGCGTGGACATTCTTGCTGCTCCTTCGCGCTTCGGTCCTCTGAGCGCAATCAAGGAAGAGCAAATTACGGCAATTCTGGACAGCCTCAAGCGCAGCCATGATTACATTGTCGTCGATCTGCCGCGCGCGTTGGTTGAATGGATCACGCCCGTTCTGACGCAAGCTGATCGGTTGTATTTGGTAACCGACGTAACGGTGCCATCCGTTCGGTCCGCTCGTAAGCTGATGGATTTCTATCAAGCCGAGAACCCGGCGTTGGATATCCAACTCATCGCAACTCTTGAAAAGAAACCGCTCATTCCTGCGGCTCATCATCGGGCAGCGTCTAAACTTCTTGAGAAAGAGTTTGCGCACTGGGTGCCGAAAGACGATCGCACGGTCCGAGAGTCCGTCGACCGAGGTGTGCCATTGCAAGAAGTTTCCAACCGCGCTCCGCTTACTCGGGCAATCCGTAAGTTGGCGCAGGAAACGTCGGTTTCTTTGCCACCGCGTGTTGGCCACTAATAGGTCGCTCCCCATCAATTCGTGACGGTTACAAAAGTAAGAAGGTTATAGACATGTTTCGTGAATTCGACAGAACGGGCCGAGCAGCGCCAGAAGCAGCAAAAATTGTTCCGTTGGACACGAACCAATTTGCTGAAAACGTTTCGGATATTACGGCTTTCGAGGCCGAAAAGATGGAAGCCCAGCGGGGCATCGAAATGGATCGCATCGACCTGAAGGCGCGGATGCACAATTCCCTGCTCGACAAGCTCAACCTGGCGGTCATCGAGAAAGTAGAAGAAGAGACGCTGCGAGGGGAAATCGGCAAACACGTCACTGATCTGCTGAGGGCCGAGGGTCGCGCAATGCGCAGCGAAGAGGTCAAGCTCTTGGTCGAAGAGCTGATGCACGAAGTTCTCGGGCTTGGACCGTTGGAGCCGCTGTTAGCAGACCCAACCATCAACGACATCCTTGTGAACGGTCACAAACAGATTTTCGTCGAACGTTCCGGTGTTCTGGAACAAACATCCGCACGTTTCAGAGATGAGCGTCATTTGCTTCGGATTATCGACAAGATTGTAAGTCGGGTAGGGCGCCGTATCGACGAACGTCAACCTTGGGTGGACGCGCGCTTGGAAGACGGCAGCCGGGTTAACGCAATTATTCGACCCTGTGCGTTGGACGGCCCAGCCCTGTCGATCCGTAAGTTTGCACGGGTTCCGCTAACAATGCAGCGTCTTATCAAGAATGAGGCGTTAAACGAAAGCGCTGCAACCTTGTTGCGCGGCCTTGTCGAAGCGAAGATGAACGTTTTGATCTCAGGCGGCACCGGTTCGGGCAAGACGACAATGCTCAACGCCTTGTCCTCATACATCAGCCCGCGCGAGAGGATCGTGACCATCGAAGATGCGGCCGAGCTCCAGCTGCAGCAGGAACATGTTCTGCGCATGGAAACGCGTCCAGCCGGGTTGGACGGCACAGGTGCAGTCGCCCAGCGAGATCTAGTGCGGAATGCCCTTCGTATGCGTCCAGATCGTATCATCGTGGGCGAGGTGCGCGGCTCAGAGGCCTTTGACATGCTTCAGGCGATGAACACAGGCCACGACGGCTCGATGACTACTGTTCACGCCAATAGCCCGCGCGATGCTTTGTCTCGGGTTGAACAAATGGTGCAGATGGGTGGGATTGAACTGCCTCACTCTGCCATCCGGGCAACCATTGCCTCGGCGATCCACTTTGTGTTGCAGCTCAATCGCCTGTCTGACGGTACCCGCCGCGTCACGTCGATTGCGGAAATCACGGGGATGGAAGGCGACATTGTCACGATGCAAGACATCTTTGTCTTCAAGCGTGAAGGCAAAGATGAAGCTGGCAACATATTGGGCCGGTTCAAGGCAACTGGAATTCGTCCCAAGTCCAGCGACGCCCTCGCGGCAGCAGGTGTTGATCTGTCTAACGTGAAATTCGCTTAAGGAGGGTTGATCATGTTTGATAGTATTCGGTCCTACTTCTCGAACATTAACTTTGACGCGCTTATCGGCCCCGAGATGCAAATAGCCGGGTTCGACGCCAGGTTCGTGATTTCACTGCTCATTTTCCTCGGCGCCTTGCTTGCTTACGAGGGTGTCCGGCAGTTCCTGAAGCGTGGTGAAAACCGGGAAGAGGCAATCAATCGCCGTATTCAGATGCTCAATCAGGGAAAAACCGGTGAGGATGTGTTGTCCCTGCTGAAGCCCAAGGAAGCCAAGCCTTTCCTGAAGTCTTTTCCCTTCGTTGGTGACTTGCCTGGAGCGCTTGCGGCTGCTGGTTTGACCATGTTGCCCGAGATGTTTCTTTTGGGATGCGGAGCAGCCTTTTTGATTTCCGCCATTGGCGGCTCGATGGTGGCTGACCCGATTAAGGTCATTCCTATTTGCGCGCTGGTTTTTCTTATTCTTCCTCTAATCTACTTGGGAGAAAACCTTAAAAAGCGAAGAGCCAGCCTGATCAAACAGCTCCCAGATGCTCTTGATTTGATGGCGCGAGGGTTAAAAGTCGGTCACCCCTTGAACTCTACGTTGCAGAGCGTCGCAAGTGAGATGCCCGATCCGATCGGAACAGAGTTTGGGCTTGTAGTTGATCAGGTCGCCTATGGTGAAGAGTTGACGACTGCAATCAAAAACATGGCTGACCGCGTTGAGGAAGAAGATATCCAATACCTTGCGGTGGCCCTGACCATGCAACACGGAACCGGTGGTGACTTGGCCGGAATTCTCAGAACTTTGGCAAGCGTGATCCGGGCAAGGATGTCGTTGCGCCGGAAGATCAAGGCGATCTCTGCCGAGGGCCGTATGACTGCTTATATCCTGTCATTTATCCCTGTCGGTATTGCGGGGGTCATGACAGTAATGACGCCGGACTACTACGGGAGCGTCATGCATTACCCAGTTTTCTGGCCGGTTATGGGGGGCATAGCTGCCGCGATCGTGGTCAATGCGATCGTTCTTTTTAGACTTGTAAACTTTCGAATCTGAGGAGGGACCTAGGCATGGAGTATCTGAACACAATCCTCGACGGCGGTCTTGCGACTCAGGTTCTTATTTTCACGATTGTTATCATTGGAGCGATCATCGCGTTCTTTGGAATTTCGTCTTCCTTCAGCGAGCGCTCTACAGCCGCTGATCGCATGATGCCAAAACGTCAGCGGCAGACCCTGTCCAGAGTTGTTCCTGAGAAAGTCGAAGGTGACGCCCCCACGGGCTTGAGCGCCGCGTTAATTCCCAGCGATGCCAGCCTAAGGTTTGAAGTGGGCCAGGTTCTGGCTCGTGCAGGTTTTCGCAGTCAAAACGCTATCGCGAATTTCTATCTCCTCAGATTGGGCAGCGCGACCTTTCTGCCGTTGGTCTTCCTTGTTCTGATGAGCTGGCAACCTGCAACAAGTTTTGGCGCCCGCATTGGTGACTATATGTCTGGGCTGAACTCTTTCGAGATTTTCAGGAACCTCGGACTGCTGTGTGGTATCGGTTTCTATATCCCTCAATACTGGATGAACTCGCGGATCAAAGATCGCAAGCGCCGTATGGAAAATGCCTTTCCCAATATGTTGGATCTGCTTCAAATCGGTATCGAGGCAGGTATGGGCTTCGATCAGGCTTTGCTCAAAGTTGCAGTGGACATGCAAACGGTTTCCCCCGAGATGTCCGAGGAGATTTTGATTGCACTAAGTGAGATCCAGGCAGGTCGTGACCGTGAAATTGCATTGATGCGGATGGCACGCAGAACCGGCATCGATGAGATGAGTTCCTTCGTAAGTGTCGTGTTGCAGTCCACGCGGTTTGGCGTTCCTTTATCCTCAGCTTTGACCACATATGCCGAAGAAATGCGCGAGTTGCGTGAACTGCGTGCGCAGGAAAAGGCGAACAAGCTTCCGGTTCAGATGTCCGCGGTTATGGCGACCCTTATGTTGCCGTCCATCGCAGGTTTGATCCTGGCGCCGATCGTAATTCGTTATATCGAAACGTTTGCCCAATAAGGTGGCTCGGCGCCGTGAAGGTGCCAGCCGTTAGTTCAACGACATGATCGCGAGGATGAGGCCCGAAGGCCCGATCGCAATTCCCATCGGGAACTTTTGGGTCTGAAAAGTTGCCTCAAGGGCGGGCAGTGGCTGCTTAACTAGCTTTCTGCACAGTGCCAGAGCGATCATCCCAATGGCCATCGTGAATGAAAGCAATAGCATGTAAGTCGAAAGCGCCGGCACGGGAATCGCCAGAATAACTATGGGCAACATTTTCGCGTCGCCGCCGCCTAGCCAACCCAGAGCGAACAGACCAACGCACAGAATAAAGCTGACGGATGCTGCGCCGAGTCTAAGTAAAGTTTCGTCGAATCCCAAAAACGGCAGTGTGACCAAGAATAAGGTCATACCGATCAAGCAGTATGTATTGGGAATGCGAAATTGCGTCAGATCAGTCCAAGCAATTGCGACAAGCAACGGGGTGAACAGCCAAAGCGTTACCCAAGATTGCCATGTCAATTCAAACATTATGCGCGGGCCTGATAGTGTATCCCGTGAATAGCTTCGCGTTCTTCCAATGAAACCAGCTGACGTGCAAGCATATGAAAGCTATCCAGCGACGTTTTGGAATAGATGTGTTTCAGGTGAGTCCGGACTGTTGCCGGACCAATATTCAATTCGTCTCCAATCGCCTGCGGAGACAATCCACGAGAAATGAGAACGCAGACCCGCCATTCAGCGCGGGTTAGCCCCGCTGGGTTTTCCATGCTCATGATCAATGCGTTCTCGATCGGCTTTTTTAGCTTCACCAAAGATTGCCGGGATATGGCCTCGATAACCAAACCGGGACGGCGTCTTTGGTAGATTTCGGACAATTCTCCAGCAATCACATCAATACCATGTCGGTAGTTGCGATCTGCGTTGCGGCAAAAGTGAAGCTCAAGAAAGTCGAGCTCGTTGCCATTGTTATCTAGGCAAATGAACAGAATATCGTGGATTTTCCGATGCGACATCCAATCAACAACGCCAGTCGAAAGCTCGGTTTCTTTTTTACCTTCTTCCAGGTAGCTGAAAACCGATGCGCGCTTTGGCTTGTTCCTAAACGGACCTAAAATCTCATTTGTCAGCGAGAAATAGATTGGACGAGTTCCGGATTGATTCCGAGTATCTGCGCGGGCCGCGATTCTGTCAGTGCGTTTGTTTAACCAAACACGACTGATCATCCCGCAGTCTGCGCCGAATGCGTCTACAATGGATTCAAGCGCTGCATCCAAAACGATGCCGCCCTGGCTCCATTGAATAAAGTTAATTAGTGCCTTTGTGTGTCGCGTGTCAGGAAGCCACGCTCCGCTTGTGCCACCACCAAGTTCCATCTTGTACCAACTCAAACTTGTAACAACTCATACTCATCACCATTTACTTGGCTTTTTTTGTTAACCTACTCGGGGCCTCACTTCGCACAGAATACATCAAGCACCTCAAACGTCACATGTTTTGTAAGATTATCGGGTGTTTGACATCATTATTGTTGGGCAATTAGCAACAGTACTTGTTCTGGGGGTGTATTGCGCGAGAATTGTCTCTGTTTGATACGTGTGTTAGTTGAAATTCGCATCGCTGAAGAGATTTTCGTAGCGGGGCTTGGGCAACCTGCAGGGCTGGGTGTTTAGCCCCTTAATAGGTGCAGATTGCTGTCAAGGATTTGACGTACCTGCTTGCCAATCGCCGGGGCCTCGGATTCCCTTGGGCCGGCAACGTTCAGAACAGCGCAAGATTGATCGATTAGCCATACCCGAACCTTTTCAGAGCATTTAGCAATGCCGTCTCTCAAGTCCACGACCAGATGCGGCTTTGCAGCAGCTTCCGCAAAAACGATTGTTTGCTGAGTGCCGGGGCTGGTCGATCCGTCGACGAAGATAAGCGTGGCATCGCTGTTCTCGGCGTTGCGCTTTGTCCTTTCGACTACGTCTTCGGCCTCTGTTTCTGTCAGGCCCTTGAAGCCGTCCGGTATTCGGCCTGCTTCGTTCGTTCGACCTTTCGGAACCCAGCCGCCATACGCAAGTCCATTTTCCCGTGCGAATTCCAACGCGGTAATGTCCACACCAGTCTGCCCGCCCGATACAATCTTCATATCCTCGCCCTTCGTTAACATAGGGAGCTTAGTTACAAGGCGCTCTTTCGGCAAATTGGGGGCCACCTTTCTGATTTCTGGGGGAATTCACGACTTGCCCCAGTCGGGCAAAAGGTAGTTCATGTCGAAAAGGCCCGGTATCCAGAAATGGCGCGGTCCAAACCACAGTTTTGTAAAAATAAGCCAATTATCTGGCATCAAGCAGTAACTTACAGGAACCAATAGTGTTAAGCGCCCTGATTAGTGCCGTTGCGCAGCGGTACATGGATATTCGGCTAAAGGCATCGGGCGGGTATGCCGTTCGTATTGTTGAGCGGCCGGGCCTGTGGATGCAGGAACAAGAGCTCGAAAAACTGGTCGCCGATCTGCGAAAGGTGGCTGGAAAAACTCTACCCGCTGGTGAGCTGACCTATGGTGTCTTCGCTGGCGATCGAGACAGGCTCAGGCAATCTGTCATAACTCTGGTCACACGCATCGATGATCAGACGCCGGTAGCTTTTAATGCTCTGGCCCTCATGGAGAATGATCTGGGACACCGCTCCGAAGAGGTGTTGCACCTTGGCTTGGTGATGGTTGACCCAAACTTGCGTAGCCAAGGACTCAGCTGGGTTTTGTATGGCCTGACCTGCGTTCTCATGCTGTTTCGGAATGGTATGCACCCGCTGTGGGTTTCGAATGTTACTCAAGTGCCTGCGGTCGTAGGGCTAGTGGGGCGTGGGTTCGCTCGTGTATTTCCGACACCGGATGGAACAGAACAGAACCGCCGCAGCCTTTTGCATCTTCTGCTTGCTCGCAACATCATGAGGCAGCACCGTCATGTGTTCGGTGTTGGGGAAGAAGCGGGGTTTGATGAAGAGCGCTTCGTCATTACCAACGCCTACACAGGTGGTTCAGACCATTTGAAGAAATCATTTGCCAGCGCAGCGAAGCATCGGGATCAAGCCGTCAACGACTTTTGCCGAGATCAGTTGGACTACGAAAGAGGCGACGATGTTCTGCAGCTAGGACAAATGGATGTGCCGACTGCATTATCCTATATCGGTCGCGAGGTTCCCCGGGGATCTTTTGCTGCTGTTGCTTTGGCAGTGGCGGCGGCCGTCCTCCAACGTCTTGCGATACCTCTTTGGCAGTGGACTGACACGCAAAGAGACTTTGGCATTTTACGGGCAAGGGAGCAAAACAAGTGACGGCTTTTGATTACGCTGATTTCACGAACCGTAATCTTGGTTTCGTTACTGAGGAAGAACAGAACACCCTGCGCGACGCCTGTGTTTTTGTCTGCGGAACCGGTGGGATGGGCGGCAGCGCCATTATGACTCTGATCCGGGCGGGAGTGGGGCGGATGATCCTCGCGGATCTTGACCGCTTTGAGGTCTCCAACCTCAACCGTCAGCTTTTTGCGACGTTGAAAACAGTTGACCATGATAAGGCTTTGGCCACGCGTGATCAGTGTTTGCAGATCAACCCGGATGCAGAGATCGAAGTGTTGGGTGCGGATTGGCCTGACCATGTGGAACGCTTGGTCGAAACCTCGGACGTTGTCATAAACGGCACCGATGACCTGGGGGCTAGTCTGCTGCTGTACCGAACCGCTCGGGCCAAGGGGCGTACTGTAATTGATGCATACGCTTCGCCATTGCCGTCAGTTTATGTGACCGCGCCCAGTGATCCCATGCCAGAAGAGCGTTTTAATTTCCCGACCCAAAAAACCGCTTGGAATGCGCTTACCAATGATATGCGCGACGCGGCAGCTGCGGCAGAGGCCGAATATGTTTTGACCCAGTCTTCGTCCAGGCATCATGTCGATTTGGCGTTGGCAGGCGAGGTGATCGCAGGTAAGCGCAGTCGTATGTCCTTTGCGCCAATGGTGATCATGGCTGGGACGCTTATGGGGGGCGAGGCGCTGAACTCAGTACTGTCTCGTCCACATGGCGCGGACCATCGCGGTTGGTTTCTCAACCCGCACAAAGGCAAGATTGAGCGTCCATTGCCCGGTCTTTTAGCGGCTGTGATGCGCCCATTGGTTCGTCGTCAAATGAACAGGTTGTTAGCGCGATGACGGTTGGGGCGAGCTTGCTGGCTGACTCTTGGGTTTCTTTGTGCGCCGCGCTGGGCGCGCTGGCTGTTTTGATACACTTGCAGGACCTGGTTCAAAGGCCTGAAATCGCCAGACGGTTTCGTTTCTGCCTATGGGTTCTGGTCGTCTTTATGCTAGCTAGGATTGGTCATTGGAGTGGGTGGGGCTGGCTTTTCTCATCTATTACAAATAGTTGTGCTGCAATGCTGCCTTTGGCTGCATTGCTACTGGCCGAGGGGTTGTTACGGCGCCATGCTCCGCCACCTTTAAAACAGATCTGCGCCTGGGGGGCGGTGGCATTCACGTTGCTGGGGCTTCTACAGTTCAGCAGTTTAGAATTCACGCGTTTGGTCGGGCTGTTGTTTTTCCAACTTGTTGGACTTGGTGGCGTAGCACTTTTTGTTTTGCGTCGAGACCAGGAAAGCCTTTCGTCAACTGAAAACAGGACCATCAAACGGATGAGCCTGTCCTTTTTGTTGATCCTCCCATTTCTGGCGACTGACTTTATGCGCATGTCAGTCGTGGACATGCCGGTCCGGCTGGGTGGTGTGGCGGTGTTGGTTCTGTGCTGGTTGTCGATCGGCCTGAATCGTCCCGGTTTCCGATCGTGGGAGACATTGCGGAGTTTCGGGATCGTCTTTGTTGTCACTGGTTTGCTGACACTGGTTCTCGCTGGCATCGTACCGATGGATCTCAGGTCGGGTGTACAGGTGATGGCTGTCATTGTGTCCACTCTTATCCTGTTGGTGATTTGGCGTGCTGCAGCCGCGTTGAGAGTTGAGGATCGACAGTTTGTTGCCTTGCGCGAGATCGCAGAGGCCACCGGGCAGGGGGCAGAGGCAAGCATGGCCTTGCTGCGCCGCGCCGCAGGTGCTCCGAATGCAGTTTTGGTCTCGGAGCCCGAGTTGTTCGACATGGACTTGGAGGCTTTGCGCGCGAAGCTCAGTGAAACACCAGTTCAACAGCTGGGTGTGTCGGCTGATGAGCAGATCAACTGGTTGTTTTCCCGGTTCGACGCAACTCATGCAGTGATGTTGTCCGTCAGGCCATTGCAAGTTGCTATGCTCAATAGCCCTGAGATCGCGGTGTTGGACGGCACCGGTGGTGGGCTTAGGGCGGTTCAGCGGATGGCTGGAATTGTTATGGCAGGGGCAAACCATGATTGAGGTTCGCGAACGGGACTTCGCGAGTTTCTTCGCAGCCCCTTTTTACGCCTATGGCCCAGACACGCCTTATGTCTCGCCCATGAAAGGGGATTTGAGGCGGTTTCTTTCGATCAGTAATCCACTATTTACTGACCGGTCTGACTTTACCTACTTCACCGCCTTTCGACGGGGGCATCCTGTGGGCCGGATTACGGCCCATCTGCATCGCGCTTCGAACGAATTACACAAAGAAGCTCGCGGGTGCTTTGGGTTTTTTGATTGCGCCGATGACCCCGACGCTGCAGCGGCCCTGTTAACCGCGGCTGAAAGCTGGACTCGTTCCAAAGGTATGGCGCGACTGGTGGGTAACTTTAACCTGACTGCAATGCAGCAGGCGGGCGTTATGACCGGAGGGTTTGACCACACCCCTTTCACGGATCAAGTCTGGGGTGCGCCTCATTTGCCCGGGTTGTTAGAGGCAAACGGGTATTCGCGTCATTTTCCGATGAAAACATTCGAACGCCGCCTTGATACCACTCGGGCTTCACAGATTTTGCCTGACGGCCAACGTGCGCATCTTTTAGAGCAAGGGTTCTCTTTCGCACCTGTGTCGCGTTCGACCATAGAAGAAAGGCTCGAGGACGCTCGGGCTATTCTTAATCGCAGCTTCAAAGACAACCCGATGTTCGTACCGGTTACGGCGGAAGAGTTTAGTTTTCAGGCTAAGGATATGAAATGGGTCATGGATTCCCGAATTTCCAAGGTTGTGCATTATGAGGGAAGACCAGCCGGAGCGGTGATTGCCATACCAGACCTTAACCCGTTATTGCGGCGCCTACAGTCGCGTGTGCGACTTTCGCTGCCTTGGCATTATCTCAGGTACAAAGCCCGTCGAAACCGTGCGGTCGTGATCTTCCAAGGTGTCATGCCCGAGTTTCAAGGAAGGTCTGTGAATCCGCTTATGCTGAGTGAGATGACGCGAGACATGATCGCCGCAGGGTACAAAACCGTCGGAGGAACATGGATAGCAGATGAGAACCACGCCAGTTTGAGACAAGCAGAAAAAGCGGGGGCGAGCCCTCTGCATCAATTGCATCTGTTTTCAAAGGAACTGACCTGATGAACTCCAAAGAATTCGAAGATGTAGTTGCAAAGGCGATGCTTGCGCCCTCGGCTCACAACACCCAACCCGCGCGGTGGGCGTTGGAAAACGGGGTGATCCAAGTATTCGCCGACCTATCGCGGCGCTTACCTGTCGGCGATCCAAATGATCGTGATCTTGAGGTTTCTTGTGGTGCCGCTGTCGAAGCGACGGTTCTGGCACTTGCCTCCAAGGGGGGCGGTGCGTCGGTGACTCTTGCTGAACGCGCGGAAAGTAACGGCCTGCGGCTAATAGCAACAGTTGAGCCCAAGGGCGTTGCGAACCCGGAAGATGCAGCATTGGCCTCCCAGATCGACAAACGACTGACGCATCGCTTGGGCTTCGCGCCGACAATCAATACAGCATTTGAGAACTGGGCCGCGGACCACATGGTCTTGGTGACTGATCGGGGTCAGGTCGACTGGCTTGCAGCTCAGATCGACATCGCTTCGGCCAATGTGATGCGATCGAAACCTTTTCGGTCAGAACTGCTAACTTGGATGCGTTTGCGAAAAACCGATCCGAATTATCACGCGGATGGATTGAATCGGAACGTCCTGGCGATGGGGGCGGCGACTGCGGCGATAACTCCAGCGGTTCTGGGAACTGGTGTATACGACTTGCTTTTCAAGTTGGGCCTTGGCCCGACCTTGTCCGGCGAGGCCGCCAGGACGAGCGAGGCAGGCGCAATAGTGTTGTTTCACTGGGCCGAAAATGGATCAAACGTGAAAGCTGGGCGGGCGTTTTATCGAACATGGTTGCAAGCTACCAGCCGAGGGCTTGTCGGCTGGCCCGCAGCGGCGCTGGCGGATGACCTCGCGACGCGACAGGCTGTTTCAGAACGGTTTGCGCTGCCTCAGGGTAGGGTGCTTTTCAACGCATTGCGGCTGGGAGTGGCAAGCGGAGCCACTCCCAACCGCGCACGCTTGTCTTTGCGCGATGTGATCGTTTAAGCGGCGATATTGTCGCCGACCTCCTTCAGCAGTTTTTCGGTTTTCGCTTCCTCAATTCGATTGTGCAAACGTTGGGATTCTTCGCGGTCACGCAGGGTTTTGGTGATCGATACGGTGGTGTGAACCAGCATAAGAGCTGACATAGAGTAGAAGCCTTTTGCCGCAAAGCTGGCTTCTAGAAAATAGATGCCGCCTGCCATCATCGCCGCAGCGACAATGAATGATGCGATGGTGAACACGTTCCATGCGTTGGACTGCGGCAGGTTCATTGTTTCTTCATTATTCATTTTCGTATCCCTTCTGTTTCAGTAGTTTGTGTTGAGTTTGTTCAGCTCGATTTTGACTTGCCGTTTTTGTGCGCTTTCTTTTTCAGGCGCTCGAGAACTTCGTCGGTGCTGGATCGCAAGGGTTTGCCGCAGCCTGCTTCGGCCAGCCGGTCACGGACAGTCTCAGCTGAGCCAGAGGCTTCTAATGCGGTCATGGCACGGGCTGTCGCGTCCATTTCGCTTTGGCGTTCTTGTAGACGGTGCAAGGTGTCCTCAGCCTCGCGCAGGGTAGACAGGCCACTGTCAGGTGCCACTTGTTGCAGGCGTTGTGTCTTGTCCGTTGCAGTGGCCAGTCTTTGGCCGCGCTGAAGTTGGCGTAAACGGGTTTCGGCTTCACGCAGTACGGTCCGCAGTCGAGCAATTTCGGTGTCGAAACGGGCTTGGGCCTGAGTGGACACGTCTCGTTCGGCCTCCAGGTGGGCGATGGTATCGGCAGCGTCACGCGCCAGCGCTTCGCGGTTCTGTTGCAGGGCTTCCAGAGTACGCGTTTCAAGGTCAGCGATCTGCTGGGTCAGCCGATCGTGTTGTTTTTTCTCTTGTTCATTCTGCGCCATCGCTACAGCGACGGCCTTGCGGGACATTTGCACGGCATGGGCGCAGTCGCGGATCTGCTGGCGCAAAATGGGTAGCGCGTGGCGATCAGTCACCGCCGTTGCGGCCTCATGGGCACGGCCTCTTAACAAAGTGGCAAACTGTTTGAACATCCTTGGCTCCTCATTTATGAACATTGTTCATGAAATGACCATGCGATGATTCTGAACGTCGTTCAACAATAAAATTGAACAATGTTCACAAAATGAGGGGCTGGGGATATAAGTGGCTAAAACAAAAAGAGAAATTCTGAAGGAAAATCTTCTGAATGCGGCAGAGCAGAGGGTTAAATCTGAAGGTTTATCTGCGTTGCGCGCACGAGACGTTACTAAAGATGCCGGTTGCGCCCTCGGCAGTCTTTATAATGCGTATGAAGATCTGGACCTTTTGATTCTGGCTGTAAACTCCAGAACTCTTGCCCGTTTGCATACCGCTTTGCAGGAGGCATCTGCGTCGAAGACTGCGCCAGAGGAAAAGCTAATGGCGCTAGCTCTGGCGTATTTAGATTTCGGTACAGAAAACCCGAACTTGTGGGCGGCTTTGTTTGATCATCGAATGCCGCCCGGGGTGCCTGTTCCAGAATGGCATTTGGAAGAGCACGCGCAGTTGATTGCTGAAGTCATGGAACCGCTTTCTGAAATCAGCGCCGGTTTGAACGAAGAAGCACTGGCTTTGCGAGCGCGAACCGTTTTCTCGGCGGTTCATGGGATCGTAAAATTGTCACTTGAGGGCAGGTTTGTGGCTCTGGAAGCGGATGCACTTAGAGCCGAGTTGTCTGACTTTGTACTTCAGTTTCTTCGTGGGTATCAGGCCGCATAGCTGGATAATCGGGAAGATCGGCTGAGGTCGTGGCAACCATCCTTCGTACAGTGGGTGATCGGATGCGATTGGCAGAGTGACGCTCTGCCCGCTACGGGCGGCATGGTAGATAGCGGTGACCAGGGCGACAGAAGCTTCGCCATCCGCCAAAGTAACCGCGGTGTTGGGAGCGGAGGCCAGCGCTTTGCCAACTTCGGTGAAAAAGCCCTTGGAACCCATTGGGTTCAGAAGGCGACTTTTCCAAAGCAGCATCAACGGCCGCCTGACGTGTCGGATCCAGGGCAACAAATGTCCATTTGATGGTGCCCGGGGCATAGGGTTCGACACTGGATGTGGCCGTGAGATGTTCGAACACTATACGTATTCGGGTTTCATCCCGTGCAGCGCCGAGTGTTATACTGCTGGTACACAGCGCCCCGGACTTCATGGTAAAGGCTATCGACGCGCAGTCTTCGGTTTCGATAGGGTTCACCCTTGTTGTTTTCATCGCTGAAACAGCGGCGATTGGCCCGGCAATATGCGTTAGAAGATCGTGATTGTGGATTGCGTGTCACAGAACAGCTCCACCGCGCTCACCCTGCCAAGTCCCTCGCCCAGGTATCGCGTAGTACTCAGTTCCATGCGACAAATGTGTCTCAAGCAAAGCTATCTGAACCTCTCCGGTCAAACCTGCGGACTGCAAGTGGCGTAGCTGAGAAAACGAGGGAATCCATCTGTATTTGAAAACTGGAAAGACCTGCCTGTTCGCCTGTTTGGCGGCATTCTTGATACGCTCAACATCTGCTATCGAACTGGCGAGGGGCTTTTCGCCCCGCGTTTGAGTGCCCCGGTCCCAGTGTGGTTGGCAAAACGGCGGATGACCTCTTCTTCAGTTTCTTCGAACAACTCAATCTCATCATCCATTGAAGGTACGGCAATATTCGTCCGTTGCCCTAAACGGCTGTTCACTTGGCGGGCATGTTAAATGCTGTCCCAAATCTTGGGCCGAAAATTGCTGTCATAGATCAGTTTGATGCTGTTAGATTTCAGCCATTCGATCAGTGCAAGCCGGACGTTGTGTGGAAGGATCGCGTCCGCAATTCCAGATAAGTAAAGCGCGTCATATCGCGCTAATATGCTGAAGTTACAGTCCGCGAATAGGCGCCTCGCGGCTGACTCGCTGCGCCAATAAGTAAAGCTGCGCTCTCCTTCTGGGGTTGTCGAAATAGGATAAAGACCAGGAGATTTGCCCGGGAGAGTTTGAATTGAGGACGCACCGATACCACTCCCTTGATGAACTCTCATATCCGTTGAGACATCGGGTCGTCACCAAGGCAGGTCACATAATCGATGTTCAACTCGGGGGCCGTGCGCCGAGCGTAAATAGCCGTGTTCAGTGTATCACCTGCCACGCCGACCCGAGCGTCTGAGCCGATGGCAGACAATTCAATCATTGCTTCTCCGATGCAGGCAATACGCACCATTTTTAATCCTTGGTTCCATGGACCCCGGTGTAGCTAATCAGGATTGCGTTTTAATTTGAAACGGAAATCCGGGAATGCCGGAAAGAACTCCGGATTTGTTGTTGCGGCGGTTGCCCAATCACGGGCAGTTTGTTGGCTAGGGAAAAGGCTAAGAGCATCATGGCAACACAATCCGAAGCTAAAGCGGTCTTTCTAACAGGCAGTTTGATGCGTCATGTCACTCGCATGTCGTTGACAACAAGTATCGGCTTGATGGCCATTTTCGCCGTTGATTTCGTCGACATGATTTTCATTTCGATGCTTGGCAATGACGCTCTGGCAGCGGCAGTCGGGTATGCAGGAACGCTGCTGTTTTTCACCAACTCGATTAATGTAGGCTTGTCGATCGCGGCAGGCGCATTGGTGGCTCGAGAGCTTGGCGCTGGGCGGCCCGAACAAGCGCGGCGGTTCGGAACCAGCGTCGCAATTCTGGGCATACTCATCGGCTTGGCTGTTTCCGCTATTACCTTGTTTAATATATCGTTCTTCTTGTCCTTGTTGGGAGCGGAGGGTGAGGTTCTGCACCTCGCGTCCAGATACGTTTCCATTATTTTGCCGACCATGTGGGTTATGGCGGTTGCGATGACCGGTATGGCTGTGCTGCGTGCGCACGGCGATGCAAGACGCTCAATGCAAGCTACGATTTACGGCGGGGTTGCGAATGCCGTATTGGATCCCATTTTGATTTTCGCTGTTGGGCTTGGATTGGATGGCGCAGCTATCGCATCAGTAATTGCACGTATCTGTATTCTTGTTGCTGCGGTCAGGCCGGCAGTGCGCGTACATCGTGGATTTGCTCGTCCATCGCTCGGGCAGGTTGCGTCAGACTTTGGTCCGGTTCGAGCGATCGCTATTCCCGCCGTTCTGACTAACGTCGCAACGCCGATCGGAAATGCAATCGTCATTCGGGAAATCGCCCAATTCGGAACTGATGCCGTGGCTGGCATGGCTGTCATCGGACGGTTAATACCTGTTGCCTTTTCAGTCGTCTTTGCGTTGTCAGGGGCTATCGGGCCAATAGTCGGACAAAACTTCGGCGCAGGACAATACGATCGTGTCAAAGAGGCCTTCATCGCAGGGGTCAAGTTCACCGCTGTTTATGTTTGCCTGATGGCAGCCACGCTGTTCCTACTGCGCGCACCGATCGCGGACTTGTTTCAGGCACAGGGCGAGACAAGAGCTTTGATCTACTTATTCTGTGGGCCTTTGGCCCTCGCGTCTTTCTTCAATGGTGTGATCTTTGTTGCGAACGCCAGTTTCAACAACCTAGGTCACCCGGTTTATTCAACTTGGGTCAACTGGGGGCGCCATACACTGGGGACATGGCCCTTTGCCGTCGCAGGGGCGTACATTGCAGGCGCACCAGGAGTTCTGTTGGGGCAAGCGTTAGGAGGCGTCATTTTCGCCGTAATATGTTGGTTTTTGGTCCGTCGTGTTGTTTCAAATCTGACGGCACCACAACCGGTCGATCCTTTTGCAGGGCAGAACCGGTTGCAGGCATTGTTCGGAAGACGCGGTTGGTAGTCGGTCAGTTCCCCTGATTCCGTGCTTCCAACCTTTCCAGATTGACCACGGTTGAGAGCATTAGACGATCATGACTCCAATCCTCGGTCTGCTGGACCGAGGCAGCACCGAGGCCTAGAACTACCGCGAACATGACGGTGAGGCCCAAGAACATGAAGGGTGTCGTCTGGTCTGACGGGGCATCGGCCAGGGCAATTACCCGTTGGCGCAAAACACGCTTGGCTTTGCCACCAGTGACCAGAGCCACGTTCAGAACTTTTGGGCTTCCGCGAACAACCGTGCGGGTACAGTAATCCAGCAGGCAACTTGTGTAATCTCGCGCATCTATTCCTTTGCGCGCGACCACGGATTGGTCACAGGCCAGTTCTCTTAGGCGGTCGAACTGGTACTTTAGGACCACATAGGCGGGGTTCCAGAACAACAGCGGACGCAAGAGTTCGAAGCCCAGCTCCCATTCAACGTCTCCGGCGCGAACGTGCTGAAGCTCATGGGCCAGCGCGAACCGGAGCTCTCGGGGTGTGTCCAGTAAGTGGCTGGGCAGTACGACATGACGTCGGCGTAAACCGCGAACGGCAAAAGGTACGGCAATTCGGTCGGACAAGCGGATGTCCACTTTGGCCGAGTGGCGCCACAAAAAGCTGGTGTTCACTGTCTCACGGATTGCCAGCCCGTCACGGATTACACGTAGGGCATAGACCAAAGCAGCCAGTGCCATCAGGACAAGGATCGCGGAGACCACAGGGTGCTCACCGCCGGCTAAAACATCCACCCAACGCTGGCGGGTGTTCAGAAGCGCTTCGAATTGGGTCGCAGGCATAGCGATGTCGCCGCGCAGATAGGCAGCTACGGCAATATCTCCGATCGCCAAGGTGCCCTTGGCCGACGTATGCGTAGCGAGCGCAGAAACGCCCAGGGCCAGTAGTGGGCTGAGGACCACGCAAAGGCAAAGCGCCTTAAGCGTACGCAACTGCGCCACAAATCCGTGGCTTAGTGATGTTCGGGATAAGACCCCTCGTGCCACCAGCCAGACAATCGCAGCCAGGCCAAGGACGAGATTCCATTCCAGATATGCTTCGAGAACCGGTTTAACCGCTGTCATTATGCAGTCTCCTCTCTACCAGTGCTCGAATTTCCTCCAGATCGGCTTCGCTAAGGCCTGCATCGTCGACCAAACGTGCAACCAGCGTGGCAGGCGTGTCGTCGAACAGTGTCCGCGACAGGTTCTGCAGCGACCGCGCTTGATACCTGTCCTTTTCCAGAAGAGGCGTATAAATCAGCGTTTTCCCGTCCTTGTGGCTTTCGACAAACCCTTTGTCGTCAAGAATCCGCAGGATGGTTGCACCGGAGGTGTAAGCCAGATTGCGCTCTGGAGGCAGGCGATCAAGCACGTCACGGACCGAGCCCTGACCAAGCGCCCAAAGTTCATTCATGAACTCAAGTTCTACTTCGGTCAGAAGGTTTGTTGTCTTTTTCTTTCGCATCGGTCTTTCGTGTCGCATTATTTAGTATGCCTGACAGACAAGCATCCTTTCGCTGTTTCGCAAAGCTTAAACTTTCCAGAAGACAAAGACGCCCCAGCCGATGGACAGGAAAAGTGGTGTCCAAACGGGCTGCCCCACCAATCCAAGCCAGGCCAGGAAGATATATGCAGAACCCAATAGGGTGATGAACAGCCGGTCGCCCAACGTGGTGGTCAGCCCGAGCACGCCTTTTCGCTCGATCCCGTCGCGGTATTTGAAACCTTCCAGAACACCTATCAGTGCGATCGCAGAGAAGATGCCGACAAACACAGCCAGCGTTGCCGGGGTCCAGGCCATCCAGAAATCTGGCCAAAGGGGATCGGTCCATGAGAACCCTTTTTCCTCCTGTTGGCCGACACTGCCCCAACCAGCCTGTGCCTGAGCAAAGGCCGCAGAAGGCATGAAGGGGAGGGTGAGAAGTAGTTTACGCATATCGAACCTCACACACGTCCCATCGCGAAACCACGCGCGATGTAGTTGCGGACAAACCAGATGACGATGGCGCCTGGGATGATGGTTAGAGTTCCGGCGGCAGCCAGCAAGCCCAACTCGTACCCGGCGCTGGATGCAGTGCGGGTCATTACGGCGGCGATGGGTTTCGCTTCGACAGCCGTGAGCGTCTTGGCCAACAGCATTTCCACCCATGAGAACATGAAGCAGAAGAACGCCGCCACGCCGACACCCGCTTTGATGTTAGGCAGGAAGATCGTCACGAAGAAGCGCGGGAACGAGTAGCCATCGACATAAGCGGTTTCGTCCAGTTCTTTCGGAATACCGCGCATGAAGCCTTCCAAGATCCACACTGCCAGCGGCACGTTGAACAGCGTATGCGCCAGAGCAACAGCCAGATGCGTGTCGAACAGACCGATCGACGAATAGAGCTGGAAGAAGGGCAGTGCGAACACTGCGGCAGGGGCCATACGGTTCGTAAGCAGCCAGAAAAACAGCTGCTTGTCTCCAAGGAATCTGTAGCGCGAGAACGCATAGGCCGCAGGCAGCGCTACACAGACCGAAAGCACTGTATTGATCGTCACGTAGATGATCGAGTTGATATAGCCCCAATACCAGGTTGGGTCGGTGAAGATGGTGATATAGTTCTCCAGCGTAAAGGTCTGGGGAAATAGGGAAAAGCCCGACAGGATCTCGTTCGTAGTCTTGAAGGACATCGCCACCAGCCAATAGATCGGCAGCATCAAGAACGCGATATAGAGGATCGGGATGAGGGACCGCTTCTTCATTGCGCGTCATCCTTTGTCATCAGAGTGTAGAAGACCCAGCTAACCAGCAGCGTGATAGCGAAATAGATCAGGCTCATCGCGGCTGCAGGGCCAAGGTCGAACTGTCCCAGAGCGATCTTCACAAGGTCGATCGACAACAAGGTGGTTGAGTTGCCGGGGCCACCACCGGTCAGAACGAAGGGCTCGGTGTAGATGTTAAAACTGTCCATGAAACGCAACAGAACGGCGATGGTCAGAACTGTCTTCATCTTAGGCAGCTGGATATAGCGGAACACCGACCACGGGCTGGCGCCGTCGATCTTTGCGGCCTGATAGTAGGCATCCGGGATCGATACGAGACCCGCGTAGCACAACAGCACGACCAGTGAAGTCCAGTGCCAGACATCCATGACGATGACTGTGATCCAAGCCGAGATCGGCTGTTGCGTCATGTCATAGTTGATGCCCAGAACATCATTCAGAAAGTACCCGAGCAGGCCGATCTTAGGCAGGGTGAAGATGTTCCACATCGAGCCGACCACGTTCCACGGGATGAGCATCGGCAGGGCCATCAGCACCAGACATACCGGCACCCAGAATCCTTTGCGCGGCATCGACAGGGCCACGATAATTCCTAGCGGAACTTCGATCAGCAAGATCAAGAAAGTAAAAAGAAATTGTCGGCCCAAAGCAGCCTGGAAACGGTCGGATCTGAGGATTTGTTCGAACCAACCTAACCCTTCCCAGAAGAACTGGTTGTTGCCAAAGGTTTCCTGCACCGAGTAGTTGACCACCGTCATCATGGGCACCAGCGCGTTGAACGCGACCAGTGCTAGAACCGGCAGGACAAAGAACCATGCCTTTTGGTTTTCTGTTCTCATTGCGCCCGCTCCTCGGTTGCGATCCAGCCGTCGCGGTAGACGCGGGATTGTTCAGGTTTGAATTGCAGGAAAACCTGCGAGCCCGGTTCAGGCACGCTGTGCTCAGTCACGGCCTTGAGGGCAGTGTTGCCGACTATCGCGCTAACAACGTAGTGGCGGCCAATGTCAGAAACCTTTGTCACGTGCGCCGGGATACCGTTGTCGCCAAAGCTCACATATTCAGGCCGGATACCCAGATCAGTTCGGCCTCCGTCGCCATGGGTTGGGCCTTCCAGCATCACTTCATGGCCTTCGAACACTGCTCGGTCGCCTTTGGCTTCACACGGCAGGACATTCATGCCGGGTGATCCGATGAAGTGGCCTACAAACGTATGCTGAGGGCGCTCGAACAGTTCGACCGGGGTGCCGATCTGAACCACTTCGCCTTCCTGCATCACCACAACCTCATCAGCAAAGGTCAACGCCTCGGTCTGGTCGTGGGTCACGTAGATCATTGTGGCTTTGACGCGCTGGTGTAGTTCTTTGAGTTTAGAGCGCAGCTTCCATTTCAGATGGGGATCGATCACAGTCAGCGGCTCATCAAACATCACCGCGTTAACGTCGTCGCGTACAAGGCCGCGGCCCATCGAAATCTTTTGCTTGTTATCCGGGCTGAGGCCGCTTGCTCGGGTATTCAGCATTTCCGTAACGTCCAGCATCTCGGCAATCTCATCGACGCGCCGCTTGATCGTTGTCGGGTCAACACCCCGGTTCTTTAGGGGAAAGGCCAAATTCTCGCCCACGGTCATGGTGTCGTAGATAACAGGGAACTGGAACACCTGCGCGATGTTGCGCTGATCGGGGGGCAGGGCGGTCACGTCCTTGCCGTCGAAAAGGATTTGCCCTTCTGACGGCGTCAAGAGACCCGAGATGATGTTCAGCAGAGTTGACTTGCCGCAGCCGGACGGCCCCAACAGTGCGTAAGCTCCGCCATCGCGCCAAGTCACGTCGATTTCTTTCAGCGCATAGTCCTCGGGGCCTTTTGGCGTCGGCATATAGCTGTGTCGCAAGTTTGAAAGTTTGATCTGTGCCATGTCAGGCCACCCTTTTGCCGTCTTGGCCGAAATACCGGCAATGGGCCGGGTTCATGTAGAAACTGTGGTCTTCGCCAACCTGATACGGATGCACACCCGCGGCGAGCGACACCCAGGCATCGTCTCCGTGTTGGAAATGCGCGCTGGAATCCGAGCCGGAGAGTTCGGTCACAATCACCCGGCCAGTCAGCTCGACGTCTGCATCAGAGGTCCGAAACGGAGTTACCCGGTGCGGGCGCACAGCCACCATGTACTCGCCATCCGTCATATCGGTAACAGGCCAGCCGCCTCCGCCTGCCAATTGAGCCTGAGCGCCTGATACGGTGATATGGGCCACATTGATTGGCGGATCCGAGAACACGCGCGCGGCGGCGATGTTTTCAGGGTTGCGGTAGATGTCGGCTGTTGGTCCGAATTGGGTTACGCGGCCATCCTCCATCAAGGCAGTGTACCCGCCCAGCAAGAGGGCCTCTTCGGGCTCTGAAGTCGCATAGACTACAACAGCTCCACGTCCTGCGAACAAGTCAGGCAGTTGCTCACGCAACTCTTCGCGCAGCTTGTAATCAAGGTTGGCCAGCGGTTCATCTAGGAACACAGCGCGGCTTTCCTTTGCGATGGCACGCGCCAGCGCGGTTCGTTGTTGTTGTCCACCCGACAGCTCATGCGGGCGGCGGTGCAGCATGGGGCGTAGTTGCAGCAGGTCAGCGGCCTCTTCAACACGGCCTTCGATCTCGGACTTTGCCATTCCTGCAACGCGCAGGGGCGAGGCGATGTTGTCAAAAACAGTCATATGCGGGTAGTTCACGAAGAACTGGTGGACCAAGCTGATCTGTCGCTTTTGCGTGTTCAACCGAGTTACATCCTGCCCGTCCATCAAGACCTTACCCGAGGCGATCGGGTCCAGCCCGGCCATCATCTTGATCAGAGAGGTCTTGCCCGATCCCGTCGCTCCCAACAGCACATTGAAATGGCCGGTTTGCAGCGTCAGGTTCGTGGGCTTGATATGTATAACGTTGCCAACCCGTTTGGTGGCATCTTGAAGTTCGATCATGTCCGTGGGTTCCGGTCCTGCAGTGCATCGCACTGGTCTTTTGGGTGGGGATGCCGCAAACGGCACCCCCGGGTTTCGTAAGTTACTGAGACTGCCAGCGCTGAACCAGTTCGTCATAGTTGACGGTCTGACCCTGCGGCTTTTCATTCTCAAGCTTGGCCTTGGGCGAACCCTCTTTCTCCAGCCAGAAGGCCGGGTCTTGTGGTTCGTTCAGGCGAGGACCACAGCCTCCGTAAACACCGGCGCTTTCATCCGCGGCCTGCATACGGGCCATGGTGATGTCCATCTCTTCAGCCAGACGGTCCATCGCCTCTTGCGGCGTGAAGGCACCCGAGTTCACGTCACCGATCTGCTGCCACCAGATCTGGGCCAGCTTCGGATAATCCGGAACGTTGATGCCGGTCGGCGACCATGCGACGCGATCAGGCGAGCGATAGAACTCGACCAGACCACCCAGCTTGGGTGCGCGTTCGGTGAACGACTCGTGGTTGACCGAGCTGTCGCGGATGAAGGTCAGACCCACATGGGACTTCTTCACGTCGACCGTCTTGGACGTCACGAACTGGGCATAGAGCCACGCTGCCTGAGCACGATCCTCGGGGGTCGACTTGAGGAACGTCCAGGAACCCACGTCCTGATAACCAACCTTCTGGCCGTCTTCCCAGTAGGGGCCGTGTGGGCTGGGCGCCATCCGCCACAGCGGCGTACCCTCATCATCCACGGTGTTGTTGCCTTCGGACTTCGGCTTCACCATGTCGGCAGTAAAGGCGGTGTACCAGAAAATCTGCTGAGCCACGTTGCCTTGGCTGAGTGCCGGTAGCGACTGGTAGAAGTCATAAGACGCCGCACCCGGAGGCGCATAATTCCGCAGCCATTCGTCCCACTTGCGGATCGCATAGACCGCAGCCGGACCGTTCGCTGCTCCACCACGCGAGACGGACGCACCAACAGGGTTACAGGTGCCCGCTTCCATGCGGATGCCCCATTCGTCAACGGGAATACCGTTCGGCTCTCCCTTGTCGCCTGCACCGGCCATCGACAGCCAGGCATCGGTCATACGCCAGCCAAGGTCAGGCGCGCGTTTGCCGTAGTCCATGTGCCCGTAGATCGCTACGCCGTCGACTTCCTTCACGTCATTGGTGAAGAACTCGGCGATGTCCTCGTAAGCTGACCAGTTGACTGGCACGCCAAGGTCATACCCGTACTTTTCTTTGAAGGCAGCTTTGTTGGCTTCATCATCGAACCAGTCTTTACGGAACCAATACAGGTTCGCGAACTGCTGGTCGGGCAGCTGATACAGCTTGCCGTCTGGGCCAGTGGTAAACTGAATGCCCATGAAGTCATCCAAATCTAGCGTTGGTGACGTTGTCGCGGCCCAATCACCGCTCATCATGTCGGTCAGCGGATAGGCCAACTGCAGACGAGAGTGCGTACCGATCAGGTCGCTGTCGTTGACGTAGCCGTCATACAGGTTCCGGCCGGTCTGCATCTGGGTTTGAACGGCCTGAACCACTTCGCCCTCACCGAGGATCTGGTGATTAACCTTGATGCCAGTGATCTCTTCGAACGCCTTGGTCAGAACCTCGGATTCATACGAGTGGGTCGGAATGCCTTCGGACAGGACGTTGATTTCCATGCCAGCATAGGGTTGTGCAGCTTCGATGAACCACTTCATCTCGCCCATCTGTTCGTCTTTCGACAGAGTCGATGGCTGGAATTCGTCGTCAATCCAACGTTGTGCTGCGGCTTCGTCGGCCCAAGCGGTACCGTGCCCCGCAATGACGGCAGCCGCCGCCACTGCGGAAAGTAGATGTCTCCGCATCTGTTTCCTCCCAAAAACTATGGTTGTCCGGCGCTAACCGGATGGCGATTAGCATCAGCGATTTTTTGCGTACGTGTCAAACTAAATTTTTAGTAAATGGATTCTTTGAGTGATCCTAAGCGGGTACTCATCATCGGTTGCCAATTTTTGAATTCGTTGTAAGCTGTGCCTACGATTGAAAAAATGCTGCCGACGATTGCAGCGCTGATTAGCGAAAATCACTTGGACGAATGAGGATAGGCAATGTCCCAGAGTCTGTTGAAATATACGCGTGTTCTAGAAATTGTGGGGGACACGATAAAGGTCAGAGTGCCCTTGGATGGCTCTGCTGACGCGGCGGTTCGGTTTAATGATTTGGCGGTCATCGAAACGGTCGATGGGCATAAAACCTTGGCTCAGGCGATCTTTATCGACCACGATGTCGTCACGCTGCAGGTGTTTTCCGGCACCAAGGGAATCTCCACCGAAGCGACGGCCACTTTCCTTGGCCACCCAATGCAGACACCTTACTCGGCCAACATCCTGGGCCGTGTTTTCGACGGTGCCGGAGTGGCTATAGACGGTGGTCCGGATCTGTCTGCCGAGCCAAGGATTGATATCGGTGGACCTACCGTGAACCCGGCTGAGCGCGCGGTTCCCAACAAGATGATCCGCACCGATGTGCCGATGATTGATGTGTTCAACACACTGGTAGAAAGTCAGAAAATTCCGATTTTTTCGGTGTCAGGCGAGCCGTTCAACGCGTTCCTAAGCCGAATCGGTATTCAGGCTGACGCCGATATTGTGGTGTTCGGTGGTCTGGGGTTGATCTTTGATGACTACCACACATTCCGGACGTCTTTCGAAGATGCAGGTGTGTTCTCGCGCACGGTGATGTTCGTCAATCAGGCTATGGATCCTTTGGTGGAGCGCCTGTTGGTGCCTGACATGGCGCTCGCTGTAGCCGAGAAATTTGCGGTGGAAGAGGGTAAGCGGGTGCTTGTCCTGCTGACAGACATGACCGCCTTTGCAGATGCTATGAAAGAAGTTGGCATTAGTCAGGAGCGCGTGCCCTCTCAACGCGGTTATATGGGTGATCTCTATTCTCAGTTGGCGCGGCGGTATGAGAAGGCGTGTGACTATGCCAAAGGCGGATCGGTGACTGTTCTGACGGTGACCACGATGCCCGGCAATGACGTGACCCATCCGGTACCGGACAACACAGGCTATATCACCGAAGGGCAGTTCTATTTGCACTCGGGTGTGATTGATCCGTTTGGTAGTCTGTCGCGCCTAAAGCAGAACGTGATAGGCAAGACCACGCGCGAGGATCACGGGCAGATCATGAATACCATGATCCGCTTCTACTCTGAAAGCCGTGATGCCGCGCAGAAACAGGCGATGGCATTTGATCTGTCGGACTACGATCACCAGCTGCTGAAATTCGGCGCATTGTTCCGCACGCGGTTCATGGACATCAACGTCTCAATCCCGCTGGAAGAGGCGCTGGATTTGGGGTGGAAAACCCTGGCCGAGTGTTTTGCGCCTGAACAATTGCTGATGAAGCAGGCTTTGGTCGACAAGTATTTCCCGAAGGATGCCAATGGCGCGGTTGCAGCTGAATAAATCGTCGCTGGCGCGCCAGCAGACGCAGCTGAAAAGCTATGAGCGGTTCTTGCCGTCGCTGGACCTGAAGCGCCAGCAGTTGATGGCTGAGCGCGCCAAAGCGCGTGAGGATGTGTCACGTCTGGAGCAAGAGGTGAATAACCTGGCCCAACAGGTTGGAGCCAAGCTACCGATGCTGGCGCAGCAAGGTGTTGATCTGGACGGCTTGGTCGAACTGAAGGACTACAAGGTCAAAGAGGTCAACGTTGTCGGCGTCAAAATGCCGGCTCTCGATCGGATTGAAGTGGCTGTGCGTCCTTACTCTTTGCTTGCCAAACCTCATTGGGTCGATGCCGCGGCGCAATTGCTGCACGACATGATCGAAGCGCGCCTGCGGGTCAAAATCGCCGAGGAAAGGGTCAAGATTTTCGATAAGGCGGTCGCCACGATTACTCAGCGCGTGAACCTGTTCGAAAAAGTTCTGATCCCGCGGGCTAAGGCCAACATCAAGAAGATCCGCATCTACTTAAGCGATGAGCAGATGCAGGCAGTCGTGCGCTCGAAGATTTCTAAACGTAAGCACGCGCAGGAGGCCGTGTCATGAGTGTTGCGCGTCTCAAGAAATTATCTTTGGTTGGACGCGCAGGGCAGAAGACCGAAACGCTTGAAGCGTTACAAGAGCTGGGATGTATGCACGTCTTGCCTTTGGCACCTCCGCCGGCTGAACCCGAAAAGATCAGTGAAAGGGGTGCAAGAGACGCCTATAAGGCTTTGCGTTTCCTGACAGATGTTCCTGAACCACG
Organism: Ruegeria sp. BE9; assembly: GCF_056538765.1. Taxonomy (NCBI): domain Bacteria; kingdom Pseudomonadati; phylum Pseudomonadota; class Alphaproteobacteria; order Rhodobacterales; family Roseobacteraceae; genus Ruegeria; species Ruegeria sp. BE9. Next base: position 1,236,537 of record NZ_JBQFTS010000001.1, on the reverse strand, counting down.
GCGGCAAATACAACGCGATCCAGAGTTCAACATGGACCAGTTCGTCAAGGATGTTCTGGATCTGATGCAGCGCACGCGCGACATGTCAGACAGAAGGGATTTTTTGGCTCATCGGATTGCACAAGTGCAGCCTTGGGGGGATTTGGATTTCCCACCTGATGATGTTCTGGCGGGCAATCGTCTGTGGTTCTACCAACTGCCGGTAAAGCATCGAGACGCGCTGTCTGAGCTAAAGCTGCCTTGGGCCATTTTACAGCAGAACCATCGGTTTATTTACGCCGTGTTGATTGCGCCAGAGGAACCGGCAGATGATGTTTTGCCAGTTCCTCGTACCCATACCGGTTCACTGCCGATTCACGAACTCGAAGCGCAACTGGAAGAGGCGGAGATCGCTATAGAAGCGCTCGAGGCTGAAAGGGTTGCGCAGACCCGGTATCTGACGCTGATGCGACGAAACCTGTCCGTGGCGGAAAGCGCTGCGGAACTGGCCCACGCAACTCAGAAGGTTCGCGACGAACAGGCAATGTTTGCCCTGCAAGGGTGGGTGCCAGAGGATCGTGTAGATGCCGTACTTGAAATGGCAGAGGCTAAAGATGCCGCCGTGTTAATCGAGGAGCCAGGCCCAGACGACTCGCCGCCCACATTACTTGAGCAACCTGAAAAGCGCAGTGCCGCCGTGGACTTGGCGCTGTTTTATCAAGTGCCTGGTTACAAAGATTGGGACCCGAGCGTCATCGTTGCCGCTTCCTTCGCGATCTTTTTCGCTATGATCGTGGCCGATGCCGGGTACGGCGTTGTTATTCTGCTGGGCCTGCTTCTTTTCTGGAAACGGATGGGTGGCACAGTCGGACACAGGTCATGGCGACGGTATTTGCTGATCATTTCTGGCGCGACGATTGTGTATGGTGTTCTGGTCGGCAGCTACTTTGGGGTTTCACCTCAGGACGGCTCAATTTGGGCCAAGCTTAAGCTGCTCGATATGAACAATTTTGGCGCCATGATGATGGTGTCGATTGTTGTCGGTGTTTTGCATTTGGTTCTGGCCAACGCATTGGCCGCTCGGGCGGCGTGGGGGCAACGGAAAGCTATCGCGAACCTAGGTTGGATCGCTGCGCTAATTGGCGGGTTTGTTCTGTGGCTCAGCTATATGAAAGGGAACTCCCCAACACCGGGGGTAGTGATCCTGTTGGTTGGAGTTTTGGCGATCCTGCTCTTCTCTAGCGAGAGGGTCATCAACAAGCCGACGGACTGGATTTGGCGCCTGATTGACGGTGTGCAAGGCCTTGCCGGGGCGATGGGCGCGTTCGGAGACGTGCTCAGCTATATGCGCCTTTTTGCACTTGGGCTGGCCTCTGCTTCACTAGCAATAACCTTCAACGATTTGGCCATGTCTGTGATCCATGCGCTGAAGGGGCCCGGTATTCTATTCGGTCTGTTGATCCTGATCATCGGCCACATCCTGAATTTTGCCCTCGCGTTGATGAGCGGTGTCGTTCACGGATTACGTCTCAATTACATCGAATTCTTTAAATGGGGTCTGCCGGACGAAGGCATCGTCTTTCGTCCGTTCGCCCGCAAGGAGGTTCAGGAATGAATGAGCTTGTTCTTACATTGGGTTGGCTGGGGATTTACGCGCCCATGGCGCTGGGTGCGGCGGCAAGTGCTATTGGTTGTTCCATCGCGGGGATGGCCAGTATCGGCGCCATGACCGAAACCGAAGGCGGCTATGGTCGGTTCGTCGGCGTATCGGCCTTTCCTTCAACGATGGTTATCTACGGAATTGTCATCATGTTCACCCTGAACAGGGATGTAACACCGGAAAATGCTGGGGGACTGTTTGGGATCGGTATCTTGTCCGGTATTGCCCTGATGTACTGCGGCATATGGCAAGGCCGGGCGTGTGCTGCAGCGATCAACGCGACCAAAGAAAAGCCTGAAATCTTCGGTCTTTCGTTAGCGCCTGCGGCGATAATCGAAGGCTTTGGCGTTTTTGCCTTTGTCTTTGCATTGGTCATTAGCGCGGGGATCAGCTGATGGCACAGGATGGCATGATTTCGCATGGTGTCGATGCCCTGATTGACAAGCTGCGGAACGATGGTGTGGCGGCCGGGCAGGCGGATGCTGAAAAGCTGCGTGCAGATGCCAAGGCCGAGGCCGCAAAGATACTGGCAGACGCGAAGCGAGAAGCGGACGAGTATCAAAAGAAGGCACGTAGCGAGTCCGACAACTATCGCGCAGCCGGCGAAGAGGCGTTGAACACAGCCATGCGTGATGCGGTTTTGACCATGAAGGCAGGGCTTACAGATCGCTTTCGTGAGGACGTTGAGCGGCTGGTTACAAAGGAAATGGCAGACCCGGACCTGTTGAAGCAGATGGTTCTTGAGGTAGTTGGTCGCGCAGCTAGTGATGCAAAGCTGGATGGTAAAGTGCAGGTCATCCTTCCTGCCAAGGTCGCAACGCAAGAGGACATCAAGCAGAACGCCGACGATATCCAATCCGGTAAGCTGACCAAGTACGTGCTGGGCCTGACTGCGGACATGTTGCGTGAGCAGGTTGAACTGCACGCCTCTGACGACGCCCAGGACGGCATCCGCATTAAGGCTGAGGATCAAGGCGTAGTATTGGATTTGACCGACAAAGCTGTGGCCTCGCTGCTTATGGAACATCTTCAACCCCGTTTCCGCGCGGTGTTGGAAGGGGTGATCCGTTAAGATGTCAGATCCCGACGCCTATATCGCGCTCGTCAGTAGCCTCCCGGGTTCGGAACGGTTGTTTGTCGCAAAACAGCCGCCTCTGTCACGGTTGCGTTTAGATCGGCGTCTTACGGCCCTTAAGGCCGAGAATGCGCGTGTTTTGAAGGTGTTGGAACACGCTCTGAACTGGGGCGATTACGATATGGATGTCACCGATGCACAGGCCATCGAACGCTGCAAAGAGGCCCTAAGGGACATCCCGCAACAGACCTTGCGCGATCTTTTCCAAGAGAGGATGGATCTGCGCACAGCTGTAGCCGCGCTACGTCTGCGCAATCGGGGGGGAAGCCCACCGACAGGGTCGTTTGGAATGGGGCGGTGGACGCGCCACATACCTGCCAACTGGGGCGACCCGACTTTCCGTCTGGAAGGCCCGATGCCATGGATCAAAGAAGCAAAGCAGCTTTTGGATGCAGAAGATCCGCTGGGATTAGAGCGATTGCTCTTGTCGGTCAGTCACAAGCAACTGAAAAAACACGCCGCTCGCCATCTCTTCGATTTCGAAGCCGTGGCGATTTACGTGTTGATCTGGAACATTTTCGACCGCTGGGCGCAAAGCAATGCGCAGGACGCGGCCAAGAGATTTGAACATTTGGCGCAGCAGGCCATGGCCAGTGTAGCCGACATAGAATTTGATGGAGCAAGCGCATGACAGCCCCAACACCCGCCAAGCAGACCGCAACCGCCCGCGTCGTCTCTGTGCAAGAGGGGTTGGTGCAGATTCAGGCGAACCACGATGCTTCGGGAGTGCCCGGGCAATTGGTCAAAAACGAAGTGGTTTTCATCCTGCCAACACGCCCCGGTCCCAGTGGTCGCCAGGAACGCCTGAAAGCTGAGGTGCTGCGTGTGCGTGGCGATACAGCAGACGTGCAGGTTTATGAAAGCACCGACGGTGTGGCCGTTGGTGACCCTGTCGAACAATCCGGGCAGTTACTGTCGGTTGAGCTCGGCCCTGGCTTGCTGGGGCAGGTTTTTGACGGGCTGCAATCGCCGCTGCCAAAAGTGGCCGCAGAATATGGTACTTTCTTACCGCGAGGGGCGGACGTGGCGCCCCTTGATACGCAGGCTAAGTGGTCGTTCACGCCGTCGGTAAAGGTCGGTGATACGGTTACAGCCGGGGATAGCATTGGAACCGTGCCCGAGGGTCATTTCAATCACAAGATCATGTTGCCGTTCAATTGGGTGGGTGATTACAAGGTTGTCTGGGTCCAGAAAGGCGCAGCCACGATTCACGACATTGTCGCGCGCCTTGAGGATGAGCAGGGGGGCGAACACACTCTGACCCTGTCTCAGAAGTGGCCTGTCCGGCGTCCGTTGCCAGAAAGCATTCTGAAACGCGCCCTGTCTGAACGGCTCTATCCAACCGAGCCAGTTCTGACATCTCAGCGCTTGATTGATACCTTCTTTCCCATCGCGCGCGGTGGCACGGCGTGTATTCCGGGGCCATTCGGGGCCGGAAAGACGGTGCTGCAGAACCTGATCGCCAGAAACGCGAAGGTGGATATCGTTATCGTTGTGGCGTGTGGTGAACGTGCTGGCGAAGTTGTGGAGACAATTCACGAATTTCCCAAGATGACCGACCCGACTACGGGTGGCAGTTTGATGGATCGGACAATCATCATTTGCAACACTTCCTCGATGCCTGTTGCGGCCCGCGAGGCGTCGATCTTTACCGGCATCACGTTGGGGGAATATTACCGCCAGATGGGGTATGACGTCCTGCTAATCGCTGACAGTACTAGCCGTTGGGCACAGGCAATGCGCGAGACGTCCGGTAAGCTAGAAGAGATCCCGGGTGAGGAAGGTTTCCCTGCTTATTTGGAAAGCTCTATCAAGGGATTGTACGAACGAGCGGGTGCCGTCAAAACCAACGATGGTGATTTGGGCAGTCTGACCCTGATCGGAACTGTGTCTCCTGCGGGTGGCAACTTTGACGAGCCGGTCACGCAGTCGACTTTGTCCACGGTAAAGTGCTTTCTCGGATTGTCGTCTGAGCGAGCGTACAAGCGGTTCTATCCAGCAGTCGATCCTATGCTCAGCTGGTCGCGCTACACGGATCAGTTATCGAATTGGTATGACAAAAACGCCGAGCCGGGCTGGACTGGTAAAGTGCGTGATCTGCTTGATCTGATCGAAAAAGGCGAGCAGGTCGATCAAATGATGCAGGTTACCGGTGAAGAGGGCGTCACGATTGACGACTTCGTAACACAGCAAAAGGCGCTTTTCGTCGATATGGTTTACCTGCAGCAGGACGCATTCGACAAAGTTGATGCAACTGTTCCTCTGGAACGTCAGAAGATGACGTTCAAGCTGGTTTATGATGTAACGCAGTCCTCAGCCAACTTTGCAGATAAATCCGAGGTGCGTCAGGTGTTTACGCAACTCACGGGTCTAATAAAGAACTTTCACTATGCAGCAGAAAACACACCAGAATTCAAATCGATTTGGGGCCAGGTGCAGGATCTGTGTCGCGAAAAGTTCGGATTGTAACGCGGAAAATGGCAGCCCGTAGGGGAATCGAACCCCTCTTTCCAGGTTGAAAACCTGGCGTCCTAACCGATAGACGAACGGGCCATTTAATCCAAACAAGCACAAGTGGCAGCCCGTAGGGGAATCGAACCCCTCTTTCCAGGTTGAAAACCTGGCGTCCTAACCGATAGACGAACGGGCCACGCTGGCTTGTGGAGGGCCTTTTACGGTTTCACTGAGACCCCCGCAAGCCGAAAAATGCAAGGATGTGAAAGTTTTTTGCCAGGCCAGAAATTGGGTTCAATTTGCCTCGGCAGCGTCTTCGAGCCTGAGCTGTACACTCTGCCGTCCTCCCCACGTGTTTACCTCAAGCCGACCGGCGAAATGAAACCGTGCACCGCCGTGATTTGACAGCTTTTCGCCCATCGGGCCGTCGAAGGCCCCAAATGCGATGGCGTCCAATCCGCCACCTACGCCGTCAGACAGGGATAACTTGAGATGGGATTCGCCGACTCGCTTGGCGAACCGAACTTGAAGATCAGGCAACGCATAACGAGGGGCAGGGGCGCTGGCCCCGAATGGCCCGGCCTTTTCGATCTGTTCCATCAGGTCTATTGTTGCAGCACCTGGCATCAGGGTGCCGTCCAATTTCAAATCAGCGGGTCCGCCTTCGCCCGCGCCTTGTTTGGCAAGCAATTCACCGAGCCGTTCCATTGCGGGTTCCAGTTTATCCCGCATTACGGTGAGACCGGCCGCCATTTTGTGGCCACCTCCTTTGACCAGCAACCCTTCAGCAGCCAATCGCTGAATCGACGCACCCAGATCAACGCCGGAGACGGATCGTCCTGACCCTTTACCTTCGTCCCCGTCAAACCCGATTACGATGGCCGGACGGTTCGCGTTTTCTTTCAGGCGCGAGGCCACGATGCCAACAACACCGGGATGCCAACCTTCACCCGCGGCCCAGACCAGAGGGGCGTCCAAACCGCGCTCTTCGGCTTGCTCTAATGCTGCCGCGCGCACTGCGTTTTCGATGTCACGACGCTCAGTGTTTAACGCATCAAGGCGCTGTGACAGGGCTTCAGCCTCATGCATCGAATCCGTGCTGAGTAAGCGTGCGCCCAGATCAGCTTGCCCAATCCGCCCGCCTGCGTTCACACGCGGTCCCAAAAGAAAACCCAAGTGGTAGCTGCTAGGTGCTGAATCCATGCGTGATACGTCTGACAATGCCACAAGGCCCGGGCGCTGCCGTTGGGCCATGACCTTTAAACCTTGGCGTACCAGTGCTCGGTTCGCGCCGATCAGGGGGGCAACATCGGCCACAGTGGCCAACGCGACTAAATCCAAAAGGCTGATCAGTTCGGGGCCTTTGACGCCAGCTTCACGTAGTTGCCGTCCGGCCTCAACTAGCATCAGGAACACAACTCCAGCGGCGCAGAGGTAGCCCAGATCGCCACTTTCGTCCTGCCGGTTCGGGTTAACGACAGCGACGCACTCAGGTAGGGTTTCACCACCAAGGTGGTGGTCCAAAACAATCACATCTGCGCCTTCAGCGGCGGCAATGGGCTCGTGGCTGAGTGTCCCGCAATCTACACAAATGATCAGGTCGTGAGCTGCCGCCAATTCCTGCATTGCGGGCACATTCGGGCCATAACCCTCATCGATCCTGTCCGGGACATAAAGCGTGGCCTGAAGCCCCATTTGCCGCAGCCAAACAAGCAATAACGCCGCCGAACTGCCCCCGTCAACGTCATAGTCTGCGAACACTGCGATCCGTTGTTTGTTCCGCACGGCAGCCAGAAACCGAGTTGCGGCAGCTTCCATGTCTTTCATCGACCGAGGGTCGGGCAGCAGTTCCTTTAACTTGGGCTCCAGGAACCCTTGTGCCTCCATTGCGGGGACGCCTCGCCGTGCGAGCACCTGACAAACGGCGCGCGGCAAACCTGCCTGTTGCACCAACATTTCGGTCGCGCGCTCAACCTCGGCTGTGGGGCCGACCCACCGTCGCCCGGACAATGACTGTTCAACCTTCAGAAAGCTCATGACCTGTCCCCGATATGCTAAGGCCGGACCCTCTCGGACCCGGCCTCTTTGTCAGTATGGATACCCTTGCGCGCATTACAGGCGCAAGTGGTTAAGCTTTGTCGTGTGACCACATCGGAGTGCGATAAGACATCCGGCGAACCGATCCGGTTTTCGACCGCATCAGCAGGGTAGTGGTCTCAACCCAACCCGGTTCACGCTTGATGCGCGGCAGAAGCGAACCTCCGGTTACACCTGTTGCGGCAAAGATTACGTCGGCGGTGACCATTTCATCCCGCGAGTAGATGCGGTCCAGATCGGTGATGCCGGCTTTGGCGGCACGACCACGCTCGTCGTCGTTGCGGAACAGCAGGCGACCAAAAATCTGTCCGCCCATGCATTTCAATGCAGCGGCAGCCAGAACACCCTCGGGTGCGCCGCCCTGGCCCATATACATGTCGATGCCGGTTTCTTCGCTTTCGGCGCAGTGCATGACGCCAGCCACGTCACCATCGGTGATCAGGCGGATCGACGCACCGGTTTCACGCACCTCTGCAATCATTGCTTCGTGACGCGGGCGTTCCAGAATGCAGACCGTGATGTCAGCGGGTTTGCAGCCCTTTGCGGCGGCCAGCGCTTCAACGCGCTCGCGGGGGGTCATGTCCAGATTGACGACACCCTCGGGGAAACCAGGCCCAATGGCCAGTTTGTCCATATAGACGTCGGGTGCGTGCAGCATAGAACCGCGCGGCCCCATAGCAATCACGGTCAACGCGTTGGGCATGTCCTTGGCGGTCAGCGTGGTGCCTTCCAGCGGGTCCAGCGCGATGTCCACACCTGGGCCTTCGCCAGTGCCGACTTCTTCGCCGATGTAAAGCATTGGGGCTTCGTCGCGTTCGCCTTCACCGATGACCACGACACCTGCGATGTCCAGCAGGTTCAGCTGTTCACGCATTGCGTTAACGGCCGCTTGGTCTGCAGCTTTCTCATCGCCGCGACCAACCAAAGAAGCCGATGCCAGTGCAGCCTGTTCTGCAACCCGCGCGAGGCCGAGAGACAGCAGTCGGTCGTTAAAATCAATTTTGGCAGCACTCATTTTCGGTATCCTCAGGTCAGTAAAGGCGTTCTATTCGGCATAGCCTGCGATTCATGCGGGCCGCAAGGGTCAAACCTCTTCGATGCGCAATGCAACGGGCTCTCCGGCGACAACGTCAGTCTCTCGCAGCCCTTCCAAAGCAACATCCAGCGTGGCGCGTGTTGTTTTATGCGTTACGATCAAGACCGGTGCGGTGCTTTCGGAATGGCCGTACTGACGCATACGGTCGATGGAAACGCCTGCGTCGCCCAGAATGGCGGCCACTTTGGCTAGCGCACCGGGTTTGTCGTACAGCGCTAAGCGCAGATAGTAAGGAGCAGGCAAACCAGTTACGGCAGGGGTTGCGTCTTGCAGGCTGGTCGCCGGGCGACCAAATGTTGGGATGTGCAAGCCACGTGCCAGATCGCAAACGTCGCCCATTACAGCACTGGCCGTTGGGCCTTCGCCGGCGCCGGGCCCGCGCAGAACGACCTGTTCAACCGCGTCGCCTTCGATCACTACCATGTTGGTGCCGCCTTCCAGCTGGCCCAATGGAGAGCCACTGGGGACTAGGCAAGGCTGCATCCGCTGCTCAAGACCGCGCGCCGTCCTTTGTGCCACGCCAAGCAGCTTGATGCGGTAACCCATATCCGCTGCCTGATGAATGTCGTCCAGGCTAATGTGCTGAATACCTTCGATCTGAATTCCGTCGAAGTTCGGTTTGGTGCCGAAAGCAATCGAAGACAACAGAGCCAGCTTATGTGCGGCATCAATACCACCAACATCGAGGTTTGGGTCTGCTTCCAGATACCCCAACTGCGCACATTCTTCGAACAGCGCGTTATAGCCCAACTCCTGAGACTGCATCCGGGTCAGGATGTAGTTACAGGTGCCGTTCATAACGCCCATGACCCGGGTGATTTCGTTGCCGGCCAGCCCTTCGGTCAGAGATTTTATGACTGGGATTCCGCCTGCTACGGCAGCTTCAAAACGGATAACCTGACCAGCCGCTTCTGCTTTCTCGGCCAGTTCCTGACCGTGAATGGCAAGCAGAGCTTTGTTGGCCGTGACCACGTCCTTACCGCTTGCAAGCGCGGCCTCGACCGAAGCCTTGGCCGGGCCGTTTTCGCCGCCCATTAGCTCGACAAATACGTCGATATCATCGCGTTTCGCCAATGCTACGGGATCGGTTTCCCAAGCATAGTCAGACAGGTTCACACCGCGGTCTTTGTTCGCATCGCGGGCTGACACAGCAGTGATTTCTACGCGCCTGCCAGTGCGATCCTGCAACAGATCTGCATGGCGGCGTACGATCTTTACGACACCCACGCCAACAGTTCCCAAGCCCGCAATTCCCAGCCGCAGCGCCTGTGTCATCCCGTGGGTTCCTTTCCGCTCGAATTTCCGTAGTTTCAGGCATGTGCCTGTTTAGCGCTGCCTTAACGGGTTCAGCGCGTGGGTGCAATGCGTCGCGGCGCTTGACAGGCCGTCGATTTGCAAGTCGTCAGTTGATTTCAGCTTGCTGGAGTTTCTCTGCTTTCTTTTGCAGCTCTTCGCGGCGTGCAAGAAGATCTTCTTCAACCTCTGCAGCTTCGTTCACTGGATCGGCTGGCGGGCCAAGTGCTTCTTGCAAAGGAATAAGCTTTGGATAGCGCGCGGATTTCACGTCGGGCTGTTCACGTCCCTCCAATTCCGGGAAATCAGCGCATGCCGTGCAGGCAAGAAGCAGGATCAGCAAAGGCAGGGGCTTCATGCAGAACCCTTTCATGGTCAATCGATACTGTGATGCACCTTTTACACCTTTGGTTCAAGCGGGGTTCTATCTGAACAAACGTTCAGATACGGTGGGCAAATGGCACGTACTCAGGGTTCTCATTCCGACATCACCGGCCCACGCATACGCTCTGCGGCATTGGCTCTGTTCGCTCGTCATGGTTATGCGGCCGTGTCGATGCGTCAGATAGCGGCCGAAGTAGGCGTTCAGGCAGGCGCTTTGTATAACTACACACCAGACAAGCAGAGCCTTTTGTTTCGTTTGATGAATGAACACATGCAGGATCTGTTGGCTGCATATTCTAAACTGGAAAAGCCCAAAGACGTCTCGGAAGCGTTACGCCAGTTTGTCGGATTTCACATTCGCTTTCATATGGAGCGCCCCGACGAAGTATTCATCGCCTATATGGAGCTTCGCAATCTCTCGCCCGAAAACTTCAAGGAAATAGAAGTATTGCGCGGGAAGTATGAGAACTCTCTTGAAGCAATACTGCGCGATGGACACGAGATAGGCGTGTTTAACATTGCGGATACCAAAATTGCCACGCTGGCTGTCATTGCGATGTTGAACGGTGTGATGACCTGGTACCGCTCGGGTGGCAGGCTGTCTTTGGATGAGGTTGAGCAGGTCTATTGGGATATGGTTCATCGCGCTGTAACGGCCTGATCCGCCCTGACAGGGCGGATCAGAGGGATTTAACGCGATGGTTGGATGAACGTCCCATTGCGTAATTCGCGAAAGGCTTGCTCAAGTTCAGCGCGCGTGTTCATGACGATGGGACCGTGCCATGCCACCGGTTCATCTATTGGCGCTCCTGAAATCAGCAAGAAACGAACACCCTCCGGGCCAGCTTGAACGGTTATCTCGTCTCCTGTCCCAAAGCGAATAAGAGTTCGATCACCCGACATATCCCGGATATTGAGCTCCTGTCCTGCGACTTCCTTTTCTAAAAGGACGCCAGTCGGTTGAGACGCATCGGCAAATGCCGCCTCACCTTCGAAAACATAGGCAAATGCGCGGCGATATGTATCGATGCGAATGGTTTTTCGGACGCCGGCCGGAATTTGAACATCCAGATATTGCGGGTCGGCCGCTATACCGTCCACCGGACCGGTTTTGCCCCAGAATTCACCTACGATCACGCGCACAGTGGTTCCGTCGTCATCAATGATTTCCGGAATGTCTTTGCTTTGGACATCCTGATACCGCGGAGCTGTCATTTTCTGATCGGAAGGCAAGTTACCCCACAATTGAAACCCGTGCATTTGACCTGACTGGTTTCCGTGCGGCATCTCTTGGTGCAGGATGCCAGATCCGGCAGTCATCCATTGGACGTCTCCTGCACCCAAGGTGCCGCTATTTCCCAGTGAATCCGAATGCTCGACCGTTCCGGCCAGCACATAAGTGATAGTTTCGATCCCTCGGTGCGGGTGCCAAGGAAAGCCTGCTTGATAATCCTGTGGACGTTCATTGCGAAAGTCGTCGAACAGAAGAAACGGATCCAACTCAGAGGGATCCTGAAACCCGAACGCCCTATGTAATTTGACGCCGGCGCCCTCTACGGTCGGCACAGATTTGCGAGTTTCCAAAGTAGGTCTAAGGGACATCGTAGCCTCCTGATGCTTTGGAATAGAATTAAGCTGTGCGTGTGCGCAGTCAATTTGCATCAATGAACGTCGAATGTGCGAAATATCTCAGTAACCGGGGCTCTGTCTTTCCGCCGGAAAAGAGGCTAAACCCTGTCGAAAAGGGCAGGGGTACCAATGCAACAAGAAGTTCTGGCAACCATTAAGACTTCGTCTGGCCGACGTTGGATCGGTGTAGTGATGTTAGGCGTCGTCGGGGCGATGTCTGTTTTGGTTGCGTTGGCTCAGCCGCCAGAGCCGCAATGGGTTGTGTTTCTGTTACTCGTGGGTGCCGCAGCTTTCTGGCTTGCCTATCGGATGTGGAATGCCACTAGCGATTGGATCGAACTCACTGAAACCGAACTCAGAACTGGGGGAGGGGAAGTGATCGCCAATGTTCAGGACATCGAAGCGATCGATCGGGGCGTGTTTGCGTTCAAACCTTCGAGCGGGTTCTTGGTGAAGACACGAACCAAAGGAGCTTACACTTGGTCGCCCGGGCTGTGGTGGCGGATGGGGCGACGGATTGGTATCGGCGGCATGACAGCAGCCGCCGAAAACAAGTTTATGTCAGAAGTTCTTTCTGCGCTGATTGCTAACAGGCGTTAGCCGAAACGATCCCGTCGATCTCAGTAGTGAAACGCGGCCGGGTGAACACAAAGTTCTTAAAGGTACGGTCCCTCGCAACCCAGCTCGTTTTGAACAAAGGCGTGCTGAACAGGGGAACATACGGGTTGGACGTCTCGACTAGGATCAGGGTGTCTTGGTCGGGCATCGGGGGAAGGAAATCCTCCAGAAGCTCGATGTTGCTATCTTTCCAGATGTCCTGACCTTCGTACCCACATTTGGACGACCAGCGGACATAGTGACGGTCGTCTTCTTCGTCAAAACGAATGAACGTCACGCGCAGGTTCATTTTGGAGCCATTGTCGACCATTCTTACCATGAGCTCATGCATGGACTCGACATACGCATCCGTCACGGTTTCCGTCTCACGCGAGATCAAGTCACCGATTGTATACGCAGCTTTCAGGTTCGAAGCACTTTGGCGGAAACCGTCGAAGAACGTAAACGTTGAAGTGATGAACCACACCACCATCGGGAAAATGATGATGGCGTCCACCGAAAGCAAACCGCTTTCGTTACGCGAATAAGAACTGGCGCGACGTCGGATATTTTTGAAAAGTCGCATTGCTTTACGGCTCCTGAACAAAGGCTGTCGTCACGGTCAGTTTGATCTTACCGGTGTCGTCAGCCAGCGCGCGGCCAAAGGATGATGTCGGAAATACCGGATCGACCATCGCGCATGCGCGCAGGATCATCAGGGCATTAGCCCCGCCGTTTGAGAACTCGCGAACAGGTTTCACCTCTTCGGAAGTGTCTGTGCAGTCGGCAACAGCTGGCAGGGTAACACCAGCGCGCGGATTCTGAATGATCATTTCCAGCTGGAGGCTGTCCGAGCAATCCCTGATCATACCGGACTTGGCGCAAATGGATTCTTTGATTTCGTCATGGGTAGGGGCGGTGCCGGTTCCCAGGCGAATTTCGCGTACAGTCCTATCCATTGAGTGATCGAGCATCGCCTGCTGCATTGTAACCAGCGAGTACTCGACCGTGCTCAGAATAAAGAACATGTAGACGGGAAAGATGATCACGAACTCAACGGTCGCGATACCATCTTCCGTACGCCTGAACCGCGCCAATTTACCCAAAGTCTTGAGGATCATTGCGTCAGCCTCAGTCTCTTGATGGACGATGCGATAGATACAAAAGCCTCTTCCAGAGTGATTGGCTCTCTGCCCAATCCGCCATCGAGTGCACCATCCGCGTTCACGGCATACACATGGCTGGCTGAACTTGCGCAGTCTTTAATCGTGTTCAAGCCATGCTCAGGCGCTTCGAACGCGATGCCATAAACGATTACGCCTTTGTTTTTGGTCGCAGTACAAGCGTTAGAGGTGCGCGTGTCCTTTGTGGAAGAACCAACCCAGTTGTACGCATTATAATACCACGTGTTGATGTTGTTATCCTGCCAGGCGTAGTTGAACTGCGCGTTCCAAGCCAAAGACACCTGGTTGAAGAGTTCCGGGTAGGTCAGACGAGCCGCTGTTCCATCTTCCCAGTCCGCAGAACCGTAGGCATGGTCTCTGTAGACGCCTTGACGGCTCCAATAGTACAAGGGCGGGCTGGTTGACAGACGAACACTGTACTCACCCTTTCCGCCGTATCCATCGTCATAGTCAGCATTATACCAGACACCCGAGTTGCCGCTGCGGTAAGACGATTTCAGGCGGTACTGGCTGGTGTTCTGACCATCGGTCATGACGATGACCACCTTCACCACGTCGGCCTCATAATCCATAGGGCGGGCGCTGAATTTGGTTGGGACAATTGTCTTTGTCGAGTCCGGTGCCACCAACTGCTTTGACAATTGGTTAACAACGGGCCGGAATGTCGGGTCAAGCATAGCTGAACCCCATTTCATTCCGATATCGATCGATGTGTTGCCCTGCGCGCTCAACGCTTCGATCTGCTCAAACAGAACATCAACGTCATCGGTTACAGCAGTGATTTCACTACCGCTACGAACTGGGCAAGTTGGATACCGGTTTTCATCCCAAGCATCTGAGTAATTGGGGAAATAACGCGGTGCGTAGCGGTCAAAATGTGCGGTTCTCTGCAAGCTCGAAGATGTCGCCAAAGCGGCTGTATTGAAGTCGGATCCCACAAAGTTCACGCAGTGCGAGTAGTCATGCTCTGACGTGACGTTGGTGAACTTGTCCAGAATGTCTGCACCAGCGTTCACCTGCGTTGCATAGGGGATGATCGACATTGAGATCTTGTCGGCATTCTCTTTGTTGATCATCGTCGTGACAAAGGTTTTCGCCGCTTCCTGCAGAACCTCAATCTTGGTTTTACCTTCAGTAGCTGACTGACGTCCCATAGAGCCCGACATATCCAAAACCAGAGAGATTTCGACAGAGCCAATGGCTTCTTCCGCCGCACTAGCAACGTTGGCAGTCAACGACGGAACGCCTGCGAACGACATAAAGTGAGTGGGCACGTCCACCTTGGCTTTCGCAGATACGCGCTTCGACCCGATGCCCTCTTCGACTACAAAGTCGCCGGGGTTGTCAGAGAGTTTCCCCGCGAGACCTGCTTTTTCTAGGTAAGAGTTGACCACGTCCTTTGCGGGGAGTGTTTGATCAAGGTCAGCCGCTGCAAGCACAGCTCGGTCCAAAGTGGCCTGAAGGTTCGCTCTGTCCCGCTCAAAGTTCATAATATCGACGCCGATACCGGCTGTCGCAAGCATAATGAGAAAGCCGAGCAACACGAAGACCGTGAAATTCCCATCTTCATCTGTGGCGAACCGTTGGGACATTTTCGCGCTGTCCTCAATTCTTTTAGTGCCACTTAATAGTACGCGCGTAAACATCATGATGACCTCGCTGAGCAGGGATCCAAAAAACTGCTAAGGCAATATTAACGAAAAGTTAACAATGGGAAGTTAGCTTCAAATCGTGGCGGGATTTAGGCAGGATCGTCGCGCTTTTTGCTTCTTTTTGTATATTTAAGAGATAATTGGCCCGGGACGGCACATCTGTTCCTGTATGCGCTACAATCGATTGGGAGCTTCGGAGAAATCGACTCAGGGGCCATTCGACTCAGGAGCAAATCGACAGTTCTGGAGACTTTTTGAATTTTATTTTTGCTTAATTATTGATCGTTTACCCGTAGGGTGCGACAAAACGTCAGAACGCAAGTCGTTCGTTGGCACGGAGGTTTAAATGACGGCCACAAGAGAACCCAGCTTTCGCGAAAGTGTAGATCTTATGTTTAACAGGGCGGCGTCCTTGATGGACCTGCCACCGGGGCTGGAAGAGAAAATCCGAGTCTGCAACGCCACCTACACAGTGCGGTTCGGAGTTCGGCTGCGCGGCGAAATTCATACGTTTACTGGTTATCGTTCGGTTCACTCCGAGCATATGGAGCCGGTGAAGGGCGGGATTCGGTACGCTTTGGCTGTGAATCAGGATGAAGTTGAAGCGCTCGCTGCGCTGATGACTTACAAATGCGCTCTCGTGGAAACTCCTTTCGGTGGATCCAAGGGCGGGCTTTGCATAGATCCACGGCAGTACGAAGAGCATGAGCTAGAGCAGATAACACGCCGTTTTGCTTATGAATTGGCGAAACGCGATCTGATCAATCCTTCTCAGAACGTGCCCGCTCCGGATATGGGAACGGGCGAGCGTGAGATGGCTTGGATGGCTGACCAGTATGCACGAATGAACACCACCGATATCAATGCGCGTGCCAGTGTGACGGGCAAGCCGCTGAACGCCGGGGGCATTTCTGGGCGTGTCGAGGCAACTGGGCGTGGCATTCAATACGCTTTGCGTGAGTTCTTCCGGCACCCCGAAGACGTGCAGATGGCGAACCTCTCGGGCAAACTGGAAGGCAAGCGCGTCATCGTACAGGGGTTAGGTAACGTGGGGTACCATGCGGCCAAATTCCTGAGTGAGGAGGACGGTTCTCGGATCGTAGGTATCATTGAGTGGGACGGAGCGCTGTATAATCCCGATGGGATAGACGTTGAATCCGTGCGCCAATGGATCGTGAAGCATGGCGGTGTGAGCAACTACCCAGATGCGACGCATTCGGCTGAGGGGGCTGAGGTCCTTGAAGCAGATTGTGACATTCTGATCCCTGCTGCGCTGGAAGGCGTGATCAATCTGACCAACGCCGATCGGATCAAAGCGCCTTTGATCATCGAGGCAGCCAACGGTCCTGTTACCGCTGGAGCGGACGAGATCCTGCGCAAGAAAGGCACCGTTATCATTCCTGATATGTATGCAAACGCAGGTGGTGTGACGGTTTCTTACTTTGAGTGGGTCAAAAACCTCAGCCACATCCGCTTTGGCCGAATGCAACGCCGTCAGGAAGAGGCGCGGCATGAACTGATCGTCAGCGAACTGGAGCGGTTGGATCGCTACTTGGGCGATGCATGGTCTATGTCTCCGGACTTTAAGGCCAAATACCTCAGGGGTGCTGACGAGTTGGAACTGGTACGGTCCGGCTTGGATGACACCATGCGCATTGCCTATCAGTCCATGCGTGAGGTTTGGCACAGCCGTGACGATGTCGAGGATTTGCGTACAGCGGCCTACATCGTGGCCATCGACCGCGTTTCGAAAAGCTATCGCGCTAAGGGTCTATGACCAACAATCTGCGGAGCAGGGCGGTTTTAGCCGGCTTGCTCCGCAGAGTTAAAGTGTCTTCCCTCTAAATGGAGATTGGCGGCCAAGCCTTCATGCGAGTAAGCTGCCGCGACTGAAACGAATCCGGGAGACCCCCATGTTGCGTATCGCCATTGCGGCCGTTGTATTGGCCACGCCTCTGGCTGCTGAGGAAACCAAAGAGCAAAGCTGCAAATATCAGGCTGACGTTGTTGCAGCGATCCAGAAGGCGCGTTTGGACAAGGTCAAAGAGCGCGACGTGCCGCAGGCAGTGGCTGATAGTGGCCCGACATGGCCGGAAAACTATAACAATGCCATCCCGCTGATCACGCCTTGGGTCTACGAACAAAAGATGCGCGATGTCCGTAAAAAGGACTTGGGTGCAGCCTGGTTGGAGCTGTGCCTGCAGCAATAATCCACAGGATGCCGAATTCCTTGTGGACAACCGCGCGTCATCCCCTTGGCGCGCGTTTTCATTTCTGTCAGGTTTGACCCATGTCACTGCCCCCCGGATTTCTTGATGAACTACGTACCCGCCTGAGTCTGTCTCAGGTCGTTGGGCGCAAAGTCATGTGGGACCAGCGAAAGTCCAATCAGGGCAAGGGTGACATGTGGGCCCCGTGCCCGTTTCACCATGAAAAGACCGCGTCCTTCCATGTCGATGACCAGAAGGGGTTCTACTATTGCTTCGGTTGCCATGCTAAAGGCGACGCAATCAACTTTGTGAAAGAGACCGAGAATGTCTCGTTCATGGAAGCAGTTGAGATTCTCGCGCGCGAGGCCGGTATGCCGATGCCAGCGCGTGACCCGAAAGCGCAAGAGAAACAAGATCGACGTGCGCAGCTGGCCGTGGTCATGGAGCAGGCGGTGCAGTTCTTTCGCCTGCAACTCAAGACTGGGGCCGGTGGCGCCGCTCGCGACTACCTGGCCCGCCGGGGATTGAATGCGCAAGCGTTGGAGCGGTGGGAAATTGGCTTTGCCCCGGATGGCTGGCAGGCCCTATGGGATCATCTGCGCGGCAAAAATGTAGCTGAGGATTTGATCCTTGGGGCCGGTTTGGCCAAGCCCTCGAACAAAGGTAAAAAGCCCTATGACACTTTCCGCAATCGGATCATGTTTCCGATCCGCGACCCGCGTGGGCGGTGTATCGCCTTTGGCGGCAGGGCGATGGATCCGAATGATAATGCCAAGTATTTGAATTCGCCCGAGACTGAGTTGTTTGATAAAGGCCGAAGCCTCTACAACCAAGGGCCTGCGCGTCAAGCTGCGGGCAAGGGGCAGCCGCTGATTGTGGCGGAAGGTTACATGGATGTGATCGCGCTGGCCGAGGCCGGGTTCGGTGCCTCTGTCGCGCCCTTGGGCACTGCGATTACCGAACATCAGCTACAACTGCTCTGGCGTATCTCGGATGAACCGATCATCGCACTGGATGGCGACACCGCCGGCCTACGGGCCGCGATGCGCGCCGTAGATTTGGCCTTGCCGTTGCTAGAGGCTGGAAAATCCCTGCGCTTTGCTCTGATGCCTGAGGGCAAAGACCCTGACGACCTGCTTCGCGCCGAAGGGGCAGGAGCTGTTCAGGAGGTTCTTGAGGGCGCCATGCCAATGGTTAAACTGCTGTGGCAGCGAGAGACAGAGGGTATTGTGTTCGACAGCCCCGAGCGTAAGGCCGCCTTGGACAAATCCCTGCGAGAAAAGATCAAGTTGATCCGCGATCCTTCGATCCGCGCGCATTATGGGCAAGAGATCAAAGACCTGCGTTGGCAACTCTTTCGACCGCAGCGTCAGCCTCAGAACCGTCAATGGCAACCGCGGGGCAAATGGCAGCCCAAGCCTAACGCGACACCGGGCGCGCGCGCCTCTTTCCTGGCTTCATCCGAAAACGCCGACATCCAACTGCGAGAGGCGGCGATCCTTGCCATAGCAATTCTCAATCCAATGGTTGTTGTGCAATTTGAGCATCAACTGGAAGAAATGGATTGTCATGATCCCGATCATGCCGCGTTGCGTCAGGCGATTTTGCGGCACGCGATTGATGATCCAGAAAACTTAAAGGACCATATCGTCGAAACTTTGGGGCATGAGCCCCTTGAAAACCTGCTGGCGCTTCGCCATGTCGCAATTATCCCCTGTGTGTACAAACCAGGCGACGTTGAAAAGGCCGAGATGACGCTGGCCGAGGAACTCGCAAAGATCAAAGCGCTCCGGGGGTTAGATGCTGAGATTGCTGAAGCTGAAGAGGAACTGTCCGATCTGGCCGATGAGGCGCTGACTTACCGGCTGGCGCAAGCAGCCGAAGAGCGCAACCGCACGAGCCGCAGTCAGAACGAAGATAGGGCCGTTTTTGACATCGCAGACAACGGTGCGCGAATCAACCGCGACGAGAAAGACGCGTTTAAGGCAATCATGTCTGGTATCAATTTCGAACGAAAACGCCGATAAAGTGGTGTTTTCGTAAGGCACTGGAAAAGAAAAACAGGTAAACGGGTAGCCGAATCACTTCTACGCGCTAATGATTCGGTTCATACGAATCACCCATCCCTGCAGGAGCATTGAATGGCCGCCAAAGACACGACCGAAGATCGCAAATCCGACGAGCAGGAACAGGAAATCTCGCTGGACATGAGCCAGGCCCAGGTCAAGAAGATGATCGCTGAGGCTCGCGAGAAAGGTTACATCACCTACGACCAGCTCAATCAGGTTCTGCCGCCCGATCAGGTCAGCTCGGAACAGATCGAAGACGTTATGTCGATGCTGTCCGAAATGGGCATCAACATCATCGAAGATGAAGAGGCCGAAGAGGAAGAGAATAAGGGCTCGACCGAACTGACCACGACTGAAAGCAACCGCGAGGTTGCTCTGTCAGGTGCTGCCACTGAAAAATTGGATCGCACCGATGACCCAGTCCGCATGTATCTGCGTGAAATGGGTAGTGTCGAACTGCTGAGCCGCGAAGGCGAGATTGCGATCGCCAAGCGGATCGAAGCCGGTCGGAACACGATGATCCAAGGGCTTTGCGAAAGCCCGCTAACGTTTCAGGCGATTACCATCTGGCATGACGAACTTCTTTCCGAAGACATTCTACTGCGTGACGTAATCGATCTCGAAGCCACCTTCGGCAATCAGATGGACGAAGACGGCGACGTCGAAGAGCCTGTTGTTGATACGTCTAACGTTCAGGCTGCCAAACCCGCCAAAGACACCGGCCCCGAGCTGGATGCCGACGGCAACCCACTGAACAATGACGACGACGATGACGAAGACGATCAGGCCAACATGTCGCTTGCGGCAATGGAAGCGGCCCTGAAAGATCAGGTTCTGACCACGCTGGAACGTATTTCGACCGACTTCTCTATGTTGTCTGAAATGCAGGACAGCCGGATTTCGGCAACGTTGAACGAGGATGGATCGTTTAGCGAGAAGGACGAAGAGACCTATCAGAAGCTGCGCGCCGAGATTGTTGAACTGGTGAACGGTCTTCACCTGCACAACAACCGTATCGAAGCACTGATCGACCAGCTTTATGGCATCAACCGCCGTATCATGTCGCTCGACAGCTCAATGGTGAAACTGGCCGACCAAGCTCGTATTAACCGTCGTGAGTTCATTGACGCCTATCGCGGTCGCGAACTGGACCCGAACTGGCTGGCCGAAATGGCCGAAAAGCCGGGTCGGGGTTGGCAAATGTTCATCGAACGCTCGACCGCTAAGGTCGAAGAACTGCGCAACGACATGGCTCAGGTTGGTCAATATGTGGGTCTGGACATCCCTGAATTCCGCCGCATCGTTCAGCAGGTTCAAAAGGGTGAGAAAGAGGCGCGGCAGGCCAAGAAGGAAATGGTCGAAGCCAACCTGCGTCTGGTGATTTCGATCGCTAAGAAGTACACGAACCGTGGCCTGCAATTCCTTGATCTTATTCAGGAAGGTAACATCGGCCTGATGAAGGCGGTGGACAAGTTCGAATACCGCCGAGGTTATAAGTTCTCGACTTATGCGACGTGGTGGATCCGTCAGGCGATCACACGCTCGATCGCGGATCAGGCGCGCACAATTCGTATTCCGGTGCACATGATCGAAACAATCAACAAGCTGGTTCGGACCGGTCGTCAGATGCTGCACGAAATCGGTCGTGAGCCAACGCCGGAAGAATTGGCCGAAAAGCTGCAGATGCCGCTTGAGAAGGTGCGGAAGGTGATGAAAATCGCCAAGGAGCCCATCTCGCTGGAAACGCCGATTGGCGACGAAGAAGATAGCCAGCTGGGAGATTTCATCGAGGACAAGAATGCCGTGCTGCCTCTGGACAGCGCCATTCAGGAAAACCTCAAGGAAACCACGACACGGGTTCTGGCCTCGCTCACGCCGCGTGAGGAACGGGTTCTACGGATGCGCTTTGGCATCGGTATGAACACTGACCACACACTAGAAGAGGTTGGCCAGCAGTTCAGCGTGACCCGCGAACGTATCCGTCAGATCGAGGCGAAAGCGCTGCGGAAGCTCAAGCATCCCAGCCGGTCGCGAAAACTACGATCCTTCTTGGATCAATGAAATTCAAAGGCGCCTCAATAGAGGCGCCTTTTTCTTTCCCGGTTCACGTTGTCCGCAACGACAATCAAATTGGCGGGAACTCACAAGTCGTAAAGATGTCGCCTGCATATATCTCGTCTGTCCACTCATGGGACAGGCCGGGGCGAGGCTGTGCCGCTGATGACCCCCGGCCACCGGTTTCAATTCTTAATTGGAAAATCCAGCCGGCTGCGAAATGCACTGGGTGCTTGGCCGGTCCAGCGTTTGAAAGCGGTCGAGAATGCTGGTTGGTCTGCATATCCAAGTGAATATGCGATTTCGGCGAGGGGCATGCCGTTAGTGATAAAAGTCTGTGCCAGATCGCACCTTAAGTCTTCAACGATATCACGATAGCTTGCTCCTTCGTCTTTTAGACGGCGTGCAAAAGTCCTGGGACTCATCCCAAGGCTTAAGGCGGCTTCGTCCGCTTGAATGATCGTACCGGGTAGGGACCGTGTGATGAGGCCTTCAACTTGGGCACGCAATTTCTGTTCGGGTGAGGTCGCTTCAGCTAGGATGCGCTCTCCGTATTCCAGTAGGTGCGAGCGCAAATTCGAGTCATAAGTTGGAACTGGTAAGTCCAGTGTAGATGGAGCCAACACAATCTCGATCCGCTCGGCTCCGAAGGTAACGGGAAAGCCAGCTGCTTTTTGAAATAATCTACTGCTTTCACCCACTTCGTGCTGAAAACGCATCTCAATCGGGTAGAAATTCGATTGGGTCAGACTGCGCATGCGGGACAGGCCCGCGAAAATAAGGAATTCGGTTCGTCTGTGATATCGAGCGTAGCTTGCGTCCTTCCAATCAGCCTCAATGGTCGCGAAATTGCCGGCAAAACGCAGGCTGAAATAGATCGCCGGGTCGATCATTCCATGAAAACGGGACGTGTTTTCAATGACCTGTTTCAGATCCCGCGAGTACTTACTGATATACGCAGTCAGGCTTGAAGAGGACGTGAATTGCAAACCGGCCTTCGCAGCAAAGGTAATGTCCCCCAGTGCATCACAGGCATACCGCACGAACAGCGCTTCTTGCGAAGCTTTGTATGTCTTTGCCGGAGGTGAAACCAGTTCGCGGTTGAGACCGCATTTTTCGAGAATGCGGTCTGTCACATCGGGATCGTTCGCCCATTCATCAAGCGTTTTGGTCAATAACTGGATGCGGGCGATATCGACGTCCATGGTTCTTTCTACAATAACTGCCTTGAACTTGCACCTGGTCGCGACCGTTTAGTCTATGCGCAACTTGGCTATGAAATGAGTTTGTTTGACAGGAAATCAAAAACATTTGTCATAAACGCGCAAGCCCTAGTGGGTGTGTATCGCATAGATGCTGTTCGTTGCCGGGTCAGTGCCTTTTAGGGGATGAGGCCAGAGCCAAGGAAGTATGTCGCACCAACATCAGTGGCTCCCCGGCACGTCTGCAATCAATCGCATAGATCCGGATGGCCTCTTGTCGCATTGCCCGGCTTGGGTGTCGATGAGAGGGTGCAGTATATTGTTATGGTCGGACGCGGATGTGATGCCGAACCCTGTCATTTTTGAAATGCCAAAGAACCAAGATTTCATCGTATTTGATGGGGAGTGTGTTCTGTGTTCCGGTTTCTTCCGCTTCATGGTCGCACGGGATAAGTCGCAGCGCTTTCAGTTCGCTACAGCGCAATCCCCTTTGGGGCAGGCTATGTACGCCGAATTGGGTTTGCTGACTGACGATTTTGAAACAAACTTGGTGGTGGTTGACGGAGCGGTCTATCAACGTTTGGACGCCTTTGCTGCAGCAATGCGTGCTTTGCCGGGGGGATGGCGGGTATTGTCTTTGTGTAGGTACTTGCCTGGGTTTGTGAAGAACCCCCTTTATTACGCAATAGCGCGGAACCGATATAAAATCTTTGGACGCACTGCAGTGTGTATGGTCCCGGATGCAGGCTTGCGTTCCCGGTTTCTGCCCGAGGGGTTTTGAATGGAACCAGATCCCTTCTGGCAATCTCTGCCTGACGGCACAGTTCTGCCTCCGGCAGTAGGGACTCTGCATGGAGTGCCCGGTCATTATAGCGGGCGTTGCAGTGTCCAAAGGGGTGGGGGACGTTTAGTTGATCTGATGTTGCGATTGGGCGGCTTCCCGGGAAATGCCGACGACACAGCCGTCACGGTCAAGATTAACCGCACCACACAAGAATGGACGTGGGAGAGGGACTTTGACGGGCATACCACATGCTCGCGTCTGACTTTTGATCCCAAGTCAGGCTATGTGCGGGAAAAACTGCGCTGGGTCACTCTTTGGCTACAAGCTGAGATTTCTGACGGCAAAGTCTTGATCCACATCCAGCGGCTTAGCGTGTTCGGGATTCCATGTTCTGGATTTCTTTTGCCTCAGTCATCAACGGCCGAGTGGGAAGGTAAGGATGGTCTGTTTAGGTTTGACGTGTCAGCTAAAATTCCGATGCTTGGGCAATTGATCCGATATCGTGGCTGGTTGGCGCCTGTTCACGCGCAGACGTGAACTGCCTGAATTCATCGTGAACCGGCTTTGTCAAATTTATATGTAAACTAGGTCAATACTTACCTCGAAACAGGAAAGAGTATGATTATGAAACAGGTTATGCCTTACGCAGTATTAACTGCGCTTTTGTTGAGTGTTCCAGCATCGGCTGGAAACGCTCGTTTTGGCTTCCAGACGGTTGCGCTAAGCAACACCGTGTTTGAAGTGATCCCAAGGGGGCGCACGGATGTGGATGGATATTGGTGCGCAGCTGCTGATTTCGCACGCAGAACACTGGGGGCAGGCTGGCAACAGCGTATCTATGTAAAACGCGGTTATGGCCCAAGCGAGGCGACGGGGCGCAAAACTGCGGTGCAGTTTTCACTCACACCTCCAGAAAGTGCTCAGCAGCAAAGCAGCCGCTCGTTCTCTTCGGGCTTCCAGGCAGGGGACAGTATGTCGGTTCAATCCGCCAACGGCAGGTGCAATATACGCCCATTCCTAAATTAACAGAAAGCTGATCGCCTAATGCAGACCGAGTTTACAATCCGAACGCAGGGTCCTGGCCTCTATGAGTTTACCTCGGATGTTCGCAACTGGATAAACTCGGTCGAACGCGATGGTCTTCTGACGCTGTTCGTTCGACATACGTCTTGTTCGCTGGCCATTCAGGAAAATGCGGATCCTGAGGTTCAAACAGATTTACGGGCATTTTTTGAGCGTCTGGTTCCGCCCTCTGATCATCCCTCCATGTCTTATCTTCGACATACGTATGAAGGCCCGGATGACATGCCAGCTCATATCAAGGCGGCGCTATTGCCGGTATCGGTGTCTGTCCCGGTTTCAAACGGGCAATTAGCCTTGGGCACTTGGCAAGGGGTTTACTTGTTCGAGCATCGCTCAGCTCCGCATTACAGGAAGGTCGCTGCCCATTTCGGCTGACCCTTTATATTGCGGTTAAAATTTCCGACTACCCAAATCCTAGCGGCTGCCCTATAGTTGTGGATAAGTAAGCCAAAGCGCTTACAAAAAGAGGCCGAACAAGGGACGAGGAGACGGCGGATGCGCTGCCCGTTTTGCGGAAATATCGACACTCAGGTCAAAGATTCACGCCCGGCAGAGGATCATGTCGCGATCCGCAGACGCCGGTTCTGTCCCGCTTGTGGGGGGCGTTTCACCACGTATGAACGCGTTCAGCTGCGTGATCTTGTAGTGATTAAGACCAACGGCAAACGAGAAGACTTCGACCGGGACAAGCTCGAACGTTCTATCCGGATATCGATGCAGAAACGTCCGATTGAGCCGGACCGAATTGATCAGATGATTTCTGGCATCGTTCGCCGTTTGGAAAGCATGGGTGAAACCGATATCCCGTCCAGCAAGATCGGTGAGATCGTCATGGAAGCTCTGGCGCGGATTGACACCGTGGCTTATGTTCGCTTTGCAAGTGTGTATAAGAATTTCCAGGCGGCCGATGACTTCGAGGAGTTTGTCCACGAACTGCGCCCGCCGCAGCCTTCGACGGACGAGTGAGCGAAACTGATAAGCGATATATGGCGCTGGCCTTGTCACTGGGGCAGCGCGGTCAAGGCACGTGTTGGCCCAACCCGGCTGTCGGGTGCGTAATTGTGCGCGACGACCGGATTGTCGGTCGTGGATGGACACAGCCGGGCGGACGTCCACACGGAGAAACCCAAGCGCTGGCCCAAGCCGGAGAAGCCGCGCGCGGAGCGACGGCGTATGTTTCGCTAGAACCGTGTTCTCATCACGGGAAAACGCCACCTTGTGCCGAGGCATTGATAAAAGCTGGCGTGTCCCGCGTTGTTTCGGCGATTGAGGACAGCGACCCGCGTGTTGCAGGTCAAGGCTTTGCCATGCTGCGAGAGGCGGGCATTGAGGTGACCACCGGAGTTCTGGCGGAACAAGCTGCGCGGGATCATGCGGGTTTCTTTTTAAAAACCGAACAAGGGCGCCCATTCGTGACGCTCAAACTTGCCAGCAGTTTTGATGGTCGGATCGCCACCTCCACAGGGCATAGTCAGTGGATCACCGGCCCAAAGGCTCGACGCGCTGTGCATGCCATGCGGGCTCGTCATGATGCGGTAATGGTCGGGGCAGGGACTGCACGCGCCGACGACCCATCGCTCACCGTGCGCGATCTGGGTGTTGATGCTCAACCCGTCAGAGTGGTCGTATCTCGCCACCTCGATATTCCGCTAATGGGGCAACTAGCGCGCACAGCGTCAAAGATCCCTGTATGGCTTTGTCATGGTCCGTCCCCTGATGCCGAGCGCGCGCGTGCTTGGGAGGGTTTGGGTGCACGGTTAATTCCATGTGTTCTACGCGACCACCACATTGATGCCGCTGATCTACTTCAGCAACTGGGGCAGGCCGGCCTGACACGGGTGTTCTGCGAAGGCGGATCGGCTTTGGCCGCGTCGTTACTGGCCGATGATCTGGTCGATGAACTGGTCGGTTTTACTGCCGGCCTTACGATAGGTGCCGAAGGACTGTCAGCTATCGGGGCGCTCGGGTTGGAGAAGCTGGATTCAGCTCCGCGATTTGATCTCGTTGAATCCCGCGTCATTGGACCGGACGTGTTTCATCGTTGGTCCCGGCAGTTCCGTTAACGCCGCCACAAATGGGCGTGAGTGGCAAACGCGCCCTGAATTTTCGACAGCAATCGGAGCGAGAGGCCACCCTTGGTCTCGTCCCCGCTGCTGAGCCGGTCCAGTGCAACTTCGACCGGGCAGGGTTGGTTGGTGAGCGGGTCCAGATAACGCGGGTAGTCGATTAACGCTGCATGCACCAATCCCATAAGCGATGGGCGCGCACCGCGACGTGCCGGGACTTGGCCCAAGTCTTGTGTCAGTCCCCATCCCGCATAAAAGGGCGCGCCTAGCGTCGTGACGCTGACGCCGCGCAGCAAGGCTTCGAACCCTAACAAAGAGGTCATGGTCCAGACTTCCTGCACTTGTGACAGGAGTGCTGCCGGATCGCAGTTGCTTGCTATGACATCTGCAAGGTGCTCATCTTCGAGTACTCCTTCACGTAGACCTGCTTCGACATCGGGATGTGGCTTATAGACTAGGACTGCATTCGGGTTCGCTTCTCGCGCGGCGCCTAATAATTCGGTATTTGTGCGAACCGTTGTTGTTCCCATCAGGATCGAGGCGTCATCCTCGACCTGTCCCGGCACAAGTATGCGGTGACCTGTGGGCAGTTCAGGAATTTCTCCGCCCAAATTGTACTTGGTCAGCCCGGTCGCAGCGATCTTAGCTGCCAAACGTTCAGCTCGTATTTCCTGGTCGGGGCGTAGGTTTTCGCGAGAGGCGATAAGCTCTTCCAACTGGCTGGGATGGGTTGGGTCATAGTAAATGCCGATATTGTCCGTTGCCAAAGAAAGGGGCGGTACGAGACTGGCACCCAGTCCACGCGACCTCAGAAAACCATCCTCAAGTCGAACAGCGCTTTGAGCGTCGCGTGCATGGCTGGCCCAAATCATATGTGGCCTGTCAGGCTGCTTTGGCGGTTCTGAGGTGAAACGGATATTTTTCTCGCGGCCAAACATCTTTTGTAGATGTTTGCGTTTCCACAATCTCATTCCTGAGGCGGTCCAACCGTTATGATCCTGCCGCCAGGCTCGGGTTTGGGCCTCTAGAGTATCCAGGACAGTTTCGAATTCGCACAGTTTTTGCCGGTAGGGATCGTACCAGGTGGGGTAAAGGATCATTGAGGCGGCAAACAGCTGTGCTCGGGTGAGGTTGCGCTGCCGACGGGGCAGGTGATCTTCATCCTGCGTCAAGCCCCAGCCTGCATAGAACGGGCGGCCGAAAACTCTGGGCTTGTGACCGGCCATGATGGCCTCAAACCCAAGTTGGGAGGAAAGAGTGTAAACGCCGATTGCCCCGTCGAGTAAAGCCCAAGGGCTGATCGGAGCGGTCATCAAAGAGACCCGGTTGGTCACGTCCTGTTCTGTGAAATACCCCTCGCGGTATCCTGCTGCAGTCTCAGGGTGTGTTTTAATCAGAATGCGGGCACCGGGGTTTTCTTCCTGCGCCATGACCAACATTTCGCGGAAGCGAGCAGCGTCACCGCCGCTGGCGATTACGGAAGCATCATCCTGCGCCTGATCGACCACCAGAACATACCCGGGGTCAGGCGGAGCAATATCTGTATCAAAAGCAGAGTACTTACTGAGGTGCAGCTCTCGCAAACGGTCGATTCCGTAACGTGCGCGGTTTAGTAGGGACGTATCATCCAGCGGTTGTGTGCTCAACAATTCCTCAAGATCTGAGCGTTGCTCAGGATCAAAATGCACACCGGATCGATCGATAAGAAGACCAAGTGGCGGCTCGCCACTGCGACCCGGATGGAGCGAGCGGAGAAAGGCGTCTTCGATTGTTAAAAGGGGGGCGTTGTATCTGGTCGCTATAGATCGTCCACGGTGGGCTGTTGGGCTGTTGCCCCAAACCCCAACAACGTCGCCGTCTTTCGGAAGACCGAGGCGAATGCCGTAACCATTTAGTTCAAGTATGCGCCGAATACGGCGCTGCGTTAGAAAGCCGGCGTTGTATACAAACAGCCGAGCGCGCTCTGACCCGGCTGTTGTCCCAGTCTGCATCAGCCGCCCGTCAATGTGGTGACATTCGCAAGCGGGGTCAGGCCGCCTGCGATGAGCGAGATAGATTTGCTCCATTGTGCATAGGGGGCTTCGGTCACGTAAACCGTATCATCATCTCGGATCACGAAGTCTCGGGCGACGAACAAACCGTTCGGTGCTGTGAGGTTCAGCACGTAAATCATGCGCTGGTCTCCCCGTAGGTCCGAGCGCCCCATCACTGAACGCGCGATGTCCTGCTCTTCTCTCCGCAGGACGAAAATTCCAGTCGGATCAGAGGAGAGCGGAAGCAGGCCGCCGACCTGTGCCAACGCTTCAAGTGCTGACAGGTCTTGTGTGTCGAACGCCACACGGGATTGACCGCCAGTCGCGCCAAGCGCGACATAGGAGCGGCTGTCTGCTTCGACGAGAATCCTGTCCCCACCGCGCAACGCGACGTCCAGTTTGGGATCGCGGAACAGATCTTCGTACCAGATTGTACCCCGTTGATTGCCGCGGATCAGTGTTACCAACGCGATTTCCGACCCGAGCCCAACGCCCCCAGCCGTTGAAAGCATCCCGGAAAGTGTGCGGCTAGGACGCTCGATTGGATAGATGCCCGGTGCGCCGATTTCCCCGGTCAGCGTAACTGTTGATCCATCTCCGGCCGTACGACGCACCTGCACTTGCGGGTCGGGTGTTTGTTCGGCGAGCTTGCTGGTGATCAACTGGCGCAATTGTTCTGGTGTATTGCCCGCAGCGCGAATCCGGCCTGCGTAAGGAACGAAAATGAAACCATCACTATCGACCTGAACCTGATCTAGAACGGTTGCCGCTCCAACGTCGCCGGATAACAGGCCATCGTCTACATTTTCCCAGATTGTCATGCCCAGTATATCGCCGGGGCGAACTGTGTCTGCTGTCAGGTTAGTGGCACTACGAAAGGCGTTTGAGAATCCGAACTGAGGAACAGCTGAGGTTGCACGGGCGACACGATCATCGACTTCAACGATAAAGGCGTCACCGCCGTTTTCGACAGAACCGGCCAGTATTTCACTTTTGTTGGGGCCCGCTTTGGGAAGTTGGCACGCGGCCAAAAGGCCAATTGCCGCGATGAGGGATGCCCCTCTAATCCATCGGGTCGAAAAGCGCTGCACTGCTGGTTATCCTCAGTCGTATTGTTGTGGTCTTTTGCTTGCCGCAAACTATCCGTTTCGTTTGGCAAGTTCTAGCATCTATGGGGGTGATCTATTCAACGAGCCTTAACTGTGGCGTTGACGCCTCGTTGCCGGTCAACACCGTCTGATAGGGGTCTTTTGAATGCAGCATCATGTCAGTAACGCTGCGAAGCAATTGACGACGCCCCCTGCGGGAATAGAACCCACCGGGCACTTGGCTGGTCTTCAATAAAAAGCGTCGATACCCTTGGTATGCTGCGCGATCAGGCGCCATCGGCGCAGAGAAGAACTCTCCCATCGGCTGCCGCGAGACGAATTCGGGTTTGTCATAAACAGAACGTCCGAAGATGCGCAGCGGGATACCGCGCCAGAGAACTTGCTGACCAGCGGTCGAGTTTATGGTGACGGCCGAACTCGCGTCGTCCAACAGTCTTGCGAGCTTGCCGCCGGGTATGTAGTGTACACGGTCATCGATTCCGTGTGCTTTCGCTATTTCACGAACACGTGCGCGCAACGGTTCGCGGTGGTTTTCAAGCGGATGCTCTTTCACAACTAGGCGATGATGCGCTGGTGCGCCTTCCGCGAAACCTTTGACCACGTCCTCCAGAAAATCCGACATGCAGTCATAGTCGGAATGGGATTGGACCGAGCTGTCATGCCCAAGCTGCAACAAGGCCAGATGATATGGAAATCCGCAGTGGCGAACGCGGGAGGTGGCCCAACGCCGTTGTACGCGATGAAAAGGCATCAACGCCAAGCGCTTGAAGTACAGCTTGAATTCTTTGGAGACGGGCAGCGCTCGGTGCGGTCGGAAGTTGCGGTATCGTCCGTTCAAGAACATCACAAACCAGTGGTACACGGCGCCATAGAAAATATGCTGTCGCATATCCCCCCAATGCGATGGCGGAGGGGGGCTCTGCGTAAGCGGGTGATCTAATGCGCGCTGCATCTCGGCGACGTCCAGAGACATCAAACGAGAGTTTCCGTTAGAGCCAAAACGCTCATACGTTACCCACCAAGGACGCAAGTAACCTTCTTCGAATACATGAACAGTGATGCCCTTTGTTCGGGCGACGTCGACGGCGCGTGCATGAATTGGGCGGGTGTCGCCATAAAGCACGATATCCGTAACCCCCAAATCAGCTATTAGGCTGGTTAGTTTTTCCGGCCAGTCTTCCGGTTTGCCAAGGAAGGGGATGTAAGTGGATTTGTCGAACCAGAATGCCTGATCTCCGGCATTGAATCCAACACGCCAAACCTCTGCGCCAGAGGCACGCAGCATCCGACCCAACCCGTTGAAAAACGGCCCGTGTGGTCCCTGCAGAAACAGGAATACGCGGCGATTTAGGCCTGGGGTGAGGGGTGACATCGTAACTGCTCTTATTTGGTTGATGAATTTATGCCTGTTTGTGCCTTTCACGGCAAGGTGGGGCTTGTTCGACAGGCCGCTTGGGCTTAGTTCGGCTGTGAACACTGGGCCAAGATATGAACTGAAGGTTAGCGGAATGTTTACAGGGATCGTCACCGATATCGGCACCGTCACCGAACTGGATCAGCAGGGTGACCTGCGGGCCCGGATCAAAACGGCCTATGATACAGCAGGCATTGATATCGGCGCATCAATCGCCAGCGATGGTGTGTGCCTGACCGTGATCGCATTAGGCGACGATTGGTATGATGTGCAGATCAGCGCAGAAACCGTGTCGAAGACCAACCTGGACAGTTGGCAGCTTGGTAAACGCGTCAATTTGGAACGCGCACTGAAAGTTGGCGACGAACTGGGCGGACATATCGTTTCGGGGCACGTTGATGGCGTAGCCGAAGTAGTTGCTGTGCTTGATGAGGGTGACAGCACGCGCGTTACCCTGCGCGCGCCCAAGGATCTTGCGCGGTTCATTGCATCCAAAGGATCGGTCGCCCTAAACGGAACCTCTCTGACAGTTAATGACGTGGATGGTTGCGACTTTGGGATCAACTTCATTCCGCACACCAAAGAAGTGACGACATGGGGTTATGTTGCAGTCGGTGACAAGGTGAACCTTGAGATCGACACATTGGCTCGCTATGTCGCGCGTCTTGCCGAGATGTCCTGAAGCACTCGCTACAACGTCGCGTCCTGACCGGCCGGTGCCGTATGCGGTCTGGCCTTTGAGCCCGTGGTGGTCTATCCACCCGTTCAAACCTGCTCTGCGAAAGGCTGCCTCATGAGCTTTGAAACCCCCGGACCCGTCGAAGCGCAATTGCGCGACGCGATCAGCCCGATCGAAGAGATCATCGAAGAGGCGCGTAAAGGCCGGATGTATATCCTGGTCGACCACGAGGACCGCGAAAATGAAGGCGATCTGGTGATCGCGGCTGAATTTGCGGATGCCGAGGCGATCAACTTTATGGCCACCCACGGACGCGGATTAATTTGCCTTCCGATGACGGCTGAGCGTGTGGATGCTCTGGGTCTGCCGATGATGGCTGTTAACAACTCTTCGCGCCATGAAACCGCGTTTACAGTTTCGATTGAAGCGCGTGAGGGCGTGTCCACCGGTATCTCTGCAGCCGACCGCGCGCTTACGGTCGCAACAGCGATCAACGAGCAAAACACGATGGCGCATATTGCCACTCCGGGTCACGTCTTCCCGCTTCGTGCGAAGCGGGGCGGAGTTCTGGTGCGTGCCGGGCATACCGAAGCCGCCGTGGATATTTCGCGTCTGGCGGGGCTGAACCCCTCGGGCGTGATCTGTGAGATCATGAAGTCTGATGGAACTATGGCGCGCCTACCTGACTTGGTGGAGTTCGCCCAAGCCCATGACATGAAAATCGGAACGATCAGCGACCTGATCACTTACCGCTCTCGCAATGACAACCTTGTGGTCGAAACATCGCGAGAGACCGTCACCTCTGAATACGGTGGTGAGTGGGAAATGCGCCTGTTCACCGACCAGACACACGGTATCGAACACGTTGTGATGATCAAAGGTGACATCACCACGCCAGAGCCGGTGCTCACACGCACTCACGCATTGCATGAAGCACCGGACATTCTAGGGCTTGGTCCTAAATCTTCTCGCGAACTGCCCCAGGCGATGGAAAAGATTGCTGCGGAAGGCCGAGGCGTCGTATGCCTCTTCCGCCAGCCGCGCAATTCGCTCTATGCGGCTGAGGACGAAGGTCCGCGCACCATCAAGCAAACCGGCTTGGGAGCGCAGATTCTCTCCAAGATGGGCATTCAGGAGCTGGTGCTGCTGACAGACTCGCCGGAAACTGTATATCTGGGGCTCGACGCGTTTGGCTTGTCCATCGTCGGCACCCGCTCCATTCTCAAGGAAGACTGATCGTGGCTGAACAAGACAAACACGGCGTTCTGCCGACCCCGACCTTCGACAAGCCGGTGAAACTGCTGCTGGTTGTGGCTCCGTTCTACCGCGCCGTCGCCGACAACATGGTCGCCGGCGCCAAGGCCGAGATCGAAGCCGCTGGTGGGACCTGCGACGTGGTCGAAGTGCCCGGCGCGCTGGAAATCCCAACTGCCATCGCTATGGCAGACCGCCAGTGTAACTACGACGGCTATGTTGCGCTGGGCTGCGTCATTCGCGGTGAGACTACGCACTATGAAACCGTCTGCAACGACTCGAGCCGTGCCATCCAGCTGATGGGTTTGCAGGGGCTTCTCATTGGCAACGGCATCCTGACGGTCGAGAATGACGATCAGGCCGAAGTCCGCGCAAACCCCGAAAAGATGAATAAAGGCGGCGGAGCAGCCGCTGCGGCCTTGCATCTGATCGCACTCAGCCGTAAGTGGGGCGCTTCGAAAAAGGGCGTTGGCTTTAAGCCACCGTCCGAGTCCATCCTTGTGGCGGGCGATAGCAACGGACCCACGACAGCATGACCCAGACAGACGCGCCAAAACCGGCCAACCAGAAACGCCTGATGAAATCCGCAGCGCGGCTGTATGCCGTGCAGGCGCTGTTCCAGATGGAGCAGTCGGGCCAGACGACCGAGCAGGTTGTGAACGAGTTTCTGGATCACCGTTTTGGCGCTGTCTATGAAGGTGAGGAAATGCTGGACGGCGATATCCGTCTGTTCCGTAAGCTGGTTGAAGACGCCGTGAACTACCAGGCGCCGATTGACCAGATGACTGACCGCGCTTTGGTCGCCAAATGGCCCATCGCGCGCATTGACCCGACTCTGCGCGCGGCTTTCCGTGCGGCGGGGGCTGAATTAACCCAAAGCGATACTCCGCCCAAAGTGGTAATCACCGAATTCGTTGATGTAGCCCGCGCCTTCTTTCCTGAAGGAAAAGAGCCGAAATTCGTTAACGCAGTACTGGATCACATGGCGCGTGAGGCCCAGCCCGAGGCGTTCTGACGCCTTTACCCCGAACTGATATGCGCTAAGCTGAATATCAGAGCGTAAGGAGGTTCACCATGCCCAAACTGATCCGTTTGTACATCACTCAAGTCGTTTGGGGATTTGTTATCTCGGCGGTGTTTGTTGGCGTGCTATTGGCACTTAATGTCGCCAACCTGCGCAGTTTGATTGCCGGGTCTGATATCGGCCTTATCGCGTTGCTCATGATCTGGTTTATGAATGGAATTGTCTTTGCTGGCGTTCAATTTGCCTATGCCATCATGAGCATGGCAGAGAAGCCCGGCGGACCGCGCCGCGGGACGCCCGTGGCTGTGAACTTCGAACCTGTACCGGTCAAAGCTGAAAACAACTGAGAACAGGCTCCACTCCGAAAAAGTTCAAGTTCGCTTGGGGTTTTGATGTGATCATTGCGCTAAACTTTCAATCCGCTTGTATCTCTGCAGATGTTGCCGTCTGATGCAGGTTGAACACTTCAACTGGCATCGAAAGAGTTCTGTCTGTGAATACCGACACCTATGAAGAGGTCATTGCGTCCCGTGCTTTTCGGGAGGATCTCGCTAGCCTTAATAATGCGATTGCGGACGGGTTGAGACAGGCAGGAGAGCCTGTCGCGATCAACGGGAATGTTTGTTACAGCCATATGAAGCAAGATTTTCATATGGGTGATCTTGAGCCGGGCATGGAGCCCAAAAGGCGTGGATTGCACATGTTGGCTAAGAACAGCTCGTGTTTTGCAGAGGTCGGTGTGGCAGGAGGGCATGCAGCCTTGGTCGCATTACACTCCAACCCCTCTCTTTCGTATATCGGTATTGATCTGGCACAACGCCTCAGGCCCTCTTGGCCGCCGGTGAATATTTATGTCCCAATTGTTTATGATTGGTTGGAAAACCGGTTTCCGGGCCGAGTTAAACTATACCAGGCGGATGCTGTAGATGGCCTACGCCAGGCTTCGATAGAGCGGCCATTTGGCCCAATTGATTTAATGCATCTGGACGCCATGAAGAAAACCAGAGCTGCAGAGGTTGACGCCGTGTGGCCCGCGTTGGCTGGACGGTGTTACCTCATGCAGGGCGACAACAAGAATGGTCACGTCCGTGCCAGTTCCGAGGAAATGGTGAACGAGGGCAAAGCTCGTCGGATTACTACTTCGAGGTTTCAGAGTGTCCAAAGCGCCAATTATGAAGTGCTGGCGATCGGCCCCGATGTTGTTTCCGGTGAGATTAGCTTGCAAAGCCTTGAAGATGAAAGGATTTTGCTTTGCGTGTGCCATCAGGACGACGAAACGCTTTTCTGTGGCTCGACGCTCGCGCATTTGAAGGACAAGGCCGATGTCACGGTAGCCAGCTTTTTCCGGCCGGCGCCGAACCGCCGCGATACAAACACGCGCGAGGCCGCAATGCAGCGTGTCTGTGATGCGGTTGGAGCCCGCAGGGTTCAGTTTCCCTTTGCTGTGGAAAGTGACCATCGTAGGCTGCAACGTTTTATCAAAATGCCGCCTAAGAACAGTGGGGGGGCTCCCGAGTTATTGCGCCCCTTGGCCAAGCACCCCTTGTATGAGTTGTTGAGCGGGTCTGCTTTTGCCCTCATGCGGCAGTACCGGCCGACAATCGTGATTACCCACAATCGCGTCGGAGAGTATGGCCATATAGAACACGTTCTATTGCATCATGCGGTAGCAAGGGCAGCGCGGAGGTACCAAGATGCTCAGGTTATGAATTTCGGTATCGGGCTACCTGAGGCCGACCTCGTAGTACCGTCCTGGCCGGAAAAGAAGAACCTGCTTTACGACGAATATATGCCTCAGTGGAAGGGCCGAAAACTCTATGATTTCGCGCTTTCGGACGAGGCGTTTGTCAGGCAGCCGATTTTAAGCGGCTAGTGTGATGATGTGGCGGGACCACCAGTCAACCGTGCGGTGTGATTCCCGAGGACCTGTATGTACAGGTGGGCGCCAGGTAATCAGGCCAGGACCTGAACAGAGCCAGCCCCCTCGGAATTGCTTAAGGCCACCAGAATGCTACCTATCACAAGAAGGGCAGAACCCGCCACGCGACTAAGTAGGGCGTGCAGCGGGTTTGCACAAGGGGTCAGGCGTCAACTGTTTCGTGCAAAGCAGAACGCATCTGGCCAAAGTGCTCGTCCCAGCCTTTGTCCAGCGCCAGGATAAGGCCAAAGGCGTCAGCGCCTTGAGGTAATCCTTCGTGCTGTAGTTCAAGCCGTGTTCCACCTGAAACGGGTTCCAGCGTCCATTTTACAAGGCTGACAGCGTCACCCATTGGTTTGACGGTGAACGTATATTCAAGATACTTCGGAGGGCGCGCGACGCGTACATCTCCCCAAATTAGTAAGTCACCGCTGGTTGTTCCAAACATCTCAAGCTTTTGACCTTCGGTCAGTGGGCGTTCGGGCTTATGGAACCATTCGGCCAGCCGCTCGGGTTGGGTTAGGTAGGCCCAAACCGTCTCGGGATCAGCTTTCAAAAAGATCGTTTTTCTCAAAACAGCTTCGGTCATTGTTCCTTCCTTTCAATAACTTCCTTCAGGTTGTTCAGGCGAACATCCCAGAACTTGTCGAAATAGGTGAGCCAATCCAGAACAGGGGCCAGGCCCTTGGGCTCAAGTCGGTTTATGCGTTCGCGGCCGCGTGCTTCTACAGTGATAAGCCCGCCATCCGACAACACCGTCAGATGCTTTTTGACAGCCGCACGAGTCATGTCGAAACGATCAGTAAGTTGGGCAATCGTCATTTCATTTGCTGCCAGTATCTGAATGATTTCCCTACGAGTTGGGTCGGCAAGCGCACGAAAGGCGTTTTGAGTTTGTGTCTGCATCCTTCACACCATAAGAGATACC
This sequence comes from Ruegeria sp. BE9, assembly GCF_056538765.1. Classification (NCBI taxonomy): domain Bacteria; kingdom Pseudomonadati; phylum Pseudomonadota; class Alphaproteobacteria; order Rhodobacterales; family Roseobacteraceae; genus Ruegeria; species Ruegeria sp. BE9. The sequence goes on along the minus strand of NZ_JBQFTS010000001.1, from coordinate 1,199,549 downwards.
ATTTGGTATCATCTTATAGGAAACCAAATGGTATCATGTCAATATCCTTGGTGATCTTGCAATTTGTTCACCAATTGTTCACACTTGGGGTATGACGTTGGTTCTACAGCCTGGACAGAGACTCGCGCGTGGTGTTTCCCGACACCTGACAGCACATGGTTTTGTTTCTATTGAGGAGTTTGTGCCGGCGCGCGGTTTGCGTGTTGATGTGTTGGGGTTGGGGCCAAAGGGTGAGTTGTGGGTGATCGAGTGTAAATCGAGCCGAGCAGATTATCAGTCGGATTCCAAGTGGCAGGGTTATATGGAATGGTGTGATCGCTTTTTTTGGGCGGTCGATACTGACTTTCCAACCGATCTATTGCCGCAAGAAACCGGTTTGATAATTGCTGACGCTTATGATGCTGAGATCGTGCGCATGGCACCCGAGGATAAGGTCGCGCCAGCACGGCGGAAGAAACTCATCCAGAAGTTTGCGACGGACGCGGCCCGTCGATTGCAGGCCTTGCGAGACCCTCGAATCTAAGAAATTAGCTCTTAACGAGACGAGCAGCCTGAGCAGCAGCACGGATCTCGTCTGCAATTTCCTCTGCTTCTTCAGGTTCGAAGTCCATTGGAATTTCGACGCCATCTGCCTCGATGAACAGCCGAACCATGCCGTGATCGGTCGGTCCGATTTGTAGGTTCGCCTGAATGTCGCGTTCGGTATTGATGCCCATTTTCGCCTCCGAGACTGAGCGTTCCTGCTAGCGCGCAAAGGGTTGAGAATCAAGCCGCCTTTGCGTTCAGATAGACTATGGCCGACATTCAGATCAGATCTTTTTGTGCCGCAGATGTGCTTTGGCTGGTTGAGCAGCATGACAAACTGTACTCCCGCGATGAGGGGTTTGATGCGTCCTTTGGCGCTTTGGTGCAGAGTATTTTGAATGACTTTGTTACCGACCACGACCAAACGCGCGAGAGGGGGTGGATTGCCGAAAGAGCAGGGCAAAGGTTAGGCAGCATTTTTTGTGTTTCGCTGGATGATTGCACCGCAAAATTACGCCTGTTCCTGTTGGTTCCAGAAGCACGGGGGCAGGGGCTGGGGAAGCGAATGCTGGACACGTGCATGGGCTTTGCGCGCCACGCTGGATACGAAGAAATGCGGCTTTGGACCCATGAAAGCCACCGCGCAGCTTGTGCTCTGTACCGGGCCAATGGTTGGGAGTTGCTAGATAGCGAACCAGTGAATTCCTTTGGTGTCGATCTTGTCGAACAAAGCTGGAAAATTCGGCTTTAATCCTCTTGCATTCCTTTGGCGCGTTCGGTAAATCGCCCCTCACGAGTGCCGCCTTAGCTCAGTTGGTTAGAGCGCTGGATTGTGGATCCAGAGGTCCCCTGTTCAAGCCAGGGAGGCGGTACCATTACCCCCTAAATCGCTTGGGTGTTCAGAAAAAAGGCCTGACAGGCCGTCCTGCTACTTTGTGTGTGCGTGTTTTGGGGAAATCGGTTTTCTAAGGCGAACAACTAAACGTAACTCACCCATTCTTTTCAAACCTACTCCGCGGTAAACAACGGTTCTAGGTCAAGCCCACGCGACGCGAATAAAGCAATAAGGCGTTGACGTTGCTGGGTATTCAGCAGTCCAATCGCCTTTCTATGAATGCCGAAAGTCGGCGACGGGTTTGTTTCCGCTTGGGTAATAGTTTGGTCGATAAATGCCGGAGAGTACTCTTTCCAGATACCCAGATGCCGGCTAGGGAATTCACCAAAGTACCGATCAACATTTCCTTCGTTGCGGATGCACGAAGCAAACAACAACATGAATTCGGTTGGGCGTTGTTTTGACGCAAACAATGCCTGAACTGATCCGTGAGACTCTGCGACCTCATCCAATACGCGCAAAACCAACTGTCGATTTACGGGGTAGGGCGTTTCGTATCCTGTCGTGGCTTCGATGTCATCGGCAGTCTTGTCCAGTCCCATAACCTTGAGGCTTTCATTCAACCAGCCGCGGTGGAAATCGGCCTTGGGAGGGTGGAACGTGGACAGGCCCCGGTCTTGATCATCGAAGAACTCGGCAGGTTCAAAGTCTCGCAGGAAGATATTTTTTCCATCAAGAATAAGCATACGATCGCATTTCGCGATCCGAGCTGACGCCAGTTTGAGGGCCTGCTGCATTCGATAGCCGTTCCCGCCGCGCCAGCCCCCGGCAGAGACAAAGGGAAGGCGGTGGCGGTTATCTACATACAACCATTCATGCAGGCTTCGACGGTGTTTTCGTGGAACGTTCAACAGAACCTCATCCCCGCCTACAATTCGAACCTTGGATGCGTGCGGGCCATATTCCGAGCGCAAGTCCTCAAGCGCGCTGCGTATCTGTTCTTCGTTCACGTCGTTGATGATCAGGTTGATATCAGAAAGAATCTCTGGGCGAACCAAGAGCGCCAAGGAGCGCGCTTGATACCGAAGCAGATCCATGTCGCCGGAAAAAACAATAGTGACGAGGCTGATCATGAGTGCTCTTTCCTAAACAGTATTTTTTGCACCCATCGAGGTGCTGTCGTAGTCAGGGCGCCCTCAATAGATTTGCCATCAGCGCGCCAGGTTCAAGCGGAACCTCATTTTTGCTTTTTGTGCCGTTGGTAGGTGCCGATTAAGGCGCCGGTTCACCAAGCCAAAAAGTCCAACAATAATCAGAGTCAGCATGATGAAGTAGAACGCCAGAATCGGATATGGGATGAATGGGTTGAACGTCTTATCTGCGAAATAGGTGGCGTAATACAGCGCATCCCCTCTCTGTTGCCATGCAGGGAAGGCAGAGAAGAAGACCAGCGTAGTGGACTGAAAGACAAAGATCGCCTCGTTGGTGTAGGCGGGCCAGGCCAGCCGCAGCATTGTGGGCCAGATGATCCGGCGGAAACGCGACCAACCAGACATACCATAGGCATCAGCGGCCTCGATATCGCCCTTGGGGATCGAACGTAGCGCGCCGTAAAAGATTTCACCCGAGTAAGCAGCGGTGTTGAAGAAGAGGACAATCAATGCCCCCAGCCACGCTGAGGTGAAGGCGTCGAACATCGGGTAGGTTTTCTTCAGTGACAGGAACAAGAAGTAGGCAAAGAAGAACTGGATGAATAGCGGAGAGCCCCGGAACAGAAAGATGAACCACTCCGAGGGTTTGCGGAACCACTTGTTGCTGGACGCTTTGCCAACAGCGACAGCCGTGGCCAGGAAAAACCCAGTCACCATCGCCATGATCCCGAAATAGATGTTCCAGATCATCCCCGAACCGATCAGGGTGAAGTGCTCGCACAGTGTAAAATCGGTCTTTGGAAGTAGCCGTTCACCGATACCGATCGAGCGCAGGCCGTAATCCTGGATGGTTTGCAAGCAGCTCATGCGGTGGTCTCCTTGCGCAGCAGCTCTCCGCCGGATGTGGCCTGACCGTGGGACAGGCGGCGCATCAGTCTCTCAAGACCGATCTCGGATACGCGGGTCATAGCAAGGTAGAAAATCAGAAGCACGAGGAAGTACCACATACGCCAGTCACCATGCGGATAGTCGGTGAAACGTGAGGTCTTGGTGCCGCCCAATTCGCGCGCCCAATAGACGATGTCTTCGATACCCAGAAGGAACAGAAGCGGCGTGGCTTTGATAAGTACCATCCAAAGGTTAGACAGACCGGGCAGGGCGTAAACCCACATTTGTGGCACGAGGATGCGCCAGAAGGTCTGGCGGCGCGTCATGCCATAGGCCTCGGCGGTTTCAAGCTGTGCATGCGGAACAGCGCGCATACCGCCAAACAGAACGTTTGCAGCAAATGCGCCAAAAACGATCGAGAACGTGATGATTGCCAGAAAGAACCCATAGGTCTCATGCACCCATTCCGGTGCTGTCCCCAATGGCATCTTAGCGGCCTGACAAACGAGGAAGTCGTTGCCCTGACGGATTGGATCGGTCCACTCCGGGCACAGCGCTTTATGGCGCAACCACTCGAAAGCCTGATCCAGGGCAATGACGAAAAACATGAAGAATGCGATATCGGGTACGCCACGCACGATGGCGATATACCCTTTGCCCAGCCAGCTGATCGGCAGGATGTGTGACCGCGCAGCCATCGCTCCGGCGAACCCGAAACTCAGAGCGACCGGGGCGGTCACTGCCAAAAGTCCGAGAACCTTAAGGAACGACAAATAGAACGACAAATGCACGCCGGTGGTCAGGTAGCACGAGAACCAGCGAATTGTGCCGAGCGTGTCGGGATCAGCGCAGTAGGAAAACATAAATGGGCCTTTGCGGGCGGGCAAGCGAACCGGTCAGGCCGGATCGAAAACAGGCCTGCATTCAATTGGAATGCAGGCCTGCAGTTTGGGATTAGTTATAGACGGCGGCGTCTTCGCCGAACCATTTCTTGATCATCGCGTTCAGGCTGCCATCTGCTTTCATCGAGTCGATGGCGGCGTCGAACTTGCCACGCAGTTCGGTGTCGGACTCACGCAGGCCCATGCCAACACCGTCACCCAGAGGGATGTCTTCACCAACGATCAAAAGTTCTCCGCCCGATTCTTCGACGATCGGCATCAGGTAATCCTTGTCCGCGAATACCGCGTCAGCTTCACCGTTACGAACAGCTGCAATGGTTTCTTCCGGTGTTGCGAATTCAACCAGGGTTGCGCCGCTGTTGGCAACGTAAGAAGCCTGAGTTGTACCTGTCTGAGTGGCGATCACGCCACCTTCCAGATCAACACCGTCAGATGTAGCAACAAACGACGAAGCGGTCGGCGGCAGGTAGTTTTGGGTGAAGTCGATGACTTCGTCACGCTCATCAGTGATCGACATACCAGCAATGATAGTGTCGTAGTTGCCCGAGGTCAGGTTCGGGATAATCGAATCCCAGTCATTTTTGACCCACTCGCACTCCAGTTCGGCGCGCTTGCACAGCTCATCGCCCAGTTCGCGCTCGAACCCATCGACTTCACCCGCATCGTTGATGAAGTTGTACGGAGGGTAGGCGCCTTCGGTGCCCATGCGGACTGTGTCGGCCATAGCGATACCGGCGGTCAACGCCAGCGCCGCGGTGGTCAAAATCAGATTCTTCATTGGTTACTCCCCAGTTAGGTACTGTTTTGATTTTATGCCGCCTTGGTGGCGGAGAGAAAACCCTGAAGCCGTGCAGACTCAGGGGTAGTGAAAATATCCTCGGGCAGACCTTCTTCTTCGATCAGGCCTTGATGGAGGAATACAACGTGGCTTGAGATATCAGCCGCCATTTTCATGTCGTGGGTCACGATGATCATGGTGCGACCTTCGGCGGCAAGATCCTTGATCACCTTGATTACCTCTTGCTCCAACTCAGGGTCCAAGGCTGATGTCGGTTCATCAAAGAGCAAGGCTTCGGGCTCCATGCACAATCCACGGGCAATTGCCGCGCGTTGTTGCTGACCTCCGGACAGTTGTGCGGGATAGACATCGCATTTGTCACCAATGCCGACCTTTTCCAGGTACTTGCGGGCACTGTCCTCAACTTCCGCTTTGTCGCGGCCCAAAACTGTGACAGGCGCCTCCATCACATTTTGCAGGATGGTCATATGAGCCCACAGATTAAACTGCTGGAAGACCATTGAAAGGTTGGTGCGAATGCGCAGAACTTGTTTTGGGTCTGCCGGGCGTCGATTGTGGCCACTGCCGTTCCAGCTCACGGGTTCGCCCTTGAACAGGATTTCGCCCTGTTGGCTATCTTCCAAAAGGTTGCAGCATCGCAGGAGGGTGGATTTGCCCGAGCCGGACGATCCGATCAGGGATACGACATCCCCGCGTCTCGCTGTAATATCGACCCCTTTCAGCACTTCAAGATTGCCGAAACTTTTGTGGAGGTTTTTGATTTCGATGACCGGAGTGGAATCTGTCACGGGTGGTCCAGGTGTTATTGGTGTTAGTGCGGTAATAGGGCTTAAATTTGGGTTCAATGCAATGCGCAAATCGTAAGGTTTGGGCCAGATACGTCCAAATTGACCGGACGTTTGCTACAAAACGATCAGAGAGTAATCAGTTGAGACGCGCCCGGCGGCGGATTGGGGACTGCAAGATAGCTCTCTGCCGGGATGTTAACGAGCCCGCGAAGATGCAGAAATTTCCGGTCATCGGCCGAAAGATCGTCAATCGCATCGCGGACGGCCTGGGCAATTTCTGGTGCGTCTTGCCCGATTGCGGTGATGTAGGGCAACGCCGGGGTAGGAGTGGTCACGTCGACCTCACGTAGTTCGACGCCCAGATTTGAATGTGTTTTCAGAAGTTCCCAAGTTAGGGCATCCAAGGAGGCGTAATCGGCACGTTTCTCAACGACCGCTTGGGCCGACAAAGCGTGGCCACCAGTTTCAACAACTCTTTCGGGCAGGCGGCTATGCCGAGACAAGTGGACCATGGGAGCAGCCCAACCGGACTGAGACAAAGCTTCGTTATAGGCGAAGCTCCCGTTCGCGAGACTATGCAGGTCGCGGGTATCATCATTGCGAGCGACAAAAACCGATCGGTAATACCCCGAAGGACATCCGGTCAGACCATAATCTGGCGTACCAACCAATTGAACTTTGCTGTGCAAACGGGTGCGATAGGGCATTCCGCAGGTTTGGGCGAAGACAAGATCCGGACTTTGCCACATCTCCCAGACATCGCGCTCCCGGGACAAGCGTTCAGGACCATAGCTCAAGTGTTTGCGAATCAAGCTCCAGAACCGGTCATTGGCCGATTGCAGCGCGGGCATGTCATACATGCCCAGCATCGCGATCACGATTTGGCGGCCTTTTGACGGGCCAGAGCTGAATCAACGTCACTGACACCCAAAAGGCTTACCACGAGGCGCAACAGCGAATCCTCTTCGCCGGTGCGATGACCGTCGGCAAGGGCGACCGACCACATGGCTTGAACGACGGCCAGACGGTCGTCATAGGCGACGGCTTCCTTAATCGCTCGGGTGAAGCGCACAGTATCGGGGGCTTCTGCCTCCAGATCTTCGGCGCGGGCACGCAGGGCAGCGGCTTCGAAAGGTGACAAGCCATAACGCTCGGCCGAAATTCGGTCGATTCGGGCCATCTCGCTATCGGCATAGTCGTTGTCGGATCGGGCGATGCGCACAAGGAGCGACGTCAAAGCAAGACGGGCGTCGTCATCGGCAAGCGGGTCGGGGGCGGGCTGGGTCAGCCGGGACAGGAAATCACTGAACATGTTGGTAGATATAGATGCGGTCTAACGCTCTTCCAAGCTTCTTTGCACGCGCTCACGGGCGGTTTGACTGTCATTGAAGCTCAGGCCCATTGCTATGCGCGCTTCTTCGACGATCTTCATCTCGCCTTCGTCAGAGTTTCCATCGGCAAGAACGACCTCCCACAAAGCATCCAGTGCGGCTAGGCGTTCGTTAAGGTCAGTGGTTTCCCGGATGAGCTTACCGAACGTGTCGGTTTCCGGGGCGGCTGCATGCAGTTTTTCACAAGTTGCACGAACTTTTGCGGCTTCAATCGCATTGTGCTGATAGAGCCGCGCAAGGATACGGTCGATGAGGCTGATTTCCTCAAGTTTGTAATCCCGATCGGCCTGCGCCACACGCACCATCAGCGCGCCGAGTGCCAATTCGGCGTCCGGGTCGGGCAGGTGGTCATGCTGCGGCGGGCGAAAAGCCTGTAAAAACTTCTTCAACATACCGTGAGGATATTCCATATTTTGTAGTCCGCCAAGCGCGGACTACACGTCATAGGCTCAAATATCCTCACCCGCATAAAGTCCGGCAAGAACACGCTGAGGGCGAATTGCTAAGTCGTCTATCAGCCAACCTCGAACGCCTGTTTCGCTTGTTGCTCCAACCAGCCTAACATCTGGCGATATGGAACAGGGCCATAGCTGATCCTCGCAACACCTAATGAGGCCAGAGTGGCAGTGTCCGGAGTGCCGGGTAGGGCAATGATGTTAAGCGGCAAATCGGTCGATTCGCACAACCGGGCAATCAGCGCTTTATCCTTCAGTCCGGGTGCAAAGAACCCACTGGCCCCAGCGTCAGCATAGGCTTTGGCCCGAGCGATCGCTTCGTCCAGCATCGCATCATCATGGGTTTCTGGCTTGGCTTTCAGAAAGATATCGGTGCGAGCGTTAATAAATGCCGGAATTCCAGCTGTATCACAGCCTTCACGCATAGCGCGGACGCGCGCTTCCTGCGTTTCGATATCGTACAGATCACTGGTGCCGACGATCTGATCCTCAAAATTAAAGCCCACGACTCCGGTCTCCAACGCCTGTTGAACGTTGGCGGCGACACCCAGAACATCCGGGGCGTATGCGCCTTCGAAATCGAGCGTTACAGGAAGGTCAACGGTCGCGACGATTCGACGGGCATTATCCAATGCGGCATCCATGGGGATGTTTTGACCGTCACCGAACCCTTGAGCCATTGCAACAGGAGCACTGCCCGTGGCGATAGCTTTGGCGCCTGCATCGCGCACCGCGCCAGCACTGCCAGCATCCCAGATGTTGTAGAGAATGACCGGTTCACCCTTTTTGTGCAGGGCTGCGAACTCTTCCGCTTGAGTGATCTGGTTGGTCATGGCGGTCTCCTGTCACTGATTTTCGACAGTTAACCGTGGAAACGGCAGACGCGTATAGGTTTTTTTGCGTCTGCCGTCACAATGGGGTGATTGGTCTGCTATCAGACCAAACGCGAGCTGTCCTTTGCGGCGCGCACAAAATCGCGGAACAGCGGGTGTGGGGCAAAAGGTTTGGACTTGAGCTCGGGGTGGTATTGTACACCAATGAACCAAGGGTGGTCCGACCATTCTACGATTTCCGGTAGTCGCCCATCCGGAGACATGCCTGAAAAGTTCAGGCCGGCCTTTTCCAGCTTTTCCCGGTACTTGATGTCCACCTCATAACGGTGACGGTGGCGTTCTTCGATTTGGGTCGCGCCGTAGACTTCGGCCACTTTTGAACCTTCGGCCAGCACGGCATTGTAGGCACCCAGGCGCATAGTACCGCCCTTGTCGTCGCCAACTTTGCGTTCCACCTTATGGTTACCCTGCACCCATTCCTTGAGGTGATACACGACTGGCTCGAAACGCCGTTTCCCGGCTTCGTGATCGAACTCTTCCGACCCAGCTTCGGTGATCCCGGCTGCGTTACGTGCAGCTTCGATCACTGCCATCTGCATGCCCAGGCAGATACCAAGGTAGGGGACCTTATGCTCACGCGCATATTGGGCCGCCTTGATTTTACCCTCGGTGCCACGTTCGCCGAATCCACCAGGAACCAAGATAGCGTGGAAACCCTCCAGGTAAGGCGCGGCGTCTTCGTTATCGAAGACTTCGGCATCGACCCACTCGATCTTGACCTTGACCCGGTTGGCCATGCCGCCGTGCGTTAGCGCCTCGGCAATCGACTTATAGGCATCTTCGAGCTGGGTGTATTTACCAACAATGGCGACCTTAACTTCTCCTTCGGCGTGATGGATGCGGTCGCTGACGTCTTCCCACTTGGCCAGATCTGGTTTGGGAGCAGGGCTGATCTGGAACGCGTCGAGAACCGCTTGGTCCAGGCCTTCACGGTGATAGGCCAGCGGAGCGTCATAAATGGTGCTCAGATCCTGCGCCGCGATAACGCTGTCGGGGCGGACATTACAGAACAGGGCCAGCTTCTCACGTTCCTTGGTGGGGATCGGACCTTCTGAACGGCAGACCAGAATGTCGGGAGCCAGACCAATCGAGCGCAGCTCTTTAACCGAGTGCTGGGTGGGCTTGGTTTTCAACTCGCCCGAGGCTTTGATGTAGGGCAGCAGCGTCAGGTGCATGAAGATACACTGACCGCGCGGCTTATCCTGGCTGAACTGACGGATCGCCTCAAAGAAGGGCAGGCCTTCGATGTCACCCACAGTGCCGCCGATCTCACACAGCATGAAATCGACCTCATCCTCACCAATCGAGATGAAATCCTTGATCTCGTTGGTGACGTGGGGGATCACCTGAATGGTTTTGCCGAGGTAGTCGCCGCGACGCTCTTTCTCGAGCACGTTAGAGTAAATTCGGCCTGAGCTGACCGAGTCGGTCTTGCGGGCTGCCACACCGGTGAAACGTTCGTAGTGGCCAAGGTCCAAATCGGTCTCGGCGCCGTCGTCAGTTACGAACACTTCGCCATGTTCAAAGGGCGACATCGTGCCAGGGTCAACGTTCAGGTAGGGGTCTAGCTTGCGCAAGCGAACCGAGTATCCCCGGGCCTGCAACAGCGCGCCAAGAGCCGCCGAAGCCAGTCCTTTACCCAAGGACGAAACAACACCACCAGTGATGAAAATAAAACGCGCCATGTTTTCGGCTGCTCCCGTGAGACGTCAATACCAACTGCCCGGCGGTTCAAAAAACCGCTGCATCACGGGACTTCACATATAAAGGATTCGCGCGCATAGCGCAAGAGAACCGCAAGATGCTGTTGCAGCTCTCTTTTAGATTTCTAAGTGTAGTGGATCAGTCTGCTTGCGGAATCAGCGGCGCGTTGTCGCCCTGAGTCGGAGGCAGAAGGTCATTCGCAGAGGGAACCGCAGGTGTGGCTTCCTCGGTCGCCGCCGGTGCCGGAACACCTAAACGATCGATAACCGAGCTACCCGAGGATTTCTGAGCGGCCAGAATGGTCAGCGTGATTGAGGTCACGATAAAGCAAGCCGCAAGGATCCAAGTGACCTTGCCCAACGCGGTTGCTGCCGCGCGGCCGGTCATGGCACCGCCACCGCCGCCACCCATGCCGAGGCCACCGCCTTCGGACCGCTGCATAAGGACAACGGCGATCAGGCCCAGAGCCAAGAGAAGATGGATGATGAGAACGACGTTTTCCATGGTGGTCCTGTACAGCGTGGCGTGTATCGCGTGGTACTTATGCAAGTTTGCCAGCGGGGGCAAGGGAGGAGTTGCCATCACCCATCGTGATGCGTGTTATCACAGCAAAGAGACTGGACAGACGTGTTGATCTTAACGCAGGCTCCGGCGCATGCCTCACGATAATCACGACCACCCGCACGCCCTGTTACCACCCGAACCAGCGTTACGAGTCAAAGCGCTTGAGACGATTCTAACCCGGAAAGGACTGATCGATCCGGAGGCGTTGGATGAGATCATTGACACCTATCAGAACAAGATTGGTCCCAAGAATGGAGCGCGTGTCGTAGCCAAGGCGTGGAGCGATCCGGCGTTCAAACAGGCGTTGCTTGAGGATGCGACGCCTGTTGTAGCTGAGCTTGGCTACTACGGTCGGCAGGGTGAGCATATGGTTGTCGTCGAGAACACCCCGGAGCAGCACAATATGGTCGTTTGCACCCTGTGCAGTTGCTATCCTTGGCCTTTGTTGGGAATTCCACCGGGTTGGTACAAATCTGACGCCTATCGTGCACGCGCAGTGCGTGAACCGCGTAAGGTTTTGTCTGAATTCGGCGTCGAACTTCCGCGTGAGACTGCTGTGCGCGTTTGGGATTCTACGGCCGAAATCCGCTATCTGGTTTTGCCAATTCGGCCAAAGGGGACCGAAGACCTTAGCGAGGACGACCTAGCGGCTCTTGTGACGCGCGACAGCATGATCGGAACAGGCTTGGCAAAGGTGCCCTCATGACCCGCGTTCACGATATGGGCGGGCGTTTTGGGGACGACGCCATTCAGCCCGAAGCCGAGGACGCTCCGGTATTCGCAGAGGATTGGCACGCGCGCGCTTTGGCGGTGACATTGGCCACCGGGTTTTTAGGTCAATGGAACATCGACACTTCGCGCCACGCCCGCGAGAGGTTGTCGCCGAAAGACTACGCTCGGTTTTCCTATTATGAAAAGTGGATATCGGGTCTGGCAGATCTTTTGGTTGAAAAAGGTGTTCTGACCAAAGAGGACCTTACTGGCGTTGATGCAGATATGGTGCATCCATTGTCTGCTCGAGTTCTAAAGGCTGATGCAGTCTCTGGGGCTCTTGCAAAGGGGGGGCCTGCCGACCGGCCGTCAAGCGTACCGGTTCGCTTCGAAGTTGGCCAAGAAGTTCGCACTCTGCGTCCAGCGCATAACCGTTTGGTGGACGGGGGGCATACGAGGTTACCGTTGTACGCCGCTGGCGCAAAAGGACGAATACTTCAGTTACACGGTACGCATGTCCTGCCGGATTCCAGCGCGCATGGCTTGGGTGAGGCGCCCGAACCTCTATATGCTGTCGTGTTCCCTGCATCAGAGCTTTGGGCAGAACCGGAACACCCCAAGGATGAGGTGGTTTTGGATTTGTGGCAAAGCTATTTGGAGCCGCTATGACCACGTGCATCTCTCACTCCGCACCAGAACCCGTCTTTGCCGAACCTTGGCACGCTCAGGTTTTCGCGGTCACCGTTGCCTTGAACGAAGCAGGGCGATTCGATTGGTCGGAATGGGCAGCGCGGTTTTCAGAAACTCTCAAACGCCACGGCTTGAGTCGCGAGCTTGACGGTGGAGACGACTACTTTCACGCTTGGCTAGAAACCTTGGAACAGCTTTTGGATGAGAACGGCGCAGCTGCGCTGGGTGAAGTTGAAAGAACCCAAGAGGCATGGGAACAAGCCTATTTGACCACGCCCCATGGTGAACCTGTGCGTTTAAGCCAATCCTAGCAAGGTGCTGATTGCCCTTGCGAAGGCTTTCGGTCGGATTACCGCAGGCATCAAATCCACCCAAAAACGCTCATCGGAACTGCATTCAGCAAGGTTGTTTATCTGCGGCGAATTACCGGTTCCCCTAGCGCTTTGTCCCGGCTATACGAGCGAGGTTTGATAACTCAGCGCAAAAGGACCGGATATGGCCAATGTGGTTGTTGTCGGCGCCCAGTGGGGTGACGAAGGAAAAGGCAAGATTGTCGACTGGCTTAGCGAGCGGGCGGACGTCATCGCGCGTTTCCAAGGCGGGCATAACGCCGGTCACACGCTGGTCATCGATGGTGAGGTCTACAAATTGAACGCACTGCCTTCGGGCGTTGTGCGTGGCGGCAAGCTCAGCGTCATTGGAAACGGCGTTGTGCTGGACCCATGGCATCTGGTGAATGAAATCGCGTCGATCCGTAAACAGGGCGTTGAGATCACGCCTGAAACGCTGATGATCGCGGAAAATACCCCTCTGATCCTGCCGATCCACGGTGAGTTGGACCGCGCGCGCGAAGAAGCTGCGAGCAAAGGCACTAAAATCGGAACTACTGGTCGCGGTATCGGCCCGGCTTACGAGGACAAAGTCGGCCGTCGCTCGGTTCGTGTTGCTGATCTGGCTGATGAGGCGACCCTTGAAGCGCGTGTCGATCGCGCGTTGCAGCACCACGATCCGCTCCGCAAAGGTCTGGGCATCGAGCCTGTCGATCGGGATGCCTTGGTTGCACAGCTTAAAGAAATCGCTGTCGAGCTTCTGCCGTATGCCGCTCCGGTTTGGAAAGTGCTGAACGAAAAGCGCAAGGCTGGCAAACGTATTCTGTTCGAAGGTGCGCAGGGTGCACTGCTGGACATCGATTTCGGCACCTATCCGTTTGTTACCTCATCGAACGTGATCGCAGGTCAGGCCGCCACTGGTGTCGGCATCGGGCCCGGTTCGATCGATTTCGTTCTTGGGATCGTCAAGGCCTACACCACTCGTGTGGGTGAGGGGCCTTTCCCAACCGAGCTTGACGACGACGATGGTCTGCGCTTGGGGACACGTGGGCACGAATTCGGAACCGTAACTGGCCGTAAGCGTCGTTGTGGCTGGTTCGATGCCTGCCTGGTGCGCCAGACTTGTGCGACCAGCGGCGTAAACGGAATTTCTCTGACCAAGCTTGACGTTTTGGATGGTTTCGAGACGTTGAAGATCTGCGTTGGCTACGAACTGGATGGTGAACGCCTGGATTACCTGCCGACAGCAGCCGATCAACAGGCGCGCTGCAAGCCGATCTACGAAGAGATGCCGGGGTGGAGCGAATCCACTGAGGGCGCGCGTAGCTGGGCGGACTTGCCTGCAAATGCGATTAAATACGTGCGCCGCGTAGAAGAATTGATCGAGTGCCCTGTCGCACTTCTTTCCACAAGCCCGGAGCGGGACGATACCATTCTGGTGACCGACCCGTTTGCCGACTGATGGCAGAGCAAGAGAAAACTGGCCTCAGCTACAAAGCGCGCCGCCGCTGGTCGCTGGTGCTGCTGTTGGTTGGCTTGCCAGTTTACATTGTAGCGGTGGTTACAATCGTGAACTGGCTTGATCGCCCACCTATCTGGCTGGAATTGCTGGTTTATATCGCCCTTGGTATCGTTTGGGCCCTGCCGTTCAAATTCGTCTTTAAAGGCGTCGGCAAAGAAGACCCAGACCATCCTTCTGAATAAAGAACTACCCAGTCGCCACTTAATTTGCGGCGATTGGGTGAGGTCAACCTGTACGTTGGTCCGGAGAGGGCCAACTCAGGATCGCGCGGGCGATGGCATGGTACTCTCCTGATATTTCTTCGGCCACGCTGAACGGGGTAGGCCACGGCGCAGTTAACGTGGCTTCGATCTGACCGGTCACAATATTCAATTCGGCGTCGTGCTTGGCCGCGAGACGCCTCATCTTTTGGTTAGTTGCCAGACAAAGCATGTGCACTTCGCGTATGCCTCGGTTTCGCGCCGCAGTGATAATGCGAGAGAGAAGGGCGTCTCCGATACCACGGTCCTGCCATGCGGCTTCAACGGTAAAGGCGGCTTCTGCAACTTGGTTGTGACCGTCAGGAAATAGACGGAGTTCTCCAACGCCGCGCAGGCAGAAATCCGGGAAAGCTCCAAATACCAGCGCGCCGTCGTCAAACAGACCGGAAAGATACGTCTGAATAAACGCCGCAGGGACCGGTGCTCCGAACCTAGATGTCAGAGCTTCGTCGTCCAGGCTATTGAAATGACTTATGACTTTCGGCTTGTCGTAAATTCTGAGACGCCGAACTGCCAATTCATACATGGTATGACCTCTGTTCGTGCGGAAGATGAATTTGAACCAGTTTGATGGCATCAATCTACCACGTTTCTGCGTTGCAGCATAGGAAATCAGGGTAGCGCGCCTAGGAAATGCAAGTTTCAGAGAGTTTGCGCAAAAGAAATGGGCCGAAGAAACTCTCCGACCCACTATTTGTCATGTACAGGTTTCAGTGATTAGCCAGCGGCACGTTCGTCGTCTGGACGGAACCCGATCTGAGTTGAAGCTGCGAAACGGCCACCACCTGCTTTCTCGATTTTCCCGTCGCGCAGCAACTGTCCAAACATGCGCAGGCTTTCTTCTCGGTTGAAGTCGTCCTGCTTGAGCGAGCGGATTTTGTTCATCAGTTGGGGACGCGAAAACTGTTCTTGACCTTCGATGAAGGAAAGATAAGCAGCGGCCGCTTCCAGCAAATCGGGCAAGGACTGTGCGCCTTGCTCTTGCGCGAACAGGGCGAAGCCGCCTTCTTCGGGTGTTTCTTCTTCTTCAACGTCCGCCGTGACACGGCGGGGGGTTACCGGTCCGGTCTCTTCGTCTTGGTTGTCGATCCGCTGCTCAGCAATCAGCTTCAAGGGCGCAGATGCATCGCTTGCAGGGCGCGCGCTAGTCACTTGAACCTCAGGGCGGCGGGGGCTGACCACCGAGGTCAAATCGCTGCGGTATCCTTCGTCGCCTTTGCCGGCAGCTGTGGCATCGCTGCGCTCGGCTTCGGTTGCAGCAACTGCAGCGCGCAGGCGCGAATAGGTTTCACGCTTGTTGCTGGTGTCCGGGTCGTTCAGTTGCTCTCCGGCCTTGTCCATCAGACGCGATACGTCGTGGTCCAGAGTGCCAGATGTCTTAGGTGCGCGTTCTGCCAGAATGTTTTCCACTTCGGAAATCTCGTCCAGCAGGTCGATCTCGTCTTCCTCAGTCAGGATACCGGTCTGAATTTCCTCTTCAGCGGGTTGAAACTCGGCATCATCATTCTCTTCGATTTCCTCGCTGAGAATATTCGTTGTTTCTTCAACTTCGGGCTCGTTCTCTTCGATATCCGAAAACAGAACGTCAGAGGTCTCGGCCTCTTCTTCTGCCAATAGATCAGAAACAAGCGCTGCGCCTTCCGCGGCACTTTGGGCATCGTCGCCGTCCGCGACTTCGTCCTCTGCATATGTTTCGGCAGTTGGCAGATCATGATGCGGAGCGGCGCCCTGTTCCTCTGCGACTTCAGTAGGCGCCTCGGAGACGGCTGGGCTGTCCAGATCTTCCGGTTCCAATGACCCGGCCGCGAATGCGGCTGCGACTGCGTCCGAGGGGCCCGCTGCGCTTTTCATAAGCGTAGTTTCTTCGTCTTCCGTGTAGATGACCGAGTTTTCCTCGGAATGCGAAACGACGGCCCGAATGCGCTGCAGTTTGGCGGCGATGCTATCTGCTGCGGGGGCAGGGGTTTCTTCGACGGGTTCGGCCTCGGCAAAGAAAGTCTGTGGCGGCTGCGAGGGGGAAGGTGCAGCGGTAGGGGTGCTTATGATGTTCAGATCCGGTGCAGTGGGGGCGGACTGCAACGGGGTGGTGGGTTCTTCGGTTGCCCGCAAGACTAGTCCTGCTTCGCTATGGCTTGCTTCGATTTTTCTGGATGCGTCACGACGAGCGATACGAGCCAGCATTTCAGAGTCTGGCTGCGGAGGTTCTGACCCAAAATAACGATCGTCGGCCGCGAGATCCCGAAAGTACTCTGCAATTGCTTTCATTGTCTCGAAGGAATCGTCGAACCCTTCTAAAGTGCACGAGAAGGTTCCATAGGATACGGTCAAAACCTTGTTATTCTGTACCATCAGACGCACGTCCTTTACAAACTACGAGAGCCACTCACCCGGCGACGGGCACACCAATGGCTCGAAACTTTCTGCATGAACCTACCATTTTGTGGTCTCAATGTGTCCAAATCCGGGAAAAATGATCAATCTTAGAAAAAATGTGCCAATTGTACGGTCATCAAAGCCAATTGGACTGGTCGGAGGCGGCCAAATCGGTGCGGATGACCTGAATCTGCTGCTGATTCGCGTCAGTGAGGTTGTTGCAGCGGATGGTGGCGCGGCCCCGCTGATAGAATCGGGGCGTATGCCAGATGCGGTTATCGGCGATTTTGATTCGCTTGATGATAGGTGCCGAAATTTGATCCCGGACGAGCGTTTGTTTCCGATCCGGGAACAGGACAGTACAGATTTTGACAAAGCCTTACGCCATATCGAGGCGCCTATAGTCTTAGGTGCAGGGTTCCTTGGTGGGCGATTGGATCACCAGCTGGCAGTTCTTAACGTGCTGGTTCAGCACCAAAACCGTCCGTGCATCCTTATAGGGAAGCATGAGATCGTCTTTCATGCGCCGCCGCATATCGCATTCAGTCTTACATCCGGCGATGTTGTTTCATTGTTTCCATTTAAGCGCGTAATTGGGCGCAGCCGCGGTTTAGAATGGCCAATCGACGATTTGGTGCTGGAGCCGGATGGTCGTGTTGGCACGTCCAACCGCGCATTGGCAGATGTTGATCTAGTGATGGATGGCCCAGGTCTTTTGGTGATGGTTCCCAGATACGCACTCGATCAGGTCATGCAGGCGTTTCTGTCGGAGCAGACCGAGCGCTGGCCCGCTCACGCAGAATAACGTACAGCCCGGCTGCTATGGTGATCCCGATACCAACGGCCGCTGTTCCATTCGGCAAGGCATGAAATATCAACCACCCAATGAGGGTGGCGGCCGGTATTTCAAGATACTGCATCGGAGCGAGGGTCGCCGAGGGCGCATAACGAAGCGACCAGGTCATGAATAAATGCGCGGCGGTTCCCAAAAGGCCAATTGCGACCAGCAACACCAAGCTATCGCCTTTCGGCAAGGCTAGGGAAAGCTCCCACACGTTTCCGAACGTTCCGATCAACAGGACTGGAAGCAGAAGGGCAGAGGCCACTATGCCGGACACAGCCTGCAATGCGATGGGATCAGCCTCTTTGGCGATCTGGCGCGTTACCAGCATGAAAAACGAAAACACAATTGCCACGACAAGCGGCAACAAGGCGGCCGCGCCGACCTGTGCAAAGCTGGGTTGAATAACCAGCAGTGTTCCAACAAACCCAACAGCGCAGGCGATCAGCCGGCGTAGGCCGACTTCTTCATCCAGCACGTATTTGCCCAGGATCAACATGATGAACGGCATAACAAAGACGATGGCGACTGCATCGGCCAGCGGTAAAAATTGCAAGGACGTGAACATCGCTGAAATGCCAATGATTTGCAGGATAGTCCTGACGAATGTCAGGCGTAGAACCCGGCCCCGCATACGTAAGGAACGATTGCTCAGCAAAGCCAAAGGGACCAAAACCCCGGCTTGGACAGCGAAACGCGCGAAGACCAAAAGACCCAGAGGAGTTGTTTCGCCAAGCAATTTAGCGATTGCATCCCCCATCGGTGCAAGCACGCAAAAACCAAGCATCAAGACGATGCCGAATACTGGTCGATCCTGTGTCATGCGCAGGACGCTAGGGGTTTTTCCAACCACTGAAAAGCGCCGAAGGCAACGGTTGAACTTTTGTGTAATCCGGTCCGATGCAGTGGGGCAGCCCGTCATAGAGCTTAACCCAGTTCAGCTTTTCTTCATGCGCGACGTGGAGGGTGGGTTGAAGGGCCTCGGGGTCTTCCAGCGTCGCAACATAGAGGTGCATTACATCCGACATGGATTGCGATCGGAAAGAAATAGGTGTGCCGCAATTTGGGCAAAAGCTGCGTTCTACTCCGGGGGAGGAGTTGAAGGTTTTAGGCACGTCGCCGGTCCAGCGCCATTGTCCGTCGCGGACGCCGAAATAGGTCGTCATCGGCGCCGCGCATTGTCGTCTGCAACTGTCGCAATGGCAGGTCACGCAGGACAGAACTGGTGGATCGACTTGAAACCGAACGGCTCCGCATAGGCAATGTCCTTGCATTTCGACCCCCGCAAATCTCCGTCCTGAGTGACGGTATCAGCAGTTTGGCACGTTCACCGCCAGACCGCCCAGTGAAGTTTCCTTGTATTTTTCGTGCATGTCATGGCCGGTTTGGCGCATCGTCTCGATTGCGGCGTCAAGCGGCACGAAATGATGCCCGTCACCGCGCAGCGCAAGTGATGCTGCAGACACTGCCTTGATCGCGCCCAGACCGTTGCGCTCGATACATGGTACCTGAACCAGTCCGGCGACGGGGTCGCAGGTCATGCCCAAGTGATGCTCCAATGCGATTTCGGCAGCGTTTTCGACCTGCTCAGGTGTGCCGCCCATGACAGCGCACAAACCCGCTGCGGCCATGGCCGACGCGCTGCCGACTTCTGCCTGGCATCCTGCTTCGGCACCTGAAATCGAGGCATTGAACTTGACCAGCCCGCCGATGGCAGCCGCTGTCAGCAGGAAATCTTCGATGTGTGTTTCAGATGCGCCGGGCACGTGATCGAGGTAGTAGCGTAGTACTGCGGGCAGCACACCAGCAGCACCGTTGGTCGGCGCGGTGACGACCTGTCCACCAGCAGCATTCTCTTCGTTCACGGCCATCGCGTAAACGCTCATCCAATCGTTGATTGTGTGTGGCGCATTCAGGTTCATGCCCCGTTCCGCTTGCAGCGCGTCATGAATGCCTTTGGCACGGCGACGCACGCTCAAACCGCCTGGGAGGATACCGTCGGTGCTTAGACCGCGCTCGATGCAGTCGTTCATCACCTGCCACAACCTCGCTGTTCCCTTGGCAAGGCTATCCTTGCAGCCGCGCGAGATTTCGTTGGCCCGTTTCATTTCGGCGATGCTTTTTCCGCTCGCCTTGGCCATGTCGAGCATCTCGACGGCGGATTTGAAGGGGAAGGGGACTGGTGCGCCTTCGTCGGTGGCCTTGCCCTCGGCTAGTTCTTCTTCGGTCAGCACGAACCCACCACCGATCGAATAAAAGACCTGGCGCAGGATCACGTCGCCCTGAGCGTCGGTTGCCATAAGGATCATGCCGTTGGCGTGGCCGGACAAGTGATGTTCGTAATCAAAGATCAGATCGGCCTTTGGGTCGAAATGCAGTGTCGGCAACCCTTCGGGGGTCACCGAGTGTGTTTCCGCAATCGCAGCCAGTGCCGCCTCTGCTTTTTCGTTGTCATAGGTGTCGGGGACAAATCCAGCCAACCCAAGAATGGTGGCTCGGTCGGTTGCGTGGCCAACGCCGGTAAAGGCCAGCGACCCATGAAGCGAACCGCGCAGACCGGCGAATTCGAATGGAGACGCGCGCATCATGTCAAGGAACCGGGCAGCGGCGACCATGGGCCCCATGGTGTGAGACGAAGACGGGCCGATGCCCACTTTGAACATATCGAAGACAGAGAGAAACATGTCAGGTAGCTGAGCCTTCTGGAGGGTTAGCGTAAGTCGGAGATGTGAACGGTGAAAGCCCCAGCCCCTCTGCCGCGACAGCAGTTTGGGTCGCGGGACGGGTTTCGAGCTCGGTTAGGATAGTCTGCAGGTGCGGGGTGTCCGCCAGCTGGAACCAGCTGCGATCAGCATTTGAAGGGTACAGCGCCATCCACCGCATTTGGCAGGCCAGATAGTAGGTTAGCACTGAGGGTTGATCCGGGTTCAACCACTTGGGCGTCTTTGCAGCCTCTGCGTCCAGCAACTTCAGGTGTTGTGCCAGACGAGGGCGTATACCGTCGCGCAAGGTGTTTGCTTGGGCTGCGTTGATGTATTTTTCGGCATAGAACAGGATGCGTAGATCGGCGTGCAAAGTGTTAGATGCAAAGAACAGCCATTTCAGAAAAGCCGCGCGGTCGGGGCTATCAGGGGTAGGGGCCAACCGCTTATTTGAGTCCGCCAGCCACAGCAGAATGGCGGCTGTTTCAAAGATCGGACCTTGCGGGGTTTCCAAAACGGGGATCAGGCCATTCGGGTTCAGCGCCCGATAGGCAGCACCATACTGTGCGTTGTTGCGACGATCGACTAAGGCCGTATCATAAGGCAGACCCATCTCCTCCATAACCAGCCGGATCACCAGCGAGGCGTTGTCGGGGGCATAGTGTAGAAGGTAGGGCGCGTTCATAGGAACTATGTATACCCCAGCCAGAATGTCGAAAGCCTCGATTGCGACGTTTCCCTTCGGAAACGCGTATTTTCGTCACATGTTTGCTAAGGAAAACGGTGTATTCGCTCTCGCAGTCGTCCTCCGCATTCCGTATAAGTCCGGCAGCAATAAAGGGGAACGCTGCCATGACCGGAGAAATGTCACCCATCGACAAGGCCAAATGCGTCGCTGCTCGGCGTGCGGCCGATATGGTGCAGGACGGTATGCGCGTTGGGCTGGGTACCGGATCAACTGCCGCCTGGATGGTGCGTCGTCTTGGTGAACGCGTGCAGCAAGAAGGTCTGAAGGTTAAAGGCGTTCCAACTTCTACTCGTACTGCGCAGCTGGCCCGTGAAGTCGGGATTGAGGTCGTCTCATTGGATCAGGCCGGTTGGCTGGACATGACCATCGACGGTGCTGACGAATTTGACGGAGAGCTGAACCTGATCAAGGGCGGTGGCGGCGCGCATTTGCAAGAAAAGATCGTGGCCACGGCCAGCGACCAAGTGGTGGTGATCGCCGATGCTGGCAAAGAGGTTGAGACACTCGGCGCGTTCCCATTACCGGTCGAGGTGATCCCCTTTGGATGGCAGACAACGCGCACGTTGATCGAAGAAGCCTTGGACACCATGGATGTTCTGGGAACGACGGCCGTTCTGCGCATGAGGGGTGAGGCGCCATTTGTTACGGACGAGGGCAATCACATTCTGGATCTGCACCTGCAACGCATTGGTAATGCAAGGCAATTGGCTCTGGTGCTCAACCAAGTCCCCGGCGTTGTCGAAAATGGGCTGTTCATCGATATCTGTGACAAGGTTGTCATCGGATTTGGTGATGGTCGTGTTGAACTGCGTGACATCAACGAAGGAACCGTGGAAACGGATCTGCCTGCAGATAGTGGTGAGAACCTCTTTTCTGACTTGGCGGACTGATTTACCCCTTGGCGAGCGGGAGCGCGTTTCAAAGCAAATGAAATAGTTATGACTTTGGCGGCATTTCTACACGGACAAGGGTTGGCACCGTGCCATTCAACCCCAGATAAACAACGAATTTTGGCCAGACTGAATAAAGGAACCCAGGATGAGCTTTGACTATGATCTGTTCGTCATCGGCGGAGGCTCTGGCGGGGTCCGCGCAGCGCGTGTGGCAGCCGGCGAAAACGGAGCCAAAGTGGCACTGGCGGAAGAGGACCGTTATGGCGGAACCTGCGTCATTCGGGGCTGTGTGCCGAAGAAACTGATGGTATTTGCCAGTGAGTTCTCGGGCATGGTCGGTGACGCGCAAGCCTATGGCTGGGACATTCAGCCTGGCGCTTTGGATTGGAACACATTCCACGACAAGCTGGTGACAGAACTCGACCGGCTGGAAGGTATCTATCGCAATATCCTCAAGAACAACGGCGTCGAGAGCTTTGATCAGCGTGCCACCGTCGTTGATGCACATACGGTTGAGCTGGCCGACGGCACACGCAAAACAGCCAAGCATATCCTGATCGCTACCGGTGGCCGTCCGGTCGTGCCCGAATTCCCGGGCTCGGAACTGGCCATTACATCGAATGAGATCTTTCACCTTGAGAAACTGCCCGAGAGCATCCTGATCGTTGGTGGAGGTTACATCGCCAGCGAATTCGCCGGGATCATGAACGGTATGGGCGTTAAAACCACTCAGTTCTATCGCGGTGCGCAAATCCTGCGTGGGTTTGACGAAGAGGCGCGTGGCCTGATCTGCGAAGAGATGCGCCAGAACGGTATCGATGTGCGTCTGGGCACTAACGTTCTTGAGATGACCAAAGAGGGTGACAAGATCCGAGTCAAAGCCACCGACGGCACTGAGGATCAGTTTGACGTGGTCATGTACGCTACTGGCCGTGCGCCGAACGCAGACAATCTTGGTCTTGAGGGTTTAGGCGTCGAGCGGGGCCGCAAGGGCGAGATCGTGGTGGATCAATACAGTCAGACCGCCGTGCCTTCGATCTATGCGATTGGCGATGTAACTGATCGTGTGAACCTTACTCCGGTCGCAATCCGCGAGGGGATGGCCTTTGTTGAAACTGTGTTCAAAGGCAATCCTACTCCGGTAGATCACGAGCTGATCCCAACTGCGATCTTTACGCAGCCGGAATTTGGCACTGTGGGCCTTAGCGAAGAAGAGGCCGCTGCACAGGAACCGATTGAGGTGTACGCAACATCGTTCAAACCTATGCAGAAGGCCTTCGCAGGTGGAACGCAGCGTGTGTTAATGAAACTGATCGTCAGCCAGGCCACCCGTAAGGTGCTTGGCTGTCATATCGTCGCTCCGGGTGCGGGGGAGATGATCCAACTGGCCGGTATCGCCGTAAAGATGGGCGCTACTAAGGAAGATTTCGACCGCACGGTCGCCGTTCATCCGGTAATGGCCGAAGAACTGGTGACAATGCGGCAACCTGTTCGCACTGCTTGATTTGCAACTGCGCGCACACAAGTTACAAGGGAAACCGTGATCACACGGTCCAACACAAGGGAATAGATTCATATGGCGGGCAACAGCGGTGGCCCCTGGGGGGGCGGAGGCTCTTCAGGCGGTGGAGGAAATCGGGGTAACAACGGGGATGGGCGCAAGCCCCCCGAAGGCGATGGCCCGCAGATCCCTGAGATCGATGAGCTGATGAAAAAAGGCCAGGAGCAGCTGCGCGTCCTGATGGGCGGCCGTGGCGGCTCGGGTCGTGGCGGCAGCGGCGGCGGTCAGGGCGGCGGTGGCCCTCTCTTTACCAAGGGCACGCTTTTGATCGGTGTTGCGGTAGCAGCAGTTTTGTGGGGCGCGGCCAGCTTCTATACCGTCAAGCCTGAAGAACAATCTGTTGAGCTGTTCCTGGGTGAGTTCTCGGCCGTGGGCAATCCGGGTCTGAACTTTGCTCCGTGGCCGTTTGTGACCGCCGAGGTCCTTCCGGTCACTCGCGAACAGACCGAAGACATGGGCGGCGCGCGCGGTACCGACGATGGTCTGATGCTGACAGGCGACGAAAACGTGGTTGATATCGACTATCAGGTCGTTTGGAATATCAATGACCCCGCCAAATTCCTGTTCAATCTTCGCGACGCGCGTCAAACTATCCGTGCGGTGTCGGAATCGGCCATGCGTGAGATCATCGCGCAAAGCGAACTGGCCCCCATCCTGAACCGGGATCGCGGTGTCATCGCAGACCGCCTGCAGGAACTGATCCAGTCGACGATGGATAGCTACGAGTCTGGCGTGAACATCATCCGCGTCAACTTTGACAAGGCTGACCCGCCGCAGGACGTTATTGCTGCCTTCCGCGACGTTCAGGCCGCGGCACAGGAACGCGACCGCGAGCAGAACATTGCGGATGCGTATGCAAACCAGGCGTTGGCTCAAGCTCGTGGTGAAGCTGCGCAGGTCTTGGAAGAAGCCGAAGCCTATCGTGCTCAGCAAATCAACAGCGCTCAGGGTGAGGCCAGCCGCTTTAGCGCGGTTCTCGAAGAATACTCCAAGGCTCCAGACGTGACTCGCAAACGCTTGTATCTCGAGCGGATGGAGCAGGTTCTGGGTGATGTTGACAAGATCATCCTTGACGAAAACTCGACCGGACAAGGGCAGGGGGTTGTTCCTTATCTTCCCCTGAATGAACTGCGTCGCAATCAATCCGGGGAGAGCAACTAATGCGTAAATCACCCATTATTCTCATCCTCATCGTTATTCTGGGCGTTGTCGGTCTTTCCTCGATCTTCATCGTCGACGAACGTGAACGCGCGTTGGTTCTGCAATTCGGTCGCGTCGTCGCTGTGAAGGAAGAGCCTGGTCTGGCATTTAAGATTCCTCTGATCCAGGAAGTCGTTCGCTATGACGACCGTATCTTGTCGATCGACGTTCAGCCACTTGAGGTAACGCCTTTGGACGATCGTCGTCTGGTGGTTGATGCCTTCGCCCGTTACCGGATTTCTGATCTGGAGCAATTCCGTCAGGCCGTAGGTGTCGGTGGTATTCCGGTGGCCGAAGATCGACTGGATCGTATCCTTCGCGCGGAAACCCGCGAAGTTCTGGGTTCGGTGTCGTCGCGCGACATCCTTAGTTCCGACCGTGCCGCCCTGATGCTGCGCATTCGGAACAGCGCAATTGCCGAAGCTCGCGCGCTGGGCGTTAACGTGATCGACGTGCGCCTTAAGGCAACTGACTTGCCGCAGGCAAACCTTGAAGCAACGTTTGACCGTATGAAGGCCGAACGTGAGCGTGAAGCAACAGACGAACGCGCACGTGGTAAAGAAGCCGCGCAGCGCATCCGTGCTCAGGCAGACAGAACAGTGGTTGAACTGGTATCGGACGCCAACCGCGAAGCCGAGATCATCCGTGGTGAGGCAGACGCCGAACGTAACGCGATCTTTGCGGAAGCCTATGGTGCTGATCCTGAGTTCTTTGAATTCTACCGCTCGCTTTCTGCGTACGAACAGGCTCTGGGCGGCGGCAACAGCTCTATGGTGCTGAGCCCGGACTCTGAGTTCTTCAACTACTTGAAATCACCCACAGGTCAGGCTGGCCGATAATGGGTATGATCCTTCTGGCCTTTGGGCTGGTATTGATTGTCGAGGGGCTGGCGTATGCGCTGGCCCCTTCGCTTATTGAACGTATGCTTGAGGCGCTGCGATCCCTGCCAGAGCAGGCGCGGCGGCTGGCCGGATTGATATGTGTTGTCAGTGGCCTGATAATGTTGTGGGGCGCATATCAGGTCGGCTTTTAATACATTGCTTTCAATTGCTGGTGATTTCCCCGCGATCCCGAGTTGCTAGCTTGGGTAAACTGACTACATTGGTTGTTAAGCAAGGTTGCCGAGGGGCGGCCGAAAGAAGAATTGTCGACAAGGAGTTCCCAAGTGCAGGCACAAGCACGCAGTATTACCGTCCGGCGGGACGACAGTGTTGGTTTCATGCGGCTAATGTGGCTGGCTTTTGCGGGGATGGTACTTGTGCTGGCCCAAACTGTCGCTGCGCAGGCGCGAAGCGAAAGTTTGGCGCCCTTGGCCGAAAAGATCAGCCCGGCCGTTGTTAACATCACCACGTCAACGTTGATCGAAAACCAAACGGGTCCTCAGGGGATCGTACCCGAGGGCTCGCCGTTCGAGGACTTTTTCCGCGAGTTTCAAGATCGCAACGGTGATGACGACAACCGACCGCGCCGAAGCAATGCACTCGGATCGGGGTTCGTGATTTCCGAAGATGGCTACATCGTTACGAACAATCACGTCATCGCCGAAGCCGATGAAATCCTCGTGGAGTTTTTCCCAGGTGATGGCCAGCCCAAGAAAGAATTGCCGGCAAAGGTCATCGGTACGGACGAGAAAACCGACATTGCTTTGTTGAAGGTCGAAGCTTCGGGGCCTCTGCAATACGTCCAGTTCGGTGATAGCGACGTGGCGCGTGTTGGCGATTGGGTTATCGCGATGGGAAATCCGCTGGGGCAAGGGTTCTCGGTCTCGGCTGGCATTGTTTCAGCTAGGAACCGCGCTCTGAGCGGGTCTTACGACGACTACATTCAGACCGACGCCGCGATTAACCGGGGTAACTCTGGCGGACCGCTGTTCAACATGAACGGAGAGGTTATCGGCGTGAACACAGCAATCCTCTCACCCAATGGCGGTTCGATCGGGATTGGTTTTTCGATGGCATCTAATGTGGTCGTGAAGGTTGTGGACCAACTGCGCGAGTTTGGTGAGACCCGCCGTGGCTGGCTGGGTGTGCGCATCCAGGATGTTACCGAGGATATGGCCGAGGCCATGGGCTTGGACAAACCCACAGGCGCTTTGATCAGCGACGTACCAGATGGTCCGGCCAAGGATGCCGGATTGCTCGCCGGGGACGTAATCCTGAGCTTTGATGGCGTCGAAGTCGAAGACACACGTGGCTTGGTTCGTCAGGTTGGTGAGACGACCGTTGGCAAGTCGGTACGTGTTGTTGTGCACCGCGAGGGCGGAACCCAAACCGTGCTGGTGACACTGGGTCGTCGCGAAGATGCTGAACGTTCTGACGACGGGGAAGAGGCCACTCCGGAAGCACCTGTGGAAGAAAACGCAGATGTTCTGGGGCTGACGATCGCGCCGCTCACCGATGCTATGCGTGCAGATCTTGGTTTGGACGCCGATGCCGAGGGGCTGGTTGTTACAGAAGTCGATGAAGCGTCCGAAGCCTTCTCAAAGGGACTGCGGGCAGGGGACTTGATTACAGAGGCGGGCCAGCAAAAGGTAACCTCAATCGAAGACCTGGAGGCTCGTATGGATGAGGCACGCGAGGCCGGTCGCAAATCCTTGCTGCTGCTGGTGCGTCGTGGTGGAGAACCTCGCTTTGTGGCGCTAAGCCTAGGCGAATAAGCCATCAGAACTGAATTGTGGAAGAGCCGGAGTATTCGCTCCGGCTTTTTCGTTTCAGCTATCTGAAAAGAAACGAGCCACACACCGGGGAGGTGTGTGGCTCTGATACAGGGAGAGGTCAGTGGACAGATATCGGGGATGATTCTCTGACCTCCTACGGTAACACCTACCAAGATAGGATTAACGCGGTAGGGTGTATGTGAAGCAGGTCACAAGAGATCAAATCAGGTCTGAGTCAGCTAATTCTCTAAGGGCGTCAAAGTCCTGAATCATCAAACCGCCGCGTGAAGCTTCGACGACGTTGTCCCGTTTCCAGGTGGAAATCGTTTTGGACACAGCCTCACGTGTTGCACCGACGAATTCGGCCAATTCGCTTTGAGATAGGGTGATCCGCATGGTTGGATCGTCCTGCAATTCGGATAAATGCAACAGTTTGCGCGCCAACCGGATTGGCATTGGTAAGAATACCTGCTCGTTCAGTTGCGATCCCATCCAGCGCATTCGCAGGCCGGCCAAGCGGATCATATCGACGGCCAGGTCGGGGTGCTTACGGATCTGGTTCATCACATCGCCCTGTCGCACGCGCAAAACACGCGACGGGTCAGCCGCCGCAATTGTTGCAGTGCGAGGGCCGCTATCGAATAAAGCGATCTCTCCAAAGACTTCACCCGGCCTCATCAACGTCAATGATAGTTTGCGGCCGCTCATTGCCAGAAAGGACACCTCAAGTGTGCCTTCCAAAATGGCATAGAGCGCATCACCTTCGTCGCCTTGCTCGAATAGAACGTCCCCTCGCTCCAGGTGAATTTCGGACGCCTGGGCAGAAAGCATTGCTTTCAGTCGGTCGGATGCTTCGGACAAGAAGCCGCTGTCTGGGAAAGCAGTCATGAGTGGTTGGAGCTCCGGCTGCAGTTGCTGAGTGGTGTCCCAGCTTTCCACAGCTTCAGAGCCAAGCCAAGGCTTTTGTCCAGTTTTTCGGCCAATTTACCCGTTAAACAACTCAATTCCCTGATATTCTTTGGGTTGAGTAGTGGGTTTAACGTTCGCCTATTGGCGGTCAGGGTCATCCATGTAGCTTTGCAGCATGTTGAACTGCACCATCAAATAGACCATGAGTGCGATTGGAAATCCAAAGGTCTCAATTTTTACCCATAGGTCTGTCGACATCGTGCGCCATACCAGTTCGTTCGCTACAGCCAGTACTGCAAAGCAGCCGCACAAGCGACGTGTCAGGATCATCCAACCCTCGTGCCGCATTGGCAGCATCTCGTCCAGAACATAGGCCAGATACGATTTACCCTGAAGCAATCCGATGCCCAGAATGACCGAGAAAAATCCGTAAACCAGCGTGGTTTTCATCTTGAAGAACCGCTCGTCATTGAACCATGCGGTGAGACCCCCGAAGAAAATCACCATGAAAGCGGTGAAAATCTGCATGCGGCTTAGCTTGCCGGTTAGGAACCAGAGAATTCCCATTGCAGCCAACATAAGGGGCACAAAGATGATAGTTGCTACGATAAAGCCTGAATACTCAATGCCGCCGATCAGGAAACTGTCGTCGCGAAGGCGCAGGTAGATAAAGAAGAAGGCCAGCGGAGGGCCAAGCTCCAGCACCTGTTTCAGAAATGGATTGATCTTTTTTTCACCTGACATTGGATATTCCTGCTGCTTACCCGCCCATTTCAACTATTACGGCGCCCAATGCAATCAATGCCATTAAAGCAATCCGTCGTGGGCCAACAGTTTCTTTAAGAACAAGCCAACCTATCAGTGCGGCAAACACAGTCGACGTTTCGCGCAGAACAGCGGCTTCGCCGACTTTGTCCAAGCGTGTGGCGAGCATGATAGCCCCAAACGACAAGGGGGCGATGATACCGCCAGCAAGGCCCCTCAGCATAAGTGGCCCGAGGGCAGGACGATTGATCATCGCTCGCCAGCGTAGAAACGCATAAATCGGCAGGGTGGCGCCATCGATCATGAAGAACCAGGCCAGAAAGGTAAACGGATCTGCGGTCGCCCGGATGCCATAAGCGTCATAGGTAGTATAGAGCGCCACGAACAGCCCGGTCGCGACGGCCAGCGCCAGGGCAACACCCAGTGTTTCTCGGTTGGTTTCAAGAAAGCGAAAGTTGTAGATAGCCAGTCCGAATATACCGCTCAACAGCACTGCGACGCCAAACCATTGCATACCAGTAAAGGTTTCATCGAACAGCAAATACGCGCCAATAACCGTGAACAGCGGGCCTGTGCCTCGAACAACGGGATAGACGACCGTGTAAGAACCCTTGGTGTAGGCCATCGCCTGCAGAACTTTGTAGACAATGTGGATCAGCCAAACGACGGCAAATATGGGCCACATGTAGGGCTCTGGCCACGGCACCACAAAAAGCGCGAAGGGGGCCGCCATCAGGCAATAGCAGGCATCGATGGCACCGCGCGACATCCAGGGATCGTGACGGCCTTTTTGCAACGCTCCGAACACCGCGTGCAGAAAGGCTGCCATCAGTGCAAGCCCTAGGGCCAGTTGATGACCTGCCTCGGTGCCTTCAAGTGAGATGAGCCATTCGCTCAAGACGCATACCTTTCGCGGGTGATACGGGCAGGGGCGTCTGACCCCCACACCTGCCGAGGATGCTCGGTCAGAATGTTTGGATTAGGTTGGTTCGAGTCCGGTCAGGGCAGCCGCAAATTCTTCGGGGTCAAATGGCGCCAGATCGTCGATTTGTTCACCCACACCGATGGCATGAATGGGCAAACCAAACTTGTCGGCCAGCGCCACCAGCACGCCACCTTTGGCGGTACCGTCCAGCTTGGTCATTACCAGGCCTGATACGTCGGCCAGCTTCTGGAACGTTTCGACCTGGCTCAGAGCGTTCTGTCCGGTAGTGGCGTCCAGAACCAGCAAAGTGTTGTGAGGGGCGGTTTCGTCAACTTTGCGAATGACGCGGACGATTTTGGCCAACTCTTCCATCAAGTCAGCCCGGTTTTGCAGGCGCCCGGCAGTATCAATCATCAGCAGGTCGGCGCCATCTTGCTGCGCGCGCGTCAGGGCGTCAAAGGCCAGAGAGGCAGGGTCCGAACCTTCGGGTGCTGTCAGAACCGGTACACCTGCACGGTCACCCCAAACCTGAAGCTGTTCCACGGCGGCAGCACGAAACGTGTCACCCGCCGCAATCACCACCTTTTTTCCGGCGGCTTTGAACTGACTTGCGAGCTTGCCGATTGTCGTTGTTTTGCCAGAGCCGTTGACCCCGACCACCAGAACAACCTGCGGGCGTTTCTGATAGATCGGCAGAGGTTTGGCGACCGGCTCCATCACACGGGCCACTTCTTGCGCCAGCAGTTGTTTGATTTCCTGCGTAGACAATTTGCGGCCGAACCGTCCTTCGGCCATGTTCGCCGTGACACGCAGTGCAGTGTCCACGCCCATATCAGAGGCGATCAACAGCTCTTCCAGTTGTTCCAGCATGTCGTCATCCAGGGTGCGACGTATAGCTGTTTTGGTATCGCTTCGGCCGAAAAGGCGGCCAAGTACACCTTTGGATGGCGTTACCTCGGGCGGCGTCGGGGCAGGGCTGGGGTCAACTGGCGCGGGTTCAGGAGTCTCAACCGGCTGAGGCACTGGTTCAGGCTGCGGTACTTCGGGTACAGGTACAGGCTGCGGTTCTGGCTCGGGGATGACCGGATCCGGCGCAGTAGTTTCCTCGCCACCATCTTCGACGATAGCTTCCAGCCCCTGATCGAGGCGCGACGAGGATTTGAACAACTTGTCCTTGAGCTTTGAGAAAAACGCCATTTTTGGTCTCCGCAGGTGTTCCCCTCACCTAATGCGGATTTGCGGCAGTTGCAAAGGGTCAGACAAACGCGATCAGGAAACCGGCTTGAGCAGCCCAGTAGAGCACCCAAACCACGTAGGGCGTAAACTTTTGAGCGGGATGATCCGATGGAAGCAGGAATTTTTCGGTTGCCAACGTGAGGTCTGAGACGATGAAGGCCAATGCCGCTGGCAGAGCCCAACGTAATGATCCTGCTTCGGGCAGGGACAACACGGTTACGCCCATGCCCAGAATGATGGGGATGTACACAAGAACGGGAACCTTGAGCTCACCCACTCGCGGCGCCAACAGGGTGGCGGCTATGATGCCAAGAATTATGAACGACCAGAAGAAACCGGGCCTGTCCAAAATCAGGGCGGTTTCACTGCTGGGGTGCGACATGAACAGTGCGACATAAGCCAAATGACCGGCTGCAAATGCACCAATTCCCGCCATGAAAGTACTGTCTGTTTCGCGTGACAAAAGCGCGTCACCCAAAGCACAGAGAGCAAGCGCTAGGATAAGCAAAATTGGCGCGGCACTCTGAAAGGCGATTATTGCCAGTAGGGCGACCGAACCGGTTTTCAGGGCGGATCGAACGGTGCTTGCAGGGCGCGGCGTCATGGGGAGATAGGCCAGAGCGCAAGCCGCCGCGATCCAGAAGAGTGCCGTAGTCATATATCCATCCCTTTATTCTGTTTTGAAAACAGCATCGTACCGGTTAGCTGTTTAATTCAACCGATGACGTTAAGGCAGGTTACCCGGCGAAATTGGTGATTGGCCTTGTTTACCGGCATCTGACAGAATGCGGTCATGATAAGGTTTCTCGCGATTCTTCTGCTACTACCTGCGCAGATGGCAACGTCTCAGACGGCTTTGTCCGGCGCTGATTTCGACGACTATACGCGCGGAAAAACCCTGTTTTACGGGTTCCAGGGACAGGTTTATGGGGTCGAGCGATATTTACCTAATCGCCGGGTCATCTGGTCTTTCTTGGATGGGAATTGCAAGGAAGGTGTCTGGTACGAAAGGAATGACCAGATTTGCTTTATCTATGAGGACAGGCTTGATCCTCAATGCTGGGTTTTCACCCGATCAGGTGCCGGGCTGATTGCGCAATTCGAAGGGGACCCGGCGCAAACAGAGCTCTACGAAGCCGAGGATGTCGGCGAAGAGATGCTCTGTTATGGGCCGGACGTCGGCGTCTAAAAACCCAGTGTTAAAAAAGAGATCCTTGATCCGGGGCATCTTTTTGAGGTGGCTTCTTGGTGCTGGGACGGGCTGTTGAAGACTGACCGGTAGTCAGTTTGCCATCCGCAAATTCGATCTGGAAGGTGCTGTGTTTCGAGGCCTGTTCCTTAGTGGTCAGCACCTGATCATCCGCACGAACAACCGCATACCCACGCTGCAATGTGGCTTTGTAGCTCAGCGTTTCCCGCAAACGATCAGTCGAGTCGAGCTGTTGTCGCACCCGGTCCAACCGTGCCGATTGCGCGGTGTTCAAGCGGTCGGCCAATCGGTTCACATTTTGGCGCTGCACTTCGATTTCTCGCTGGATAGGGCGCAACGATAAGCGAGAGGAGAGATTCCGCACGGCCTCTTGCTTTGTCGTCACGAGATTGCGCAGGGTCGACGGCCGCAGATGAGCAGACATTTCGACGACTTGTAAACGACGGTTTTGAACGCCGCGCTCCAAGGCGGGTGTTAGGCGATCTGCAATTAAATCAAGTCGTTGTCGCGGGTTGTTTAACAGGCTGTCTGGTCGCGGTAGGGCTCGGGAAAGGTCACGCAATCGCTGTGATCGCCTTTGGACAGCATCAGTCGCCGCACGTGATAGGCGTGCACCTTGTTCACCAGTCCAGGCCAACAGCTCCATTCGAACGGGAACAGCCAATTCTGCAGCGGCAGTTGGCGTCGGGGCTCGGCGGTCCGAAACAAAGTCGATGAGTGTTGTGTCCGTCTCGTGCCCAACGGCTGAAATGAGAGGGATGTCTGACTCTGCAGCGGCCCGTGCAACAATCTCTTCGTTGAATCCCCACAGATCCTCGATTGATCCGCCGCCCCGGGCGACGATGATCAGGTCAGGGCGGGGCAAGGCTCCGCCAGGGGAGAGCTGATTGAAACCTTTGATCGCGTTCGCGACCTCGGGGGCACAGTTCGCCCCTTGAACAGCTACAGGCCAGACCAACACCTTGCGCGGAAAGCGGTCCCGCAGGCGATGCAGAATGTCGCGGATTACTGCCCCTGAAGGAGAAGTCACAACACCGACGATCTGTGGCAGGTAAGGCAGTGGCTTTTTACGTTCGGGCGCGAATAGCCCTTCGGCCTCAAGCTGTTTCTTGCGCTTTTCGAGCAGCGCCATCAAAGCGCCTTGCCCCGCGACAGCGACCTCATCGACATTCAAGTTGTACTTTGATTGCGCCCCAAAGGCCGTAAGCCGTCCAGTAACGACGACTTCCAATCCTTCTTCCGGTACAACGGATAAGCCTGAGATCTGACCCTTCCAGGTGGTGCAGGCCAGCACATTCCGGTCGTCCTTGATGTCGTAATACAAATGTCCCGAGCGCGCCTTGAACACGCGCCCGACTTCACCGCGTACACGGATTCGCCCGAACGCGCCTTCGAGCGTTCGTTTCACTTCGCCCGAGATGTCTGAAACAGAGTATTCAGGGGTATTCTGGCCCGGAATCGGGTCATCAAGCAGGTCGGACATTTCAGCGCCTTGTTTCAAATGCTCACCCAGCTTAGAACGCCCGCAAGGCAAGGCCAAGCAGATCGGAGAGCATTCATGAATATCCTCATTCTCGGCAGTGGTGGGCGCGAACACGCGCTGGCCTGGGCGGTGATGCAGAACCCCAAATGCGACCGTCTGATTGTGGCGCCCGGCAACGCTGGAATCGCTCAGATCGCCGACTGCGCGGCATTGGATATCGAGAATGGCGGGGCGGTTGTTAGCTTTGCCGAGGAAAACGCAATCGATTTCGTGATAGTCGGCCCCGAGGCACCTTTGGCCGCTGGAGTGGCGGATCGCTTGCGAGAAGCAGGCGTGCTGGTGTTTGGTCCGTCGGCCGAAGCCGCGCAGTTGGAGGCTTCGAAGAGCTTCACGAAAGAGATTTGCGATGCATCGGGTGCCCCAACGGCGGCGTATGCGCGTTTCACCGAAGCTGAACTTGCCAAAGATTATATTCGATCGCAGGGTGCACCGATTGTCGTAAAAGCTGACGGTCTGGCTGCAGGCAAAGGGGTGATCGTGGCGATGGACGAGCAGACCGCACTTGAAGCAATCGACGACATGTTCGGCGGTGCTTTTGGTGGCGCTGGTGCCGAGGTCGTCATTGAAGAGTTTATGGAGGGCGAAGAAGCTTCTCTATTCGTCTTGTGTGACGGAGAAGACATATTGTCCGTTGGCACTGCGCAAGACCACAAGCGCGTTGGAGAGGGTGATACTGGCCTGAACACTGGTGGTATGGGCGCTTATTCACCAGCCCCGGTTCTGAGCGCTGAAATTGAAGCGCGTGCGATGGAGGAAATCATCAAGCCGACCGTGGCTGAGATGAAGCGGCGCGGGATGCCGTTTCAAGGCGTTCTCTATGCTGGTCTGATGATCAAAGACGGGCAGCCCCGTCTGGTTGAATACAACGTGCGATTTGGCGATCCGGAATGCCAGGTTCTGATGATGCGTCTCGGCGCGCAGGCGATGGACCTGATGCATGCCGCTGCCGAAGGTAGGTTGGGTGAAGCGCAGGTTAACTGGGCAGACGATCATGCCCTGACCGTTGTAATGGCAGCGAACGGTTATCCGGGATCGTATGAGAAAGGCAGTGTGATCAATGGCCTTGCAGGACTGCCCGAGGACAGCGCCAATATGGTGTTTCATGCCGGAACCAAGACCGCTGAAGGGCAGCTGTTGGCTTCTGGCGGGCGTGTACTGAACGTCACTGCTCGGGGGGATACCTTACAGGATGCGCGGGACCGGGCCTATGAAATGGTGGATGGTGTCGACTGGCCGGGCGGGTTCTTTCGGCGCGATATTGGCTGGCGGGCTCTCTGAGCCCAAGGGCTCCCGCGCCCTGACGCTGCATCAAAGATGCAACGCCACAGGCCTTGGGCCGCGCAGCCCGCATCAGCGGGCTGCGGGTGCTTTAAAATGAACAGTTCAGGGCTTGTTTCATCGCTGACCGGGTAAAGGTGGACAGCTTCCGCGTCGTCCAATCCTTGTCATGGCTGACACTGATAACGTCATTCCAATCTGCACTGACGACGATCAATTCGGGACCGGTGCCGCAATTTCGAATGCCGCCCGTTATGAAATCTTCGCCGATACGATGATTGGTCAGGCCGGGTAGGGCGGTGATCTGGGTCAACTCACCTTCCTTGAAACGCCAGATACGAAGAGTTTTAGCCAGATGAGGCCGATCGATATAGGCGATCTCCACATAGCCGTCGCCATCAAGATCAGCTGCGCCAATTGGGGCTAGCCAGCGAAAGCGAGTACCGATGTGAGGGGTGGCGGCTATTTTCTCTCCGCTACCGTCATAGACCGCAAGTTGAGCGCCCGTTTGGTCCTGAGACTCGACAACGATGACTTCGCGTGTGCCATCCATGTCGATGTCGACTAGCCGTGGGGCCAGGTCCTCAAAAACCCTGTCGGCAGGCAACCGAATGGCCAAGGTGTCGCCCGGCACCGTAATTTCGAGTGCGCCGTATTCGACGTTGTCACCTAAGACCCCGTGAGCATAGCGGGTGGTGGGCTCTGTGAAGCGGGCACTTGTGATCGTTTCGGCAAACGCGGGAGATTGCCCCGCTAGCCACATACCCGACACCAACAGCGCGCCGCGTGCCGTCAGTTGCCAAAGGCGACTGGGCCGACGCGGCGCTTCTGAGATCATTAGATCTGTTTTTCCGGCATTTGCACAACAAGACCGTCCAGCTCATCCGTAACCTTGATCTGGCAGGTCAGGCGCGAGCGGGCTGGGTCGGGCTCGTAGGCAAAGTCCAGCATGTCTTCTTCCATGTCATCCTTGGCCGGGACTTTTTCGACCCAGTCGGGGTGGATGTAGACGTGGCAGGTAGAACAGGCGCAGGCGCCGCCGCAATCGGCCTCGATGCCCGGGATGTTGTTGTCACGGGCACCTTCCATCACGGTCAACCCGTTGGCGACGTCGACTGTATGCTCGGTACCGCTGTGCTCGACATAGGTGATCTTTGCCATTGCGTGCGTCTTCCTTTTTCGATTGTCGAATTCTTCCTTAGTGAAGGCATTTAGGTCTTTCCAGCCTCATTTGCGACTCATCACGCCGCGTCTGGACTTTCCTGCTGTTTGTTCTATTTTTGTTCTCATGCTTGTTGTTCCTGCTCGCCCTGCAGTTTCAAACCGAGACTGGCCGCGCCCGCCTGCCTGTTTGCCCTCGGACCGGTTGGAGGAGCCGTCTGAGGGCGCGCGCGTGGCGGTAGCCGGTCTTGTGATCCTGCGGCAGAGACCAGGGACAGCCAAAGGGGTGATCTTCCTGACGCTCGAGGATGAGACCGGGATCGTGAACGTGGTGGTTTGGCGCAAGATCTATGAACGTTTCCGCCGCGCAGTGATCTCGGGGCGGTTGCTAAAGGTTACGGGCCGAATGCAGCGAGCGCATTCGGTGACACATGTGATTGCTGAAGAGATCGAGGATATCTCATGCATGTTGGATGTGTTGGTGAGGGGAGAGGGCTAAGAGGTGCGCGGCAAGCGCAAATTCGTCAAAAATTAAGAAACATGCTAATGTGTGAATAATACGCGCGATAAAAGAAACAGGCTTTAGTACGCAAAGCAAATTCAGGGGGGAATGACGATATGAGACACTTGGCTATAGGCACCGCAGTATTCGCGACACTCGGAGTTGGCATAGCGGTGGGTTCGTGGATTGAGCGAACAGACATTTCGGCAGGCCCCGTTCTGAAATCCACTATTACGGCATTGGGCCCGGGGATGGCTCTGGCAGAAGAGACCGAACAAGAAATATCGCCTACTCTGGTAAGAGACCGGCCGCGAGACGCGTATTATCCAAACACTGAAGACCTGAATGCAGACGAAATGCGCGTGGTTGCGTGCGGTACGGGTATGCCAACAACACGCGCTGCACAGGCTGCTGCGTGTTTCCTTGTAGAACTTGGCAACGGTGACAAGTTCTTCTTCGATATCGGATCTGGTTCGTCCGAGCGAATTTCATCACTGCAAATTCCCTACAACTATCTGGACAAGGTCTTCATCGGACACCTTCACACTGACCACTTTGGGGCGCTGCACGAACTCTTCATTGGTGGCGCCTTAATGGGGAGAAACAGACCTTTGCGGGTGTGGGGGCCCAGCGGATCAGTCCCGGAACTCGGCACGGCGGCGGCCACCGACAGTATGAAAGACATGTTGTTGTGGGACCTAAGCGCACGGGTAGGGGCCACAGACCCACGT
This sequence comes from Ruegeria sp. BE9, assembly GCF_056538765.1. Classification (NCBI taxonomy): domain Bacteria; kingdom Pseudomonadati; phylum Pseudomonadota; class Alphaproteobacteria; order Rhodobacterales; family Roseobacteraceae; genus Ruegeria; species Ruegeria sp. BE9. Next base: position 1,161,908 of record NZ_JBQFTS010000001.1, on the reverse strand, counting down.
GGCTATCAAATGGATGTCACTGAATTCGACTATAAGGGTGAGAACCAAGTCATCTATGACGAAAACGGGGTTGTGGTTCGAAGCTTCCCAGCAATCCATGGGATCGACGGGGCGGTTAGCTTTTCACTGGAGTGGAACGGTTTAAAGTTTGTTTACAGCTCAGATACTTACCCGAATAAATGGTTTATCGAACACGCCAAAGACGCTGATATCGCGATCCACGAGTGCTTTATCGCGGTCCCTGATATCGTTGGTAAGCTCGGTTTCACTCCGGAATCCGCTCTTCAGGTTGGCACCCAGATACACACCGCGCCCGAGGCATTTGGCAAAGTGATGTCCGAGATCAAGCCAAGGATCGCAGTCGCTTATCACTTCTTCAACGATTTCGACACCGCGGGCGGCGTCGAGGAACGTATTCGCACGACTTATGATGGACCGCTGAGCTTGGCCGAGGACTTCATGGTCTGGAATATCACCGAGGACGATATCCGCGTACGTATGGCAGTAACCGAAGAGCATACCTGGTCGCCGCCGCTTTCAGAGCCTCCGATCCCGCCGGGTGAAAATGACCGTGAGACTTTTGCCCAAAATCAAGGGATACCAGTCGAGTCTGTGGGCTTTTCAGACTTTATCGAAGGCGGAAAATGGGACGTAGACGATGCGCTGCGTCCAATCTACGAGCAAGCAAGCGAAATGCTTGGTCGTGATTTTCCGTACCCGGGCGATCAATAATCAAGGACGGTCGCCCTTACAGAAATCACTGGGCACTACTGCTCGTTGCCGGTTCGTGACTAGTAGGCTCGCGCCGTTTGGAAATGGGTTTCAAGCACCAGCTTCATCGCTTGAAAAGGTTGCTCTGCGATTGCTTGTCACGATGGTCCCCACGCAATTCTGCATGTAGTGCGCGCCCGGCCTGAACACCGGGGCGGGCGCTGACCGTTTCAAGCCAGCGGGTGAAATGAGGTTTGTCGTCCAATACTTGTTGCTGGCCTTCCCAAAGGCTCGCCCATCCCCAGATGGACATGTCGGCGATAGAATAGAAGTCACCAGCGACGTATTCGTTCTCGGCTAGCCTCCGGTCGAGCACGCCGTAAAGACGTCCGACCTCGGCGCGATAGCGGTCCTTTGGATAGGGCAGGTCCTGCGGCGGGTCTAGCTGCGGGGCGTATTTCAGGAAGTGATGTGCCTGACCGGCCATCGGACCAACGCCGCCCATCTGCCACATAAGCCATTCCTCGACCGCGATGCGATCACGTTCGGTTTTGCCATAAAAGAGCCCGGTCTTGCGGGCCAGGTACATGAGGATAGCTCCGCTCTCGAACACCGAAACCGGAGCACCGTCGGGGCCGTCGGGGTCAACTATGGCAGGCATGCGGTTGTTTGGCGAAATTTTCAGGAATTCGGGATCGAACTGATCGCCCTTGCCGATGTTGATTAGATGAGTGGTGTAGGGCAGTTCCATCTCTTCCAGAGCGATGGACGCTTTCCATCCATTCGGCGTGGGCCAGAAATACAGGTCGATCATGGCGTCTCCTCAGTTTGATGCGATCATGAGGCTTTCTGAGTAAACGGCAAGAGGTCTCGCGTTTAAGGTTCCGCAAAAGGCCGTGACTGGACCCGAACAGCCTGACCGGTCTGTGGCGCGGCGGTAGTATTATGCGCTAAGCGATTGATGGCATTGGCTCTGCCTTTCACAAGATGTTGTGTCGCCGTTCTTCTCGAACGGGGTAACGCTTGGGTAAAAGGAAGGTTACAGATCCGTGACGTTGTCCATGCCGGGGTTGACGAGTTCAAAAGTGGGGCGTAATGGCATCGTCACTACGTGGCGATTTGTTACCGGATTGCGGGCCACGCTAAACAACACCGCTAAAAGGTCAGGATGAAAGGCCCCTTTCGCTTGACCGCGTCTGGGGTTTTTTTGATGCCCTTGCCAGACAAGGGTCGAGAGGATTGACATGAGCGAGAGCTGGAACAAACGCACCCAAGCCGTCCACGGCGGCATTCGTCGCAGCCAATACAACGAGGTCAGCGAAGCTATCTTTCTGACCCAAGGCTTTGTCTATGAAACAGCCGAACAGGCCGAGGCGCGATTTATCGAAACTGGTCCGGACGAATTCATCTACGCCCGTTATGGCAATCCGACTGTGTCAATGTTCGAACAACGCATCGCCGCGCTGGAAGGTGGCGAAGATGCGTTTGCCACTGCTTCTGGCATGGCGGCGGTGAATGCGGCGCTGACCTCGATGCTGAAGGCAGGGGATCATGTCGTTTCAGCTAAGGCTCTATTTGGTTCGTGCCTGTATATTCTGGAAAACATCCTGACCCGTTACGGCGTCGAAGTGACTTTTGTTGACGGTACAGATCTGGATGCCTGGAAGGCGGCAATCCGGCCTGAAACCAAGGCTGTTTTCTTTGAATCCATGTCGAACCCGACGCTGGAAGTAATTGACATCGCAGCGGTTGCCGAGCTCGCTCACGCTGTTGGCGCACTGGTGGTGGTGGACAATGTCTTTTCCACTCCGGTTTTCTCACGTGCGATCGAGCAGGGTGCTGACGTTGTCGTTTATTCAGCGACCAAACACATCGACGGGCAGGGACGCGCACTTGGTGGCGTTATCATCGGTACCAAGGACTTCATCCGCGGCACTGTTGAGCCTTATCTGAAACACACAGGTGGAGCGCTTAGCCCGTTCAACGCGTGGATCATGCTCAAAGGTCTTGAAACGATGGCACTGCGTGTCAACGCTCAGGCTGAAAGCGCTCAGACCATAGCTGAGGCGCTAGAAGGGCACAGTGCGTTGGAGCGGACACTGTACCCAGGGCTGACGACCCACGCACAGAACGCGCTTGTGCAGTCGCAGCTGGGCGGAAAGGGCGGAACGGTTCTGTCGTTGGACATCAAAGGCGGTAAGGATGCAGCGTTTGCGTTCCTGAACGCACTTACGATCCCGGTGATTTCGAACAACCTGGGTGACGCCAAGTCGATCGCGACACACCCGGCAACTACGACGCACCAAAGGTTGAGCGACGAACAGAAGGATGAATTGGGTATTACGCCCGGATTGATCCGTTTTTCGGTTGGGCTTGAGGATGCAAACGACCTGCTTGCCGATATCAGCCACGCATTGGACGTTTCTCAACAATAAAGTCGCAAATTCGCCTGTTACAGCCGTTTCGAAATTGACGATGAGGGGCGCAAGCTAAGTGTCCCTCACGTAAATTCGATCCGGGCTGTGTTTTGGTGCGTATACGGTTAGACTGGAAAACGCGCCGAAGCTGTATATAGTCCGGCGATCAACCCGAGGAGCCCTGATCGATGAACGTGCACCCCCGCAGCATTGATGACGCACCTGACCACGACGAGGCCGCCGCGGCGCTGAAAACGCTGCGCAAATGGGCCGAAACCGCGACTGAAGCCGAGATCAGCCAGCTTGATCCCGCCATTGCGCGGCTTGTGCCTGGGTTGGTCCCTGTGAATTATCCTTCTCTGTCTCGGGAATATCCCGAGGGTTTTGAGGTCGATGCCGCATATCGCGCGACGCTGCCTGATCTTCAGAATGGTCCTTCCAGCCTGATCCGTGGCGCGAAACAGCAGATTCAGCATGTTGGCATCTCAAACTTCCGCCTGCCGATCCGGTTCCACCGTAAGCATGGCGAAGACCTGACGCTTGAAACGTCTGTTACGGGTACGGTCAGCCTTGATGCCGAAAAGAAGGGCATCAACATGTCCAGGATCATGCGCTCGTTCTACAGACATGCCGAGCGGACATTCAGCTTTGAGGTCATGGAGGCCGCGCTGGATGACTATATGACCGATCTGGACAGCTTTGATGCGCGCATTCAAATGAGGTTCTCTTACCCAGATCGCGTAAAAAGCCTGCGTTCCGGGTTGGAGGGGTATCAGTACTACGACATCGCTCTGGAACTGGTCGAACAGAACGGCGTGCGCCAGAAGATTATGCATCTGGACTATGTCTATTCATCAACTTGTCCGTGCTCGCTGGAGCTTAGCGAACATGCCCGTTCGACGCGCGGTCAGTTGGCGACACCGCATTCTCAGCGGTCCGTCGCGCGGATTTCTGTAGTTGTCGATTGTGAGGCCGATTGCCTGTGGTTCGAAGACCTGATCGCGCTCTGCCGTCGTGCGGTGCCGACGGAAACGCAGGTGATGGTCAAGCGCGAGGACGAACAGGCCTTTGCCGAGTTGAACGCCGCTAACCCTATCTTTGTTGAGGACGCGGCCCGACTATTTTGCGCCGAGCTTTTGGCCGATCATCATGTCGGTGACTTCCGCGTTGTAGCCAGCCATCAGGAAAGTCTGCACAGTCACGACGCAGTGTCTGTTTTGACAGAAGGGCCGACCTTTGTTTCGCCCAGTTTGGATCCGCGATTGTTCTCGACGCTTTTCCATGTTGGCTGACCTCTGAAGGGTCTCCAAATTAGTGGCAATTTGAGACAAGTGGCGAATTTTTGCCGCAGCGCAGCAACTAATGCTGCGCTCGCATGGTTTTTCGCGGTAAACTAAGGCGGAATGCAGCCACGGTGTGACCGCTATTCCAGCGGACATGCCAGTCTGAAAGGAAGCCGACACGTGCGACGTCCAGGTCTGCAAGGCAACGCAATCCCTCCGAGTGTTCGGTACGGGCAGGATCCTTCTCTCTTTCGTTGGTTGCATCGCTTTCACAGGAGAAAAAACTCATGAATCCGATTACCCAACCGCTGGAATTTCAGGCAGCGGCTATTCGCATGGCCGGATACGCGGTTAGCAACCAGATGAAAATCATGCAGATTTTGACCTACTCTGCCATGGAGCTGCCGTTTGTACCGGTGCAGGCTTTGCACGCGTCGTCTTCGGTGCCAGCACCGGTTGCCAAGGAGCCTGAATTCAAAACTAAGGCGAAAACTGCGGCGCCAGCGGTCAAGGCGAAACCGAAGCCAGCGGCAAAACCCAAGCCGGCTGCTCAGACAAAAAGAGTGGTGAAGGCAAAGGCCGAATCACCCAAGCCGACAGCTGCAAAAACTAAGGCTCCGGTCGCTGCAGTTGCAAAAAAAGCTGCAGCTAAGCCTGCAGTTGCGAAACCTGTGGCCGCAAACACCGCGCCAATGCCAAAGTCTCAAGATTCAAAGCCTGCCGCCGCGGCGGCAAAGCCCGCAACCCGAACTGGCCGTGTTGCAGCGCCAAAGCCTGCAGTTTCGAAAGAAACTGCAGCCAAGCCTGTGACTGCAAAGGCGTCAGCTTCACCTGCTAAGTCGAAAGCAACACCGGCCAAGCCTGCAACAGCTAGGACAGTTGCAACAAAACCTGCAGCTTCCAAACCTGTTGCAGCGGCAAAGCCAGCGGCGCCTAAGGCGGCTCCATCAAAACCTGCAGCACCCAAAACTGCTACGGCTAATTCAGCCACACCGAAGCCAGCGGCCGTCAAACCAGTAGAAGCGAAGCCCGTTGCAGCGAAACCCCAGCCTGCCAAGGCGGAAACGGCTCAGACTGCGGCGCCGGTTCGCCGTACAAGGGCGCCTTCCAACCCTCCTGCAATGCCAGCAGCGGTCGGTAAAACAGAAGAGTAATTCGGGACACCCGCTTGACACAGTCGTGCAGGCGCGCCAACGCTGCGCCTCATGACGGACATGCGCCCGGTTGGATATGTGATTGGCCTGTTGGTCGCCATTCTTGGGGCGACCATGATGCTGCCTATGCTTGCGGACCTCATTGAGGGGCGGGGAGAATGGCATGTATTCCTTGAAAGCGGCGTAATCACTATCCTGACCGGGATAGTCTTGGCTATCAGCTGCTCCAACGGGGTAGGCGAGGGGCTGACGATCCGTCAGACCTTTTTGCTAACGACAGGTGTTTGGGTCGCTCTGCCGTTTTTCGGTGCGATACCGTTTTTGTTTGGTGAAACCGAACTTCGTTTCGTCGACGCTTACTTCGAAGCGATGTCAGGTTTGACCACAACCGGCTCAACCGTACTTTCGGGGCTAGACGATCTTCCTCAGGGCCTGCTGTTGTGGCGCGGTTTGCTGCAGTGGTTGGGCGGCATCGGTATCATTGTCGTTGCCATGGTATTCCTACCTGAGCTTCGAGTTGGGGGGATGCAGATTTTCCGCTCGGAAGGGTTTGAAACGATGGGGAAAATCCTGCCCCGCGCGCAGGAAATCGCAGGGCAGATTTCCCTGATTTACGTCTTTCTAACCGTTGTGTGCGCCTTGGTTTATGCGGGCTTGGGGATGAGCTTTTTCGACGCTGTGGTTCATGCGTTGACGACGATCTCGACCGGAGGGTTTTCGAACTACGACGCGTCTTTCGGCACCTTTTCTGGTCCCGCGGAATACGCGGCTGCTGTTTTCATGGTTCTCGCGGCACTACCGTTTGTGCGTTATGTCCAATTCGCAAATGGCAACACGAGTTCATTGTGGCAGGACAGCCAGATAAAGACGTTTCTAGCGACCATCCTAGTTTTGGTTATGGTCATGGCCGTGTTCCTGACATCAGTATTTCCGCACCATTGGGAGCAAGCTTTCCGAGAATCCCTGTTCAACATCACCTCGATCATTTCCGGTACCGGCTATGCCAGTGTCGATTACATGGGGTGGGGTAGCTTCCCGGTTATGCTTTTCTTTCTGATAGGCCTGATCGGCGGGTGCGCGGGTTCCACCGCCTGTTCGATTAAGATCTTCCGTTACCAGTTGCTGTTCGCGTCGATTAAAACGCAGATCCGCCGCATTCGATCACCACACGGCGTATTTAACCCTCAATATGATGGGCGCACGATCGGCCCGGATGTTCTGACCTCGGTCATGAGCTTTTTTATGTTCTTTGCTCTGTCGCTTGGGGCATTGGCTTGGGCGTTGGCTTTGACCGGATTGGATTTCATCACCTCTGTTTCAGGCGCGGCGACGGCGCTTGCCAATGTGGGGCCGGGACTTGGGGATCAGATCGGACCGTCGGGCAATTTTTCGGGGCTGAGTGACACCGCTAAGTGGCTGTTGTCCATTGGCATGTTGGTGGGGCGACTGGAGCTGCTGGCCGTCTACGCACTGTTTACCGTTCAATTCTGGAGAAGTTGATGAGAAGACCTCTGGGGGCCCAGATTTCCCACATGCTGAAGGATCGGGGTGTTGACGTGATCTTTGGTATTCCTGGTGTGCACAATCAAGAAATGTACCGAGGTATCGAGGAAGCTGGCATTACTCATGTTCTGGCCCGACACGAACAGGGCGCAGGCTTCATGGCCGACGGCTATGCCCGTGCTACTGGGAAACCTGGGGTAGCTTATGTGATCACCGGCCCCGGGCTGTGCAATATCATGACGCCGATGGGGCAGGCTTACACAGACTCGGTTCCAATGTTGGTGATGTCGTCTTGCCTAGATGAAACGCAGGCGTTTCAGGGGCAATTGCACCAGATGAAGGATCAACAAGGTGCTGCCGAAACTGTAACAGACTGGTCCCGTCAGGCGACTACGTCCGACGCGGCATACAGTCTGGTCGAGCGCGCCTTTGAGGAGTTTGAGCTTTCGCGTCCGCGTCCAAAGCATATTCAAATCCCGATTGCTCAATTGGAAGCCGAGGCAGATCCGGCACCGTTCCCCAACCAACCTGCATTGCGCTCAAAGGTCTTGCCACCTGATATCGCTCCGGTGATGTCGCTGCTCAATATCGCGCGGCGGCCTTTGTTCATTCTGGGCGGCGGTGCCCGGTCGAATCTCTGGCGGCAAATCCTGACTCAGCTTGGGGCGGCATGCTTCACGACCTATGCCGGAAGAGGAATGGCTGGAACGGGATATGCCTTGAACTTTGGTGCCTCGCTGTCGCGCCCAGGTAGCGCCGAAGTAATCGGCTCTGCTGATCTTGTGGTCGTGGTCGGCGCCGAGTTGGGTGAGGTCGATCTCTGGCGGGATTCACTTGGCAACACTGCCCATCTGGTGCGCATAGACTTAGACCCACAGGTTTTGTCGGACCATCATAGGGCAGCAGTTAAACTACAGGCAGACGGAGAGAGCTTTGCCCATACGCTTTGGGCATCTATCGATCACGTTAAACCGGCAACAGGTTGGAAGCCGGAAGAGGTGGCTGAGGCGCGCAGCCGATGGCGTGCCGAGGTGGACGCCGAGCGGCCGGGAATTACCCCGGTGATTGATGCGCTGCGCGAAGCCATGCCAGCCGACACTATGATTTACTCTGATATGACTCAGTTCGCCTATGTGGCCAAAGAAACCTGGGACATGGCTTATCCGTACCATTGGCACCACCCGACAGGGTTCGGCACACTGGGATACGCGCTTCCGGCCGGGATTGGGGGCGCGGTGGCACGTCGTGGTAAACCAACCGCAGTGATCGCCGGTGACTATGGGTTCCACTACACGATGATGGAGCTTGGGGCTGCTGTCGAACTGGGACTGTCTTTGCCGATCATCCTTTGGGACAACGGCAAACTAAAGGAGATCGAAGATAGTATGATCGGCAGTCAGATCGCTCCGAATGCGGTCGTTGCGCTTAACCCTGATTTCTGCAAGTTGGCCGAGGCTTTTGGCGCTATGTCTGCTGCGCCATCCAGTTTGGAAGAGATGCAAGTCGCAGTGCAGCAGGCTTTTGACGCGCCTGTTCCAACCTTGATCAGGCTGACGCCAGACATTCTATAGCCCACAAAAAACGCCGCCTATGAAGGCGGCGTTTTTCTCAGTTTGTTGATCCTCAATCCCAGCAATGGACCAGAACTGTCATTCCGTTTGCCCGACGATTGAGTTCGTTCGGCGAAATCTCAGCCGCAGGTTGGCTGGTTTGGCCCGAAACACCGGCTTGGTCTAGCACCGCGTTCAGGCGTTCAGCGGTTGCAGCCAGACTAACCGAAGCAGGCAGGGTGCGCCCCTCGGACGGAGTAGGTAACAACATCCCAACGACTTGTCCGCTGTCATTGAGGACGGGGCCGCCCGCGTCGCCTGGCTGAGCCGCTAGGGCAAGACGTTTCACACCATCTTCGCCATCAAGGCCGCGTACATCCGCCACTTGGCCAAAAGTCAGTGTAGGTGCGCCCAAAGCGCCTTGATAGGAAAAGCCTGAAACGGCCACTTCGGATTGGATGCGAGGTTTGTCTGCGCTGAAATCGGCAATGCTGATCGGGGCAAGGTTGCGATTGGGGCGCAATACAGCGATCCCGAGATCTGTGTCGCTCAGCGCCACCTGAACCTCTTGATCATTATCCAGCGTCACGCGTGTGCAGCTTTCGGTGGCCTCCGAAACAGTAAGTACAGTCCCGTTTGCGTCGGTAAAGAAGCCGGAGCGCGACAGCCGCGGTTTGCGCACTTGCAAGCCCGAAACCAAATCGATGCGCTGTTCAGCATCTGCGCCAGCGCCGGCATCCAGAACGGCATCGTTTGTTGAGAAGCTAGCCTTGATTGCCGCCAAAACGCGTGCCCGACGAGCTTCGTCTCCTTCTGGCCAGACAAGGGTGAAGCCCTTGATTTTGTCATCTTTCAAAGACGCCTCTGTGTAAGAGACGATACCGTTGCCGCGCCCTTCAAGGACAAAGCTGTTACTGCTCAGTTGGCGTCGCCCGTTTAGTGGTACGATCTCAAGCGATTGCATCACTTCATACAGTGCCCGCAGTGTCGCTTTGTTGCCCGATTGGCTGATCAAAAGCGCCTTGGCGCCAAGGTCGGTCGAACTGTTGAAATGAGCGAACGGCGCCTCATAGCGATCAAAGGCGATTACCCCCAGCGGTAGATCAAGCTCGATACCAGCCTGGGTATCAACATATCGATCCATGCCTACACTGATCAGCGGTTCGTTGTAGTCGTCGATCAGCAGCTTGCGCTGAGCGGTCGTCAGAACACCGGTCGCCTCATAGCCGTTGAACCGCTGCCAATCCCCCATCGAACGGCGAGTACCCTGACCAAAGGCCCCGTCGATCGTTGAGTTATAAAACCCAGCGGCCTGAAGTGCGGTTTGCAAATCCTTACGATCTTGAGCGGTTAACAACCGTTCAGACTGCAGCGCTTGTGAACGCGTTTCGTCGGATGTTTGTGGCGTCAAACCAGACAGGGACGGATCCTGTTGGGGCGTTTCTTCTACTGGAGGGGAAACAATGCCTCGATCCAGAATGTTCGCGCCAATCGGCCAGAACTGTTGGCCCAACGAACTTGAGAAAGCGATGAAGCTGTCTGACGGGATCTGCCCTTCGGCTCGATAGACGCGAAGAACCTGCTCGGCATCATTGCGAAGATATGGTCCAACAACAATGGCATACCAGCCAGAGTTCAGGCGAAATCCGTTCACATCCGGCAGGGCATTCGCATATGCCTGTGCCCGCTCTTGCGCCTCGCGCAATGACGGCTGTGCCTCGACCTGCACCCAGACGCCAGCGTCCTGTTGTGCAAAAACGGCCCGTACGCCGAAGAGAAAAAGAAACAAAATTGCAGTGAAAATGCGTGTCATTGTCTGCCCGTATCCGCAGTGTTTTGGCTTTGCGGCACACTACGCGATTTGGGGATTGAAATACCATGCCTCGAATACGGGGAATTTCCAGTGTGGCGGTGCAGTGACAGCCACACCCCATTGGCCCGTTGACGCCCCTTGGCCCCTTGCATAGGAAGGACAAAACCGACCGGAACCAGGCGCATATGTGCCCAAAGGGAATGTCATGACCGAACTGTCCAGCGCACCACGTTCTTTTCAGGAAATTATCCTGCGCCTTCAGACCTATTGGGCCTCGAAAGGCTGCGCAATCCTACAGCCCTATGACATGGAGGTTGGGGCAGGGACATTCCACCCGGCAACCACCCTGCGCGCTTTGGGTTCAAAGTCTTGGGCCGCGGCCTACGTGCAACCCTCGCGCCGCCCGACCGATGGTCGGTACGGCGAGAACCCGAACCGATTGCAGCATTACTATCAGTATCAGGTGCTGATCAAACCCAGCCCGCCGGACCTACAGGACCTATATCTGGGTAGCCTTGAGGCCATCGGCATCGACATGGACCTGCATGACATCCGCTTTGTCGAGGATGACTGGGAAAGCCCGACGCTGGGTGCCTGGGGACTGGGATGGGAGGTCTGGTGCGACGGAATGGAAGTCAGCCAATTCACCTATTTCCAGCAGGTTGGGGGCCACGACTGCGCGCCAGTTTCGGGCGAGTTGACTTATGGGCTTGAGCGTCTGGCGATGTACGTACTTGGCATTGATCACGTGATGGACATGCCGTTCAACGATCCGCAATCACCTAGCCCGCTGACCTATGGCGACATCTTCAAACAGACCGAAGAGGAATACGCCCGCTGGAACTTTGACGTGGCCAACACCGAAGTTCTGTTGCGCCATTTCGAAGAGGCTGAGGCCGAGTGCGCTGCCATTTTGGCGCAGGAATACGACGATCCCAAAACGGGCAAGCGCATCGTCATGGCACATCCTGCCTATGATCAGTGCATCAAAGCCAGCCACGTTTTTAACCTGTTGGACGCGCGGGGCGTGATTTCAGTGACTGAACGCCAAGCCTATATTGGTCGTGTTCGGGCGCTGGCTAAACAATGCGCTGATGCGTTCCTGTTGACCGAGGCTGCCGGGTTCGAGGCCTGATGGGGCGTTCAGGCCAACCCCGGCAACAGCACTTTCAGGCCGTCTGCGATCATACCGATTGCAATGGCCGACAGGATCATGCCCATAAATCGGCTCATGATCACGCGCGCGTTGCTGGAAAGCCGCTTGGACAGGGTCGAGGCGTTCCAGAAAGTAATAAACAGCAGGAACAGAACGGCCAAAAAGACTGCGGCGTAAATAATGGCGTCCATGGGCTTGGCGATGTGGTGCGCGTACAGGATCAGCGTTGTGATCGTGCCTGGCCCAACCAATATGGGGAACGCCAAGGGATAGAATGCAACGGTCGCCGGTTCGGGGTAGGATTGCTTTTCCCCCTCGGTTCCGTGATGCGTCGTGCTTTCCTTGCCGCTCAGCATGTTCAGGCCGATCATCAGAACGACAAGGCCGCCCGCGACGCGCAGATCGTCTACACTGATCCCAAACAGCCCCAGCGTCTGGTTGCCGATTGCTGCGAAGCCACCACCGAGGATCAGGCAATACGTAGCCGTTTTTGCGGCGACCTTGCGCTGATCCGCGGGTGTCAGCCCTTCAGTGACGCTCAGAAAAACGGGCAGGTTGGTGATCGGGTTCATGATCGCAAAAAGCGCGCCGAAGAACCCAACGGCAAGGGTCATGTCCATTCCAATAACCTCGTTCCGACCTGTATCGGGTTGGAAACTGGCCTATTTCTTGTGAAGTTGAAAGAGGCCGCGTGATCAAGGTGCTTAAAAGATGACCGGAAAACTGCTCGCAATCATACTCGTCATATCAGCGGCAATTGCCGGTATCGGCATGTATTACTTGCAGGTGTACGGGTTCTATTATGAGGTTGATGCTGAACCGGGTAGGGACGTGGCTTTGCTCGCCGCAAATGCAGATGCTCCGCTGCCGATCCCGTATTCAGAGTTCCGGGCGATTGATGCCGACAGCTCTCCAATTCGGTACCGGGCATGTTTTGAAACCGACCTGACGGCGGAAGACTTGGCGGCGTTCCAAAAAGTCGAGAATCCAGAACCCTTAACTGCACCCGGTTGGTTCGAATGCTACGATGCTGTGGCAATCGCCGACGCGTTAAAGTCCGGGCAGGCGCAAGCCTTTATGGGGACGAAGAATATCCACTATGGCGTTGACCGTATTGTTGCTGTGACTGAAGACGGCAAAGGATATGTTTGGCACGCGTTGAACAATTGCGGTGAAAAAGCCTATGACGGAACTGTCGTGGGTGAGGAATGCCCGCCCCGGCCAGAAAACTGAGGGTGCCATGACCGACGCAGCGATCTACGTTCCCAATTTCCTGACCGCCACGCTTGGTATCGCGGTTTACTTGATAGGGGCCGAGATTAACGCTCGGGTCGCGTTGTTGCGTCAGTTCAACATCCCCGAGCCGGTCACGGGTGGGTTGCTGGCCTCTTTTGTGTTGCTGTTTCTGTATCTTGTAGCGGGTATTGAGCTGAGCTTTGATTTGGCATCACGTGACTTCCTGCTGATCGTATTTTTTGCAGGCATTGGCTTGAATGCCCGGTTGTCTGATTTGATTTCGGGCGGCAAACCTTTGTTTTTGCTTTTGATTCTTACTTTAATCACGATTGTTGCGCAGAATGTCGTGGGTGCGGCCGGTGCGGTTGCCTTTGGGTATCCGGCCCAAGCTGGGGTTCTATTCGGGTCTGCCTCTTTGATCGGAGGGCACGGAACAGCAATCGCCTGGGCCCCTGAAGTTGGGGCCGCAACCGGGCTCGAGGGTGCGACTGAACTCGGTGTAGCGGTGGCGACTCTCGGCCTTGTACTGGCTGCGCTGGTTGGCGGGCCGATTGCCCGTCTGCTGGTCGAAGGTAAGAACTTGACGCCTGAGCGCCCGGACGAAGAGCACACGGTGGGCCTGCCGGATGATGCAACCGAAGCTGAAACCCAGATAGATCATCTGACGATAATGCGGGTCTTGTTGCATCTGAATCTGGCTATCATCTTCGGCTATTTCTTGAACGAGATCATTCTGGTGACCGGGCTAAAGCTGCCTTTGTTCGTGCCCTGCCTGATCATGGGCATTGTTATTTCCAACCTTCGCACGGCCTTGGCCCCGAACGCGCCGCCGGTTTCGCGCACGCCGTCGCTGGCGCTGATCTCGGAATTCTCTCTGGGAGCGTTTCTGGCCATGTCGCTGATGAGTCTGCAACTTTGGACCATTGCCGAGCTTGGTCTGGCCATTGCCGTCATTATGACCGCGCAAACCCTGTTTGCTGTGGCTTTTGTGATCTGGGTTCTGTTCCCGGTGATGGGCGGCAACTATCGCGCCGCTGTGCTGTCCGCCGGTTTCGGTGGTTTTGCTTTGGGTGCGACGCCGACCGCTATCGCCAATATGACCGCAGTTACCAAGCGATATGGCCCGTCGCCTATTGCCTTTATCGTGCTGCCCCTTGTATCCGCCTTTTTTGTGGACATCGCCAATGCCATCGTCATCCAGACGATCGTCAATTTCTAAGGACCGAAAATGCCCGACCTGCTGATCGAACTGTTTTCCGAGGAAATCCCCGCCCGCATGCAGACCCGTGCAGGTGAGGACCTGAAAAAGCGGATCACCGATGGTTTGGTCGAGGCCGGCCTGACCTATGCAGGGGCGGCTGCTCTGACTACGCCGCGTCGACTGACGCTGGCGATTGAGGGGCTTCTGGCGGAAAGCCCGACGATCCGTGAAGAACGCAAGGGTCCTAAGGTCGGGGCACCGGACAAGGCTATCGAAGGCTTCTTGCGCGGTGCCGGTCTGACACGTGATCAACTGGAAGAACGCGAAACGCCCAAAGGCGCGGTTTACTTTGCGACGATCGAAAAGGCTGGACGTCCTGCCGCCGAGATCGTGGCCGAAGTGCTTGAGGCAACTATTCGAAACTTCCCCTGGCCCAAGTCGATGCGCTGGGGCAGTGGCCCGCTGCGCTGGGTCCGTCCGCTGCACTCGATTTTGTGTGTTTTGTCCGACGAGGCTGGCGCGCAGGTAGTACCGCTTGATGTTGATGGCATTACGTCAGGGGATACCACCGCGGGCCATCGCTTTATGGCGCCGAACCGTTTTACGGTTGCGTCGTTTGACGACTATTCCGCAAAGTTGAAGCGTGCCTTCGTCGTTCTGAACCCCGCCGACCGCGTCGAGCATATCTGGAACGACGCTCAGAACATGGCCTTCGCCGCCGGTCTGGAAGTAGTTGAAGACAAGGGCTTGCTGGCCGAAGTCGCAGGACTGGTCGAATGGCCCGTGGTGCTGATGGGAAAGATCGACGAAGAGTTTCTGGAATTGCCGCCCGAAGTGCTGCAAACCTCAATGAAAGAGCACCAAAAGTTCTTCTCAGTCCGCAATCCCAAGACTGGGCGGATCGAGCGTTTCATCACTGTCGCCAACCGCGAAACCGCCGACAATGGCGCGACCATTCTGGCAGGCAACCAAAAGGTGCTGTCCGCGCGTCTGGCCGATGCGAAGTTCTTCTGGGAGAATGACCTGCGCGTTGCCAAATCGGACATCGCCCAATGGACCCGCGCGCTGGAGAATGTGACCTTCCACAACAAACTAGGCACCCAGGCCGAACGCATCGACCGCATTGCCGCGCTGGCCCGCGAACTTGCTCCGGTGACCGGAGCAGATGCCGATCAGGCCGAAAAAGCCGCGCGTCTGGCCAAGGCCGATCTGAACTCGGAAATGGTCTATGAATTCCCTGAACTTCAGGGGCTTATGGGGCGGTACTACATCGAAGCCGCGGGCGAAGACGCCGCCGTGGCCGCCGTGGCGCAAGAACATTACTCGCCGCTGGGGCCGTCTGATGACGTGCCGACCGCGCCGCTCTCGGTGACCGTGGCGCTGGCCGACAAGCTGGATACGTTGACCGGGTTCTGGGCGATTGATGAGAAGCCGACCGGATCGAAAGACCCGTTTGCCCTGCGTCGTGCAGCATTGGGTGTCACACGGTTAATACTCGAAAACGACCTACGACTAACTCTGGATCGGTTCTTTGACAGCCAATTGATAAGAGCAGAGGGCGCGATCAACGAGGCATTGCCGGAAGCGAACATTCTTGATCTATTGGAAGAAATCGCAGATCGAGGTGTCTTTGGCGCTGCATTCCAGACCGTTAAGGACAAAATCGGAGAACTGCCTGCTTCGGCCTTTCTTGAGCTTGAGAAAAAGGTTCCTGATGCATCTGACGACCTTCTCTCGTTCTTCCATGACCGCCTCAAGGTTTTCCTTCGCGATGAGGGTATTCGTCACGACATCATCGACGCCTGTATCGCGATGGAGGGGAATGACGACCTCAACCTGCTGGTCAAACGCGCCCGTGCTCTGAACGCGGTGATTGCGACCGAGGATGGGGAAAACCTGGTGCAGGGCTTCAAACGCGCCAACAACATTCTGACGCAGGCCGAAGAGAAGGACGGTGTCGAATACTCCTATGGTGCGGATGTCAAATTCGCCGAGACGGACAGTGAAAAGGCGCTGTTTTCTGCGCTGGACGCAGCGCAGGGCGAAATCAATGCAGCGTTGAAGGACGAGGATTTCCCTGCCGCCATGTCCTCAATGGCCGCTTTGCGCAGTCCAGTTGATGCGTTTTTCGAGGACGTTCAGGTCAACACCGACAATGACATCTTGCGCCGCAACCGCCTGAACCTGCTAAGCCAAATTCGTCAGGTTTGCTCTAGTGTCGCGGACCTGAGCAAGATCGAAGGCTAAGCCAGAACGCCCTTGCGCCATTGGTGCAGGGGCTTATGCTGCGTGCAAACCAAAAGGTGCCGCAGTGCAGAATAATCCGCATACCACTCTGATCACGTCCGAAGCGCCCGTTGCCGCCAACACACATGGCGGGCGGGCAAAGTGTCTACAACGTCTTGTTCGGCTCGAGTTGCCTGTGCCGCGTACAGTGGCCCTGTCTTTCGAAGCGGTCGAGCAAATTGCGAAAGGTCACGTGCCGGATATCGAGGCTATTCTTGAGCAATTCGACAACACGGCGTTGCTATGTGTGCGACCCAGTTCCGAAGATCCTGACTGGGGTGGACCCGGGGCCATTTTGAACATCGGAATGAACGATGCCCGTTATGTGGACTTGTCGGATTCGATGGGGGCAGAAGCTGCGGCTGCGTTGTATCTACGTTTTGTTCAAAGTTACGCGATCCACGTCGCGCGGTTGGATGCTGACGTGTTTGATGACATTGACGCAGACGGAAGCGATGGTTTGCGTCAATCTTTGCGGGCTTATGAAGACGAGACGGACGAGGCCTTTCCTCAGGATCGTGGTGAGCAATTGATCGCTGTTTTGCGGTCGATGGCGCGTGCGTGGGATGGAACTTCGGCCCGATTGTTGCGTCAGGCCAAAGGTGCGCCTGCGGATGCCGGTCTTGGGCTGGTTATCCAAGAGATGATACCGGGTGTCGGTCAGGGTGAGTGCGGGTCCGGAGTCTTGCAGCTTGTGGACCCGACAACTGGAATGCCTCAGATCACAGGGCGTTACCTGAGCCAAAGTCAGGGGCGGGATGCGTTGGGTGAAGGCGTTGCGGCCCTTTATCTTGAGAAAGACCCACGCGGGAAATCTCTGGAAGAGGTTGCACCAGAGGCTTTTGCCGACCTCAAAGCGCACGCCGCTCAAATGCGTGTTAAGCTGCGCGAGGAAATGCAGGTCGAGTTCGTAATCGAAAACGGCCACGTTCACATATTGGACGGCGTCCGGGTGCAGCGCAGCGCTCGGGCCGCAATGCGGATCGCGGTGCGATTGGCCGAAGATGGCATTATTCCACCGCAAGAAGCCGTTATGCGGGTCGATCCGCATTCGTTGAATGAACTACTGCACCGACAAGTCCATCCCGATGCAAGTCGGGACGTTCTGACCACCGGAATTGCGGCCAGCCCAGGGGCGGCCACAGGTAAGATCGTGTTTACCGCAGCAGAGGCGCAGGCCAGTGCCGCACGTGGTGAGCCCTGTATCTTGGTTCGTCGGGAAACCTCGCCCGAGGATGTGCGTGGAATGCATGCGGCCGTCGCGGTTCTGACGGAAAAGGGCGGTATGACCAGCCACGCGGCTGTGATCGGACGCGGCTTGGGTTTGCCCTGTATCGTCGGGGCCTCGGAAATGAGGTTTCAGTCAAAGAAAAAGCTGCTGACCGCTCCGGGGGGGCGGGTGTTTAAGACAGGCGATATTCTTACAATCGACGGTACCTCGGGTCAGGTATTGGCGGGGCACCCTGCCATGCTAGAGGCCGCGTTGGATGATTGCTTCCAGACGCTCATGGGCTGGGCCGATGATGAGAGGGACATTGCCATTCGCGCCAATGCGGACACGCCGGCCGATGCGCAGACAGCTCGCAACTTTTTGGCGCAAGGGATCGGCCTGTGCCGGACCGAGCACATGTTCTTTGAACCTGGTCGCCTTATCGTGATGCGCGAGATGATCTTTGCGCAGACTTCCTCTGGAAGGGCCGCTGTTCTTGAGCGGTTGTTGCCAATGCAACGCGAGGATTTTGTGCAGCTGTTTAGGATCATGGAAGGACAGCCGGTTTGTATCCGGTTGTTTGATCCACCATTGCACGAATTCCTGCCAACAACGCGGAGTGGGCAGCGAGAACTGGCTGAGGCGTTGGACCTACCAGTGTCCGATGTTGAGCGTCGGGTCGCGGCGATGACCGAATACAACCCGATGCTGGGCCTGCGAGGGGTTCGGCTGGGCGTCACGCTTCCCGAAATCTACGATATGCAGGCCAGGGCAATTTTTGAGGCTACGCTTGAGGCCAGCAAGGACGGTGCTCCAGTTGTACCCGAAGTGATGATCCCGCTCGTGTCAGCCAAGCGAGAGGTTGAGCTGGTTAAGTCGAGAATTGACACCGTTGCAGCGGCAGTTGCTGCCGAGCAGGGGCAAGAGTTCGAATACCGGCTGGGTGTCATGGTCGAAACTCCCCGTGCTTGCCTTCGGGCGGATGAGATATCGCCGCAAACGGCATTCCTCAGTTTTGGTACCAATGACCTGACCCAGATGACCTATGGTCTATCACGCGATGATGCGGGGCGGTTTATGTCGGCCTATGTCCGTCAGGGCGTTTTTGCCGAAGACCCGTTTCACGTCCTCGATCCGGACGGAGTGGGCGAATTGCTGAAGCTCGGAGCCGAGCGCGGGCGCAAGGCGCAACCCGATGTAACCTTGTCAGTTTGCGGGGAACACGGCGGAAATCCCGAATCAATCGCTATTTGCCGTGATCTTGGGTTCGACTACGTGTCATGTTCACCTTTCCGGGTGCCTGTCGCTCGGCTGGCTTCCGCTCAGCTCGCGATTTCGTCCAGACTTGGGGGTTGACACAGGCCCTTTCCCCAAGGATTAGTGGGTTTCAGGCGACCTTGTGGCGGAATTAAATTTCCACACGGGCGATTTTCCACTTGTGTTTTCTTCTGATCTGGACGTCTGGGTCGGAGTGCGTTAAATGCCTCGACGCGCCCGCCGGGGGAGGGTTCGGCGCGTATAAGTGCCTGTGCGAGGTTATCTGATGCTACGAATTACAATGGTGGTTGCCGCTATGGCAGCAACCGTGCTGCCGAGTGCGTCCTTCGCCGAGAGGGAAGCAACTGATACTGCCAAACGCGAATTGGTTTCCCGGACCGAAATTCCCGGTCAGGAATTCCGTGACTATCTTGGCCTGTTCAAGCGTGGAAAAAAGGTTGAGCCGGTACAAGTGTCCTTCTCTAAGGATTGGCTGGATAAACAGCCGACTGCAACTGGTGATGCGGACTTCAAATGTCTTGCCGAAGCTCTGTACTTTGAGGCGAGAGGGGAAAGCGTTCGCGGACAGTTCGCGGTGGCCGAAGTCATCCTGAACCGTGTCGAAAGCGGCCGTTTTCCAAACTCACTGTGCGGTGTGATCAAGCAAGGGACCGGCAAGAAGTATCAGTGCCAGTTCACCTATACATGCGACGGACAAAAAGAAGTGATCCGTGAGAAGAAGGCGTACGAGCGCGTGTCCAAAGTGGCTCGTGCAGCGATCGACGGCTCTGCAAAAGCGCTGACCGAAGGCGCAACGCATTACCACACCAAAGCGGTTCGCCCGTCTTGGTCGCGTGTCTACAAAGAAACGGCTCGCATCGGTGTGCATATCTTTTACCGGCACAACTACCGAACAGCGAGCAACTAACAGGCGTAAGAAACCGTCGAGAGAAGGCGGGCTGGAAGCCATCGAAGCGGCGTCAGGAAAAGTGCGCAATAGCACGCCTGACGCCGCATTCGATAACTGGAAAGGCGTTTGCTGCGGTGCTATACGCCCGCGCAAAGTCTAAAGTGGGTCATCCAATCCACCGAGCCCGAAAAGGTCCGCCGAATGAGTTCTGAAATCCGTCTTGCCTTTGCGCACCCGTCTGAGCGGTCCGAAGCGACTGCGACCCGGGGGCCTTTGGATCGTATCTCGTTGCGGGATCATATCGTCGAAGTCGAGATCGGAGCGTTTCAAGCAGAGCGCGGCACCACTCAGCGTATCTGCTTTAATATCGTGGTCGAAGTTCGGCCTCTGACTGATCCTATCGACGACGATGTTGACCGGATCCTGTCCTACGATCGTGTCACCGAAGCAATTGCCTATGAGCTTTCGGCCGAGCGACTCAACTTACTAGAGACACTCGCCGACCGAGTGGCTGAGCGTATCCTACTTGAACCACAGGCGGTAAGGGCCTTTGTTCGCATTGAAAAATTGGATCGTGGCCCCGGTGCGCTTGGCGTTGAAATCGTGCGTGGTAAGGATAACGTTCACCACGACATGGTCGAGGAAGAGCGCCCACATCCAAGGCTCGCTTTTCTGTCCAACGAAGCCATCGCCTCAAGTAATCTAACGGGTTGGATTGACCAACTGGAAAACCGTCAAAGACCCCTGATCTTGTGTGTTGGTGCGGCGGATATGGCTGTGCCCCAGACGGGGCATGAAATGACACAGCGTCGAATTGATTTGCTCGCTATCGAGCAGAACGCTTGGGTGCTGGCGGCTCGTGATCATCGGTGTGTCGTAGTTTCCACGAGAACTGAGCTGGATTGGGCTATGAAAAATGGCCAAATCAGCGTTTGGGCGCCGTCCAAGATTGTTTTGGATGCCGTGGATGGTCCGTCAGCTGCTCCGTCAGACGCAGTCGCTTTGGCGGCATGGTTTGCAGCGACGTTCGAAGCCAGTGAAATGATGGTGATTGGTGGTGCCTTGCCCGAAGCACCAAAGACGCCTTTGCGCGCGATTTCTGTGGATCAGGCCCAACTGTGACCGGATACTATCGCCCGCTGGTTCAAAACGGCTCTGCGCGTCCGGCTGAGGCCGTTTCGCTGGCGGGGCAGGCGCTATGGTTCACGCACGCAGAAAGGCTGGCCCGTGGTAAGGACCCAGAGGTTGTCACTGCTCAAGAATTACCAAGTGATGTTCTGGATCGCCTGACACGCCCGCGGCCCGAAATTGCAGGCATCTCAATGGATTGTCCGCAGATCATGGGTATTCTCAACGCGACGCCAGATAGTTTCTCGGACGGTGGGGTTCACAACTCGGTGGACACTGCAGTGGCTTCTGCCGAGCAAATGGTCTCGCACGGTGCGAGCATATTGGACATCGGCGGCGAATCCACGCGCCCCGGCGCAGCTTTTGTGCCAGAGGATGAGGAGATTGCGCGCACACGGCCGTTGATCGAGGCTATTCGAGAAAAAACAGACGCCTTGATCTCAATCGACACGCGCAAAGCTAGCGTGGCAAGTGCTGCATGGAGCGCCGGCGCAGGGCTGATTAACGACGTGTCTGGGTTTACGTTCGATCCTCAGTTGGCTCCGTTTTGTGCAAATGTCGGGGCGCCGGTTTGCGTGATGCATATGCAAGGTGATCCGGCCACGATGCAGGATGACCCCCAGTATGATGACGTTCTGCTGGACGTTTACGATTTTCTGGAAGGGCAAGTAGCCAAGCTAGAGCAAATGGGGTTGCGACGAGAACTGATCGTTGTTGACCCAGGAATTGGTTTTGGCAAATCCGAAGCGCACAATCTGGCCCTTTTGCAAAACCTGAGCCTGTTTCACAGTCTGGGTTGTCCGATCTTGTTGGGCGTCTCGCGCAAAGGTTTTATCGGCAGTATTGGCAAAGAACCCCGTAAAGACGCGCGCGCTCCGGGGTCAATTGCCGTTGCACTGGCTGGGTTGGCGCAGGGCGTGCAGATAATCCGGGTTCATGATGTTGTCGAAACGGCTCAGGCCTTGCGTCTGTGGGCTGTCGTCCGGTAATTCAGTCCCAGGCAAGAAATCTCGGAGTGAAACCATGCGCAAACTGTTCGGAACCGACGGCGTGCGAGGCACAGCTAACACGTATCCGATAACGGCAGAGATGGCCCTGCGGATCGGTGCCGCTGTTGGGCGGTACTTTCGCCGTGATCATTCTGCTGCGCATAGGGTCGTCATTGGCAAGGATACGCGCCTGTCCGGTTACATGTTGGAAAACGCTCTGACGGCGGGCCTGACCTCGACCGGTATGAATGTTCTGTTGTTGGGTCCAGTGCCTACACCGGCAGTGGGGCTCATGACGCGGTCTATGAGGGCCGATCTCGGTGTCATGATTTCTGCCAGTCATAACCCCGCTGAAGACAACGGAATCAAGTTTTTTGGTCCTGATGGGTATAAACTGTCTGATCAGGCGGAAATGGAAATCGAACGCTTGATTGAGGAAGGCGTGACGCCGACTCAAGCCCAGAACATCGGTCGGGCCAAAAGGGTGGATGATGCGCGTTTCCGGTATGGCGAACGGGTCAAATCCTCTCTCTCCCGCGACCTGCGTTTGGATGGCCTCAAGGTGGTGGTGGACTGCGCAAACGGCGCGGCGCACCGCACGGCCCCCGAAGTTCTTTGGGAATTGGGGGCGGAGGTTATTCCTGTCGGAGTCGCCCCGAACGGTAAAAACATCAACTTGAACTGCGGTTCGACCAAGCCACAGCTGGCGGCCGAAACGGTTGTCGCGCATGGCGCTGACGTTGGGATTTGTCTCGATGGGGACGCCGACCGTGTGGTTATGGTGGATGAAAACGGGCAGGTGGCTGATGGGGATCAGCTGATGGCGCTGTTGGCGACCAGCTGGGCCAAGGCTGATCGCCTAAAGGGCGGCGCTTTGGTTGCGACTGTGATGTCCAACTTGGGGCTGGAGCGACACTTGGCTGAGCATGGGCTGCGTCTTGAACGGACCGCTGTCGGGGATCGCTATGTCGTCGAGCGCATGCGCGAGGGTGGCTTCAATTTGGGCGGGGAACAGTCTGGTCACATCGTCATGAGCGATTACGCGACCACCGGTGATGGTCTTATGGCAGGCCTGCATTTCCTGGCTGAGATGGTGCACTCGGGTCGCAAGGCATCTGAACTTTCGGTTCAGTTTGAAACGGTGCCACAGTTGCTAAAGAATGTCCGTTACGGGGAAGGTCAGGCCCCGTTAGAGGCTGCAAACGTGCAGGCCGCTATCGCAGATGCCGAGGCCCGTTTGAACGGTCACGGGCGCCTGTTGATCCGTAAATCGGGAACAGAGCCGTTGATCCGGGTTATGGCAGAATGTGAAGACGATGCCCTGTTAACTCAGGTAGTCGACGGTATTGTTGCCGAAGTTGAATCGGTTGCCAGTTAACGGCCGATCAACATCTTTCTCAAACTGAACCATTGGCTGATCGCCAAGCCTGTCAGGATCATCACCAGAGCGACATAGAAACGAAGCGGCAAGGCCTCGGATAGAATCCATGCGCCAAACACCATCGACCAGATCGGAACTTGGTAGTTAACCAGCGTCAGGAAAACGGATCCTGCGCTGCGAATGATCGACACACGTAGCAGTGTGGCAAAGGCCGTGGGCAAGAGGCCCAATGCAATGATGGACAATCCGGGGCGTGTGCCTGCCCATGTCGGAATACCTTCGGTCACGAGCATGATGGGCAGCAAAAGCACCGCGCCAACTACCAACGATAGAGCTGCCAAAACTACGGGGTCGATCGGTGGGCAGCGGCGCGTAAAAATCGAGGCGCAAGAATAGCACAATGCCGCTCCGATACAGGCCATTTGCGCTAAGGGTTCAGCGCCCTGTCCGATCTGTGCCAACCCAGGGCCGATCAGCACCAACGCTCCGCAGAAGCCCAGCGAGACCCCCAAAAACCTGCGAAGGTTCAACGGTTCGTCAGAAAAGAAATGGGCTAGCGGCAGAACCATCAACGGTATTGCAGCCATCGACAGGCCTGCAAAGGCCGAAGCGACATATTGCTGGCCCCAGCTGAGCAACATGAAGGGCAGGGCGGTCGAAAGAACGCCAATGATTGCAATGTATCCCCAAAGCTTAAGATCGCCCGTCGGAAGCTTGCGCCCGGTCAGCGCCATCATTCCCAGCAAAGTCAAAGCACCAAGAGTCGTTCTCGCCGTTGCGACAGTGACGGGACCGTAGCCCTCAAGTGCTAAGGCAACGACCATAAAAGTGCCGCCCCAAATGAGGCCAAGGGCTATGACGCCGCTCCAATCACGTGAGCTGGGCTGATCGACCATGTGCTTGAAACCTGACCTTGTGAATCGTTGTGGCGATTGATTGCCCGAAGCTAGAGCAACTTCAATAGGGGCCTTTAAACAAAAAGGGCGGTCACAAGGACCGCCCTTTGGCTGACGATAATCAGGCTTAGTTCTTTTCTTTGTCGACCATTTTGCCGGCCGAGATCCAAGGCATCATCGCACGCAGTTTTGCGCCGGTTTCCTCGATCATGTGCTCGTCGTTGGCACGACGGGACGCTTTGATGGTCGGCTGACCAACGGCGTTTTCCAGCATGAAGTCGCGAACGAATTTACCCTGCTGGATATCGTCCAGAACAGCTTTCATACGCGCTTTGGTTTCGTCGTATTTCAGGATACGCGGACCGGTGACATACTGGCCGTACTCGGCGGTGTTCGAGATCGAGTAGTCCATGTTTGCGATGCCGCCTTCGTAGATCAGGTCTACGATCAGCTTCACTTCGTGCAGACACTCGAAATATGCCATCTCAGGCGCGTAGCCAGCTTCGACCAGAGTTTCGAAACCGCAACGGATCAGTTCAACCAAGCCGCCGCAAAGAACAGCTTGTTCGCCGAACAGGTCGGTTTCGCATTCTTCACGGAAGTTGGTTTCGATAATGCCCGAACGACCGCCACCGATGGCTGAGCAGTAGGACAGACCGATTTCCAGCGCTTTGCCGGTTGCGTCGTTGTGTACGGCTACCAGGCAAGGTACGCCGCCGCCTTTGACGTATTCGCCACGAACGGTGTGGCCGGGGCCTTTGGGTGCCATCATGATGACGTCGACGCCTTCTTTCGGCTCGATCAGGCCAAAGTGGACGTTCAGGCCGTGGGCGAACGCAATGGCCGAGCCCGGCTTGATGTTGTCATGCACGTATTTCTTGTAGGTCTCAGCCTGCAGTTCGTCGGGCATGGTGAACATGATGACGTCGCACCATGCAGCTGCCTCGGCGATGCCCATGACCTGTAGACCTTCGCCTTCGGCTTTCTTTGCCGACGGGGAACCTTCGCGCAGAGCGATGACAAGGTTCTTGGCGCCAGAGTCACGCAGGTTTAGTGCGTGGGCGTGACCTTGCGAGCCATAGCCCAGGATCGCTACTTTCTTGTCTTTGATCAGGTTGATGTCGCAGTCGCGATCGTAATAGACGCGCATGTCGCTGGTCCTTTCTGTTTCGATTGCGAGGTTTCTACTGAGAGAACTTTGGGAAGGCGATGGCTTTCGCCTTGAATTTTTGTGTACTTGGCGAGTATTTATTCGTCAAAACGCTAATTGGTGAAAAAATCATGCTTGATGATGTGGACCGACGAATCCTGCGCCATTTTCAAGCCGAACCCAGCCTTTCTACGGCTGAGTTGGCTGAACGCTGTCGTATCAGTGCAAGCGTCTGCTGGCGTCGTATCGAGAAAATGGAAGAAGCTGGCATAATCCTTGGGCAGGAAGCCGTCATCGACTGGGCGGCCCTTGGTTATGCGGTTGAGGTTTCTCTACGGGTGACCTTGGACAAGACCCAACCTCGTGCGTTTGACGAGTTTACTGCTGAGGCCCGACAAGTCCCCGAAGTAATCGAGTTGCAGACTTTTCTGGGGCGGGTTGACGTTCGCCTTTCTGTGCTGGCCAGAGATATGGGGCACTACCAGCAACTATACCGCGATCGTATTCTGACCTTGCCGCATATCGCGGACATCGAAGCTCTGATGCATATCGCTCGAGTCAAAAGCGATGAGGTGCTTCCGGTATGACTGAGTTGGACGAAATTGACCGGAAGATCCTACATGCCTTGGCGCTGGACGCTGCTCAAAGCGCTGGTGCGCTGGGTCGCAAGTTGGGCCTATCGCAGCCTGCCACGTGGCGAAGAATCCGCCGCTTAGAGACGGCAGGGGTCATCAAGGGGCGGCGCTTGCGCTTGAACGCTGAAGCACTCGGGTTCGGCGTGACCGTGTTTCTAGGCGTCAAACTTGCCCGTAAGGGGCAGATCAGCCTGGAAGACTTTGAACGCGCTGTCAGTGCCATACCCGAAGTACAGACAGTCGAGCACGTTCTGGGCCTTTACGATTATCGACTCCGCGTCGTCGCACGCGACCTGTCGGACTTTGAGCGTGTCTTGCGCCGCCGCATCATGACCTTGCCCGGTGCAGGCGATGTCGAGGCCAACGTGCTGTTGAGCGAAGAGCGGTTGCCCGGCCCGATTGGTTAGAGGCAAATCAGTACGTCGTGCGAATGCAATATCCTGGGTGATGCGTCATTCGCGCAAATGTCATTGGTTTGCCGTCTTTCCATGTCGTCCGTTCAAGCTGAATCATCGAGGTGCCAGCTGTGGTGCCCATGAACTCTGCCAGTCTGCCGTCGGCAGAGATCGCACAGAACGCCACTTCGGCCTCGGTGAACGGGGCAGCGTTTAGCAGCCACTCGTGTGGGCCGTGCTCGTTCAGATTGGCGTGCTCGACTTCGGGCACTGTGTCGATGTTGATCCAACGCTCTTCCAGCTGGAACGGGCGGTTGTCGGCATAATGCATGCAAATGATATGTAGGACGCGCGCGTCTTGTGAAACGCTCAACTGCGAGGCCAGCCATCCGGGGCTGGGGACAACGCTGCGCTCGACAAGAGCGTACCTGTAGGTAGAGTTCTGATTTTCGACCGTCTGTCGTGTCAATGAGAACTCAAGCTTCGCGTGTTTGCTGGGTTCTTTCTTAACCCGCGTTCCACTTTTGCGCTTTCGTTCGACAAATCCTTGCTCTGCAAGTTCCCGCAGAGCGCGATTTACGGTTGCGCGTGCACAATTGAACTCTTCGGCGAGTTGCGTTTCCGTCGGTAGCAATGAGCCTTGAGGCCAGATTCGAGTTTCAATCCGTCTTTTAACTTCGTCGCGTACAACTTGGAAACTGATACGCTTTTGGGCAGTCACGAGGAAAAATACCTTTCTTCTGTAAAGTGAATGTATCTGTTCAGAAACACGTCATGGTGTAAAGGGGTGGTGACTCTCTTTGGCGTCAAGTAGTAGGCAATTTGATGTATCCGAGGGTTAATTTTAGCTTGGAAAATTGCATTCCGTGGCGTCAATTGGCGCCAAGGAAAATGGTCGTTACCGATTCCGAGGAAGAAAACAGAAATCCAGAACACACTTGGAAAGGATACATCATGCCGGCGTTATTGGAGACGGTAGACCCGAATGGGCTCGAGGAGTTTTCAGTTGTATTTACGGATCGGTCCCTGAACCACATGTCCACGCAGTTCCAGCAGGTCATGCGGGACATCTCGGACATGTTGCGCGACGTTTATCAAGCCGAGGGCGTCGCGGTCATCCCCGGTGGCGGGACTTACGGTATGGAGGCCGTCGCAAGGCAGTTTGCCCGGAACGCTAACGTACTGGTTGTTCGGAACGGGTGGTTTTCCTATCGCTGGAGCCAAATTATTGAATCCGCCGATCTGACCGCCTCGGTCACTGTTATGAAGGCACGGCAGACTGGTAACACAAGCCCATCTCCATTTGCTCCTGCTCCGATCGAAGAGGTGGTTGCCACGATCCGAGAGCAGAGGCCGGATGTTGTATTCGCCCCGCATGTCGAGACATCGGCAGGCCTGATCCTGCCAGATGATTATGTGACTGCAATGGCAGAGGCCGCACATGAGGTCGGAGCCCTGATGGTTCTGGATTGCATCGCGTCTGGTTGTGCGTGGATCGATATGAAAGCCACAGGTGTGGATGTTCTGATCTCGGCCCCCCAAAAAGGTTGGAGTGCGTCCCCTTGCGCCGGTCTGGTTATGCTATCCGAGCGCGGAGAAGCGCGGTTGGCAGAAACGACTTCAGATAGCTTTGCCGTCGATCTTAAGAAGTGGTGCCAGATCATGCAGGCTTATGAGGGCGGCGGACACGCCTATCACGCGACCATGCCGACTGACGCGCTAAAGGCATTTCGCGACACGATGGTCGAAACCCGCGAATATGGGTTTGACAAACTGCGTGACGCACAGTGGGCATTGGGTGACGGTGTACGTGCCATGCTAAAGGACAAAGGAATTGTCTCTGTCGCTGCCGATGGTTTTGGCGCGCCCGGAGTCGTGGTCAGCTATACCTCGGACCCTGAAGTTCAGAACGGTAAGAAGTTCGCTGCGTTGGGAATGCAGATCGCAGCCGGTGTGCCCCTACAATGTGATGAGCCGGAAGGTTTCAGCACTTTCCGCTTGGGTCTGTTTGGGTTGGACAAGCTTTATGATGTGGACGGCACAATTGCACGACTGAAACGCGTGCTTGATCAGGTTCTGTAAGCCTGCAGGGCCTCAGCGCACGCCGAGGCCCATCTGCATCAGTGTTTTCCGTACGGGCGGCAACGAATAAAGCGCATTGAGCCCCATCGCCCGCGCATCGCGCAAAGGCCGTACTTCGATCATCGAGGCGCGGTTCAACAGATCGATCCCTTTGACGCGCATCTCTATCTCAGTATGGCGGGCCTTGTGATAGGCATCCAACATCTGCGCGTCGCCCAGAGCTTCGGGCCTGGCCTGGGCAAGATCCAGCAGGCTGCGAAGATCACCCAGTGACATGTTCAAACCCTGAGCTCCTATCGGAGGCACAACATGCGCTGCTTCGGCCATCAGCGCGACCCGCTCACCTGACAGGCGTTCTGCCGATTGACTGATGATCGGCCAGATGGTCCGTCGTGAGGCCAGCTTTAGCGGCCCAAACAAACCGCAGGATCGTTCAGTCATCAATGCTTCAAAGGCTTCAGGTTCAGTATTCAGAAGTTCAACAGCGCGGGGTCCGCGCTCCATCCATACGATCGCGGAAGATGGCTGTCCTTGCCAGTCGGGTAAGGGAACCAGAGTGAACGGTCCGCCCGAACGGTGGATCTCAGTTGAAACGTTCTCGTGAGGGATTGGGTGCGTGACAGCGAAAGCCAGCGCTTTCTGTCCGTAGCGCGTGGTGTGGACGTTAATGCCCGACGCCTCTCGCATGGGCGAACTGCGCCCGTCGGCGGCGACCACAAGCTTACACCTCACACGGCTACCGTCGCTCAGCCCGACACGAGCCTCGGCTGTTCGGGTGAACAGGCTGACGGTGCCTGTGCCTGGACGAAAGTCCACGTTTGGTAATTCGGAAAGACGGGCCACCATCTCGCGCCGAAGCAGCCAGTTGGGTAGATTCCAGCCAAAGGGTTGATCCGAAATGTCAGCGGCGTTGAAATCCCGCACAACGCGGGGTTCAGGTACATCGCCACCGGCATCCACAATGCGCATGATTTGCAATGGGGCAGCAAACTCATCCAAGCGTCGCCACAACCCACACTGCTCCAAGAGCCCATGAGCCGGCTGCAAGAATGCCGTGGTCCGCAGGTCAGATCCGTCGACATCTCGCTCGGTTATAGGGGGGGTAGGGTCGACGCAGATTACGTCGAACCCGGCAGTTCCAAAGGCCGCCGCAGCGGTTAGGCCGGCGATTCCTCCGCCGGAAATGAGGATGTCACAGCTATCAGTCATGGCCTTGGTCTCCGAGTCTTGGTCAGAACCTAGTTCGGTTGCAAGGCGGGTGCCAAGTGACATCCTGTCCCGTGTATCAGCCGCGTGAGATCAGGATGAGGAGGATGAACATCATCGGCACCATCATGACGGCCGGGATGTAAAGGCCTGGCAGGCCAAACAGCAGGGCCGAGCACCCCCACATGCTGAAAATTGCCGCGGCTGTGTAGTACCAATCCTCAGCCTCGCCGTTGGCTGCATCCTTGGCCAGCCAGCCGAAAACAGGGATTGCAAACAACAAGCGCTGCCAAATGGGCAGACGCCGAGGCATCTCGATCGCGGTCATGGGGGTCTCCAGTTCTGTTCGTCGCTGAGGCGCATATAGGAGCGATGCTGCACCTGCAAAATGTGCAGATCGTCGCAGTGTGACAGCCTATCGCAGACGGGCCAGAAACGCGGTCAAATCGTCAGTGTGATGGTGAATATGGTCCGCTTCGTGCGGCTCAGGGGCGACGTGCACTGTGCGCATTCCCATCTCGTGCGGTGCAGCCAAATTGCGAGGGTCATCCTCGAACATCGCGGCTTTGGTGGTATCAATTCTGTCCTGCGCGAAGATCGCCTCGAACGCAGCTTTTTCGGGCTTTGGTTTGTAGCCCGCGTGTTCAACGCCATAGATCGCATCGAACAGACCGCTGAGACCACGCGCCTCAAGTACGCGCTCGGCATAGGGTGCGCTGCCGTTGGTGTAGACAATGCGACGCCCGGGCAAGGATCGTATGTGGTCAGCGAGTTCTGCATCAGGATCCATATGACTCATGTCCACCTGATGAACTGCGTGCAGATAAGGATCCGGGTCCAAATCATGCTCGGCCATTAGGCCGGCCAGTGTGGTGCCGTATTCGCGCCAATAGTGCGAACGCAGCCGGTCCGCTTCGGCCCGGTCGACGCCGATAGCCTGTACCACATAATCCGTCATCAGCACCTCGATCTGATCGAACAGGCGCATACGCGGCGGGTATAGGGTGTTATCGAGGTCGAACACCCATTGTGTGACGTGATTAAAAGAAGGTTTGACCATGACTTTGGTTTAGGGCGCAGCGACCTGGTTTTCAATGCTACACTTGATTGCGGTGGCCAGTGACGGATAGACATGTCCGAACGAGGAGACAAAACACCCAATGCCCCAATCCAAACAGTCCAACAAAGACGCCTATAGTCTTATTCTTGAAGCGATTGACGTGGGAGTATACAAGCCCGGCGATCGTCTGGTCGAAAGCGAGCTTGCCGAGCGCTTCGGTGTGTCCCGCACCCCGATCCGCGAAGCGTTGCAGCGTCTGGAAACCCAATCGCTGCTAGAGAGGGATGGGCGCTCGCTTATCGTAGCTTCTCTGGATCACAACCAGATGGCTGAGCTGTACGTTGTTCGACGTGAATTGGAAGGTCTGGCAGCTAAGCTCGCTGCGAAGCACGCAACTGAAGAAGAGATCAAAGTTCTTCAAGATATGGTTGCCGCAGATGACGCGCTGGTGGGGGACCCGGCTGCCTTGTCACGTGCCAACAGGCGTTTCCATGAGCAGATCCACCTGGCCTCGCACAATCGGTATCTTGTGCAGCAACTGGACCTAGTGCATCGGACTATGGCCTTGATGGCTACCACGTCGTTGGCGGTACATGGTCGGGGCGAGATTGCACAAAGTGAGCACAAAGGGATTGTCGAAGCGATAGCTGCTCGCGACGAAGAAGCCGCTCAGCGCGCCCTAAAAGAACATATTTCGGTGGCGTTCATGACACGGCTGAAGCAAGACGCCGTTCGGCGCGAAAACTGATAGTTAAGTCGGTGAGGCCTCCTCACAGGCCTGACCGTGCTGGGTTTTGTCCCAGAAGAACGGGTTGATTACCAGTTCCCATAGGGCCTTGTAGCAAGCGAGAACGCCCAGTGGAAAATACAGGGGCATTGTTAGAACCCACGGCAATAGGAACCGCCGCTCGCGTGCTGAGACAGCTAGAAATCCTGCGCAGGCGTTGGTGAGTTCCGCGGCGAGGAACAGGACAATCAGCCCGCTCATCGTTCCGCTTGGAATTAAAGTGTCCAATACACTAGGCAGGTTCAGGGTTGATAACCAAAACAGCCATAAAACCGGGGCCAGTAGGAATTGTCCGATCGTACCAAGGAAGAAGGCCTGAACCCCCCAAAATCGTAGCAACCCAAGGTCTTTGCAGAGGCGTCTGGGCGCCCTCATATTCACCAAATAAGTGACCATGAAACCCTTTAGCCAGCGGGATCGCTGCCGAACCCAAGGCCATGCACGGAAATTCGCTTCTTCGAAAGTCGTGGTATCGACCATTTCGGTGCGATAGCCCGCTCGGCTGAGCCTGACACCGAGATCGGCGTCTTCTGTGACGTTGTGCGCGTCCCATCCCCCCAGTTCCAGCAGCTTGTCCCGGCGAAAAAAGAAGGTCGTGCCGCCCAGTGGCACAACTAACCTCAGGCGCGCGATTCCCTGTAGGATGACGCGGAACCAGCTGTTGTATTCGATGGTAAAACAGCGTGAACGCCAGTTGGTTCTT
Organism: Ruegeria sp. BE9; assembly: GCF_056538765.1. Lineage (NCBI taxonomy): Bacteria > Pseudomonadati > Pseudomonadota > Alphaproteobacteria > Rhodobacterales > Roseobacteraceae > Ruegeria > Ruegeria sp. BE9. The sequence continues at coordinate 1,129,809 of NZ_JBQFTS010000001.1, read as the reverse complement.
GGGTTGTAGTAGTCCAGAACCCCTTGCAGGCATACGACCTCTTTCTCGGCTTGTGCAAAGTGGCGGACAACCCGCTCAATCTGATCGGGCTGTGGCGCGTCCTCGGCATCCCAAACTCCCAATATTTCGCCTCGGCAAAAGTCGAGGGCATAGTTCATGGCACGGGGTTTGGTTGTCAGCCCGTTTAATTCGGGGACTTCCACAGTTCTGATCCAGCTAGGCAAATCCACATTGGCTACAGTGTCTCGCGTAACATCGTCAGCCTCTTCAAGAACCAGAATGACGTCTAGTAGTGCTTTGGGGTAGGTAAGACGTTTTAGCCGTCTAATTAAGGCATCTGCGATTTCCCTTTCTTTGTAGAGCGGCACCATGATGGACACGCAAGGCAGGGAGATTGGTGCGTTTAATGCTTGTGAATTTTGACCGGATTTTTTGTTGGGCCAAAGATGGGCAACCATTCCGACCAGACGCAGTGTCATAAACAAGACCAAGGTGATCACTGCAAAGCTGACGAGAACAGTTAATCCCGCTTTGGGCAACGCAGCGAATGCTGCGACCAGAGCGGTAAGGGCGACGGTTGGACCCACGCGAGAACGAAACGTCCAAGAGCGACAGCTCTGGCCTATGTCGACACGGGTTTCTGCTGCCTCCGCAAGGGTGCGTGAGTAAACGCGGGCGATGGCGCGATCAATTTGATCTGCAGAGGAGAGGACAGGGACGATCGTATAGCCGACATCCTCAAGCGCAGAGTGTACTTCGCGAAACAGGTCCGGCCTTGCAGTCGCAATCATAAGAATCGGGCCTGTGCGCATCCACGGGATAACGTTGTGTTCTAGCCAGAACTCTACGGGTTTGATGGTACAGATTTCGGGGAGGGGTGGAGTGCTGTCTAGATCGGCAATCTGAAGCCCGGATTGTTCGGACAAAGCCGCCAGCACATCCTTACGGTCGATCCAGCTCTCTGCGACCAGGATTTCACCTAATGGTGCCTTTTGCCAAGACTGTAGAAACAGCGCCTCATCCAACTGAGCGCGGGTAATAAGGCCTTGATCTATCAGGCAGGCCCCCAATGGCTTTTGCCTCTGCACATGGATCGGCGCGGTACGCGCGAATTGCTGCAGGTTAAGCTCGACCATAAAAAACAACCCTGACGCGATTAGACGTATCAGGGTTGCTCAATTAAGGTTAACAGCGGGTTAATGCTGTTCGAACAAGTGGTTATGCTTGTTCTTTTTTGCCAGCCATTGCCTCTGCAAAGCGTTCAAACAGGTAGAAGCTGTCCTGAGGACCCGGAGAGGCTTCGGGGTGGTATTGAACCGAATAGACCGGACGGTTGGTCATGCGAATACCACAGTTCGAACCGTCAAAGAGCGATCTGTGAGTTTCTACAACGCCATCGGGAAGAGACTGCGCGTCTACGGCAAAGCCGTGGTTCATCGATGTGATCTCAACCTTGCCGGTTTCCAGATCCTTGACCGGGTGGTTGGCTCCGTGGTGACCGTGATTCATCTTAACCGTGTTACCGCCCAGAGCCAAAGCCAGCATCTGATGGCCTAGACAAATGCCAAAGACAGGAAGGTCGGTTGTGTCCAGTACCTCTTTGATCATCGGCACGGCGTATTCGCCGGTGGCGGCTGGGTCGCCAGGTCCATTCGACAGGAAAACGCCATCTGGGTTATGAGCCAGAACTTCGGCAGCAGTCGCGGTGGCCGGCAGGACGGTGACATCGCAACCAGCCGACGCGAGGCAGCGCAGAATGTTGCGTTTCGCTCCGAAATCGAGGGCGACAACCTTATGGGCGGGGGCTTCTTGGCGGGTGTAGCCCTCCGGCCAGGCCCAACGCATTTCATCCCAGCGATAGCTTTGTGCACAGGTAACTTCTTTGGCCAGGTCCATGCCTTCCAAGCCAGCGAAACCGCGCGCTGCTGCAACCAGAGCTTCGATGTCGAAGTTGCCCTCAGGGTCATGTGCCAGCGCCACGTGCGGGGCACCTTGCTGGCGAATGGCGCGTGTCAGGCGGCGGGTATCAACGCCACCGATGGCGATGCGGCCACGGCGGGCCAACCACGCTTTTAGCTCTTCGGCTGAGCGCCAGTTGGACGGCTCGGTCGGGTCCCATTTAACGACCATACCTGCCGCTACAGGATCACCGGTTTCGTCATCTTCGGGGTTCACGCCGACATTCCCGATATGGGGGAAGGTGAAGGTGACAATCTGACCAGCATACGAGGGGTCAGTCATGATCTCCTGGTATCCGGTCATGGCGGTGTTAAAGCACAGCTCGGCCACAGTCTGGCCGGTGGCGCCGAAGCCCATTCCGTAGAACAGTGTTCCGTCGGCCAATGCCAGACATGCGGTGGGCTTGGACGGGGCGTTCTGGGCCATCGGGCGACTCTCCTGCTGGGTAAATCGGCGCATAACTAAGGGGGTTGTGGCGCTGGGTCAAGTCTGTTCAAATTTTGGGCTATTGTTGAAAATCAATGAGTTAACGATATTCGCCCCCTGTTGTGTCGCGCTTTTTGTTTCGATATGGTCGGGGTTCCTTTTCCATGGGGATGGACAGATCATATGGATATGCGATCAAGGGTGAACTCTGCCCTGAAGCAAGCAATGAAAGACAAGGATGCCGAGCGTTTGTCGACGCTGCGGCTTATCAACGCCGCAATCAAGGACCGCGACATTGCTTCGCGTGCCTCTGATAACGAAGAGGCCAAGGGCTGCGGTGATGCCGAGGTTCTTGAAATCCTTGGTAAAATGACCAAGCAGCGCAAGGAAAGCGCGCGTGCCTACGAAGAAGGCGGGCGTCTGGACTTGGCTGAGCGCGAACTGCGCGAAGTTGAGGTTATCGAAGAATTCCTGCCCAAGCAGTTGGATGAAGACGAAGTAGCCAAAGCCATTCAAACGGCAATCACCGCCACCGGCGCTGGTTCGATCCGAGATATGGGCAAGGTTATGGGAGAGCTGAAGACTCGCTACACCGGTCAGATGGATTTCGGTAAGGTTGGCCCGATGGTCAAAGATCATCTCTGTGCCGCCACAAACGGCTGCTGAGGCGGCCCTCAACATTCAAAACAATTTACTGCGCGACTGGTTCGCGCAGTTTTTGTTTGAGATCCTCGTATAACGCTACACGCTCGTCTTCTGAGAGGAAGGCGCCGATCTCGACTTCGCGCCCCTCACCAGTAAGCGTAACGTAGTTTGGAACAGGGCCACCGTGTTTATGGATCTCAGGGCGGGCCCAATAGCGATTACAGCTCCATTCCTGACGACCATAACGCGGATGCTCATGAACCAAATGAGCCTCGGTTCCTGAGAGAGTCAGAACTTCAGAGATACTGCGCGCGCGGTAGTTGGCCTGGATTGCCAGCCACAGCCCGCCAACGGTAATCAGCAAAAAGGGTAATAGCCCCCAAAGTAGTGCGGAGCCGAGCACCGCCATCAAAGGGATCAGCCCAAATAGAAACACCGAAAATACAACTCGCATCGCCCAACGCGGCGGCAGTGAGTTATGCGGCCAAAGCCGTAACTCTTGTTCACTAGGTGAGTTCTGATTCCATTGGTATGGCATTTTCCGAAATTAGCGCATCGTTTTGATGTGTCGAAGGCTGATTACACAACGTGCCCCACACGAGCCCAAGACAAAGCGTCGTCCAGACGATCGTCCCCCCAGAATACTTCTCCATGGACAACAAAACTGGGGGCGCCAAACACTCCGAGGCTTACGGCGCGTTCGGTTTCAACTTCCAGAGCTGCCGCTGTATCTGGGCTGCGCGCACGCGCTAAAACCAGGCGTGGATCTTGCTGGCATCTGAACAGCGCTTCGGTGATTGCGTTTTCGCTACCAGCTTCAATGTTGTCTTCGAACCAAATGCGATACAGCGCCGAAGTGAAGTTCTTGCCCCAACCGTCCCCCATGCCCAAAAGGGCGACTTGATTTGCCAAAACCAAATCACTGATCGGGTAGGGCGCAGGCAACTTTGCGTGAATGTTGTACTTGGCAGCCCGTCGTTCGATGTCGCGCCACATATAGGCAGACTTAATTGGCTTATCCGCAAAGGGAATGTTCTTTTGCGACGACATCACGCTGCGCACGTTGAACGGCCTCCACTTTACCGATGCGCCGTTTTCCTCGCACCATTCGTCCAGTCGCATGACAGTCAAAAAGCTGTAAGTGCTGCCGATGGAATACCAAAAATCAAATTCAGGCATCTGACACTCCGATCTCAGAGTTACAGTCATACCATATACTAAATTACTCAGATTTTCGATCTTTGCCTGAAATAGAACGTTTCGGTCGCTTGGTATTGCCTCAGAGCAAAGCGTTTTTGATTGGCTTTAAGGGTTCGGGTGGGGTGCCGAGATCGCTGAGTTGTCGCATATCGGTTTCTATTGTTCGACAGAGGGTTGAGATCGGAACATCGGTTGCGTCGCCTTCAAATGGATCTTCCATGGAAGCGCTGACACGTTCGGTGACAAAGAAAATCCAGCAAACCAATGCTCCCACTGGCGCATATGTCAGCCAGTCGACAAAAACGGTTTTGATCAACGACGCATCGGTTCCCACCATGATTGATCGTTCGTCATTAAAGGCCAGCGGCAGCATGAAGATAAATATCCAGCTGAAGAGGCGACCGATTTCTGCGACTTGTCGTGGGAAAGGCGTGTTCTTGATCCGCTCGCACTGACCTTGCGCTTGTGTAAAACGGGCCAGCCGGTCCATGAGCGACACGTGCCAATAAGGAGAGATCAGCCCCTGTTGCGCCATTTCCGACAGGCGTTGGGCCTGAAGATTAATGAGGAAAGCGGCCGGGTTGGTCTTTCCATTCAAGCGTGGCAAATCTTCGTCCAACTGATGGGTTTCCCAGCTTTCCGGTTTCTGGTGCAAATCTTGACTGCTTGGAACAGGTGAATGTCCAAACATCCAGGGACTGCGCGACCTGCCATGTTTTGCAGGTTGTCTGAGTTGGAAGGCTAAAAGATTTATCCACGCTATGTGCCGTTCGATGAGTTCTGAACGAATGGTTGGGTCAATTGGCGACCCGTCGGGTTGGACAAGTGTTCCAATCGTATTGCTCCAATCCCTGCTTGCGTTCGCAATATCACCCCAAACCATTCGGGCCTCGATCCAGCGCCCATAGGTCGACGTGTTCTTGAAACCAAGGAAGAATGCGACCGCTAAACCTAGCATCGCCACAGGAGGGCTGGGGTTCGATATCAGGTCGACTGGGGTAAGTTCATCCACGACTTGGACAGCCAAAATCCAGGCGAGGACAATGCAGATGAAACCCGCTGATCCCTTGAGTAGCTTCCTAATCGAAATGCCGTCGTGAAGTATCATGTTCTTCGGCTCGAATGTCTGGACATAATGAAACTGTAAAACTGAATACTATGTCTTTGGTCTTTGGCCTGTCCATGCCCACATAATCTGCGACTTTTTCCTTATGAACAACAAAGCCCCGCACAGGGGCGGGGCTTTGCCTTTTTCAGATTGTAACTGGGGGGGTTAGTGCGCGTGGCCCTTGTCCCAGTCTTCCTGCTTTGGCAGCTGCTCGAACGTGTGCTCGGGCGGCGGGGTGGGCAGGGTCCATTCCAACGTGTCCGCGTATTCGTTCCACGGGTTCGGACGTGTCTCTTTCGCGCCGCGCAGCAGGGCGTAGATCACGATGCCGAAGAACAGCAGGAACGAGGCGAACGAGATGAACGCACCGATCGACGATACAAAGTTCCACTGGGCGAATGCCTCGGGGTAGTCGATGTAGCGGCGCGGCATGCCCTGACGGCCCAGGAAGTGCTGCGGGAAGAAGGTCAGGTTGGCGCCAATGAAGAACAGCCAGAAGTGAACCTTACCCCAGAACTCGGAGTACTGACGGCCTGTCATTTTGCTGAAGTAGAAGTACACACCAGCAAAGATTGCAAAAACTGCACCCAGCGACATCACGTAGTGGAAGTGAGCAACCACGTAGTAGGTGTCGTGATAGGCACGGTCTACACCGGCCTGCGACAGAACCACACCGGTTACACCACCAACGGTGAACAGGAACAGGAAGCCGAAGGCGAACAGCATCGGAGTCTTGAACTCGATAGAACCGCCCCACATGGTTGCGATCCACGAGAATACCTTAACACCAGTCGGAACCGCGATGACCATCGTAGCCAGCATGAAGTAAGCCTGCTGACGCAGCGACATACCAACGGTGTACATGTGGTGCGCCCACACGACAAAGCCCAGGACACCAATCGCAATGATCGCCCAGACCATCGGCAGGTAGCCGAAGATTGGCTTGCGCGCGAAGGTCGCGATCACGTGGCTGATGATGCCGAAACCGGGCAGGATCACGATGTACACTTCCGGGTGGCCAAAGAACCACAGGATGTGCTGATACAGGATCGGGTCACCGCCACCGGCCGGATCAAAGAAGGTGAAGCCAAAGTTGCGGTCCATCAGCAGCATGGTGATTGCGCCCGCCAGAACTGGCAGTGACAGAAGAATCAGCCACGAGGTGACGAAAATCGACCAGCTGAACAGCGGCACCTTGAACAGGGTCATGCCCGGGGCGCGCATGTTCAGGAAGGTTGTGATCATGTTGATCGCGCCGAGAATCGAGGAGGCGCCCGATACGTGAACGGCAAAGATCGCAAGGTCCATAGACATGCCGCCCTCGGTCGTCGACAGCGGCGGGTACAGAACCCAACCCACGCCCGAACCGAGCTGGTCGTTACCACCGGGGCTCAGCAGCGAGGCCACGCCCAGCGAGGTGCCAGCGACGTATAGCCAGAAGGACAGGTTGTTCATCCGCGGGAACGCCATATCGGGCGCGCCGATCTGCAACGGCATGAAATAGTTGCCAAATCCGCCGAATAGGGCAGGGATGACAACGAAGAACATCATCAGAACACCGTGATAGGTGATCATAACGTTCCAAAGGTGTCCGTTGGGGGTACATGGGTCGGCCATGAAGCCTTCCAGGCACATATACTGAACACCGGGGTGCATCAGCTCGAGCCGCATGTAGACGGTCATCAGAACCGAGATCAGACCGGCCAGTGCCGATACGATCAGGTATAGAATCCCGATATCCTTGTGGTTGGTCGACATAAACCAGCGCTGAAAAAAGCTGCGCTGGTCTTCATGGTCGTGACCATGAATGGCTGCGTCTGCCATTTAGGTGCCTCCTGTTGCAACTGCGCCGCGCTGTCGGACCTCTCCAACGCGCGGGATTGCCTGTGTTTTTAGATTGCGAGTGGGCGACCTTCAATGGTCGAGTTTGATCTGGATCAAGATTAATTGTCGCGGGTAGGAGGGTAACCCGCGAATTTTGACCTCCAGACCCCGTCGATCTGGGTATTCCCTGCAAGGATTCAAGGGGTAGGAGGTACAAGCATTTTCCTAGCTTGACCGTTTCTTCGCTGCGCAGCAGAACTAAGTTCAACACCGAAACTCGGAGACCTGAGATGACTTCCTACGACCCCGACAACATCTTTGCCAAGATTCTACGAGAAGAGATTCCCTCGACTCGCGTGTACGAGGATGAGGATACATTGGCTTTTATGGATATCATGCCGCGCTCGGACGGGCATCTGCTGGTAATTCCTAAAACACCTTGCCGCAACCTGCTGGATGCTTCGCCTGAACAACTGGCCGCGGTGACCTCAACAGTGCAAAAGCTCGCTAATGCAGTCGTCAAAGCGTTTGATGCAGACGGAGTAACCGTTCAGCAGTTCAATGAAGCAGCGGGCGGGCAAGAGGTGTTTCACCTGCATTTCCATATATTACCGCGTCATGAAGACGTTGCCCTGCGTGCACCTGGCAAAATGGGGGACTTTGATCTGATCGCCCAACATGCAGAAAAGATCAAAGAAGTTTTGGCTTAACTACTTCTTTGCTTCATGCGGCCCCAGACATGCGCTGTGGTCGCCAAAAGCGTGAAGCACGGCGCAAACGTGGTCGTGCTCACCGTCGCAGGTAGCAGTGATACGGTCCAGTTCAGCCTCTAGTCTGCGCAACGCGGTGATACGTTCTCGCACATCGAACAGCTGTTTCTCGGCGATCTCGTGCGCGCGGTTCAGATCAGAGCCGTGCGCGCCCTCCAATGACAAAAGTGCTTCTACGTCGCCCAGTGGCAGACCTAGATCCCGACCGTGGCGAATAAACTGCAGGCGTTTCAACGCTGCTTCATCATACCTGCGTTGATTCCCAGAGGTGCGGGTAGGTTCGGGCAGCAAGCCCTTGCCTTCATAAAACCGAATTGTAGGAACTTTGACGCCCGTTCTTCGGGAGAGTTCACCGATCGAATACATTTTAGAATTATCCCTCTTGAACCTCTAGTGACTAGAGGAATTACATAGGGTGTGCAGCCAAAACAAGGATCAGGGGCGCTATGGCACATCAACACACCCACGCTGGACACAGTCACCACCACGTTGACCCAGACGCAGGGGATTTGCGTGTCGCGGGAGCGATCGCGGTCAACCTTCTGTTGACCGTGGCGCAGTTGATAGGCGGTGTTCTTTCGGGATCGCTGGCCCTGATTGCGGACGCCCTGCACAACTTCTCGGACGCTATTGCGCTAATCATCGCTTTTTTTGCGCGCAAAATCGCGAGGCGCCCGGCCGACCCACGAATGAGTTTCGGCTACGGACGCGCTGAAGTGGTCGCTGCTCTGGTTAACTACACCACGCTGATCGTTCTTTCTGTCTATCTGTTCTACGAAGGTGTCATGCGGATTTTCCAGCCAGAGCCGGTTAACGGTTGGGTAGTTGTCTGGATTGCTGCGTTGGCTCTGATTGTTGATCTCATCACCGCTGCACTGACTTATACAATGTCCAAAGACAGTATGAATATTCGTGCCGCGTTCATTCACAATCTGGCTGATGCTCTCGGTTCCGTCGCGGTAATCATTGCTGGTGCAGCCGTGATCTTGCTGAATTGGACCTGGGTTGACCCCGTGGTGACAATTCTGATTTCGGTGTACATCCTTTGGCACGTTAAGTCCGAGATAGGGGAGACAACCCGTGTACTCATGCTCGGTGCACCGCCTGATTTGAATCCCGAAGACGTTGCCGTTGCCATCGAGCGAACGACTGGTGTTGCGGGCGTTCACCACATTCATTTGTGGAGCATGCAAGAACGCGAGCCTGCCCTGACAGCGCATTTGGAGATCGACACTCCTGTATGGGTGGATGCCGAAAGTGTTCGGCAAGAGGTAAGAGAGATGCTGACTTCTCAGTTCGGCATTGGCCACGTCACCTTGGAGCTGGAGCGTGTCAGCGCATCCCGACAATCGCCTCCCAGATTTGGTCACGTTTGTTCGCATGGTGGCTGAATGAGAATTGCCGTTCCGATTTGGGGTCGGAACGGCAGACTCGTAACCAAACACTTTTCCGATTCCCTAGGCAGCCTGGGGATCACCGGTTAACACACCACTCACTCAAGAACGGTTCGTTAAGACTATCCTAAAAAGCGTGTTTTGTATTCATTTGAGTTAGTTTTTTGTTATTAATCACCGAGAATAGTGTACCTAACCGGCGATTAGCCTCCAGTATGGAAACAAAGCCATTCTCAGCTTGCGATTGTAAACGTTGCACTGACTTAAAGACGATTCGAACTTGCTGCACCAAGCGATACTCAGGCGTCGGTTTGTTCGAAAACCTCATCGAAAGTCTTGCGCAAAGCGGCGTCGATATCGGCCATCGTCACCGGCAATCCAAGATCAACCAACGAGGTCACCCCATATTCAGTGATGCCGCAGGGAACGATTCCTGAGAAGTGTTCAAGGTCGGGTTCAACATTTACCGAAATGCCGTGGAAGCTCACCCACTTGCGCAGACGCAATCCAATGGCCGCAATTTTGTCTTCTGCAGGTTTGCCCGAAGCCGTCAGCGGCTTGTCATCGCGACGAACCCAAACACCCACGCGCCCATCGCGAATTTCACCGTGAACGTTGAATTCTGACAGTGCAGCGACCACCCAACCTTCGAGCTGTTTAACAAAACCCCGAACGTCTCTGCCGCGTTTGTTTAGGTCCAGCATGACATAAGCGACGCGTTGGCCTGGCCCATGATACGTGTACTCACCGCCGCGTTTGGCTTCGTATACTGGGAAACGGTCTGGGTCAGTCAAATCCTCGATCCGTGCCGACGTTCCCGCTGTGTAAAGAGGGGGATGCTCCAGCAGCCATACACATTCGTCTGCTTCGCCCGCAGCAATTGCAGCCACGCGCGCCTCCATAAAGGCGACGGCATCGTTATAGTCGGTCAGCCCGTCTGTGATCTTCCATTCCATTTGGGTTCCATATCGCGCAGGTGCTGTAAGGGGAAGGGGTCAGGCGGCCTCGGTTAGGCAGCGCTGCAGGACCTGCGCATAAGTTTCTGTACCCTGTGCCCCGGTCAGCAGGTATTTCCCTCCAAACACCATTGACGGAACCCCCGAAATACCGCGGCTGGTCCAAAACTGCTGTCTTTCTCGCACTGACCCGGCATGCGCTCCAGATTCGAGAGCCGAGCGTGCGGCGTCTTGGTCCAGACCGGCTTTTGCGACGACGTCCATAAGGGTATCGATCTGGGACACATCCTTCTGATCAGTAAAGTAAGCCTCGAACAAGGCCAGCTTTAATGGATGCTGACGTCCTTGTGATTCCGCCCAGTCGAGCAACTGATGTGCCTTGAACGTATTAACCATTCGGCTGTCATCGTCGAAGTTGAATGTGAAACCTAGTTCCCGCCCAAGCTGCGTGAGCCGTTCCCGTGCTTGCTGGCTCTGTTCCGGTGTCGATCCGTACTTTTCCATTATGTGTTCGCGCAGGTTTTGGCCTTCCGGCGCCATGGTTGGGTTTAGCTCGAACGGATGCCAGCGGAGACGCGCGAGCACATTTTGTTGCTGCAGTGCCTGATCAAGCTGTCGGAACCCGACAATGCACCACGGACAAACAACATCTGAGACAATGTCGATTTGAACGATTGGGCGGGGATCTGGCGCAGTCATGATCGCGTTCCTTGTGGGGATGGGGTATAGTTTGGTGGTATAGATATGAACGTCCGGAAGGAATTCAAACCGGTGTGTTTTTTGCCTCTTCACATCCTGATCTTCAGCGTCTATACGCGCCTCTACCAAGCCAATGGCAGTGCGGTCGTGGCGGAATTGGTAGACGCGCAGCGTTGAGGTCGCTGTGGGGTAACTCCCGTGGAAGTTCGAGTCTTCTCGACCGCACCATTCTTTCTAGAAAATTGAAAGCTAAACGGGCCCGCCGGGTGTAGGCGTGCACCAGTTTGTCTGCGTTTGTAGATATATACATTTCCAGTCTCGCCCGGACCTTCGGGGTTGTGTATGACGAAAGTCAGCGCAAGTTGGGAAGGTACTAATGTCTCAGGCCATTACCGTGTTCACCACGATGAAGAACGAAGGCCCGTATATGCTGGAGTGGGTCGCGTTCCATAAAACGCTTGGGGTCGACCATTTTGTTATCTTCACCAACGATTGCGATGACGGCACAGATGATATCGCACGCAGGCTTCAAGAGCTTGGGGTAGCAACCCATGTTCCAAACGAGGTGAAAGAGGGTGGTAACCCCCAACACCAAATGTTGCGCCGCGCACGACGGCAGTCGAAGGTCAAAGAGGCTGATTGGTTGATGTGTCTGGACGTGGATGAATTCTGGAACATTCGTCATGCAGACAACAGCTTTGGCGCTCTGATCGCCGAGGTCGAGCAACGTGCAGGGCAGCCGGTCGATGCCATCTCATTCGCGTGGAAGCTGTTTGGCAGTTCCGGCAATGTGAGTTTTGAAGACAAGCCCGTGACCGAGGCTTTCTCGGTGGGCGATCAAGAGTTTCCATATCACTCTGGGCGTGCCTCTGGGTTAAAAACTCTGTTCCGCAACAACGGCAAATTCACACGATTTGGCCCGCATCGCCCGAAGGGTATTGAAGAGGGTAAAGAAGCCGAAATCGCGTGGTCGGATGCTGGAGGGAAGCTGTTTCCTACTGAAAACATTGGCTGGAGAGCTTGGAAGGGCTTCGATCATTCGCTTGGTCGCCTGCATCACTACTCGGTCCGGTCGCTGGATGGCTTTCTGGTTAAGCGCGACCGTGGGCGCACAAATCATATCAGGGTGGATCAGGGGCAGGCATATTGGCGGGACATGAATGTCAATAAAGAGACCGACCAATCGATCCTGCCAATTGCGCGACGGGCGGCACCTTTGTTGGATGAACTGAAAGCGGACGAAGTTTTGGGTCCTCTTCATTCGCAGTCTTGTGATTGGCACAGGGCGAAAATCTCGGAAATTAAGATGCGGCCAGACTGGGTGGACTTTCGGGTGTGGCTGGCGGACAATCTCGTTTGAGGACCATGGCAAACGACCTTTCAAAAGAGCAGCAGAAACCCGAACACCCTGATCGCAAAACGGGGTACGAGCGTATTCTGACCGACCCCGCACCACCTTGGTTCGTGGAACTTTATCCCGGTGGCGACGGAGCAGGATTTCTTCAAAAGCTTGATCGTCACTCGGTGCTGTTTCACCAAAGATCAGCGTCTAAATTGGTAGTGAGCTTTGATAACATTGCCAATGCAAACGACCTGTCCTTTGCACGTGAACCGTGGGGTTGGAGGTTTTTTCGCGACGAAGGTTGGTCCCATATGGGAATCTTTGCGCGTACGAAGGCTTGGTATCGAGACCCCGAGATCATCTCGTACTTCCAGAACCGTGCCGCCGAAGGCTTTTTCGAAAAATACGATCAGGTTGTATTCGCCGGTGCCTCTATGGGTGGGTTTGGTGCGCTGACGTTTTCCGAACTCGTTCCTGGAGCGCATGTAATTGCGTTCAATCCTCAAACTTCGCTGGATGAGAGGCTTGTACCGTGGGAAACCCGGTACCGTTTCGGTCAAGTCCAAGACTGGGACCTGCCTTTGGGGGATGCGGCTGAGACAGTCAAAAAGGCGCAAAAAGCTTATGTTTTCTACGATCCTTTTTTCGATCTGGACCGTCGTCAGGTCCAGAGACTGCAGGGCGACAATGTGATTTTGCTCAAGACTTGGTTTTCAAACCATTTCGCGGCTCCGATGTTGCGCAAGCTCGATATTCTTAAACCGGTTATGCAGAAATCGATGGAAGGGTCTTTGGAACCCACCGAGTTCTATCGGATGATGCGTGCCAGGCGTCGCTTGCCGATGGTCATGCGCGCCATCGAGGCCTTGGCTCAAGAGAGCCACCCGACGCTGGTGCGTCAGGCAAGGCAAAGGTTCCGGAAACTGCGCCGCGCTGCATTGGCCGGGGCCGAGGAGGAGGCATGACGCCGGCAAAAGGCGTGTTTATCGGTCAGCGTAAGGATCGAATGGGGGCACGTCTGTTGATGATGCTGACCTGTATTCGCCTGGCCGAAGATTTTGAAACTTCTTACAAGGTGAACTGGTTTCCTCAGGGTGCGGACGCACCAGAGTTGGACAATCCGGAAGAGTTGTTTTCAGAGACCTGGATGCGGTCCACCTTTCTCAGTTCGGATGAATTTGACCGTCTGAGCAATGACGCATTGCCCATCTGGGCGTTTCAAGGGGACAAATCTCCGGACCGATTGTTGGCTCATCTCAACGCCGGGCGATCGATCTTGGTCGAGGAAGGGTTCGAGGTGCTCGCTTTCCCCTGGGAGGATATTGAAAGGATCCGCCCAAGATACCGGGATTTCATTCATCAGATCGGCTTTACGGACGAAATTCGCGCCATCATGAACCGGGCTGATGAAAAGCTGACGGGGCAGGGTGTGTCGGCCTATCACATCAGGCGAGGCGATATTTTGAACGGGCTACCGTGGAAGCACACGACTTGGCCCGCAAAGATTGAACCCGAAGAGCTGTACGAGGCCCATTTGGCGAAGTCCAAAGGGCAGACGGCCATCATGTTTTCCGACCAGCCTGAACTGATCGCCCGGTTTCAGGAAAGACACCCGCACTTGTTGCAGATGTCGGATATTGCCGATGTCTCTGGCATGACACGCGCTCAGCGTGATTTTCTGGAACTGTTTACGATGTCTCGGGCTGATCAGGTAATTGCGCCTGTTATCTCGGCTTTTTCAATGGCAGCCGCCCGTATTTCCGGTCAGCAGCGCAAAGTGTTCCGCGATGTTCTGGATGAAGAGGAAATGCAGGACGCCAATGAGCGCGTTGTTCAGCGACTGAGGTCTGGGAGTAGTGAGTTTCTAAGTGTTTCTGAAGCCTCTCACATTTACGCAAAGGCGCTGTTCCACTTGTTCCGGTTCGGATCGGAAGACCGTTCGCAAGAGGCGTTGGACCTTGCTGAACCACTCCTAAAAGATGGAGCGGACAACGCCTTTTTGCCATTGCTTCAAGCTCTTAATCTCTTCTACCTGGGTAGGTGGCGGGATGCGCTTGCAATGACCGAAGAGGCCTTGAAGAACGACAATCTGTGGCCGGAAGATTACGCAGTTTTGTGTGCATTGCGATGCGCCATTCTAGGCAGACTAAAGAAAAGATGGCGTGCAGCCCGTTCATTCAGCCAGGCATATTGGGCAAAACCTATGCGTCCCGACGTTGTTGTGCTCGGGTCTCGTGCTTTTTACAGGGACCAACTTGCATTGCGTGTGCTACCGCCAACTGATTGGTCATTGCAAAGAGAGCTCAGAAGGCCTTGGTTCAACTTCAATTCTCACGTAGCCCAACGGAAAGCGCTTATCAGGTTGCCCTGCAACTTTGACTTCTTGCTCTTTGATTGGTCGGACCTAGCGCTGGATCAAAAAGCAAAGCGGCTGTTTAGCAATCAGGCGAGGTTAGCGTCACTGGCAGAAAGCTTGGAAAGGGCTGGTGGGATTGATGCCAATGACCCTCGTAAGAAGAGTTTTGAGGCTGTATTGCGCGTGTATACAGGTGAAACGTCACGCCACAAAGCCATTGATGTCATGAAGGGTGTAGTCTCAGAGTACACTGAAAAACCTCTTTATCACAAACGCTTAGCGGAGCTATTCGAAGGCGAAGGTGACGTGCAGTCGGCGCGTCTTTCGATGGCCAATGCATTGGCCTGCGATCCGGAAAATCCGTTCCTGATTTTTGCGATGGGGCGGTTCCTTGAAAGGTCCGGTGCGTCAGAGCAAGGCGAGAACCAAATTCTGCAAGCGGCAGATTTGGATGAGGCGACCGCCTCGATTCAGGGTATGGCTGGTCAAATTCATCTTCGGCGCGGGAACAAAGGCAAAGCTCGGCCGTATCTCAAAAAAGCGCATGACCTATTTCCGCCGTTCAAACGTTTTGCAAATCAATTGGCGCGAACAAGATGAGAATGGCACACGCCCTTAGATCGCTTATGAATTGCTCTTGGTTGCTGAGGCCAGTAGGCCTAGGGTGTGAACCGAGCGCAAACCGCAGGATTTCGGGCGCAAATTCAATAAGCGGTAAAACACGAGGCTAAATGTGTCTGATCAAGACCCCCAATACATCAGCGTGACCCCAATGAAGAACGAAGGCCCATTTATTCTGGAATGGGTGGCGCATAACCGCGCGATCGGGGTCGACAAGATCGTCGTGATGACCAACGATTGCACAGATGGTACCGACGCCTTGCTTAAGCGATTGGATGAGCGCGGCATCGTGACCCATGTTGATAACAACTCTCGCCGTCAGACCAGCCCGCAAAAAAGGGCTTACAAGAAATTCCTTAAGATGGAAATTGCTCGACCCCAGGACTGGGTGCTGGTGATTGACGCGGATGAGCATGTCAATGTCAAAACCGGTGACCACACACTGCGCGCCCTGACCGACGCCATCCCGGATGCGAAAACGATTTCGATGACATGGCGTCTCTTTGGGAACGCGGGGGTTGTCGGTTACCAGGACCGCTTCCTGACCGATCAATTTCGGATGGCTGCCCCCGAATGGAAACCTCGACCATCTCAGGCTTGGGGGTTCAAGACAATGTTTCAGCGGGGACTATGGGACGCGTTGGGGGTTCATAGGCCAAAACGACCCGCCGTCGAAACAATGGAAGAGTGCCACTGGTACAATGGGTCAGGTGAATTAATGCCTGAAAGCTACTACACCAGTAGTTGGCGTTCTACACGGGTATCACTCGGTTATGATCTGGTTCAAATCAACCACTACGCGCTGAAATCCTGCGAAAGCTATTTGGTTAAAAAACTGCGCGGTCGCGCCCATCATTTGGGTGAAAGCCTTGGAATGGAATACTGGAGCATGATGAACCAGAACGCCGAGGAAGAAAGCTCAATCGACGCCATACTGGAGCGTAAGCGCGAGTATTATTACGAAATGCTGTCAGATGCGGAAACTGCTCGGCTGCATCATATGTCCTGTGATCAACACCGCCAGCAGGTTGCCAAACTGCGTGAACAACCTGAAATGCAGGACCTGATGCAGCAGATGACTGCCGGGGCTGTTGTCAAACACGAAGCATGAGCTTCACAAGGTCTGAAACAGGAGGCGTCTGATGCTTTGGCTGCATATGGGAATGCCCAAAACGGGCACAACCGCGCTTCAGGCTTTTGTTCGCAACAACACTTCCAGCCTCTCCGAGGCGGGGTTGCATTATATGGAGGCTGGACGACGTAGGCTCGAACGGAAATCGCGTTTGGCAATTAGCCACAACATAATCGCATTCCATATCAATCAAACCCAAGGCTCTGTGGACCCGTTTCGGGAGTTGATGGCAACCGAGTATCAAGCGCACGCGGACAAGGCCTGCTTGGTGTCCTCTGAGATGCTATACTCTTGCGATCAGAATAGGTTGGCTGAGATTTTCGCCGATATCCCATCGCGGGACATGCGTATCACGTTCTACTGTCGCCGTTATTCGGACTTTTTCGAAGCATCGTACAAGCAACGCGCAAAGAACGGCCGTTGGAACCGCGGGGCAACGAGTTTTGTCCGAGAACGATTGGCGGAGATTCGTTCCGATCCCGAAGCCTTTAGCTACACGGCGAAGCTATTAAAGGTTCGGCTGGCGTTCCCGGGCGTGAGTGTAATTCCCGTGTTGTATGATCGATCAGAAATGGTCCAAGGCCATGTGGTGAATGACTTCATGTCGCGGATCGGCGTGGCTATGCCAGAAGGTGCGACTACGGGGCAGTCTTCGAACCCTTCTCAGTCCCGTGCCGCAAGCGAGGCGTTTGGTATTGTGTCCAGCGCTTTAGGTCGAAAAGAGAGTAGGCGACTTCGCCGCCGCGTTTCTGACGATCCAGTCATGGTTCGACGATATGATGTTCTTGAGCCAGATGAACGCGCGTGGCTGGACGAGACCTTAGCCAGAGCGGACGCCCCATTTCAGCAAGAGTTCTTTCCAGACCGTCCGCAACTTTTTAGCCCGGTTGAACTAAGCGCCGAAGATCAGCAGTTTCGTCGTGACACAGCCGAAGAATATGATGCCTTGCGCCAAGCGTCCGAAATTGTTTTTAGGATGGCGTTGGAAAGCTGAGCCTTATGGCTCGATTACAATTTCCTGACGTTGCCGGCCGGTCGTTTTGTCAAAGATGAGGATGCGATTGTCATCTGTTACGACTGCGTACCAGTTATTGCCGATGGTCACAGCCTGCGCTCTGGCGCCGTCTGGTAGCTCAACTTGATCGGGCAGGGTGGGTGTTCTGTCCGATAGCCGGATGACAATCAGCGCGAATGTCACTAGAACCCCGCCAATCATCACCGCGGTCAACAGCATGACCATTCTCCGCAGCAGGCGAAGCTGTGGCGTTTCCAGCGGTTCTTGGGGTTCGGAAGGGACAGTCATGGGCACCCGTCAGATTGAGTTTCAGATTGCGGCCGACCCGCCGCCACGCCTTGATAAGGCGCTTTCGCGTGATGTTCCACCCGAGGAAAGCCTGTCGCGGACCCGGCTTGCAAAACTGATCGATGAGGGGGCCGTGTTGATTGACGGCGCCGAAGTCCGTGACCCTAAAGCCAAGGTAGCCGTGGGCGCGTCAGTGCAAATTACCATGGCCGAAGCCGAAGACAGTCACATCGGGCCTGAAGATATCCCTTTGGAGGTGGTCTTTGAAGACGATGACCTTATCGTCATAAACAAGCCGGCAGGTATGGTCGTTCATCCTGCGCCCGGATCGCCCAGTGGAACGCTTGTAAATGCATTGTTGCATCATTGCGGTGATGAGTTGTCGGGTGTCGGCGGGGTTAAACGCCCTGGAATTGTTCATCGGATCGACAAAGAAACAAGCGGACTACTAGTAGTGGCAAAATCTGACGCGGCACATCATGGTTTGGCTGCTCAGTTCGAAGCGCACACTGTCGAGCGTTACTATCGCGCAATCTGTTATGGAGTCCCCGATGCCAATGACCCACGCTTGCGAGGTGTCAAAGGGGTCAGCTTTGAGCCGGGAAACATCATGCGTCTGACGACGCAATTGGCCCGGCACAAAACGGATCGGCAAAGGCAGGCGGTTTACTTTCATGGTGGACGCCATGCCGTAACACGCGCCCGCGTCGTCGAAACGTTCGGATCTCCGGCAGGGTTGGCGCTGGTCGAATGCTGGTTGGAAACCGGTCGAACACATCAAATCCGCGTGCATTTGGCACATGCGGGTCACGGGTTGGTGGGTGACCCGGTTTACGGTGGAAAGCGTAAACTGGCCGCCAAAGCGTTCAGTTCAGTTGTCGCTGAAGCTGTGCGTGCCTTTCCACGTCAGGCGCTTCACGCAGCCGTTCTGGGTTTTGAGCATCCCGTAACCGGCGAAAATCTGAGGTTTGAAGCGAGTTTGCCGAAAGACATGGAAAATTTGATTGAACGGCTTCGTGCACCGCTGTCATAATGCGCAAAGTTACGTGAATAACAATTTCTTAGCTTTCCTTTATCAAACGTTAATCTCAAACTGTTAACGGTACCTCTTGAACGGATCGGGACCAAAACCCATATCCTATGTTAACAACATAAACATTTGTCGGAGGGACATGAAACATGGCAAATTACGCAAACCTCCCCGCGCCGACGCCGGAAGGCGGCCTGAACCGCTATATGCAGGAAATTCGTAAGTTTCCGCTTCTGGAACCGGAAGAAGAGTACATGCTGGCGAAACGCTGGGTGGAAGAGCAAGATACTGAAGCAGCTCATAAAATGGTCACATCGCACCTGAGGTTGGCGGCCAAAATAGCTATGGGTTACCGTGGCTATGGTCTGCCGCAGGCCGAGGTGATTTCCGAGGCTAACGTGGGTCTCATGCAGGCCGTAAAACGGTTTGACCCAGAGAAGGGTTTCCGTCTGGCAACCTATGCGATGTGGTGGATTCGAGCCTCTATTCAGGAGTACATCCTGAGGTCGTGGTCACTGGTTAAACTGGGAACGACTTCTGCGCAGAAAAAGCTGTTCTTCAACCTTCGTAAAGCGAAGGCGCGCATTGGTGCTCTGGAAGAGGGCGACATGCGTCCAGAGAACGTTAAGCAGATCGCGAATGATCTGGGCGTGACAGAGGAAGAAGTCATCAGCATGAACCGCCGGATGTCCGGTGGTGACGCCTCGCTGAACGCGACCGTTGGGTCCGAAGGTGAAGGCACCATGCAATGGCAGGATTGGCTTGAGGATGAAGACGCTGACCAGGCTGGTGATTATGAGGCGCGCGACGAATTGGATGCGCGGCGCGAGTTGCTGGCAGCTGCTCTGGACGTTCTTAACGACCGGGAAAAGGACATTCTCACTCAACGCCGTCTGATGGATCAACCTGTAACGTTGGAAGAACTGAGCACGCAGTACAATGTAAGCCGTGAGCGTATTCGTCAGATTGAGGTACGCGCCTTTGAAAAGCTGCAGAAAAAGATGCGTGAACTGGCACGCGAAAAGGGAATGCTCGGCACTGTCTAAGTGTTCTATGATACCAAATGGAAAGCCCGCCAAAACTGGCGGGCTTTTTCTTTATGCGAAGACAAAATCGCTTTCGGATAGTTGACCTGCCCTTACACCCAGAAGGTCGATGCTGTCGCCGTCGCCCAAATCAATGGATGTTTTGAAGAACCTGCCAGAGATATGATCTTCGATGTCCGCAAAGCTTGTGATGCCCTCATATCCGCTGAGGTCAATTTTGTCCTTACCGACCTTGAAGTCCATGATGAGATCTTCGCCATCACCTTCCTCAAAAATAAAGGTGTCGTGACCTCGACCGCCGAACAGAATGTCGTCGTCCGCACCGCCATCTACGATGTCGTTGCCTTTACCACCAAAGATTTTGTCATGTCCCTCATCCCCGCGAAGGATGTCCTGGCCGCGACCTCCGAAAATCTTGTCATTTCCAGCACCACCCAGGGCAACGTCGTCCCCTCGACCTGCGCCAATGACGTCATTGCCGCCAGCGCCGAGTACGAAATCATTTCCGCGGCCTGTGAAGTGAAACTCGTCCGAGTCATCTCCGATAATGAAATCGGTGTTCTTTTGACCAAGAATTCCGGTCACTGAAACAGGCAAAAGCACGCCGTCCAGAACGTGAATAATCCCGTTAGAGGCCCCGATATCAAAGGCGACTAGTCCCGGATCAGCAACGCCCGGATCAGCGTCCTCAAGGCTCGGTGGATGGCTTAGCAGGTTCAGGTTTACTGAGGAGCCCAGCAAGGTTTCAATGTGTGCCCCGTCGCCAAGACCAACTACCGCGTCTTTGGTAAACTCGCCGTCCACCACGTGGTATTTGAGTATGTTGGTAAGAAGCGGAATAGGGTCACCTCCGCCCAACAGGGTCAGAGCTTTCACGATGTGACCCAGCGAGCCTGCTTCATCTGAACCCTCGTAACCTAGAGCCTGAGCTAGGGCGATAAAGGCTGAATCTTTCGGGGCAAAGACTGTGAGTTCTGCGTTCGGGTCGTCCAGCGCCTCGGCAAGACCAGCTGCGATCACGGCCTCACGCAAGATGTCGAAGTCATCGCCGTTATGGTCGAAAGTTCCCGGATCACCACTCACTTTGAGCACGGTTCCGGTAATCGTTAGTGGATCAGTCATCTCTGGCATATCTGTTCATCTCCCACCCTGTTTTTCGCCACTGAACGGGAGAAGGCCCACAGGACAAGCTCTTCTCCCTTGTGATGACTTTTCTACGGAGAGGGTGGGAAGTCGGATCAAGAAATTCGAATTCTTAGATCAGGAAAAGAGTTTTCTCGATCCGATAGAATGAGGCTTAGTCTTAGGATTACAATGTCTTACGGGTTGGTGTTGGACTACTGCAATTGTTGCCTGAAAACTCTTACCATGTTGTCACCCATGACCTTGCGGATCTGCTCTTCTGTCAAGCCTTGGTCCAATAATGCCGAGGTCAGCGCGGCTAGTTCTGACGTGTCAAACGCAGTTTCGACAGAGCCGTCATAATCCGAGCCCAACGAAACGTGGTCCTCACCCACGGTTTCAATAGCGGCTTTGATCATTTTCGCAATTCCTGATGGAGCAATGTCCCCACATGTCACGTCTGCCCAATACCCCATTCCGATTACGCCGCCGGTAGCCGCAACCTCTTGCATCAGGTCATCTGGGTAGTTTCTCTTAACGGGGCAAAAACCATGAAGACCGCCGTGGCTGACGATAAGTGGAACGTCGGTCATGTTGATCACATCTCGGGCAACCTGTGGGCTGGAATGGGCGAGGTCAATCACGACAGGACGCTGCGCGAGCTCAGTCACGACCTGACGTCCAAACTCGGTCAGTCCCGAGTTATCTTGCCCGTGAAGTGATCCTCCAAGCTCATTGTCGAAGAAATGTTGCAGGCCAAAGACGCGATGACCGGCGTCAAAGAGCGGATCTAGGTGGGCCAGATTACCTTCTAGAGCGTGAGCGCCTTCAATTCCCAGTATGCCGCCCACAACAGGTTGACCCGCAGCCCGAGCCTCCAAAACGGCGTCCAAGTCTGCGCGCGTCTTGACGACTTTTAGATGACCGTCAGAAGCTGCCTCGAACTGGTGCAGTTTTTCAGCTTGATAAATCGCGCGTTCTTTCAGGCTGTCCCAGGTGCGCAGCGGCCAGAGTTGTCCGATTGCGAGAAGAGTTATGTTGTCGAACGCTTCGGCGGAGTTTGCCTCGTAGTTTTGCCCCGCCGGAGATTTAGTTACAGCTGTGAAAACCTGAAGAGCCACGTTGCCTTCTATCAGGCGAGGAATATCGACCTGTCCACGTGTTCCTCGCTCTGTTAGATCGCGGCTCCAAAGCAGAGGGTCGGCGTGCAGGTCTCCAACGATCAATGTTTCGTGCAGTGCAGCCGCATTTTCTGAGACCTCGTATGGTGCGTGGTCGATGACGTTATTGCGTTCAGATTCGATGTAAGGTGGCAAAAAGACAAAGAAACCAATCACTCCTGCGACAAGCGCCAAGAGCAGTAGGCACCCTGACCATTTCAAAACCTTCCGCATGTGATCGTCCTCCCTGACATTGGGTGCAGATTAAGGAGGTCGTGTTCGCAGAAAAGCCTGACTTTACGTCGTTTCATTGCTAGAGAAGTCATCAATCAGCTTGTTAGCGGTAACTTGCAGATTCGCGACAGTAACCGGAGTTGGAGGGGGCTATGCAAAAACCAGTTCAATGGGGTGTTTTAGGGGCGGCAAAATTTGCGCGTCAGTACATGGCACCAGCGATTCACGCGGCAGATGGCGCTCGACTTACTGGGCTGGCCACGTCGAACGCCGCAAAAGCTGAACCTTTTCAAGCGTTCTGCCCAGAATTGACTGTGTTCGACAGCTATGAAACCTTGTTGGCTGATCCCGAAATTGAGGCCGTTTATATTCCGTTGCCCAACCATTTGCATGTGGAATGGAGCCTTAAGGCGTTGGATGCAGGTAAACACGTGTTGTGTGAAAAGCCGATGACCATGACCGCTGCCGAGTTTGAACCGCTTATCCAAAAGCGAGATCAGACAGGGCTACTGGCGGCCGAAGCCTATATGATCGTCCATCATCCGCAGTGGCACTTTGTGCGGAAATTGATCGCTGACGGCGCGATCGGCAAGTTGGTGCATGTGACTGGTGCCTTTAGTTTCGACAATCGTTCGGACACCGGAAACATCCGCAACCGTGCCGAGACTGGCGGTGGTGGATTGCGCGATATCGGCGTGTACGTGATCGGCAGTGCTCGCTTCGCGACAGGACAAGAGCCGGTTCAGGTTGAATCCGCAATTCGGTGGGAGGACGGTATCGACACCTTTACCGAAATTCGCGCGCAATTCCCTGACTTTACGTATTCCAGCTATGTTTCGATCAGGATGCACCCCTATCAGGAAATGGTGTTTCACGGAGAAGGCGGTGTAATCCGCCTAACGGCACCTTTCAACGCAAGGGTTTTTGGTGAAGCGCGAGTAGAGCTGCACCGCCCGGGGCTTGAAGTTCAGGTCACCCGTTTCCCCGGCGATGATCATTACAAATTGCAGGTGGAGGCGTTTTGTAGGTCTATTCGTGGGGACGCGGACTATCCCTGTTCGTTGGAATTCTCGCGCGGAACTCAAGAAATGATTGACCGTGTGTTCGAGGGGGCAGTTTCGCTCTGAACTTGCCATGCTACGCGCAGCTCGGTTAGTCTGTCCTTCACCTGATCAGGAGGGGACCCATGGCAGGCGGATGGGCGCGCGATGGCGCGGTAAGTGAACAGATCGAAGCTTCCATTTCGGATGAACTGGCCCGTATGCAGGCGCAGAAACGCCCCGTGGGTGAGAGTCTGACCCATTGTGCCGAGTGTGAAGAACCTATTCCCGAAAAACGTAGAGCCGCTATTCCCGGCGTTAAGCTGTGTCTTGAGTGTCAGCAAGAAAGGGACGGGGCCTTCAAGGCGCGATCAGGAATTAATAGGCGCGGTTCCAAAGATAGCCAATTGAAGTAAGTGGGGCAGGGAATGCCCAAAACCAACCTTATGCAAAACGGTCTGGTTCTGGGGTTTCTTGCGGCGTTCCTGTGGGGCACCCACAGTGTCATTGTTCGCTACCTTACCAGTGATTTTGGCGGGCTGCAGATTGCCGTGACCCGATTGTTTATCGCGGCGCTTGCGATCTATGCAATGCTGCGAGTGATGCGGGTTCCAGTGTCGATCCAGTTGGGTGACTGGAACTTTCGATTGGCCGTTCTGTCCACGGTCGTCAACTACATCCTGTTCCATATAGGGTTGGAACACACCGGTGCAGCCAATGCGATGGTGTTGGAGAATACAGCCCCATTTTTTGTTCTGATCTTCCTGTATTTCTTTGCTGATACGCCGGTAACTCGCGTGGAAGTGCTGGCTACTGGCCTAGCGATCCTGGGTGTTTTTCTTACTGTTTACAGGGACTTTCAGGGTGGCGGAGAGCCCCTATTCGGCGACTTGTTAGAGATTGGCGCCGGCCTAAGCTGGGCCGTATTCCTTATATCCAGCAGTAGGGCGATGAGGAGTTCGAAGACAACCGGAGAACGTCTGAATTTCCTTTTCGGAATATTCTTATGCGCAGGTATCTTGTTGCTGCCCTTGGCGGCCTTTTCGCTGAAGTTGCCAACGGGAAACGATGTTCTGTTCCTCGTGTTGTTGGGTGTGCTACCGACCGCGCTTGCCTATTACTTGTGGTACGAGGCCGCGGCCCGGGTTTCGACACTGACGGCGACTTTGATGTTTGCCGCTTCGGTCGTGTTCACGTTCATCAACTCAGCCCTGTTTTTGGGGGCCACAATCACGCCGATTGCAGCCCTCGGAGCTGTACTGATTGTGGCAGCCGTGTTCCTGACGACCAAAAACCAGAAGTGATCAGTCTTCCATCGCTTCAAGTTCGTCGATGAAGCCCGAGATCATAGACAGGCCTTTATCCCAGAACTTGGGGTCGCTGGCGTCCAGCCCGAACGGGGCCAATAGTTCCTTGTGATGCTTGGAACCACCAGCGCGCAGCATCTCGAAATACTTATCTTCAAAGCCTTCTGACCCGCTTTCGTACACGGAATAGAGCGCATTCACCAACCCATCGCCAAATGCATAAGCGTAGACATAGAAGGGCGAGTGGACGAAGTGCGGGATATAGGCCCAGAAGGTCTCGTACCCTTCCATGAATTCGAACGCTGACCCAAGGCTTTCGGCCTGAACGCTCATCCATAGGGCATTGATGTCATCCGGCGTCAGCTCGCCTTCGCGGCGGGCGGCGTGCAGCTTGCATTCGAAGTCGTAGAATGCGATCTGGCGGACCACCGTGTTGATCATGTCCTCGACTTTGCCAGCCAATAGAACTTTGCGCTGTTCCTTCGTTTCCGCCTGATCCAGCATCTTGCGGAACGTCAACATTTCGCCGAACACCGAAGCCGTCTCGGCCAATGTCAGAGGGGTAGACGACAGCATCTCTCCTTGATCAGCAGCCAGTACCTGATGAACGCCGTGACCCAGTTCATGTGCCAGAGTCATCACATCGCGAGGTTTGCCCAGGTAGTTGAGCATTACATACGGATGTACGTCGGTTACGGTGGGATGCGCAAACGCACCGGGTGCTTTGCCCGGTTTAACTGCCGCATCGATCCAACCTTTCGAAAAGAACGGCGCCGCGATTTCACCCATACGGGGATCAAACGCGTTATAGGCATCCATCACTGTTTTCTCAGCTTCATCCCATCCAACAATGCGGCTGTCTTCCATCGGCAGTGGCGCATTTCGGTCCCAGACCTGCATTACGTCCAGACCCAGCCATTTGCGTTTCAACTCGTAATAGCGGTGGCTGAGCTTGGGGTAGGCGGCAACAACCGCTTCGCGCAACGCTTCAACCACTTCGGGTTCGACATCGTTCGAAAGGTGGCGTCCGGTCTGAGCGGTTGGCATGTTGCGCCAGCGGTCGACAATTTCCTTTTCTTTGGCCTGAGTGTTGTGAACACGGGCAAAGGTTTTGATATTGTCTTGAAACACATTGGCCAGCTCTCGAGACGCGGCCTCGCGCTTTGAGCGGTCTTGTTCTGTTAGCAGATTCAGCGTGCCTTCGATGTTCAACTCTTCACCGTCGACTGTAAAGGTCAGGCCAGCGATGGTTTCATCGAACAGACGTTCCCACGCATCTCCAACAACGCCCAGATCGTGCAGGAACTTTTCCAGCTCATCCGACAACTGGTATGGTTTCATCGCACGAATACGGCGGAAAACGGGTTCGTATCGGGCCAGGTCAGCGTTCGCGTCAAAGAGTGCCTTCAGCACGTCATCGTCGATACGGTTGATCTCGAGTGTGAAAAAGACCAGAGGCGTCGTGAATACGGTGATCTTTTCCTGCATGTCCGACAGAAACTTTGCGCGGTCAGCGTCGGTGGTCAGTTGGTAATAACGCAGCCCGGCGAAAGACATGATGCGGCCAGCAATTGCGTTGATCTTTTCGTTGCGCAGCACGCAATTCAGAAGACCATCGGCATCCAACTCGGCCAGCTTGCCTTCATAGTCCGCAGCAAACGCGGCACACTCGCCTTCGAGCCAGTTTAAGTCCCGATCAAGCTCGGGGGCTTCTTCCGAGGTATAAAGATCAGTCAGATCCCATTCCGGAAGGTTGCCGAGATTTTCGGCCCCACCAATTGCGTTTGCGTCACGGACTGGAAAGGGAAGGTCGCGCATGGATCACCTCGGAATATCTGCTTTCGCAAACATCTAGGCGCGAGTGGCGCGGATCACAAGCGACCAATGGCCCTTTAGTTTGAGAGGACAGGTTCCGGTTGTGTGTCTGACTGTGCCGCCTGAAAATGCGCAGCCAGTTGATCGAAGACAGGGCCGCGCACATCCGGCGCTTCCATTACGACTTCGTGTTCGCCATCTGGAATCTCGACCAACGTACCGTTCGGCCAATTCGCCATACGCTCACGGATAGCTTTGCGATCAACGATCTGCTCGTGGCTGCCCAGGAAAGTCAGGCACGGCGTTTCGGGTGCGGTTTGCTCCATCAGCCATGCGCATTCATCCAGAGCTTCTCGTAACCAAATGGTAGAGGGTGCGCCCAGTGCCAACTCGGGATGAGCGGCCAGCTGGTCCTTCATCATCTGGTACATCTCTGGATCGCGGGTCAACGCGTTTCCTTCGAAGGGCTGCGTCGCCACGTAGCTTTCCAGCGACGTCGTCGGAGGAGTTTTTTCACCTAGCCCAAACCTTGGGCCCCAATAAGCCGTTAGGCGACTAAGAGGCTTCATGATTGGCGTGAAAAAGATGCCCCACATCGGGCCAGTGAACGCGCAAGCTGCAAAGCAGTCGAGCTCTAACACAGCTCGCAGACCTATTGCGCCGCCCATCGAATGCCCGATCACATACCACGGCTTGGGTAAATCCAGAGCGGTTGCGAGTTCCAGCGTTACCTGAACGTCATTCTGATAATCGGTGAATTTGTCCACATGACCGACACGCGGGTCGTCCAATGGTCGATCAGCCAGCCCTTGACCACGCCAGTCGACTGCCAAGAACGCGAAGCCCCGGCCGACGAATTCGGTGGCAGAATCGCCATATTTTTCAATGTACTCCGTGCGACCCGGAAACATCATTACCGTTCCGCACGCGGCGCCTTCTGGGCGCCAGTGGCCTAAACGGATGCGTACGCCATCAGAGGTGTCTAACCAGTGGGCCTGACCACCGGCAGGACCGCCGGCCACGTCTTCGAACAAGGGGGCCGGCGACAATTCCATCAGGCCAGCGCCGACGCCAGTTGCATAGCGACACCCATGTCGCCATCCACAGTCAGCTTACCAGACATGAACGCGCCCGTTGGGTTCAGCTCACCGCTGAGGATCTGTTCAAAGGTATCGACATCTGCGCTCATGGTTACATCCGCTTCGTCATCGCTGACGCGCGCGCCGCTTGCGTCCAGAACGATCGAGCCGAGATCGGCGATGGCAAATTTCGCCGAAGCGCTAAAGTCGCCGCCAGACAGTTTTTCGTTCAGCGCTGCTGCGGCTTTTTCCAGAGTGTCGCTCATGGTTTTCCTCACTTTGATTTGAGCGCAGGGAATGGACATCCCCCGGCGCTACGCTACACTGAACATTGTTATGGGCATTGCAAGAAACAATCTCAAAGGTATCGTTGCGGCAACAGCGCTGCTAGTCACGTTTTCCATTCCTTGTTTCGCCCAGCAAGCTGATTCCAAGGACGAACAGGAACTTTTGCAGCAGCTGTCGCAAGCCACTCCTGAGCAAGCGGTCGGGATCGATCGCCAACTCAAAGCTTTGTGGTCACTTTCCGGGTCTGCATCTGCGGATCTCTTGTTGGAGAGGGGGCGCGAGGCGTTGGACGATGGCGACACCAAGGCAGCGATTGAGCATCTCACAGCGCTGACTGATCACGCACCTCTTTTCGCTGAAGGGTGGCACGTTCGGGCGTCGGCATTTTTTGGTATGGAACGTTTTGGCATGGCTGTTGCGGATCTAGAGCATGCCCTGACACTAAATCCCAACAACTACGAAGCAATCTACGGCCTGGGCCTGATTTTCGAAATCATTGGTAAGCCTGATCAGGCACTTGAGGCCTATGAACGCGCGCTGTCTATACATCCTCACCATGAAGAAGTAACCAGTGCGGTGAATCGACTGAAGCCTCAGGTCGAGGGTTCGGCCCTCTAAAGAGCCGGGGCAGGGGGCAAAGGTGAGCGGGTCATCCCGAATCGTGGCCGTACTTGGCCCAACCAACACAGGTAAAACTCATTACGCGATTGAGCGGATGCTGGGACACCGGACTGGTGTAATCGGCCTGCCATTGCGTCTGCTGGCGCGAGAGATTTACGACAAGATCGTAGCGATCCGTGGCCCATCAGTTGTAGCACTGGTTACAGGTGAAGAGCGCATTGTCCCTCCGCGAACTCAGTATTGGGTTTGTACCGTTGAGGCGATGCCCGAAGGTATGGGCGCTGATTTTGTCGCGATCGACGAAATCCAGCTATGTGCTGATCCTGAGAGAGGTCATGTCTTCACCGACCGCCTGCTGCGCGCGCGCGGCACGCATGAGACTCTCTTTCTTGGAGCAGACACGATGCGCGGCCCAATCGCCGCGTTGGTGCCCGAGGCGCAGTTTGTTCGACGGGATCGCATGTCGCAGCTGGTGTACTCCGGTTCGAAGAAGATCAGCCGGATGCCTCCACGGAGCGCCATCGTGGGGTTCTCTGTCGATAACGTCTATGCAATCGCTGAACTTTTACGCCGTCAAAAGGGCGGTGCGGCTGTTGTCATGGGGGCGCTTAGTCCGCGCACGCGGAATGCACAGGTGGACCTCTATCAGAATGGCGAGGTCGACTATCTGGTAGCCACTGATGCGATCGGAATGGGGCTAAACCTGGATGTGAACCACGTGGCTTTTTCCTCGCTGACCAAGTTCGACGGACGACGGATGCGCCCATTGGCCCCAAATGAGCTTGCCCAGATTGCTGGTCGAGCCGGTCGCGGCATGTCGGACGGAACCTTTGGTGTCACTGGTGAGGCACCGCCTTTGGATGAAGGCGTCGCTCAGGCGATCATGGATAGCCGCTTTACGCCGATGAAGAAGCTGAATTGGCGAAATGCTGCTTTGAGATTTGGCTCGATTGAGGCTCTCATCGATTCGTTGGAGGTTGGTCCAGACAGCGAGCATCTGATTAAGGCACGGCCCGCTGACGACCTGAATGCGCTCAAGTCGCTCTCGCAAGTGACCGAAGTGATGGCCCGCGCCAGCGACGCACAGTCGGTCCGTTTGCTGTGGGATGTATGTCGAATCCCAGATTTTAGAGGCATAAGCCACGCCGAGCACGCAGGGTTGTTAGAGGTGATCTATGGCCATCTGCACGAACGCGGATCGATACCCGATGACTTCATGGCGCGGCAAATTCGCCGTATCGATCGCACCGACGGAGATATTGATGCACTCTCCAAAAGGTTGGCATATATTCGCACCTGGACATATGTTGCGCAACGAAACGGTTGGGTGCGTGACGAATCGCATTGGCGTGATGAAACGCGCACTGTAGAAGACAGGCTGTCAGACGCTCTTCACGACCGTCTGACTCAAAGATTTGTGGACCGGCGTACATCGGTTTTGTTGCGCCGGCTCAAACAGAAGGAGGCCCTTTTGGCCGAAGTAAATGACAAGGGTGAAGTGACCGTCGAAGGCGAATTCGTCGGTCGTTTGGAAGGTTTCCGGTTTAGCCCGGACAAAAGCGCGCAAGGAACCGAGGCGAAAGCCTTGAAATCGGCTTCCCTGCAAGCACTCGCGCCGCAATTCCATCTGCGTGCCGATCGCTTCTACAACGCGCCCGATACCGAAATTGATTTCACTGATCAGGGTGGCCTGATGTGGGGCGAATACGCCGTCGGCAAACTTGTTGCCGGTGCAGAGCCTCTCAAGCCATTGGTCGAGGTTTTTGTTGATGAGGCCGCTGGTCCAGATGTTGAACAGAAAGTTCAGCGTCGTCTGCAGCATTTCATTGACCGTAAAGTGGCCGCGCTGTTCGAGCCGCTGCTGAACCTTTCGCGTGACGAAGAGCTGACAGGGCTGGCGAAAGGTTTCGCCTTCCGCATGGTCGAATCTCTCGGCGTTCTGCCGCGTGCTGGCGTAGCGCAAGAGGTTAAGGATCTGGATCAGGACGCTCGTGGCGCTCTGCGTAAGCACGGCATCCGGTTCGGACAGTTCACCATCTTCATGCCACTGTTGCTGAAACCCGCACCAACGCGCCTGCGTCTGGTGCTGTGGGCGCTGTCCAACGGTCTTCAGGAATTCCCCGAAGCACCGCCACCGGGTCTGGTGACTGTGCCTGTCGCCAAGGATGCGCCTGAAGGGTACGACACGATGTGTGGCTACCGTGATGCGGGCGAACGTTCGATCCGGATCGATATGCTGGAACGTCTGGCCGACATGTTGCGCGCCGAAGACAGCCGTGGCGGGTTCGAAGCCAAGCCTGATATGCTGTCGATCACTGGCATGACACTGGAACAGTTCGCCGATTTGATGAAGGGACTGGGCTACAACGCGGAACGCGGCGAGCGTCAAAAGGTGAAACCTGCTCCAGCAGAGCAAACCACCGCCGAAACGGCCGAGCAACCAGCAGCCGACGAGACATCGGCGTCTGAGACGACAACCGAAGAGGTTGCCACTCCCGCCGAGGCGCCAGCCGAGGCCGCCGAAAGCACCGAGGCATCAGCCGAGGCTCCGGCAGCAGAAGAGCCTGAGGTCGAAGTCTTTTTCACCTTTACTTGGGGTCGTCAGCGTCAGGCCAACCGAGGTCCGCGCCGTGATCAACGCCAAGGGCAGGGCAAAGGCAAGCCGCGTGGCAAACCTCAGGACGGCCGCGGTAAGCCGCAGGGTAAGAAGGGGGGCAAACCTCAGGGTTCCAAAACCTTCTCTTCGCGTCCTCCAAAGAAAGAAAAGGCTATCGATCCCGATAACCCGTTTGCAGCTGCGCTGATGGGTTTGAAGGACGGTAACTAATCGCCAATGGCCGAGGCCAAGCTGCGGATCGACAAATGGTTGTGGCAGGCGCGGTTCTTCAAGACCCGCAGCCTGGCCGCCAAACAGGTCAGCGGTGGCCACGTCCGTTTGAATGGAAACCGGGTCCTAAAACCGGCACAAGCCGTGGGTGCCGGTGATGTTTTGACCTTTCCTCAGGGTCGTATCGTACGGGTTGTTCGAGTGGAAAAGCTCGGCGAACGTCGCGGCCCGGCGCCCGAGGCGCAAACGCTGTACTTCGATTTGACCGAAAAGCAGGACGCAAAGCCGCGAAATCCTGGGTTTGAAGGAAAAGGTCGTCCGACTAAGAAAGATCGGCGCGCTCTTGATCTTTCTCGCACCTCTGACAGCTGATCCGCCCTTGAAGAGGGCGTAATACTGGATTAGCTAGACGCCCAAAGCGCAAACGGGAATCCGACCATGACCTACGTCGTCACTGAAAACTGTATCGCCTGCAAATATACCGACTGTGTCGAGGTATGCCCGGTGGACTGTTTCTATGAAGGTGAGAACACACTGGTCATTCACCCAGACGAATGCATCGACTGCGGCG
This sequence comes from Ruegeria sp. BE9, assembly GCF_056538765.1. Lineage (NCBI taxonomy): Bacteria > Pseudomonadati > Pseudomonadota > Alphaproteobacteria > Rhodobacterales > Roseobacteraceae > Ruegeria > Ruegeria sp. BE9. The sequence goes on along the minus strand of NZ_JBQFTS010000001.1, from coordinate 1,097,934 downwards.
TGTGTGAGCCAGAGTGCCCCGCAGACGCCATCCGTCCGGATACTGAGCCAGGAATGGATCAGTGGGTCGAGTTTAACCGTAAGTATTCGGAACAGTGGCCGGTTATCGTAACCAAAAAGGATCCGATGCCCGGTTATGAAGAGCGCGACGGCGAAGAGGGTAAGATGGAGAAATACTTCTCCGAAGCACCCGGCGAAGGCGGTTAACCGATTCGCTCGCTAAACTTATTGGTTCAGGTGCAAAAGCAGGCTGTACCAATCTGATAAATAGGGGCTTTTCAGTCTATGCTGTGGCGTGACCTTTCAGGTGTCGCATTTTTGTGATATACTCAAAAGCTGAATGTTGAATGAGATGGGGATGTACTCCGTAAGTATGATCGCTTTGGAGTTCTGAATTTTCGACACACCAACCGCCTGACGGGGCCATTTAGGGCCTCGCCGTCGGTGTTTTGTCGTCTTCATTTCGCTCTGTAATCAAGGATGAACCTGTATGTCAAAGTCGAAAAAGCTTGAGTTCCGCCCGAATGACTATGTTGTCTACCCAGCGCATGGTGTGGGCCAGATCATTTCGATCGAAGAGCAAGAAGTTGCGGGATTCTCACTCGAGCTGTTCGTTATCTCCTTTGAGAAAGACAAGATGACCCTGCGAGTGCCCACCAACAAGATCACTGAATCTGGTTTGCGGTCGCTCAGTTCACCTGATGTCATCAGCCAAGCGATGAAAACCCTGAAGGGTAAGGCCAAGGTGAAACGCGCCATGTGGTCCCGTCGCGCTCAGGAATATGAGCAAAAGATCAACTCGGGTGATCTCATCTCGATCGCCGAAGTTGTTCGTGACCTGCACCGCACTGACGATCAGCGCGAGCAGAGCTATTCCGAGCGTCAGCTGTACGAAGCAGCGCTTGAGCGACTGACGCGCGAAGTAGCCGCCGTTTCAGGCGCCGGGGAGGTTTCGGCCGCAAAACAGGTGGATGAGGTTCTAACCTCCCGCGCTGCCTGATAGCTGCTGATACGTATTTAAGGGCCGCTCCTGCCGGGGCGGCCTTTTTCGTGTCTGGTCTTGGTGAAATTCGCGTTTGCAGCTAATTTCCCTGTAGCTAGAGGCGGATACATGACCCGGATAAAGCAAACCGTTAAGTTCCTATACGTTGCGCATGAGCCGGTTTCGGTCTGGTTTCGGTATTGCCTGATCCTGTTCGACGCGGTTTCGATCGTGTTTTTTATTTCCACGGCCAATGTTCCGCACGGTCCGGGATTAACGATAGCCAGCCTGTGTGTCGGTTTCGTCATACTTTTGGACTTCCTGGCTAGGCTTTGGATATCCAAAGACCGTTGGAAACTGCTGTGTAAGATTTACACTCTTGCCGACATTGTGGTGATCGCGTCGTTGCTTTTAGAGCCATTTTTGCCTGGGAATTTGGCTTTTGTTCGTATTTTGCGGGCCCTCAGACTGATCCACTCATACCATTTGCTTCGGGATTTGAGGCGGGACAGTCAATTCTTTAGAACACATGAAGATGCCGTCATTGCTGCGATCAATTTAATGGTGTTTGTATTTGCGACCTCTACTGCGGTTTTGGTCTTTTTCATCCCCGACAACAGCCAAACCGCGTATATCGACGCGCTTTACTTTACCATGGCGACCCTAACGACCACCGGCTTTGGGGACATCACGCTTTCGACCCCCGCTGGTAAGCTGTTTTCGGTGTTTATCATGGTAGTTGGGGTCGCGTTGTTTGTGCGTTTGGCGCAAGCAATCTTTATGCCGCAGAAGGTTCGACACAAATGTCCGAGTTGCGGCCTCTATCGCCACGACCCAGACGCCGTGCACTGTAAGCACTGTGGCGAGGTGTTAAGGATTGAAACTGGGGGCACGTCCTAGAGCGCTGCTACGGCTGCCATCAGGAAAGCAAGCTCAGCCAGTTGCTGCGTGGCACCCAGGATATCGCCGGTTTGTCCGTTGATCTTAGCCTTTGCCACCCAGGCAAGCGCAGCGACGACAACTGCTGCGATGACGATGGGAAGGGCGGCACCAAAGCCCATCAACAACACAGCGCAGACAGCGGCCAACCCACACCCTGTTAGGGCCGTCAAAGCCCTTGGACCGCCGACAGAATGGCTCAGACCGCTTTTGCGAGCGTTGGGCAAGGTGCTCATCAGAACCGGCATGAACGCGCGTGATACTATGCACGCCGCAAGGATTGAAGCGTATGAACCTGCCGCCAAAAAGGCTGCGATCAGAGCGACCCGCATCAATTGGGTCAGGATCAGAGTTAGAACGCCGTACGCTCCGATATGACTGTCCTTCATGATCTCAAGTCGACGCTCAGGGGTGAAGCCGCCCCAAAGGCCGTCGGCTGTGTCAGCAAGGCCGTCCTCATGCATAGCTCCGGTGCTTACGACCATTGTCGCGATCATTAGAACCGCGCTGGCAATAGCAGGTAATCCGAGTGCCATCGCACTCCAGCCGACGGCACATGCCAAAACTCCAACAACGAGGCCAACCAAGGGAAAAGCCCAAGCTGCATCTGCTTGCCGCGTAAAGATAGTCTCAGGTAGTCGCGGGACGGGTAGGCGGGTCAGCAATACCAGTGCCAGCGGAAAATCCCGTGCGGAAAAGAGTTTGGTGTCGTTTTTTTGCACTCCCGCGCCTTTCGGGGTCTTGTTGGATTGGACGCTTCGGTTAAACACACAGGACCACTCTGATGCAACGAGGCTTTCGATGCTGCCTGAACTTAATGACCTGAATACCTTTCGCGACGCTCTTAAACAGGCTCCGGGGGTTGACGATACCGCACTGCAAGGGGCCACTGACCGCAACGGGCAGCTGACCAAGCCTCCGGGTGCGCTTGGACGGCTCGAAGATCTGGCGATTTGGTATGCTGGTTGGCGTGGGGATGCCCGGCCGCAAATCAACGCACCGCAGGTCATCGTCTTCGCGGGCAACCATGGTGTTACGGCACAGGGTGTTTCTGCCTTTCCGCCGGAAGTGACCGTACAAATGGTCATGAATTTCGAACATGGCGGCGCAGCGATCAACCAACTGGCCAAGGCGGCAGGCGCAACTATGGACGTCCATGCGCTGGAACTGGATCGCCCGACAGCGGACTTTACCAGTGGGCCGGCAATGTCAGAAGACGAACTTCTAAGTGCTTTGCGCGTCGGTTGGACGGCAGTTGATCCGCAGGCAGACCTGCTGGTGGTCGGCGAAATGGGTATCGGCAATACCACTCCTGCCGCAGCGATTGCATGCGCGTTGTTCGGAGGTGAGGCCTCGGATTGGACTGGCCGCGGGACCGGCGTAGACGATGCGGGGCTGGTCAACAAAACTCGTGTCGTTGCCGAAGGGGTAGCTCTGCACAGCGAAGCCGGGGACGGCTTGGACATTCTTCGCTGCCTCGGCGGACGCGAAATTGCCGCAATGGCAGGAGCCATCGCAGCAGCTCGGGGTTTGCGTATTCCGGTTATTCTGGACGGCTTTATTTGTTCAGCCGCTGCCGCATGCCTTTCGAACCTTTCAGCGTCGGCTCTGGACCACACCGTCGCAGGACATCAAAGCGCTGAGGGCGCGCATGGTGCGGTGCTGGAAAAACTGGGCAAGCAACCCTTGCTGAAACTGGGGCTGCGCTTGGGTGAAGGCTCGGGCGGGGCGCTTGCAATCAACATCCTCAAAAGCGCGGTCGCATGCCATTCCGGCATGGCCACTTTCGCCGAGGCCGGTGTTTCTGACGGTTAAAGACCACGGCCTGATCGGAGGTTGATCCGATCAGGCCGACTTCTGGGCGTGTTTTTCGGCCAACTCTAGAAGCTCGGTTTCCAGATCCTTCTCAAGCTGTTGCGCACGCTCGATATACTTTTTGTTTTCGGCGGTTGGCATGCCCGGTATCCAGAGTTCCGCCAATTCACGTACAGAGCTACGGTCGTGCCGATAGAAGGTCTGCTCTGCCTGTGCTGCCTCGTACTCACTAAGGCCGATATTCTCCAAAACATAGCGTCCAGCCCGCAGTGAACTGTCGAACATCTCGCGGACAATGTCGTTGGCGCCTGCTTGGTACAGTTCGTACACATGGGTCCGATCGTGGGCTCTGGCGATAATGTGCAGGTCCGAGCGCTGACGCCGTGCGTAACTTACAAGTCGTGTGACCTGCTTCCTGTCATCCATCGCTGCGACCAGAACAGCAGCCTTTTCAAGCCCGGCCGCTCGTAGCAACTCAGGCCGGGTGGGGTCTCCTAGAAAACCTTTTACCCCAAAACGGCGCATCAGCTGGACGGTTTCAATATTGTGATCCAAAACGACGGTTTTGAATCCACTCGCGCGGACCAGTCGGTTCACAATTTGACCAAAACGCCCAATCCCGGCAATGATCACGGGGCCCTTTTCGTCGATCTCGTCGGGTTCAGGAGGTGGTGCGCCGTCGCCAATACGACGGGACAACACGTCGTAGATAATGAACAAAAGCGGGGTGATCAGCATCGTCAGCGCGATGATCATCAACAGCTTTTGCGATAGATCCTGAGGGATAACGTTCTGCTGGGTCGAAAACGCAAGCAGTACAAACCCGAACTCCCCCGCCTGAGCAAGGCCCAACGTAAACAGCCAGTGATCCCGGCCACGCAGCTTGAAGGCGCGCCCGACGAGATAGAGGATGATCCCTTTGGCGAGTATTACCAAAAGGGCCAGTCCAATCAGATCGAACGGATCGTTGAAGAAGTAGGCAACATCAATTCCTGCGCCGACGGTGATGAAAAATAAGCCCAGAAACAACCCTTTGAAGGGTTCAAGGTCGCTCTCCATTTCATGTCGGAACTCTGAACTGGCCAATACCACGCCTGCCAAGAATGCGCCCAGAGCAGGGGACAGGCCAACAAGTGTCATTAGGAATGAGATCCCGACGACAATCATCAAAGCCAATGCAGTGTACATTTCGCGCAAGCGCGTCGCGTGGATAAAGCGAAACAGAGGGCGCGTCAGGTAGATACCCGCAAGTATGACGAAGGCAATTGCTCCGACGGTCACTAGGGTGACAGCCCACCCCGGCAAGCCGTCGACAAGAGACAGGCTGTGATGACCTGTGTCGTGAAGATCCGCAACACCCCGATCTATAGACCCGTCGCTTTCCAAATGGGGAATTGCAGGCAAGGCCAGCAGGGGCAAAAGCGCGAGGATCGGAATAACTGCAATATCTTGTGTCAGCAGTACTGAAAACGTTGCACGGCCACCGTTCGTTTGCATTAAGCCTTTCTCAGACAGCGTTTGTAATACGATCGCAGTAGACGACAGAGACAACGTCAAACCAACGGCCAAAGCGACGGACCATGGGTGATTTGCATACATGGCGACGCAGGCAATTGCGGCAGTTGACAGGCCAACTTGCAGGCCACCCAAACCCAATAGCCTGTCTCGCATGTCCCACAGCGCGCGGGGCTCCAGTTCAAGGCCGATCAGGAACAGCATCATCACAACGCCGAATTCGGCAACGTGCTGCAGGCTTTCTGTTTCAGCCCCAACCAATCCAAAAACCGGTCCGATGACGATACCGGCCGCCAGGTATCCCAGTACTGATCCCAAACCCAGACGCGCCGACAGTGGCACGGCGATCACGGCAGCAGCCAGATAGATCGAAGCCTGGTAAAGGAAGTCGTCCATTTTTGTCCTCTCGGTCCGGTCAGGTGGGTAAAGGGGCGTCGCGCTTAAGTTGGTCCATAACGATCTGGCTTTGAACCCTTGCGACAGCAGGATGCGGCAGTATCACTTGGTGAAGCAAGCGGTTGAGCGCGGAAAGATCGTCGCAATAGACGCGCAAGAGGTAATCTGCCTCTCCAGTCATCGTCCACGCGCTAGTGATCTCAGGACGAGAGTGGACCATCCGGGCAAAACTCTCTGACTGTTCCGGGCCATGAGTTCCAAGATGAACTTGAACAAACCCTTGTACTTGCAGCCCGAGCTTAAGGGGATCAAGCCGAGCGGCGTACCCGGTAATGTATCCTTCGGCCTCGAGCCTTTGCCGCCGCCGCCCTGCCTGGCTGGGTGATAGGTTCAACATCTCGCCCAGTTGATGCGCGGTCAGGTGAGCATCTTTCTGCAGGGCGGACAGCAAGCGCGTGTCGGTGGAATCCAGCATATGCGGATTTTCTCCAGAATATATTAAAACGATGCGGGTTTTGCGCGTTTAAGCTTTGTTTACACGAAAACAATGCGCAGAAACAGCGTTGGTTAATGCATATTTTGGAATCAGCAAAGAAATTCCTTTTTTTTGGAGACGCGCCATGGGTCCTTTCCCTCACAACGCCCCGAAATCCGTCATTAGCAAAGAGAACCCAGTCGGCACGGACGGGTTCGAATTTGTTGAGTTCGCACATTCCGATCCTCAGGAGTTGCGTGATCTGTTTACCAAAATGGGGTTCGAGCATGTGGGCTACCACACAGCAAACCCAGCCGTTGAGCTTTGGCAGCAAGGTGATGTTACGTACATCCTCAATGCAAATCCTGAAAGCTTTGCAGCCCGCTTTGTCGAAGAGCATGGCCCCTGCGCGCCTTCTATGGGTTGGCGCGTAGCGGATGCGCAAAAAGCCTTTGACCACGCTGTCTCTAAAGGGGCAGAGCCGTATGAGGCCGCAGACAAAACCATGGATGTTCCGGCGATTAAGGGGATTGGTGGATCGTTGATCTATTTCATCGACCAATACCATGACACATCGCCCTACAATCTGGAATTCACTTGGACCAAGCAGTCCAAGCCGCGTGGAGACGGGTTCTATTACCTCGATCACCTGACGCATAACGTTTATCGCGGGAATATGGACAAGTGGTTTCAGTTTTACGAAACCCTATTCAATTTCCGCGAAATCCGGTTTTTTGACATTCAGGGCAAATTTACGGGTCTCTATAGCCGCGCTTTGACTTCGCCTTGTGGACGTATTCGAATTCCGATCAACGAAGATCGGGGTGAGACAGGGCAGATTGTGTCTTATCTCAACAAGTACAAGGGTGAGGGCATTCAGCATATCGCGGTGGGTAGCGAAGATATCTATTCCTCGACCGATGCAATCGCTGATAAAGGGCTTAAGTTTATGCCCGGTCCAAACGAAGCGTATTACGAAATGTCCAAGGATCGAGTGGCAGATCACGAAGAGCCGCTGGATCGAATGATGAAACATGGCATTCTCATCGACGGCGAAGGTGTGCTGGATGGTGGTGAGACCAGAATTCTACTGCAGATATTCTCGAAAACCGTGATTGGCCCGATCTTTTTCGAGTTTATTCAGCGTAAAGGCGATGATGGATTCGGCGAGGGGAACTTCCAGGCCTTGTTTGAATCCATCGAGCGCGAACAGATTGAAAGTGGTGAAATTACAGCCGCTTAATGATCTATCATTAAGTATTTTGGGGCGGGCGCTTAGGTGCCCGCCCTAAGTCTTAGCCGCGCGGCATTTTCAACGTCAGGTTCCGACCTTTTTTCTGATACCGAAGCTCGTTGTCGCTGATCGCAATGACTTTGCCGCCATCCAGCCTGTCGCCGACTTTCAGCTTTTTGTAGCGCCCACTTGGCAAACGAACCAAGGCGCGCCGGTTGGCCGGAGTGCCGTAGACGCCAATCAGGTTCAGCTTGCGCAGGTTAAGGGCATTGTCGATTGTCGCTTGTCTCGCCACCGAGGCAGATGAGGGGATTTTGGGGGCGACAGACTTGGGCTGGAATGACCCGGCTTCGTCCTGACTAATTGCGGCTGTCGAACCAAGGCTGGCAGTTTGAGTGCCAGCGGACCTCACAAGCCCGGCAGGACGGGATTTGGGTATAGGGACGCTCATAGGTGCAAGAGCAACCTGAGTTTCTTCGATCTCAGGACTTTCCTCCAAAGAGCTTGGTCGAACTTTTGGGCGCAGGCCTGACAGTTCCTCACGACTGCGACCGCCTAGTTGTTGGCGTTCGAACCTTTCATTGAGGTCATTGGGGCGTGACTTTGGGCGCAGCCCAGCCAGCCGGTCGTCGGTTTCTTCCAGAGTTGGTTCCTGTTCAAACCGAACTGGCGCTGAAGGTGGGGCTTTGGATGGGCGACCCTCAAACACAACGATACCGTCAGGGTTCTGCGTACCTTCTGGCGTCGGTGTCACCAACCCGCGCTCGTCGAGGTCAAATAGCGAGGCATCGGGGCTGGGGAGAGCAATCCGATCGAACGGCAGGTCGGTAGCAAAGCCTTGGACCGGTGGTTGGGCAATTGCATCTTGCGAGAGGTTTGAATTGTCGACCGACGTCAGATAGAGCGCTTCGGTGGGTTCCACGAACGGAACCTTTAATTCAACCGGTGAGGTGATTTCTAAACCTCGCTGCGCTGGCGGCTCTTCGGTTTCACGCGCCACGTCCTCGACAACCGTCGGCGCGACGTTCAGGGCTTCAAGGATTGCGGCGTCTGTGGCGGAGACGTCTGGCGGGCTCTCCTCGATAGTGGCTGACAGGGAAGGTTCGTCCAGTGCCACTTCTTCCTCAACGGCGTCAACTTCGGGTTCTGATGCTTGGTCGGTGACAGGCGGCTCCGACGGTTTGGTGACATCTTGTATCAGAGCTGTTTCAGTGCCAGTTTCGTCCGCCTGTTCAGAACCTGTCAGCGCCCAAATCCCTAATGCTCCGGCGACGACGATTGCTGCCGCAAAAATTGCATAGCTTTGGGTATTAGAAGCAGCACTGGGTTTGGGTTCTGAAGCAGCCACATGGTCCGATGCGGACCGAAAAACGTCCGGAGCGACGGCGTCCGCAATTGCGTGAACGGCCGGAGCATCCTGATCTTTTGGCGGTTCCTTGGTCGTAGTGGTGGTTACAGGTTGGGGGCTGTCCGGTTCAATCTCTGAAAACAATGGCTCTTTTGGATAATCCTGACCATCGGTGGCGGCGCTAAACTCAACCGGTATAAACCCGTGACTGGCTGCAAATTCCCGTGCCTCATCAAGCGTCTGTTTTGTTACAGCAGCGACATAGGCGGTGGAATCGTCGGTAGTTGAAGAAAACACCAGTTCATCCAGCGAATACGGCGTTTCGTCCACCAGCGCGCGTTGAGCCTTCTGTAGACATTCTTCGGTGGGCAGATCCGCGAATGGTTCCGAAAGGAAGCGTACCTGATCCTGGGGGATTATTACCTTGCAGCTAAGGTCATTTTCCAGCGCAAATCCCTGATCCCGGAGTGCACGAATTTGGTCGGTAAGGTCAGGCGAATCCAGAGACACTTCGCCAACGCAGAACCAATCACCATCCGAGTGGTGGTGCAGAGATATACCGGTGTCAGAAAAAGATAGCGCAAAGGCGGGTTTCATAATCCGGATGAACCATAATTATCATCGTGTATGCAAACGACATTTCGCCTGCAGAGTGACATTAAAGCAGGAAGCTGCCGAGGGAAAGAAAAAGCCGGACGTTCCCCTTGTTCTTTCAACCCTGAAACCCCCATCTTGTAACAAGCACTATTGGAGGGAAGACCTTGAAGAAAATAGCTTTTCTGACTGCGATGTTGGCTGCAACGGCTGTGGGAGCGGCTCATGCGGAAGAACGTCGCATCACTGTCGGCGCTGCGGGCGTCGTACATGCCGCGCCGGACATGGCAACGATTACAATGGGCGTGACTAACGAGAACGCGCAGGCTTCAGACGCAATGCAAGCCACATCCGAGGCGGTAACACAGATATTGAAGCGGCTTGAGGGCATGGGAATCGAAGACCGCGACGTTCAGACCCGCGATTTGTCTCTGTCCCCGGTATGGTCGGGTCGAAATAACTCTAATGGCGATAAGCCCGAGATTTCCGGATACGTCGCTTCGAACAACGTTGTGGTCCGTGTGCGTGATCTGTCTCAGCTTGGGTCCATCATGGACTCGGTTCTTCAGGACGGAGCGAACAACTTCGGCGGACTGAGTTTCGGTGTTCAGGACCCGGCACCCCTAGAGGCCCAAGCGCGAGCGAAAGCCGTAGCCGAAGCAACCGCCAAAGCCGAGCAATTGGCACAGGCGGCGAACGTTACTCTGGAATCGGTTCAACAGATTACCGAGCAGGTCGGCAGCGTTCGCCCGGTGGCTCAAATGCGCGCGGCGACCCTGTCTGAAGGCGGCGGCGTTCCTGTCGCGGGCGGTGAGGTCTCAGTCACCGTCGACGTGTCGATGGAATTCGGGATTTCCGACTGATTTTTGACTTCGGGCCATCAGCGGTGTGCGTTGTTGGCCTGAAGCATCGAAGTTATCCGGTGACAGCCACACCTCAAAGGCTTCGCGGATGCGGGGCCACTCACTGTCGATGATCGAATACCATGCCGTATCCCGATTACGCCCTTTGTAGTGGATTGCCTGTCTGAAAATCCCCTCAAAGGTGAAGCCCAGACGCTCTGCGGCGCTGCGCGAAGGCGCGTTCAGCGCATCGCACTTCCACTCATAGCGACGATAGCCGAGCTCATCGAAAACACGACGCATCATCAAATACATGGTTTCCGTTGATTGCGGTTTGCGCTGCAGCAAAGGAGAGAAGTGGATGTGGCCTACTTCAATCACGCCCATTGCAGGTTCAATCCGTAAGAAAGAAGCCATGCCGACGGGTATTTCGTCTTTATCCAGTACCGTATGGAACATTGGGTCGGCGCCCATGCAAGTGGCACGGGTCCATTCCATAAAGTCATGTTCTGTTTCGAACGGTCCGTTTGGCAGGTAGGTCCAATTACGACCGTCCGTGTCATTGGCAAACGCCCGGTACAAGCCGGGCGCGTGCCTGTTTACATCGAGAGGCACGACAGAGCAGAACTGACCCTCCATTGGCGTATAGGGCGGTGTAGGGCGAGGAAACTCGCCGTCTACCGGTTTGCCGATGGGTTGGCCCAGCTCATTTGTGTCGTGATCGCTCATCGATTAGGCCGAGGCCTTGGACAGCGCTTGGTCCAGATCGGCGATCAGATCGTTAGCGTCTTCGATGCCAATCGACACGCGAACCACGTTCGGCCCGGCACCTGCGGCTTCTTGCTGTTCCGGTGTCAGTTGTCGGTGCGTTGTCGAAGCCGAATGAATGATCAATGACCGTGCATCACCAAGGTTGGCTACGTGGCTGAAAATTTCCAACGCATTTACCAGTTTGACACACGCCTCATAGCCGCCTTTGACCGCAAAGGTGAACAAAGCGCCAGCGCCCTTCTTGTACTGCTCCTGCACCCGGTTGTAATAGGGCGAGGATGGCAGGCCAGCATAAGTCACGTAATCAACACGATCGTCAGCTTCGAGCCAAGCCGCGATCTTCTGAGCATTCTCAACGTGGCGCTGCATCCGAAGTGACAGAGTTTCAACGCCCATCAGAGTGTAGTGCGCGGCTTGCGGGTTCATTGTCATACCCAGATCGCGCAGACCGATGGCGATGCCGTGGAAAGTGAAAGCCAGTGGCCCGAACGTCTCGTGGAACTTCAGCCCGTGGTAGGCCGGTTCCGGAGCGCTGAGCGATGGGAATTTATCATTCGCAGACCAGTCGAATTTGCCCGAATCCACGATGCAGCCGCCAGTGACGGTTCCGTTGCCTGTCAGGTACTTGGTGGTTGAATGCACAACCAGCGTCGCACCTTGTTCGATCGGGCGGCACAGGTACGGAGTGGCCGAAGTGTTGTCGACGATCAACGGAATGCCCGCAGCGTCGGCTACATTTGCCAGTGCGCGGATGTCAGTAACGTAACCACCAGGGTTGGCGATTGACTCACAGAAAACAGCGCGGGTGTTTTCGTCGATCGCTTCCTTCACTGCGTCCAGATCGTCGGTGTCGACGAACTTGGCTGACCAGCCAAAGCGCTTGATGGTTTGGCTGAACTGCGTGACGGTGCCGCCGTACAAACGGGTCGATGCCACGATGTTGCAGCCCGGCCCCATCAACGGGAACAAGGCCATGATCTGCGCGGCGTGGCCCGAAGAACAGCAAACCGCACCAACACCGCCCTCGAGCGTAGCAATACGCTCTTGCAGAACGGCGACTGTCGGGTTCGTCAGGCGGGAATAGATAAAGCCAACTTCTTGCAGGTTGAACAGAGCGGCTGCGTGATCGGCATCGCGGAACACATAAGCGGTCGTCTGATAGATGGGCGTCTGACGCGCACCAGTGGCCGGATCGGGGCGCGCGCCCGCGTGAATTTGCAGCGTGTCAAAACCATGAGTTGGGCCGTCTGACATCGTTGTGATCTCCCGTTAGAAAAAGTGTTGCTGAATCTCTAGGCGATTGAGCGCGCACGCACAACAACCCAGTCAGCGCATCCACAAGCCTCTGCTTTTGATCCTGTTGCGAATAACCTGTTCTCGTTGGGGTAGGTTATCGCGGTCGAACATTTCGCGGATTTTGTGCCCTTTGCCCTGAATGACCAGCTTCTTAATCGGGTCATAGCCCTTCAGTACTTTCTTGACGCGATTTGGGGCCGCGACGGTTTCCAGAGTCTCGACCACATGATCGCTTTCGCGAGCGTACAGCAACGGGAAAAGTCTGTAGTGGCAGCTGACCGAACCATCCAGCAGCCCCGGAGGCAACGCGTCACGCCCTCCGCCAAAGGAATGAACAACTAGTGGAAGTGCCGCCTGGTCTAGCCAGGGGTCCAAGGTTTGTCCTGCTAACTCGGGGATTTCTTCATCCCGGATGGCTTGTGCATATTCCAAGAATCGCTCGCCAAACCGTTTCGGGCAGGAATAAAAGAAGTAGCCCGCATTAAAGTACAAGTACCTCCGCCAATAATCATGGGGTTGGGTGGTATCTAGCGAGCTCTCGAAATCAAGGCTGAACCTTTCATACAGCGCGCTCCAAATTCCGTCATAACCGGGTCCGTATAGGGTAGGGCGGGGCCATGTCCCTTCGACCTTCAGCGAAGCTCCGGGACGGTCAAAGTCGAAGGGAACGGCGTTTATATCCCCGGTAATCAGAGTGTCGCTGTCGAAGAAAACAAAAGGCTCGTTCTCTGGCATAGCCAGCAGAGCTTCGATTTTATTGCCGTAAGGATAGCGTTCCCCGAAGACATGGTTCTCAAAGGGCAGAATTTCCGCACCCAATTGGCGCAAGGCTTTCAGAACATCTTCGTCCTGAATGCTCGGATCCTGATGCCAGCGCTGGCCTGGCTGAGGAACAGCTACGTACAACTTGCCAGAAAAATTCGGAGAGCTGTGGCGCAGGGATGCAGCAAACAGTAACGCTTCGTATTGCAGTCGGTTGTTTTGTCCGACGATGACAATATTGAACTTCGGTGGACTGGCCTGCATCAAACGACTCTCGGGATTCTGGCCGTCACCCGGCGCTGCTCGGTTTCTGTTGAGGGGCACACTACGCAGCGCCACTAGCTAAAACCAGCCGCAACCAGCGTTTGTTGAGCAAATTTTAAACCCACGGATAGATTGGACTAGGGAATAAGCGCGAGGGGGTGGCTTGGGCGGATTTCGCAACTTGCAACAAAAACAGGCAAAATTCTCGTTGGATCGGCGATAAAAAGCGTGATTTTCCAGTTTTTGACCATTTGGCAAATTTTACCAATTGATAAAAAATCAGAATGTGGCAAGCTGAGACCACAACAAACATATCTACAGGGAGTAGAGCGATGGCACAGGGCCAGATGGCCCCCGGCATTGTCTCCGGGCGGCTTTCCAGCGATGAGCTGACCTCGAATTTCACGGATTTGCATCCGCCACTAGCCGCCCATGAGGCAGCAGTGGCAGCGGATCGGTGCTATTTTTGCTACGACGCGCCGTGTGTGACGGCCTGTCCAACGGATATCGATATTCCGTTATTCATGCGCCAGATTCAGGCCGGTCAACCGGAGGCCGCAGGCGAGACCATTCTGGCGCAGAACATACTGGGCGGCATGTGCGCCCGTGTTTGCCCGACCGAAACGCTGTGTGAAGAGGCCTGTGTTCGCGAAACGGCCGAGGGTGCGCCGGTCGAGATCGGGCGTTTGCAGCGTTACGCTACAGATAGCGTCATGGTCGCTGGCGCGCATCCGTTTGAACGCGCGTCACCGACTGGTAAGACCATTGCTGTAGTCGGAGCAGGGCCTGCAGGTCTGGCCTGCGCGCATCGGCTTGCGATGCTTGGGCACGATGTGGTCATCCACGAAAGTAAACCTAAACCAGGTGGGCTGAACGAATATGGCATCGCCGCCTACAAATCGACCAACGACTTCGCGCAGGCCGAGGTTGACTGGCTGCTTAAAATTGGTGGGATTAGTATCGAAACCGGGTCGGTTCTGGGCGACACCATCTCGTTGGATGGGTTGTCCGCAAACTACGACGCGGTGTTTCTGTCCATCGGCCTGGCCGGTGTGAACGCTCTGCGCGCGGGCGGTGTCGAAAAAGACGGAGTCCGCGCCGCGGTCGAGTTCATCTCGGATGTGCGGCAAGCAAGTGACTTGGCGAACCTGCCCGTCGGACGGAATGTGGTCGTCATTGGCGGCGGTATGACAGCCGTGGACGCCGCAGTGAAATCGAAACTGCTGGGGGCCGAACATGTGACGATCGCCTATCGCCGTGGCCGCGAGGCTATGGGTGCCAGCCGTTATGAACAAGATCTGGCAGCTTCGCATGGTGTGAAGATCATGACTAACGTCCAACCGGTGGCCGTGCACGGAAACGGGGCAGCGGCAGAGATTGAGTTGGAGTATACTGTCAGCCAGAATGGTCAGTTGGCCGGCACGGGCGAGAAGATCCGCGTACCCGCCGATCAGGTGCTCAAGGCAATTGGTCAGACGCTTGAAGGTGCCCCCGAGGGATTGACGCTGGATGGCAATAAGATCGCTGTGAGTGGGGCCGGGCGCACTTCGATGGAGGGTGTTTGGGCCGGTGGCGACTGCGCGGCCGGCGGCGAAGACTTGACCGTGACCGCCGTTGCCGAGGGTCGCGATGCTGCGATGGACATCCACGCAAGCCTGACCGCGTGAAACTCAAAGATATAGATGCTGAACTGCATCAGGGAGGCCGGATAAATGGCTGATTTGAAGACAAACTTTCTAGGTATTGAAAGCCCGAACCCGTATTGGTTGGCATCCGCGCCACCAACGGACAAGGAATACAACGTGCGCCGCGCATTCGAGGCCGGATGGGGCGGTGTCGTTTGGAAAACGCTGGGATCCGAGGGGCCTCCGGTCGTGAACGTGAACGGTCCCCGCTATGGCGCGATCTACGGTGCGGATCGTCGTTTGTTGGGGCTGAACAACATCGAACTGATCACGGACCGTCCGCTAGAGGTGAACCTTGAGGAAATGGCGCGGGTTAAGGCTGATTACCCGGATCGCGCGCTGATCGCCTCGATCATGGTGCCGTGTGAGGAAGAAGCGTGGAAAGCCATCTTGCCGCGCGTCGCCGAAACTGGTGCGGACGGGATCGAACTGAACTTCGGTTGTCCTCATGGTATGAGCGAGCGCGGAATGGGATCTGCCGTGGGGCAGGTGCCTGAATACATCGAAATGGTGACCCGTTGGTGTAAGAAGTACTATGACCGCCCGGTCATTGTGAAGCTAACGCCGAACATCACCGATATTCGCAAACCAGCCGAAGCCGCTAAGAATGGCGGCGCAGATGCCGTGTCGCTGATCAACACGATTAACTCGATCACTAGCGTCAATCTGGACACGTTTAGCCCGGAACCATCGATTGACGGCAAAGGCAGCCACGGAGGTTATTGCGGCCCGGCTGTTAAGCCGATTGCTTTGTCGATGGTGTCCGAGATTTCTAGGGCGCAGGCAACGCACGGACTGCCAATCTCTGGCATCGGTGGGGTGACCACATGGCGCGATGCGGCTGAGTTCATGGCCTTGGGTTGCGGTACTGTTCAGGTCTGCACCGCGGCTATGACTTATGGTTTCAAGATCATCGACGAACTGACCGCAGGCCTGTCTAAATGGATGGACGAAAAAGGCTACAAGGACGTCTCTGAGGTCGTTGGTCTTGCTGTGCCGAACGTAACCGATTGGCAGTACTTGAACCTGAATTACGTGGCCAAAGCCAAGATCGATCAGGACCAGTGCATCAAGTGTGGCCGTTGCTATGCCGCGTGCGAAGACACCAGTCACCAGGCAATTTCGATGTCCGAAGACCGCGTATTCGAGGTGATGGATGACGAGTGCGTCGCCTGTAACTTGTGCGTGGACGTCTGCCCGGTGGATGGATGTATCTCAATGGTGCCGATGGAGGCTGGAGAAATCGATCCTCGCACTGGCGCGGAAGTTCAGCCCGACTATGCCAACTGGACAACCCATCCGAACAACCCAATGGCCAAAGCCGCCGAGTAGGTCAGTGGCAGAAATAAAAAAGGGGCCGATTTTCGGCCCCTTTTCTCATGGTGTCAGTAGCTTGCGATACAGTGTGTCGATGAACGGTTCGGCCCCTTCGAACGGATCCTCGTCGCCCAATATTGCACGGACTTGTACATCGAAATCCGCGTAGTGTTGCGTAAGAGCCCAGATCGAAAAGACGAGGTGGTAAGGGTGAACCTGCGCAATTTTACCCTCGTCCATCCATTTTTGGATAATTGTGGTTTTCTCATCCACCAGTACCTTCAGATCCTGCGACAGCGCGTCGTGGATACGTGGCGCGCCTTGGACCAGTTCGTTGGCAAATAGGCGGCTTTCGCGGGGCAGCTCGCGACTCATCTGCAGTTTGCGGTGGATGTATTTGAGGATTTCCTGCATCGGGTCGCCGGCCTCATCCAAGTCATGCAGCGGGGCAAGCCAGACGTCCAGCAGACCTGATAGGAGGGCAGTGTGGATGGCCTCTTTTGAGGGGAAATAATACAGCAGATTTGGCTTGCTGAGCCCCGCCTCGGTCGCGATCTGGTCGACGGTTGAACCACGAAACCCGTGCGCCGAAAACACATTCAGGGCAGCGTCCAGAATCGCTGCTCGGTTCTTTTTCTGAATTCTGGTCGGGGCACGGTCTTTGGGCATGTTTTTAGGTTGTCTCTTTTTCCGGCAAGCAGACGCCGTTTATGCCAAAATTTTCGACGGCGTCTCGCAATTTCTTGACTGATGTCGAACCCGTGATAGCGTGAGTTTGACCATATGGTCAAATCAAGACACCAAAAGCGAGCCAAATCGCAAGCAACAGGGAAGATATTATGGCAGCTCCGGCGCAGAACCTAAGGATCAATGGCGATAGGTTGTGGGACACTCTAATGGAGATGGCCAAGATCGGGCCGGGTGTTGCTGGCGGCAATAATCGTCAAACCCTGACGGACGAGGATGCCGAAGGGCGTGCACTGTTCCAGAAGTGGTGTGAAGATGCCGGTTGCACGATGGGGTTGGATCAAATGGGTAATATGTTTGCCCACCGGGAAGGAACTGACCCTGAGGCCTTGCCGGTTTATGTTGGATCGCACTTGGATACTCAGCCAACAGGCGGAAAGTATGACGGTGTTTTGGGCGTTTTAGGCGGGTTGGAGATTATTCGCACGCTGAACGATCTGGGTATCAAGACCAAACATCCTATTGTCGCGACGAACTGGACCAACGAAGAGGGTACGCGTTACGCGCCGGCGATGCTGTCATCGGGTGTTTTCGCAGGTATCCACACGCAGGATTGGGCTTACGATCGCGAGGACGCCGAGGGTAAAAAGTTCGGTGATGAGCTGACCCGTATTGGATGGCGTGGCGACGAAGAGGTTGGCGCTCGCAAGATGCACGCTTTCTTTGAGCTGCATATTGAGCAAGGGCCTATTCTAGAGGCCGAAAGCAAGGATATCGGCGTCGTTACTCATGGTCAGGGCCTTAGTTGGACACAGATCACGGTGACCGGGAAGGACGCTCATACTGGTTCGACCCCTATGCCGATGCGCAAAAATGCCGGTTTGGCGATGGCACGAATCCTTGAGAAGGTGGACGAGATCGCGTGGTCCCACGCGCCGCACGCCGTCGGCGCGGCTGGACATATCGATGTTTTCCCAAATTCTCGCAACGTGATCCCGGGCAAGGTTGTTTTCACAGTGGATTTCCGCTCGCCAAACCTGGACGTGATTACTGATATGGAAAACCGCCTACGCGTCGCCGCCGAGGATATCGTGGAAGAAATGGGCCTGCAGATCGAATTCGAGAAGGTTGGCGGTTTCGACCCGGTACAATTTGATGAGCGCTGCGTAGCGGCTGTGCGCGATGCGGCTGAGCGGTTGGGCTATTCGCATACCGACATCATCTCTGGGGCCGGGCATGACGCGTGTTGGATCAACCGTGTGGCTCCGACCGCGATGGTCATGTGCCCCTGCGTGGACGGGTTGAGCCATAACGAGGCCGAAGAAATCAGCAAAGAGTGGGCTGCGGCCGGGGCAGATGTTCTGTTGCACGCGGTCGTTGAAACGGCGGAAATCGTGGAGTAGGGGGCCCTGCCTCCGTCGCCCATTGGGTGATTGCCACTGAACGTTTTGCCAGAAAAACAAGCGGCGTAGACCGCGTCAGGGAGATTAATATGAGCACTGTTATCAAGAACGGAACCATTGTGACCGCCGATCTATCCTATAAGGCGGATGTGTTGGTCGAAGATGGAGTGATCACCGAGATTGGCATGGATCTAAAGGGCGACAAGGAATTGGACGCAACCGGTTGCTATGTCATGCCCGGCGGGATTGATCCGCACACGCATTTGGAAATGCCCTTTATGGGGACCTATTCCAGCGATGATTTCGAAAGCGGAACACGGGCGGCCTTGGCTGGCGGCACGACAATGGTGGTTGATTTTGCGCTGCCTAACCCGGGCGAGAGCCTGTTGGATGCGCTGAAGCGCTGGGACAACAAATCGACCCGTGCGAACTGCGATTACTCATTCCACATGGCCGTGACATGGTGGGGTGAGCAGGTATTCGATGATATCAAGTCGGTGATCGAGACACGCGGTATCAACACATTTAAGCACTTCATGGCCTACAAAGGCGCGCTGATGGTGAATGATGATGAGTTGTTCGCCTCATTTAAACGCCTGGCTGAGCTGGGCGGCATCGCCATGGTTCATGCCGAGAACGGCGACGTGGTAGCTGAGCTGAGCGCCAAACTTTTGGCCGAGGGTAATACCGGACCCGAAGCGCATGCCTATTCCCGCCCGCCGCAAGTGGAAGGTGAGGCGACAAACCGCGCAATTATGATCGCTGATATGGCGGGTGTGCCGCTCTACGTTGTTCATACTTCGTGTGAAGAGGCGCATGAGGCCATTCGTCGTGCCAAGATGAATGGCAAGCGTGTTTGGGGTGAACCTCTGATCCAGCACCTGACCCTGGATGAAAGCGAATACTTCCATCAGGATTGGGACCACGCGGCGCGACGGGTCATGAGCCCTCCGTTCCGGAACAAACAACATCAGGACAGCCTTTGGAATGGTCTGCACTCAGGCACGCTTAGCGTTGTCGCAACCGACCATTGTGCGTTCACAACTGAGCAAAAGCGCTATGGTGTAGGGGATTTCACCAAGATTCCGAACGGCACCGGCGGGCTGGAAGATCGGATGCCGATGCTGTGGACGTATGGTGTAAATACCGGGCGTCTGACGCCAAACGAATTCGTAGCGGTCACTTCAACTAACATCGCTAAGATTATGAATTGTTACCCAAAAAAGGGTGCAATTCTTGTTGGTGCTGATGCCGATATTGTTGTTTGGGATCCAGAAAAGTCCAAAACGATCAGCGCGGATACACAGCAATCCTCGATTGACTACAACGTGTTCGAGGGAAAAGAGGTCAAAGGTCTGCCGCGCTTTACCCTGACACGTGGTCAGGTGGCGGTGCATGACGGTGAAATCCGTACTCAGGAAGGTCATGGAGATTTCGTTGCGCGTGAACCCAACGGGCATGTGAATAAGGCTTTGAGCACCTGGAAGGAACTGACAGCACCGCGCCCGGTCGAGCGGACGGGTATCCCGGCAACGGGTGTCTGATGGGGTTGCCGCGAGAAACTGATGGTCTGCCACTGGAAAAAGGCACGCATGAATTGTTGCGGTGGCTATGGTAAGCAGCATGAAATACCCCAGTCAAAGTAATGTCAGCATCGGGCGTTTCGCGTGCTTTGTGCTGGCGTCCGTTTTCTTGGCGTTTCAATTTGCTTTGCCGTTGCCGTTTGTTTGGTCACTCTTTGGGTTGGAAGCAGTCCCTTACGATCACCTTGGTGCATGGCTGCGGATGCTGCAGTTCTTCGCAACTTTTGTGTGGTTGCCGATTGCCGTCGTGGCTGTGTTGCCGGGTTTCTTCATCCATATGTTGCTTCACCGACTGTGCCAAAACTTTGGGTTTGGGCCTTTCTCATCGAAACTGATTGTCTCCGGAGTTTTAGGGGCTGTAGGATGGGTTCTTTTCGTGCTGGCGATTTATAGCTTCAATCGTGAGGGCGATATCTGGCAACAATTTCTGAATGACAGTGTGTATTTGCTGGCAATAGTTCCAGCCGCCGTGGTTGCCGGCTATCTTGTCCTTTTGCGCAGTCGTGAAGGCAGGGAAACAGAACCACAACCTGACCCGGCCATTGCGCCCGACGCAGATGAAGTAGGGCAAAAGCCGTCTGAACCACGCGGGTACTGGCGCCCAAGTGCTTTTCGCTTTGCTGCCTTTTTGATCGTGTCGGGCGTCGTGGCGACCCTTGGTGCTCTTGTCTTTGCATTCGCTGGGGTATTTGGGTCCGGCTCTTCGATCAGTTTAGACAAGGGCGTTACTCTCGTCGTAAGCGCCCTGTTTGTTTTCCCTATGTTCTGGCTGAGTTATGTGTTTGTTGGGCTATTGCCAAGTTTTGCGGCGTATCTTGGCGTAAGGGGCTTGCTGCACAAGCTTAAACGCTCAAAATCAGCCTCGATCGTTGCAGCTTCTGGGTGCGCTATACTTGTTTGCTGGCTTATTGGTGGGCTGGCCCAGGGTGAGTTGTCGGACAACTATATTCTCCATACACCAGGTTGGAAAAGCAGCATCTGGTCTCTTCTTCCATCGTCTATGTTGATCGGACTGTTGATCCTGCGAAGACAGGAAACGCGTCGCGTTTCCACCGAAATGAAATACGAACAGAATGAATGTACATGAGTGAAGCAGCTTCCAATAATACGGTGGTTCAGGCGCAGAGCCTTGACCTGACCTTCCAGACTAACGACGGGCCAGTTCACGCGCTCAAAGACGTGAACCTGACAATCGACAAGGGTGATTTCGTCAGCTTCATTGGTCCCTCTGGCTGCGGAAAGACCACTTTTCTGCGCTGTATCGCGGCACTGGAAACGCCGACCGGAGGTACACTTACGGTTAACGGCATGACGCCGGATGAGGCGCGGCGGAAGAGGGCCTATGGCTATGTCTTTCAAGCCGCGGGTTTGTATCCGTGGCGCACCATTGCCAAGAACATCAAGCTGCCGCTTGAGATTATGGGCTACTCAGCTTCTGAACAGGAAGAGCGGGTAAACAAGGTGCTGGAACTTGTTGATCTTGCTGGGTTTGGAGGCAAGTTCCCATGGCAATTATCCGGCGGTATGCAGCAACGAGCCAGTATTGCACGGGCTCTGGCGTTTGATGCTGATATCCTATTGATGGACGAACCTTTCGGAGCGCTGGACGAGATCGTGCGCGACCACCTGAACGAACAACTATTGGCGCTTTGGGCGCGGACGGGCAAGACCATTGGTTTCGTAACGCACTCAATCCCAGAGGCGGTGTATCTCAGCACCAAGATCGTAGTGATGAGCCCGCGGCCCGGGCGTATTACGGATGTGATAGATAGCCCTCTACCAAAAGAACGTCCCTTGGATATACGCGATACGCCCGAGTTTATCGAAGTAGCCCACCGCGTGCGTGAAGGCCTGCGAGCGGGGCATGCGGATGAATAGCAGTCTCAAAGCGTTTTGTGCTGTCTTAACGGTTCTCGCGGTCATAACTGCATTCTGGTACGCGGCCTGTGTACCTATGAACATCAAAGGCGTGCTGACCGAGCAAGAGCGGGCAGGTGCCGAGGTACAGCCTCCGTCCGCTAAGGATCGGCGCGACATGTCCGAGTTCGGTTTGGCCTTGAACAATAGCTTCGCCATTCCAGCGACTTGGGAACAGGACAGGCCACGCCTGCCGGCTCCGCATCAGGTGGCGATCGAGATGTGGGAGACTACGGTAGAGAAGAAGATCACCTCAAAACGATCGCTGATCTACCACGGCTGGGTCACGCTGAGCGCGACGATGCTGGGCTTTGCTATCGGTACAGGTTTGGGCATCTTGCTGGCCGTTGGGATCGTGCACAGCCGGGTTATGGATTTGTCGGTCATGCCGTGGGCCATCGTTAGCCAAACGATACCGATCATTGCGCTGGCGCCCATGATCATCGTGGTCCTGTATTCAGTTGGTATCCAGGGGATCATTCCCAAGGCGATTATCTCGGCCTATCTGAGCTTCTTCCCGGTCGTAGTCGGCATGGTCAAAGGCCTGCGGAGCCCCGATGCGATGCAACTGGATCTGTTGCGGACATACAATGCCAGCCGCTCACAAGGGTTTTGGAAGCTGCGCCTGCCTGCGTCGATGCCCTACCTGTTTACGTCTCTAAAGATCGGTATCGCTGCCTCATTGGTCGGTGCCATCGTTGGGGAATTGCCGACCGGAGCGGTCGCCGGGCTTGGCGCGCGACTTCTGGCGGGCAGTTACTACGGTCAGACGGTGCAAATCTGGTCGGCGTTGTTCGCCGCTGCCATTCTCGCAGCCTGTTTGGTTGGGTTGCTGGGATTGGTCGAGCGAACAGTGCTCAAACGGATGGGGATGGCGCAATGATTTTGGTTTTCTGTGCCATCCTTTTGTGGCTTTTCGGCTGGTGGCTGAACAGTCGCCTCGCCAGCGGGCCCTATGCTGATACGCGAATGGTGCGGTTTCTGGCACCACTTATCTTTGGTCTTACTGTGATTGGGATTTGGGAGCTGGTGGTTAGGGGGCTAGAAGTGCCTCTGGTCATTCTGCCCGCACCCTCCGTAATTGCTGTACGTTTTGCTGACAGTCTTCCGATTCTGTGGGCAGATTTCGTGCAAACGATCATCAAGGGCGCGTTCAGTGGTTACATCATCGGTTGCGGGTCGGCCTTCCTAATGGCCATTGCGGTCGACCGCTGGGACTTCCTGCGCCTTGGGTTGTTACCTGTCGGCAACTTCGTTGCGGCGCTGCCGATCGTGGGCACGGCTCCAATCTTGGTCATGTGGTTCGGGTTCGACTGGCACTCAAAGGCAGCGGTGGTCGTGGTCATGGTATTCTTCCCAATGCTGGTGAACACGGTGGCCGGTCTGCGCGAGGCGACTGCCATGCAGCGCGACCTGATGGAAACCTACGCGGCGACCTATTGGCAGAGCTTCCTTAAGCTCCGCCTGCCAGCCGCGATGCCGTTTATTTTCAATGGTCTAAAGATTTCTACCACTCTGGCGCTGATCGGCGCTATCGTGGCTGAGTTCTTTGGTTCACCAACCCTGGGCATGGGCTTTCGAATTTCGACCAGTGTCGGGCAACTGTCGCTGGATATGGTCTGGGCTGAGATCGTTGTGGCCGCCTTGGCCGGGACAGCGTTCTATGGGCTTGTTGCCATGATCGAAAAGGCGGTGACATTCTGGCACCCGTCGCAACGAGGATAACAATTTAATAGACCCCGAAAATGGGGCGAAAACAGCAACTAGGAGAAATGAAGATGAAGAAGCTACTCAGCGGGGCGGTTACAGCCTTTAGCATGGCAGCCAGCGCCGCATTTGCGGCGGATGAGGTGACCTTGCAGCTTAAGTGGGTCACGCAAGCGCAGTTCGCGGGTTACTACGTGGCTAAGGATAAAGGGTTCTATGAGGAAGAAGGTCTGGACGTGACCATTCTGCCCGGCGGACCTGATATCGCTCCAACGCAAGTAATTGCCGGTGGCGGTGCCGATGTGACCGTCGAATGGATGCCTGCTGCCTTGGCCGCGCGTGAGAAGGGCTTGCCGCTAGTTAATATTGCGCAGCCGTTCAAGAGCTCGGGCATGATGCTGACCTGCTGGAAGGATGCAGGGATATCCTCTCCTGAAGATCTGAAAAACCGCACGCTGGGTGTTTGGTTCTTTGGCAACGAATTCCCGTTCATGAGCTGGATGAGCCAGCTTGGCATCGACACAGGTGGCAAAAGCGAAAGCGGTGTTGAGGTTCTGAAGCAGGGCTTTAACGTTGACCCGCTGCTACAGCGCCAGGCCGACTGCATCAGTACCATGACCTACAATGAGTACTGGCAGGTTATCGATGCTGGCGTCAGCCCGGACGAACTGGTGACCTTTAAGTATGAAGATCAAGGCGTCGCCACTTTGGAAGACGGTCTATACGTGTTGGAAGAGAACCTCGGCGATGCGGCCTTTGTAGACAAGATGGAACGGTTCGTTCGCGCCTCAATGAAAGGCTGGAAGTACGCCGAAGAGAATCCTGATGAAGCGGCGGACATCGTTCTTGAGAACGACGCTACCGGTGCTCAGACCGAAGAACATCAAAAGCGTATGATGGGTGAGATCGCCAAGCTGACCGCAGGCTCGAACGGCGCACTCGATCCGGCAGACTTTGAGCGTACGGTTGGGACACTTTTGGCTGGTGGCTCTGATCCGGTGATTACCAAGCAACCAGATGGCGCTTGGACCCACCAGATTACAGATGCTGCTTTGAACTAAGGCAGGTACATTAAGTCTAAGTTTGCGCGGTCCCCTAGGGGGCCGCGTTTCTCATTTCGGGTGTCGGAATTGTGTCTGTACTTGGTGTCGAAATGGCTTAGTATTGCATTGAAAATAACCGCATTTAGTACGAATACTGGAAAAGATCGAATAAAATGCAGGGATTTGCATCAGAATTCAACTCAGCCTTTGCTTTGATCCTGACTGGGGATCCAGAGCTTTGGGCGATTGTTCTGCTGTCTTTGAAAGTTTCTATTCTGGCTGTACTGATTTCTGCGCTGATCGGAATGCCTGTGGGCGCTGCGCTGGCAGTAGCGCGCTTTCCAGGAAGACGAATGTTAATCGTACTGATGAACGCCTTGATGGGTTTTCCGCCGGTCGTTGTTGGCCTGCTTGTTTATCTAATGCTGTCACGTTCGGGGCCTCTGGGTGTTCTCGAACTGCTTTACACACCGACCGCAATGATTATTGCCCAGGTGGTTCTTGTCACGCCAATCGTCGCCGCGTTGACACGGCAGGTCGTTGAGATGTTGGCCGAAGAGTATTCGGAACAACTGAGGTCGCTAGGGGTATCACGACTGGCGTCTGTTCCCGTATTGCTATGGGACGCACGACTGGCGTTGGTAACGGCCTTGCTGGCAGGGTTCGGCCGGGCCATTGCCGAGGTGGGGGCAGTGATCATTGTAGGCGGGAACATAAATCATGTGACCCGCGTAATGACGACGACAATTGCGTTAGAGACATCAAAGGGCAACCTGGCGCTGGCTTTGGCTTTGGGCGCTATTCTGATCGGTATTGCTGTAGCGGTGAATGCCATGGTCAGTGCTCTCAGCCTCAGGGCGGAGCAGGAAGGGTTGCGTCATGCGTGACCTGATCTCGGATATGGCGGGTCACCTGACGGCCACTGGGGTCCAGATTTCCCGCAAGGGCAAGGCTCTGTTGGATGTGCCTAATCTGTCGCTGGACGGTCCGGGGCCGACATTGATCCTTGGGCCGAACGGTTCGGGTAAGAGCCTGTTATTGCGCTGTCTGCACGGCTTGATTGTGCCTGATCGGGGTCAGGTAAGGCAGGACGGTGAGGTTCTGAACGCCAACCACAAGTCACGGCAGGCGATGGTGTTTCAACAACCCGTACTGTTGCGCCGTTCGGTCTCCGCCAATCTGGATTTCGTCCTCAAGCGACAGCACCTTCCGAGGGTCATTCGTAAGTCTAGGATTGAAGAATTGTTGTCGGAAGGCGGGTTGGAGGGCAAAGCAAGGCAATCGGCCCGATCTCTTTCCGGTGGAGAAGCTCAGCGGTTGGCGATTTTACGCGCACTCGCGCTGGATCCTGAAACGCTGTTTTTGGATGAGCCAACAAGTGCTCTGGACCCCGGTGCCACGCAGATGATTGAACGAATGATCCTGCGCGCTTCGTCTCGTGGAGTTCGCATCGTTATGGTTACGCACGACATCGGTCAGGCCCGGCGGTTAGCCGCCGATATCGTAATGATGCAAGGCGGGCAGGTGGTTGAACACGGGGTGGCCAAGCAGGTATTGGACGCCCCGAAAAGCGCCGCCTCACGCAGGTATTTGGCTGGCGGGCTAGTAACTTAAATAAAAATGGAGATCGGAATGATCCGGAATTTTCTTGGGGCAGCCCTGGCATCAATCGGCCTTTTTACGGCTCCTTCTTTAGCTGAGGAACCTTTTATCGTTGTGCAGTCGACGACTTCCACTCAAAACTCGGGCCTTCTGGATTACATCCTGCCGGGGTTCGAAGCCGAGACAGGAATTGACGTGCGCGTTGTTGCCGTTGGAACAGGACAAGCGATCCGGAATGCCATCAATGGGGATGGCGATGTGCTTTTAGTTCACGCCAAACAGGCCGAAGACCAATTCGTTGCCGATGGTTGGGGCGTTGAGAGGTTCGACGTGATGTACAACGATTTCGTTTTGGTTGGTCCCAAATCCGATCCCGCGAAAATCAAAGGTGGGAATGACATAGTGGCAGCCTTGACGGCTATATCAGAGGCCGAAGCCCCCTTTGCTTCGCGCGGCGATGATAGCGGTACGCACAAGGCTGAGATGCGCCATTGGGAAACTGCTGGCTTAGATCCAACCGATGCCTCCGGCGCTTGGTACCGTGAAACCGGTTCAGGTATGGGTGCGACGTTGAACGTGGCCAGCGGAATGGGGGCTTATGTCTTGACGGACCGGGCAACTTGGCAGTCCTTTGGCAACCGAGGGAACCTTGAGGTTTTGGTCCAAGGTGATCCACGCCTGTTCAATCAGTATGGCGTAATCCTTGTTAATCCTGAAAAACACCCAAGGGTGCGCGCCGCAGCAGGGCAGCGTTTCATTGATTGGTTAACCAGCCCGGACGGGCAGGCAGCTATTGCGTCATACAAGCTGGACGGTCAGCAACTGTTCTTTCCCAACGCCGAGTGATTGGATTTAGCCACTTGCACCATTGTGGTGGATCGTGCCCAGGCCGGACAGGTCATAGCTACCAAGCTCGGTTGCGCGAGATGTAAACCGGTCGGATTGCAGGAAACTAAGTAACTTGAGCATAGGATCATCGAAATAGGCGCGTCGCCAGATCGCCAGATCAAGACGCTCAGAATGGGTGGCGACAAAGCCCAGATCATATAGTGCTGCCAGAGCTCCGAGGCCAAAACCGGCCTCGGCTTTCCCGTCATGCAGAGCAATTGCCAGTTCTTCCTCGGTACGAGCACAGGTGGGCAATGCATCCAAATCATCGCGAGACAGGCCGTGGCCCTCAAGTTGAGCATCGAACAGTCTCTGACTGGCAGCACTGTCCTGACGCAGGATGACACGCCTGCCTTTAAGATCTTCAAAACCGTTGATGCCTGTAACACCAGGCGCCAGCAACAACCCGCGCTGCCTTTTGGCGACTTCGAACAAAACCACCGGAGCCTCGCCCAAGCTGTCATGCAAACTCTGCGTGTTAAAGCCTTCGTCTTCGTGGATATGCAACGCGGCCGCCTGCGCTGTGCGGTCCTTTAGCCTATCGAGACCGTCAAATGAGCCGTCATAATAAGTAGCAAGTCCAGAACCGCTTTCTCTGAGTGCCCAATCCAACAAAGGATCATGGCTGCCGGCGACAATCGGGGGCAGGGGTGGCTCTGCCACTTGGGGGCCAGATCGAGAGGCGTTCAGCCAGGCGATAACTTCGGTACGTGGAAACAGAAGTTTACCCATTGCACGAACACACGGGACCTCGCCAGACGAGGCCAGATCATAGGCTTTACGCTCGCCGATCCGAAGCAGGTCAGCCAGCTCTTTGGTGGTTAGGTATTCTGGCATTTAGTCGAGACGCACCGAGGATCCAGACCCGACATCTGCGGCGCTGAAACCGATTTGGTCCAACGTAAACGGTGCAGCGACCGTGATCACAACCATTGCAGCAACAGCGGCAAAAAAGGCTTTCATATTCTCCTCCGGCTCAGTTCTCCGGTGCCGTGGCGCTTTGCAGAAATACGATCAGATCGTCCCGATCGCTGGCCTGCGTGATGCGCTGCATCGGCATCTTAGACCCCGGAATGTAATGGTCTGGCCCCTCATCGAAAAGGGCATTTATTGTCTTATCATTCCAAACGATATCAGAGTCTTGCAGCGTGTCCGAGTATAAATATCCCGGCAGCGTTCCCGCCTTTCGGCCGAATACCCCGTATAGGGTCGGCCCCGCGCGGCGTTGCCCATCAGGTGTCAGGCTGTGGCAAATCGAACATTTGCGGGTGAACTGGCGCTCACCGTTACTCATTTCGCTGGGGTTCTTGAGAAAGCTGGGTTCGATGGCGGCCATCTGATCCTGGTCACCCAATGCGGAAACTGGCCAGCTGTACATTGCTTCATCAATCCCACCGGCGTGAAGGTTTTGACCATCTGCAGAAAAGGCCAGCGCCCAAACGGGGCCACGCAGTGTGGCGCGAAAATCTTGTGCTATGCGCCATTCTGCAGTGTCGATCACCATAATATAGCCTTCGCCGTCACCCACCGCCAATTTGCTGCGATCGGGACTTAGCGCGAGAGCAAGGATAGGACGGCGGTCCAAAGTGAAATCCTGCTCATCTCCGGTTTTCAAATCGTGAATTCGGGTTACGCCATCCACAGCGCCATATGCGATCCACCCATCCTGCGCATTCAGAACCAGTTCGTTTATGCCAAACCCATGCTCCACCATACGCAGAGTTTCTTGCCCGGTACTTAAGTCCCAAAGGCGTAGAGCACCGTCCATACCAGCAGAATAAAGCTCATCGCCATCCGGAGTGAAAACCACTGCGTTCACGCCGCTGCCTGTCGGTCCTAGTATCTTTGGGGATGAACCATCCACAGGCCAGATACCGATTGTGCCGTCCCAACTGGCCGTTGCGACATGGGTTTTGGATGCCGCGATGCTAACGATTTTCCCTTTGTGCTGACCCACAACGTCTCCGCCAGGCCATCGGCGCAGCGTGAAATCATCTCCGGCTGAATAAATCGCGGTACCGTTAAAGGCGACGCTGTTGACTGCGGCTTCGTGCCCCTCAAGCCATTCCGGCATTTGGTCCGACCATACCCCGACTGAGTTGTCGAAGCTTGCAGTCGCGATCCGCCCGTCCGGCGCAGTCGCGATCCCCATGATCGGTCCACCGTGACCTTTGAGTGTAAAAAACTCGGCCAAAGCAGGCAGGGGAGCCAGCGCTAATGCCAGAACCAGCAATCGCATCTATTCGGCGGGTGAGGCCGCAGCTTTTTCAGCCTCTTTTTCCTGAACCTCTTCCAGCCACAGCGAGTGGTGCTCGCGCGCCCATTGCTCTTCGACTTCGCCTGTGCCCATGGCGTCGAACGCACCTTCCATGCCGACCGAGCCGAGATAGATGTGCGCGATGATGATGGCGATGAATACGTAGGCGACCATTACGTGCCAAACCTGAGCGTACTGCATCTCTTCTTGCGGAGACATCTGAACGGGAAGGTTTAGGCCGAACATCTGTGGAATGCCGGTGGAGTTTGCGATTTCGAAAGTCTTGGCAAACATCGGAAGTTCAAACGGGAACAGCAACGATAGGCCCGACAAGCTGATCGAGACGCCGAGCAAGATGCAGGCCCAGAAGATAACCTTTTGGCCCGCGTTGAATTTCTTGGCAGGCGGGTGGCTACCTTTGGTAAACAGCCCACCTCCGGCGGCCAACCATTTCAGATCTACCCGGTTGGGAATATTGTGGGCGATCCAATTCACCGTGACGATGACCAACCCAAGCATGAAGGACCAAGCCAGATTGTTGTGCAGCCATTTGCAGCCCTGAGCGATGGTTGCAAATCCCTCTTTTCCGAAAACCGGGATCAAGAAGTCACGACCGTAAAGGGTCAGCAGGCCGGTAATACCAAGGACCAAGAACGACCCGGCGAAAAGCCAATGCCCAAAGCGTTCGAAGCCATTAAAGCGGGTCACGGTTCGACCGGTTTTCTCTCCGTCGATGCGTATTTTTCCACGGATCAGGAAGAACAGCACAATGATAGCCAGCATTCCGGCAATGATGTAAGAACCGTATTCGCGAAGTGGCCCGGTGCGGAAACTCCACCACCACATGCCGCCATCTTGGATCAGAACACCTGCTGCCGGACCCTTAGACGACACGGTTGTGCTTGCCGATCCATATCGTATCGCCCGGTATACGTCGCTGTCAGAGGCGACACCGCGCGTGCCCAACTGTCCCAATAGGCCTTCGGCATTCCCTTGGCCGGTGTTGTCCGATCGATAACTATTATCCACCTTTTCGCCGCGCTGTCGCGCCAAGATGTCTTCCAGCGTAGTTGCGCCGCCGGTGGAAACGCGTTCGTCGGCGGTAGCTGGTGCTTCAGCTTCATTGGTTTGCGCGATGGCGGCCTGAGTTAACCCAATGGTGAACAGCAGTGCAAAGAGTAAGCGGAACATCTGGACCTCGGTCAAAATTCCAAAACAGGCGACCCACCGAAGCAGGTCACCTGATTTTCATGCGGACGGATCAGCCGTCCTTCTGGTCGTAGGCTGTACCCCAACCCCACGCGCCCGAGCCAAACCCGCGTGCGACGACGCGCTCGCGGTAGATGGCCGAGACTACATCGCCGTCACCGGCGAGCAGGGCCTTGGTAGAACACATCTCGGCGCAGATGGGCAGTTTGCCCTCGGCGATCCGGTTGCGACCATATTTGGCGAACTCTGCAGTCGAGTGCGTTTCCTCGGGGCCGCCGGCGCAGAAGGTACACTTGTCCATCTTGCCGCGCGATCCAAAGTTGCCAGCCTGCGGATACTGCGGCGCGCCGAAGGGGCACGCGTAGAAGCAATAGCCGCAGCCAATGCACAGGTCCTTGGAATGCAGGACGACGCCTTCTTCGTTCTGATAGAAGCAGTCGACCGGGCACACCGCCATGCAGGGCGCATCCGAGCAATGCATACAGGCAACCGAGATTGAGCGTTCGCCCGGGTCACCGTCATTGATCGTCACCACCCTACGGCGGTTGATGCCCCAAGGCACCTCATGTTCGTTCTTACATGCGGTGACACAGGCATTGCATTCGATGCAGCGTTCAGCGTCGCAGAGAAACTTTGCTCTAGCCATTATCGTCCTCCTTACGCTGCCCAGATTTTGCAGAGAGTCGCTTTGGTCTCCTGCATCTGAGTCACTGAATCATAGCCATAGGTCTGGGCGGTGTTGGTACTTTCACCCAGCACATAGGGATCGGCACCTGCAGGATATTTCGACCTGAGGTCCTCGCCCTGGAAATGGCCGCCGAAGTGGAAGGGCATAAAGGCCACGCCGGCACCGACCCTGTTGGTCAGCATCGCCATCACCTTGACCTTGCCGCCCTCAGGACCTTCGACCCAGACCTGTGATCCGTCACGAATACCAAGATTGTTGGCATCACGCGGATTGATCTCGACGAACATGTCCTGTTGAAGCTCGGCCAGCCACGGGTTCGACCGTGTCTCATCACCGCCACCTTCATATTCGACCAAACGACCAGATGTCAGGATTATCGGGTAATCCTTTGAAAAGTCGTTCTTTTGGATCGAAGCATAAAGCGTGGGCAGGCGATAGGCCTGACGGTCCTCGTAGGTTGGATAGTCCTCCACCAGATCGCGCCGGTTCGTATAGAGCGGCTCGCGGTGCAGTGGGATCGGATCCGGGAAGGTCCAGACAACCGCGCGGGCTTTCGCGTTCCCGAAGGGCGCGCAGCCGTGCTCGATCGCGACCCGCTGGATGCCGCCGGAAAGGTCGGTTTTCCAGTTGGTCTCTGGTCCCGCAACGGCATCGATCGCCGCACGTTCCTCAGCGGTGAGATCGCCGTCCCAGCCAAGGTCCATCAGCATTTGCATCGTAAATTCGGGATAGCCATCCTGAATTTCCGATCCAGCGCTATAGACCCCTTCGGCCAGCAGGTTGTCGCCATCACGCTCCACGCCGAAACGGGCGCGGAAAGTCAGGCCGCCTTCGGCCACGGGTTTGGACATGTCATAGAGGTTTGGTGTCCCCGTATGACCCATTTCCGGCGTTCCCCAGCAAGGCCACGGCAGACCGTAATACTCACCGTCATTCGGGCCGCCAACAGCTTGCAGCGTGGTTCTGTCGAACGTGTGCTGGTTGGCCATATGGCTTTTCAAACGCTCTGGTGACTGACCTGTATACCCGATGGTCCAGAGGCCCGAGTTGAACTCACGTGTGATGCTTTCAACATTCGGGGTTTCTGCGTCTTCCATCTCGATATTACGGAAGAACCGATCCGCCCAGCCGAACTTGTTGGCGAACTTGGCCATGATGACCTCGTCCGGCAAGCTTTCGAACAGAGGGTCCACCACCTTGTCACGCCACTGAAGCGAGCGGTTCGAGGCCGTGACAGAACCACGGGTTTCGAACTGCGTGCAGGCGGGCAACAGGTAAACACCGTCAGTGCGGTCATGCAAAACGGCCGAGACAGTGGGATACGGGTCGATCACGACCAGCATGTCCAGCTTCTCCATCGCCGTCTTCATTTCCGGACCGCGGGTCTGCGAGTTCGGAGCGTGACCCCAAAGAACCATGGCGCGGACGTTGTTGTCCTGATCCATGTTGGCCGGGTCTTCCAGAACACCGTCGATCCAGCGAGAGACCGGGATGCCGCGTTCGTTCTGAAGCGACTTGTCCTTGCCTTCCTTGTCTTTGATCGAAGCGAACTGACCCGCTAGCCATTCGGAGTCTTCACCCCAGACGCGTCCCCAGTGGCCCCAAGCTCCTTTGGAGAGACCATAGTAGCCGGGCAGGGTGTGTGACAGAACACCAAGGTCCGTCGCGCCCTGAACGTTGTCGTGGCCGCGGAAGATGTTGGTACCACCGCCCGAAGTCCCCATGTTGCCCAGAGCAAGCTGGAGCACACAGTAGGCGCGGGTATTGTTGTTGCCGTTGGTGTGCTGCGTACCGCCCATACACCAGATCACCGTACCGGGACGGTTGTTGGCCATGGTGCGCGCAACACGCTTCAGCTGCGAGCCGGGTGTGCCGGTGACACGCTCGACCTCATCCGGGTTCCATTTAGCGACTTCTTCACGGATCTGGTCCATTCCCCAGACACGGGTGCGGATGAACTCTTTGTCCTCCCAGCCGTTGTCGAAGATGTGCCACAGGATACCCCAAACCAGAGCAACGTCTGTGCCAGGGCGGAAGCGGACATATTCATCCGCATGAGCCGCGGTGCGCGTAAAGCGCGGGTCGCAGACGATCAGCGGGGCGTTGTTCTGCTCTTTCGCGCGCAGAACGTGCAGCAGCGAGACGGGGTGCGCCTCGGCCGGGTTGCCGCCGATGATGAAGATGGCCCGAGAGTTATGGATGTCGTTGTACGAATTGGTCATGGCGCCGTAGCCCCATGTGTTCGCAACACCCGCAACAGTGGTTGAGTGGCAGATACGGGCCTGGTGGTCCACGTTGTTCGTGCCCCAGTAGGCGGCGAACTTGCGGAACAGATAGGCCTGTTCGTTGTTGTGCTTAGCCGATCCGAGCCAGTAAACGCTGTCTGGTCCGGACTCTTCGCGGATGCTCATCATGCCGTCGCCGATCTCGTTGATCGCCTCTTCCCAGCTGATACGCTTCCACTCGCCGCCTTCCTTTTTCATCGGATACTTCAGGCGACGCTCGCCATGAGCGTGCTCACGGACTGCTGCACCCTTGGCGCAGTGAGCACCCAGGTTGAACGGGCTGTCCCAGCCGGGTTCCTGCCCGACCCAAACGCCGTTCTGCACTTCGGCGACTACTGTACAGCCGACCGAGCAGTGGGTGCATACGGATTTGATATTCTCAACGGCTTGGTTGGCCGCTGTTTGGGCGCTGGCTGGCGTCACGGTTCCACCCGTAGCGCTGATCGCGGCAAGGCCACCGATCGTCAGGCCCGAGCCACGCAGGAATGCGCGGCGATCGACGGTCTTTTCGCCGACCTGGGACAGGATACTTGTCCGCTGGGGGCGTCTCGCAACCCCGTTGGTCTTTTTCCTAAGCATTTCTTTCCTCCCTTGCTGGCCATGTGTGTCATGGCTCGCTTGGTACTGCTGATGCCGACGTCAGGGCCAATCGCAACCGTCAGTCGGGTGTGACGTCGTCCGGGTTAGAACCGGGCGCTGTCGAGATACGCGCGAGTATGCGCAGTATCCTGCATCCGGGTTTCGTCCGTTGGTAGCTCGGCTGCCTCGGCCTTCCCGGTCAGACTGGCTGCGGCAACGGCAGCGGGTGCTGCGGTTCCGGCCAGTTTGAGGAAGTCACGGCGCGTTGCGCCTTCTTCCTTGGTCTTGCTCATGGGGTTCTCCTCTCCCATTTGCGTTCTAGCGCCAATTCGGGCGCTGGCGAGTGGCGGGTTATGCCGCCGTCATTCGGAAGGCTTCGCGCTCGATCTCCATGAATACCCGGCCGGCGGTACCGACTGAGGCATAGAGAACCGAGTTTTCAGCGGCTTCCAAATCTGAATAGAAATGCGTGGCCCATGGGCCGATATGTTTGTTCCAAAACGCCTTCTGGTCGTCGAGAGAGGCGGGCGAGCCAAAACGGCCTACGATCATACCAGCCATCATCTCCATCAGCGAAGCGATGTTGTCCTCGGGCTCGAATACGTTGCGTGCGCGGGTGATGCCTCGGACTGCCATGTCGTTGCGCAGCTGGGCCAAGGGTTTCTCGTTCAGGAAACCAGTTAGATAAAAACTGGCATAAGGCAGCAGTTCGCCGCGTCCAAGTCCGATAAAAAGTGCATTGAATTCTCGTTCGGCGGCGGCGGGTTTTGTGACCTTGGCCACCCTAGCCATCGCCTGAATGGCTTGACCCAAGTCGGTTTCGTCCCCAGAGAGCCCGGCAACCTGATCCAACAGCATCTGGTCTGGTGGCGCCGACAGCATTAGGCCGAGGAAATTGTAAAAGTCCGCGCGCAAGCGGTCCTCGGTCGAAACATCCATCTGTTGCGCTTCACTAGCCGTCATTAGGTTATCCTTCGAATTCAAATTTCATACGGCGCGGGGCAGGGTGAAGTTCCGCCTCTTCCGGGTATTCCGGGTGTTCGACCTCTGACACCATGATAGGGGCAGGGTCTGGTTCTTCGATGATGCCTGGCTCTTCTTCAGGTGTATCTACTTCGATCTCGGCGTCGGCCTCTTCTTCCTCAGCTGCCAAAGCTTCGATATGGGCCAACATGCCTTTGCCGACTTGATAAGTGGTCTGGAGGTTTTCGATCACACAGGCGGCGTCAGTATAATCCTCGCCATAGTCCACCAGCCCATCGACGTTTGCGAGAACTGGGTTCAACCGCCACAGGCGACGCAGCGCGCGGCGGCGCAAACGATCTGGCACCGCCTTGGCCATAAAGCCCGAGACATCGTCTCCGGCCTTTAGTTGATCGGGATCTGGCAGATTGAACTCGGCCAGAATTTCGGCGTCAGTCTTTTCCTCAAGCTCTGCGCGTTGTTCTGCAACGACCTGTTCTTCTGTCGCGATGACTTCTGCCTCAGCCTCTGCCTGAACGGCGGCTTTGCGACGGGACCAGAAATCGCGAGCTTCGGTCATTGTACGAACCTCCGCGGTGCACGATAGACGTCCGACTCTTGACGAATGCGCGCATCGCCTTTGCCATCCTCCACAAGATCGGTCCGTTTTTTGTCGCGACGTCGTTTGACAAAG
This sequence comes from Ruegeria sp. BE9, assembly GCF_056538765.1. NCBI lineage: Bacteria > Pseudomonadati > Pseudomonadota > Alphaproteobacteria > Rhodobacterales > Roseobacteraceae > Ruegeria > Ruegeria sp. BE9. Next base: position 1,062,195 of record NZ_JBQFTS010000001.1, on the reverse strand, counting down.
ACCTCGTCGCGATGATGCTCCAGGGCAAAGTCCCGCACCCAGGCGATCAAGCCTTCGGTCATCGGGATTTTTTCGACAATCTCTTCGCCAGTGTCGGCATAGTCCTGACCTTCGAACGGAGAGGCTGTTACCAAAACGGCGTCCATAGGGCGCTCCCCGTCCAGCGCGTCGCGTAGAACAAGATAGATAGAAGGTTGCCCGTCCGAGAGATTGACCATGTAGGCCTCGGTCTCGTCCACCCAAAGTGTAAGGGGCAGGGTGGCGGCGTGGTATTCGACGGCTTCACCCTCGCGGCGCAGCTCAAGCCAATCGGCAGGTCCTGCTCCTGGTAGCACGGCAACTGCACGCCAGTTCCATTTCGCCCAGCGGGTTACACCGGGTGTTTTGCGTACAATGACGCCGATCGGCATTTCAATGCGGCTTGCGGCCTTGGCCACTGGCTCCTCCCCGAAAGGCTCTCCCCTGCCTTCCTTGTGGTCTACTATGGTACACAAACTTGCCTTGTGCCAAGCCTGTAATGGAACTCAAATGCAGTGATCACGCATATGTTTGGCGCCAGACATTCTTTTCGGTGCTTTTGCGATCCCATTTCAGCAGATCAACCTAGGGCAGGGATTGCCACTTTCCACATACACCCTAATCTGTTGTTGATGGGGAGGAGAGGTTATGGGCACGAAATTACTTCTATGCGATTGCGCAGGAACGCAGCGGGTGGACGCAGACAAAATTGCATCCGCCTGTGAAGCTGAATGTTCCAAAGTTCACACGGCACTCTGCACGACAGAATTAGAAAAGGCGGCAGCACTAATGCAGGGGGCGGATACAGTCGTCGCCTGTGGACAGGAGCTAGACGTCTTCAAGTCCCTCGCAGAAGAACTGAACGTGGAGACTCCGGGCTTCGTCGACCTGCGTGATCGGGCCGGCTGGTCCAAACAAGGCAACGACGCGGCGCCCAAGATGGCCGCGCTGGCTGCAGAGGCTTTGTTGCCCCAACCGATTACTCCCAGCGTGGATGTGTACAGTGAAGGCACGTGTTTCATTATAGACGCGGGTGGCGTTGCCTTTGACCTGGCACAGCGCTTGTCATCCACATTGGCCGTCACAGTTCTGGTGACAGACGATGCCGAAACGGTTTCGCGCGATTTTGACGTGGTTCGCGGTCGCGTTCGATCGCTGAATGGGGCGTTGGGTGGATTTTCTCTCCGACTAGACGCTCTCCAACAGCTTAACCCGGGTGGTCGTGGTGCATTTGGATGGGCTGAACCGCGCGATGGTGCACAATCAACTTGCGATATCGTCATCGACGTCAGTGGTGAAACACCCCTAGTGCAGGCGCCCGCTAAGAGGGAAGGCTACTTGCGTGCCGACCCGAAAGACACCGTTGCAGTAGAACGTCTGGCTTTTGAAGCCGTACAGCTGGTTGGTACGTTTGAAAAACCGCTTTACGTCCGAATGGAAGAAACCCTTTGCGCTCATTCCCGCGCAGAGCATGTCGCGTGCACAAATTGTCTGGATATTTGCCCGACCGGTGCAATTACTCCAGTGGGAGAGCATGTCTCCATCGACCCGATGGTTTGTGCCGGTTGCGGAGAATGCGCAGCTGTATGCCCTTCAACTGCTATCACCTACGAAGATCCACCAGTTTCCGCGTTGTTGTCTCGGATGCACATTCTAGCCCGTACATATCGAAGAGCGGGAGGCACTGCACCACGCTTATTGGTACATGACGCCCATGGGGCCGAAATGATCCGCCTTGCTGCCAGATTTGGAAATGGTTTGCCGGCCGACGTCATCCCGCTGGAGTTGGGTGTGATCTCTGGTTTCGGCCACTCCGAGATGTTGGCGGCTTTGGCACACGGATTTGCGCGCGTCGACGTTTTGTTGGCTCCGACCACTGAAAGGGATGCCTTGGACCGTGAGCTTGAATTGGCAGCCGCGATAGCCGGGCCAAGTAAGCTGGGTTTGATAGGCGAAGCGGACCCCGATGCAATGTCCGATTTCCTGTATGTGCAGGAAGTTCCTTCACCATTGGCGGATCCAGTTTTACCGCTTGGCAATCGCCGACAAATCGCACGGCTGTCAGCCCAGGCTTTAAACCCGCAAGCAGATGCTCCTCTACCTCTGCCCGACAACGCGCCATATGGGGCCGTCGCGGTAAATACAGACGCATGTACTCTGTGTCTAAGCTGTGTCTCACTGTGCCCATCTGGTGCTTTGGTAGATAACCCAGATAAACCGCAACTGAACTTTCAGCAGGACGCTTGTCTGCAGTGCGGGTTGTGTAAGGGCATTTGCCCTGAGAACGCGATCACACTGGTTCCGCAACTTGATCTGAGCGATGCAGCCCTATCGCAACAAGTTCTGAACGAAGAGGAGCCCTTTGCCTGTGTCGAATGTGGAGCTTTGTTCGGGGTAAAGTCTACGGTCGAGCGTATCATGGAGAAGCTGTCCGGCACGCACCCGATGTTTGCCACGTCGGATAAGGCCCGGATGATCCAGATGTGCGACAATTGCCGTGTTAATGCGCAGTTCCAGCAACAGGACAACCCGTTCCAGTCTGCGCCCCGCCCTAAGGTGGTGACGACCGACGACTATTTCTCAAAAAGAAAGGATCACTGAAGCTGTAGTGGCTCGCCAAGGTCGGCAGCCTTGATGACTGAGACAAAGGCGAGAATCGCCTCCAACTCATCCAGTGTCATTTCGACGGGGTAAATCGGTGAAGGACGCTCGGGATCGAACGGCGGGGTAAGGCCGTCGATCTGAGTGAACGCTGGGTGCGGGTTCAATGCAAAGAATGCTTCAAACCGTTCAGACCAATCAGGCATTGCCCGCAAGACCGCAAAAGAAGGGGTGGAGCCCAGCCCGTTCATCCGGTTCTTTGGCCCGATCACATGACATCGGCCGCAATGAGTCATCGACAGTTCTTCGCCAAGTGCGGCGTCACCATCAATTGGGGTGTCATGTTGCACTGCTGCAATCTCGAAACTGGCAGAGAAAGAAGTCCCTTGATCAGGAGAGAAGCTTTCAACGGTGTTCTTGCCGATATCGGACAAAAGCCAGTCCCGGAACCGTTCATGCCTGGCGTCGTTTTCTATCCGTAAATGGTAAACTTTACCGTCTCGGGCAAAGACCGGATCGCCTGGAGGCGCGGTTTCCAGCACCAAAACACCGTTATCGTCCGCAATAACGCGAATACCGGTCTTGAGAGAGAAGCGTGGAAGGATATGTTGCAACAGACCAGAGTCTTTTACCTCTGCCGGGGCAGCAAGCCCCAGTGCCTCTTGCGACCAAGAGGGGCTGGCAGAGAGCGTCAGGCTCAGGCACAAAAGGACAAAGCGCATGGCCCAACCTAACGGCCCGGGCCTAAATGCGTCAAATAAACTGAATGAGACGGAGACACATGCAATGAAACGCAACCTCATCCTGGGGCAAGTCAAAGGGAAAAAAGCATGAGTGTTCGTGACGCAGTTCTGGCGAACTTAAAGAAAATTACCGATCCGGTTTCGGGGCAGGATATCGTGAGCGCGGGCGTTGTGCGCGCATTGAACGTAGAGGGTGATACCGTCCGCTTCGTGCTTGAGATCGACCCCAAGCAGGCCGAGCGGATGGAGCCTGTTCGTGCAGCAGCCGAGCAAGCCGCGCAGATGGTCGAGGGGGTCGGCAGTGTCTCGGCCATGTTGACAGCGCATTCTGACAAAGCACCACCGGATTTGAAGCCCAAACCCAAGCCATCGCAAACGGGACCGCAGGCTGTGCCCGGCGTTGATCGGATCATTGCCGTAGCATCGGGTAAAGGCGGTGTCGGGAAATCCACCGTTTCCGCCAACCTCGCCTGTGCCTTGGCGGCTGAAGGTCGTCGTGTGGGTTTGTTGGATGCAGATGTTTATGGCCCATCGCAGCCACGGATGCTGGGAGTATCCGGTCGTCCAGCCAGCCCGGATGGCAAAACCATTCTGCCGCTGCGCAATCATGGTGTGACCATGATGTCGATGGGGCTGATGACAAACGAAGGTCAGGCAGTCGTCTGGCGCGGCCCGATGCTTATGGGCGCGTTGCAACAGATGATGAGCCAAGTGCAATGGGGGGCGTTGGATGTTCTGATCGTTGACCTGCCGCCCGGCACCGGAGATGTGCAGCTGACACTGAGCCAAAAGTTTAAAGTGGACGGCGCGATTGTCGTATCTACGCCGCAGGACGTTGCGCTGATTGACGCCCGCAAGGGCATCGACATGTTCAACCAACTCAAGACGCCAATCTTCGGTATGATTGAGAATATGTCGACCCACATCTGCTCGAACTGCGGGCATGAGGAACATGTGTTTGGTCATGGCGGCGTCGCGTCCGAGGCCGAGTCCCTTGGTGTTCCGTTACTCGGCGAGATTCCGTTGCACCTGGATATCCGGGTCGCGGCAGATGGGGGTGCCCCGATCGTGGTGAGCAAGCCAGACAGCCCTCAGGCCGAATCCTTCCGCAAAATCGCTCGCGACTTGATCGCACAAGGCAACGCATGAGCGAGCCAACCTTCCCCCCCTTGCTAACGGGCCACCCGGTTCAGGGTGGGGAAGACCCGTTTGAGCGGGCTCAGGCAATGGCCGCACTCGGCTGCGACGCTGGGTCGGTCGTTTATAACGCTCAAGCCGATCGGTTACGGGTTGCGATTGTCTTTGCACCCGAGGTGCCCTTGAAAGACGCAATGGCTATGTTGCCTTTGTGTGCTGTGGGGTTTCAGAATGCGCTGGGCGCACTGGCCCCGCCAGAGGTCGCGGTGCATCTTGGGTGGGACGGTTTAATCTGCGTGAACGGTGCAAGATGCGGAACGTTCCGAGCCGCCGCATCGAACAATTCCCCGGACGAAGAACCTGACTGGCTTGTTGTTGGTTGGGAATTGGCATTGTTGCAAACAGGTGATGCGCCGGGTGAAAACCCTGATATCACAGCGCTTTACGATGAGGGATGCGCGGACGTTTCCCCGGTCCAATTGATCGAAAGCTGGTCACGGCACGCATTAACCTGGCTTAATCGCTGGGAAGAGGACGGCAATGCACCACTGCATGCTGAATGGCTGGGACTGCTGCGGGGTGTTGGAGAAGCTTATGGAGAGTCAGGCGTGTTCTTGGGCACGGATGAACGGTTCGGGATGCTGATCCGTGACGGCTCTGAAACGCGGCTGCGCCCCATGACAGAAATATTGGAGACCTGAAGAATGAAACTCGCCCGCGCGATCCATTTCGATGAAAGTGACATGAATGTCTTTCACTCTCCGGCGCGTACCGGGGAATGGTGTATTTCCGGGGGCTTTGAGTTTTCGAATTGGGGCGACGGTGATCTTGAAGGAAAGGCACGACAGGCTTTTTCCAATGGATGGCTGGGTGTTGAAACTTTCGGTCGAGTGACCTTTGTCGCCGTCACGCAGGTGGAACCGGCTGAACTCGAATCCATTACGCGCAATTTGGCCGAGCACTTCGTCCAGTTCTATGGCGCGCCTTCGGTCGATTCTGCCATGGGGGTGGCGCAGGCCGAAATAGCCCATATGAGCGAGCTGTGTGATGAACACGATCCGAACACTTTGCTTACGGTTGCGCGCGAGCTATCGGACACTGGCGTGCACGAAGCGTTCCGTATCATCACGCCGCAGGAGACTCAGCTTGAGGCGTTGGCTGTTCACGGATCGCTGGATGACTGAGGTTTAATTCAACAGCTTGGGATGCTTATTCAGCTTCATCCCCAACATCTGGTTGTCTGAGGGATCAGTGCTGTAGCCGAAGGCTTCGAAATCTTGCTGGAACAGATCGGCTACGATGCGCGTGTTCGCTTCATTGAAGTAATCCGAGAAATCTCTGTGCTCGGATTTGTTGACATGCTTTAGCTTTACATTGCGGTTCAGATCGCGGCATATGTCACTGAAATCACTACTAATTGTTTCGACTTTGCCGACTTTCTTCACAAGGCATTTGCCCTGCTTGTCCAGGATGTAGGAAGTCTGAGTAGGGACAGCGACGGGGATGTCGACAACAAAAGAAATGAACTCGTCGAACGTGAGGTGGTGCACCCTGTCGTACAAGTGGTGATGATTGGTCTGTTGAATGTAGTGATAGTGAGACACCAACCGGTCAAACGGATTTCTGACGAAGGTAAAGCTGAGCATACTCCAATACTGGTCTCCGAGATGCTCGACATAGTCAGACGCGGTTGCGTGGTCCCCTAGTTTCTCTACCGGTTTGAAAATCTGACGACCGTAGACGCGCTTCGAAACTCGGTTTGCCAGTTTTTGAAAAGCGTTCAGCTTTCCAAAACTATTGTAGAGAGCTGTTGTAACGGATGTACCTGCGTTCTTTGGAATATGAACAAATACAAAGTTACTTTTCGTGCAGATCATTCGGTCTCAAACGTTTGGCTATTCAACGTCGAAAATTCTCTAACACATATTCGTATCCGATGGTTAGAGTAAATCAGCGAACCCACCAAATTGGCCGCGTTTAAAAATCAAACCTTTACCGGTTCGATACATGACCTTTTTGACTTCACCCACGAGGATATAGTGATCTCCGGCCTCATGCCGGTTGTGCAGTTGGCAGTCAAAGCGGGCGAGACAGTCGGACAATTGTGGACGACCATCCTGGTCTTCGGTCCAGTCAGCATGCGAAAAGTCCAACCCGTTACGAGCGAACTGCAACGCTTGTTGTTGCTGTTCTTGAGCCATGACGTGGATGGCGTAGTGTTCACAGGTGCTGAAGGCATCAAAACGGTTCGAATCTTTGGCCAGGCACCACAAAACTAGGGGGGGATCCAGCGAGACGGATGAAAACGAGTTCACGGTAATCGCACGCGGTCCCTGTGCGGTGTTTGTCGTCACAACCGTGACACCAGTCCCAAAACACCCCAGCGCCTCGCGAAAGGCGATGTTTTGATCCGGGGTAGGGGTGAAGGTCTTTTCCGTCATCGCGTGCTCATTCCGTGGTCGGGCATCAGGTGACACGACCCGTTGGAATTGTCCATCAAAAGCTGAACTTAACCCGCATGTTTCGGTGTTCAGTTCAGGTCTTCAAGCAGACGACCGTGTTGGCGGGTAGCTTCGATAACCTCGCCAAAGGTGTTCATACCTCGCGCCTGTAGCATCGGCAGCATTTTTACCAAGGCTTTGGCTGTTGCAACCGCGTCACCTAGCGCAGTGTGTCGAAGTTCTTCTGGTATGGTGATCTCCAGCCTGTCGCACAGAGCATCCAGCGTGTGTTTGTCGCTTGCGCCAAATAATACGGCGGACAAAAGAACGGTGTCTAAAATGGGGTGGTCCCATTCCACACCCATCGTTTTGGCATGACGTCGCAGAAAGGCCATGTCAAAGGGCGCATTGTGCGCAACGATTACGGCGTCTTTAGCAAACTGGTTGAATACGCGACCGGCCTCGCCGATGCCGGGGGCTCCTTGGACCATTTTATCGTTGATCTTGTGCACCTTAGTCGACGCTGCCGGGATCGGTATTCCGGGATCGACCAGTGTGTCCAGCTTTTCACCTTCGACGATGCGCCCTTTTACAACTCGGACCGCACCGATCTGTACGATCTCATCCTTGTGCGGCAGAAGGCCTGTCGTCTCGGTATCGAAGACAACAAAACACAGGTCCTGCAGGGCCAATTTTTCGAATTGATCCTCACTGTCACTGTGAAGCAGTTCGAAATTGTAGACCAAAGGCCGCGCAGCCTCGGGGGCGATGTTGGCAGAGCTTTCCTCGAACAACAGCAGGTAACCGGGGGCGCCCCCCAATGGCTTCATTCGGGCGCTGTAAGTCTGTGCTCCGTTTATGCTGGTCAGAGCGCATTCCACCTCAAGGCCGGTTTTCATCAGCTTTGCGTAAGCTTTTTCAAGCGGTTCGGGCTGCAGGTATTCGAAAAGCGAAGCGTTCAGCCGCGGATGCGCAATTTGGGCCAGAACACCGGCCGCCTGCCCATCATAAAGAACGATTTTATGGGACGGGCTTGCCAAAACCATCGCGACCGGAATTTCGGTTAGTAGCGCGGTAAGTCGTTGCTTTTCAGCTGCCAAATGGGCGGTTTCTGCCGCAACAGCTTCGGCGACGTCCATTGTTTTGTCAGATAGCTGATCTGCCAACCCTGCGGCCGCAGGTGCCAGATCGCCAAGGTATCGCGCGGCCTGCATGTCTACATCCGTGCTTACACCAGCATGTGCGCGAGCGCGTAACTGTGCAGACAAACGCTCAATCGGTTTTGCGACGTTGTCATCGAACAGCAGCCAGACCGCCGCAATCAAAGCCACAAAGCCGAAGCCCATCAAAATTTCTGCAAAAACAAATGCGCTTGCGAGTTCTTGGTTGGCGGCCCGTTTGTAGCTGATCCACAAAGCGATGGAACTGACAGCCAGGCCCCCAACGGCCAGAAGGCAGAAGAAGAGGAAAATCCTCAATCGCAGGCTTAACCGGGTCAGCATGTTATACTCCGCAAGTCGCCTCAACAATTGGGTCGCCGGATTGGACAGAGATCCAATCAGCGTTCAACAAACGCCCATCATCCCCAAACTCAGCACCATCGGCCAGATTAGCACGACTGTTTTCGGCGCAGTTAACCGCGACTGGCATTTTGGAAACCGGAGCCCAGCGGCCGAAGAAGTAGAGATCAACCAGGCGTTGCTCGGGAACCTGATCGTTGGTGCGCACGGAGACAGTGTCGATTGCAGCGAAACGGTCGACAAACGGAACGGCATAGGTCCAAGGACGGTATATTGCGCGGCTCTCAACTTCTTGAATCACGGTCAACTCATCTGGCAAGGTGTCCCGAGTGCGATCATACCAAGTGTACTCGCTGCTGATCGTCATTCCGATCATACCCAAACCTGCGGCAACCGGAGCCGCCCAGCGGGGCAGTCGACCGCCAGTGAGTTTATTCACAACCATCACCACACCTGCAAAGGCAAAGCCCGCAAAGATGGTGCCGATCAGTTCCAGAAACATAGTGTATCTCCGAATTTCGAGCGCGTCGCGCCCGTCTTAAAGGTGCGTATGCTTTAGCCGAGCATACCCTTGCCGTGACCGACCGCCGATTGCATCGTTTTTACAACAACAAATGCGTCTCGTAGATGACTTCGCTCAAAGTCGGACAGGCCAGATGGTGGAAGATAATTGTCCGGTTTTTTACCGGATTTTACCAGACTCACCTGATGCTCAAGCCGTGTTTCAGCGATAAGGTCATAAGCGTCCAGCAAATCACGTGCGCCCGATGGGCTAAGAACTCCGGCCGCTTCAGCCGCTTTCAGGCGGGCGCGAGTGTTTGCTTCGGGCAATTGACCTTGCAAGCTGTAAACACGGGCTAGGTCAACGATCGGTACGACACCGTTATGCTTTAGATCCAATGTGTTACGGTGCTCACCTGAACGAATAGTCGCGAAGCCACGCAACAGGCCCAGAGGAGGAGTGTGTTTCAGTGAATTCGAAATCATGTGGGCCACGAAGATTGAGTTCGCATTGGCTGCCGCCAGCGTTTCATCTTGCAGATCCGCAAACAACTCGAAAGCTCCGCCGATAGGGCGAAGATCGAACATGACCGAGGCCAACATCTGCGCTTCAGGATTTGGTTTGGCGATCCAGCCTCTGAAATACTCGCGCCAGACACGCACCGGCTGGCACCATTGCGGGTTGGTCGCCATCATATCACCGGGGCAGTAGAAATAGCCGCAAGTATCCAGGCCGTCTGAAACGTATTTCGCAAGCTCTGTGAAATACGACATGTCAGCATCGGATACGCTATCGTCCAGCATCAGACAGTTGTCCTGATCCGAAACGCCAGTCTGTTCTTGCCGTCCTTGCGAGCCGCAGGCCAACCAAAGATAGGGAACCGGCGGAGGCCCCAATTTTTCTTCCGCCAGAGTAAGCAAGCGGCGTGTGGCTGTGTCGGCTATGTCGGTGATCAGACGCGTGACGATTTCATGTCTGTTTCCACTGGCAACCAGTTGAACCAGAAGTTGGGGTATCTCAGCAGTTACATGCGCCATGTCCTGAGCCGAACGTGCCTGTGCTATACGCCGGACCAGTTCTGCCGAGTTAACTGCTTGATAATGTGTCAGATCGGTCTGCGTTACGACGCCAACCAGTTTTCCACCCTCGGAAATCGGTACATGCCCGATCCCGCGTTCCATCATGACGTGCAGAACATCCGATCCAATATCCGCGGGGGACAAGGTTATCGGATCCGCGGTCATGATTTGCGCAATCGTAGTAGCCTCGGGCATTCCGTCTGCCACATATTTTCCCGAGATGTCCCGCAGAGTCGCAATGCCAACCAGCGCATCGCCCTCGGTCACACAAAGAGAGGAGATATGGCGGTCCCTCATCATTTGAGCAGCTTTTTGTACGAGGGTGTCCGGTGTACATGTGGCGGGGTTTTTTGCCATTAACACGTCAATCGAACTGGTTGCCAGACTTTGAGGGTTGGTTCGGTCGCCGCGTGTGCGGTCAAAGAAGCTCGAAACGACCTCGTGGTCGTCGGCGAGACCGCGCACTAGGTCAGGCGCCAGCAAAATCAGAACGGATGGGGCCTGAGCAGAAGCGTTTGTTGCAGCTCGGCCATCCTTGAAGAGACCACGCTCACCGAATGAGTTGCGCAAGCCAAGATGAGACACGACTGCGCCGTTCTCATCAGTAATTTCTACCTGTCCTTCGTAGATTAAAAAAACGCCGGGCAGGGGACTGCCGAGTTCGTAGAGCGAGGCATCCTTTTCAACCTCAAGCACTTCAATTCTTCGGGCAGTTATTTCCAGCACATCTGCGGGCAGGGCGTCGTAAGGGTGTACGGATTTCAGAAACCGGGTGATCGCTTCGTGGGACAGGGGCATGGAATGGTCCTGGGTTTCTGGTTAAAAATCCCGCCCGGTGGAGTGCCGGGCGGGAAAGTCAGTCGAAAGATGCGGTCTTGGGACGGATCCCAGCGACCGCATAAGGCTCATTTATTCTGAGCTGCGCCCGCGCCACGGGGAATGCGAACGCTTTCGACCAGATCTTTGATCTCCTGCGGAGTCTCTTTGGTCATTCCGGCTACAACAAATGCGACTGCAAAGTTGATCATCGCACCGATGGCGCCGAACGAAGTCGACTTGATCGGACCCAGAAGCGGATCAGCATCGGTGAACGAGTTGGTGCCAGGAATGAACAGCCAGCCTTTGTGCAGGAAGATGTAGACCAGAGTAACGGTCAAACCTGCCAGCATGCCGCAGACTGCGCCGGTGTTGTTGATGCGGGTCGAGAAGATACCCATCATCAGCGCCGGGAAGATCGAAGCAGCAGCCAGACCGAAGGCCAGAGCAACCGTTTGCGCCGCAAAGCCCGGTGGGTTCAGACCCAGGTAGGTTGCGACAACGATGGCAACAGCCATTGCGATACGAGCAGCCAGCAGTTCACCCTTTTCAGAGATTTGCGGGTTGATCGCACCTTTGACAAGGTCGTGGGACACAGCTGACGAGATCGCCAGCAACAGACCCGCAGCGGTCGACAGAGCAGCCGCAAGACCACCAGCCGCGACCAGACCGATTACCCAACCCGGCAGGTTGGCGATTTCGGGGTTGGCCAGAACCAGGATGTCGCGGTTGAACTTGGTCAACTCGTTACCAACCCAGCCATTTTCTTCCGCGATTGCGGTCATCGCTTCGGACTTGTCGTTGTAGTACTGGATTTTGCCGTCGCCGTTCTTGTCTTCCCAATCCAGGAGACCGGTTTTCTGCCAGGTTTTCATCCAGTCGTAACGCGGATCCGTGTCGATTTCTTCGACCGAAACAGCGCCACCTTCGATGCCACCGTTGGGCCACATCATGTCGGTGATGTTCAGACGTGCCATTGCACCAACCGCAGGAGCAGTCAGATACAGCAGGGCGATGAAGACCAACGTCCAACCAGCCGACCAACGTGCGTCAGACACTTTGGGAACGGTGAAGAAGCGCATGATGACGTGCGGCAGACCGGCAGTACCGATCATCAGCGACAGTGTGAACAGCACCATGTTCAACGTGTTCGAGTGGTGAGCTGTGTATTCAGCAAAGCCCAGCTCGGTCACGATAGCGTCCAGCTTGGTCAGCAGAGGCTCACCGCTTGCGGTGTCACCGAACAGACCCAGCGCCGGGACCGGCGTGCCCGTCAGCTGCAGCGAGATGAAGATCGCCGGGATGGTATAGGCAGTGATCAGCACGCAGTACTGAGCAACCTGGGTGTAGGTTACACCCTTCATCCCGCCAAACACCGCGTATGCAAACACGACACAGGCACCGATCAGCAGACCGGATGTGTTGGAAACCTCAAGGAAGCGGCCGAAAGCCACGCCAACGCCGGTCATCTGACCGATAACGTAGGTAACCGACGCAACGATCAGACAGATCACCGCAACAACGCGTGCGGTCTGGCTGTAGAAACGGTCGCCGATGAATTCCGAGACAGTGTATTTGCCGAACTTGCGCAGGTAAGGCGCAAGCAGCAGAGCCAGCAGCACGTAGCCACCGGTCCAACCCATCAGGAAGGTCGAGTTGTCATAGCCGGTAAAGGCAATGAGGCCCGCCATCGAGATGAACGAGGCCGCAGACATCCAGTCCGCCGCTGTTGCCATACCGTTGGTGACCGGGTGAACGCCGCGACCAGCAGCGTAGAATTCAGATGTGGAACCCGCACGGGCCCAGATCGCGATGCCGATGTATAGCGCGAAGGATGCGCCAACAAACAGCAGGTTGATGGTAAACTGATCCATTATCCCCGCTCTCCTTTATTCTTCGTCTACGCCGTGTTCGGCGTCTAGCTTGTTCATGCGCCAGGCGTAGTTGAAGATCAGCACCAGAAAGACCAGAATCGATCCCTGCTGAGCGAACCAAAAGCCCAGGTCGGTTCCGCCGACGGCGATGCCCGACAGCAAAGGACGCAGCAGGATGCCGAATCCAAAAGACACCAGCGCCCATATGATGAGGCTGATGTAGATTAGGCGCAGGTTGGCCTGCCAATAGCCCTTATCGGCTTCGGCAGACTGCGCAGAGTTGGTAGATTGATCCGCCATAGCGGGTTCCTCCTTGCTTCCCTCTTGGGCGGCCCGTGCCCGACTCCTCCAGTGCCGCAGGCCGCTCTCTGATTGCGTCTGACGCCTGAATGACGGCAGACAAAACTCCTCTGTTCCGCCAAGGCGGTCCTTCGAAGTATTCCTTTAAAGGATCAAAGCCTCTCGGGGCCTTGCTCCTCCCCTTAGTTCATCGCGTTGTTCACGATCTCCTCCAGATCGCTTGCAATGTTCGAAATCTTGCCCATGGCGTCAGTGCGCTTAAGGACGCCCTGGCCGTCATAGTAAGTGATCAGCGGTGCGGTTTGCGCGTGATAGGCCGTTAGGCGAGACGCAACCGTTTCTGCATTGTCGTCGGCGCGGCGTTTGAATTCGGTGCTGCCGCACTTGTCGCATTTACCTTCGACCGCCGGTTTCTTGAACTGGTCGTGGAAGCCTTCGCCGCAGCCTGCGCAGGTGTAGCGGCCCGAGATACGGACAACCATTTCGGCGTCCTCGACCTCGAGGCTGACAGCGGCACTGATCTTTTGTTTGCTTTCAGCCAGAAGGGCGTCGAGCGCCTCTGCCTGAACGGTTGTACGTGGGAATCCGTCTAGGATCACACCTTTAGAACAATCAGGTTCGGCCATGCGATCGCGCAGGATGGCGATGACGATCTCGTCGCTGACCAGATCGCCGGCTTCCATAACGGCCTTGGCCGCTTTACCTGCGTCTGTCCCAGCGGCGACAGCAGCACGCAGCAAGTCGCCAGTGCTGAGTTGAACCAAGCCGAATTTGTCCTCAAGCATGCGAGCTTGTGTTCCCTTCCCGGCGCCCGGAGGGCCGAGAAGGATCAGAACAGCGGGAGTGGTGGTTGTGGCAGCGTCCATCACACCCTCACTTCGTCGCGCGATTTTGGATCAGGTCGTCAACGACCGAAGGATCCGCAAGGGTCGAAGTATCGCCCAGCGAGCCAAAGTCGTTTTCGGCGATCTTACGCAGGATGCGGCGCATGATCTTACCCGAACGGGTTTTGGGTAGACCGGGGGCCCATTGGATCACGTCCGGGCTGGCGATCGGTCCGATTTCGGTCCGTACCCAGGTGCGCAGTTCTTTCAACAGCTCATCGCTGGGCTCACGGTCATTCATCAATGTGACATAGCAGTAGATGCCTTGCCCTTTGATTTCATGCGGATAGCCAACCACGGCGGCCTCAGCGACTGCAGCGTGTGCAACCAGCGCGCTTTCGACCTCGGCGGTGCCCATGCGGTGACCCGATACGTTGATCACGTCGTCAACACGGCCAGTGATCCAGTAGTCACCGCCCTCGTCACGGCGGCAACCGTCGCCGGTAAAGTAGTAGCCCTTGTAGTCCGAGAAGTAGGTTTTCTCGAACCGTTCATGGTCACCCCAGACAGTACGCATTTGACCGGGCCAGCTGTCCTTGATGCACAAAACACCTTCGACGCCATTTCCGTTGATTTCGACGCCAGACTGCGGGTCCAGAACCACGGGCTGCACACCAAAGAAAGGCTTCATGGCTGCGCCGGGCTTCATTGCATGAGCACCGGGCAGGGGGGTCATCAAGTGACCACCAGTTTCGGTTTGCCACCAAGTGTCAACGATCGGGCATTTGCCTTTGCCGATGACGTCGTTGTACCAGTTCCAAGCTTCCGGGTTGATCGGCTCACCCACTGTTCCCAGCAGGCGTAGATCACTGAGATCGTGCTTTTCGACGAACTCGTTGCCCTGACCCATAAGGGCGCGAATGGCGGTCGGAGCAGTGTAGAACTGGTTGACTTTGTGCTTGGCGCAAACTTCCCAGAAACGACCTGCATCTGGATAGGTCGGAACGCCTTCAAACATGACAGAAGTCGCGCCGTTGGCCAGCGGACCGTAGACGATGTAGCTGTGACCGGTAACCCAGCCGACGTCAGCAGTACACCAGTACACGTCACCTTCGTGGTAATCAAAAGTGATTTCGTGGGTCATTGCGGCATAGACCAGATATCCACCCGTTGTATGAACAACCCCCTTGGGCTGACCGGTGGAACCCGATGTATACAGAATAAACAGTGGGTCTTCGGCGCTCATCTCAGCGGGGGCGCAATAGTCGTCCGCTTCGAGAGCCATTTCGTTGTAGTCATAGTCCCGGCCAGAAACCCATGTGGTTTGACCGCCGGTGCGCTTAACAACCAGACACTTAACGGTGTCTTTACAATGCAGCAGAGCAGCGTCTGCATTTGATTTAAGCGGTGTCTTGCGGCCGCCGCGCGGTGCTTCGTCGGCGGTGATGATTACTTTGGCGTCGCTTCCGTTTACACGTGCGGACAGAGCGTCAGGAGAGAAACCAGCAAAAACAATCGAGTGGATGGCGCCGATGCGGGCACAAGCCAGCATGGCATAAGCCGCCTCGGGGATCATCGGCAGATAGATGACGACGCGATCGCCTTTGCGAACACCCATGGTCTCAAGAATGTTTGCCATTCGGCAGGTGCGACGGTGCAGTTCAGCGTAGGAGATGTACTGCGCTTCGTCGTTCGGATCATCCGGCTCCCAGATGATTGCAGTCTGATCGCCGCGCGTCTTAAGATGACGGTCCAGGCAGTTGGCCGATACGTTCAGTGTGCCGTCGGCGTACCATTTGATGCCGACCGAACCGAAGTCATAGTTGACGTCTTTGACCTGTGTGTAGGGCTTGATCCAGTCGATACGCTTGCCTTGCTCACCCCAGAACGCTTCGGGGTCGTTAATTGAGGCCGCGTACATTTCATTGTACTTTTCTGCGTCTACATGAGCACGCGCGACGGTCTCTGCACTTGGCGGATAGACTTTTGCACCTTCCTGGGCAGCGGTTGTCATACTGAGGCTCCTCCCTCTGGACTGAATTTCACTGGATCGATGTTGACCTGAACTTCAGGTCACGTCGATCTTGCTCCTCCCCGAGACGAATAATACTGGGAACTGAAAACAATGGAATAAATTACAGAAAACCATGAGTTAGTTTGTAAATAAATTTCTCGCCAGCGGTATAAACTGTTAACAAATGGTCAAATTAGGTGTAAAAAATAAATAAAAACAGATAAATAGATGTCAAAGAAAAGTCGCTCGGTTTTGGGCTTTATTTTGCCGAAACTGAACTGCTGTACTCTCCTTTTGGTTGTTAGCGTGTAACATATTCCGGGATCAGAGACCCGGAACTTTACGCGGGGTTGGCACATTTCGATGTTGGCGCTAGCTTTGGCGTCAAGCGCCTTAACAAGGGGCGCATCAAAGGGAGAAATCAGTATGAAGAAGATGTTGAGCGGCGCAGCCGTGGCCGCTTTGGGCGTTGCCTTGGTGTCCGAAGCAGCAGCAACCGAATGGAACGCCTCGGTCTGGGGTAAACGACGCGCATTCACTGAGCATGTCGAAAAGCTATCAGAGTTGGTAAGCGAAAAAACCGGTGGCGAATTTACGATCAACGTCAGCTACGGCGGCTTGTCCAAGCCCAAAGAGAATCTGGACGGGATCGAGATTGGTGCCTTTGAGATGGCTCAGTTCTGCGCCGGTTATCACCGCGATAAGAACCGTGCAATCACGGTGCTGGAATTGCCGTTTCTCGGCGTGAATACTCTGGATGAAGAAGTGGCCGTCAGCCACGCAGTTTATGATCACCCGGCAGTAAAAGATGAAATGGCGCAATGGAACGCGCGCATCATCATGACCTCACCCATGCCACAGTACAATCTGGTAGGGACCGGCGATCCGCGGGCAACGCTCGCTGACTTCGATGGCATGCGTGTGCGCGCAACAGGCGGTCTGGGCCAGGCTTTTGAAGCGGTTGGTGGGGTTCCGACCTCGGTACCCGCGACCGAAGCTTTCAACGCTATGGAATCCGGAGTTGTGGACACAGTGGCATTTGCCCAGCATGCGCACCTGTCTTTTGGCACAATCAACGAAGCTGATTGGTGGACAGCTAACCTGAACCCCGGCACTGTGAATTGCCCTGTTGTGGTGAACATCGAAGCCTATGAGGCGCTGCCCGCCGAACACCGCGAAGCGTTGGACAGTTCGATTGATGAAGCCATTGACCATTACCTAACGAACTATGGTGGCTTGTTAGAGCAATGGGATGGCGTGCTGTCGGAGAAGGGCGTTGAGAAGGTCATGATCGACGACGCCGTGATCGAAGAATTCCGCACCAAAGCCGCCGATCCTATTCGCGAGCAATGGATTGCAGACATGTCTGCACAGGGGCTTCCTGCTCAGGACCTTTACGATCTGGTTCAAACTACTCTGACGCAGCAGCGTGGCGGTAACTGATCGCAATTTCCGGGTGCCTGAATGGGCACCCGGACACCAATCATAAATACAGGGGAACACCGTAATGGCAGGACAGGCCACGGTGCTAGAGGATGGCAGTCGCCTAAGTCGGCTGGACCGCCACCTTTTGAAGTTAGAGCAGTTTTTAGCATTGATCAGCGGCCTTGCCGTCTTCGGTCTTATGGTACTCGCTGTTGTTTCAGTCAGCGGGCGCAATGCGATCAACGCACCACTGCCGGGGTATGTCGACTGGATCGAACAGGCGATGCCTTTGATCGCCTTTCTGGGCATCTCTTATGTCCAGCGCGATGGCGGGCATATCCGCATGGATATCGTTATCTCGCGCCTTCACGGACGAGCACTGTGGCTGTTCGAGCTGATCTCGGTCATTTTAATACTTGTTCTGATGCTGGCGCTGGTTTGGGGAAGTTGGTCCCATTTTGACCGATCTTTCGATTTTGGTGCCCCTCTGTGGAGTAGGGACAGTTCCATCGACATCGGCATTCCTTTGTGGCCAGCAAAGCTCTTGGCGCCGGTGGCTTTTTCTGTGCTGTGCGTTCGCTTGGTGCTGCAGGTTTGGGGATATGGGCGCGCCCTCGTGCTGGGCCTCGAAAACCCGGTCGCCGTGCCTTTGATACAGGACACAGCAGCGCAGGCCGCCGCCGAAGCTGAGCAATTCGAAGGGCAGGACTAACAAATGGACACGATCGAAATTGGCCTGTGGGTCACGGGCGGTCTGTTGGTTCTGGTTGTCACCGGAATGCGCGTGGCCTTTGCGGCAGGACTTGCCGGATTGATCGGGCTGATCTGGATTTTCTGGGCTAAATTTGGCTACGATCCGGATCGTTTTGGCAAGGCTGTGACGGTGGCCGTGAAAACGGCTGGGCAAGTACCGCACTCTAAGGTTGCGGCCCACACGCTCAGCCTGATCCCCACCTTCATTCTCATCGGTTATCTTGCGTACTACGCCGGTCTGACCCGCGCGTTGTTCGAAGCGGCAAAACGATGGGTTGCATGGGTGCCCGGAGGATTGGCGGTTTCTACGGTCTTCGCCACTGCTGGGTTCGCCGCCGTTTCTGGCGCGTCGGTGGCCACGTCGGCCGTCTTCGCCCGGATCGCTATCCCCGAGATGTTGAAGGTCGGATACAATAAACAATTCGCAGCTGGGGTTGTTGCGGCAGGTGGTACGTTGGCCTCTTTGATCCCGCCGTCGGCGATCCTTGTGATCTATGCGATCATCGTTGAGCAGGATGTCGGAAAACTTCTGTTGGCGGGGTTTATTCCCGGTGCCTTCTCAGCTGTTGTTTATGGTCTGCTGATCGTGGGTATTGCCGTTATTTTCAAGTCAGTAGGTCCACCCGTCACCGGCTTTACATGGAAGCAGAGGTTTGCGTCCTTGCCCGGCGCTTTTCCAATCGTCGCGGTCATCCTGATCATCATCTGCTTTGTCTACAATCCATTTGGTGAGGACGCGTGGGGCACGCCAACCGAAGGCGGTGCCATAGGGGCCTTTATCGTGTTCTGTTTTGCCCTGTTCCACGGGATGCGGTGGAAGGAACTGAAATCAGCTCTGCTGGAAACGGCCAAGCTTACTGCGATGATCTTCACGATCATCTGGGGCGTTTTGATCTACGTCAGGTTCCTCGGGTTTGCGGATCTTCCTGGCGCCTTCTCTGATTGGATTACGTCCCTGAAAATGTCACCGATGTTAATCCTGATTTGTATTCTGCTGGCTTATGCCGTGCTGGGTATGTTCATGGATGCCATCGGGATGTTGCTGCTGACGCTACCGGTGGTTTACCCGGCCGTGATGGCCCTGAACGGAGGAGAATCTGTCAGCGCAGCAGACAGTGCCTTTGGCATGTCGGGGCCGATGTGCGCGATATGGTTCGGTATATTGGTAGTGAAGATGGCAGAGTTCTGTCTGATTACGCCGCCTATTGGTCTGAATTGTTTCGTAGTCGCTGGCGTGCGCCCTGATCTGAGCGTTCAGGACGTGTTTAAAGGCGTAACACCATTCTTCATCGCTGATGCGGTCACTATCGCTCTGCTGGTGGCGTTTCCCGGCATCGTTCTCTATTTGCCGTCCTTGGCAGGTTAGAAAAAAGCCCCCGGCGAGAAGCCGGGGGCGAGTTCCTGCAATCTACGGGTTCTTCAGCTTGCCCGCATTAGCATTCCAAACAGGTCACGCGGGTCGTCCGGGTCGGCCAGCATGTCCAGCGGTTCATAAAAATCAGTGCCTTCGATGGCTTCCTTTATGTAGCGAAGTGCCGAAAAGTCTTCGATCGCAAAGCCAACACTATCGAATAGGGTGATCTGACGGTCATCACGACGCCCTTCGGCCTGTCCAGAGATAACTTGCCACATCTCGGTCACCGGGTGATCGTCGTCCAGCGCCTGAATCTCACCTTCGATCCGTGTCTGTTCGGGGTATTCAACAAAGATGTCCGATCGAAGGAGGATGTCACGGTGCAACTCGGTTTTACCCGGGCAGTCCCCGCCGATGGCGTTAATGTGCACGCCTGGTCCGACCATGTTGTCGGTCAGGATGGTGGCGTATTTTTTGTCTGCGGTGCATGTGGTGATGATATCCGCGCCCTCAATAGCGTCTTCGGGCGTCTTGCACGGCACAACCGTCAGGCCTTTACCCTGAAGGTTAGCAGCACACTTCGCTGTTGCGTTCGGGTCGGTGTCATACAGTCGAACGGTTGTGATCCCGCACATCGCTTTGAAGGCCAGGCACTGAAATTCTGACTGCGCGCCGTTGCCAATCATGGCCATTACAGTCGAGGATTTCGGTGCCAAATAGCTGCCCACCAGTGCGGAGGTCGCTGCGGTTCGTAGCGCCGTCAGCATTGTCATTTCGGTCAGAAGTGTCGGGTAGCCAGTATAGACATCAGCCAGAAGCCCAAACGCGGTAACGGTCTGCAGACCTTCTGAGGTGTTCTTTGGGTGGCCGTTAACGTATTTGAACCCATATGCTTCGCCGTCCGAGGTCGGCATCAGTTCGATCACGCCATGCGGTGAGTGGGCTGGGATGCGCGGAGTTTTGTCAAAGCTTTCCCAGCGTTTGAAGTCCGCTTCGATTTGGGCCGCGATCTGAGTGATCATCCGCTCCAGGCCAACGTGATGAACAAGGCGCATCATGTTATCGACGGAAACAAATGGCACTAGGGCCTTGTCAGAAGGTTGGGTCATCAGAAACTCCGGGTGGGGCGGTCAAATATACGGCGGCCCAACAGGGACGCGGCAAGATCGACCATCAGTTTTGCGGTGCGCCCGCGTTCATCAAGGAAAGGGTTCAGCTCGACCAGATCCAACGAGCAGACCAAGCCACTTTCATGCAATAGTTCCATGACCAGATGCGCTTCGCGCTCTGTCGCGCCACCGGGCACGGTTGTACCGACAGCAGGCGCGATGGACGGGTCAAGAAAATCAACGTCAAGCGAGACGTGCAGGATACCGTTTGCAGCCCGAACACGGTCTAAGAATGCCATTAAAGGAGCTTTGATTCCGTGTTCATCGATGCTGCGCATGTCAGCCAGCATCGCTTGGTCTTGTTCTAGGCGGGCACGTTCTGCTGGGTCGACCGAACGCAAACCAATCATTCCAACGCGGTCAGTCGGTACCGGGTTTGGAACAGATGGGAACGCGTCAAACCCCGGTTGTCCGGTGAAATAGGCGACGGGCGTTCCGTGAAGGTTGCCGCTGCCGGTGCTGTCCGGCGTGTGGAAATCGCTGTGTGCGTCCAGCCAAAGAACGAACAGAGGGCGTCCAACCTGATCAGCATGAGCCGCCATTCCAGTTACAGTGCCCATCGACAAAGCATGGTCGCCGCCCATGAATATTGGCAGGCCCTTCGGTGCTGTATCCTGCGCAGCTCGGCTCAAGGCGCTTGTCCAACCGATACATTCGGGCAGAGCGAACAGATGATCATGCTCAGCCACGCCGGTTGTGTCCGGGGCAACATCTCCAACGTCAGAGACCGTTTGACCCAGATCTGTCAGAGCTTCTTTTAGCCCTGCCACCCGATAAGCATCGGGGCCCATTCGACACCCTTGTCGGCGTTTACCCGAGTCCATCGGGGCGCCAACCAGTATAACGTTTTTCTTTTCCATATGATTATCTAGGCCGACGCGATGTCTTGCGAGAAGAGGGCAAAATGTTCAAAATGAAACCATCTAGTGCGAATTGAGAAGATCATATGGACGATTTGGATAATAGGCTGCTCAATGCGTTACATCGGGACGCGCGAGCCTCGTTGTCTGAACTTGCCGAAACGCTTGGGGTGACCCGGACGACGGTGCGTAGCCGATTGCAGCGGTTGAAGCATTCAGGCGAGATCGTGGGCTTTACCGTTCTCACAAGGCAAGACGTCGCTGAAAGCCCCGTTCGTGGTCTTATGATGCTCGAAATCGAAGGCAGAGGAACCGAGCGGACAATGGCCAGAATTGCTGCCATGCGTCAGGTACGCGCTGTTCATTCAACGAATGGCAGTTGGGATCTGATTGCAGAAATTGGCACAGAGACACTGGCTGAACTTGATGAGGTTCTGTTCCAGATCCGGCGGATGGAGGGGATTACACGTTCTGAAACCAATCTGTTGCTGTCTACACGTAAAGGTCGGGTGTAAACCTCGTAGTGCTTTGAGGTTCAAAGAAATTGTGCCAGAGTTGCCCTGCGCGGCTGATATGCGCGAGGTATGATTGCAGTGCCTGAGGGCAGGGGAAGACCATGACCGATCAGGAGACGGGCGAAGAACTCTGGGCAGTTCGCTGGGCTGAACGTGTGTCAGGTTTTCTGGAAAAACCGTGGATTAAAATAGCGATCCCAATTCTGGTCACTTTGATCGCCCTGACTGTTCTGCACGAACTATCTTCGCACGTAAAATGGTCGGACGTGAAAACGGATGTGGCGAATACATCATGGAAGCTGATGTTCTTTGCTCTATGCTGGACCGCTTTCAGTTTTCTGTCCCTATCAATGTACGACGTCTTTGCTGTTCAAAGCGTGGCCGACGGAGAAGTACCTTTGCCAGTGGCTGGCATGGCTGGCGCCAGCGGCTATGCGGTGTCGAACTGCCTTGGGTTTTCGTACATCACTGGAACGGCGATCCGATACCGCATCTATGCGTCGTTAGGGTTGGACCTGAGCCGTGTAGCTGGAGTCATTGCAACCTCGTGGATCGCTTTTTGGTCCGGTCTGGTGCTTCTGCTTGGCATTCTGCTGACCCTTCACCCTGATGGTATCTCTAAGGTTTTACCAATCAGTGACACAGCGGAAACTCTTATCGGTTTGTGTCTGCTGGCAGCTTTAGTAGCTCTGTTCATTTGGCTTGCAAAAGGCGGGCGCAGGCTGGCTTACGGAGGGGTGGGCTTCAATCTGCCGGGCGGCAAACTATCAGGTCTACTAACGCTTGCAGCGATCGGAGATCTGACTGGCGCATCCATGACTTTGTATGTGCTGATGCCGGACGATTTAGGAGTTGGTTATCCATACTTCTTTACGATTTACATAGGTGCCATCGCGGTCGGAATCCTTAGCCACGCTCCGGGCGGTATTGGTGCATTCGAGGCGACCTTGATTGCCGGGCTGGGAGCGTCTGGGCGGTCTGATGTAATTGCGGCTTTGCTTTTGTATCGTTTGGTGTACACCTTTTTGCCATTTGCGATCGCCAGCCTGTCTATCGCCGCAGCAACCGCGCTAAGTCATCGCCATCATATTGGCGGGGCGGCGACTTGGGTATATCGGGCGATCCGGCCGATCGTTCCAATGGTCGCAGCGGGGGTGGCAGCCGTAGCGGGGGTGGTACTGCTGGTATCCGGAGCGCTTCCCTCCAGCAGCCAAAACCTCGGTGCTCTGCGTGACTTCCTGCCCCTGTCGTTTGTCGAGGCCTCACATCTGGCGGGCAGTGCGGTTGGTGTGTTGCTGTTGCTTGTTTCAAGGGGATTGTTCCGCAAGCTTTATCGGGCCTGGGTCGTTGCGATGTTGTTGATGGTGGCAGGTTTCGTCGCCTCGTTGACTAAGGGCTTGGATACCCACGAAGCGCTGAGTTTGCTGGGTACAATAGCCTTGTTGGCAACATTCCGCAGTGCGTTCTATCGTGTAAGTGGCGCATCCATATTCCGCCTGAACATACCGTGGTTGGTAAGCGTTATGGCCTTGTTGGCCGTTATTTTCTGGATCGGACTCTTTGCCTATTCGCACGTCGAATATCAAAACTCACTATGGTGGGAGTTTGCCTGGAATGGGGATGCTTCACGCTTCTTAAGGTCAAGCCTTGTTGTGGCCGTTATTTTGGGGGTGGTCGCCGTCAACTCATTGTTCGGGCGCGAGATCCCGGTGCCAGTTCGCACTGAAATTCCCCCGGCTGTTGAGCGGCTGGCCTTGGAGAGCGAGGATACCGAAGCTCAAATATCGCTCACAGGAGACAAGCAATTCCTAATTTCGCCGGATGAAACCGCGTTTATTGCTTATGCGGATACCGGAAATGCTTTGATAAGCAAGGGGGAGCCAGTCGGCGATGAAAAGGCCGGGCAACAACTGATCTGGCAATTGCGTGAAATGGCGGACCGAGAAGGGAAACTGTGTGCCTTCTATAGTGTTTCCACCAGATACCTGCCGACCTTCTTGGATCTGGGGCTTTCGATTTTAAAAATCGGTGAAGTGGCGCGCGTGCCGTTGAAAGATTTCTCTCTGGACGGCAAATCGCGCAAGCGGTTTCGTCAGGCGAAGAACCGCGCCGAACGCGAAGGATACATATTCGAGATCATTCCAAAAGAAGAGCTGGCGCCAGTCCTGCCTGAATTGCGCAAAGTTTCGGATCATTGGCTTGAAAACAAGGCAGGAGAAGAGAAGGGTTTTGCTCTGGGCGGGTTTGATGACAACTACCTGTCGTACTTTGATCACGCTGTTTTAAGGAACGGAGATACTGGGCAGATCGTTGCGTTCGCTAACCTCTTTCAAGGCGGTCACAAATCTGAGCTTTCGTTGGATTTAATGCGATATGAACCTGATAGCCCCAGTTTTGTCATGGATGCTTTGTTTGCCGAAATGATGTCATGGGGCGCTGAGCAAGGGTTTGAATGGTTTTCTTTGGGTGCGGCACCCTTCGCCGGGATCGAAAACCGCCAGTTGGCTTCGTTTTGGAACCGGGTTGGCGGCTTTGTGTATGAACATGGTGAGCAGTTCTATCACTTCGAAGGGCTCCGTTCTTTCAAGCAGAAGTTCGACCCGGAATGGAGCCCGAACTACCTAGCCAGCCCCGGCGGTCTGGCAGCCCCACGTATTCTGTACGAGGTGAACATCCTGATTTCAGGCGGGCTTCGTGGGCTTACGAAGTAGGTGTTAGTTCAGGCTGGCGCGCGTAGGTGCTTCTTCCAAGAGATCGCCCCAATCCGTGCGATATGCCATTTCGGCCAAAACGGTCTCAGGTAGGAATTCTTGGTTCTGGCGGATCTGCCATCCGCCCCCAAGTCCCTTGTAAACTGCAACCAGATTGCTTGAGACCTGCTGTCGCGCTTCAATCAGGTTGGCTTGCGACCGCAGCAGGGCTGTCTGAGTGTTTAGAATCCGAGAATAGCTTGCAGCGCCGTCACGATATTGATCGATCGCTATTTCGGCCGCCTTCCGCGACGCCGCAACACTGTTTTCGTAGAAACCGACCTGCTTTCTGGACTGCGAATAAGCAACCATTGCGCTTTCGACTTCGGAATATGCTGTAAGCACGGTGTTTTGGTAGTTCGCGATCAATGCTTGATAGGCTGCATCCTGTGCGCGGACATTGTTCTTAATCCGGCCGTAGTTCAGCACGTTCCAAACAACACCTGCATTCGCCAAACCGGTAGAGCTTGCGGACGTAAACAAATCGCGCCCACCCGATGCCTGCAACCCGATTGAACCAGACAAGATGAATTGAGGATATAGATCGGCCAACGCAATGCCGACTTGTGCGGATTGTGTGGCCGCGGCCAGTTCGGCGGCGCGGACGTCGGGGCGTCGACGCAGCAATTCGGCGGGAACTCCGACTGCTACGTTTGAGCGGGCCGAAGGGATGCGGCCGGAATTACCTAGCAGGCTGGTCATACGTGATGGTGTGGTCCCCAGCAAAACGGCCAGAGCATTCTTGGCTTGCTGCAAGTCGCTTTCGATCTGCGGCACCAAGGCCTTAGTGTTGTTCAATAGGGCAGTGGATTCCTGCACGTCCAGTTCGGTTGTTACGCCATTGTTGAACCGTAGTTGGGTCAGGTCAGCGGATTCTTGTTGCAGCTTGATGTTCTCTCGAGCAACAGAAAGAGATTCCTGCAACGCGCGAATGTTCACGTATAGGGCCGCAACATCGCCCGTCAGTGTGACCAAAGCATCGTCGTAGTTGGCGACTTGCAGAGCCAGATTAGAACGAGCAGCTTGTACTCCACGTCGCTGCTGCCCCCACACATCCAATTCCCATTGTGCGTCAAAGCCAACCTGCGAGGTTGAGAACTCGGTGTCCAAAGGGATGATCCGGCGAATATCCGAAATAGGCCCGAGATTGTCACTGACTTGACGGCGTTCAACCGAGGCACCGATGGCTTGAGACTGCGGATAGAGTTCTCCAAATGCGATGCCCAATTGTGCCCGAGCTTGTAGAACTCGAGCGCCGGCCACTTGAAGGTCGAGGTTCTGTGCATAAGCCTCTGAGATCAGCTTGTTTAGAGTGGGGTCATTGAACGTTTCCCACCATTTGACGACAGGTGCACTGCGGGATGTTAAGCCGCTTTGGCCAGTGCTGGGGCTATTTACCTCGATCCATTGTTTTACGACCGGAGAGTTAGGGCGCACGAAGTCTGGGCCGACAGGCGTGCAGCCGACGAGCAAGGCTGCACTTAGGGCTGTCCCCATCAGTCTGCGGTATACTCTGAACCGGGTCATATCAGGTGTCCTCAGATATCCAGGGGTCGGATGAAATTGGCAAAGGAGTAGAGGCGAATATTTATGCGCCGCAGGAACTCAAAACTCTTACCTTGCCCAGTGTAAATGGCCACTGCTGCGTGCCCACCGGCCGGGAAAGTGTGGCCGTCCGGGATGTCGACCGATATTTGCACCGCAATGCGACCGGGCAGCTTAGGAAGTTCAAAGCCCGGCAGCCGACCGGACGGAAGGTACTGTCCTTGACGAGTGGCCCACCAGATAGCCTCGACTTTGCCCGTCAGGATTTCGCCGGGATAAAGATCAAGCGCGACTTCAACTTCTTGGCCGGGCTCGACAAACTTTAGGTTCTGCTGCCGGTACGTCGCCAGGATGTAGGGATTATCCGTGGTGACGAAGCTGGCGATTGCCCCCAATCGAATATCGCCAACAACTAAGCCCGGTCTAGCTTGCTGCGAGACGATCATGCCGTCCTCTGGTGCGTAGATCGTTGTATTGTCGAGGAAATACTGGGCCTTATCCAACTGGGCCTGCGCCTGAAGGATTCCGGTGTTTACCCCGTCGATCTGAGAATCCAGCGCCAACTGTGCTTTTTCCAGATTGGCCTCGGCCTCTTTGATTTGAGCTTGGTCCTCAGTGACTTGCTCGTTCCATCGATCCAGTTCATCTTGCCGAGCACCACCCGCCGGAACGAGGTTCTCATAACGCGCTTGTTGTGTCAGCGCGTAGGCCAGTTGCGCATTTGCACGCTCCACAGCCTCAGAGGCAACGATCACATCTTGTTCGAGTATTTTGGCGTTCTGTTCGGCCGCGACCAACTGAGCATTAGCTTCTTCGACCTCAAGCGAGAAAACGGTGTCGTCAAAACGATAAAGGGGATCTCCCTTTTTCACTTCGGTATTCGGTTCAACCAGCACTTCTGTCAGGATGGTCGGTTCGGTCAGTCGCGGCACGATCTGAATGGTCGAGCGGACCACGTGGCTATCAACAGAGAAAGGCTGAAAGAACCGAAGCGCAACGAGGAAAATCAACAGCAGATGAGCCCCGACCCAGAAGGATACGATGCCCCATGTAATGTTGAATTTCAGCCATTGCGCTTTGAAAAAAATGAACCAAACGAAAATGATGTAAAACAGCGTAATGCCTAGGGCAACGAACATAGTCTGTGGTTTCCTTTGGCCTTAGCTCTTCTGGGTGTCGTCAGGGTCCAGCGGGTCGCGGTACTCTTCGTTCACCGAACCACCCAACCGTTTGATTTCTTTGCGGATAGCATCCTTTTCGTCATCAGGGGTGCGGCGTATGTCGACCGTGACGCCATCGTGGAACGCCCACATAAAGGCGTGAACCCATGGGACAATGGCTAGGAAACCCATCCAGCCCATGATCTTGACGGCTTCGGCATGGGGGTGATTGCGTTTGATCGCAATGCGCCCTGGCAGCCCCATTAGGAACAGAAACAACGCCATTACAGCGGCCAGCAGCAAAATTAGTGCCACGAATGTCAGATAGTCGTAAAAGCCAAGCGGCTGCCCCAGTAATCCCATGCTCGTGCCTCCTTTTGGGAAGGTTGCCCCATCCTCAGCCGTTGCCACCCATTTCGTCAATCAATTTGTAGCTCGTGGGAGGGTCTGCGCAGATTCCCGGGCCGCATTCCAGCAGGGTTGAGACCGCATTCAACGCAGCCAGACCAAACATGACGAAAAACGCGATTTTCGCCAATAGGCTGCCCCCGAAACGTGGCTGTGGTTCGCTTTTGTATTGGCGGTCGAACAACAGCATGAACGCCGTCCCCAAAAGGATCAGGAAAAAGCAGATTGCTGCCCAAGTGTAGTAGTGAAGACCCAGAACAGGCGATCCATAGTGCCCGGTGCCGGGAACGATGTGCAGGAGGATTTGGCGTACAGAAACACTTCCACCGAACAGTGCGGCAAACAACATGATTGCGTAGTGCTGAGGACGTGCGCCGTACAGTAAGTTCAGTCCTAGACCCACGCCCACGGCGACAAAACCAACCCGTTGCAACAGGCACAAAGGGCAGGGCAGTTCGTATAGTTTCAGCTGATAGACGTAAGCGAGCAGCAGGACGAGGCTAACTGCCAGCATTCCCAGCGCGTTCAGAGTGCGTGAAAGTTCAGGTGTCATCTCGCCCCCTACAACTGGATCGTCAGTTGACTGGTGGCGTGGTACTTCAGCCAGTACACACTCAACGCCAGAGTGAAAAAGAACAGCACGTTGGCGGCTGTCGTTCGATTAAAGTAATTTAGCCCCATAGTGGCTGTAAGTAACGCAAACAAAAGCGCTATCATGGCCCGGATCTCCCCTCCCGTGCTACGATTGCTATTTACTTGAGTTTGTCAGGCGAATGCAGGTCTGGCAAGAACCAGAGTTGGGGATTCATCTTTAATGCGAATTACTTAACGTCAGCCACACAGTTTCAATTGTGTTTGCCATTCTGAGCATTTCTGAGTGAGGTGTTCTTGCAAGACGTGGTCGGTATAAAAGACATCTACATCTGACAAAGACGCAATTCGAGCCGGTGCGGTGCGCTGGAATTTGGATTGGTCTGCCACAAGGCAGGTCTGACGAGCCTGGGCTATGATTGTTTGGCTCACCCGAACTTCCTGAAAATCAAAATCCAGAAGGTCCCCTTGGGCGTCCAATGCTGAACACCCGATGATGGCATAGTCGAACTTAAACTGTTCAATGGTCGAAATAGTCAGGTTTCCAATCAACCCACCATCCGAGCGTCGCAGTACACCGCCCGCCACAACAATTTGGCAGTCTGGGTTGTCGACTAGGATATTCGCCACATTCATGTTGTTGGTCACAACCATCAGATCCTTGTGACCCAGTAGTTGTCGGGCGACAGCTTCGGTCGATGTGCCTATGTTCAGAAAAACCGAAGCCCCGTCAGGAATGTCCTGTGCGCAAGTTTGGGCGATGCGTGCCTTGGTGTCCGCGTTCAGGGCGCGACGGTCTTCATATCCGATGTTCGATACGCCTGAACGTAGAACCGCACCCCCGTGCACTCGATCAAGTTTACCCATTTCGGCCAACTCGGACAGATCCCGGCGGATTGTTTGAACCGTCACCTCAAACCGCGCGGCCAAGTCCTCGACCATAACGCGGCCGTCTTGTCTGGCGATGTTCAGGATGTCTGACTGGCGAAAAGAAAGGGACACTGTTTGCTCCAACTAAGACATTTTCGTTTTTGTTCTGTTTTGTGGAACTTTCAACAGTGTTTGATGGGGTAACCGCATTTTTCTCTTCCTATTGCGACAAAACGAACATAAACGAAAGCTAACGCTGATGAAACGAGGAATCGTACGTTTAACGGATCCACGTTTTCCACGAATGGAGAAGCAACCGGGCATGGAACAGACACAAGAACAGATCTCTGATCTTTTCATCATTGGTGGTGGCATAAACGGGTGCGGCATCGCTCGTGATGCTGCGGGGCGGGGGCTATCGGTGACTTTGGCAGAGATGAACGATCTTGCTTCGGCGACGTCTTCTGCTTCGACCAAGCTGTTTCACGGTGGTCTTCGCTATTTGGAGTATTTCGAAATTCGCCTTGTGCGTGAGGCCTTGATCGAACGCGAAACTCTTCTGCGGGCTATGCCACATATTAGTTGGCCGATGCGCTTCGTGCTGCCGTATCACAAGGACATGCGCTTTGATTCCGAGACGCCAACGTCTCGCTTGTTAAGTACGGTTATGCCCTGGATGAAGGGGCGGCGCCCTGCTTGGCTGATACGTTTGGGGCTGTTTATGTATGATCACCTGGGAGGGCGAAAAATCCTTCCGGCTACAAGCTCGCTGAACTTGAGAACCGCCCTTGAAGGGCAGCCGCTGCAGGACAAGTTTGAAACCGCCTATGAGTATTCGGATTGCTGGATCGAAGACGCGCGACTGGTTGTCCTAAACGCCCGAGACGCGGAAGCGCGAGGGGCGAAGATTATGGTGCGTACCGAAGTTCTTTCGGCCGAGCGTGTCGACGATTTGTGGGAAGTAACGATCCAAGATCGCGACAGTGACGAGACACGAGTGATCAAAGCCAAAATGCTGATCAACGCCGGTGGCCCTTGGGTTGGGGACATCATCCAGACGAAAATCCGAGTGAATTCGCGCGAGGGTGTTCGCTTGGTTCGAGGAAGTCATATCGTGACCCGCAAGTTGTTTGATCACGACAAGTGCTATTTCTTTCAGGGCGAGGACGGACGCATCATTTTTGCTATTCCGTATGAGCGTGACTTCACTCTGATTGGAACGACAGATCAGGATCATCCGGACCCTTCAGAGCCTCCGATTTGTACCGAAGCCGAGCAAGATTATCTGTGCGCCTTTGCGACGAAGTATTTCAAGAATCCGATCACCCGAGAAGATGTCGTATGGACTTACTCTGGGGTGCGCCCGTTGTACGATGACGGTGCCAGCAGTGCGACAGCAGCTACTCGGGATTATACACTGAAAGTCGATGCGCAGGGCGGGGCACCCGTGCTCAATGTCTTTGGTGGAAAGATCACAACTTACAGGCGGCTTGCCGAAAGCGCTTTGGAAAAAGTGGCTGAGCATTTCCCTAATCTCCCCGGACCTTGGACGGCGAGGGTTGCCTTGCCCGGCGGTGATTTTCCGGTTGATGGGGTGCAGGATCTGATCGGTAAGCTCGAGGTGGACTTCCCTTTTGTTGGTCGCGGTTGGGCAGAACGCTTGGTGCGCGCCTATGGCACCGAAGCCCGAGCTATTCTGGGCGATGCAAAGTCTGTTGATGACTTGGGTGAAAGCTTCGGCGCCACGCTTACAGAGCGGGAGCTTGAGTGGCTGATGGACAAGGAATACGCACGTAAGGCCGATGATGTGGTTTGGCGTCGAAACAAGTTGGGTTTGCGGCTAAGTACCGACGAGATCGAGCGTATTCAGAACTGGATGGAACAACGCGGCGCCCAGGTTGCCGCCTAAGAAAAAGCCCCGCCGGTTTGGCGGGGCTTTTCGATTAGGTTATGCAGTTTCCTCGGATGGCCCGGGATCGTTCTTGGTGCCTTTGATCCATTCTCTGAGCCCTTGCATCAGGGCATAGAGAACTGGGACCAGCACGACGCCAACCAATGTAGCTGCCAGCATGCCACCAAATACAGCCACACCGATTGCTTTCTGACTGGCCGCACCCGCGCCGCTTGCTGCAAGCAACGGCACAACACCCAGCAAGAAGGACAGCGCGGTCATCATGACCGCGCGGAAACGCTGATAGGCAGCTTCGGCGGCGGCGTCTTTGATCGACAGCCCATTGGCGCGCTGCTCCATCGCGAATTCCACGATGAGAATACCGTTTTTAGATGCCAAGCCCACAAGCATGATCATCCCGATTTGCGTGTAGAGGTTGATATCGCTCCCGACAATCGCCACCGCCGCGACCGCGCCGAATAGGGCAACGATTACCGACAGTAGGATTGAGACCGGCATCGTCCAGCTTTCATATTGCCCCACAAGGAACAGGTATCCGAACAGGATCGCCAAACCCAAGATGATGATTACCAGACTACCAGAGGCAAGCTGCTGTTGCGCTGTCCCAGTCCATTCGAATGCATATCCTGGGGGTAGGGCAGTCGCTGATTCTTCGGTCATTACAGATATCGCGTCACCGGTCGAAAGTCCCAGAGCCGGAACCGCAGTCACTGTTGCCGAGCGGAACAGGTTGTGGCGTTTCAGCAGAACCGGGCCAAGTACGTTTTCGACATCGACCAGAGTTCCAAGCGGAACCATCTCGCCCTTTGTCGAACGAACGTAGAGGTTCGAGATATCCTCCACCTTGTCACGATAGCTGCCGTCGGCTTGGATCATAACGCGGTAAACTCGCCCAAACAGGTTGAAGTCGTTTACGTAGTACGACCCCAATTGTGCCTGCATGGTCTGGAATACCTCGGCCACAGACACCTGTAGCGTCTTGGCTTTTTCGCGATCCAGATCGACGAACAACTGTGGTACGTTCGCGCGGAAGGTCGTGTAGGCCTGACCGATTTCGGGTCGTTGGTTCGCGGAGTAAACGAACGAACCCACAGCCGAGGCAAGATCCTGTGGCGAACCGCCACCTGTTTGCTGGACCTCCATCTCAACACCGGCCGACATGCCCAAACCCTGAATAGGCGGCGGGTTGAAGGCCACGATTGAGGCGGCCGACTCGCCATTTGCGATGGTCAAAATTTTCGCCAGAATCGCGTCAGCGCTAAGATCGTCGTCCTGTCGTTCGTCCCAGTTGTCGAGGTTTACGAAGATTGCCGAACCATTGGTGATGGTTCCGTTCAGCAACGAATATCCGTTGATCAAAACGGTGCTTGCGACTCCTGGCAGCTGTTGAATTTGATCGTCGACGCGTTCCGAAACAACTTCGGTACGCTCAAGCGTCGCCGCGTCAGGCAACTGTATGTCAACAAACAGGTAGCCATTGTCCTCAAGCGGCAGGAAGCCACTGGACGTATTGGACATGATGGTTCCGGCCCCCATCGCCAGTGCAACGATGATGCCAAGCCCAATGACGGGCAGGATCAGCAGTTTGCGGACAATGGCCACATAGCCGCCGCGAATTGAGCCGATGAACCTTTCAAAGACAGCCAGCAGGCCTTTGGGAGGGCCCGAACGTGCTTGAAGAACAAGCCCGCACAATGCCGGCGACAAGGTCAGAGCATTGATCGAAGAGATCACAACTGCGGTCGAGATGGTTACTGCGAACTGCGAATACAGCCGTCCTGAAATCCCCGGCATGAACGTCACAGGGACGAACACCGCCAGCAAGACCAGAGTGGTTGCAATCACGGGACCAGTGATCTGCCCCATGGCTTTGCGGGTCGCTTCGGCAGGGGGTAGCCCCTCGTCAGCAATGATACGTTCGACGTTTTCGACAACAACGATCGCGTCGTCCACCACGATGCCGATGGCAAGAACCAAAGCGAACAAAGAGATGGTGTTAAGTGACATTCCAAAGAGCAGCAAGAAAGCAAATGTACCGATCAGCGAAACCGGGATTGCAACCGCCGGGATGATGGTCGCGCGCCAACTGCCAAGGAAAACGAACACAACCGAGATCACAAGAATGAACGTCAGGATCAAGGTTGAGACCACGTCGTTCAGAGACTGTTCAACGAAGTCAGTGGTGTTGAAAGGAACGTCATACTCTACGTCGGTAGGGAAGGTTCGCGAGAGGCGCTCCAATTCAGCCTCGACACGTTCAGACACCGCCAGCGCGTTTGCGCCCGGGGCCTGGTAGATACCGATGACAGTCGCAGGAACACTGTCAAAGTAACCAGAGGCGGCGTAGTACTCGGCACCCAGTTCCACGCGTGCAATGTCTTTGACGCGCACAATGGAACCAGCATCACCGGTACGAATGACGATCTCACCGAATTCGGCCGCTGAGGTCAGGCGCCCTTTGGTTTTGATTGTGTACTGAAAGGTCTGCCCTTCGGGCACTGGCGGAGCACCAATTGAACCCGCCGACACTTCAACGTTTTGTTCACGAATGGCGTTGATCACGTCGCCCGGTGTGATGGACAGGGCTGCCATTTGGTCCGGATCCATCCAGATCCGCATGGCGTATTCCAGATTGGTCAGAACGTCCGCTTTACCAACACCCTGCACCCTCGCCAGCGCGTCTTTTAGGTTGATCGACGCGTAGTTCGACAAAAACACACTGTCATAGGTGCCGTCGGGCGAGGTTAAGGTGACCAGCAATAGCATGTTGGTCGACGCTTTTTGCGTGACCACACCCGATGAGGTAACCTCGGCTGGCAGAGACGACATCGCCTGTGCCACACGGTTCTGGACGTTGACCGAAGCGATATCTGGGTCTGTTCCCACCTCAAACGTAATGTTCAGCGAGTATGAGCCGTTGTCCGAAGAGGTGGACGTCATGTAGATCATGTCGTCCACACCGTTCACCTGTGCCTCAATGGGCGCGGCGACGGTGTTTTCCACGGTTTCGGCGTTGGCGCCGGTGTAGGTGGTTGTAACGCTGACAACCGGTGGCGTGATATCAGGGAACTGGGCGACTGGCAGAACCAGGTAGCCGATGCCTCCCATGATGGTTAGCACCAGCGAAATAACAAGCGCCAGCTTGGGCCGGCTAATGAACAGGGCAGAGAACATTGGTTACTCTCCCGGCTGCTCAGATGCCACGACGGCATCAACGGCGACACCGGGACGAACCCTTTGCAACCCCTCTACAATGACGCTTTCTCCTTCGCGAAGGCCATCTTTGACGATAATGGCAGTGCCTTCGGTGTCTCCGGTTGTGATGTAGCGCTGTTCGACCATTTGCTTATCGTTGACGACCAGAACAAAATCACCTCGTTGATCGCGCTGTAGAGCGGCCTGAGGTACCAGGACTTCGAGGGTTGGTTCGAGTGCTTCGATCTGTACGCTTAGGAATTGGCCATCTACGATCAGGCGGTTGTTGTTTTCGAACTCAGCTCGAATGGTGATTGCACCGGTCAGAGGGTCGATGCGGTTGTCTACGAAAACAATCTCGCCAGTCTCGTCCAAATTGGTCCCGTTCGGCAGGGTTAAGTGCACATTTGGGCTCTTGTTGCTGTCGGCCAACGAGGCCGCGCTCTCACCGTACTGTTCAAGGACTGAGGTGAATTGCTTTTCGTTTAACGAGAAGTTCACGTAGATTGGTGCTTCACTGACCAAATTGACGAGCGGAGGGTTCGTTGGCCCAACAACGTCGCCTACACTTGTGGTCACCCGGCCGATCCGCCCAGCGAAGGGGGCGTGGATCTTTGTATAACTCAAATCCAACTCTGCCTGCTGGATTGCTGCATTGGCTGCTTTGACTTCCGCTTCGGCTACCAATTCATTGGCTCGGGCGATGTCCCGCTCGGATTCCGGGGTCGCGTCGCGTCTGTAGAGTTCTTCTTTCCGGGCCAGTTCGACTTTGGCCAGTTCCAAACTGGCTTCTGCACGATCCAGATCAGCTTTGCGAGCTTCTAGAGTTGCCTCATAGAGATCGGGTTCGATTGTGAACAGCAGGTCATCTTGGTTTACAAGTGAGCCGTCAGTCACATCTTGGCTTTCAAGAAATCCATTTACCCTAGCCACGATGTCCACTTTATCGATTGCTTCGGCGCGACCGATGAAGACGGCTTCTTCTGTGATTTCTTGAGTGTAGGCAGCCGCGATTGATACTTTAGGCGGCGGCGCGTCACTTTGATCCTGCGCCAGGGCAGAGTGAGCCATGCCCATACAGACAACAGCGGCAAGGGCCGGTCCGTAAAGACGGAATTTCAAGTTCTTCAATGCAAGGGACATGGCAGGTGCCTCGTTAAAACTACGGTTTTTGCGCCAAAGTGGGACAGGTCCCTTTGACGAGTCGATGAATTCCCGATCAGGATGGCCGTTTTGCGCGTATATCTCAAGCTTCTTGAATGCGATTTAACTGTACAGAATTGCAGAAGTTTTCGCGTCTACATGCCGACTTAGCTCTGAGAGTTCGCGTCTCTGAGGCTAATTTTAGCTATTGAGCAAAAAAAACGGGGACCATGAGGCCCCCGTCGTCAAATGAGCATTGTGCGCTCGTTCAATCACGAGTTCCGGCAAATTTGGTTTGCCAGTCTTCACGCTGTTCGTCGGTAATTTTGGCGAACAGCACATCAGGGACGGTAAACGCGTGCCCAGCGGGCAGAGCATTCAGCGCGGCATCAACATCTTCGGGCCAGCTCGTGTCCAGTGTGTTCATTGCGCTCAGCATTTTCGCCGATGTTTCAGGAATGAACGGAGCGCTGAGGACCGCGTACAGACGGATCAGGTTCAGACCCAAGCGCACTTGTGCGGCAGCTTGTTCGGGATCTTCCTTAAACGTCGACCAAGGAGCCGCTGCTTGCAGGTATTCGTTACCAGCAACCCAGATTGCACGCAGTTCTTGTGCCGATTTGCGAACCTCCATCGCCTCCATATGGCCTTCATAGGCGCGGACGCGTTTGGTCAGTTCTTCGACTAGCGCCTGTTCTCGCTCGCCATAGGTGCCGCCTTCAGGCACGGCCTCGGAAAACTTTGAGCGGCAGAACTTGGTGATCCGGCTGACGAAGTTACCCAGAACGTCGGCCAGGTCTTTGTTCACGGATTGCTGGAAGTTCTCCCAGGTGAACTCACTGTCGCTGCTTTCCGGCGCATGGCTCAGCAGCCACCATCGCCAGAAGTCGGCGGGCAGGATTTCCAATGCCTGATCCATAAAGACGCCACGGCCCTGAGAGGTCGAAAACTGGCCGCCGTCATAATTCAGGTAGTTGAACGATTTCAGGTGGTCGACCATCTTCCACGGCTCGCCCGAGCCCAGAATTGTGGCAGGGAAGCTGAGCGTGTGGAAAGGAACGTTGTCTTTGCCCATGAACTGGACATAGCGAACGTCATCCGCGCCCTTATCGGTGCGCCACCAACGCTCCCATTCGGAATCTAGCTTGCCGTTGGCGTCGGCCCATTCTTTGGCGCAAGCGATGTATTCGATGGGGGCGTCAAACCAGACGTAAAAGACCTTGCCTTCCATTCCCGGCCAGTCCTGATCACCTTTCTTGACCGGAACACCCCAATCCAGATCTCGAGTGATGCCGCGATCCTGTAGGCCGTCACCGTCATGCAGCCACTTCTTCGCAATCGATGTCGTCAGGATCGGCCAGTCCGACTTGCTGTCGATCCAAGCGTCCAGCTGATCCTTCATCGCGGACTGACGCAGATACA
Organism: Ruegeria sp. BE9; assembly: GCF_056538765.1. Taxonomy (NCBI): domain Bacteria; kingdom Pseudomonadati; phylum Pseudomonadota; class Alphaproteobacteria; order Rhodobacterales; family Roseobacteraceae; genus Ruegeria; species Ruegeria sp. BE9. The sequence goes on along the minus strand of NZ_JBQFTS010000001.1, from coordinate 1,025,254 downwards.
GGTGCTTGGTTTCACGCACTTCCAGATCGGTCGAGCCGGAAATGGCGGAGCGCGGTTCGATCAAATCGGTTGGATCCAGCTGCTTGGTGCAGTTCTCGCACTGGTCACCGCGCGCACGGTCATAGCCACAGTTGGGGCAGGTACCTTCGATGTAGCGGTCAGGCAAGAAGCGACCGTCGGCGTTGGAATACACCTGTTTCTCGCTGACTTCACGGATCAGACCGGCATCGTCGAGTTTGCCGGCGAAATGCTGAGTCAGATGCTTGTTCTGATCGCTGGACGAGCGGCCGAAGTGATCAAAGCTCAGCCCAAATCGATCGGCGATGTCAGATTGTACGCCGTGCATCTCGGCACAATACTCGGCCACTGGTTTACCCGCCTTGGCAGCGGCCAGTTCAGCTGGTGTGCCATGTTCATCTGTCGCGCACAGGAACATGACCTCATTTCCCCGGCCGCGCTGATAACGCGCGTACAAGTCGGCAGGCAATTGCGAGCCGATCAGGTTGCCGAGGTGCTTGATCCCGTTGATGTAAGGGATCGCCGAGGTGATGAGAATCCGAGCCATTTTGCGCTTCCACGTAACTATCTGCCGGCTCGTCTACAGTATGTCACTGGTTAGAAAAAGCCCGGCTTTTGCCATGATGCTCTTTTCGGCAATCGGATCAGGGAAAAACAGTCTGAATCGAGATTGCGGATTGCACCTCAGAGCAACCACACAATACCCATAGGTTGAAAATCAGAATCACAACATCTTGAAAAATTGAAATGACTTCCCACCTAAAGTGTATACCAAAGTATACAATAACGAGGGCGATCCGCTGATGTTCGACTTTTTGCTCGAGGGTGCATTTGTGCCCTTTACCATTTCGCTTGCGCTGTTGTTCGGTCTTCTGGGGCTGGAGTTGGTGGCCTTGATGGTAGGTGGCAGCCTGTTGGCCGGCGAGGGCGAGGCCGATCTGGATATGGTCGATGCACCAGATTTGGATATCGCAGACTTCGAACTGGATATCGACGCGGATGTAGATCTGGGCGACTTTGAACTGGCCGAAGTCGAGGCAGAAGCACCTAATGTAACTCACGCAGGTCCACTGTCATGGCTGGGGATCGGCAAGGTGCCATTCATGATATGGCTTGCGGTTTTTCTTGCAGGGTTCGGCTTGTCCGGCATGGGCCTACAATTGGCACTGCGCGACTTACTTGGATTCGATTTACCAAGCTGGATGGCAGCCATTCCGGCCGGAGCCTTTGGTCTGTGGTTTGCGCGCGGCTTTGGTAGTGTTTTCGCCCGCTTGCTGCCCAAGGTTGAAACAGAGTCGGTTTCCGAACGAATGCTTGCGCGTCGGCGCGGTGTGATCACTCAGGGCACTTCCACGCGTGGCCGTCCTGCCGAAGTGCGCGTTATGGACCGGTTCGGCAACACCCACTATCTGCGTGCTGAACCGTTGCAGGACAAAGATACGCTCGTGCAGGGCACTGATGTTCTTGTTCTGCGCGACAGGCGTCGTGATCGGTTCGTTCTGGTCGGCCTCTCAGAATAATCAAAATTTCAAACCCCTACACGGAGGATTTTGCATGGAACTCGATTTCCTAATCGTCATCGTTGCGGTTGCATTGGCGGTACCCGCGTTAATTGGACTGATCCTAAAGCGGCTTTATCGTCGGACTACCCGCGAGGTCAGCTTGGTGAAAACCGGGGCAGGCGGCAAAAGGGTTATAATGGACGGCGGCACCTGGGTTATCCCGCTTTTGCACGAGGTCAGCCCTGTAAACATGAAGACTCTGCGCCTTGAAGTGCAGCGTAGTGCTGAGGCGGCTCTGATCACCAAGGACCGTATGCGTGTGGATGTAGGCGTCGAGTTCTATGTCTCAGTTATGGCAACGGATGAAGGCATCGCTCGCGCGGCGCAAACGCTAGGCGACCGCACCTTTGATGTCGAGCAATTGCGCGAGATGATTGAGGGCAAACTGATCGACGGTTTGCGTGCTGTGGCGGCTCAGATGACCATGGACGGGTTGCATGAAAACCGCGCTGATTTTGTGCAAGAGGTTCAAAATGCGGTGTCCGAAGACCTGCTTAAAAACGGCCTGTCGCTGGAATCCGTTTCTCTGACCGCGCTGGACCAGACACCGTTCGAAGCACTGGACGAAAACAACGCCTTTAACGCTGTAGGTATGCGCAAACTGGCCGAGGTCATTGCGGTATCCAAGAAAGAGCGCGCGCAGATTGATGCTGAGGCCGAGGTTGAGGTGCGCCGCGCCGCGATGGAAGCACAACGTCAAAAGCTGTTGATTGAGCAGGACGAAGCGCAGGCTCGCATCGAGCAGACCCAAAAGGTCGAAACCATGCGCGTGGCGCAAGAGGCCGAGATCGCGGCACGGACCGAGGACTCGGTAAGGGAAACCGAACGCGCGCGTATCGCTCGTGAAGAGGCTATTCGGGCCGCTGAAATTGAGCGTGAGCGCAAAATCCGCGATGCCGAGATTGCCAAGGAGCGTGAAATCGAAGTGGCAGAGCAAGAACGCCAGATCATCATTGCGCAGAAGTCCGAAGAAGAAAGCCGCGCACGCGCATCTGCCGACTTGGCCCGTGCAGAGGCAACCAAAGCGAGCGAAGCCGTATCCACCGCGCGACAGGTTGCTGAAGCCGAACGCCAGAAGCAGATCGTATTGATCGAAGCGACACGTGAAGCCGAGCGTCAGGCGACCGCGATCCGTTTGTCTGCGCAGGCCGAGAAAGAGGCCGCCGCTGACCGTGCCGAAGCCCGCCGTGAGGAAGCCCAGGCCGAAGCAGACGCGCTCAACATTCGGGCTGAGGCCAAGAAAAACGACATGCTGGCCGAAGCGGAAGGTAAGCGCGCGATTGTAGAGGCAGACAATGCGCTGTCACCGGAACAAATCCGTATGAAGGTTGATATGGCTCGTATCGAAACCATGCCGTCAATCATCTCGGAGATGGTCAAACCTGCCGAGAAGATCGACTCGATCAAGATCCATCAGGTAGGTGGCATCGGCGGTGCGGCAGGGGGAGGCGCGGCCAACAGCGACAAGCCGGTCGTAAATCAAGCGCTGGACTCGATCATGGGCATGGCGGTTCAAATGCCTGCGCTCAAAAAGCTGGGTGAAGAGCTGGGCCTGTCTATGGAAAACGGCGTCGGTGGCGTTGTGAATGGAGCGCTCGAGCAGACTTCGGAGCCTGCAAAAGTGGTTGAGGTCGTCGAAGAAGATACCCCGCTTACACAATAAAACAGGAAAGGGCCGGTTCTTACCGGCCCTTTTTCTATTCTTCCCGCGATTTTTTTAGCAACCTTCCAATCGTGAACGACGTGCGTGGTGCATAGACATAATTTGTGCGTTCTTCTGGGGTAGGGCGCGATTTCATCCTGGCAAGGCCGAAAACGATCAATCCCAGATGCCCGACGGCCACGAACCCAAAAAGCGCGCCGGGGCCAAACTGTTGTATCAGCGTGGACGAGATATAAGGCGATGCAATCGCTCCCAACGCGTACCAGAACATCAAGGCTGCCGCCAATTCGACTCGCTGCTCTGTTGTGGCAAAGTCATTGGCATGGGCGGATGAGACCGAAAAGATCGGGAACGTCGTAAGGCCGAAGAATACCGCGGCTAGCATAACGCCGAGCGTTCCGGTGCTGCTGGCGGCCATTGTAACGCCGCAGCTAAGAACAGCCGCTGCGGACAACCAGATCAATACCCAACGGCGGTCGTACTTGTCGGCCAGCCATCCTAGTGGATACTGCGCCAATGCGCCGCCCAGAACGAAAGAGGCGAGGAAGAACGCAATCTGGTCCACATCCAGACCAACCTCTTGCCCATAAACCGGACCCACCATTCGGAACGAGGCGGAGCTGAGCGCGGCCACGATAACCCCGGCCACGGCTAGCGGAGAGTTTGTCCAAGCCAGTTTCGGACGCAGGCGCGGTGCATCAGGCGTTTTGGGCTGACTTGCTTTAGTCAGGGTCAGCGGTAGCAAAGAAGCGCAGCACAGGATGGCCAGCAAGTTGTACGAAACATAAGACGCGGGCGGTAGAACAGCGATGATAAGCTGGGCGCACAACGACGCACCAAGATCCGCGATACGGTAGGTGCCCATCGCTCTGCCTCGGGTTTCGTTGGTCACTTTTGCGTTTAGCCATGCCTCAATCACAGTGTAGCAACCCGCGACGCAAGTCCCGGATGCGATCCTCAATGCGGCCCAGACATAAGGATTGTCGGTCAGTGTATGACCCAGCAGCCCCATTGCCCCCAAGGCCGTGCAAACCGCAAACGCGCGGGAATGACCGACGCTTCCCATAAGGCGCGGAACCCACCAGCAACCTATGAAAAAGCCGATAAAATGGGCCGAACCCAGCAGGCCGATCTGCTCGGTTGTGAAATCCAGCGTCAAACCCGAGATGGCGTCCAATGGGCCAACGCCACCCGTCGAAAGCTGCAGTAGAATGACGGAAAGAAACAGGGCGGCAAAAGAAATAATCGTGCGCATGATAATCTCAGATTGGTGAAATAGCCCCACGTTGCGCGCAACTATTCGACTTTATGGCGTCGTTTTTTGTCTATCCGGTGCGTTTGATCTCGGCCTGAATGTCGAGACCTACGGTGTCTTGTACCAGATCAGCGTAACCGGAAGCTCCGAAATCATGACGGTTTACTGCTCCGATCAGATTAATTGAGAGATCATCAAGGCTGTCTGCGGTGCTACCAGGTCGGCGGAATAGATCAGCTTGAAGGGCTATGGGGCGTGTCACACCACGCAGGGTCAGATCTCCGATAACCTTGGCTCCGCGCGAGATACGTCCACCGTCACCTAATTTGATCTGCCTGGATACAAACTGGATGGTGGGGAAGGTTTCTGCATCCAGCACGTCTTTGCTGAGCATCGGCGTTCGCGCGAATGGCAATTTGGTTCGCGCTTTTGCCACGTTCAGAATGACATTCACTCGGCTGTTGGTCAGATCAAAAAGGTCGATCTGAATGTCGGCGGATTCGACCGGCATGGTGCCGGACTGGGCGATACCGGACAGATCGAAGGTAAAATCGACTGATGTCCCTTCGGGCACCAGTTTGTATGAGCTGAGCCCGGCAGCAGCCGGTTTGCAGAGGGGGAGGGTGGCTAGCCCTGCCACGACGGCGCGGCGCGTAAGTTGGATCATGCCAAAGCCTCCTGTTTGCGGGGCCTAGAACGTTGCAGAAGCATCAACAGGATCGCGATGTTCAAACCGTTCCACAGTATCCCGTTGATAAAGGCCAATTGGTAATTTCCGGTAAAGTCGTAAATCCATCCTGACATCCAACCACCTAGGGCCATGCCCATAATGGTCATCATCATCACGAAGCCGACGCGTGCACCGGCTTCTTTCGGTGGCATGTACTCTCGGACGACCAGCGCATAGCTGGGTACAATACCGCCCTGCGCCAGTCCGAACAAAAGACTAATGACATACAGCGAGACCATTCCGTCGTAGGGAAGGAACAGAAACAGTGCTATGCACTGTAGAACGGAACCAATTAGCAGAGTCATGATCCCGCCAAGCTTGTCAGCTACCAGTCCCGATATTACGCGGCTGACCACGCCTCCCAGTAGCATCAGTGACAACATCTCGGCCCCTACTGCCGGGCCATACCCCAATCCGACACAATAAGACACGATATGCACTTGGGGCATCGACATGGCGACGCAGCAACCAATCCCGGCCAGCCCCAGAATATACTGCAAGGCGCGCGGGGATATTCCAACACTGCGCGCATTGATTTGCGCGTTGGCGGCAGCGGTGGTGTGTGCCTCATCCGGTACTTGGCGGCGTAGTAGGAGAGACAAGGGGATGACGACCGCCAAGGTCATTACGGCGAGCGTCAGATAAACCTGTTGCCAGCCATCACGTGCCAAAATGCCAGATAGCATGGTGGGCCAAATGGCACCGGACAAATAGTTTCCGCTAGCCACTAGTGCCACCGCAATCCCGCGTCGCCGCATAAACCAATGCGAGATATCTGCGATCAGTGGCCCAAACCCGATCGAAGTGCCAAGACCCAGCAACAGATGTGCAACCGACAGCAGCAATATATTAGGAGCCCACGTCGCCAGTAGATAGCTGATCGCGCTGAGAACGGCAGCGCCGATCAATGCCCTGGTTACCCCCAGACGATCGACCATTTGGCCCAGCCACATGTTTCCCAATGCAAAGCCGATCATTGCCAATACGTAAGGCAAAGAGGCCTCGGCCCGGCCAGCCTCGAATTGTGCTTCGACGGCGGGCATTACCACGATTACCGCCCACATTCCGACATTCGCTACCATCGCAATGGCAAGCGTGATTATCAGTCTAAGCCAAGAGTATCGGCTGTCATGGATCGGGTGGCTCATGAAAAAAACGCTAGGGCGGGGGTGAGGCTTTTGCCAGTCACTTGTTTTCTTAACTTTGTGAGGTGTCACACCAAAGCATCTTCGGCACCAGTCCGCGTCAGGCTCAGTCCCGCGCGCGGTTTGGTCTGAGTGGCTTGCCAACTGACCGGGGGAAGAGCGCGGGCGCGGCGACGGGTCAGGGTCCAACATCGGGCCTCACCCTGATGGTTCGCGGCCATGTGCCAACGGGTCTCAACCCCTTGCGCGCCGCCGTCACCGGGCGTCAGCAACAGGCCCAGCGGAGCCCGCCCCATCGTGCCGCCCTGTTCGGCAGCCAGATGCATGCGCCGTACCGGAGTCAGTCCGGGTGCGCCGGGCAGGTCACCAATGATCAGTGGAATAGCTCCGCTGCGCAGCGCCTCTTCCATACACCACAGTAGATCCTCGGCGCGGGTAGGGCGGACGAACAGGAACCGGGCAGGATCAGCAAAGGGCATCATTCCATCGGGGTTCAGTTGGCCGGGCTCCCACGCGGGGGAAATCCATAGCACCGGCCCCTGCGCCTGACCGGCCAACCACATGGCAAAACTGCGCCGGGCGGGGCCGCAAGCCTCGTGCACACGACCCAGTTGCAGGGTGATCTGTGGATGCAGGGCCAGTCCCGGCGCCTCACGCGCGGGTTTACGGCCAAGAAGGTTTGTAGACATGCCACCACTCTAGCATGTTCACATTTTGTTCTCAATTCTGGAGTTTTGTCGAGCCCCCTTTATCGGGACAAGATCATACGGCCATCTGTGAACTGGATATTCGAGAAACGATGCAAATAATCCATGCCTAGCAGTGATTGACGCAAATCGCCTTCATTGACCCAGGCTGCGACGCCATGGTCGGTGATCGGACCCAGCTCAAGGCTGTCCAACCGGACGGGTGCAGTGCGCACCTCTCCATTGGCGGTTGAGGCTCGGCCAAGGTAATTTAGCTGGTCAGGGTCGATACCAATTCGCTTGGCATCTTGTTCGCTCAAAACGATCTGGCTGGCGCCTGTGTCGACGAGAAAGGTAATCGGCTCTCCATTCACCAAAACCGGCAGGTAATAGTGGCCATCATAGGAGCGAGGCACTTGGATCGTTTCGCCGGTGACTGTCATTTGCGGAGCAGGGCCTACTGTCGAGCGGATGTCTTCCCAAAGACCGACAACGGCAATCGCACCGACGAAAATAAAAACCCAAGCCATCGCCTGTTGCATCGTTTTATTCAGTGATTGGCGGTTTTGCGAAACGAACCACGCCACAACGGCAGCGCCGAGTACGACCAGATATACCAAACGTCCAATGCTGTCGCCGTCCATGCCAAAACCCCAGAAACTACACTTAAGCTAATATGGGGATTTACGACGCAAAACCAAAGGCCTTGAGGCCATCCAAAATGAACTGAACCGACAGGGCTGCCAGCAGCATACCCAACAAGCGGGTCAGAACATTCAGACCTGTTTTACCCAGTATGCGCGCGATCAAACCGCCCGACAGGAAGAAGGCCAGAACCACGGCCATCACGGCCAGCATGACGATGCAGGCTTCGGCAATGCCCAAAATTCCGGGATGTTGCCCGGCCAGAAGAATGATTGTGGCGATAGAACCCGGGCCAGCGATCAGTGGAATGGCCAAGGGAAACACGGAGGGGTCCGGGTGCTCTTCTTCCTCGGCTCGATCCTCACGCCTTTTTGTTCGGCGGTCGAATAGCATATCAAGCGCGGTCAGGAACAAAAGTGCACCACCGGCCACGCGGAATGCTTCCATTGAGATACCGACGAACCCTAGGACAGCTTCACCAAAGGCAGCAAATGCAATCAGGATGAACACGGCGGTCAAGCAACTGCGGATCGCAGTTTTGCGACGTGTCTTTGCGTCCATGTCCTGGGTCAGCGCCACGAAAATCGGCGTGGTTCCGAATGGGTCGATCACCACGAACAGCGTCGTGAAGGCGGTGATGAAAAAGGCCATGTCCATCATGCGGCGTTCTCGGCGTTTTCGAGTCGTTCTGCAGCGGCTACCCAAAGAGTTTCAGCCTTCTGCATAGCCTCGACTACCTCAGCGAACTTGCGGTTCCAAGTCTCAAGGTCATTGATTTTGTCATCTTCGTACAAGGCTGGGTCTGCCAGTTTCGTCGAAAGCTTGTCGTGCATATCCGACAGCTTCTCGATCCGTTCTTCGCATTTGCGCAAATCGGCTCGCAAGGCCAGCATTGCCTCGCGAGAGGGGCGTTTCGGCTTTGTGACTTGCGGCTTTGCCTTGACCGGTTTGTCGCGGGCCAACAGTGTGGCACGATAGGTCTCGAGGTCTCCTTCAAACGGTTTGACTGTTCCGTCCGAAACCAGCCACAGCCGGTCTGCAACCAAAGACAGCAGATGCATGTCGTGACTGACCAGAACCACCGCACCCGAATACGCGGTTAGTGCCTCGACCAGTGCTTCTCGACTTTCGATATCCAGGTGGTTGGTCGGTTCATCGAGGATCAGCATATGCGGGGCGTCTATTGTCGCGATCAGCAGCGAGAGTCGCGCTTTTTGGCCGCCCGACAAACGACCGACAAGCGTTTCCGCCTGATCCGAATTCAGACCAAAACCCGCCAGACGCGATCTCCATTTACCCGGTGCCTCGTCCGGGCGCAGGCGGCGCAGGTGATCCAGGGGTGTTTCGTCTACATGCAGCTCATCGACTTGATGCTGTGCAAAGTAACCGATGCGCAGCTTGTTGCTGCGGCTCATTTTGCCTGCCATCAATGGCAGGCGATCGGACAGAAGCTTTGAAAGAGTCGATTTGCCCTGACCGTTCTTGCCTAGCAGTGCGATGCGGTCGTCCTGATCAATTCGCAGGTTCAGCCGGCGCAGTACTTCAGTCTCGCCATACCCCGTCACGCCGCCTTCGATCTGAATGATAGGGGGCGAAAGTTCCTCAGGCTCGGGGAAGGAAAACGCGCGCAGAGCAGCCTCTTGCGGGGTCGAGACCAGTTGGATGCGCTCGATCATCTTCAGACGCGATTGAGCTTGAACAGCCTTAGACGCCTTATATCGGAAACGGTCGACAAAGCTTTGTAAATGGGCGATGCGGGCCTTGGCTTTGGCGTTTTCAGATTCCGCCTGTGCCAACCGTTCTGCGCGACGTTCGGCGAACTTGTCATAGGGCACCGCATAATAGATTAGCTTCCGGTCCTCCAAATGCAGGATGGATCCCACCGCCCGGTTCAATAGTCCGCGGTCGTGACTGATGATGATTACCGTGTGCGGATACTTGGCCAAGTAGCTTTCCAGCCACAGCGCACCTTCGAGGTCCAGATAGTTGGTCGGTTCGTCCAGCAGCAGCAGATCGGGCTGAGAGAACAAAACTGCCGCAAGTGCCACGCGCATCCGCCAACCGCCCGAGAAGTCGGAACAAGGGCGCAACTGGTCTTCGTCGTCAAACCCCAGGCCTTTCAGGATCGAAGCTGCACGCGCTTCGGCTGACCAGGCGTCGATATCGGCCAGACGGGTCTGGATCTCGGCGATGCGGGCAGGGTCTTCGGCGCTTTCGGACTCAGCCATCAAAGCGCTGCGTTCGGTATCAGCAGCAAGAACCGTGTTGATCAGCGATACATCCGAAGACGGCACCTCTTGCGCAATACCGCCAATCCGAGCTCGTTTCGGGATCGAGATATTGCCGGATTCCAAGGCTAACTCACCTCGGATCAGGCGAAAGAGGGTGGTTTTGCCAGTCCCATTGCGCCCGACCAGACCAACCTTGTGGCCGTCAGGGATGGTTGCACTGGCCCCGTCGAACAGGGGGCGGCCTTCAACGGCATAGGTGATGTCTTCGATCCGTAGCATGAGCCGCTCTTAGCAGAGCCGTGGTGCCGCCGCCAGACGCTTAGCATGTTCAACGTGCAAGCAATGTGTTAGCGCTGTCTCGTTTGCTTTTCTTAAACGGTTTTCGACATGCGCGCGGCTCAGACGCCCCCATCTTTGATCACGTTGATCTTTGCCACGGCGCTATCCGTGCTATCGCTGAATATGTTCCTGCCTTCCTTGGCTCATATGAGTGAAGACTTCGGGGTGGACTATGGGCTCGTGAATCTTTCGGTCGCTGGATACCTCGCGGTTTCCGCTGTGTTGCAGTTGATTATGGGGCCGCTATCGGATCGCTACGGGCGCCGGCCTGTTTTGTTGATCTGCATGGCTGTCTTTGCGATTGCTTCTTTGGGATGTGCGCTATCAGAAACGATCTGGCCGTTTCTTGGGTTTCGTCTGTTGCAAGCATCCGTAGTCGCTGGATCGGTGCTGTCCAGTGCCTCGATCCGAGATCGGTACTCTTCGAACGAAGCCGCCAGTAAGTTGGGCTATGTTGCAATGGCTATGGCTCTGGCTCCGATGCTCGGACCGATGTTGGGCGGCGCATTGGATATGGCTTTTGGCTGGCGCTCCGGGTTTGTTCTCTACTCGGTGCTGGGGGCAGGGCTCTTGGCGCTATTGTGGTTCGATATGGGCGAAACCAATAGGGACAGGTCCTCGACCTTTGCCGCGCAATTTCGAGAGTACCCGCACCTGTTTCGAGCTCGCAGGTTTTGGGGATATGCCTTGTGTGCAGCCTTCTCGATCGGAGGGTTCTACAGCTTCATCACAGGTGCGCCGCTTGTTGCCGCTGCTTGGTTCGATCTAAGCCCGGCGATGCTAGGTTTGGGTATCGGCATCATCACCGGCGGCTTCATGGTTGGTAACTTTGTGACCGGCAGGATCGCGGCGCGCACTCGGCTGACGACAATGATCCTGATGGGGCGGATCGTCGCTTCGTCCGGGCCATTTTTGGGGTTGGTTTTGTTTGTTACCGGCTTTGGAAGTGTGTGGGTTTTCTTTGGGGCGGCCATTTGTGTTGGGTTTGGCAATGGTCTGACCAACGCCAACGCATCGGCCGGGGTTATGTCGGTAAGACCTAAACTGGCAGGCAGCGCCGCCGGATTGTCCGGAGCGTTGGTCGTGGCATTGGGGGCCATCTTGACCTCGATGACGGGTGCCTTGGTCAGCCCTGAAAACGCTCCGTACGTGGTTCTGAGTATGATGTGCGCAAGCAGTTTCGTCGGTTTGCTCGCCGTATTGTATGTTCAGCGTGTCGACCGTTTGGACCCGCTGCCTGACACAATCTGAACAGCAAAGAGCAGGGCAGGGCATCATAACACTTTTCATGAGCCACAGACCATGTTAGGCGGCGCGCGATGGATTTCGGCGCGGACCCCGCGCCACATTGTAAGGAGAGGCCGACATGGCACTGGAACGCACATTCTCGATCATCAAACCCGATGCAACCCGCCGCAACCTGACTGGCAAAATCAATGCCAAATTTGAAGAAGCTGGCCTGCGCATTGTTGCGCAAAAGCGCATCCACATGACCAAAGAGCAAGCCGGCAAGTTTTACGAAGTACACGCCGAGCGTCCGTTCTATGACGAACTGTGCGAATTCATGTCGTCGGCTCCGGTTGTTGTTCAGGTTCTGGAAGGCGAAGGCGCCATTGCAAAGAACCGTGAAGTCATGGGCGCAACCAACCCTGCAGACGCGGCCGCCGGCACCATCCGTGCCGAGTTCGCTGAATCGGTTGGCGAAAACTCGGTCCACGGTTCAGACGCTCCTGAAACCGCAGCGGTCGAAATCGCATACTTCTTCTCGGGTATCGAACTGGTCGGCTAATTTGCCATCAGATTGAATCTTTGGGCCGCTCCCGGAAACGGGGGTGGCCTTTTTTATACGAGCTTGAGGTCGTCAGCGGACACTCGTACGCCAACTGCATCCAGCTCCGAGACCATCTGAGTTTCAGGTGTAGCGCTGACACTGGCTTTGATTGCGTCGAACCTTTGGCGCAGGGCCTTTTTTTCTTCGCCCTTGCAATCGTTCCACGGTCGCCCCTGAAGCCCCATCACCAAAACATAGTATCCAATGAAATGCGGGCGTGATCCGTATTGGAGCAGTTTGGCATATGCCGCATCCGGCCCCAACTCGCGTAACTGCTGAGCCGAGTGGATTCCGGCCCGCGCGCACGCTTGTTCAAATGCAGGGCCGAGGTTGCGGATCGATGAAACAGGATCGGACATAGGAAACTCTTACTGAGGCCTTAGGGCGATGTCATCAGGTTGTTTTTTGAACATGACCAGATAACTCTTACCCTGCGAAAATTTAAATCAGGCTTGCCAGATTGTCGGGCATGCGCTCACATAACAACATGCTGTCATGAGGTTGCCGATGTCTAAGAACAAGGAAGCCGCGGAAGAGCCTTGCAAGGGCAAAAAAAGCGTGTTGCTCGGACTGGATTGCAACGTACTGAAAGCCATGAGAATTAGAGCGCCCGTTGTGAGAGCGCGTATTCTGAAGACAATCGATGTGCTGGTTGGTGAAGGCCTAGGAATACCCAAGCAGGGGTGTTGTTGATGGCACGAAAGCATGAGTTCTTCTGTGTGCCAGGCAAGTTCGATTGGGAAGGGTTTGGCTCAAACCTTAAAGGCTTGAGGCCACAGCCCCTGACGCGGACTTCCGCGCAGCCTTTTGATCTGTTGGATTGTCATGACCAGTCGTTAAGGGCTGAGGGACGCCTTTTGATCGAAACAATGGGCTCATTGCATTTGGTGCAGAGACAAGGGGAGACCCTTACTCAAGCCTGTGCTGGGAAAGGAAAGTTTGTAGCCGATCTTCCAGCGGGCCCAGTTCGAACTGCGTTGCAAGGGTTTCCGAAGTTGCGCGCATTGATGAGCCTAGGCACCGGCATGATCGAAACCGGCACGCTCGTGGTTTTGGACGACCTGCAAAAGACGCAGGTACGCGGTTTGTTTCTGTCTATGGCGACTAAAGAAGGGCATGCCACTCTTCTAAGTTTTGAGCCGATGCGCGGTTATGATCGTGCCTTCAAAGCCGTTTGTTCGGCGCTAGGTGATATGAGGTGCGATCTAAACGGTGCTGAAACGGTTTTTGAAAGCCTGTATCCCGGTAGTGTTCCGTACAATGCCAAGCCCGAAGTCGTCCTTAGCACCAAGGAGCCCTCGATAGAGGTCGCGACAGATATTATTGGCACCTATATTTCCGTCGCACGTCAGAATGAAGCGGGTGTAATCGCTGATATCGACACAGAGTTTCTACATGACTACCGCGTCTCGTTACGCCGTGTCCGCTCCGTACTCAGCCTTTTTAAAGGCGTGTTTTCATCGGAACAAACTGCAGTGCTAAAGCGCGAGTTTTCTGACCTGATGGCGCCCACGGGGCGTGTCCGCGATTTGGATGTTTACCTTCTAGAAAAAGATAATTTTTTCAAATTAATACCACCCAACCTTCATCAAGGCGCTGAGGCTATGTTCGCGCAGTTTTCGCAGGAGCGAACTCAGGGATTAGTCGCTTTATCCAAACGATTTCGAAGCCAGACATACAATAAACAGATGAACGAGTTGGCGGCGTTGTTTGAAGATGCCCAAAAGTTAGAACCCGGCCCAAATGCGGATCGGGGGGCATATGGGTATGCCTGCGCACTCATCTGGAAGCGCTACCGAAAGGTCTGCAAGTTGGCGCGCGCTATTACCCCGGAAACGCCTGACGAGACGATCCATGAGTTGCGTATAGACTGCAAAAAGCTGCGGTACTTGATGGAGTTCTTTGGTCCGCTTTTTGATAAACGCGACTTTAAAACGCTCATTAAGCCTCTGAAAAAGCTTCAGGATAACTTAGGGCTGTTTAACGATTGTTCTGTTCAGCAAGAAGCGCTGATGGACTTCGTCGCGACCCAAAGCAACGCGCAAGGTCGGGCCAATGCTCAGTTGGCAATGGCCGTCGGTGGGATGATCGCGGTGCTCGACCAACGTCAGAAAGCTGAACGGGAGAGGGTGATCGCCAATTTCCAGCATTTTGACAGCCCGAAAATACAAAAACTGTTCCGGACACTGTTCCACCGCAAGGAGGATTGAGTATTGAAGATCATTGCCTGCTACAGCAACAAAGGCGGTGTTGGAAAAACCGCGACATCGGTCAATCTTGCTTATGCCTATGCGCAGGCAGGTTACACAGTGTTGCTTTGTGATCTTGATCCCCAGGGCGCGTCTGGCTTTTACCTGCGCGTAAAACCGTCAAAGAAGCTGAAAGACGAGCGGTTTTTTGAGGACGTAGAACGCTTTACAGACTCGATTAGGGCCAGCGATTTCGACAGGTTTGACGTTTTGCCTGCAAACCTGACCTTCCGCGACTTTGATGTGTTCCTGTCGCGTATGCGCAATAAACGCTCGCGGTTAAAAAAGGCTCTGACAACAGCCGGCAATGACTACGATGTAATTGTTCTGGACTGCCCTCCGAACTTCTCGACTCTATCCGAGAACATTTTCAAGGCCGCAGATCAGATCGTCGTGCCTGTCATTCCAACAACTCTGTCTGAGCGCACGTTTGATCAGCTTGTTAGTTTTTTCGATAAGCAGGGTTTGCCAAAAAAGAAGATCAAGGCGTTTTTCTCAATGGTGCAGCGTAGAAAGACCTTGCATCAGGACACTATGGACAAGATGCGAAAACTATATCGCAAGCGGTTCTTAAATACTGAGGTTCCGTTCGCCGCAGATGTTGAACGAATGGGCCAGAACCGCGCACCGGTTAGTATTTACGCCGCACGAAGCGCCGCAGCAGCGTCCTATCAGGCGTTGTATGATGAACTGGAAAACGGAGTGGTTTCAAATAAATGAGCACCGAAATTGAACGAAAGTTTCTGGTCACTGAACTTCCGGATCTAGGAAACACAGTCAAAGCAGTTGTTCGTCAGGGGTATCTTACAGCACCGGATGACTCCACGGAATTGCGACTTCGCCAGAAAGACGAAAAGTTCTTTCTAACGCTCAAAGGAAGCGGCGAGTTGGTGCGGGTTGAGCGCGAAGCTGAGATTTCGGCTGAACAGTTCGAGACCTTTTGGCCAGAAACAAATGGGCGTCGGGTTGAGAAAGAGCGTTACACCGGAAAGCTGTCCGATGGACGCGTATTTGAGTTGGACATTTTCTTGGGCGACTTGGCACCGCTGCGGCTGGTTGAAGTAGAGTTTGACAGCGAAGCTGAAGCACAAGGATACGAGCCTCCAGAATGGTTCGGTGCGGATGTAACTTCTGATAAACGCTATAAAAACAAAACGATGGCGATTGACGGGGTGCCCACTTAGGGCTTACGGGCAAGCTTGATTGTGACCTCTAACCCGGGATCGCAGTTGCGTGCCTCAAAGTCGCCGCCGTGCATACGTGAAATCGCTGCGACCAACGCTAGACCGAGACCAGCGTTGCGTTCGGTGCGTGCTGGATCGAGTGTGACAAAGGGCATCTGCAATCGCGAAAGATCTTCCTCCGGGACACCGGGGCCGCAGTCCCGGACACTCAGGTAAGTGTAGGGGCCGTCCTCGGATAGGGTAATTGTGATCGCAGTATCACTCGGCGCATAGCGCATCGCGTTTTCCAGCAGGTTAGACAACGCCTGAGAGAGCAGGGGGCGATGGCCCGGGATTGCGTTGGCAGCTCCGGTGACCTCGATCTGGATATTTTGATCAGCGGCGACGGGATCGTACAATTCAGCCACATCGGCCACCAACTGCTGTAGGTCAACGGGTTCGAATTGCTCGCGCCCGACACCTGCCTCAGCCCGGGAAATCTCGGTAAGTTGGCCAAGTACGCGTAGCACGTGATCAATCTCGGTAGTCGCTCTGGCGACATCGATCTCACGCTCTTGTTCGGTCTTTGCGGGGTCAGACAGGGCCTCAACCCTTTGTTTCAGCCGAGAAAGAGGCGAGCGCAGATCATGCGCGATTGAGTTAGAGGTTGTGCGAAGATTGCTGACCAGTTCTTCGATGCGATCCAGCATAGTGTTTAGCGTACTTGCGACCTGATCAAACTCGTCTCCGGTTCCACGGAGAGGCATGCGTCGGGACAAGTCACCCGAAACGATGTTTTCCGCAGTGCTGGCGATGTCAGAAAGGCGTGAAAACACCAATCTGGTGAACAGCCAGCCAGTCAGCACACTCAGAACCAACGCAATCCCAAGTGCAATACCAACGGACCTCAACAAAACACGGTCGAATTGTTGGCGCGCCAGCGCATCGCGTCCCACCAACAAGCGCTCACCTCCAGGCAACCGAACAGACGCGGCGGAAATTGGCACAAGTTGGTCATTGTCAGCGCGGCGGAGTTCGAGGTCGACCCATCCGCTACCGGCCGTAACGCCTTCGGGCCATTGCTTGAGGTTTCCTGTCAATTTCGCACCGAAGCGGTCAGTTAGAAGGTACAATGCGTCCCGTTCCGAGGCCGTAGGAATGCGCCGCTCGATTGCGGTTATGAGGCCGATCAAACCTCTACGCTCATATTCATCGGCCAAGCCCGTCAGCTCTGCCGAAACAACAGATCGAGTCTCGCCTTCGATGCTGCGATTGGCTGTGACATAAACCAGAGCCAGCACCGTTGCCGTCAGCAATGTGCTAAGGACCATGCTGGCTAAAACGAGGCGAGTTCTGGAATTGTTGAACGAAAGTCGCAGGTTATCCATCAGATATCATGTAACCGGCCCCACGGATGGTCTCAATCAGCGGGGGCGCGCCGCCTTCGTCCAACTGACGCCGTAGTTTTGAGATGTGGACGTCGACCACATTTGTATTTGGGTCAAAGTGGTAGTCCCAAACACCCTCCAGCAGCATAGTGCGTGAAACCACACGGTTCTTACGGCGCAGGAAGAATTCAAGTATTTGAAACTCGCGCGGGGTAAGGGTGATCTCGTGCCCATTGCGGGTGACCTTGCGGGTCAACAAATCCATTTCAAGGTCGCGACATGACAGGGTTGGGCATTCCTCAGCCTCTTGCGGGCGCCGCAGTAAAGCCTCGATACGGGCATGCAATTCTTGGAATGAAAACGGCTTAACCAGATAGTCGTCTGCGCCAGCACGAAGCCCTTTGACGCGCTCGTCAACGGCACTCATGGCGGTAAGCATCAGAACCGGCGTTTGCAAACCTGCTGCACGCATTGACTTTATCAGGGACAGGCCATCCAACTCTGGCAGCATCCGGTCCAGAACGACTGCATCAAATCCGCCATCGGTCGCATGATAGAGGCCTTCGCGACCATCAGCGGCTTGCTCGACAACATAACCTTCTTCGCCAAAACCCTTGGCGATGAATTCCCGGGTGTCTTCGTCATCTTCGACGATCAGCAGGCGACGGCTCATAATGCGAGTTCCTTTCTAACGGGATTTAAACACAAATTTGCGGCAAAGCACATGGTTTGACTAAATAATCTGCCGGGTGCGGAGAAGCGCACCCGGCAGTCCCGGCGGTTTGCGGACAATTCAAACCCGCCGAGGAGGCGCCCGCCAGATTTCCCCATCACGTGGCGCGCGCAGGTGTCAGATCAAGCGATTTCCACCGCCACAAAGATCTGGTTTCCACCGCGATTGATCAGCACAAGAGCCGGATCGGTCTTTTCGCTGTCGAGTGCGGCTTTCAGTGCATCGGGTGTCGCGGTTTCCTGGCCGCCAAGCTTAACGATCACATCGCCGCGCTGAAGGCCGGCTTTTGCGGCAGGGCTATCTGGCTTGAGGTCAGTAACCACAACGCCGTCGACATTCTCGCCCACACCCACCTGAGCACGGTTGGTTTCGTTCAGCGGAGCTACAGTGACACCTAAAGCAGTACCCGAAATTGTTTCGTCTACCGATTTGTCGATCTCTGCCGAGGCGCTTTGGTGTTGGCCGATAGTCAGCTCTAACTGCTGTTCCTTGCCATCACGCAAAACGGTCAAAACACTGTCGGAGCCAACTTTCGTTGTGCCGACAAGGATTGGCAGATCACTGCTGGAGTCTACGGCTTCGTTGTTGAAGGTCAGAATTACATCACCTTGTTCAAGGACGCCCTCAGCCGGGCTTCCCGCGACAACGTCTGAAACTAACGCACCACTTGACGCATCGATGCCCATTGCTGCCGCTATTTCGGGGCTGACGTTCTGGATAGACACACCCAGCCAGCCGCGGCTGACTTGGCCATCATCCCGCAGGTCGGCCGCGATGTGTTCGACGATGTTGGAAGTCACCGCAAAACCGAGACCTACGGAGCCACCAGTCGGCGAGTAAATCGCTGAATTAACACCAACAACTTCACCTTCCATGTTGAACAGCGGACCACCTGAGTTGCCTTTGTTTATGGCTGCATCTGTCTGAATAAATTCAGCATAAGGCCCCTCTGAGATGTTACGCCCTTTGGCCGAGACGATCCCAGTGGTAACGGTTGAATGCAGGCCGAATGGGTTACCAATGGCGACCACGTCCTCGCCGACGCGGATAACATCGCTGTCACCGAGCTCTACTGCCTGAAGGTTCTCACCGGCGTCGATCTTGAGAACCGCGATGTCGGTCAGTGGGTCTGTGCCGATGATCTCAGCGTCAAAGCTACGATTGTCATTCAGGCGTACGGTAACGGTCGACGCGTTGTCTACAACATGATGGTTAGTGACGATGTAGCCTGCTTCGTCCAACACAAATCCCGAACCCAAACCTTGTGCAGGTCCACGTTGTGGCGCGTTGAAACCCTCGGGGGCTCCGAAACGCTTAAAGAACTCGCCAAAAGGATGTCCTTCAAAATCGAATTCCTGACCGCGAGCGGGCACTGGCGCCGCAGTCTGCTCTGCGATGATAGTGACGACTGACGGCGAAACGTTTTCAACTAGGTCGGCCAATGCCTCATCAGCCATCGAGGGCAGGGCGGTTGTCGCCAGCATCGCGGCACTCAAGGTGCCAATGCCGAGCCAGCCAGTTGTCCCGGGAAGAAGAGAGGATTTGCGGATGCTCATTTTTGTCTCCTATTTATTCCACGCGATTGCGTCCGCGCGTTGAAGCAGGAGATGCGGTATCAGTCTGGGTGTTTCCTGAGTGATTTGTTAAGAAATCTTAATTTTGCCATAAAGGCTCGGTTCTATGCGCCCAAGCTTGGGGCGGGAATCGGAGGATTTGCGCGAATCATGCGTCACGAATCGGAGGATTGTTGCCGATCTGGACGTCAAACCCTGAAAAGAGTTGAATTGAATCATTTTCGTTAACAAATCGATCGCGGATCTGGTTGAAATTTCCTCATTCATCTTATGGTTGTTTTCGGACCGTGATGCGACCGTTCCTTTGGTCAATAAATGTTGACTTGAAGGTTCGCGTGTTCATTGTTTTTGTACAAAACGCTGGCTTTCACAAGTTCATTAAAATGCATACCTCACCTTAGGGTTGAATTGGTGCGTAATAATTGTTGCGGAAAAACCATTCTGATACCCGCAAAATTAACCGTTCTCTCTAATTTTACGTTGTTTGAAGGCGCTGGATCGGTGACGATGAAAGAGCCCAAGCGAGGGGGAGCCGATGGCACTAGGGGGTGCCAAAGGCTTGTCACAGTCACTGGAAGCGCTGAGCGGCATGTTAACGAGGGGGTCTTGTTTAGGTTCGGCAGCGGAATAGCCATTTTGCCATTAGGCATTTCTGGCCGCGTTTCTAGGATTGATGAAAAGTGGTAGTCCTGTTTTGGGCAACCGGCCCGGTCTTAATCGACCGGGCCGTGTTCTTTTCAGCGTTCTAGTTTCGCTTTCCATGCGGCCCAATCTTCGGGCGTATCAAGGTCTAGTAGAGCGTTGTTCGAAGGCAAGTTGTGCAGGTGCACTTTGTTCAAATTTGAGCGCACCACACTTTGTGCGCCTTCGTCGCCGGATAAACTGCTGAGTTGGCCAAATAGCCTGCGATCAAACACTACTGGATGCCCAGGTTTGCCGGATTCGGTTGCACCGCGCCAGATCCAACTGTTCGGGTTGGCGTGCACAGCGTTCAAAACAGCCGCAAGATCATCCGCGGTGATATTGGGTAAGTCGGCCAGCAAAACCATGACCGCACGGGAATCTGTTGGAATCTGAGCTAAGGCTCCACGCAAGCTCGCGTTGATCCCTTCGTCAGCGTTCGCGATTTCAATCTTAGAGAGATCCAGCCCCTCTAATGCGTCGTAGCGCGGGTGCGGAAAGGGAGGTAGCGCAACAAATACCGACCCGGCCTTAAGTGCAATTGTTGCCGAACGACGCAGCAAGGGTACACCGTCCACGGTTTGCATCAACTTATCCGTACCGCCCATGCGGCTGGATTGTCCGGCGGCCAGCAGAATGATGGGAATCTGTGTCATGGCGCCACTTTGCCGCCGGATTGGGCGCAAGTCATCCCCGCATACGCGCGCCATCCGCGTCGAACAAAGGCTTTGAAATAACGCGGGCTTTTCTCATCTGGCCGAGAATTTCGATCTCGACTTCCAACCCTTCAGTTGCCCGGCCTGCTGGCAGAAAACCCATTGCGATGGATTTCTCGGCATGGTGCGAGTATCCGCCTGACGTACAGAATCCAGCAACTTCGCCATCTAGCCATATCGGTTCATAAGCGTTGACGTCAGCATCGTCGGCATCGACTTCAAAGGCTACCAGTGTGCGCGTTGGTCCTTCGGAACGTTCCAGTTCGACGGCCGAGCGGCCAATGAAGTCAGTGTCTTTGGAGAAGGAAATAAAGCGGTCCAGACCAGTATCCGCCGCTGTGTAATCCGGTGAAAACTCGCGCATCCAAGAGCCAAAGAACTTATCCAGCCGAAGGCTCATCATGGCGCGCATGCCAAATGGCATCATACCGTGTTTCTGACCTGCGTTCCAAAGCGTCCACCAAAGTTGCCTTTGCGCCATTGGATCGCAATAGATCTCATACCCAAGATCTCCGGTATAGCTGACGCGCTGCACAATGCAGTCGGTCATGCCAACAGTCATAAGTCGCACGTCGAGGAACCGCAGGTTCGAGACATCGTCGCGGGTACAGGCAGACAGCACCTCCGCCGCCTTTGGACCTGCGATCTGAAAACCATTCATCTGGTCGCTGATGTTCTCGATGGTCACGCCGTCCTGTTGGTGCTGCAAGAACCAGCGCATATGGAACGCCTGAGCTCCGTAAGATGCGGTCAGTTGGAATTCGCTCTTTCTCAGGCATGAGACGGTGAAATCCCCGATCAGCTTACCTTTGGGCGACAGCATCGGCGTCAAGGATACCCGCCCGGGCTGCGGGATGCGCCCGGCCATGATCCGATCCAGCCAAGCGCGCGCATTGGGACCCGTGATGCGGTACTTTCCGAAATTGTGGACTTCGTTGATACCGACGCCGTTGCGAACACCGCGCACCTCGCGAGCTGTCGCCGCGAACGCGTCAGATCGGCGGAATGATGGTGTTTCGTATCCGGGCTCGCCGTCTTGCGCGAAATAGTTCGGCACCTCCAACCCGTACTGCTGACCCCATACCGCGCCGAGATCGCTGAAGATGTCGTACATCGGAGTCGTGCGGTTAGGGCGCGCAGCGGGCAGTTCCTCATTGGGGTAGGCGACACTGAACCGTTTTTGATAGTTCTCGATTACTTTCGGTCTGGTGTAACCTGGGCTGATCCAGTCGCCGAACCGTGCCACATCCATAGCAAACACGTCGCGTTCGGGTTCACCTTCGATCATCCATTGCGCCAGCGTCAGACCAACGCCGCCGCCTTGGCTGAATCCGGCCATGACACCGCAGGCAGACCAATAGTTGCGCACACCTGGCACAGGGCCGACCAGAGGGTTCCCGTCCGGCGCAAAGGTGAAAGGTCCGTGTATCACCGATTTCACTCCGGCTTCGGCCAGAACTGGAAACCGTTTATAGGCAAATTCAATGCTATCCGTGATCTTGTCGAAATCGTCGGGCAGCAACTCATGACCGAACTCCCACGAAGTTCCGTCCACCGCCCAAGGTTTGCAGGGTTGTTCATAAAACCCAATGCATAGGCCCCGACCTTCCTGACGCAGGTAGCTCTCACCAGCTGGGTCCATGACGTGAGGGTGCTCGCCACCGGCGTCAATGATCGCTTCGATCTGCGGGATCGAGTCCGTCACCAGATACTGGTGTTCCATAGGGTGTAGGGGGAAATAGATACCGGCCATCGCGCCGACTTCACGCGCCCATAGACCACCTGCGTTGACGACGTGTTCTGCGTGAACCGTGCCTTTATCGGTCACCACATCCCAAGTGCCATCGGGACGTTGGAGCGTTTCGCGTACCATACAATGTGTTTCGATCGTCGCTCCGCCCATTCTGGCAGCCTTGGCATAGGCATGAGTGGTACCCGATGGATCAAGGTGTCCGTCCAGGGGGTCGTATAGTGCGCCGATGATCCCGTCGGTGTTGGTGATTGGGGCGATTTTCTTTATCTCGTCCGGGCCAACAATTTCGGTCTCTAAGCCCATGAAGCGATGCTTCGCGCGCTCGGCCAAGAGCATGTCAAACCGATCCTGATTATCCGCTAGCGTCACACCGCCAACATGATGCAAGCCGCAGGACATGCCGGTGATTTCCTCTAGCTCTTTGTAGAGACGGATCGTGTACCCCTGCAAAGCAGCCATATTCGTGTCGCCATTCAGGGTGTGAAACCCTCCGGCTGCGTGCCAGGTCGATCCGCTTGTTAACTCCGAACGCTCGAGCAGCATGACGTCGGACCACCCCAGTTTCGTCAGATGGTACAGAACCGAGCACCCGACGACACCGCCGCCAATTACTGCTACCTGTGTTGTGCTCTTCATGGATCTGCCTCCCATCCGATTTGAACGAAGACTGCAAGTGCAGAGCGGGGCGTACTGTCTCGTTCACGACATTGCTTGTCGCAGATTGCAGATCAGAGCGGGCGGATCTTCAGTTCAGTAATTCGGTTTCCATCGCGCGAAGTGACTTCGAAGCGAAATCCGTGGAACGAAAACACCTGGCCGACCACTGGGATCATCTGAGCCTCGTGAATGACTAGCCCTGCGATAGTGTTGGCTTCTTCGTCGGGCAAAGACCAATCCATCGCACGGTTGGCATCTCGGATCGTCATCGCACCTTCAACCAGAAATTGGCCGTCTTCTGTGCGTGTCACCGGTACGTCTTCGTCTATGTCGAACTCGTCGGCAATTTCCCCGACGATTTCCTCGAGAATATCCTCAAGTGTTATCAGACCTCGCAACGAGCCGTATTCGTCAACCACCAGAGCAAAGTGGCTGTGCATACGCAGGAACTCACGCATTTGGTCGTCCAGCGTCGTGGTTTCAGGCACGAAGTAGGGATCGTTCGCCACCTTCGAGATGTCGAACTCTTTGAGGCGATTGGTGTCATCTTCGCTCGAACCTGCGTGCGCGTACATGGCTCGGAACAGGTCTTTGGCGTGTACAACGCCCACGATGTTTTCTGGTTCATCCCGGAACACTGGCAAGCGAGTGTGTGGGCTTTTCAGACATTGCTGAAGAATATCTTCGGGCGCATCGTCAGCGTCGATCATCTCGATATTCGAACGGTGAAGCATGATCTCTTCAACTGTACGGTCGCCAAGATCAAGCGCGCCCAAAATCCGGTCGCGGTCTTCTTTCTCGACCACGCCCTCGGAGTGGCCCAGATGCAGAGCACCTGCGATTTCCTCGCGTACGGCAAGGATGTTGCTGTCAGGGTCGATTTGAACGCCGAACAGGCGCAGAACGCCGCGCACCAGCAGGCGTACCGCCGCAACCATGGGCGAGAAAACTGTTACCACAACGCTGATGATCGGCGCGACGGCGGCGGCAGCTTTTTCCGCGTTGGTGATAGCGTAAGTTTTGGGCAGAACCTCGGCAAAGATCAGAACCAGAAGGGTCATTACCAGAGTCGCAAGCGCCACGCCGCTCTCGCCGAAAAGCCTTGTGAACAGCGCTGTCGCTAGCGAGGCTGCGAGGATGTTCACGAGGTTATTGCCCAGCAGGACCGAGCCGATCAGCCGCTCATTGTCATCGGTGATATCCAGCGCCTTTTGCGCTCCGCGCGACCCCTTGTCGGCCTGCGCCCGCAACTTGCCGCGCGAAGAGGCAGTCAATGCCGTTTCAGAACCCGAGAAAAAGCCCGACAGGACAAGCAAAAGCAGAATGGCGCCTGTGGTAAACCAGAATGCGCCGTCGATCAGAGAAGAAGAGGGTTCCATCGGTCCTTGGTTATTCGTGTAGCTGCATCCGTTATGGGGGCGCGGTGCCGCCGGATCAAGGGGTTAGCCCTCGCCTTGTTGTTCTTTGGCCAGAGGATGATGCTCTAACACCAGTTCTGCCAGCCTCTCGTCTAAAACATGAGTATAAATTTCTGTGGTCGCGACGTCAGCGTGGCCCAGCAAGGTCTGGATCGAGCGCAGGTCAGCTCCGTTTGCCAATAGATGCGTGGCAAAGGCGTGGCGCAAAGTATGTGGGGTTACTTTTTCTGGTGAAATCCCACCCTGAACAGCCAGTTCTTTCACGAGCAGAAAGAACATATGGCGTGTGAGATGTCCGGATTTTCCGCGCGAGGGGAACAGATACTTGGATCTCTGACCACCATTTGCAACCAACGCATCTTCGTTCTCATCCCGAACCGAGAGCCAAGCGGCCAGCGCGTCGCGAGCCGGTGGAGAAAGAGGGACCATGCGCTCTTTGCCGCCTTTGCCCAGCACCAATAGCATCCGTGGATCCCCTCGAGCAGAGGAGACAGGCAGTGATACGAGTTCGGTGACCCGCATTCCCGTGGCGTATAGCACTTCCATCAGGCATGCGTTACGCACGCGGTCAGACTCTGTGCGCCCTGTCTGGCGGGCAGCTTGCAGCAATCGATCTACTTCGGGCACGTCCAGCGTTTTCGGAAGGCGTTTATGGCGACCCGGTCCTTTGATCTGTATGGCAGGGTTGGTTTCGCGCCATCCTTCTTCGAATGCGAAACGGTAGACCTGTTTGATCGCAGATAGCCTGCGCGCCCGGGTAGAACGCGACAGTCCCTGCGCATCGCAATCGACTAGATACGCTTCTATCTGGTCCCGGTCTGCGTCGGAGAACCCGGTTTTGCGCCGCTCGAGCCAAGAAGCAAAATCTTTCAGGTCGCGACCGTACGCCAATAACGTATTTGTTGCGGCCCCCAGTTCGGCTGCTTGGGCCTGTAAAAAAGTGGAAATCCACAGTTCTTGTGAGGCCGGAGCTGTCATGGTCAATTATCCTGAAGGATAAGCAGGTTCAGTGCCGCTCGGCGCGCAGTATCCTCAAGGCCAACGCGGCGAAGCGTGGCGATGGCGGCTGTCAGATCAACCAGATTGCCACGTGCTCCGTGTGCGAACAGCTGCATCGTTTCAAGAATGGCTTCTCCAAGCTGTCCGCTTGACAGCATCACATCGATGTCCGCAGGGATCGGAGCCGCCCAAGCAAAACCTTCTGCTACTGCGTCTGCCAGGGGGGAGGGGCTGCGTGCACGCCCGGGATCGCCTTGCGCCAATGCTGCTAGGAACAAAGTGTCCTGAGACTGGTTTGGCGGCAAAAGGGCAGCGGTTTCGTAACGCTCAGACAACAATAGGATGCGCCAACGCAGCTCTTCTGCAGATTGTTCATCCAATGTGATCTGGGAAAGGCGTTCCGCGAACAGCTCTGCAAATGGTACTTCTAACCCGACACTTCGCATTTGCTCCCAAACCGCCGGCAGAGTTTTGGCAATAGCGTCAGTGTTCCCCGATTCAAGCGCCTCTTCGAACTTCTGAATTGCTGAAACCCTGTCCCAGACTGCACCAGAAGCCGCAGGCGCGCGTTCGGTGTATAAGCCCAGCAGTTGGTTCGGCGTCAACGCTCCGATCCGTGTAAGACGTTCAGCGGCCTCGACCTGAGCTTTCCAACCCGCGACATCACGTAAGTCGGCGTTTGCGAAAGCCCTTGGAAGAGGGGTTGAAGGCAGACGTTCACCAATTGCTTCGAACAGGCGGAAACTCAGTGGATCCGGATCATCGGGTTGTGGAAGGTACTCGGCGTCTTCGAAAAGTTCAGGGCTAAGGAAGCGATCCAGTACGTCCAACTCTTCTTGAGAAAGAATTTGTAGGGCGTGGGCGGCCTCGAGTGTCAGCGCGGCTGAGGCCCAATCACCTCGACGAGCCTTGCAAAATATCTGCGCTGAGTAGTCTTGCGACAAGTGCGGTTGCGCGATCAGAGCGGTGCAGCTGCGGTCTTCATCCCCGGTCAGCAGGGTGGCGTCAAACCACCGCTTGAAGCGGGCTCGACTGTCAGTTGGGCCGGCCAATTGCACCAGCGATTGAACCGGATCAGCGGCCCCAAGTTGCATCAGCCGATCCAAGCGCGCCAACAA
This sequence comes from Ruegeria sp. BE9, assembly GCF_056538765.1. Taxonomy (NCBI): domain Bacteria; kingdom Pseudomonadati; phylum Pseudomonadota; class Alphaproteobacteria; order Rhodobacterales; family Roseobacteraceae; genus Ruegeria; species Ruegeria sp. BE9. Next base: position 998,700 of record NZ_JBQFTS010000001.1, on the reverse strand, counting down.
GAGTGCGTCTTGAGCACCTGGTTCGGCAGGAGCACGTGCTTCGGACAGCAAGAGAGTAAACAGCAGGCGCTGCATCGCTGGGTTATATCTTACAGGCACTTGCGCGATAAGTTGAGCCAGTCGGTCAGGGTCGCTGCTTTGCCACATGTCGATGGGCAACCCGGTAACAGACGATGAAACCAGACCAAGAGGGGGCGAGAGCGCCTCAAGCGGAGTAACCTCAACATCCGGTCTATTGCCGCTCTGCGAAACCGGTGGTTCAAGCAAAACCGTTCCCGGCAGGTTTTCCGGCGGGTTGTTCAACCAGTCGATGACAGAGAGTGGTTCCTGCTGTGCCTGCGCCGATCCGGCCAGAAACAGAGCGAACACTGCGGCCTTATTCGACATTCAGGATTACCGGCTCCCGAACTTCATCTTGCGGTGCCGAGAAGTCAGCGCCGAAGAATTCTCCTAAGTAGGCGTATGCCACCAGCCCGATAAAACACAGGCAAATCAAATATAACAGGAACTTAACAAGTCGGCCCATTGCTCAACGCTGCCCCAATTTTCTCTTTTGTCATAGTTATAGCTAGCATTTTCCGTAAGATCACGTCATTCACGGTTAAATGAGCGAAATTAAGCATAACACTGAAAGCTCGAACCCGGTCTCGGGCTTTGTCTTGCACAAAACAGTGGTTCTTGTCGGAATGATGGGAGCAGGAAAGACAGCTGTTGGGCGAGCATTGGCGGCACGACTCGCCGTTCCGTTCCTAGATAGCGATGCTGAGATCGAATCAGCGGCGAATATGACTATCCCTGAGATTTTTCAACGCGACGGAGAACCGTTTTTTCGGGCGAAGGAAACGCAAGTCATCGGTCGACTACTTGAGGAAGAAAAAGGCATCCTCTCGACCGGCGGCGGCGCCTTTCTGGCAGAGCAAAACCGTACGATGATTACCGAGCGAGGTGCATCTGTCTGGTTACGGGCCGATCTGGATGTGCTGTGGAACCGCGTTAAACACAAGGATACCCGTCCATTGCTGCGTACCTCCGATCCTCGTGCGACTTTGCGCGCCTTGTACGACGAGCGCGTGCCAGTTTATGCGCAGGCTGATCTGGTGGCGGATTCCGATGGCGAAACCTCGATCGAGAATATGGTGGACAGGGTGCTGGTGGCTTTGGCGACACGCCCCGATGTTTTGGAACGGAAATAAATGCATCAAACCGTACATGTAGAGCTGGGCGAACGCTCGTATGACGTAGAAATCGGCCCGGAGTTGCTAGCGGAATCCGGCGCTCGGATTGCGCCTTTACTGCACCGTCCGAAAGTAGCCGTTCTCACCGACGAGAATGTTGCAGCTTTGCATTTGGAGGCACTGAGTGACGGTTTAGCAAAATCGGGAATCGAAATGTCGGCGCTAGCGTTGCCCGCAGGTGAATCCACAAAGAGCTGGCCACATTTTGAGCGCGCGGTTGAATGGTTGCTGGCCGAAAAGGTCGAACGCCGCGATGTTGTCGTCGCTCTGGGTGGGGGTGTCATTGGCGATCTAGCTGGATTTGCCGCCGCAGTGTTGCGACGCGGTGTAAGGTTCGTTCAGATTCCAACATCTCTTTTGGCACAGGTCGATAGCTCGGTGGGGGGTAAGACCGGAATAAACGCACCTCAGGGCAAGAACCTCATTGGTGCATTTCATCAACCCTCGCTGGTTCTGGCCGACACTTCGGTGTTGGGTACGATGACCCAAAGGGATTTTTTGTCGGGCTACGGTGAAGTCGTCAAATACGGGCTGCTTGGGGACTCCGCGTTCTTTGAATGGCTTGAGGCAAACGGTCCTGACGTTTCTGGTGGGGAAATGGCTGCGCGGGTTCGCGCTGTGACGCGTTCGGTTCAGATGAAAGCAGACATCGTTGCCCGTGATGAGACCGAGCAGGGAGACCGGGCTTTGTTGAACCTTGGCCATACGTTCTGCCACGCGCTTGAGGCTGCCACTGGGTACTCAGACCGCCTGCTGCATGGTGAGGGTGTTGCCATCGGCTGCGCTTTGGCATTCGAGTTGTCGTCGCGCCTTGGGCTGTGTTCTCAAGAAGACCCAAGCAGAGTGCGAGCGCACCTGCGTGCTATGGGCATGAAAACCGACCTAGCCGACATTCCAGGAGAGTTACCCGGTGCCGGCGCGTTGGTCGATCTGATGGCGCAGGACAAAAAGGTTATCGACGGTCAACTTCGGTTTATTCTGGCGCGCGGGATCGGTCAGGCCTTCGTTACTTCGGACGTACCGCGTGAGGCCGTTTTGTCGGTGCTAGAAGACGCTTTGGCAACTGTTTGATCACCGCCCTCGGATCACCATTAACTCACCGATGTTTTCACGCGTGATGTAACCGACCATGTTTCCGGCTTTCGTACAAACTGCGATGGCCGGAGCCCCGTTGTGCAAACTGTCCAGAACAGTCTCAAGCCCTGTGGTCAATTCAACTGTCGGGATGTCGGTGACCATGATCGAGGTGGCCGGATCCGAACGTGGGCTGTCCTCGGCCAGGGCGGTGAATAACCGGTCTCGCGTTACAAAACCCAACAACGCCCCGTCCGCATCTGTCACGGGAAACTCGTGCTGTGTCGTATGAATGACGGCCTGAGCCGCAGTGGCCAATGTGTCTCCAGGGGACAAGGCGTGAAATTCAGTGATCATGGCGTCTCGGGCCAGAACCCGCCGAGCGATTGATCGAATAGCAACATCCTGACTTTCAGAAGTAGCGGCGATAAAAACAAACACAGCGATAAGAACAAGTATTGGGTTCCCTGAACTGAGCCCCCAGAAAACAAAGGCTACGGCAACGATCTGGCCGCAGATGGCTGCAAGTTTCGTGGCTTTTACTCGGTCCATCTTCAGGCAAAGCAAAGCGCGCAGTACTCTGCCGCCGTCCATTGGGAAGGCGGGGATCATGTTGAAAGCTGCCAACAGCAAATTCACATAGGCCAAACGGTTCCAAAGGCCGGGTCCAGTGGATTCAATTTGGGCCATCGTCTCAAGTGGCATTCCTGCCCCAAGAGCGACAAGGACAATCCAGATCACGATATTGACTGCCGGTCCGGCCAGGGCGACCCATACTTCTTGCATCGGTTTTTCAGGCATGCGTTCCAGGCGGGCGAGGCCGCCGATCGGCAAAAGAGTTATATCCGGAGTTTTTATTCCATATCGCCGCGCCATCAGCGCGTGGCCAAACTCATGTGCGACAACACACGCAAACAGCGCCAAAACAAAGATCAAGTTCTCAACTGCGGCAGGTACACCGCCGCTGGAGTAGGCCGCAAATCCGACCCATGCCAGCAATAGAAAAAATGTGACGTGAACCCTCAGTTCCGACCCGAGCAGCCGACCGAGTGAGAAGGACCATGTCATCGCGAAACTCCGTTTGTTTTGGCATAGTTGCGCCTGAAGTGCACACCGCTGTGCGAGCGTTCGTGAATGAGATCGCTTATTAGTATGTCGGGATTAAGTGTTTGTCAGCGTTTATATGTTGAGACTTAATCTAAAGCGGAATGGCTGCGTATCGACACTTTGCAGGCCGGTTTGTTCAAAGCCTGCGAAAATCGAGCTTGAAACGATGGACACGAAGGGCTGACAGTTGAGCGCGTGCGCACTTACCTGCAAACTCGTGTGCTATTTGCCAAAGCCATACAATCGTTCGTTTGCGATACGAAGGCGCCAAGCTTAACAAGGTTCTTTTCCGTTAATGAAACTGGCGCCTGTTTATTTAACCGCAAAAATGAAGCTGGCGGGTATGTTGGCTACCGAACACTCTCAACCCGATAGACTGCAATTTTCCGTTCATCGAGGCGATTTGTGAACAAAAGCCCGTTCGAAGGAGACACGGCAAAGGGTATCTGCGCCGTGCTTCGGATGATTTGATGAATTGCACCGCTTTCACGAGATTTGACGACTAGCGTTCCCGCCTTGTCGAGACTGTCGAGCACCCCGACGATTTCCAAGTTTTCTTGGACGAAAGGGAATTCTCGAATTCTTGGCGCTTTCCTTGGGATACGAGTTTCTTCACCGTCAACAAAACCCGCCAAGGATCCAGTGTCGCGGTCGTAGAGTAACCGTCGGCAAAAGGAAGGGCCCCATACCGCATCGGAATGATGGTAAGGAGGGTTTGAGACATCCTGAATTGAGCCACAGAACGTCAGCCGGATCGTTTCTGGCTCTGTTTCGTTGATGGAGAAACCTTGGAAAGTTAGGCGCCCACCTCGATCTAGTCGGAGCGGATTATCAAAAATGATATTTTGAGCCGGGTCAGAGAGATTGGATAGGAAAAATCCACCGTCGTTTCCGCTGACAACCATTGGGATGTATGTGGCATTTTCCAAATGTATGATTGGGCGCATCCAGCCTTGCTTTTCAACACCAAGCCGTTTTCTTGAGCGAACCACTTCGAGACCCGGCAACGAAAGAGTAACCGCCAGTATGCTCTCAGCGTTCTTAGGTGGATCATAACAAATGACGACCAACTCATCCCGATCGTTGAAGAACAAACCGTTCCGTTCAGCCACCGGAAACTGACAGCCAATAGCAGAGGATTGCCACTGCGCGACCATTTGGTAATCCGGCAACTTGTATAACGTGATCTTCGTTTCGTAACGCTTGTAACGTTGGTCTTCGCGCAGTGCTCCCCGAGAACGAACCGCGAGATACTCTGCTGATTTATTCCACAGGTAAGAGGAACGCTCATATCTCGCGAGTGGTTCGCCCAAAGGTCTAAGTCTTTTGCCGGACACAACACCGTAAATCGCAAGTTGCCCTTGGTTTTTACCGTATTGCTCCAAAAGGACTGCCGTTCTTTCATCTGGGGCGAGGCGAAAGCTTACGAAATTTGGATTTGGAAACTCGTAGGCTGGTGCGTCAAGGACATACGAAAACCGAAGTATCTCTTGCCCGGAAAACGTATCTTGTGAAGGGCGAATGGTCAGGTATTTGCGAAACTCGGCAAAGCCTGAACGAAAGCCCTTTGGACCTGAAATGTAGTCAATGGAACAAATTACAGCCCAGAGAGTTACTGCAGTGGCCGCCGACAACATCAGTGCGGAACAACACGGTTTTGGCTTGCTACCTTTTACTCGAACGGGTGCCTCTTGGTCCGAAGACAGAACGCTGTTTAGTCCGATGAAGCTGATTGTTGCACCAATTGCGGACGAGGCTGACCAGGTTGCGATTGCTGAAATGCGTTTCCACCAATCTTGTCCATTCAGTCGCCAAAAGGTCAGCTCGCGAATGTCAAAAATTCCGAAAAGCGTGTTGGACGTAGCAGTTACAAGGCCGGCGAGGAGGACGAACACCATGACGGTGCCAAATGAGCGAACGCTTTGAGAAAGAAGACATATGAGCAGAACCGGACCCCCAAACGTAATGGCTGTATAGGCCAGCGTCGATAAGTAGAGCTTCCACCAAGGCAACGTAAGGATGTCTAACATCCGTATCGGTGGTTCAAATGAAAGTTTGCGGGCTTCGGAAGAAAGCCCAGTTCTCAACCGATGCAATCCATCAACGAAGTAGTCGCTCCCCATCCAAAGGACTAAAATCCAACCAGCGATGATTGTGCCAAGAGATAACAAGTGAAGCCCAATGCCATATCGTGGGACGTGGTGTTTAAGGACAAAAAACGGGGCGGCCAGCAAGATAGCCAGCGAACAGGCGAAGACTTGGAAAGTACCTATTCGGTGAAGTTGAGCCAATGGATCTTCTGCATTGATCTGCTTGTTGATCGCCATCTGAAAAAAAGACAGTGCTATTGGGACTACAGCCCAGAGAAGCACCCAGTCTTTCCACAGTTTCATGTTCATGATGACGCTCGTTTCAAATTATTCGGTCTTAGGTGTTATGGATTTGAAAATGTGCAGAATTTGAGCAGGGTTCGCGCAGACGTTGCTCAGAAAAGGTTCGGTGCTTGAGGGGGGGGCATAGCCGATACCGGACTGCCGAAACTGAAAAGCAAAGTCGTGCTTTCCGTCTGCTGGCCGCTTTCAACTAAAACTTGCAGTTTAAGCAAAAGAAAAGGGCTGGCGATTGCCAGCCCTGAGTAGTCAAAAATGACGTAAAGACGACTAAACCGTTCGTTAGATTTAGAACGGAATTTCGTCGTCGTCGATGCCGCCTGATGCAGGAGCAGGGGCGCTGGACGGTGCTCCGTATGGGTCGCCATAGCCCCCACCGCCACCAGCCTGGCCGCCGCCGTAGCCACTCGACTGGCCGCCACCGTAACCGCCTCCGCTGCCACCTTCACCGCGGTTATCCAGCAAGGTCAGTTCACCGCGATAGGGGCGCAGAACTACCTCTGTCGAGTAGCGGTCCTGACCGGATTGGTCTTGCCACTTGCGAGTTTCCAGCTGGCCTTCAATGTACACTTTGCTGCCTTTGCGCAGGTACTGCTCGGCAATCCGTGCCAATGGCTCGGAAAAGATCGCTACCGAGTGCCACTCAGTTCGTTCGCGGCGTTCTCCGGTGTTGCGGTCTTTCCAAGTTTCAGAGGTGGCGATGCGCAGATTGCAAACCTTACCGCCGTTCTGGAACGACCGGACCTCGGGATCGCGGCCAAGATTTCCGACCAGAATGACTTTGTTGACTGAACCCGCCATGTATTTCCCCGTTCTTAACTGGTTTGGATGCGCCCGAATCTGGCGCGTTGTCTCTGAGCGACCCTATACGGACTGCAGCGGGGTTGGAACACAGTTGATGTGGGCAACAGTGGGCAGGAAAATTCTCAGGCGCTGTTCACTATGCTTTCATTTTTAACTGAAATATTTATACTTAGTCGGGTTACTGGACGAGCGAGATTGGCATTAATGCGTTTTCTGGTTAGTGGTTTTTCAATTGTGTATCTTGCGCTGGTCTCAGTTCCAGCTGCGGCTGATACTTTGTCGACGAAAAGTCGTAAGGACATTTTCCTTAAACAATCCAAGATCTTGGACTCACGTGCGGCTTCGCAGTACCGGGATTCTGAGCGATTGAAGCCTAAGACGGCTCAACCCCAGTTTAGCAAGCGCTATACCGGAAAATATCGCGGTGAATATATGACTTTGGCCCGTCAAGCCGCGCGCAAGCATAATGTGCCCGAAGAGCTTTTCCTGCGCCTTGTCCAACAGGAAAGCGGCTGGAACCCGCGGGCTGTGTCCCACAAAGGCGCCTTAGGGCTTGCACAATTGATGCCGGGAACAGCGCAACTTTTGGGCGTGAACCCACATGATCCCAAGCAAAATCTAGAAGGCGGCGCACGGTATTTGTCGTGGCAATACCGTAAGTTTAAATCGTGGCGCCTGGCTTTGGCTGCCTACAATGCTGGGCCAAAAGCGGTTGAAAAGCATGGTGGTGTACCGCCCTACAAAGAAACTCAAAACTATGTTCGGGTGATTTGGGGCGGGTAAATGCCGTCTTTAGGTTTCGCTATTACTGCTGTGCCTCCCGGTCTTGGACGTTACCGCCAGTACAATCAGAGCGCACAACATTGGCAGGCACGCCGCAAAAATTGCAGTTTGGAAGCTGCTGAATTGCGCGATTAAGCCAACTGAAGGGCCAGCCGCCAAGGCTCCTATGAACAGGCTGTTTACATACAGCGCGTTGGCACGCGCCATGCGTCCGTTTGCAAAGCTCTGAACGTAAGTAAGGCTGACCCCAGCGAACAACCCATAGTACGCGCCTTCCAATGCGGCTCCAACGACCATTGTGCTGATGCCAGACACCTGAGACAGAAGCAGGAATGCACATAGGCCAAGGCATCCAGAAAAAACTAGGCTCGTTAGTGGCGCGATCCGGCGAAGCAACACGGAGGTCGCCAGGATGACTACAATTTCAGTTGCCGTCTTAACTGAAAATGACAAGCCCGGGGCAAAGCTGGGTAATCCGGCTTCGCGTACATAAAACAAGGGTAGGGCACTACTGCAAAGAACGTGGGCGGTCGAAAATAATAGGCATGCTGTCACAGCCAGCCAAAGCATCTGATCGGCCCCGCTAAGGCTCGATTTGGGTTTTTCCGAAACTTCCGAACGCGCATCTTTGGGCATGGTCCTCCACCAAAGAAACGCCCAAACAAATGCCGTCATCAAAGCCGCAATAAAGGTCTTGTTCGGTCCCCATTGACCAGAAATGAAGAATGCGAGGGCTGGCCCCATCATCCATCCCAATGAGGTCATGGCACGCAGCCATGCATTGAATGGAGCGATTTCAAAGCCGTACCGCTCGGCGCTGATCCGGCCAAAACTGTACATCGTGGAGAGAGAACTGCTGCTGAGACTAAAGCCCAAAACGCAGATGGAAACCAACGTCCAATATGATGGCCAAATCAGGACGCATACCAAAGCGATCATGTATCCGGTAATTGACGCCCCGACCAATGGTGCGAAACGTTGCCCTTTGTCTAGTCGTGTAGCAAATACACGATTGAAAGACACTGTCAGTAAAATGCCCAAAGCGCTGTAGATGCTGATCTGCCAAGGGGGATGCCCCAATTCCTGGACAATAAAGAACGGAATGAACGGGGCCATCATACTGGCGCAGAAGGTTCCGGATAAGTGCAGACCCAAAATGGCACGCGCGCGGCGATCGCCGAGTAAAGTCATAAAATGCTCTCAAAAAATATGGTCACGAATGGCGGGGTTTGAGCGCTATTCGAAGAGGCTTTCAGAAATATGACAGGGGCGCCAGTCTAATGACGGCGCCCCTGCTTAGCTGTTCCAAAGGCTATTCAGCCGCAATCTTGATGACGGGTTCCATCCGGGCCAGAACTTCCTCGGACAGATGGCATTTAACCTGATGCCCATCTTCTAATGTCTTCACCGGCGGCACGTCGCGTTCGCACATCCCACCCGGCACTTCCGACTTCCAACGGCAGCGGGTTTGGAACGGGCAACCCGGAGGTGGGTTCATTGCCGAGGGGATATCCCCTTCCAACACTATGTGTTGTTTTTCGATCGACGTATCCGCGATAGGAACGGCGCTCAGAAGAGCTTCGGTATAGGGATGATAAGGGGGCGCAAAGACCTGATCGGTTGTGCCCAGTTCCACCACATGGCCGAGGTACATAACCATTACCCTGTCGCTGAGATAGCGGACGATTGAAAGGTCGTGGCTGATGAACAACAGCGTTGTCTTATGTTCCCGCTGAATTTCCATCAGCAGATCAGTTACCGCCGCCTGTACGGATACGTCGAGGGCCGATACTGGTTCGTCCGCCACAACGATCCGCGCGTCACCGGCAAAGGCTCGGGCAATACCAACGCGCTGCTTTTGCCCGCCAGATAGCTGCCGTGGCATTCGATCGGCAAACGCGCGGGGCAGTTTCACCAGATCCAAAAGCTCTAGCATCCGCTTTTTACGCTCTGCTTCGGATTTGCCTACGCCAAAGATCTCTAGTGCGCGAATGATCTGGCGGCCAACAGTCATCGACGGGTTCAGCGTGTCAAACGGGTTCTGGAACACCATTTGCACTTCGCCGACGGTCTTGGCGTCGCGCTCCTCAATCGGCATAGCTTCGATGTTGCGGTTATCCAGCAGGATCTGGCCGTCCGTGGCGGTTTCCAGACCCATCAGCACCTTGGCAAAAGTGGATTTCCCACAACCGGATTCACCCACGATGGCCAAAGTCTCAGATTCATGCGCTTCGAAACTAAGCGTCTCGTTGGCCTTCACAACTTTGGTGTCACCGCCGCCAAAGAGGGCATTTGCGGCCACCTCGTAGTACTTCTTGAGGTTGTCCATCTTAAGGACAGTGCGTCCGATCTCGCCTTTCTCTTTCTGTTCACCCACGGTGATCGGAGCGTTCCAGTCGATCTCATTGAATTTCAAACAACGAGTATGGTGGCGGTCATTGCCCGGCACCGGCTCCATCAGGATGTTCTGTGCGTCGCAACGGCCTTCTTCGAAGTAGTCGCAGCGTGGGCCAAAGTTACAACCCGGCGGGCGTTCGTGGGGCAGGGGAAAATTGCCTGGAATAGCCACAAGCGGACGCGCGTTCTTGTCCGCGCCGGGCAAAGGGATCGAGCGGAACAGAGCCTGTGTGTACGGATGCTGCATCTCGTCGAACACATCGTGGATCGAGCCACGCTCGACCGCTTCACCGGAGTACATCACGCACAGCCGGTCGCAGGTTTCTAGAACGAGCCCCAGATTGTGCGAGATAAACAGCATCGAGGTGCCGTATTTCTTACCCAAATCCTTGACCAGCTCGACTACGGCGGCCTCGACCGTCACGTCCAATGCGGTCGTAGGTTCGTCTAGGATCAACAAAGCCGGTTTTGACATTAGCGCCATGGCGATGACGATCCGTTGCTGCTGACCTCCCGAAAGCTGGTGCGGGAAAGAGTTCAGCATCCGCTCAGGGTCAGGTAGGCGAACGTCAGTGACTACTTCCAAAGCGCGGGCATAAGCTTCGTCAGAGCTGACACCCTCGTGAATCATCGGCACTTCCATCAACTGCTTGCCGATCTTCATGGCTGGGTTCAACGATGCCATCGGTTCTTGATAGATCATCGCAATTTCATTGCCGCGAATGTCGCGCAATTCGTCCGCAGTCATCTCGGAAAGATCGCGCCCCTTGAACTTTATTGATCCGCCAACAATCCGCCCGTTTTTACCAAGGTCCTGCATAACCCCAAGCGCCACGGTGGACTTGCCGCATCCGGATTCTCCAACCAATCCGACAGCTTCGCCGGGTTGTACGCTCACCGAAAAGTCCATAACGGCCGGGATTTCCCGAAGGCGGGTAAAGAATGAAATCGACAGCTTATCGATTTCTAGAATAGGCCCGTCATAGTCCGCCAATTTGTTCATCTGTGTTTCTCCTCGCGAGAGTCAGGGAGTGTCCCCATCATCTGGCTAAAATCTCGGGGAACCGGGGGAAGTGTTCCCCCCGGCCTCGATCACATCAGTCTTTCAGACTTTCTTCGCGCAGACCGTCGGCCAGCAGGTTCAAACCCAGAACCAGTGACAACAGCGCAAGCGCGGGCGGCAGGGCCGGGTGCAGATAGATCGACAAGAGCTTACGCCCTTCGTTGATCGTCGAACCCCAGTCCGGGCTTTCCGGTGGCAGTCCCAAGCCGAAGAAACCCAAAGTCCCCAACAGGATTGTGGTGTAGCCAATGCGCAGACAGAAATCGACGATCAGTGGACCACGCGCGTTGGGCAGGATTTCCCACAGCATGATGTACCACGGACCTTCTCCGCGGGTTTGAGCCGCCGCCACGTAGTCGCGCGTTTTGATGTCCAGCGCCAGGCCCCGCACGATACGGAACACTGTTGGCGAGTTCACAAACACAACCGAGACGAACACCACCAGGATGCCTCCGGGAATGTCGAACAGGTCCAGATAGGTAGGCAAGCCCCAGATGCTATAGCTGTCGGTGTTTATGATGTAACCGCCGGTCGAAATCAGGGACAGATACAGCCACAAAGCAATGCCCAATACGCCGATCAACAAAGGGGTTCGGAAGGTGGGGCGGGTGTAGAACCGCGAGTTCAGCAGAACTGCAAGGAACAGTATTGGGAACACAAACAGCACTGCCGCCATGTAGTTCGGCACCCCAGTTGCCACGATTTCCGGTGTGACCAGCAGATAGAACAGCAGGATCACGGGGAACGCCAGGATCAGGTTTGCCAGAAACGACAGGAACGTATCCAAGCGACCGCCATAGTAACCCGCAGGCAGGCCCAAAGTGATCCCGACCATAAAGGCAAACATGGTGGCCAGCGGTGCAATTTGCACGACGATCCATGCACCTTTGACCATGCGACTAAAGACGTCGCGCGCAAGGTTGTCTCCGCCCAGTAGATACCAAGCGTATTCTCCGTCTTCCGTTGAGGGCAGAGGAGTTCCTGGCACTTTGTTCTTCATGCCGGAAACTTGGTCTAGAGGATCATGGGTGATGATCAGGTCCATCGCCCCAAAGATGCCGGTGAACACCCAGAACATCACAAGGCCAAATCCAATCATGCCAATCGGGCTATCGAATAGTTTGCCGTACAAGCCCAGCTTGCGTTTAAAGGCAATCGACATTGCAAACAGGATGATTAAGGACAGCCATACAGGCAGAAACTGCTGTGAAATGGCGCCAATGATGCCAGCGCTGGTGCCCATGAGAACACCCAGAACGATGTAGGCCAAAGCGAGCGCGACGCATGCCATAAAGCTGTAGCGCAGCGCCAGCTGTGTCAGTCCACGAAGGCCTGAGCTGGAGCTGATCGTGCCGTCGATATTCACGCTTATCGTTGGCTCTGGCAAAACGATGCTGCCAACGATCCAAACAACAATCGACACCAAAAGGGCTGCTATCGCGATCAGAAGCAAAGGGTTCAGGAGGGCGATAGAGCCGGTCCAGGTAAGTGGTTCCATGATCTATCCCTCCTTACGAAATACGGATGCGTGGGTTGAGGTAGACATAGCCGATATCTGAGATCAGCTGCGTCACGAGCACCACAAAGACCGACACGACCGAAATCGCCAGCAATAGCTGAATGTCATTGTTGCCTGCCGCCTGAACCAGTGCCCAACCAAAGCCTTTATAGTTGAACAGGGTTTCGACGATCACGACGCCGTTCAACAACCAAGGGAATTGCAGCATGATTACTGTGAACGGCGCGATAAGCGCATTTCGAAGGGCGTGCTTCATAACGATGTTCGAAAAGGACACCCCTTTGAGGCGTGCGGTTCGGATGTATTGGGCAGTCATGACCTCCGTCATCGACGCGCGTGTCATCCGGGCGATATACCCCATGCCGTAGAGTGCGATGGTCAGCACCGGTAAGAAGAAGTTCTCGAAAGTCGGATTCTCCATCGCTTGCGTCGCCGTGCCCTTGAACCATTTCAAGCCAACAGCAGATGAGGTGAAGATCGCGATGAAGATCACGCCCGAAACGTATTCTGGCGTTGCCGTAGTGGTGATGGCAAAGGTGGACAGCGTCCGGTCTGTCGCTGATCCCTCTTTCATACCGGCCAATACACCTAGTATCAGCGCAGAAGGGACCATCAGTAACATCACCCAGAACATCAGCCTACCTGTCAGGCCCAGACGAGTACCGACAACGGTTGACACTTCTTCTTTGAAGACTGTGGAGTACCCCCAGTAGCCTTGCAAAATGCCGCAGAATTTCGGGGCGGTCTCTGCGGATTCTCCCGGCAGAATACATCTTCCCTGAACTGTGCCGTCCTCATTCGTGTGTCGATAGGATGGCAGAACACCAAGCCATTCGCCGTATTTCACCGGCATCGGCTGAAGATATCCGTTCTTTTCCAGAAAGCTCTCAACCTGTTCATCCGACATTCTGAAGTTGCCTTGCGTTTTCGCAAGCTTTTCCAGGTTCGGATAAAGGTTGGTTAGGAAAAAGACCAAGAATGTCAGGCATAATGCTGTCATGAGCATGATGCCGACACGCTTTAGAATGAAAAGTCCCATATTGGCCCCTGTTGGTAGGCTAGCGCGAAGAAATTCCGGTTCCGCGCGTTGCTGTTTTTTTGTGTTACCGCGGTCAGGACGAAAAGGCCGCGCCTCTGTGGCGCGGCCCGTTTGTAATCGGCTTAGCCAATCAAGCCGAATTTATAGAGTTGAGGCAGGTCGGCGATATGCTTTTCAACACCGACCATGTTGTCACGGTGGTGACGCATTGCGGTCCGCCAGTAAGGCTGGATGACAACACCTTCGTCGATCATGATCGCTTGAAGCTTGGCCATCACTTCGCGACGCATGTCCACATCAGCGATCGAGTTTGCTTCTGCCAGCAACTTGTCAAACTCTTCATTGGCAAAGCCGGATTCGTTCCATGCCACGCCCGACTTGTATGCAAGTGCAAGAACCTGCGTACCCAACGGACGGTGGTTCCAGTTGGTCGAAGAGTACGGGTACTTGGTCCAGTCGTTCCAGAAGGTCGACCCAGGCAGAACCGTGTGCTTGGCCTTGATGCCCGCGTCATTGAGCTGAGCAACAACCGCCGCAGTTGTGTTACGGCGCCAGTCATCGTCGATGGACTGAACTTCGTGCTCAAAATCGCCCATGCCCGCTTCGTCCATCAGCGCTTTCGCTCCGGCCGGGTCATACGGAATACGTGTCACTTCCGAGTCGTATTCGGGGTGCATCGGACCGACATGGCTGTTTTCGGCTACAATGCCGTAGCCGGACATGCCGAGCTCCAGGCACACTGCGTTATCGACGGCCATTGCAAGCGCCTGGCGCACGCGTTTGTCACCGTAGATTTTGTTACCGTTCGCATCTTCAGCCAACTGGTTGGGACGGATGACGATGGTAAAGCCCGACGGGATTTCCGAACGGACAAGGCCGATGCTGTCAAAGATGTCGACGAATTCACCAACCGATTCCCAGTTCATGTCGATTTCTTCGGCTTCGTAGGCAGCTAGGAAGGCCGCCGGGTCGGTGCCGTAGTCGATAAACTCGATCCGGTCGATATAACCGCCTTTTCCGGCTTCATATCCCCACCATTCGAAGTCTTCGTTACGAACCAGAACGCCTTTAACGCCGACCTCATGGCTTTCCGGGATCATGAACCCAGTGCCGATCGGGTTTTCCAGCATATTGTTGGCATCATGGCTGCTGTGAACGATAGCGCCAGGATAATCAGCCATGCCTGGGATAATCGTGATGTCAGGCGCGTTACACTTCAGCTTTACAGTGTGGCTGTCGACAACAGTGATAGCACCTTCTGATGCCTGCTGGGTATTTTCGTCGATCAACGATGCCATACGAGACGCCATCGAGTTACCCTCGAGCGTGGTGTCGCACCAGCCAGTTATGTTGCGCGCGACGTCTTCGGCGGTAAAGTCATCACCATTGTTCCACTTTACGCCTTTGCGGACGTTCAGTGTGTATTCGGTCGCGTCATCGTTCGTTTCCCAGCTTTCCAGCAACATTGGCTTGAACGAACCGTCGTTGTTGTACTCGACCAGATACTCCAGCCAGCCTGCAGTAAAGGTGGCGATCTGTGTCCAGTCATAAGTCCGCGGATCTTTCAGCGCGCGCACTTCCATTTGATAGCGGATTGTGCCGCCACGCTGAGGCTCTTGTGCCGCAGCAGGTGATTGCAGACCAATCATCCCGTAAGCAGCTGGCACGGCAACACCTAGCGCGGTGGCGCGGGCTAGGAATTCTCGCCGGTTCAATTTGCCGTCCCGATACTCCTGAGCGTGCATCTCTGCTGCCCAGTGAATCGGTGCTCCGGTAATTGTTTGCTTTTTCATGTATGTCTCTCCCTGTGACATAGTGTTTTTTTCGAAGAATTTCTGAACCGCTTAGCTCGAAAAGCACCGAGCAGCAGGTTCGCGGGTTTCGTTTTTTTTGGATTCTGCGTATCCCCATGTCGGTATTCGGCCCCAGAAATTCGGTTAGGTCAACGTTCGAAATCGTCATTCGACGCCCAAAAACGACATATTGAAGTCGGTTACTCCGACAGATCCGACCTAGAAGGCGTATGATTCCCGGCGATTCCGCTGGTTGGATTCAGTGGATTCGTTTCAGTTGAGCGTGTTCGAATATTTTAGCCGAAGATGGCTAAATTGTTCGTGGTATCATTTTGAGAAGTCTACTGGATTCCAGTTTTTCATTCGCGCTCGAAACCAGGTGCGCTGCCGTTTGGCGAATTGACGGGTGGCAATTGTTGCGCGTTCTCTGGCTTGGTCCAATGTCATTCGCCCCTCAAGATAGGCGATGAGTTCTGGTACGCCGATTGCTTTAAAGGCAGGCAGAGAGGGATCGTAGAGGCCGCGCATCTTCTCAACTTCGGCCAACGCACCGGTTTCAAGCATCAGATCAAAGCGACGGTTGATACGATCCAAAAGCCATAGCTTATCGACGTCAAAAACGATTGGGAGCGTGTTGCTGAGGTCAAGAACCGGAGGAGGCGTGTCCGCTTGCCACTCGCTCAAGCTCCGACCGGTGGCCTGTTGCACTTCCCAAGCACGTTGAACGCGTGCACGGTTTTGTGTGTCTATCCGGGCCAAGGTGCGGGCATCTACACCGGCAATTAGTGTCGTCAGATCCAGCTGGTCCGCATCGGCGCGTATTTCTGGCGGGGTTGCCGGAATCTTCGCCATCCCTTCAGTCAGCGCAGTGAAATACAGGCCGGTGCCGCCCACAATGATCGGGCGCTTGCCGCCCGAAAGCAATGGTATCACCTCTCGCAACCAATGGCCGGTGGAATACTCCTGATCATATGGAACATGACCATACAGCAGATGCGGTGCGCGGGCTTCATCTTCGTCCGATGGCCGGGCCGAGATTATTTGCCAACAGTCATATACCTGGCTGGCGTCGGCGTTGATGATGACGCCGCCAAATTCTTCAGCGATCCGCAGGGCCAGTTCGGATTTCCCCGATGCAGTCGGGCCCGCGATGAGCACAGGCTTCCCGTCGGGAATAGGGGGCAGGCGGTCCCAAAACTGCACTGATTTGACGTTGGCCATCCGCAGGCGCCTCATTCCTTATCATCCGCATTGAACCTGCGGAGTTTTTGCTTCATTTTGCGCCGGAAAATAAACCCGTGCCAGCCCGGAGCGCAACATGAGCCTTTCCCCCACATCCGACACTGTCGATAGCCCGAAGACAAAGTACAACCGCGTTATGCTGAAAATTTCTGGTGAGGCGTTGATGGGGGATCAAGGGTTCGGTCTGCACCCGCCGACTGTCCAGCGGATCGCCCAAGAGGTGAAATCGGTTCACGATCTGGGTGTTGAGATTTGTATGGTAATTGGCGGAGGAAACATCTTCCGTGGTCTCAGCGGCTCGGCCCAGGGTATGGAGCGGACAACCGCCGATTACATGGGCATGCTGGCAACTGTTATGAATGCGCTGGGGATGCAATCGGCATTGGAAGAGATTGGGGTCTTTACCCGGGTAATTTCAGCCATCCGCATGGACGAGGTTTGCGAGCCCTACATCCGTCGCCGCGCCGTGCGTCACCTTGAAAAGAAACGTGTCTGTATTTTTGCCGCCGGCACCGGGAACCCGTACTTTACCACCGACACCGCCGCGACGTTGCGCGCCAACGAAATGGCCTGTGAAGCTATCTTTATGGGTAAGAACGGTGTTGACGGTATTTATGACAAAGACCCCAAAGAGCACGCGGATGCCGTTCGCTATGACACGGTGACGTATGACGACGTTTTGGCCAAGCGCCTGCGCGTTATGGATGCTTCGGCCATCGCGCTTGCGCGCGATAACAACCTGCCGCTGATCGTGTTTGGCCTAGACGAACCCGGCGGGTTCCGCGGTATTCTGGCGGGTGAAGGGACCTACACCAAAGTTCAGGGCTGACCTACAGAAAAAGAACTCACAGGCCGGGCTTCAATCCCGGCCTTTTTTGTTTCAAAGCCTTGTTCCAATAATTTCGCAAAGCGTCGCAATCTGTATGTCGGTTTTTGTGAATTTTGTCGTTTTTTCCTGCTAACTAGTCTTCTCAGCCAACCCTTTTCGGTGACGGATATTGAAAGTCCGGAGCACCGAGGAAGGAAGGAAAAGAGACAATGTCCGATAATACGGAGACCGACTATGAAGTCGGTCAGGATAACGTCCAGATCATGGGTCTGGATGTCCATAATCCGGTCTTTGCCGTTTCGGGGCTTACTATCATTGCGTTCGTGTTTTTCTCGCTCGTTTTCCGCGAGCAGGCTAGCGAATTCTTTGGGTGGCTGCGTCCGGCACTGACCAGCAAATTTGACTGGGTGTTCATGATAGCCGCGAATATTTTCGTGGTGTTTTCGCTGCTGTTGATCGTAACGCCCTATGGCTCGATCCGTTTGGGCGGAGACGATGCCAAGCCGGATTACAGCTACGCTGGCTGGTTTTCGATGCTTTTTGCTGCAGGCATGGGAATCGGGCTTGTCTTTTGGGGTGTGGCAGAGCCGATTTCACACTACGGGTCATCGCTTGGCGGTGTCGCTGTTGGTGAGGATGGTGTGCGCACAGACTGGGCACCGTTGGGGGCAGGGCTAGAGGACCCAGAAGCCTCGAAAAAGCTGGCTATGGCCGCCACCATTTTCCATTGGGGCATGCACCCTTGGGCTGTCTACGCCGTTGTCGCTTTGGCGCTGGCTTTTTTCAGCTTTAACCGTGGTTTGCCGCTGACCATGCGGTCCGTATTCTACCCGTTGTTTGGTGAGGCTACATGGGGTCCGCTGGGGCATATCATTGACGTCTTGGCGGTCTTTGCAACGATCTTTGGTCTGGCAACATCGCTTGGCCTTGGGGCGACGCAAGCACTGGCTGGTCTGAACTATTTGTTCGATGTGCCGATTACGGACGGGATGAAAGTGCTGTTGATCGGTTTGATCACAGTATTTGCTTTGATCTCTGTCGTTGCTGGCCTCGACAAGGGGGTAAAACGCCTGTCCGAAGCCAATATGATCCTGGCCGCAGCGCTGCTGTTGTTGGTGCTGATCGTTGGGCCTACTGCCGCAATTCTGACTGGCTTTTTCGACAGCATGGTCGAGTACTTCATCGCGTTGCCCGCTTTGTCGAACTGGGTAGGTCGTGAAGACGCCAACTTCATGCAGGGCTGGACCACTTTCTACTGGGCGTGGTGGATTTCCTGGTCACCTTTCGTTGGCATGTTCATTGCTCGCATTTCGCGTGGTCGGACGGTGCGCGAATTCGTGACCTGCGTAATTCTGATCCCAACTGTCGTTGGCGCACTTTGGATGAGCGTCTTTGGTGGTGCGGCACTGGATCAGGTCATGTCTGGTTCTGGTCAGGCACTGTCGGATGCCGCGCTTGAACTCAAGATGTTCAAGATGTTCGAAGCCTTCCCTATGACAGGATTGCTCTCGTTCGTTGGCATCATCTTGGTCGTCGTGTTCTTTGTGACCAGCTCAGACTCAGGTTCGCTCGTGATTGATACGATCACGGCTGGTGGCAAGACCGATGCTCCCACTGCGCAGCGCGTATTCTGGTGCATTCTGGAGGGCGCGATTGCTGTCGTGCTGTTGTTGGGCGGTGGACTTGGCGCCTTGCAGGCTGCCGCGATTGCAACTGGCTTCCCGTTTGCGATCGTCCTCGTGCTGATGTGCGTATCGATCTTCATCGGTTTGGCGAACGAAAAACGCCGCCGCTGATTTCAGTAGCGATTACAAAAGCCCCGGCCAGTTGCCGGGGCTTTTTTTGTTTTTGGTCGGGTTGACCCAAGACGCTGTCAGTGTCTAGGTAACCATGCCTTTTGGTTGCGATTTATTGCCCAGAAAGGCTGCCCATATCTTTGTTTGTTTAAAGGTGAGTGGGTGGGCTGGAAGACCTGCCGTGATTTCCGAGCTGTCCGAAATCATGCGCGGGCACTTTGCCGGAAAAACCGCATGACTAAGGAGCGACGTGCCATGAGCACTCTTGATATAGATTTTGTCCGAGCGCAGTTTCCGGCCTTCGCTGAGCCCAGCCTGAAAGGACATGCGTTTTTTGAGAATGCGGGTGGGTCATACACGTGCAAGCCGGTACTAGATCGTCTGACACGGTTCTACACGCAGCTTAAAGTTCAGCCTTACAACCCTTTTGAGCCCAGCCGTTTGGCAGGCGAAGAGATGGACGAGGCCCGCGCACGCATGGCTGCGATTTTGGGTGTGGACACGGATGAACTGAGCTTTGGACCATCAACCACGCAAAACACCTATGTGTTGGCGCAAGCGTTTCGCCAGTGGATGAAGCCGGGGGAAGCCATCGTTGTTACGAACCAGGATCACGAGGCGAATTCCGGGCCGTGGCGGCGACTTGCCGAAGAAGGTATCGAGATCCGGGAATGGCAGATCGATCCTGAGACTGGCTCTTTAGATCCCCAAACACTGGAGAATTTGTTGGACGAGAAGGTCCGTCTGGTTTGTTTCCCTCATTGCTCAAATGTGGTCGGTGAAATCAACCCGGTAACCGAGATCACTGCAATTGCTCATGCTGCAGGCGCTTTTGTTTGTGTGGATGGTGTTTCTTACGCTCCGCACGGTTTTCCCAATGTCGGTAATTTGGGGCCAGATATTTATCTTTTTTCGGCTTACAAAACCTACGGTCCGCATCAAGGGTGCATGGTTATTCGTCGTTCTCTGGGTGAGTTGCTGCCGAACCAGGCGCATTATTTTAACGGCGATACCTTGTACAAGCGCTTTACTCCGGCGGGCCCGGACCACGCACAAATTGCAGCCAGTGCAGGTATGGCGGATTATATCGACGATTTATGCGCACATCACGGAGGCCCTGAGACAGACGCCAACGCACGTGGAGAGTTTGTTCACGATCTGATGCGCGCCCATGAAGTTTTGCTGCTTCAGCCTGTGCTTGATGCGGTCAAAGATCGTAACGACGTCCGTTTGATCGGACCGTCGGATGCGTCACTTCGTGCACCTACCGTTGCACTTTCTCTTAACAGGGATGCCTACGCAGTTGCTTCTGAACTGGCGTCGCATGGCGTGATGGCCGGAGGCGGAGACTTCTACGCTGTACGCCCTTTACAAGCGATGGGCGTGGATCCCGATCAAGGCGTGTTACGTGTGAGTTTCACGCATTACACGTCAAAACAGGAAATTGATCAGTTATTAGCTGGACTTGACGCCGTTTTGTGATCCAATTTTTGCTCTGCTTCGTACCTCGAAGAAAACTACAGGGCTACTATGGAAAACGAGCTGTCACCGGTAATTCTCTGGTTCCGGCGAGACTTGCGTCTGTCGGACCACCCGGCTTTGAATGAGGCGGTGGAGTCAGGCCGGCCGGTCATTCCACTATTTATTCACGATGATAGCGTACAAAATTTGGGTGCTGCACCCAAATGGCGGCTTGGGCTGGGGCTTGAGAAACTCGCGCAGTCCTTGAGGGATGCTGGTAGTCAATTGGTTCTCCGACGTGGAGATGCTTTGACTGTGTTAAAGGGGTTAATCGCCGAGACCGGCGCTACTACTGTGTACTGGTCTCGCCTCTACGATCCCGAAGCCATTGCGCGGGACACTCGGATAAAGGCGAGCCTCTCTGATGACGGGATAGAGGCAAAGTCCTTCGCGGGTCATCTCTTGTTTGAACCGTGGACGGTGGCGACGAAAGCAGGCCAGCCTTTCCGCGTCTTCACACCGATGTGGAGGGCAGTGCAGGGGCGCGCAGTAACGGCTCCTGTTCGGGCGCCGTCTCTTGTTTCAGGGCCTGTTCGGTGGCCCGATACCGATGAATTGGAAGCTTGGAACATGGGCGCAGCGATGAACCGAGGAGCTTCTGTCGTTGAACAATTTGTTCGGGCCGGAGAAGCTTCGGCGTACGATGTTCTACACGACTTTCTGGAGCGCATTTCCAACTATTCTGAAGACAGAAATACCCTCTACCTGAATGGGACGTCGGGCTTGTCCGATTATCTTTCGCTTGGAGAGATCAGTCCACGAAGCGTGTGGTATGCGGTCGAACGGGTAGCAATGAATGGCGCAAAGGGGACAGACGCATACTTGCGCCAACTGGTTTGGCGCGAGTTTGCCTATCACCTGATGTTCCATACGCCGCAATTGTTAAGCAAAAACTGGAAGCCTGAATGGGATTCCTTCCCCTGGAACACAGACGAGTCTCGGCCGGAAGTTCTTGCATGGAAACAAGCACGTACGGGAATACCGGTTGTCGACGCCGGATTGCGGGAAATGTACGTTACAGGCCGAATGCATAACCGCGCTCGAATGATTGTAGCCAGCTATCTTACCAAGCATCTTATGACCCATTGGAAAATCGGTATGGATTGGTTTGCCGATTGCCTTGTGGATTGGGATCCGGCGTCAAATGCGATGGGGTGGCAGTGGGTCGCCGGCTCAGGGCCTGACGCTTCTCCGTTTTTTCGGGTTTTCAATCCACACACCCAACAGGAAAAGTTTGATACAGAGGATGCCTACCTAAACCGATGGATTGCAGAAGGTCAGTCTAATCCGCCACCCACTGCATTGGCGTATTTTGACGCCACGCCGCGATCGTGGGGGCTTGACCCAAGTGAAATGTACCCAGCCGCCGTAGTCGATCTTGCAGAGGGGCGGGCGCGTGCATTGGCGGCTTATGAAGACCGGAAATCCCAGTAAGGAATTGAAAACTTGCCAGAAACACAAACTCGGCCTAGCCTTATCGTACCACCGCACAGGGGAGAGCGGATGATCCTTACGACGACTGAAGGTCAGAAAGACTTGCCCAGATACTTTGCGCAGGTCTTTAAGATGTTGAACAAGATGGAGGCAGGGCGCCTTGATATTGCGCTGCCTGATGGTCGTGTTTTTCGATCCGAAGGGCGAAAGCCGGGCCCCGTGGCCCGTGTTGATATTCACGACCCTGACGTCTTTGCACGGTTGATCCGGGAGGGAGAGCTTGGGTTTTCGGATGCCTATCTTGAAGGGGACTGGAGCACACCTGATCTGCGGTCCTTCATGGATCTGGTGCATTTGGGTACTGAGACAGTCTATGACGACTTTACTGGCAAGTTCCTCGTTCAAGCTTATGAGCGTCTAAGGTTCTGGTTGCATCGAAACAACCGCAAGCAAGCAAAGAAGAATATCTCCTACCATTACGATTTGGGTAATGAATTCTATGGCTTGTGGCTGGATGATACCATGACGTACTCCAGCGCGTTGTTTGAGACAGGGCAAGAAAGCTTGGAAAAGGCTCAGACCGCCAAGTATGCAAGTCTCGTTGACGAAATGGGGGCAAAGCCCGGCGATCACATTCTGGAAATCGGATGTGGCTGGGGAGGTTTCGCAGAATATGCTGCGAAAGAGCGTGGCTTACGGGTCACAGGTCTGACGATCAGCCGAGAACAGTTGAAGTTTGCGCAGCAAAGAATTGATAATGCTGGACTTTCAGACATGGTTAACCTGAAGTTGCAGGACTACCGTGACGAGCAGGGTCAATATGACGGCATTGCTTCGATTGAGATGTTTGAGGCCGTTGGTCAGAAATACTGGCCGGTGTACTTCGAAACTGTACGCGAGCGTCTAAAGCCCGGAGCACAAGCCACTTTGCAGATCATAACAGTTGCCGATCATCGGTGGGATATCTACAAAAACGGCGTTGATTTTATTCAAAAATATATTTTCCCCGGCGGAATGCTTCCCGCGCCTTCGATCCTGAAGCAAGAGATTACTCAGGCTGGATTGAGCGTCGTGAAGTCGCGGGAGTTCGGCAAAAGTTACGACCTGACCCTGCGCCGTTGGTACGATACTTTTAACCACAAATGGGACGAAATTTCGGAATTGGGTTTTGATGAGCGTTTCCGCCGCATGTGGAATTATTATTTGACTGCATGCGGCGCAGCCTTTGACACCGGCAATTGCGATGTGACACAGATCACTATAGCAAAACCCGGTTAACAAACGGAAATTTCGAATGCCAACTGCTTCGCGTCTTGTTGCTGCTCTCTGCCTATTGGCGGTGGCCTTTTTGGTTTCGGGCATGATCATCGATAACGGGGACGAGGGTAAGGACTATGGATCTTTCACTGTCGTCAACATGTTGATTGGGTTCGTTTGTGGTTGGGTTGTCATGGGCAAAAGGGCCGGGAAGGGGTGGACGTCTGCTGTGAACAACGGTCTGACGGGCATTGCGACGTTGGTGTTCTGGGGGCTGTTCGTTCAGGGTTGTTATGAAATGTTCCGCTTGGCGATGCGTCATCGCTATGAAGGACCGTTCGAAGCCCTTATCGCTATCTTTAAGATTGGCGTGGAATACGGACACCAGCTTATTGTGCCGGAAATCCTGTGGACTTTGGCAATCGGAGCACTTATCGCCGGTCTTGCGACTGAAGAAGCGAGCCGCCGCTGGCGGTGAGCCCCAAAATTAACGCGAGACCACTTCCGTGTCCCAATTATTCTTTTATGGCACGCTTCGGCACCTGCCGCTGCTGGAGCAGGTGCTTGGCCGTCCTTTGTCTAAGCTGTCCTTTTCGCAGGCTGTATTGCCCGATCACGTAGTTTACGGAGTAAAAGACCAGCCATTTCCGATGATCGTGCCGGAAAAAGGCGGAAAAGCCGAAGGGCTATTGGTCGAAATGCTTGAGCCCGAAGACTTTAAAAGGCTCATCTATTACGAGGGTGGTTTCGACTACGACCTAAGCCCCCGCACTGTGGAAATGCTCGATGGCTCCACAGCAGAGGCGAGCGTGTTTTTCCCAGAACCCGATCTGTGGACTCCTGATATTCCTTGGTCTCTGCAGGCCTGGGCTGAGGATTGGGGGGACTTGACGGTTACCGCGGCGCAAGAGGTTATGGGGTATTACGGCAAAGTAAGCGCCGAAGTCATCGCCCGTAGCTTTCCGTCGATACGGACTCGTGCCTGGGCTAAGCTGGCTGCGCGCTCACGCCGTACTGGTGATCCGCGGGACGTGCGTAGTGACGTTGTGGTTCATCGCCACTCTCGAGCTTATGTCGATTACTTTGGAATGGAAGAGATCGAACTGCAGCATCGAAAACATGACGGTTCGATGGGGCAGGTTCTGAACCGTAACGGGCTGATGCAGGGCAGTGCTGTGGTAGTTTTACCCTACGATCCTGTCCGGGATACGGTTCTTCTGGTTGAACAGTTTCGACCACCTGTGTTCCTGATCGACGACCCCGAGCCGTGGATGTGGGAGCCTGTCGCTGGAATGATCGATCCGGGTGAAACACCCGAGCAAGCCGCGCATCGTGAGGCTTTGGAAGAAGCGCAGATTTCGTTGGATGATCTGGAATTCGCGGGCGAGGCATACTCGTCCAGCGGTTCTTCGACAGAGTACGTGTATCTTTATGTAGGCGTGGCTGATCTGACCCGAACAATCGATAACGGTGGATTGTCGACAGAAGGGGAAGATATTCGTACCCAAATCCTGCCGTTCCAGACCTTTATGGAAAAGGTAGATGGTAACGAATTCAAAGATTTACCTTTGTTGTCGCTGGCTCATTGGCTGGCTCGAAACCGCGACCGTTTGCGCGGGTGACTATCGCTGCTTGTGGTTATCGCACGGCATCTGTAAATCTTCGTTGATACGTAATGAAATGAGGGCGCCATGCGCATTGCACGAGACCTTGCCGACGCAGTCGGGAAAACACCTCTGATCCGGTTGAACCGCATCAGTGACGAGACCGGGTGCGAAATTCTCGGCAAGGCCGAGTTCATGAATCCGGGCCAGTCGGTTAAAGACCGCGCGGCGCTCTACATCATTCGCGATGCGATCGCGCGGGGGGATCTGAAGCCAGGCGGAACTATCGTCGAAGGTACCGCGGGCAACACTGGTATCGGTCTTGCGCTGGTTGGTGCGTCGATGGGGTTCAAGACGGTTATCGTAATCCCGGAAACCCAGTCCGAAGAAAAGAAAGACATGCTGCGTCTGGCTGGCGCCCAGTTGGTTCAGGTTCCGGCTGCCCCTTATCGCAACCCGAACAACTTCGTGCATTATTCGCGTCGCCTGGCCGAAGAGTTGGCGCAGACCGAACCAAACGGAGCGATTTGGGCAAACCAGTTCGACAATGTTGCGAACCGTCAGGCGCATATTGAAACCACTGGTCCAGAAATCTGGGAACAGACAGACGGCAAAGTAGATGGCTTTGTCTGTGCGGTAGGGTCTGGTGGTACGTTGGCCGGTGTGGCCGATGCGCTGCAGCCGAAAGGCGTCAAAATCGGTCTGGTCGATCCAATGGGTGCAGGGCTTTACTCCTATTACACCACTGGTGAGATAGCGATGGAGGGTAGCTCGATCGCCGAAGGTATCGGTCAGGTGCGGGTCACAAAGAACCTAGAAGGTTTCAAGCCGGACTTTTCGTATCAGATGAGCGACAACGAAGCGCTGCCTTATATCTTCAATCTGCTGCGCGAAGAGGGACTCGTCATGGGCGGCTCGACCGCGATTAACATGGCGGGTGCGGTACGCTTGGCCAAGGATCTGGGGCCGGGGCACACTATTGTGACGATCCTGTGTGACTATGGCACACGCTATCAGTCCAAGTTGTTCAACCCTGAATTCCTGCGCGAAAAGGAACTGCCGGTCCCTGAGTGGATGACTGAGGCCCCGCGCAGTATCCCTGGCGTGTTCGAGGACGTATGATGCTGCGGCAGGTCCGCCTGTTTCTGGCTCTTGTTTCTTTTTGCCTGATTGCGCTTGGTAGCATTGCAAATGCCCAGCTTACAGACCGTCAGAGCGAATACTATCAAGGCTGGTTGAAAACGGCGGACCGTGCTGAAACGGTTATCGAAGCGAACAGAGCGTCCAATGCGTCTCTGGAAAATTTGCGCGCAGAAATAAACGGTTATCGTGATGACTTTAACCGAGCGCGTGGGGCCAACACAGAGCGTATTCAAACTCTGGACAGCCAAATTGAAGCGCTTGGCCCCAAACCAGAAGGTGACGCTACTGAGCCCGAGGATATTGCCAGGCTGCGAGCTCATCTGGAAGAGCAATTAAACAGCCTGCGTGTCCCGCGGGTCATATCTGAAGAAGCCTTTAGCCGGGCCAACGGTCTGATCAGTGAGATCGATCAGATTATTCGGAATCGGCAGACAAAAGAATTGCTGGAAAGAGGGCCATCGCCCATCAACCCCATCTATTGGAGGCCGGCCTGGCAGGACATCAAGGAAGCTGCGACCAGCCTGTTCAATGAAACGCTGGAAAACTTGCGAACCGATGTAGTGCGCGAGCAAATCCGGGACCGTGGTTTGGGCATTTTCTTGCTGCTGGTTGCGTCCGCAGTCCTTCTGGTGTTCGGCCGTTACTGGTCTGAAAAGGGTGGCGATTACCTTCGAATGTTGGGCGGCTCGGGTACAGGTGTCTGGACCTTTGTCATCTCTTTGTTGCGGATTTTGCTTCCCTGGCTTGGTGTCTGGGCTGGGGTTCAGGCGATCAGCCTCACAGGTGTCTTAGGTGTGCGCGGAGCGCTATTGCTTGAGAACGTTCCTTACTGGGCAGCGATCATATTCTTCTATGATTGGATCGGGCGCCAAGTCTATCTGATGGGGGCTGCGCAGAACTTTAGAAAGCTTTCCGCGGCCAAAATTACTGAACTGCGTGTCTATATCGACTTTCTCGCAGTGATGTTGATCCTGCACGAAATGGCGATCTTGTTCGAGCAGATCGAAAACGTGTCGGATGCGACCCGGGCTGTCGTGAGCTTTCCGGTTATCATCGCAACAGCACTACTGCTTCTTAGGGTGCGTCAGGTTCGGAGTGCCGACGTTCCGCAGGATACGGCGGATACAAACGCCAATTCACGTTCTGCCGGTTTCAGCCAATTGGTCGAATTGCTGCGCCGCGCGCTGTTCCTTTTGGGTATGGCAACTCCTGTTCTTGCCATTTTCGGCTACACCAATGCCGCTGAGGCGATTGTCTTTCCTGCCGTCAAAACTCTGGTGCTGATTGCCGCTCTGGTCATCTTTCAGCGATTTATCAGTCAGGTTTATGGTTGGGTTACGGGGCAGGGCGATGCCGCCCGAGACTCCCTATTTGCGGTTTTGGTCGGGTTTGCGCTTGCGATCTTGGCGTTGCCCGTTCTGGCGATCTACTGGGGCGCTCGGGAAACAGACCTTATCGAGGCCTGGTCGCGGATGCTTCTTGGGTTTGATATCGGGGGAGTCACGATTTCACCCAGTAATTTCCTGACTTTTGTGGCGATATTTGCCATCGGCTATACGTTAACGCGTCTGTTGCAAAGCGGTTTGCGGAATTCTCTGCTGCCGAAAACAAGTATCGATCCCGGTGGTCAAAACGCTATCGTGGCCGGTTCGGGATATGTCGGGATTTTCCTGGCCGCATTGGTCGCGATCATGGTCGCCGGTTTCGACTTGTCGTCTCTAGCTATTGTCGCTGGCGCACTGTCGGTTGGTATCGGCTTTGGCTTGCAGACCATCGTTTCGAATTTCGTCTCCGGCATCATTTTGCTGGTCGAGCGCCCCATCTCTAAAGGGGACTGGATCGATGTGAATGGGATGATGGGGTATGTCCGTGACATATCTGTTCGGTCAACACGGATTGAAACCTTTGACCGTACGGATGTCATCGTCCCGAACTCTGACCTGATTAGTGGAGTCGTCACAAACTACACGCGCGGCAATACGGTTGGTCGTGTGATTGTGCCTGTAGGGGTGGCGTATGGGACGGACACCCGTCTAGTCGAGAAAATTCTAGGCGAGATCGCGAATGCTCACCCTATGGTCCTTGCGAATCCAGCTCCCAGCGTTGTGTTCCAGGGTTTTGGGGCAGATTCTCTGGACTTTGAAATTCGAGCAATCTTGCGGGATGTGAACTGGGTACTGTCTGTAAAATCCGACATGAACCATGAGATCAATCGCCGCTTTGTCGAAGAAGGTATCGAAATTCCATTCGCTCAACGCGATGTCTGGCTGCGAAACCCCGAAACACTTCAGGCTGTGCCGCCAAAGCCAAATCAGAGCGAGGCGCCTGCCAAAAAAGAACCCTCATCGCCGTCCGCTAGTTCACCTGTAGAGATGACTGAAGGTGACATGTCCGACGCGGATGGGGACGAGATTTAGTGACATCTGAGACGCAAGTGCGGTTGGTTGAAATTTCACTGTTTTCGCCTCTTGCAAATCCCCCGGCGATGGTCCAAATATCGCGCCCACGGAGAGGTGGCCGAGTGGTCGAAGGCGCACGCCTGGAAAGTGTGTAGGCGGGAAACCGTCTCCAGGGTTCGAATCCCTGTCTCTCCGCCACTTACCCTCGATATCCGGTTTTCATTTCGATTTGTGCAGTAAGTCGTTAGACGGATGCAGGTACGTTTGCTCCCGTTAGTTGGTACTTAGTTTGCGTGTCGACATTCGGAGTTTTGAACGGGAAGTGCCTTGCGGTCCCGCTCTTTCATTGGACCGGTTTTCACCCAACCGGCTTCGCTGTGTTTTGAAAGCTTGGTTGAGAGCGTAACTTCTCTGTTACATTCAGGCAGATGATCAATTGTAACGGTTGCGAGAACGTTTTAAGACGGTCACTCATTTTTATACACGGCGCTCACCTTGACGCGCGTATTCTATGAACTGGACCCTGCTATATGATTGACCTGAGTGGTATCAGAGCACTGCGCGAAAGCCGCAACTACAAGATTTTCCAGCACCCCGAGCAGGAGGGGGCATTGTTGAAAGTTCGGGTGGATGCCGAAACGCGCAGCCACATTATCCCCCGTTACTCCGAGTGGCGCTATGGCAACCTGAGACAGTGGAATCGGGAGGCTAACGAATATCTTGCTGCGTTACATCGCGGCTGTCCGGAAATTGATAGGTTGGCGAGATTCATGGGTTATTCAACAACCACAGAAGGTCCGGCCATGGTCGTTGAAAAACTGACAGGCGTAGATGGCGACCTAGCGCCGACTTTGCATGCAGAACGTGTGGCGCTCCACAAAAAGGATCGTGAAGGCCGTCAGAAGCTGCACGATGAGCTGATGGAACTGCTCGACGACTTGAAACGCGGTCAGATTATTGTCGGGGATATGGGGTTCGAAAACATTGTTCGTGCGCAAGAGCGCGGCGGTAAGCTTGTTGTAATCGACGGGTTGGGTGAACGGGTAATGTTCCCGCTTTCGTTGTTCAGCAACTGGGCCTTTGAAAAGTCGATCGAACGCCGCCGTGAACGTATGTCCAAAGGGTTTGGCCTAAAGACTAGTTGAACGGCTGGTCGTGCTCAAACTCACTGATAGTATCAAAGGCCCGCTTCGTTTGGTTGTTGCATTCTAAAGCGCTGCCCGCATTGCAGTGGTGATAGCATGGTGCAGCGACCCAGCAGAGGATCGAGGGCAGTATATGCTGACCATTAGCGCTGTCCGGCAAAGTACAAAGCAGCCTATATGGTGGATCGCGCAGCGTGCGGCACTTCCCTCAGTAAACTTGCGCAGGTCCAGTTGGCACATGAGTTCCAATACCGCATGAATATCGTCACCGCTCAGATCAAAGCGCACCCATGCGTCGGTCTGCTCGGCAACCGAAGCTGTATCACCCACCAATGCTTTAACCTGCTCAGCCAAGTTCTCGTGCGTATCAAGCGGTGCCTCGACCATCCACTGTTCCGGTCCCGTCCAAAATATGGTTACTGACTTGCCAGCCCAGCGGCCAACACCGGGTGTTGGGGCGCCAACCAGTTGAGCCAGAGCTTTTTCAGCTTGTGCTTCCTTTCCCATACGCGCGGCGACTGAGGCCAAGGCGACGTCGGGTACTTCTGTGCACGTAACGCTACCGACATTGTCGACACGCGGCTCGGAACCGCCCAATGCGGTTTTCGCAACAAGATCATGCACGCAGACGTTCTCCTTCAGGATCGACAAAGTGGGGTGATACGAGTTCGACCTCGACGGTCAGATCGGTCAAAGGTGAGACCAGCCGCATTCTTTCGCCCAGCCTTTCCAAACCGTTCTTAACCAAACCCAAACCAATGTTGCTATTTAGGATAGGCGAATAAACCGAGGATGTTACGTAGCCTTGGTCATTGGCCGCATCGACAGGGCCATCGGCATTCATAAGATGTCCACCCGCAGTGATTTTCTCTTCTGCTTCCAACGGTTTTATTCCCACAAGCCGCAGGCCATCCGGTTCAACAAGGGCTTCGCGCTCGGAAAGAACCGAGCCGATGCCGTCCTTCTTCTTTGAGACCATCTTGCCCAAGCCAAGGTTCAGCGCAGTGGTTGTGCCATTCAACTCGTTTCCTGCTGCATGCCCCTTTTCGACGCGCATCACGCCCAATGCTTCAGTTCCATAGGGAACCAAATCGAACTCTTCACCCTCAGTCATCAGACGCCGCATAAGAGCATCGCCGTAACGAGACGGGACAGCAATTTCATAGGCGAGCTCGCCCGAGAACGAGATCCGGAATAATCGTGCCCGCAATCCGCCGCAGACAGTGACGTTTCCGCAGGCCATGAAAGGGAAAGCCTCGTTTGAAATATCGAAGTTTTGGTCGACGATCTTTTGCAACAGTTTACGCGAATTGGGGCCGGCTACTGCGTATTGGGCCCAAGCTTCGGTGGTCGAAACCAACTGTACATCCATGTCCGGGAATAGGCACTGGCGCGTGAACTCCATGTGGCGATATACACTGACCGCGTTTGCTGTGGTCGTGGTGACAACGAAGTGATCCTCGGCCATTCGCGCCGCGGTGCCGTCATCCATTACCATTCCGTCTTCTCGCAGCATTAAGCCGTACCGGGTCTTGCCAACCGCTAACTTGGCAAAACCGTTTGCGTAGATCCGGTTCAGAAACTCGGCGGCGTCAGCGCCTTGCACGTCGATTTTTCCAAGCGTCGTACAATCGCACACCCCAACTGAAGCGCGCGTCTGGCGTACCTCACGGTCTACAGATTGTCGCCAATGCGTCTCGCCGGGCAGGGGAAACCATTGTGCTCTAAGCCAGTTGCCAACCTCGACAAACACCGCGCCACGTTCCTTGGCCCAATAGTGCGAGGGCGTCAGACGTGTCGGATGGAATTCCTTTCCCTTAATTCGGCCGGCAAATGTAGCGATTGGAACAGGAGTGTATGGGGGACGGAAAATAGTTGTGCCGACCTCGGGTATCGACTTCCCTGCGACCTCGGCCATGATTGCCAGGCCAGTGATGTTTGAAGTTTTACCCTGATCCGTCGCCATGCCCAAAGTGGTGTAGCGCTTCAGATGCTCGACCGAGCGGAAACCTTCCTGATAGCTAAGCTTTACGTCCTTAACTGTGACGTCGTTTTGCTGGTCTACCCAAGCGCGCTTGCAACCCTCCACATACCAGAATGGCGTTTGCGCAACGGGCGCGTCCTCGGTCTCGGGAAAATCGGGTAGGGGGCTTGTAAGCTCCAGCGCTTTGGCCGCGCTTTCAGCGCCGGTTAGCAGAGCGCCGTGAGTGGACAAAACACCATTTGCAGCTCCTGCTACGAACATGCCCACTGGTAGCTCTCTGCCGGGCACAAAGGTGGCCAAATCCTCATCCCAGATCGGTCGACCGCGTTGATGGCAAGTCAGGTGTACATTCGGGTTCCAACCGCCGGACACGCCCAGCGCACCGCAATCCAATGTGCGCGTGGAACCATCGGGCATTGCTACATCAACAAAGGTCAGGCCTAGCCTACCCTTGGTGTCCTTTACGTGTGCGCCGCGCAAAACCTGATAGTTATAGCTGATTGGCGCGTCTTCACGCACATCAACGACCGCGGCAATCTTGACGCCCTTTGCGTGAAGGTCTTCAGCAGTGCGATGGCCATCGTCATTGTTGGTGAAAACCGCCACACGGTGTGATGCAGTGACCGCGAACCGGTTAGCATAAGTCCGTAATGCGCTGGCCATCATGACTCCAGGACGGTCGTTGTTTTCAAATGCGATTGGACGTTCTGTGGCTCCTGCGCAAAGCAGTGCTTTTTGAGTGTAGATGCGCCAAAGGATTTGTCGGGGTTTTCCTGAGGGCAGGGTAGCTAGGTGATCTCCGGTCCGCTCTACGGCTCCGTAAATACCGTGATCGAATGCACCAATCACAGTGGTGCGCGGCATCAGACGAACATTGGGTAAAGACGAAAGCTCCGCCACGGTCTGTGCTGCCCAGTCAGCTGCGCCTTGATCGCCCAACGCAAAGGTTTCGCTATTCAGGCGTCCTCCAAGCGTAAAGTCCTCATCTGCCAAAATGACATCCGCCCCGGAACGACCGGCGGTCAGTGCAGCCATCAATCCTGCTGGTCCTGCGCCGATGATCAGCAGGTCACAGTGACGGAACCCTTTGTCATATTCATCTGGATCTGCCTCTTGCGACAGCGAACCCAGACCAGCGGCGCGGCGGATCATTGGCTCGTATAGCTTTTCCCAAAGCGCGGCAGGCCACATGAAAGTCTTGTAGTAGAAACCCGCCGACAAGAAGTTTGAGAACATGTCATTTACGGCCAAAGCGTCGAATTTTAGGCTGGGCCAGCGGTTCTGCGATTTCGCCTCGAGCCCGTCAAACATCTCAATCGTCGTGGCGCGGGTGTTGGGCTCTTTCCGGGCGCCAGTACGCAATTCGACCATGCCATTGGGCTCTTCCGATCCAGCTGTCAGCAGCCCGCGTGGTCGGTGGTATTTGAAAGATCGCCCGATCAGCCGCACGTCATTGGCCAGCAGGGCTGAGGCCAAGGTGTCCCCCGGGTGCGCCGTATAGCTGCGTCCGTCGAACCGGAAGGACAAAGAGGTGTTTCGGTCGATCTGACCGCCATCAAGCCTGTTGGTCTGGGTCATTTGGATCGCCCTCTTGCGCGGGCCACGTCGCGGGCCAGTTCCACCTTTGAAATCTCATGCGTCAGAGTATTGCGTGTCACGACCAGCCAGGATCGGTCTCCGGCCTCGTGATACCACAGCTCCCGATGCTCTCCGGCCGGGTTGCCGCGTAAGTAACCGTATTCATAGAACGCCTCGGCCGCGTTTTCAGATTTCCAGTCAGGGCGGTCGATTAGGGACGCGTCGCCTAGGTAGGTGAATTCCGAGGCGTCGCGTGGGCCTAACAGGGGATGGTTGATAATCATGGAGGTCCCCTCAGTGCAGATTAGGCTGGTTGCCCACGCCTTTTTCGTCGATCATCCGACCGGTTCCGAACCGGCCTAGGCGATAGGCGGTGGCAACCGGGTGTGGTTCATCCTTGGCCAGCAGATGGGCAAAGCAATGGCCCGAAGCTGGGGTCGCCTTGAACCCGCCGTAACACCAGCCGCCATTGAAATAGAGCCCTTCGACCGGCGTGCGGTCGATGATGGGTGAGCCGTCCATCGACATGTCCATCACGCCGCCCCACATCCGCAGCAGGCGCGCACGTCCGATCATCGGCATCAGGGCCATGCCTCCTTCGCAGACATCTTCGACGACTGGCAGGTTGCCGCGTTGAGCGTAGGTATTGTAACCATCGATATCCCCGCCAAACACCAAACCGCCCTTATCGGACTGGCTGACGTAAAAATGGCCAGCGCCAAAGGTTATAACGCTGGGTAGGACGGGTTTCAGACCTTCTGAGACAAACGCCTGCAGTACGTGGCTTTCGATCGGCAGCCGCATGCCAGCCATTCCCATGACACGGCTGGAACTTCCTGCGACTGCGCAGCCCACCTTGTTGGCGCCGATGAACCCCTTGGTGGTTTCAACGCCCAAGCATTTGCCGTTCTCAATCCTTAGACCAGTGACTTCGCAATTCTGGATTATGTCGACGCCGTGCATATCGGCGGAACGTGCAAATCCCCAGGCCACCGCGTCGTGACGTGCTGTACCTGCGCGGCGTTGAACCAGGCCGCCCTTGATCGGAAAACGAGCGTCGTCGAAATTCAGGTATGGGTGTTCCTTGCGGACTTGTTCCGCATCCAGCAATTCGGCGTCCGCGCCATTCAAGATCATTGCGTTGCCGCGTCGAATGTAGGCATCGCGCTGGCCATCGGTATGAAACAGGTTGATGATTCCGCGCTGGCTCATCATTGCGTTGTAATTCAGATCCTGCTCGAGACCTTCCCACAACTTCATCGAGAATTCATAGAACGGTTCGTTCCCGTCCAGCATGTAGTTTGACCGGACAATGGTCGTGTTTCGACCCACGTTGCCGCCACCGATCCAGCCTTTTTCGACTACGGCCACGTTGCGCTGACCATAAACTTTGGAAAGGTAGTGCGCCGTAGCCAAACCGTGACCACCACCGCCGATAACGACGATGTCGTAGTGCGGTTTGGGTTCTGGTTCGCGCCAAACCGGTTTCCACCCCTTGTGGCCGGTTAGCGCCTCTTTGATGACTCGAAAGCCGGAATATCGCATGAATCGGACCTTTTTTGACAGAATTCACTATTCTGAGGTGTTTGGATATCCTCAGATGCGACATCGACTTGTCTAAATCAGCCGCTAACTGGAAAGCGTTCGCGAGAACCAATCCACGAACGCCTCAACTTCGGTCGAGTTTCGCTGGACTGCAAGAAAATACCCTTCACTCGCTGGTGCCGACGTTTCAGCGGCAAGATGAACCTGCCCGGTGTGAAGGGCGTGTTTCGCAATCAGGGCATTCACCAATGCAACGCCGCTGCCGGTCGTTGCTAGCTTTAGCGCCAGACCATAAGAATCTACATAGTATGTAGGCGCATGTACGGGATGACCGGTATCTTCGGCCCAGGAAGCCCAGTTGTCCGACGTGCCCACGGATTCGATTAGCGGAAGCTCTTGCATCACTCCTTCAGACAAGGGTGACTTTACGGCGAGCAGCCTGTTGGGCTGGAGCGGGATGGCGTTCTTTCCAACTTGTTTCTCTGATCCAAATCGAATCTCCACATCAGCGCGCGATGCCGCGTATTCGTCCGGCCAAATGGTGCTGACAAAGCGTACAGATGTATTCGGGTGTTCAGACTGAAATCGCGGTAGGGCAGGTGCAATAACCCACTCTAGAACGCTGACCGACGCAGCGACGGTAATGTGGCGTGCGTTATCTTCGGCCAGGTAAGGTGACGCGGCGGTTTGCAACATTTCAAGCGCTGCTTCGACCTGAGGAAGAAGCTTTCTCCCTTCGTCGGTCAGGGACAAACCGCGCGCGTGACGATGAAAAAGCATCACACCTAAGCGTGTTTCCAAAGACTTGATCTGCTGGCTGACGGCCGATTGTGTCAGCCCGATTTCGTCCGCTGCCGCCGTAGAGCTAAGCCGCCGAGCTGCTGCTTCAAACGACCTGAACCACGTGAGTGGAGGCATGGATTTTGTCATCGGTAACTCACATATTACTGTTATTAATACCTAAGACCGAAGTTCTTTCGTTTGTCAAAGCGCTCCTACTCCAGAGATATGAGGGCAACAGAATTGGGAGCGCGTCGTGGAGCCTGAAATCCGAAAAATCGTAACCTTTGACGAAGAAGTCCTGGTTGAAGGTTTCCGTAAAGCAGAACGCCCTTGGCGGATGTTCGCGGTGGCAGCAGTGGTCAAAAATCCGTGGGCTGGGCGTTATGTCGAAAATTTACAGCCCGAAATTTTAGCCTATGGTCCGATCCTCGGAGAGGTGTTGACCAGCCGTATGATTGCTCTGGCCGGTAGTGGAGAGGCAATCGAAGCCTATGGCAAAGCTGCAGTAGTGGGTTTGGACGGAGAGGTCGAACATGCCTCAGGACTAATCCACACCCTGCATTTCGGAAACATCTTCCGTCAGGCCGTTGATGCGAAATCCTACCTGTCATTCACCAATACTCGGGGCCCGGCGAACGCGCCTATTATGGTGCCCTTGATGGATAAGAACGATGCGGGACGGCGGTCGCACTACCTGACGCTACAGTTCGCGATCCCTGATGCGCCGCGTGCGGATGAAATCGTCGTTGTTCTGGGCGGGGCAACGTCGGGTCGGCCGCATCACCGCATCGGAGACCGGTATCAAGATTTGAAGGACCTGGGTCATGACGTGGACAACCCAGCCTCGGTCTGAATTTGGTTCTCTGGCCGCGATTGATCGTGGCCAAGGACCATTGGTTGTGTTGCTGCACGGTGTCGGCCTTCGCGCCGAGGCCTGGGGCGGACAGATAGCCCCCTTGGTTGCCGCCGGTTACCGGGTCGTTTGCCCTGATATGATTGGGCACGGTGAGACAGCGTTCTACGAACCTGATGGGTTGGAAAGCTATGCGTCTGCGGTGGCTAGGGCTGTAGAGGAACCAGCAGTTCTCGTTGGCCATTCGATGGGGGCGCTGATGGCCGCTCATATAGCGGCATCGGGCAATGAGCATGTCAAAGGTATAGCCGCCTTGAACGCGATCTTCCGGCGTGCTCCAGCCGCACGAGACGCTGTAGTTGCGCGGGCACGTGCCTTGGATGCTCAACGTATGAACGACCCAACAGTCACTTTGAGCCGCTGGTTTGGAGATGGGGTTTCGGCCGAGCGTGCGGCTTGTGATGAGTGGCTGCGCGAGGTCGATCCCCGGGCCTACAAGGCGGCCTATACGGTCTTTGCAGAAAGCGATGGTCCGACACAGGCCCAACTAAGCGAAATCGCATGTCCCGCGTTATTTTTGACCGGAGCAGATGAGCCGAATTCCACCCCTCAAATGTCGGAGGAAATGGCGAAGTTGGCACGAAAGGGTCGGGCCGAAGTCCTACCTAATGCAGCGCACATGATGCCTATGACCCACGCCGATGAAGTCAATTCCATCTTGCTGAGTTTCATTCAGGAGTGCTTGCCATGACTGCCTTGGACCCCCGAGCGTTGCGTGATGCGTTCGGTAGCTTCATGACGGGTGTAACCGTAGTTACGACACGTGATGCGAATGGGGCTCCGGTCGGGTTTACGGCTAACTCGTTTTCTTCGGTGTCTCTGGAGCCTCCGTTGTTGTTGGTTTGCCCAGGCAAGTTTCTCTCCAGCTATGAGGTGTTTACAGGGTGTAAACACTTCGCTGTGAATATTCTGGCTGAAGGACAGCAAGAGGTATCGAACACCTTCGCGGGGTTCAAAGGCGATCGTTTTGCCAAAGTGCCTCATCAAAACGGTGTTAAAGACCTACCGTTGATTGACGGCGCGTTGGCGCAGTTCTGCTGTGAGACTTTCCAGACCATCCCGGCCGGCGATCATACTGTTCTGATTGGTAAGGTCTTGGACTTTCACCATGCCTCAGGTGACGGCTTGGGATACGTTGGTGGTTCGTATTTCAGTCTAGGGCTTGAACGCGAAATAGATGCCAAAGTCCCAACGATCTGCGGCGCTATTGTCGAGTCCAACGGCAGTGTTTTGCTGCAAAGAGACAAAGACGTTTTTGCTCCGGTGCAAATCTCAGGGGCCGAGAGAGGTGGCCAGCTAAACCGACTGACCGAGGGGTTGTCCGAACGTGGAATCACCGCGCGGATAGAGCAGGTCTATTCCTCGTTCAACGATGTCGGCACTCGGCTGCATTACACGTTCTTCCTTGCGTCGGCCGACCCCATGGACCCACCAGAGAATACCATTTGGGTTCCAGTAGATGACCTGCCGAACCTAACCTATGCCAACCAAGGCATTCACCGCATGATGACCCGCTTCGCGCGCGAAGCCCGCACGGGCGACTTCGCTCTTTATTTGGGCGACGCTGAGCAGGGTGAGATCCATAGTTTTCGTTGAAGGAGCCGTTTGATGGAGTTTTCGCTGTTTGCGCACATGGAGCGTCTGACGCCCGACCAACCCCACGATGTTTTGTACGACGAATTCGTTGGATTGGCGAAAATGGCAGACGAAGGTGGAATGCGGGCCGTTTGGACCGGTGAGCATCATGGGATGGAGTTCACTATTGCTCCAAACCCATTCCTGCCATTGGTCGATCTTGCGCACCACACAAAGAATGTCCGTTTGGGAACCGGCACTGTGATTGCGCCATTCTGGCATCCGATCAAATTGGCCGGAGAGGCCGCCTCGGCCGATCAGATCACCAAGGGTCGCATCGAACTGGGAGTTGCGCGTGGGGCCTATTCGTTTGAATACGAGCGTCTTGCACCGGGAATGGACGCTTGGGAAGCCGGTCAAAAAATGCGTGAGTCCACGCCGTTGTTGCCAAAGATCTGGCAGGGCGATTGCGCTCATGAGGGCGAATTCTATTCCTTCCCGGCTACGACCTCAGCTCCGAAACCGTTGCAAGACGGAGGTCCGCCTATTTGGATCGCGGCGCGTGATCCCAATAGTCATGAATTTGGCGTTCACAACGGATTCAACATTCAGGTCACGCCGCTGTGGCAGGGAATGGAAGAAATCGAGACATTGATGAGCCGCTTCAACGAAGCCTGCGAAAGCTATGCTGGGCCGCGTCCGAAAATAATGTTGTTGCATCATACCTATGTGGGCAAAGACGAAGCTGATGTAGCACAGGGTGTCGAGGATTTGAGACGCTACTATAATTACTTCGGTGCGTGGTTCCTAAACAAACGCCCTGTTCAGCAGGGCCTGATCGAACCGATCTCGCAGGAAGAGATGGATGCGAACCCGATGTACACGACCGAGAAATTGGGCCGCGATCTAACCGTCGGCACCGCGCAGCAGGTAATTGACCAGATCAAACGTTATGAAGATCTGGGGTATGATGAGTTTTCGTTCTGGGTCGACAGCGGGATGACCAATGAAAGAAAACGTGCGTCTTTGGCGCGGTTCATCGATGACGTCATGCCAGCTTTTCAGTGAGGACCATCATGGGAAATCTTCAACATTTTCAGTTGTTCATTGACGGTGAATGGACAGAAGGTTCAGACGCTCAGGTCATGACCTCAGAGAATCCGGGGACAGGTCAGGGATGGGCCACTTTTGCTTGCGCCTCGTCTTCGGATGTAGAACGCGCCGTCGCGGCGGCTAAACGCGTTTTGGACGACCCGGTTTGGCGTGACATGACGCAAACAGAGCGGGGAAAGCTTTTATACCGACTGGCTGATCTAGTGGCGGAAAACGCCTCTCGACTGGGTGAGTTGGAGACAACAGACAGCGGCAAACTGTTGGCTGAAACGTCAGCGCAGACTGGGTATGTGGCGGACTACTACCGTTATTTTGCTGGGTTGGCGGATAAAGTCGAAGGTACGGTTCTGCCTATCGACAAACCCGACATGCATGTGTTCACCACCCGTGAGCCTATCGGTGTTGTTGCTGCAATCGTTCCTTGGAATGCGCAGATGTTCCTAACGGCAACCAAACTTGGTCCGGCATTGGCAGCAGGATGTTCCGTCGTTCTAAAGGCCTCGGAAATTGCGCCAGCACCAATGCTGGAATTTGCCCGGCTGATCGAACAGGCTGGGTTCCCACCGGGTGTCGTCTCGATCATTACCGGCGACGCTGAAAACTGTGCTATCCCCTTGACCCGACATCCGGATGTCGACCGAATTGCCTTTACGGGCGGGCCGGAAACAGCACGGCATGTCGTGCGCAACTCGGCCGAGAACTTTGCTGTCACTTCATTGGAGCTGGGTGGCAAATCCCCCATACTCGTCTTCGATGATGCCGATCTGGACGGGGCTGCGAACGGGCTTATTGCGGGGAATTTTGGTGCTTCGGGCCAAAGTTGTGTGGCTGGAACACGCGGTTTAGTGCACCGATCCATTTTAGAGCCGCTGATTGAGTTGATCGAACAAAAGGCCAGCGCCATTCGGTTGGGAGATCCTTTGCAATCCGATACTCATGTTGGTCCGCTATGTACGGCTGCTCAGGTGCGCAAGATCGAAGCCACGCTGGCCAAAGCGCAGGGGCAGGGAGCGGTTATCCGTTTCGGCGGCTCAGTTGCGGATCGTCCGGGCAACTATATAATGCCCACGCTGGTGCAGTGTGTCTCACCCGAGACCGAAACGCTGCAGGTCGAAATGTTCGGGCCGGTAATGTCATTGCTGCCATTCGACACTGAAGAAGAGGCGATCGCATTGGCGAATAGTACACCCTACGGTTTGGGTTCAGGGGTCTTTACGCAAAACTTAGCGCGAGCGCATCGGGTATCGAAACGGATCAGAGCAGGGATTTGCTGGGTCAATACCTACCGTGCCATCTCACCCATTGCTCCGTTTGGCGGGTTCAATCAATCGGGCTACGGGCGTGAGGCTGGAGTAGAGGCGATGCTCGATTACACCCGAACCAAAACAACCTGGATCAGCACATCCCAAGAGCCGATGGCGAACCCGTTCGTTATGCGCTAAGCCTGTCCAAAAGCAGGGGGGCTCAGATGAAACTGGAGAAACCGAATTTTGTGGCACCTTCGGATGCCGAGGATCGAAAAACCATTCATCCGGTCATTTGCTACCCGCCGGAGACTTTGGAGCAACCGGACTTGGCCGCTCTGCACAAGTTGCGTCAGGTGGCCAGCAAAACGGCCGAAGTCACTGCGGCCCCTCGTGATGCCGCCTGCATCGATGTTCCTGCTGGAGCTTTCGTGCGGGTTGTATCGGTAGATGGGCCGCAGGTCGGTGACCTTAACATGTGGAACAAGCATGACCTGACCGAACGGTTCTATTCGGGTAAAACTCGCGCACTCCATGGAACTCATCTATCAACCGGCGACCGGATGTGGTCCAGCTTTCCGAACATGCGCCCGATGGCTACTATCGTGGCCGATACCTTGGATTGGTACGGTTTCGATTCTTTTGGTGGCTCAGTGCATGACGTGATCGGAACACGCTGCGACCCTTATACTGGACGTCTGTTGTCCGGCGATGACTACCATTATTGCTGTCACTCTAACCTGACGCGTGCCCTGGCCAGTCATGGTGACCTGCCGTTGCAAGAGGCTGAAACGCTCGTACATGACGTTCTGAATGTCTTTATGTGCACCGGCTTTACCCGTGACACGGGCCAGTACTTTATGAAAGCCAGTCCGGTGAGGCCCGGTGACTACCTAGAGTTCTATGCCGAAATCGACCTGATCGTAGGCCTATCAGCGTGTCCGGGTGGAGATTGTTCTTCCGAGCATTCGTCAGACGCCGCGGCGTGCTATCCGCTAGTGATGGAAGTCTATGACCCCGGTGAAGCCGAACGCGCGGCCCATGTACAGCCCGCGCGATCCGCTTATGATCGGACCCATGGCGTCGGTTAAGCCGTCAGGCGTTGACCAAGCCTGGTTAGCATCCGGCAGCACAGATCCAACTGCTCAATCTCAAGGAACTCGTCCGCCTTGTGCGCTTGGGAAATCGACCCCGGACCGCATACGATTGCGTGGACGCCTAGCTGTTGGAACAGGCCTGCTTCGGTGGCAAATGACACAACTCCGGTGCCATTTGCGCCGGTCAATTCGGCAACTAGCTCGCGGGCAGCGTTTTCTTCCATAGGTTCCAACCCTGCCACTTCGGCGGTAATATCCCGAGTTATGCTTGCATCACTGTAGACGGCTTGCATGGCGGGCAGGAGCGAATATTCAACGTAATCTGACATGGTCTTCTTAACCAAATCCGCATCGCTTGCCTGCACAGGTCGCATTTCCCAACCAACTTCGGCCTTGCTGGCTATGACGTTGTGAGCAACGCCGCCGCTGATCATACCGACGTTGATTGTGCTCCACGGTGGCTCAAACGCGCTGCCTTTGGGCGCTCGGGTTTTTAGATCCGCTTGAAGCTCGAGCAGTTTACCTATGTAACGCGCTGCATACTCGGCAGCATTAACACCATCATCCGGGGCCGAGCTATGCCCCTCAAGCCCGACGAAGCGGGTTGTGTATTCAAAGCAGCCTTTGTGCCCTTCGATAACGCGCATCTCAGTTGGTTCACCGATAATGGCAATATCAGGAACGATGCCACGTTCCGCCAGATCACTCACAAGGTTCTGAGCGCCAAGACAGCCTGTTTCCTCGTCATAGGTGAATGCGAAATGCAGCGGTTGGGACAGTTTGCCGACATCCAGCGTTTCGGCAAAAGCAAGTGATGCCGCGATGAACCCCTTCATATCGCAGGTGCCACGGCCAAATAGCTTTCCATCGCGTTCGGTCATTTGAAACGGATCGGACGTCCAGTCCTGATCCGCTACCGGTACCACATCTGTGTGCCCGGATAACAAGATTCCGCCTGGCATGTCCGGTCCCAGAGTGCCAAACACGTTTGCTTTTGCCCCGGTTTCGTCACGGGTTTCAATGCACCGGGCACCCAGTGCTTCAAGCCGTTCGGTCAGGTATGCGATCATGTTCAAGTTTGAATCCGCAGACACGGTTTCAAAGGCTATCAGTTCGCCGAGAATTTCTATTGAGCGTTCGAGAGTCATGGTTTTGTAAAGAGCTTTCTTGGCCGATTGCAAAAACACTCGGCGGGTCCGGTTTCGGTGATAAGGATCGACTCGGTGATTTCCAATCCCCAGTCGTCCATCCAGAGGCCGGGCATGAAGTGAAAGGTCATACCGGCTTCCAAAACGGTCTCATCTTCGGGGCGCAGCGATATTGTCCGCTCACCCCAATCTGGTGGGTAGCTCAGGCCAATCGGATAACCACACCGCGCCCCGCGCTCGATTCCAGCGCGTTCCAAAGGGGCCGCTAGGGCAAGCGCAATGTCTCGTGCCTGATTGCCTGCTCGCGCCGCTTCAAGCCCGGCCTCAAGACCCTCAACCAAAGCTGCTTCGGCCTGTAGCAGGTGATCGGGTGGTTGGCCTAGAAACACAGATCTGCAAAAGGGGGCGTGATAGCGGCGATAGCAGCCTGACAGCTCAAAAAAGGTGCATTCACCAGATTTGAAGGGCGCACCGTCCCACGTCAGATGTGGGGCTGCGGCATCCGCGCCAGAGGGCAACAAGGGTACAATCGCGGCATAGTCGCCCCAATCCTCTCCAACGCCGGTGATCGCGTCGTGGTAAATTTGCGCGACCAATTCGTTCTTACGTAACCCCGGCTCAACTCGTTCCAGAACGCCATCAATGACACGCTCGGAAATGCGTGCAGCCTTGCGCATCAAAGCGATTTCTTCGTCGGATTTCA
The DNA here is from genome assembly GCF_056538765.1 of Ruegeria sp. BE9. Taxonomy (NCBI): domain Bacteria; kingdom Pseudomonadati; phylum Pseudomonadota; class Alphaproteobacteria; order Rhodobacterales; family Roseobacteraceae; genus Ruegeria; species Ruegeria sp. BE9. The sequence goes on along the minus strand of NZ_JBQFTS010000001.1, from coordinate 955,443 downwards.
CAGCACGCTGCCAATTGACCAAGGCAGTTGCGTCGATCAGGTCAGCGTCAGGTAGCTCTGCCAACAACGTAAGGTGCGCTTTGGCCGAGTAGTAGTAGTTGTCCATTTCAACGCCAATACGACCTGCAGCAAGGCCGTTTTCCCGCATCAAAGCAGCAAGGTTTTGCATGGGGTGGCGCACGGTGGACTGAACGTACTCGTCGGCGTAGCCGAATATTAGATCGTCCGACATCCACACTGTTCGCAGCGCGCCATTTGCATCCTGATTTCGCCCCCACCAGACCGGATCGCTGTCATGTTGGATCAAGACACCTTGGTGAACATAAAAGGACCATCCCTCGTACCCGGTTAACCAGGCAATGTTTGACGGATCTTCTATGAACAATGCGTCCAAACCTGCAGAGGCCATAGCCTTACGGGTCTTGACCAGTCTGCGGTTGTACTCGGCGCGACTAAAGGCTGGATCAGCGTGAGGCAAAGTTGGCTCCTGTGATGACCAGTTTTGTTGACAGAACTTTACGAATGCGGTCTCGTCAATGGGTAACTCAAGAAAGACATCCAATTGAAAATCACATCCAACCCCCATCGTGGCGGCCAGAGGTTGATTGAAACCGCGCCGTACCCGTCTACTGATGCTGACCGTGTGGCAGATCTTTTGAAACAGTGTCCCGCCGCCGCCGAGACTCCGTTGATTAATGCCGATGGTCTGGCAGATGTCGGCGCGGTTTGGATTAAGGATGAACGCGGCCGTATGAACCTGGGCTCGTTCAAGGCGCTGGGTGCGGCTTATGTCATTGCGCGGCACGCCGCGGACTTGTCCGACACGCCGGACCAAACGACACTTACGGGCCGTACTTACGTCACTGCAAGCGCTGGAAATCACGGTATGAGTGTTGCTGCAGGCGCACGAATCTTTGGTGCCGATGCCGTGGTTTATATCGCGGAAACTGTGCCCGAGAGTTTTGCTGACCGTTTGCGCGCCCAGAATGCTCGGGTTGTTCGCCAAGGTGCAGATTACGCCGCAAGCATGGAAGGTGCCAGTACAGCGGCGCAGGAAAATGGCTGGATTTTGCTTTCTGACAGTTCGTGGGAAGGCTATTACGATCTGCCTCATACTCTCATGGAAGGGTATCTTCAAATGGCAGCCGAGGCGGCCCGGCAATGCCCTGAGCCGCCGACGCACATCATGCTGCAGGCAGGTGTTGGCGGATTGGCCGGCGCTGTCGCGGCTTATGCAAGAACTGTTTGGGCCGATGAACCTCAGATCATCGTGGTAGAGCCCGATGCAGCACCAGCTTTGCAGGCAAGTATTCAAGCTGGGGCATGCGTTTTTGCTGATGGGCCGGAAAGCGTAATGGGTCGGCTTGATTGCAAAGAACCTTCGTTGATTGCACTTAACGGCCTTGCTCGGGATGCAGATATGTTTTTGACCCTGACGGACGATGAAGTAACACAACATCTTCCGGCGATGGCAGACGCCGGCGTAGCCACAACCGCGTCAGGAGGGGCAGGGGTTGCAGCTGTTATGAATGAGGATGTTCGCAAGGCCGTTGGAATAGGCCGTGATGCGCGCGTATTGTGCTTTTTGTCTGAGATCGCGGAATGAGGGGCTTTGAAACAGCTGAGTTTCGCGCGCGAACGGAACGCGCACAACTCCGCATGGAGAAGGCGGGCCTTTCCGCCCTGTTACTGACCACAGAGCCAGAGATACGATATTTCACAGGGTATCTGACTCGGTTTTGGGAAAGTCCCACGCGCCCTTGGTTTCTGGTTGTTCCAGCTTCGGGCAAACCGATTGCGGTCATCCCATCGATTGGTGCCGCCCTGATGGGGCAGACATGGGTGGACGATATCCGAACCTGGAGCGCACCTGACCTAAGTGACGACGGAATTAGTCTGTTGGCCGACACGCTGAACGAGGTCGTGCAGGAAAGTGGGCACATAGGTTTGCCTGACGGGCTTGAAACACATGTTCGAATGCCGTTGTCGGATTTTCACCGATTGGACAGGGCGATTGGATCCCGAAAGCTGCCTGGTGATGACGGTATTTTACGTGCGCTGAGAATGGTCAAATCGTCCGCAGAGGTTTCCAAGATTGAAACCGCTTGTTCGATTGCCGGACGCGCCTTTCAGCGTGTCCCCGAAATCGCGGGTGCGGGCGTGGCTTTGGACGTAGTATTCCGCAATTTTCAGATGCTATGTTTAGAAGAGGGTGCGGATTGGGTTCCGTATCTCGCCGGCGGTGCCGAGCAGGGGGGATACGCAGACGTTATCTCGCCAGCTCGCGAAACACCTTTGGCGTCGGGAGATGTGCTTATGCTGGATACCGGATTGGTTTGGGATGGCTATTTCTGTGACTTCGATCGCAATTGGTCCGTCGGGGCGGTTAGTGCGGACGTCAAAGATGCGTATGCACTTCTGATCGAGGCCTCAGATGCCGCTTTTGAAGAGGCCCGACCCGGCGCAACCGCTTCTCAGCTTTTTCACACTATGAACAACGTCGTGTCCCGGAACAGCGGCGATACAGGGGCTGGCCGCTTGGGACATGGTTTGGGAATGTCTTTGACGGAATGGCCTTCTCTGATTCCGACCGACCACACAGTGTTGGAGCCAGGAATGGTTTTGACACTGGAACCCGGCATCGCTGTCGGAGGCAAGATCTTAGTCCACGAAGAGAACATACTGATTACTGAACGAGCGCCCCGGTTTTTAAGCCCCCGCGTAGGGCCAGAGTTGCCAGAGCTATGAGTTATTTGCCGTACACTTTGGACGAAGATGACGTGAACGTTGCACCGATGGGTCTAATCGTTCTGCAAACTGATGAAACCATAGAACCCGAGTTCAGCGCTTATTTCTCTGACCGAACCTGTCCTCTTTACGTTTCGCGAATCCCCAGTGGTGTGAATGTCACGACAGATTCTCTTGCAGAGATGGAGAGAGCTCTGCCTGCAGCGGCGGATCTGTTGCCAAAGATTCGGCCCTACCGTGTTGTTGGCTATGGCTGCACCTCAGCCAGCTCGGTCATTGGGTCCGATCGGGTTGAGCAAATGGTTCAGAAAACCTGCAATGTCGACGTCGTTACGAATCCGCTGAGGGCGGCGTCAGCCTGTGCAGCGCATTTGGGAGTTTCAAACTTTGCGCTTTTGTCGCCGTACATCGAAGAAGTGAATGAGCCTCTGCGGCGGGCATTCGCTCAAAACGGGGTTTCTATGGACGTCTTTGGCTCGTTCGGAGAGGCGGAAGAATCGAAGGTTGTTCGAATTTCAAAGCAGTCGGTTGTCGATGCCGCGATGAAACTTGGGGCCGATTCGGCGGTTGAAGCTGTTTTTCTAAGCTGCACAAATTTAAGAACTTTTGACGCGATACCGGAAATTGAAAAACAGCTAGGGAAGCCTGTTTTATCAAGCAATCAAAGCCTTGCGTGGCATATGAGAGAGTTGAACTCTGCCTGAGTTTTGCACTCGCAGCGAACTTCTTGTCACCACACCGTCATATTTTAGTTGCGTGTCGCGCCTTGCATGTCCTTAAATGAGCCCGATTGGTCTTTTAGATCCGGATAAACTGGGCAGACAAAAGACCGCACAGGGGAGCCAAGTCGGTAAATGTCCAATGACGCAGCGTTCGTCGAGTTTCAGCGTGTCCAAAAATCTTACGATGGTGAAATACTGGTCGTAAAAGATCTAAACCTCTCAATGCCAAAAGGTGAGTTTCTGACGATGCTGGGGCCGTCTGGGTCCGGCAAGACAACTTGTCTTATGATGCTGGCGGGGTTCGAAACGGCCACTCACGGCGAAATCATGTTGGACGGTCGTCCAATAAACAACATCCCGCCCCACAAGCGTGGCATCGGGATGGTTTTCCAAAACTACGCTTTGTTCCCGCACATGACGGTCGCTGAGAACCTTTCGTTCCCACTGGAAGTGCGGAAGATGGGTAAGAGCGAACGTGAGGACAAAGTAAAACGAGCTCTGGATATGGTGCAGATGGGGGCTTTCGGCAGCCGTCGTCCCGCCCAGCTCTCAGGTGGTCAGCAGCAACGTATCGCTCTGGCACGCGCACTTGTCTTTGAGCCCGAGTTGGTTCTGATGGACGAACCGCTGGGGGCGCTGGATAAACAACTGCGAGAGCACATGCAGTTTGAAATCACCCGTCTTGCGCACGAGCTAGGTATCACCACGGTTTACGTGACTCACGACCAGACCGAGGCGCTGACGATGTCGGACCGCGTCGCTGTGTTTGATGATGGACGTATTCAGCAGTTGGCACCGCCGGACCTGCTTTATGAAGAGCCTGAAAACAGTTTTGTTGCGCAGTTCATTGGTGAAAACAACACGTTGGAAGGCGTTGTTAAGTCAATCGATGGCGACTCATGTGTAGTTGCGCTTGATGATGGGTCCGAAATTGATGCCAAGCCGGTGAACGTCCACAAGGCGGGCGAACGCACTAAGGTTTCGATCCGACCTGAGCGGGTGGAATTCAACAAAGACCGCCTGCATGCTGACGCCCATACACTAAAGGCCACGGTGAAAGAGTTCATCTACATGGGCGACGTGTTCCGTTTCCGCCTGTCAGTAGCTGGAAATGACGACTTCATTATCAAAACCCGGAACGCGCCAGACGCAATTAAACTGCATCCGGGTGAAGAGGTCGAAATCGGCTGGTTGGCTCAGGACTGTCGGGCGCTGGACGCCTGATAAGGAATTTCCGTGCGACCCGCCCGGGCGCACGGAACAACAGATGATCGGGTTGCCCCGTGATCCGATCCTCAAAGTCAAAATTAACGGGTATAACAGGGAGTTAACTATGAAAGTTACTAAAACCACTCTATTGGCGAGTGCGGTTGCTGCTGTTGCAGGCGGCGCTATGGCCGAAGAGATGACGATTGTCTCCTGGGGCGGCGCTTACTCCAAATCGCAGCTCAAAGCCTATCACGAGCCCTATTCGGAAAAGACCGGCGTCACCATCCTGAACGATGACAGCTCGAACGAAGCGGTGGCCAAACTGCGTGCGATGAATGAAGCGGGCAATATCACATGGGATGTGGTCGACGTTGTTGCCGCGGACGCAATTCGTCTGTGTGACGAAGGTCTGGCTATGGAAATCGATCATGACGAGATGCTCGAGCCAGCACCCGATGGCACCCCGGCTTCCGAGGACTTCGGTGAACTGATCGTCAGCGACTGCTACATCCCGAGCATCGTTTATTCGACCACGTTCGGGTATCGCACCGATCTGGTGGGTGACACGCCTCCGACCGATGTTTGCGCCGTGTTTGATCTGGAAGCCTATCCAGGCAAACGCTCGCTCGAAAAGCGTCCTATCAACAACATGGAATGGGCGCTGTTGTGCGACGGCGTAGCCAAGGATGATGTTTACGACGTTCTGGCCACGCCAGAAGGGCAGGATCAAGCCCTGGCTAAGCTGGACACCATCAAGGACAGCGTTGTCTGGTGGTCCGCAGGTGCTGACACGCCGCAATTGCTGGCCGATGGCGAGGTTGTCATGGGTTCGACCTATAATGGTCGTCTGTTCAGCGTGATTGAAGAGCAGAACCAGCCTGTTGCAATGCTTTGGGACGCGCAGGTGTTTGACATCGACGGTTGGATCATTCCCGCCGGTCTTGACGATGAGCGCAAGCAGCGCGCACTGGATTACCTCCGGTTTGCGACTGACACTCAGCGCCTGGCGGATCAGGCCAAGTACATCTCGTACGGTCCGGCACGTGCATCGTCGGCTCCGCTGGTAGGTCAGCACGCTGATCTGGGTATCGACATGGCTCCGCATATGCCGACCGATCCAGAGAACGCCAAGAATACGTTCCTGTATAACTACGAGTTCTGGGCTGACTATCGCGACGACATCGACGCGAAATTCCAGGCGTGGCTGGCTCAATAAGCCCGCTTTGAAACGTAAGGTCGGGGCCGCCAATGGCCCCGATCCACTAAAGACCAAGGGACGCAGATGACTGACGCTACTCAATCCGGCCCGATGTTGGCTGCAGATGGCACGCCACTGAAGAAATCACTGGCGCGTTCGCTGAGACGTCGCAAACTCAGGGCACTTGCCCTTGTTGCGCCCCTGCTTCTGTTTGTAATGCTCTCGTTTGTCATACCGATCGTGTCGATGCTGTTGCGCTCGGTGGAAAATGGCATCGTCGCGGAAACGCTCCCACTGACGGTGGTTGAGCTAAAGAGCTGGGACGCCGAGAGCGGAGAGTTGCCGGAAGAGGCTGTATACGCCGCGTTTGCGAAAGACATGGTCGCGGCGGTTGAGGCGAAAGAACACACCAAACTTGGTACGCGTTTGAATTACGAGCAAACAGGAATGTCTTCGATGTTCCGTAAATCTGGCCGTAAGATCAAACGCATGGACCCTGAGGCTGATGCGCCTTTCAAGGAAAAGCTGATTGAGATCCACGACGGATGGGGTGATGTCGAGACGTGGCGCACGATCAAAACTCACGCGGTTCCAATTACGAACGGCTATTTCCTGAATGCTATTGATATGCGCCGCACACCTGAGGGAGCTCAGGCGCAGCCCGAAGACAAACAGATTCTGATCAAGCTTTTCGGACGCACGTTGTTCATGTCGCTGATCATTACCGGCTCATGTATTCTGCTCGCTTATCCGGTCTCGTACCTGCTGGCGACGCTGCCAATGCGTGTTTCTAACCTGTTGATGATCCTCGTATTGTTGCCGTTCTGGACCTCGCTTTTGGTTCGTACATCGGCTTGGAAAGTAATGCTGCAGCAACAAGGGGTTATCAACGAAACGCTGGTCTGGCTTGGGTTGGTCGCGGATGATGCCCGGCTTGTAATTATCAACAACCAGATCGGCACGATTATTGCGATGACGCATATTCTGCTGCCGTTCATGATCTTGCCGATGTATTCGGTAATGCAGACGATCCCGCCGTCTTACACCCGCGCAGCTAAGTCGATGGGTGCTACGAACTGGACGACGTTCTGGCGAATATACTTCCCGCAATCCATTCCGGGTATCGGGGCGGGGTCGATCCTCGTGTTCATTCTGGCCATCGGCTACTACATCACGCCTGAGATTGTGGGCGGCACCAAGGGTGTCTTTATCTCGAACCGAATTGCCTACCACATCTCGTCCTCGCTGAACTGGGGCTTAGCTGCGGCGCTGGGGACGATCCTCCTGGCGGTCGTTCTGTTGCTCTACTGGTGTTACGACAAGATCGTGGGCATCGATAACGTGAAATTGGGATAAAGATCATGGCAGCACTTACACCTATATCCCGCAAACCGTTGTCGGTTGTTCTACCTGCGGTCGCCATCGCCGGAGGTTTCGTCGGAATGTTCGTCGGAGCCGGGCAGGGCAATGTTCTGCTGGGAATCCTGATCGGAGCCGCGTTGATGGCGGGCTTGGCATGGCTCTATATTTCGGTTCTAGACAATGAGCGTGTCGCGCGCTGGGTCACCGTTTTAGGGCTAGCTGCGGTCGGGTTCTTCTTTGCCGGGATCACGGGACTGATTGTTGGCCTGTTGGTCGGATGGTTCTTTGCGTTCTTCATTTTCTGGCTTTACGAGGGGCGTTACAGACAAAAGCTGCTGCCGTACCTGACGGGTCGGCAAGTGTTTGAGCACTACCTGTTCCGCGTGATTTGCGGTGCGATCTTCGTCTTCTTGATCACCCCGATCCTTGTGGTCCTGCCACTGTCTTTCAACGCGCAAGACTTCTTTACCTTCACGCCCGAGATGTTGCGCTTGGATCCTGAGGGATATTCGCTGAAGCACTATCGCGATTTCTTCACCAACAATGAATGGCAGCGGAGCTTTAAGAACTCGCTTATCATTGCCCCGATTGCGACAATAATCTCGGTTTCGCTGGGGACGCTGGCCGCCATTGGCCTGAGCCAAAGCCATGTACCTGGACGTCGGGCAATCATGGGCATTCTGATCTCACCCATGATTGTACCGCTGATCATTTCAGCGACTGGCATGTTCTTCTTCTACAGCGATATTGGCCGGTTCCTTGAAGGCACGCTGGGAATGGACAAGAACTTTGTGGGGTATGTGAAGGTAATCCTCGCGCACGCGGTTCTGGGTATTCCCTTTGTGATCATCACGGTGACTGCGACACTGGTCGGGTTCGATCAATCGTTGACTCGGGCCGCAGCGAATATGGGCGCAGGTCCGGTGAGGACCTTCTTCAAGATCCAAATGCCGCTGATCCTGCCAGGCGTTATCTCGGGTGGCCTCTTCGCCTTTATCACGTCGTTCGATGAGGTTGTTGTTGTACTGTTCGTCGGTTCGGCTAGCCAGAAAACACTACCTTGGCAGATGTTTACTGGCCTGCGTGAACAGATCAGCCCAACCATTCTGGCGGTTGCGACTATCCTTGTTGTCATCTCGATTGCGTTGCTGACAACGGTTGAGTTGCTGCGCCGTCGGTCCGAGCGTCTGCGGGGTCTCAGCCCCGCTTGACGCGACTCGCAAGGTGATTTAGCGATTTCGTTATGTAGCCCGGTCACGATGGCGTCGTGACATCCAAACGGGCGCATGGCTCTCGGTTCCCGAGGCCGCTTGTCCTGAACGCCGGGGCTTGTGGTCGGGCGGGGTGCCTGTCCGGCATTTAGGAGAGAGCAAATGACTGATCTACAAAATCGCCCAGAGTTTTTCACCAGCCACAATGGCGACAAAGCGCCATTGCCATTCAGCAAAGCGGAATACTCTCGGCGTTTGGCTAGCCTGCGAGCGACGATGGCTGCACGTGATATTCCGGCAGTGTTGCTCACGTCGATGCACAACATCGCTTACTATTCTGGCTTTTTGTATTGCGCCTTTGGCCGGCCGTACGGCTGCGTTGTTACGCAAGACAGCTGCACGACCGTTTCCGCAAATATCGACGCCGGACAGCCGTGGCGCCGCTCTGTCGAAGAAAATGTCATCTACACCGACTGGAAGCGAAACAACTATTGGCGTGCTGTTGCCAGCCTGATTGGTTCAGCCGGTCGGCTTGGCATCGAAGGCGACCACATGACGCTCGCGATGCGTGACACGGCATTGGATATGCTGGGCGGACCCGAACTGGTTGATATCGCAGCCGATACAATGGCCGCACGTATGGTAAAGTCCGCCGAAGAAATTGAATTGATCAAAGGTGGTGCGCGTACTGCAGATGTTGGTGGGGCCGCTATTCACGCCGCGATCCGCGAAGGCGCTACCGAGATCGAGATTGCAATGGCTGGACGTGACGCGATGGAGGCAGAGATCGCGCGCGCTTATCCGGACGCTGAGTATCGCGACACCTGGGTCTGGTTCCAATCCGGCCTGAATACAGACGGAGCGCATAACCCGGTCACTAAACGAGCGCTTCAAAAGGGAGATATCCTGTCTCTGAACACCTTTCCGATGATTTCGGGCTATTACACGGCGTTGGAACGCACTCTGTTCTTGGGTGAGCCCGATGCGGAAAGCCTGCGCATTTGGAAAGCCAACGTCGCCGCGCATGAGTTGGGTCTGAGCCTTATAAAACCGGGTGCGACTTGTTCTGGCATTTGCGAAGAGATCAACCGCTTCTTCGCGGATGAAGGCCTGCTGCAATACCGCTCGTTCGGCTACGGCCATTCGTTTGGTATTCTGAGTCACTACTACGGCCGAGAAGCAGGGCTGGAGTTGCGTGAGGATATCGACACTGTATTGGAACCGGGAATGGTCGTTTCGATCGAGCCAATGCTTTGGATTCCAGAAGGCCAGCCAGGCGCAGGCGGGTATCGCGAGCATGACATCCTGGTGGTCGAAGAAACCGGCGCTGAAAACATCACCGGTTTCCCTTACGGCCCAGAGCACAACACGATCAGTGCGTGATCGCATTGGCAAGAAGGGCGATCAGCCCTTCTTGCCCTTTTCGTGGAAAATGAATCCGATGAAATTCAACAGGACTTGAGCAGCAAGAATCTGAGTGCTTTCAGTTGGGTCATAGTTGGGAGCGACCTCGACCAAGTCGATGCCAACAACGTCACCGCGTTTAGCTAGTCCCTGCAATATCTCCAAAACATCATAATATAGAAAGCCGCCGTGGCTCGGCGTTCCGGTCCCGGAGGCGATCGAAGGGCAGAAGGCATCTATATCAATTGTCACATAGTACCGTGCGCCTTGCGGAATTCTTTCGAGCACACCATCCGTGCCAAGCTTTCTGACATGGCGGACCGAAAGGATGTCGGAACCACGTGCACGAGCGTCCTCGTATCCCTCCTTTGCAGTTGAAGACACGTTGCGAATGCCCAGCTGGGTCATGCCCGAGACATAGGGTTTCTCAATCGCACGCCGCATAGGGTTTCCGTGGCCTGCAGTGACACCGTGACGTTCGTCAACAAAATCCAAATGGGCGTCAATTTGAACTACGTGAATAGGCCCGTTGTTCTCGCAATCAGCTTTGAAGGCGTTGATGCACGGGATGTTAACAGAATGGTCTCCGCCAATCGTGACGGGCAGGGCACCCGCCGCTAACATCTTTTCAACGCCAAATTGGATGTTTGCGTGGCTCTCTTCTGTCTTAGTGTGAATGATATCGGCATCCCCGATATCGACCATCCGAACTGAAGCATCCAGATAAGTGGCATCGTCTTCGTGGTCGTAAGCCCCGGCATGGCCAAAACTGAAGAGTGTCGAGGCTTCGCGCACAGCTCGAGGTCCAAATCGCGCTCCGGATCGCCATTGGGTTCCAAAGTCAAAGGGCGCACCCATTATGGCAACGTCAGCGTCGATTCCGTCCCAATCCTCAACGTATGGAGATTTGCCAAAGGTTGAGATGCCGACAAATGGTAAGTTCAGACGTCCGCTTGAATACCCGTGAGATGCCATTGAACGATTCCTATTTCCTGTTCTTCTGGTGCAGCCTAGACGCGATAATCAAAGCTGAATAGACCATCTCACAGGCTTGATTGTCGGGAGTACGGATGTGTATTTGGCTAGAGTGTTCGAAAGGAAAAAACGTGGGTCGTCACGAGCTGCCATCGAAAACGGGCGTGTTTTACATCAACCTAGATCGCGTACCCGAGCGCAAAGCGTTTATGGAGCGGCAGTTTGCCCATGCTGGTTTGATAGGAGCGCAGCGGTTTAGCGCTACGGACGCACAGCAAGACGGTGCATTGGATAACAACGGCTATGTTGCAGGAACAGGTAGCCGGTGGGGGTTAAAGCAGAGTGAAATCGCTTGCTTTGAAAGCCATCGCGCCGTGTGGCAGGCGGCGATTGACCAAGGGTTGAAAGCAGTTGCGATATTTGAAGATGACGTCGAGATGTCCGCGAAAGCAGGTGAGGTGATCACGTCCGTACTAAATTGGGCGACCGGGTTTGACTTTGTAAAGCTCGACTATTCTCCGCGGGCACTTCGGTTCGGACCGCAAACAGAAGTAGCCGGTGTTTCGGTAAGACCGATGTTAGAGATGGCCCCGAGCGCTGCGGCCTACATCCTGACCCAAGAAGCTTGCCGAAAGCTGTTATCGTGGTCAGAGCAATACTCGGATCACCTTGACGACTTCGTTTCAATTCCGCGTCGGGATTGGAAGATGTATCAGTGTTTTCCCGCGGTTGGCGTGCAAATGATTTGGTCAAAGCAACAGGATCAGATTGTTGAAACGGTAAAGGTCAGCGAACGCTCTCAGGATAAAAAGACCAACAGTGGATTGGACAAGGGGCCGCTTTGGTTCCGTATAAGACGGGAAATACAGGCAGCGCGGCGCAAGCTCTATTGGCGCGTGGGTGGTCAAAGCCGACTGTTAGAGCAGGGTGGCTTTGTGGGCTTTATTCCCTGTGCGGATGATCTAACCGTCTAGAGAAAACAGTTTGGAGTCGCCGTTTAGCAATGGCTCTGGTTTCATCGGTCCAATGCATAAGCGTTAACAAAACTGTCAAATTGATATAGCATTCCAGTGTTGTTGTTTGTTTACGACTGGATGTGTGGTGTGAGTCAGACAATTTATGAAAGATATGGTGGGTTTAAAACGATCAGCAGGATCGTGATGACTTTCTATGAAATGGCCTTAGATTCAGATCAGATTGGCGGCCATTTCGAAGATATTGATATGCCACGTCTGATTGACCACCAAACCAAGTTTGTTTCGTCCCTGGTCGGTGGTCCTGCATCTTTCAGTGACGAACGGATTGAAGCAGTTCATCGGCATCTGAATATCTCTCATGCAGATTTTGACGAAATGGCTGAACTCTTTGGTGAGGCGCTGGCTGCGCATGGCATGGAAGATCGGCACATCAAAGTCGCCCTCGGCGCCATTGAGGCCAAACGCGCTATTATAGTTACTCGAGACGCCGCATGAGCATTCTCGCGATCAACGAACAGTTATTACGCGCAATCGGAGTTGGAGTTGCTGTCGTACGGGCCTCTGATCTGACTTTTGTGTTTAGCAACGGACCATTTGGCGAATGGTTTGGCAAACCAGAAGAGGGGCAAACGTTGCTGGATTTGCTCCCCGATCTGGATTTGCGGGAATTAGAAGACGTCAAACAGTCGGGGCTAAGATATTCAGTTGAACTACAGATCAAGCCGAAACGGCGGACATTGATCTTTGCGACGGCCATTTCTTTGGCGAATGGGCTGTCCGAACAGGTTCTGGTCGTTGAGTGCCAGAACATCACGAGGATCCGTGAACTTGAAAGTATGATCGACAGTTACTCGACGATGGTCGAGCGGAACACGCGCGAGTTGGAAAGGGAAAAAGAGCGTGTTGAGCGTCTGCTGCTAAATCTGATGCCACGAGCGGTCTATGAAGAATTCAAGACGTTCGGTGTCGTTACACCGCAGCTTTATGATCAGGTTTCGGTAGTAATGCTTGATTTCGTTGGCTTCACAGACTTTGCCGCCAAAACCGATCCGACTGTTACGCTGAGTGAACTGAACGATATTTTTACCGCCTTTGATCGTATCGTCGAACAATTCGGTTGCGAAAGGATCAAGACGATTGGCGATGCGTATCTTGCCGTGTCTGGTATGCCTGACGCGACACCGGATCATGCCACGGCCGTGGCGCACTGCGCTGTTCGGTTTTTGCGGTATTTAGAGCGGCGAAACGAAAGCCACCCGCATAAATGGCAGGCTCGTATTGGATTGGGAATGGGGGCTGCTGTGGGCTCGGTCGTCGGAATCCAGAAATACGTATATGACGTTTTCGGTCCGGCGGTGAACATAGCTTCACGCCTCCAAGTCTTTGCAAACCCGATGAATATCGTTGCACCCGAAGAAATGAAGTACGCCTTGATCGATGAGTTTCAAGTTTCCGACATTGGGCGTGTTGACATCAAGGGTATGGGTGCGATGGACCTGATTAACGTGACTTCTGGTCTCAGCGCCCCGCAACCATTGTCTAGGTTTTGATCCCTAATCGTCTTGTGGAACCAAGCCGAGGCCTCTCAGATAAATTCCGATTCCTGTTTCAAGCAAATCCTCCGGAGGGAAGGGGGATGTTGCCCCGGTGTTTCGGGCGAACAACTCTACAACACCGTGACTCATTGCCCAGATATGCGCGCTAAACATCGACGCGGGTGGGCGTTTTTCAGGCGGGATGTGCTGAGACAGATCAGCAGCAGCCTTTTCAAGAACCGCTTTTGCATGATTTGCGGCCAGTGCCAATTCGGGGGTTCGGTTGACGGAAATCCCACTCTCGAACATTGCAATGTAATGTCCGGGATGTTTGCGCGCGAAAGCCAAATAAGCGCGGCCTGTGGCTTCGAAAGCGGCGAGGGCAGAAGGCTGGCCTTTATCATAGGCGTACTGCATCAAATCCGCGAACATCTCAAAGCCTTGCCGGGCGGCCTCGGCGATCAGGTCTTCTCGGCCGTGAAAATGCCTGTATACAGCAGCGGGTGTTACGCCCGCAGTTTTTGCAGCCTCTGACAAGGTAAAGCCGGTCGGACCTTTTTCTTCGATCAGAGACAAAGCTGCCTCGATCAGTGCCTGCTTTAGGTTCCCGTGGTGATACCCGCGTTTCGTCATCCCTGTGTCAGGTGCCTTTGTTGTTCAAGCTGTCGGAATACATGACATATGCCGCGTTGTTGTGTTCGTCCACTATCGGTCACGCATCCCAAATTTCTGGCCCACCGCAAATCTTAGGGTCGTTCGGGCCGATGGCATCTTCGTCTTTTTCATCATAGTCCAAAGCGTGTAGGACCGTGCGAATAGCGGCCAAACGCGCGCGTTTTTTGTCATCTGATCGGACGATGGTCCAGGGACAATGCTCGGAATGGCTACGGGTCAGTGTTTCCGAAATCGATTGACTGTATTCATCCCATTTGTTCAGTCCCGCTACGTCAATCGGACTGAGTTTCCATTGCTTTAACGGGTCTGTTTCACGCGCCAAAAACCGATTTAGCTGCTCGGCCCGACCAACGTTCAACCAGAACTTAAACAACTGGATGCCGTCGTTAACGAGACCTGTTTCCAAAGGCAGCACTTGGCGGAAAAAGCGTTCCCGTTCCTCAGTTGTGCAAAAGCCAAATACGTTTTCCACAACGCCGCGATTGTACCAGCTGCGGTCGAAGAAAACGATCTCACCCGCTCCGGGCAGGTGCGATATGTAGCGCTGAAAATACCATTGGCTGCGCTCCATGTCAGACGGCTTACTGAGCGCTACGTTGCGCGCACCTCGTGGGTTCAGGTTTTCACGGAACCGCTTGATGGTGCCGCCTTTTCCTGCAGCGTCACGGCCCTCGAAAATTAAGGCAACGCGGCGATCCGTTTCCTTGACCCAAGACTGCATCTTAACCAGTTCAATTTGCAGCTTTTCCATCTGCTTGTCATAGTCCTTACGTTTCATACGCTCTTCGTAAGGGTAGCTTGGGTTCAGAATATCACCCTTGTCTGACTTTTCTATCGCGGAGCGCACCTCCTTTGGGGCGTCCTTCTTAAAGTACTTTTCAATGGAGCCTTTTTCAGAACGGGTCATGGTTTACCTCGCCATAAAATCCATATCCTACTATGGATTAGCTGGCGACTTAACGCAAACCTGCTCGTTCGGCTGCGCGGTCGATGGCCTCGGCTACTTCTGGTGCAGCGACGACCTGCGGCATGTGGCCGACCCCTGGCAATTCAATTAATTCTGCGCCCGGGATTTGTTCGATCAGGCGTTCGGAGTGCCAACCCAACCCGACAGTTGTGTCGGCTGTCCCGTGAACGATTTCGGTCGGTACATTAATCTCGCTATACTTTGGTTGAAGGGCGCGTACCTCCTCCAGAAGATTGGCCCGTTGTTTGGCGTTGGCGTGCATTGAACCGCGGCGGATTGTTAAGCCCGTACCGAAATGGTCCGCATAGCCTTTCGGCGCAGTTTGTGGGGAAAAAACGTTATCCAACGCGCTTTCGACGTACCATTCGGGCACGAAAGCCGTGATCAAGGGTAGGGCCAGCGCATTCCCGATAGGGGTCGACGCTAACTGATTAAAGCCGTCAAGTGGCGTTTCCCATGGAATCGCGGCCGGAGCGATCAATACCAACGCCGCTATGTTGTCAGGTCGTGTAACCGCCCATGCTAGCGACACAGACCCGCCATAGCTTTGGCCTGCGACAATGGGTTTGTCGGCCCCCAATTGCGCTGCGGCCTTTTGAAGAATATCGGCTTGCTCTTCAAGAGTTTCGCCGTCGGGGTTGAAGCTGTCGCTGTATCCTAGCCCGGGTCGGTCAAAGACTATCACCCGATAGTTTTTTGCGAGGATTGGCGCCAAAGCAAAGGTCATATCCCGAGTATTGCCGCTGGAGCCGTGGAGAAGAACGACATCGGGGCCTTCTCCCATAACGACGGCATGCACGGAAACGCCGTCGACATCGATCATCTCACCTTCAGGAGGAAAGCTGGCCTCGGCTCGCGTTTCATTTCGGGCCACTCGCCACGCGGTGACAAGCGCCAAGACTACCAAAAGCAGCCCGAAGGTTATGAGTGCCTTAACTGCCAATAGCTTCCATATCAAAGGGCGTGGACTGATAGATTTCGTTAATCCAGTTACCGTAGAGCAGGTGGGCATGGCTGCGCCAGCGGTTTTGCGGCGGTAGGCTTGGGTCGTCGTCTGGATAGTAGTTTATCGGCACGTTTATCGGCGTACCGTTTTCGACGTCGCGGTCGTATTCCTGCTTGAGCGTATCGCTGTCGTACTCGAAATGGTTAAAGATGTAGATCGCGCGATGCGCTGGATCCTCGACCAAACAGGGACCGACTTCGTCGCTTCCCAGCAATGTCGTCAACCCATCTGCGCCGTCGATTTCGCTCTGTTTCATTTCCGTCCAACGGCTGACCGGGATCACGCAATCATCGGAAAACCCGCGTAGGAACGGCGAGGCCGGGGCAAGGTTCCGATGCCGGAAACAGCCAAACGCTTTTGCATCCAGCATGTGTTTTCGGACGTTGTGGAAATGGTTGATCATCGCCATTCCGCCCCAGCAAACACCGAAAGTAGAGTGCACGTTGGTCTGGGTCCATTCAAAGACCTCCCCAAGTTCGTCCCAATAGGTAACATCATCAAATTCGAGATGCTCAATTGGGGCACCGGTTATGATAAGGCCGTCGAATTTCTCGTCTTTTACCTCTTGGAACGGGCGATAAAACTCAGCCATATGCTCAGCAGCCGTGTTCTTAGTCCGGTGCTCAGTCATCCGGATAAGAGACAGATCGATTTGCAGTGGTGTTGCGCCGATCAGGCGCGCAAACTGGTTCTCTGTTTGAATCTTCTTGGGCATCAGGTTCAGCAACCCAATGCGCAGCGGACGAATATCCTGACGCATTGCCTGATCCTCGGCCATAACCATGACGCCCTCTTTAGTAAGAACGTCAAAAGCAGGAAGGTCGGAAGGAATCTTGATCGGCATCAGGTACAAGCCTTTGGAAGAACAGTGTAAGAGCGGTAATTAAGCGCGGTTTGCCTGGGTCTCAAGGGTACGTTCGATCAACTCATCGAAATCACCCGCATCACGGATTTTGTGCATGTCATCCGCAGTCACGGTCACGCCCCAGTTTTTCGCCATCGCCTGATAACGCGGCTGACGATGTGCAAGAGCTTGTGCGTAGGTCCAGCGAATAAACGCGTTGGGGTCTACTTCCTCTGCAGTGCACGTGTTTTGAGCCAAGTAGTCATCCCATACCCGGGTCAAGAACTCAGGCTGATAGGACATGGGTTTAGGCGCTCGGTCAAAGCGTCGGACCAACTCAGCAGTATGGTCTTCGTCCCCCTGAATCCAGATCATCAACGTTTGGCAAGATAGCTCCGTCAGCACCTGGTCGTGCGGGTCTTCTGGATCAACCCACTCACAAATCGACCCCCCGGTATCGCAAATGAAATGAGGATACTGGTAAAGACGGTCTGCTCGGTCGATGAAGTATTTCGTGTCCAAAAGGGCATGAATTTCTGCCAAACGGAATTGTTCTTGACGACGGCGGTACTCGGTCAGATCCATACCGCCCAGCTCAGGGTTGCCGGGTTTTCCAAGATAAGAGGCGACAGGGGTCAGGTTCTCAAAAGAAATATTGGAGCCAATGAAGATCGAATCTGACAACAGCAGGTCGCGTAGAAAAGGAACCTTCATCGCTTCGGCTTTGGCATTATCGGCGATGTATTCGCCCATGTACCGAGTTCCGATTCTATAATCGATCGAATAGTGGAACCAATCTCCAGAGTCGCGCAGAACGTTAGAGACATAGGTCTTTCCAAGGCCCGACATGCCAAAAAACAGCACTCTTTTTCGCGCTGCTTCGCGCCAGTCTTTTGCCGAGCTATAGATCATCGTCCGCAGTCCCTTGTTTTGGACCTAGCTAAATCGGGCAGGGGGCGGCGTCAATCATGCGCGCGAGATCGGTTAAGAACCAAAAGGCCAAGCGCAAGAACTGCAAAGCCCAGATACGCCTGAGGCAGCAATGCTTCGTCCCGCAATACTGAGCCCAAAACGATGGCGACGGGCGGGATCACGAGGGTAACGAGCATAAGGTTCCCTGCGCCTGCCATGGCGAGAACCCTGTAATACAGCAGATAGGCACCAGCCGTCGCGATCAGGGCGTAGTAGGCAATGGCCGCCCAGGTTTCCAAGGGTAGTGCTAAGGTCGGTACGCCATCAACTGCCAGAGTTATTGGCAGGATCAAAATTGTGGATCCTGTCAGCATGCCAGCCGCGGCAACGACAGGCGGTAAATCTGACAGTGTCGCACGGGCCCATGCGCCGGCGAGAGCGTAGGAAACAGTGCCAGCTACGATGGCCAACTGAGCAGCGCTTTGGAGATTGAAGCTGGCAAAGTTCTTTAGCCCGATAGCAATCGTCACGCCGAGGAACCCCATGCCAACACCAATGGCACGAGCGCGCGTCAGCCTTTCATCTTTAAAAAATAGTGCTGCTGTCAAAACACCGAAAATTGCCGTCATGGCATTTAGGATCGAGGTTAACCCGGTCTCAATATAGAGTTGGCCCCAAGCCATCAGGGAAAATGGGATAGCATTATTGAGCAGACCCATCACCAAGAATGCGCCCCAGATACGGGGGCTGCAAGGGATCGGTAGTTTTCGAATTCGTACCACAATCCAAAGGGCCAGCATGGCCCAGAAGACGCGATGCAAAACAGAGGTCATCACTGGGATAGTATCCAAGGCAACTCTGATTGAAATGAACGAAGCTCCCCAAATTACACCGAGAAGTAAAAGTTCTGTCCATGCTCTTGAGGAAAGATTTTTTTGATCAGCCATAACTCGTTTTGGCATTGTCGACTGGGCGGCGCGACCCGGAACTTGCGCAAAGAAAAACCCCGCTGAGAAAGCGGGGTTTTAAGTTCGTCTGTGAACCGATCTTAGTTCAGTGCGTAGGTCAGCTGAAAGCCAACGCTCCAGGCCGAGTTGCCTGAGAATTCGCCGCCAGTTGTAGTGGTTGCGTCACCAATGTCAGTGTAACGAACGCCGCCGGACAGCTGAGCATTCTCGAAGCTGTAGGTTCCACCGACACCGAGGCTCCAGAATCCATCAGTCGGACCCAAGTTAGACACGGTCGAACCCGAAGAGGTTTCGTAACCAGCCGACACAGCACCCGAAAACTCGTCCGTGAACTGATAGCCCAAGCCCAATGTATAGGTGAATGTGTCGTCTTCGTAGTCGACGAGGTTATCACCTGTAATACCGACATAGACCGGTGGGGCCAGTACGGTTTGCGGCCAGTCCACCCAGCGGATCGATCCGAACAGCAGTGTTTTTGGTGCAACGCCGGTCTGGAAGTCCAGGTTGATCGATTGCGGTGTAACAACCTCAGTTTCGGTTTGCTGGCTAACCAACGGAACCGGAATTGGTGGGGGCGGCAAGTTGTTGGACTCGGTCGCCGAGAAGTCGTGAGTGATTTTCGAGTTGTATACAAGCGAGACACGAGCCGCGATGTCCGGGCGCTCCCATGCGACACCAACAACATAGCCAAAATCCGTTTCGTCGCTTGGATCGAATTCGTACCCAAGTGCGGCTGGTACGGCCACGTTTGCGCTCGCGCGCTGAGCCCGGATACCACCGATGGCGCTAAAGCCACCGTCGAACTTGTACCGCAGAAGGGCCGTGATCGCGTCTAGATCCGCCTTGGCGCGCAAGACGTCAGTGCGTCCGCCAACAGGAGCTGTGGGGTTTTGGGATAGGGGGTAGTTGGTAGGATAGCTCACATCGGCGCCAAAGGGCTGATCGTAAATCAGAGCGAAATCCAAACGGTCGGTGAACGCATGCTTGTACGCGAGGTGTGGAGTGAAGAAGTCGTCAGTCACATTGCCTGAATCTACACCATTTTGCTGACCGCTTACGTCGGGGTTGGTGTAGCCCAAGCGGAGCTGAACGGCGTTTCCTTCTTCGAACAAGATGTTGACGCCTTGGCCACTGCGATCGAGGCCACCTGCATAGGCCCCCGTCGCCCCGACACATACCGCGCACGCCTGTAGTAGCGCTTTTTTCATTAGTTCCTCCCTTTGTTCCTCCGGCGATCAGTGCTGCATGACGTTCGGTGCGGCCTGATCCGTTTTTGTGGTGCTCGATATTTCCTAGGCGTTTAAGTTAACGTCAACCTGTGACCGTGCGTTACTTCTTCTGAGTGTCTCGTGGAAGTGTTGCTAAACTGTTACGATTTTCAGCGTGCACATTTAGAAAGATCCCGGCGAAGATCACGGCCGCTCCTAGCAGGGTCCATTGGTCCAAAGGCTCGTGGTATAGAACCATTCCCACAACTGCGATTGTAGGCAGGCGGGCAAAGTCGAAAGGCACTACTACAGTCGCCGGCGCGATGGCCAGTGCGTTAGTGATACAGTAGTGGGCAAGTAAACCCGCCAGACCCACCAACAACAAAAACGGTACCGTCTCGGCGTTTGGCAAAGTGAGTTGCCCATCAATTCCAGCGGCAAACAATCCCAGAAACGCCTGCATGACCGTAAGCCAGAACATGATGCACCCGATGCTGGCAAACTGAGTTAGCTTCTTGGTGGAGATTGTTGTCAAAGCGAAGAAAACTGCCGAAAGAGCAGCCGTTAACAGCCCAGTGCTCAACGGCGCGGCGCCCGGTCTGGTGACGATAAGAATGCCAGCAAATCCAATCAGTGCCGACAAGACACGAACGGTCGTCAGACGTTCTCGTAACAACAGAGGGGAAAGCAATATCACCCAGATGGGTTGCGTGAATTCAAGCGCAAATACCTGTGCCAATGGGATGACTGACACTGCATAGAACCAAAGGTTTTGACCTGTGAAATGGAGCACGTTTCGAACACCATGCAGGCTCAACCTATAAGTCGAAACCTGACTCCATTTCTTCGTAAACGTCAAAACCAGAGCTACCACGCAAATGCCAACAAGGCTGCGATAGAACATGATCTCGAACGTGTCGTGCGTCACGCTCAACTCACGCCCGGCGACGGCCATAGAAGAGAATGACGCAATGGCTCCGGTCATCCAGAGAGCTGCTTTGCCGATCTGTGGTTTACTGCTGTCCATTGGCCCGCTTGCAAGAATCACGCATTACAATTTTGAAAACTATGGGTTTTTGACCGGACATAAACAAAAAAGCCGGGACAGAGCCCGGCTTTTTGCGTCATTCCCACTCGATAGTTCCCGGAGGCTTCGAGGTGATGTCATAGGTGCATCTGTTGATGCCCTTGACCTCGTTGATAATCCGCGTGGCGGTCTCCCCTAGGAATTCGTGGGTGAAGGGATAGTAATCTGCAGTCATTCCGTCGACTGAGGTCACCGCACGCAGAGCACAAGCATAATCGTATGTGCGGCCGTCGCCCATCACGCCGACTGTACGGACGGGCAAGATGGCCACGAATGCCTGCCAGATTTCGTCGTAAAGGCCGTGCTTGCGAATCTGGTCGATATAAACCGCATCTGCTTCTCGAAGAATCTCCAGCTTTTCGCTGGTGATTTCGCCGGGGCAACGGATTGCGAGGCCCGGGCCAGGGAAGGGGTGGCGGCCAATAAAGCTTTGCGGCAGACCCAGTTCACGACCGAGTGCGCGGACCTCATCCTTGAACAGTTCGCGCAGAGGTTCGACCAGCTTCAAACCCATTTTCTCAGGCAAACCGCCAACGTTGTGGTGGGATTTGATCGTTACCGATGGACCGCCAGAAAAAGAAACGGATTCGATGACGTCGGGATATAGCGTGCCTTGGGCTAGGAACTCAGCGCCATCGATTGTGTCGGCGTGTTTCTGGAATACGTCGATGAACAGTTTGCCGATGATCTTGCGCTTAGTCTCTGGATCGCTCTGGCCTTCCAGTTCGCCGAGGAACAGTTCGCTTTCATCTGCATGGATCAGCTGAATGTTGTAGTTGTCGCGGAACATGCCCACGACTTCCTCTGCTTCGTTCTTACGCAGTAGGCCATGATCAACAAATACACATGTAAGCTGATCGCCGATCGCCTCGTGGATCAAGATTGCAGCAACCGAACTGTCAACGCCGCCAGAAAGGCCGCAGATGACCTTTTTGTCGCCAACCTGCTCTCGGATTTTGCGGATCATTTCGTCGCGGTAGGCACCCATTGTCCAGTCACCACTGAAGCCAGCCAGCTTTACGAAATTCTCATAAAGCTTGGCGCCTTTTGGCGTGTGGTGAACCTCGGGATGGAACTGAACTGCGTAGAAGTGTCGATTTTTGTCTGCAGTGATGGCGTAAGGTGCATTCGGCGATGTACCGCAAACCTCAAAACCCGGTGCGATTTCACTGACATGATCACCGTGGCTCATCCAAACCTGCTCGTCGCCATCGGCAAACCAACCATCTAGGATATCCAACTGTCCTTTTGGAGTGACAAAGGCACGGCCGAATTCGGCGGTACCGTGACCGCTTTCAACTTTACCACCCAATTGATGCATCATGACCTGCTGGCCGTAGCAGATGCCGAGGATCGGAACACCGTAGTCAAAGATCTCTTGCGGGGCCCGAGGGGATCCCTCGCGCGTCACACTGTCAGGACCGCCCGAGAAGATAACAGCTTTTGGAGCCATTTCCCGTACGAAGTCCATTGTGACGTTCTGGTAAGGGTGGATTTCGCAATAGACATTCAGCTCACGCAGGCGGCGGGCAATAAGCTGCGTTACCTGGCTGCCAAAGTCGATGATCAGAAGGCGGTCATGGGATGTATCACTCATGTCCGCGCCATAGGCTAAGCACGAGAATTTCGCAAGTGAAAGGTCATTTTAAGCGCACTTGAATGTTGATGTTTGGCGGAAATGAGATGCTCTATTGTAAAAGTTTTGTAACAGAAATATGACGCACCTCGCCCGTTAGTCCGGGTGGCAAAACCCAAAGGGGAGGTGTGAGTGCCAATAGCCGTTGAATTAGCCGCTTTGAATCTGGCTTTGGCGCTGTTTTGCGGTGCCTTGATAGGATCAGAGCGTCAGGTCCGTCAAAGAATGGCTGGCCTGCGAACGAATGCACTAGTCGCACTAAGTGCGGCGGCTTTTGTCGTGTTTTCTGCACTTTACCCAGATGAGGTCAGTCCGACTCGAGTCGCGGCACAGGTCGTTTCAGGGATCGGATTCCTCGGGGCGGGTATCATCTTTCGGCATGGCTTTACCATTCACGGGCTGAACACAGCGGCGACTTTGTGGTGTTCCGCGGCGGTCGGTATGATGGCTGGAAGCGGAGCGTGGATTTTCGCGCTAATGATGACGGGTTTCGTTATATTCGTGAACCTTGGCCTGCGCCCTTTGGTAAAATGGTTGAAAAAGACGACACGGGCAGGAGTCCCGTTGACGCAAGAGTTTCGGATACTGGTTCGCTGTGCCGAAAATGCCCAAGCTGATGCACGCGCGGCCGCGTTGCAGGCTCTGGCTCAAAATGGCGTTCGAATAGTTGGGTTTCAAAAGAGCGAGGAAGATGAAGAGGGTGTCCAAACCCTCGAAATTCTTGTGTCCACGGAAGATCAACCAGAGGACGTCCAGCACAAAATTGCAGCTCCGTTGATTCTAGAGCCGGGAATCATGAGCGTGGAATGGGAAGAAACCCCGGAGACCTAGTCAGAAATCTTGGCCTCAAACGGTAACTTTGGGTTGGCAATCTCTATACAGGCTAAAGGCCCTCGTGCAAACCTTTAGCCCATTGACTCAGACTTTTTGCTTCCACGTCGTGATGCGCGACCCACATCTGCGCGATAGCTCCAGATAGCTATGAAAGACCAGCAGATAATATACAAAATACCAGTGACGATCAGAGCTTCACCTGGAATGGGGCCAACGTCCGCTCGGTCGATGGCCTGTGCGAAGTTACTGACCGGTGTCGGGTGGACAAACAGCTTTACACCGAATGCCAGGCTTTGGATCAGGAGGATCCAGAGGTAGTTCCTGCGTATTCTACGTCCGATCGCAACCATAAGGCTCACATGATAGCGCGGGTGTAGGTAGTCTTCCGCGAGAACCTTCTGCCAGTTTTCCTCCATATGGAGGTCTCCGTCATAAAGAAGAGGGGCATAAAAGTGCGTCTCGAGCCATCTTGCGCGAGCGCGCCAGACGTTGAAGTACCTGTATCTGCGGGCCTCAAGCATCAGAAACAAAATGATGAGAACACCAACCAAAACCAGGGGTAGGGGCGACGCTTCGGGAGAGGCGAAGGAAATCGAAAGAGCAACCCCAAGCGTTACCACGGCCCAGTTTGTTGTCGTGTCTAATCGCGTGCGCCAGATGGTGCT
Organism: Ruegeria sp. BE9; assembly: GCF_056538765.1. NCBI lineage: Bacteria > Pseudomonadati > Pseudomonadota > Alphaproteobacteria > Rhodobacterales > Roseobacteraceae > Ruegeria > Ruegeria sp. BE9. Next base: position 931,300 of record NZ_JBQFTS010000001.1, on the reverse strand, counting down.
TCTGTAGACTTCACCTCGATACAAGTGCGCAACGGCGCCAATCTCAGCCGCATCAAGGGAGCTTCGTTCGGAAATAGCGGCGGGTGCTTTTTGCGATTCCGGTTCCATACTCCTATCATGAACATCCAGTAATTCGGGTCAAAACAAAATCAGAGTGACGAACATGTCGCTTTTGGCCCTATAGCACCGTAAACCACGTTCGATGTGGGTCGCGGTTCCGGTAACACCAATTGCAACGTGAACATGACTAACGGGATTATCTCATGACAGAGGCAAACACCCGACGCAGAGCCCGAGGCGGTGGTGGTGCCGCTCGCCGAGCCGAGCGTACGGCAGTTCGTATCGAAACGGCAAAGTACATCGAACGAAACATTCCGAATTTCGAGATTCTCAACGAAGAAGCGTTGGAAATCATCGAAACAAATGCAGAAACCCTTCTGGCTGAGGTTGGCGTTAACTTCGTCGACAACCCAGGTGCATTGCAGCGCTGGAAAGACGCAGGTGCCGATGTAGACGGTGAACGCGTTCGCATCCCTCGCGGCCTGGCGCGTGAGCTGATCAAAACAGCCCCGAGCCAATTCACTCAGCACGCCCGTAACCCAGAGAAATCGGTTGTCATCGGCGGCCGGAACTTGGTTCTGGCCCCGGTTTATGGCCCTCCGTTCGTGCGTGATGCGCAAGGCGGTCGCCGCTATGCAACCATGGACGACTTCAACAAGTTCGTGAAACTGGCTTACATGTCCAAATGGCTGCACCATTCTGGCGGAACAGTGTGTGAGCCGACCGATATTCCGGTGAACAAGCGTCACCTGGATATGCTGATGGCGCACATGACTCTGTCGGACAAGCCATTCATGGGGTCGGTCACCGATCCTAGCCGTGCGCAGGACTCGGTTGAGATGTGTGAAATCCTGTTCGGCAAAGAGTTCGTGCAAGAAAACACCGTCATGACCTCGCTGACCAACATCAACTCGCCGATGACGTTCGACGATGTGATGATGGGCTCTCTGGAAGTTTATGCGAAGAACAATCAGGCCTGCATCATCTCGCCCTTTATCGTAGGCGGCGCGATGGCACCTGTTTCTGTCGCTGGTACGCTGACTCAGGTTCTGGCCGAAGTTTTGGCCGGTGTCGCTTACAGCCAAATCATTCGTCCGGGTGCTCCGGTGATCTTTGGAGCGTTCGTTACTTCAATCGACATGAACTCGGGCGCACCGACCTTTGGTACACCTGAAGCCGCGCACATCACCTATGGCGCAGGCCAGCTGGCTCGTCGCCTGAACCTGCCGTTCCGTTCTGCCGGTTCGTTCTGTGGTTCGAAACTACCGGACGCACAAGCCGCCTACGAGACAGCGAACTCGCTGAACATGGGTCTTCTGGCTGGCGTGAACTTTATGCTGCACTCGTGTGGCTGGTTGGAAGGCGGTCTGGTCGCCGACTTTGAAAAGTTCGTAATGGATGCTGATCAACTTGGCGTACTGCATGGTCTGGCGAAAGGCGTTGCTTACGACGAAAACGCTCAGGCAATGGATGCGATCCGTGAAGTTGGACCAGGTGGTCACTATCTGGGCTGCGCGCATACGCAAGCGAACTTCAAGGAAGCTTTCTGGAAAACGGATCTTCTTGACTACAAGCCTTACGAGACTTGGGAAGATGAAGGTGCACGTGATACGCGGCAACTGGCGTCGGCGCGGGTCGAGCATTTGCTGGCAAACTACCAGCAGCCGCAACTCGACCCGGCGATTAACGCCGCTCTCAATGAATACATTGAGAAGAAAAAGGCATCCATGCCGGACGCCTTTACCTAACTATTGATATAGCGAAGCGCGACTGGCTTGAAACAGTTGCGCTTCGCCCAACAGCGCAATGAGCAGGTCTAGATGACGGACCAATGAGTAGGCCGCATCTTCAGCCAAACGCTTTGCATTAACTTCTTTTTCCATTTCCATCAGTCGAACAAGAGCTGCACCGGTTCCGGGCAGTGAGCCGTACCCGAGAATGCGTTGTAGATGGCGTTCGCGGTCGTAATCCTGAACTCCATGCTTGGCCGCACGTGCAAGTAGACGAGGGCGGCGGAGGGTCGAAATCATGGTCATTAGGTCCTGCATGTCGAGGGTCCTTTGCGTGAGTGAGTTTCGATATTTTTGACACAACCTAAGCGGGTGTTGCCTTGATTGGGTTCTCTCCGAACTCTGACTTCATGAGTGTTTATGTTTTTGAATCAAATCTGGTTCTTGTCCCCGGTGGTTAACGAACGAGTAACGAAAGCGGCTCTAGTTAGATTTGGTTAACAATTAATTGGGGGCGGTAGAGAACAGATTGTTTTGTCGACGAGGACAAGTAACTATGGAAAATAACATGGCTTTCACCATCCCGGCTTGGGTACCTGAGGGGGCACAACGATACTTGGCCCACACAGAAACAGGCCAGTCGATCCGCGACATCGCGAGATCAGTTGGGTGCCATGCTTCGACAATTCTCAGACAAATCAGACGAATTGAAATGCGGCGAGACGACCCTTTGGTCGATGCTGCTCTGAGGGCCTTGGCGGACACGCACTATTCCGAAGCGGAGGAACTAAACGGAGCGCCTGCATACGGCTTTAATTTGGTGCAGGAGGAAGCTGACGCGGCGGTAGATGAGTTCAACAGTGAAGCGCTCCGTATATTAAGAAGGCTATGCGAAACCGGTTCGGTTCTGGCCGTCGCTGAGGAAATGGAGAAAGCCGTCGTTGTACGCGATTCTGGCGATGGGGCGACGACCAGAACAGCTGTAGTTGAATGTAAGATCGCGCAGGCTCTTGCGCTAAACGACTGGATCACTTGCGATAACCCGGGGCGGATTTCGCGCTATCGAATCTCGACATCGGGGCGGGCGGCTCTTAGCCAACTGGTAGCGGACGCTGAAAACAAGGCTCGAACGCGCAACGAGTTTGGCATGGCCGAGGCGCAAGCATCTTTCCAAATGCCGATGGCCGGATCGAAACCCAAACAGGACCGGCCTAGGCGTATCCGTTATAGCGTGGCGGAAAGCCCATTGATCGCTTTGGCTCGCAGGCGAGACCGGGATGGAAAGCCTTTCCTTGATGAAGAACTGGTTAAAGCTGGTGAACGCCTACGAGAAGATTTCGAATTGGCGCAGGTTGGCCCTCAGGTCACGCAGAACTGGGACCATTTCTTAACCGCCGGAGGCCGAGGTAGTTTCAACAGTGAAGCTCATGGTGGGCGAGGGGCAATGGATGCGCGTGACCGTGTTGCGCACGCTTTGTCTGACTTGGGGCCCGGCCTCAGTGATGTCGCTTTGCGCTGCTGTTGCTACCTTGAGGGGCTGGAACTCGCGGAAAAGCGTATGGGGTGGTCTGCACGCTCTGGAAAGATCGTGCTTCGGATTGCTTTGCAAAGGCTTAAACGCCACTACGAGAGCCAGGCAGAGCGTAGCCGTATGATCGGATAACGACAGGGTTATAAGTTTTTGTTGCGGTTCTGGGTGCAACTGATAATCTATAGTTATGAATTTTACCCTCAGACAGCTGCAATATTTCAACGCCGTTGCCGAACAACGTAACTTTGGTCGGGCCGCTCAGGTTTGCAATGTTTCGCAACCGGCGTTGTCGGTTCAAGTCAAAGCTTTGGAGGGGGTCTTGGGCGGCCCCCTGTTTGAGCGGCAGGCTCGCGATATACTCCTTACCCCTTTAGGGAGAGATGTTTTGGACTATGCCCGGCAGGTGCTTGGTTCTGCTGACCGGTTAGATCAATTTGCCAGGGATCGGTCTGGTGGACACAGGTCCTTGTCTATCGGCATAATTCCAACAATTGCGCCCTATCTGTTGCCCGGAGTTTTGGCCGGCCTGCGGGCCTCGGACGTTTCTTTGCGAGTCCAAATTCGTGAGGCCCGGACAGAGCGTTTGCTGACAATGTTGCGAGCCGGAGAAATCGACGCCGGTGTTGTGGCGCTGCCTTCAGGCGGGAGTGAATTGTACGAGCTGCCGCTTTTCGAGGACCGCTTTCTATTGGCGGGCAGTCAAGTACGGTTAGACAGGTTGGCTTCGAATCTCGAGTCGTTACGCCCTTTGGACTTACAAACCACTCAATTGATGCTTTTGGATGATGGTCATTGCTTAACCGACCAAGCGCTCGAAGTATGTGGTCAGGACAGAAGCAGTGGATTGATCAATATGGGCGCTTCGTCTTTGGCCACACTGTCCAGGTTGGTTGCCGAGGGTTTCGGGCTAACGTTGATACCGGAACTTGCTGCGCAAGCAGAATCAGACGCGGTTCCCGGATTGAAGCTTTCCCGGTTTACAGCTCCTCAGCCTGCTCGGACGGTAGGGCTTGTTCGAAGGTCTTCGACTGTCGGTGAGGATTGGTTTGACCATCTGGCCGACGTCATTCGGCAGGTTGGTGAAGAAATAGTTTCAGCGACCCGCGTATAAAAAAGCCCGCCGGTGGCGGGCTTTCGGTTGTGTCAATACAACGGACTTAAGCCAGTGCAGGTTCTTTGGCTTCGTCCAGGTACTTTTTCAGGTTTTCGGGCGAGGACACGCCATAGGGATCTTCTGGGCAGTTATCCATCAGGCCGGGCTCTTCGAACCAAGCTTCGACAACACCATCTTTAATGATGGCTGCATAACGCCAAGAACGCATGCCAAAACCAAGGTTGTCCTTGTCTACCAGCATGCCCATTTTACGAGTGAATTCACCCGATCCATCCGGAATGACTTTGACGTTTTTCAGGCCTTGGTCCTGCGCCCATTTGTTCATAACAAAGCTGTCGTTAACGGACATGCAGTAGATATCGTCGATTCCCTGATCTTGGAAGTCCGCATAGCCGTTTTCGAAGCCGGGCAGTTGGTAGGTCGAGCAGGTCGGTGTGAACGCACCCGGAAGCGAGAACAGGATCACCCGTTTACCAGCAAAGTAGTCGGCTGTTGTTTTATCTTCCCAGCGGAACGGGTTTGGGCCTTCGATAGCCTCATCGCGAACGCGCGTGTGAAAAGTGACGTTCGGCAGGTTGGCGCCAGTTTTCATGCTCAAACTCCTGTGATTCATTTGTGAACTAGCCGTGAGTTAAAACAGTTCTAAATCGCCTTCAATGAAAGATTTTCCGCAGATGCAAATTTAAATTTTGGCTCGAAAGACGTTGAAAATTAATTCGTATTTTGTGATTTATCTGTCGTTATTCCGCATTTGCGAGGTGCGCTATCATGGCTGCTATGCATGGGTGGTGTAGTTAGCTCGGTATGTTTATGTTAGTCGAAAGCAAATTGACCCAAAGTCAGGAAAGCCAGCTGTGCGTGATCTGAAGATCCCCGAACAACGACACCCCGAAAAAGCGCATCGTCAAGACAATGCGCAACCCAAGAAACCTAACTGGATTCGGGTAAAGGCGCCTGGCGGTAAGGGGTATGCGGACACGCGTAAGATTATGCGTGACAACAACCTCGTCACCGTGTGCGAAGAAGCCGGTTGTCCGAACGTTGGTGAATGCTGGAGCCAGGGTCACGCCACAATGATGATCATGGGTGAGATTTGCACCCGTGGTTGCACTTTCTGTAACATCGCGACTGGTCGGCCGGATAGCCTTGACGCATTTGAGCCAGGTCGCGTGGCGCACGCTGTCCAGAAGTTGGGTCTGAACCACGTTGTCATCACATCGGTTGACCGGGATGATCTGACAGATGGCGGGGCCGAGCATTTCGCTCAGACAATTCGCGCAGTGCGTCATCGTTCTCCTAAAACGACGATCGAGATATTGACGCCAGACTTCCTTAAATGCGACCCCTCGGTCCTTGAGGTGGTAGTCGAGGCTAAGCCGGACGTGTTCAACCACAATCTTGAAACGGTTCCTGGTCTTTACCCCGAGGTGCGCCCCGGTGCGCGTTACTTCCATTCTTTGCGCCTGCTGCAACGAGTGAAAGAGTTGGACCCGTCGATCTTTACCAAATCCGGTATCATGGTTGGATTGGGTGAGGACGAACAGCAAGTGCGTCAGGTTATGGACGACATGCGTGCTGCAGACATCGATTTCCTTACAATTGGTCAGTATCTACAGCCAACGCCCAAGCATCACGGCGTAGATCGTTTTGTTACACCGGAAGAGTTTGCGTCTTATGAAAAGGCTGCGTTTGGTAAGGGCTTCCTGATGGTATCTGCAACACCTCTGACCCGGTCATCGTATCACGCGGGTGACGACTTCGCCCGGCTGCGTGAAGCTCGCCAGAAAAAGCTGGAACAAGGGTGACACCCGAAGCGCTTGCGCGGCTTACCCGCCTGCGCCACGAACTACACCAATACCCAGAGCTGTCTGGTCAAGAGCGTAATACTGCTGCGCGCGTGGCCGAGGAGTTAAAGGCCTTCGGAGCTGATTGTGTCGTCACCGGGGTAGGTGGGTACGGGGTAGCTGCGGTTTTTGACAGCGGGCAGGTTGGCCCAACTGTAGCTATCAGGTGTGAACTGGATGGGCTTCCGATTGAAGAGCTTTCCGGAGTTCCCTACACGTCGAGCGTTGCCGGAAAGGGCCACTTGTGTGGGCATGACGGGCATATGGTCATGGCTCTGGCTGTTGCCGAGGAAGTTTCACAAATCAAACCGGCAAAAGGCCGAGTTGTATTGATTTTTCAACCCGCCGAAGAAACTGGGCAAGGAGCGATTGCATTTCGCGCCGATCCTAAGTTCTCTGAATTTGCGCCAGATTATGTGTTTTCCCTTCACAATCTACCCGGGATTGAATTGGGAAAGGTTTTGCTTTGCCAGGGCTCAGCAAATTGTGCTTCGCGCGGCATGAAAGTTGTCCTTACGGGCAAAACGTCCCATGCGGCAGAGCCTCAGGACGGAGTTTCACCTGCCGGAGCGCTGTCGTTGCTGATGTCTCAGCTTGCCGGGCTTGGAAAAGGTGGCGATCTAACTGCTGATTTTGCTTTGACCACGGTGACCCACGCCAGCTTGGGTGAGGCGACCTTTGGTGTGGCTCCTGGCCATGCCGAATTATGGGTCACTCTTAGAACCGTGGCGGATGCCCGTATGCAGACTCTCGTCTCCGAGGCTGAGGCTTTGGTGGCTGCCGCGGCTGCTAAGCATGATTTGTTGTATGACATCTCCTTCAATGATGTCTTTCAGGCCTGTGAGAATGAGCCAGAAGCAGTTGAGGTTTTGACTCATGCCTGCGCAGAGACGGCTGTGCGCTGTGAGCTTACACCAATACCGCAGAAGTTTTCAGAAGACTTCGGACAATTCAGTAAAGGTGCCAAAACGGCCATGTTCTGGCTAGGGGCTGGCAAGGATCACCCGCAGTTGCATAACCCGGACTATGATTTTCCTGACGCTTTGATCCCGGTCGGTTCCGGGATCTTTCTGGCCGCGATTCGTCAGGTGTTGAGCTGACTCTCGGCTCACCTGCAAAAGGTTTGGTTAGTCCTCGACAAACCGGACCTTGCCGATAAATGGCAAGTTACGATTGCGCTGTGCGTAGTCGATACCGTAGCCGACCACAAATTCATCCGGGATTTCAAAACCGATCCAATCAGACCGAAAATCCACTTCACGCCGGCTGGGTTTGTCGAGCAGGGCAATGGACTTAAGTCGCGTGGGTTTTCTGCTGCGCAACAGGTTGGTCACGTGGTTCAGAGTGTGGCCGGTGTCGACAATGTCTTCGACAACCAGAACATCCCGACCTTCAATAGCGCCTCGCAAGTCTTTGAGAATACGTACTTCTCGACTGCTCTCCATTGAGTCTCCGTAGGAAGACGCCTCTAGGAAATCCACTTCGATGGGTAGATCAAGTTCACGTACGAGATCCGCGATAAAGACGAAGCTGCCGCGCAAAAGGCCAACGACGACAAGTTTGTCAGTGTCACCGAATTCCGATGTGATTTCCCTGCATAGTTCTTCGATCCGGGCGGCGATCGCCTTGGCTGAGATCATCTCATCTATCACATATGCACGGTCGCTCATCGCTGCCCCCTTGATCTTTGGCGCGCAACATACGACATGACGCGCCATTGTCACCTGTAAATACGGACGCCATGCCTACTCATTCGGAAACTCGCCACCTGCCTTACACAGCTCAACAGATGTATGATCTGGTTGCTGACGTGGCGAAGTATCCTGAGTTTCTGCCTTGGTGCGCCGCGGCCAGAATACGCCGCAGCTACGCTGCAGGAGAGGCGCAGGTGATGGAAGCGGACTTGATCATCTCGTTCAAAGTATTCCGTGAGCGCTTTGGCAGCCGAGTGACCCTGTTTCCGGATCAAAAGAAGATTGACACGGAGTACCTGGACGGACCGTTCAAATACATGAAGTCCGACTGGCAATTTAAGGATGCGGCCGAAGGTGGTTGCAACGTCTCGTTTCACGTGGACTTCGAATTTAAGAACGCGATATTGCAAGGCATCATTGGGGTTGTGTTCAACGAAGCGATGCACCGGATCGTACAAGCCTTCGAGACACGCGCCTCGGATCTGTACAGCTAAGCCTTTACCGTCAACGACCGCGCGTTAGACTGCGCGCATGAGTGATTTTACCAAATCTTTGGCCGGCTTTGCTGCTGGCCCTGTCTCAACAACGATGCAAACGCGTGTTGTTACGTCCTTGTCCGTTCTGGACTGGATAGCCGTGGGGCGCGCCGGGGTAGATGAACCGGTATCGCAAGCGGTTAAAGGCCTCGTTCTTGGAGAGGGCGGAACCGAACAAGCTCATCTCTTTGGAGGAGGTGCGGCGCCTTTGCGCGGGGCTGCATTGGTGAACGGGACAGTATCCCATGCACTTGACTACGATGACACTCATTTTGCCCATATCGGCCACCCGTCTGTTGCGATACTTCCTGCTGCGTTAGCTTTAAGTGAGTGGGATGACCGTATCCTCGTTGATTTTCTCGAAGCAGCGCTTGTCGGGATGGAGATTTCTATCCGCGTGGGTCTTTGGCTGGGTCGCAATCACTACCAGGCAGGCTTTCATCAAACAGCCACTGCGGGAGCGTTTGGTTCCGCTGCCGCTGCAGGTCGTTTGCTTGGATTCAGCGAAGAGCAAATGCGAAAGGTGCTGGGGCTGACGGCGACTCGGGCAGCCGGGCTCAAGGCGCAATTTGGAACGATGGGAAAACCGTATAATGCAGGTTTGGCCGCTTCAGCTGGGGTGGAGGCTGCTCTTCTAATTGCAAACGGCTTTGAGCCCAACATGGATGCGTTAGAGGGGCCATTCGGGTTTGGCGCGACGCATAAGGGCGAAGAGGACGCGCAGACTGCCCTCGTTGGATTGGGCGACGAATGGATGTTCGAAAACGTAAGCCATAAGTTTCACGCCTGTTGCCATGGTCTCCATGCAGCGTTGGAGGCTGCGCGTGATTTGGATATTGCGGAACCCGAAGTGGCTGAGATCCGGATAAAAACACATCCACGCTGGATGAGTGTGTGCAATCAAATGTCACCAACAACTGGACTAGGAGCCAAGTTTTCATACCGCACGGTTATAGCAATGCAGGCCCTTGGCTATGATACCGCTTTACCGTCGAGCTATACGGAAAAGGTCTGTTCTGACCCACGCCTCCAATCATTGCGGGACCGCATCTCAGTTGAGGCGGATGAGGAGCTATCCGAAACGCAGGCCCATTTGACACTGCTACGCCGCGATGGCGCTCGGCGCGAGGCTACTCATGATCTGATGGCGCCCATAACACTTTCGGATCGCGAGGACCGCGTGCGTGGTAAGGCCGCTAAGTTGATCGGAATGGAAGATGCGGACGCGATCTGGTCGATGTTGCGTACCGGTGGCCGCGCCCGCGATTTGTCAAAGATGCTTGAGCGTTAGACTACACGCCAATGCAGTGGGAAACCTGGATCGAAAACGGTGACCGGGCCGTCGTCGGACTCGATCTTATCTGGGTACTGTACCGGCTCACCCTTGTTTAGGGTGATCGTATCCTCATTCACCGGCAGTCCATAAAACGCGGGGCCGTTCAGAGAGACAAAGCCCTCCATTTTGTCCAGCGCACCTTCACGTTCGAACACCTCGGCAACCAAAGACATAGTGTTTGTCGCCGTGAAACACCCGGCGCATCCACAGGCCATCTCTTTATTGGCATCGGTATGGGGCGCGCTGTCGGTGCCTAGGAAATACCGTGCGTCGCCTGAAGTCGCTGCGGCCACAAGGGCTAGACGATGCTCTTCTCGTTTGGCAACGGGCAGGCAGTAATAGTGCGGTTTGATGCCGCCAACCAGAATGTGGTTTCGGTTGATGATCAAGTGATGCGCAGTGATCGTGGCACCAAGATCAGTTTCGTTGGCTTTCACATAATCAACACCGTTAGCCGTTGTGATGTGCTCCATCACGACACGAAGACCCGGAGTCGACTTTCGGATCGGATCCAGAACGCGGTCGATGAACACGGCTTCTCGGTCAAAGATGTCGATTTCAGAATCGGTGACTTCGCCATGCACACACATGGGCAGTCCGATCTCGGCCATTTTTTCCAGCACCGGACGAACCTTATCGAAATCTCGAACACCGGATGCTGAATTAGTGGTTGCACCAGCGGGGTAGAGTTTCACCGCCTTGACCAAACCACTTGCATGCGCGGCGGCAACATCCTCGGCGTCGGTATCTTCGGTTAGGTACAGCGTCATCAACGGCTCGAACGACATGCCTTCGGGTAGGGCGGACATGATGCGGTCGCGATACGCGGCAGCCTGATCGCCACGCACGACGGGCGGGACCAAGTTCGGCATGATAATTGCGCGTGCAAAATGGCGCGCGGTTTCGGGCAGGACGGCTTGCAACATCGCGCCATCGCGCAGGTGCAAATGCCAATCGTCGGGGCGGCGGATCGTGATGCTATCGGTCATGGCGCATCGGCTATCACACGGGCCGTCTACGGAAAAGACCTTGTCAACGCACCGGAACGTCGTAGGTCACCAAAGGAGATGGCCTTGACGCGCGAGTATTGCCGTGACCTGTTGTGGCGAGGGAGAAAATAGTAAATGACACAGCCAAATTCTATCGATGCAGTTCAGACAATGCTTGGATCGCAGGGTTATGTCTGTGGACGTGCTCTGGCCACAGTGGTTTTTCTTTCACTTAAACTCGGTCGCCCTTTGTTTTTGGAAGGTGAGGCCGGGGTCGGCAAAACAGAGATTGCCAAAGCACTGGCTGCCGGCCTGAATCGACGTCTGATCCGATTGCAGTGTTATGAAGGGCTGGATGCGTCCTCTGCGGTTTATGAATGGAATTTCCCAGCCCAAATGGTGGCTATCCGTACAGCCGAAGCATCAGGTGGCGCAGATCGTGGCGCATTGCAGACGGAATTGTTTTCGGATGAATATTTGATTGAGCGCCCCTTGCTGCAAGCGATGCGCCCAGATGAAAACGGTGCGCCTGTTCTTTTGATTGATGAGCTTGACCGAACCGATGAACCTTTCGAAGCGTTTTTGCTTGAGGCGCTTAGTGATTTTCAGGTGACCATTCCTGAACTCGGTACAGTAAAGGCACCCGAACCCCCAATCGTTATCGTCACCTCCAACCGCACGCGCGAGGTGCATGATGCATTGAAACGTAGGTGCCTTTATCATTGGGTCGACTACCCCGATTTTGAGCGTGAAATCGAAATCCTGCACGCCCGCGCCCCAGAGGCGGCCGAGGCGCTTAGCCGAGAAGTTGTCGCGTTTGTTCAACATCTTCGCACTGAGGATTTGTTCAAAAAACCTGGGGTTGCCGAAACGATTGATTGGGCCAAATGCCTGCTGGCATTGGATGTGATCAATCTGAGTCCCGAGGTTATCGGTGATACTTTGGGTGCAATCCTGAAATACCAGGACGATATTCAAAAGTTACAGGGATCCGAGGCGAAGAGAATTCTGGACCAAGCCAAAGCTTCGCTAGAACCGGTTTGATGGCAGAACAGCTTACACTGGATATTCCCGATAGCCCGAAGTTGGCGCAGAACATAACGCACTTTGCGCGTGCGCTTCGTAAAGCTGGGTTGCCGATTGGGACGGGCCGGGTTGTGGACGCAATTCGTGCGGTTCAGGCTGCAGGGTTCACTGAAAAGCGTGATTTCTATTGGACACTGCACGCTTGTTTTGTGAACCGCCCCGAGCACAGAACGGTTTTCGCGCAGGTTTTCCGGATGTACTGGCGCGATCCACGTTACATGGAGCACATGATGTCCATGATGCTTCCGGCAATCCGTGGAGTTCAGGAGGAACGTAAGGCGGATGCTGCGGAAAAACGGGCGGCCGAAGCGTTGTTGGATGGTGTCGAGCGGGACCTTCCGTTGACGTCCGATTCCGAAGAAGAAACTGAGCTTGAAATCGACGCTTCGCAAACCGCATCTTCAGAGGAGCGCTTGCGTAGTCTGGACTTTGAACAGATGAGCACCGACGAAATAGCACTGGCCAAACGTGTGCTGACGCGGATGTCCTTGCCGGTAAAACCAATAGAATCTCGTCGTGGGCAAGCGAGCCATTTGGGACACCGGATTGACAGAGCTCGAACCTTACGTGCTGCGATGCGTCAAGGCGGAGAACTGCGCGATATCGCGCGCCTGACGCCAAAACCGCGTTGGCCCAATCTTGTCGTGCTTTGTGACATTTCGGGTTCGATGAGCCAGTACAGCCGTATCATTCTTCATTTCCTGCATACAGTTTCCAACGCGAAGGGGGCCGGATGGGCCAAGGTCCATGCCTTCACCTTCGGGACGCGCCTGACCAACATCACTCGTCATCTAAAACAACGTGATGTCGATGCGGCTTTGGCCGCAGCAGGGGCAGAGGCGCAGGATTGGGAAGGCGGCACGCGGATCGGAGAGTGCCTGCATGCGTTCAACCGGGATTGGTCTCGTCGTGTAATGGGGCAGGGTGCTGTCGTGCTATTGATCTCTGATGGGCTGGATCGAGGTGATCCAGAGGCATTGGGAAAAGAGATGGAGCGCCTGCACCTGTCATCTCGACGTTTGATTTGGTTGAATCCGTTGCTGCGGTGGGATGGGTTTGCCCCCAAAGCGCAGGGTGTTGCGGCTATGCTGCCGCATGTAGACAGCTTTCGCGCAGGGCATTCGATTGCGTCATTGGCAGATCTTGCCGCCGTCATCTCGAAACCCGACGACGTGGGTGAGAAAGCGCGGCTTATGACCGCGCTTTCAGACTGAGTATCAGCCCAGTTGTTCTTCGTTGCACTTGCGTGCCATTTCCATGGCTTTGTAAGTGCCCGTCAGGTCAACAGTGAAGGCAAATTCCTTCTCGGGGAAAACGACCATAACCTGTTGCTTTGCAATATCTTCCGCGAACTGCGGGTCGTCTGACAGAACATAGCCGCCGGAGTACCCTTTGGTGATGTTGCCCTTCATACCAGTGGCTTCACCTAGATACACGTTGTCGCCCAAGAGGATCGCAACAGCTTCGGTTTCACCGCGCTTGATATCAGTCTCGGCCTTGGTAAAGACGCCAACATAGCCAACGCCACGGTCTTCAGTCAGACCCATTTGAACAACGTTTTCCGCGTCATCCACTGCCTCGATAAGGCAAGATTTCTTGTCTTGATCAATGAAGACCTTCCAGCCCTCAACCTCACCGTAACGGAGGAAGGAATCTGCCATAGCAGCGGTCGATGTTAAAAGGCCGATCGCCATTCCGAGTGTAACAATGCGTTTCAACTCACTGTCTCCCTTGTGAAAATATAATATGCGTATGCTGGAATGCAGCAGTTGCGGGTGTAGGCTAGAATCAGGCTATCTGACAATCAATCCCTTGCATGTGACTGCGATTTCTCGGCTTGATTGCGCCGAAAGGCTTGTGTTTACAGCCGCTTCCAATTGGTTGTTGGCGAAGGGTCACTTTTCATCCCGTCAAACCTGCTTATGTTGGGATAGAACATATGGGGAGGGCGCAATGGACAGATTCGACAACAGCCCTGAGACTGCGCTGGATTGGCACAAAGGCGGTAAGCCAACCGCGTTGGCGACCGTTGTTGAGACGTGGGGAAGCGCGCCGCGCCGCGTAGGTGCACAGCTTGTGATTGGTGGCGACGGTCGCATTGAAGGCTCGGTTTCGGGTGGTTGTGTAGAAGGCGCGGTCGTGGTCGAGGCGCTTGAGGCAATCGACGAGGGCGAAGCGCGCCTGCTTGAGTTCGGTGTGAGCGACGAAGATGCCTTTGCCGTTGGTTTGGCGTGCGGCGGCACGATCCGAGTTTTGGTTGAACCCGTCGGAGTCGTCCTTCCCGAACAGATGTTGCAAGAACTGGTGGATGCCCGAGCAAAGCGTCAACCGGTGGCTTATGAGGTGAATATCGAAACGGGGCACAGGGCATTGCGTCGGAACACCTATCCAGATCGATTGCGCATGGATCGATCCGGCTTTGAGGAAGATGGACAGACCTTTGTCGGGGTGCATAACCCACCGTTGAGGTTGATCATCGTAGGCGCGGTTCACATTGCCCAAGCACTGGTGCCTATGGCGAGAATAGCAGGTTACGACCCGGCAATTGTCGACCCTCGCGATGCGTTTGCGTCGAATGCCCGTTTTCCGGGCGAGACGATCCTGACGGATTGGCCCGATGAAGCCGTAACAAAACTGGGAATGGATTCGCGCACCGCAGTAGTTCTTTTGACGCATGATCCCAAACTGGATGACCCGGCATTGGAAGCAGCTTTGAAAGCAGGGGTGTTTTACATTGGTGCACTGGGATCGACCCGCACTCATTCAAAACGAGTAACCAGGATGAAAGAAGCAGGCTTTACTGAAGATCAGATATCCCAGATCCACGGCCCGATTGGCTTGGATATTGGCGCTGCTGGTCCTGCTGAAATCGCGGTTGCCATTCTGGCACAAATGACCGCTGTTTTGCGGGGTAAAGCGTGAAGTTCGGCCCCATCCCGGTTGACCAAGCTGCCGGAACGATACTGGCCCACTCGGTACAAGTCGGTGAGACCAAGTTGCGCAAAGGCATCGTCTTGTTGCCCGAACATCAAGAGAGTTTGGTGGCCGCAGGACATGAGACCGTAACGGTCGCTCGGCTTGATCCCGGCGACTGTCATGAGGATGAAGCCGCCCGAATGCTCGCAGAAGCGCTGACACCGGATCCAGAGAGAGCGTCTCTACGAGTTACTAAGCCGTTCACGGGTCGCGTGAATTTGCTGGCGGATGAACCGGGTGTTGTCGCGTTGGACGTCGCGGCTCTTGAAGCGTTTAACCAAGTTAATCCAATGATTACCGTGGCTACCGTTCCTCAGTATCAGCAGATGACTGCTGGTGGGATGGTCGCGACGATTAAAGTCATCTCTTATGCTGTGCCCGGCGCAGACGTTCTTGCCGCGTCGAGATTGGCGGAGGATTCCATTCGTCTCGTCAGACCCGTTTATCGAAAGGCCGGGTTGATCGTCACAGATATCCCAGGTGGTCCGTCAAATGAAAAGGGTATCGCCGCCATCCGAGGTCGGGTTGAGGCATTGGGAATGGAACTGTCTGACGTCAACATCGTGCCGCACAGAACACACGAACTTGCGGTTGCGTTGAATGAAACACAGGGCGATGTGGTTATGATCTTAACGGGTTCAGCCACCTCAGACCCTTCGGATGTAGCACCCCAAGCTGTGCGGGCTGCCGGCGGGAATGTAGATCGGTTCGGCATGCCAGTCGATCCGGGTAACTTACTGTTTCTCGGCTCGCTTGGTGTGCGTCCTGTGATCGGACTGCCGGGCTGCGCGCGATCCCCGGCATTGAATGGTGCGGATTGGGTCTTGTCACGGGTGTCATGCGGCATCGAAACGACCGGCGCTGATATTGCGGCTATGGGTGTAGGTGGATTGCTCAAGGAAATTCCGACGCGACCGCAACCAAGGGCTGCACGCAAAGGGTAACGTAGGGATTATTTGCCTTCTTGCTTCAACGACATATGTCGTGAAGGCTGTCCGAAAGACCTGGCAAAAAAATCGCTAAATATTTTTGTTCTCAAACAAATTTTCCCGTGTTTAACTCGGCGCAGGGAGAGTTTCATTTTGGGAGGAACATATGACACAGGTCTCAATGACCGTGAACGGAAAATCCGTGAGCGGTGATGTCGAGGGCCGGACGTTGCTGTCTAGCTTTCTGCGTGATCACCTGTCGCTGACCGGAACCCATGTGGGCTGCGATACTGCGCAATGTGGCGCGTGCGTGGTTCACGTGAACGGAGAGGCGGTTAAGTCCTGCAACATGCTGGCACTTGAGGCGGATGGGGCCGACGTTGGCACGATCGAAGGTCAGGCAAGTCCGGATGGCTCGCTGAATGTGATCCAGCAGGCATTTCAAGACCATCACGGCCTGCAATGCGGTTTCTGTACGCCAGGTATGGTGATGAGTGCAGCGGCATTGCTCAAGGAAAACCCGCGCCCGACCGAGGCCGAGATCCGCAAGTATCTGGAAGGCAACCTTTGCCGTTGCACCGGCTACCACAACATCGTCAAGGCGATCATGGCCGCTTCGGGTCAGGATGCCAGCAGCATCGCTGCCGAATAATGCCACTGCGGGCGTATGAGGAGACGCCCGTGGGATGACATAGGGTGCATCGCTGCATCCGTTTATGGGAGGAGAACAAGCAATGCCCAAAGACAGTGGCATCGGAGCCAGTTCCAAGCGGCGCGAGGACGTACGCTTTCTGACCGGAGCGGGCAATTACACCGACGACATCAACGTACATGGCCAGGCCTATGTGCATTTTCTAAGGTCCGACATCGCGCATGGTCGGATCAAATCCGTGGACACTTCGGCGGCCGAGGGGATGCCGGGCGTGGTGAAGGTCTTTACCGGAAAAGACTTCGAGGGCGTGGGTGGGATGCCCTGCGGCTGGGAAGTGACCGACAAACATGGCGCTCCTATGCAGGAACCGCCGCACCCGATTTTGGCACAAGGCAAAGTTCGCCACGTGGGCGACCCTATTGCTGCCGTTGTGGCAGACAGCCTTGAGCAGGCCCGCGACGCGGCTGAAGCGATCGATGTAGATATCGAGGAACTGCCCGCCGTTATCGATATGAAAGCGGCCGCACAGGATGGCGCGACGCTGGTTCACGACGATTTGAAAAACAACATCTGCTATGACTGGCAGCTGGGCGAAACCGACGATGCCAAGGTCGATGAGGTTTTTGCAAATGCGGCCCATGTGACCACTCTGGATCTGGTGAACAACAGACTGGTCGCCAACCCGATGGAACCACGTGTGGCAGTCGGTGAGTACAAGCGCGGCACTGATGAGTACACGCTGTTCACCACGTCGCAAAACCCGCATGTGATCCGCCTGCTGATGTGTGCGTTTGTTCTGGGCCTGCCAGAGCACAAAGTGCGCGTTGTAGCCCCGGATGTGGGAGGCGGCTTTGGCACCAAGATCTTCCACTATGCGGAAGAGGCGTTCTGCACCTTTGCTGCCAAAGCCTGCAACCGTCCGGTCAAGTGGACGTCCAGCCGGTCCGAGGCGTTCATGTCCGATGCTCATGGTCGCGACCATGTCAGCAAGATTGAACTGGCGCTGGATGCGGACAACAACTTTATAGGCTTGCGTACTAACACTTATGCAAACCTAGGCGCTTATCTGTCGACCTTCTCCAGCTCGGTTCCGACATGGCTACACGGGACGCTGATGGCAGGTAACTACAAGACGCCGGTTATTCAGGTGAACGTGAAGGCGATGTTCACCAACACGGTGCCGGTAGATGCCTATCGCGGCGCGGGCCGCCCCGAAGCGACCTATCAGTTAGAGCGTGTCGTCGATAAAGCCGCTCGAGAATTGGGTGTTGATCCAATTGCTCTGCGTCGCCAGAACTTTATCACTCAATTCCCATACGACACTCCGGTCGCACTGACCTATGACACCGGGGATTACAACGGGACAATGGACAAGCTAGAGGCTGCCGCCGATCTGGCGGGTTTTGCCGCTCGTCGTGCCAAGAGCGAAGCGAATGGCAAACTGCGCGGTCTGGGCATCAACTGCTATATCGAGGCTTGCGGTATCGCACCGTCGAACATCGTGGGGATGCTGGGCGCGCGCGCGGGTCTCTATGATGCGGCGACCGTGCGGGTGAACGCCACCGGCTCGATCAGTGTCATGGTCGGCGCACATAGCCACGGGCAGGGGCATGAGACGGCCTTCCCGCAAGTTGTGGCGGACATGATTGGCATCGACGAGTCGATGGTCGAAATCGTGCATGGCGATACTTCGAAGATCCCGTTTGGCATGGGCACTTATGGCTCGCGTTCGCTTGCCGTTTGCGGCTCGGCTATGGTTAAGGCCACAGAGAAGGTGATCGAAAAGGCCAAGAAGATCGCGGCCCACCTGCTAGAGGCATCTGAAGCCGATATTGAGCTGAAAGACGGCCAGTTTAGCGTAGCAGGCACCGACAAGTCGGTGGCTTGGGGTGATGTGACTCTCACAGCTTATGTGCCTCACAACTACCCGCTGGAAGTTGAGCCTGGGTTGGAGGAAACCGCGTTCTATGACCCGGCAAACTTCACCTTCCCTTCGGGCGCCTATGCTTGCGAGGTTGAGGTGGATCCCGATACCGGCAAAGTCACTATCGAAGCCTTCACTGCAGCTGACGACTTTGGAAACATCGTTAACCCGATGATCGTGGATGGTCAGGTACATGGCGGCATTGGTCAGGGCATCGGTCAGGCTCTGCTAGAGAACTGCGCCTATGACGAAAACGGCCAGTTGCTGAGCGCGTCCTTCATGGACTACGCCATGCCGCGTGCTGATGATGTGCCATTCTATGGTGTAGACCACTCCAGCCAAACCCCTTGCACACATAACCCGCTGGGTGTGAAGGGCTGTGGTGAGGCTGGCGCGATAGGATCGCCTCCTGCGGTGGTCAACGCGGTCTTGGATGCGCTGAATTCGGGCGGAAAGGCAGTCGATCATATGGACATGCCCATGAGCCCATCGCGTGTTTGGGCGGCCATGAACGGTTGAGTGGAGGGGGTGGACCGGGGGGCAACCCTCGGGCCCCCGGAGAAATTCCAAAAAGATGAAGGGCAAGGGAGTGCTCTTCGGAAAGGAAGACGAAATGTACAATTTCGAGTTTGAAAAACCCTCAACCATTGCTGATGCGGTGGCCGCTTTGTCGGCTGAGGACTCGCAGGCACTGGGAGGAGGGCAGACCTTAATCCCAACGCTGAAACAGCGGCTGGCGTCGCCTTCGTCATTGGTGTCGCTAAGCGGGATCGCCGAGATGAAGGGTGTTTGTCGCGAAGACGACGGTTCAGTCGCCATTGGCGGAGCAACAACTCATGCTGCCGTCGCGTCCGAGGCTGCAGATAGCTATCCAGCATTGGCGGCACTGGCCGGGCAAATCGGCGACCCTGCTGTGCGAAATCGCGGAACGATAGGTGGCTCGATTGCCAACAACGATCCAGCAGCTTGCTATCCTGCGGGTGTTCTGGGTTCAGGGGCCACCGTTGTGACCAATACACGAGAGATCGCGGCGGACGACTTCTTTGAAGGTATGTTCACCACTTCACTTGAAGAGAGTGAGATTGTCACATCTGTCCGCTTCCCAGTGCCACTGGCTGCAAGCTACCAAAAATTCCTTCAGCCGGCCTCGCGTTTCGCTTTGGTAGGGGTGTATGTTGCGCGCTTTGCTGACGGTGTCCGCGTGGCCGTGACAGGTGCCAGTGAAGATGGCGTTTTCCGTTGGTCCGAGGCAGAGGAAGCGCTGAACAAAGAGTTCCGCGCAGATGCGTTAATGGACCTGCGCATCAACCCAGCCAACATGATCGCCGACCTGCACGGGAGCAAGGAATACCGCGCGCACCTCGTCGGCGTTATGACCAAACGCGCTGTTCAGGACTGTATGTAAAAATCTATAAGAGAAAGCCCCGGCCCGTAGCTGGGGCTTTTTCATTTGCGGCGAAGCTTTGGAACTTTGGCGGGTTGCCAGTAAGCTCCGGTGTCTTCACGTGCTTTCTGATATTCGTCCAAACGTTTCCGCGCGGCATCACCTTTTGTTTCGAACAGGTGGCCCAGTAGACACTCCAATACCGCCATTGCCCCGGTAAAGCAGGAAAAGTGGTGTAGCGTTCTGGTGCTGACAACAAACGTAACATCAGGCTCTACTCCGGGCGCTATGACATCACTGTCCGAAATCAGGATTATGCGCAGCCCTTTTTGTCGTGCAAACCGCATGGATTGAATTGTGTCGGCCGAATATGGGTGGACTGTTATAGCAAGTAAGCAATCCTGATGTTCAGCGTCTAAAAGATCATCCGTTGCTGAGCCAACGTATCTGGGAATTAACTGAATTCCAGGATGCGCCATTCGCCCGGAATATGAGAAGTAATAGGCAAGTGAATAGCTGGCCCGCGTTGCGGTGACGAAACACCTTGGGGCGGTGGAAATGAATTCAACTGCTTCCTTGGTTTGTTCTGGGTTCATTAACCGCAAAGAACGAGCTACCACATTTTGCTCGTTTTGTACCAAACGAGCTTGAGTGCGTCGGAAATCATCGCCGTCGTTGAGGGATGTCACCCAATCCTGGCCAAGATTGCTTTCTCGATCTGTGACAAGGGCGTTCCGGAAAGGGGCGCGAAAGGCGTCAAAACTGTCAAAGCCCATGCGCTGCGCCAGGCGGACGAGGACGTTAGAACTTACGCCTATTTTCTCGGCAGTGACCCGAATAGGGTTGAGCCCAAAATCACCGGGATTATCGATGATGTACTTGGCCGCAGCCTGAAGGTTTCGCGGCATATGCTCGATGTCACTTCGTAGGCTTTCCGTAAGTTCATTCGGCGTGTGTTTCATGGCATTAAAAAAACAAATGTTTTGGAAATAGCCAATAGAAAACGCAACATGTGGGTTTAGATACCTTGGAAATCCTGAGGTAGCCCATGTCCGAGACACACAGAACTAAAAAGGAAAGCCGGTTTCCCTATGTATTGGTCGCACCAAACGGTGCGCGGCGGGGGCCGCAGGACCACGCAAGGATTCCAGTCTCAACAGAAGCGATCGTCGAAACTGCGCTTGCGTGTTTCGCTGCTGGTGCAAACGGCCTCCATCTACATATCCGAGATGCGGAAGGGCGACATTCACTGGATTCTGGCCAGTACCTTGAGACAATGGCCGAACTTCGCCGTGTAGTGCCTCAAATGGATCTTCAGATCACTACAGAGGCTGCAGGCCTCTTTGATGTACCCACCCAGTTCAATTGCTTGAAGAATGTGCGCCCGGACTGGGCATCCATATCGGTTCGTGAAATTGCGCGGGAACCGGGTATGGCAGGCGATGTGTATAGCCTCTGCGCGGAACAAGGGACCAGAGTTCAACACATATTGTATGATGCAGAAGATGCCGTACAGCTGACGAAATGGCATAAGGCCGGGATTGTAAGGCCGGATCAAACGGATCGTTTGCTGGTTCTGGGGAGGTATTCCGCAAATCAGGAATCTTCGCCGCGGGATTTAGATAGGTTTCCAACTGATGCTTCAAACTGGATGGTATGCGCTTTCGGTGCGGGCGAGCACGCGTGCCTTGAATACGCTGCATCTCTTGGCGGAGACGTTCGGGTCGGTTTCGAAAATAGCCTGACCAACGGCGACACTAACACCTGGGACGATAACGCGGCGTCGGTTTCGGCGCTGATTGCCACGCTGGAAGGGGCATTGAAATGAGTCACATTTTTCCACGTCACACAAAATCCGAACTGCCCAAAGCAGCAGGAGGCGATGGCTGCTACCTAATTGACGATCAGGGCCGCAGATATCTTGACTGTGGGGATGCTGCTGTCTCTTGCCTGGGCCATTCTAACAGCGCTGTAATAAAGGCTGTGCAAGAACAGGTTGGACAAATCGCGTTCGCTCATACCGGTTTTATGACGTCTGAGCCTGCCGAAGCGTTGGCTGATTTGTTGGTTGAAAACGCACCCGGTGATTTGGACCGCGTCTATTTTGTTTCTGGCGGATCCGAGGCGACTGAGGCCGCGATAAAGTTGGCGCGTCAGTATTACTTGGAAATCGGCCAACCGGAGCGGCGGCGTGTTATCGCGCGCAGACAAAGCTACCACGGTAATACGTTGGGCGCGTTGTCAGCGGGTGGAAACGCATGGCGGAGAGCTCAGTTCGCACCGATGCTGATTGAAATGACCCATATCGCTCCGTGCTATGAGTATGCCGAAAAACAAGATGGTGAGAGTAGTTTTGACTACGGACAGCGCGTTGCAAACGAACTGGAGGCCGAAATTCTCTCGTTAGGCCCCGAGAGTGTGATGGCGTTTATCGCAGAACCAGTTGTCGGTGCTACACTGGGTGCTGTTCCGGCTGTTGAAGGGTATTTCAGGCGTATCAGAGAAATATGCGACACGTACGGTGTGCTGTTAATTTTGGACGAGGTCATGTGCGGCATGGGGCGGACGGGGCATTTGTTCGCCTGTGACTATGATCAGGTTGAGCCCGATATATTGTGCATCGCCAAGGGTTTGGGCGCCGGCTATCAGCCGATAGGGGCGATGATGTGCTCAGGCCGGATATTTGATGCAATCCGTGATGGGTCTGGTTTTTTCCAGCACGGTCACACGTATATCGGTCATCCCGTGGCTACAGCCGCCGCGCTTGCCGTCGTGCAGCAATTGACTGAACACGAACTGCCAGCTCGGGCGGGAGTGATGGGAGATCGACTGCACGCATCATTAGTAGAGGCCTTTGGTCAACACCCGCACATAGGCGATATTCGTGGTCGAGGTTTGTTCCGTGGTATTGAGTTAGTCGAGGACAGGGGAACAAAAACGCCATTCGATCCTTCGCGAGGTTTGGCTGGAAAAATCAAAAAAGCAGCCATGGCAGAGGGGTTAATCTGCTATCCAATGTCGGGCACGCGAGATGGCCGTTTGGGAGACCACATTCTGTTGGCGCCCCCATTCATTATTGAGGACACGCAAATCGACGAGTTGGTCAGCAAACTCGATAGGGCAATCTCAACCGTTCTGTGATGGTGCTGGCGCGTTGTCGAACAAAAAAGCCCCCTCAAATCGAGGGGGCTTTAATCAGTTGAATTGAAACTGACTTTATTTCTGAGGAAGAGGCCCGATCATCATGATCATCTGGCGGCCTTCCATTTTGGGCATGTTTTCAACTTTGCCCAGTTCTTTGATGTCTTCAGCTACACGTTCCAACAACTCACGACCCAAGTTCTGGTGAGCCATTTCGCGACCGCGGAAGCGCAGAGTGACTTTGACCTTGTCACCTTTTTCAAGAAACTTGACGACGTTCTTCATTTTGACGTCGTAGTCATGCGTGTCGGTGTTAGGGCGGAATTTGACCTCTTTCACCTCAATGACTTTTTGCTTCTTGCGGGCTTCGCTTTCGCGCTTTTGCTGTTCGTACTTGAACTTACCAAAGTCCATAATCTTGCAGACCGGCGGGTTCGCGTTCGGCGAAATCTCGACAAGGTCCAGGCCGGCATCGGCCGCAAGTTGCATGGCTTTGGCAGGATGAACCACCCCGACATTGTCACCATCTGCGCCAATCAGGCGGATTTCGGGGGCACGGATCTTTTCATTGACGCGCGGGCCGGTGTCTCTCTGCGGCGGCGCGTTGTGAGGTCTGCGAGCTATGGGTTCATTCCTTTGATAATTGCAGAATTTCGAGCCCGGAATTTAGACTGCCGCGCGACTTGATTCAAGCGGCATAAGCAACCGCCTGCGTGAAAATTACGGGTTTATCAGGAGTTTTTGGCGGTCGGGCCCAGAAAGACCCGACCGAAAACTCGATCAGCCGACAAAGGCCTTTTCAATCACGAATTCCTTAGGCTCGGAATTTGCACCTTCGCGCAGACCGAACTCTTCAAGGATTTCCTTGATGTCCAGGTTGAAGGCGAGTGAACCGCACACCATCGCGCGATCGGTTTCCGGCTGAATGCCACCTTCGATCCCGAGGTCCGAAAACACTGTTCCGTCTTTCAGCAGGTTGGTGATACGGCCCATCTTGGGGCTCTCTTCCCGTGTGGTCGTCGGATAGTAGCGGATCTTGTCGGCAAAGCCTTCACCGATCAACTCGGCTAGCATTTCGTCCTGACGGATGCTTTCGATCAGCTGACGGCCGTACTCAAGCTCAGCTACTTCACGGCAGGTGTGCGTGATGATGACTTCATCATAATCTTCGTATGTCTGCGGCTCACGCAGCAACGAGGCGAACGGCGCAAAGCCGGTGCCGGTTGCAAAGAACCAAAGGCGTTTGCCTGGCAGTAGAGCGTCGTGAACCAATGTGCCAACGGGCTTGGGGCGCAGGATGATCTGATGACCGGGCTTGATGTGCTGTAGCTTCGAGGTGAGCGGGCCGTCCTGCACTTTGATGGAATAGAACTCCAGCTCTTCGTCCCATGAAGGCGAGGCGATCGAATAGGCGCGCAGCAGCGGCTTGCCGTTGTCGCCCAGAAGGCCGATCATTACGAACTCGCCCGAGCGGAAACGCAGTGAGGCAGGGCGCGACACCTTGAACGAGAACAGGCTGTCGGTCCAGTGTTTGACTTCTTTTACGGTCTGCGCGTCCGGCAGAACAGGGGCCTTTACGGCGGTTGCTTCGGTCACGGGCTTCATCTCTGTCATCGTTTCACTGTCGGTTGGGTAAACCGACATCTCCGTTTAATCTTTGATCCAAGTCAGGAAAAGGGGGCAGTTGCCCCCACGTCCGATATAAAGCTGGCGATCGCGGTTTTAGCCGCGCAGGCGGGCCTGATAGCTGTGGTCTTTCCAGTTCGCGCGTGCCAGCCATTGATCTTCGGGCTGACGAGTCGCCAAAGCATCGTCAATTTCGACTTCGTCAAATCCACTGCGACGTGCCATGGCATATTGGTCGGCCAGCACATGACCTTTCGCGCGCAGACGTCCAGTAAAGCCTTTCAGGCGCAGGACGCGTGCAATTGTGAATCCGCGACCGTCCGCTGACGATGGGAAATCTACTCGCACCATCTGGGCACTACCCAGACGATCAATCAACTCATCCGGGTCAGTGTCCGAGGCCACATCCAGCGCGACCACATCATTGGCCGCGTCTTCCAGTGTGACGAAGCCGTCGGTCCAATCATCAGGGGCGAACCCTGTATCCGATACGATTACGTTCATGTTTTCTCTCCGGCGCGCACCATCTTGCCATCGACAAAATGGATACCGCATTCTTCTTTGCTCTGATCGCGCCAACGTCCGGCGCGAGGGTCTTCGCCTTCTTTAACCGGCGAGGTGCAGGGCGCACAGCCGATTGAAGGATATCCTTTAGCCACCAGCGGATGCCGGGGTAGGTTGTTTTCGTCCATATAGGCACGCACGTCTTCAGGCGCCCAATGGGCCAACGGGTTGACCTTGATCCGGCCGGTACCGTCTTCGACCTCAAAAAACTCGAGCTCAGCGCGGGTGCCGGACTGGAACCGTTTGCGGCCCGTAATCCACCCGTCATAGCCGGCAAGAGCCTTTTGCAACGGGAAGGTTTTGCGCAAGTTGCAGCACGCGTCCATATCCCGTAAGCGCAGCGCGCCATAGGGGTCTTCGCGCTGAACATCCTCATCGTCGGCCCTGATGACGTGGACGTTCTTAAGGCCCAAACGCTCGCTCACTTCTTGCTGGTATTCCAGCGTTTCAATGAACAGCATCTGGGTATCCACGAACAGCACTGGCGTCATCTTATCGACCACCGCTGCCATATGCAGAAGCACCACCGATTCCGCGCCAAAGCTTGAGACTAGAGCCAACTCTTCGATCTCTTCGATGGCGCCGTGCATAACATCGTGAGCACTGTGGTGGCGGAACCGGGTGTTCAGCGCGTTGACTGTTTCAGTCAGTTCCGCGCGGTCCTTACCCAGTTCCGTCTGGATCAGGTCAAGCGGCATTGGCCTGCGCCTCGGGGTAGAGGGCCGCTTTGAACGGCGCCATGCCTACCCGACGATAGGTCTGCAGGAATGTTTCCTCGCTGCTTTCGCGTTGGTCCAGATACGTGTCGACGATGCGTTCAACCGCAGGCACGATCTCATCATAGGCAAAGCCCGGGCCGGTACGGTCACCAATAGCCGCGTTCTCGGTGCCGTCACCACCCAGAGTGATCTGGTAGTTCTCGACGCCTGCGCGATCCAAACCCAAGATGCCGATGTGCCCCACGTGATGGTGACCACAAGCGTTGATGCAGCCCGAAATTTTGATCTTCAGGTGACCGATATCATGCTCCAGCTTCAGATCTTCAAAGCGGCTTGCGATTTCCTGAGCGACTGGGATCGAGCGAGCTGTGGCCAGCGCGCAGTAATCCATTCCGGGGCAGGCGATGATGTCGCTGATCAGGCCGATGTTGGCAGTTGCCAGTTCGTATTCCTTAAGCTTGGCGTGGATCGCGGGCAGGTCCGACTTGTGGACATGCGGCAGGATCACGTTTTGCTCATGGCTGATGCGCAGCTCGTCATAGGCGAACTCTTCGGCCAGATCAGCCATTACGCGCATCTGCTCAGCAGTCGCATCACCCGGCGTCTGGCCGTGCTTTTTGATCGAGATCGTTACGATCGCGTGGTCCGCGTTCTTGTGCGGCGCGATGTTGGTGTCCACCCACGAACGGAAGACTGGATCGTTGGTGTAGGAGCTTTCAAACGACGCAACCGAACCTTCGCGGAAGTCAGGCGCAGCGAAGTGGCCCTTGATCTCTTCCAGCAGGTTCATGTCCGCACCCTTGAACTGCGGGCGAACTTGCAAGAAGCGCTCGTTGACCTTGGCGCGGATGGTGTCAATGCCGTTTTCATGAACGGTGATCTTGATACGCGCTTTGTATTTGTTGTCGCGGCGACCGATCTGGTTCCATACGGAAACGGTGGCCTCGAGGTACGCCAGCAGGTCGTCGAACGCGACGAATTCGGACAGCTCTTTGCCGATCATGGGTGTGCGGCCCAAGCCGCCACCCACGATAACGCGGGCACCAAGAACACCGTCACGCTCGACCAATTGCAGGCCAATGTCATGCGCCTTGATCACGGCGCGGTCGTTTTCCGAGCCAGTGATGGCGATCTTGAACTTACGCGGCATGAACTGGAATTCCGGGTGGTCGGTAGACCACTGGCGCAGCAGTTCAGCATAGGGGCGCGGATCGGCGACCTCATCGGCGGCGGCGCCGGCGAAATGGTCGGCGGTCACGTTGCGGATTGTGTTGCCCGAGGTCTGAATGGCGTGCATTCCAACCTCGGCCAGCGCGTCCAGCATATCTGGCACGTCGTTCAGCTTTGGCCAGTTGTACTGGATGTTCTGACGGGTGGTGAAGTGGCCATAGCCCTTGTCCCACTTTTCAGCCAGCAGAGCCAGTTGCCGCATCTGTGCGCTGTTCAAGGTGCCATAGGGAATGGCGACCCGCAGCATGTACGCATGCAGCTGCAGGTACAGGCCGTTCATCAGGCGCAGGGGTTTGAATTCGTCTTCGGTCAGCGAGCCGTCGATACGGCGCTCAACCTGCGCACGGAACTGCGCATTACGTTCTGCCAAAAATGCTGTGTCGAACTCGGAGTAGCGATACATGATTAGCTGTCCTTAGTTGCAGCCCCGAAACCTTGGGGCCTTGAAGGGGAGAGAGAGGGCCGAGAGTTAGGCCCGGGGCTGCGGGGAAGATTCCTGTTTGCCGTGGGCATAGTTGGACGGACCAGTCCGGCGGAAGTCTTCCCGGAAATGGGTGGGTTCGGGGCCGTTTTCGCCGGCGACGGCATCGGCGAGGTAAGCACCAACGATTTTGCTGGCCTGACATGTGGCATCCAGCAGGCGCACTTGAGCGTGGGCTTCGTCAGTGATCAACTCAGCCTCTGACAATTCGCGCGACCAGCGGTCGTCTTCGGTCAGATAGATAACATCACCTTCCAACAAATCGTTGGCGGTCACCACTTTGGGGGTAAAAGCGCGGGCCATCAGGCATGCTCCTTCTTGAATTCGGTCAGTGCCTTCGCCGCTTGACGCGGAGCAAGGCCATAAAAGGTCAGGGTGGGGCCGTCCATTTCGGCGGCGTTCAAATCGTTGGGCAACTGGTCCAAGTTCGTGGCCAGGATGCGTTGATCGGGGCGCGATGCGTTTTCCACCAAAGTCACCGGCGTTTCGCGGTCGGCGCCGTGCATGATCAGACGGCCCTGGATAAAGCGGGCGGACTTTTTTCCCATATAGATCGCGGCAACAGAACCGGCACGTGCTAGTGCAGTCCAATCGTGGTCGGCGAAACCCTTCATGTCGTGGCCGGTTAGAAAGCGGACGGAAGAATTACGGCCCCGACGGGTCAGGCTTTGGCCGATTCCGGCAACAGCAGCCGATGCCGCGGTGATGCCTGGCACGATCTGCCATGAGATACCTGCAACCTCGACGGCTTCGATCTCTTCATCCAGACGCCCAAATACGGTTGGATCACCAGACTTCAGGCGCACGACGTGCTGACCCTTCAGTGCATGTTCAACGAGTAACGCGTCAATGTCTTCCTGCTTCCAAGACGGTCCAAACCCGGCCTTGCCTACATCGATCAATGCAGCTGTGTTGCCGGCGAGATCCAGAACTTCAGCGCTGATCAGGCGGTCGTGCATAACGACGTCAGCACGGTCAAAGGCTTTGAGTGCCTTGACGGTCAGCAATTCCGGATCGCCCGGACCTGCGCCGACAAAGTCGACGTGTCCTGTGCCATCATATGATTGCGTAAGCTGCATGCTCTATTCCGGTTGGTTTGACTTGACCCCCAATATAGGAAATATTCCCGGTAATGCGCCATATGGGCGCTTAAATAAGAACATATGTTTCGTTGAGGTTTGCGATCGGGATGTTTGTTTTAATACGAAGGAAAAATTGGAATGTCGGTGCGAATTGATGACACGGATCGGAAAATTCTGGTTGAGCTACAGCGCGACGCCAGCCAATCGCTGGATGAAATAGCGGCCCGTGTCGGCAGTTCCAAGACCCCCGTCTGGAATCGAATCCGTAAGCTGAAAGGGGCAGGAGTAATCGGTCAGCAGACCGTTCTGCTCGACGCTGAGGCGCTCGGGTTTGAGGCCACGTTCTTTGTGCTGATCCGAACTTCGGAGCATGAAGCCGATTGGCAACGCAAGTTTCTCAAAGCGCTGCGGGATCGTCCCGAAGTTCAAGAGGCTCACAGGCTGGCTGGTGACATCGACTACATCCTCAAGGTCCGGGTGAAGAACGCGCGCGCATACGATGAGTTCTATCAGACACTGATCTCAGAGGTGCGCGTACACAATGTGACTGCGCTGCTTTCGATGGAGGAAATTAAGTCCACCACGATGCTTCCGCTGAACGCATTGATCGACAAATGAGGATCGTTAGACCTGAACCATCAATCGGGTTAGCCCGTGGAAGTGGTAGGTGTTGGAGTATTCGGGATCGCCACAAAGACGAAGTTTCGGGCAACGCTCGAACAAGGCCATTAAGGCGAGGCGCATCTCTAATCGAGCGAGCGGTGCTCCGACGCAAAAATGCAGCCCAGCCCCAAAGCTGGTGTTTGTCACAATCTGTCGGGCAGGGTTGAACACATTGGGATCATTCCATGTGGCTGGATCACGATTTGCCGCGCCTAGCAAAAGAGCAACTTCCTCTCCGCGTTTGAACTTGTGCCCGAACGCTTCGACGTCTTCGTAGGCATAACGTGAGAACATATGCAGAGGCGGGTCAAATCGCAGAATTTCTTCGATCAACCCATCAATTTGGTTGGGGATAAACTGTAACGGATCAATACCAAGCTGCAGTACGGTTTTGACCCCATTCCCAAGTGAATGGACCGTGGCCTCATGACCGGCGTTTAGCAGTAGGATGCAGGTGGCGACCAACTCATCACGAGAGAGCTTCTCGCCATCTTCTTCTGCTACGATTAAGCGTGTGATCAGGTCGTCCCTTGGATCGCTACGCCGCTGTTCGATGTATCCTGAAAGAAAGTCGGTGAAGTCTTTTGCGGCGGTTGCAGCGGTATCTTCTGTTTGACGCGTCCGGTTGGCCTGATACATCGCGACCATTGAATGGGACCAACGGAGCAAGCTGGGCGACATTTCCTCTGGGACCCCAAGTAATCTGCAAATAGTGATTACAGGGACCTGTGTGCAGAAGGCATCCAGCAAATCGAACGGAGCGTCTGAAAAGTCGCTGATCAGCTTATGACACAGATCATTAACAGAAGGTTTCAGGGCGATAATTGCACGTGAAGTGAATGCGCGCATCACCAGAGCGCGTAACCGTGTATGTCGTGGAGGTTCCGCTTCGAGAAGCGAGTGCGCTTCAACATTCAGCCAAGGGGCCAGGTGTTCGGGGCCAGGGTGTTGCTGCTCAATTGGGACTTCACGACCGAAACGGCGGTCTTTCAACAACGCCTGAACCGCGCGATGTGAGACTGCGGCGACTTTGTTGTAGTCGGACCAAAAGACAAGATCCCCTTCAGCACGAGCGTTGTCATAGAATGGATAGGGGTTTTGCACGAAATCCGGGTCAACCGGCGATTGGAATAGTGTCTTCATGGCGCGCACACTTGCCATGAGGCGCTCTGAATGCAAGACCCTATGTCATGCGCAGGCTATGGATGATCCTGGGATTTTTGTTTGCTGTCGGGCTTTTGTCCGCTGGCGTGTGGTCTTACGGCTATAGGCAGGCTCTGTCGCAATTGAGTGAAAAAGCCGAAGCTGACTTGGAACTGGCGGCGGACCGTCTCAGCACTCAGATGCAGGTTTATCAGGAACTGGCGGTTCTAATGGCGAACCATCCCAGCCTGAGAGAGCTTGAGACACCATCGCAACAGCGGGCTGCACGCGGGCTGTTATTGGACGTGGCGGACAAAACGTCCGCCGTCAACATGATGTACATCGACCAATCCGGTCAGGTGTTAGTCTCAGCTCAACCGATGGATCAGCGCAGCATGATCGGGCATCCTGCCTTTGCCCGTGCCATGCAGGGTGCCATGGGAAGCTCGCATGGTGTAATGCCGTCCAGTGGTGCCAGAATATATTCGTACGCAGCCCCAGCCTTTAGCCCCACAGGCCAAGTTGAAGGCGCACTAATGGTCGTTGCTGACGTTCAGGACGTTGAGCAAACCTGGCGGGGCAGTACTGAGGCTGTCTTTTTTGTTGATGCAGATGGGGTGGTCTTCATTTCGAACAGATCTGACCTGTTGTTTTGGCACCGCGACGAAGATCAGCAAGGCCTGACACCGCCAGATGGTGGCGGCGTTGATTTCGAGTCGATGCAGGTAGGTCGACACGAGTTATGGAAATTGAATTGGGGTCGGTACTTGCCACGTCGCGCCTTGCACCTGACGCTCGACTTGCCGGTTATCGATATGATCGCCGAAGTGCTGGTTGACGTCGCACCGGCTCGCCGGCTTGCGGGGCTGCAGGCGGCAGCTGTGGCTGCGATTTGTTTGGCTTTTGGTGCCTTTCTGTTTTTGGCGACTGAGCGTCGTCGCACGCTGGCTGAGGCCAATGCTGTACTTGAGAGCCGAGTGGCGCAACGAACGCGTGCGCTAACGGCCGCGAACTCTGCATTGCGCCGTGAGGTTCATGAACGGCAAGAGGCCGAAACTGCGTTAAAGCACGCTCAAGAAGAGCTTATCCAAGCGGGAAAACTAAGTGCGCTTGGTCAGATGTCTGCTGGTATCAGCCATGAGCTCAACCAACCTCTGATGGCAATTCAGCAATTCGCTGACAACGGAGCGGCTTTTCTATCAAGGGGACGAGAAGAAAAGGCCGCCGAAAATCTGACACGCATTTCTGACATGGCTGCTCGGATGGCCCGAATTATCAAAAACCTGCGTGCGTTTGCTCGAAACGAGAATGAACCGATGGGCAAGGTCGATCTGGTGCAGGTAATCAACACGGCTGTGGAGTTAACCGACGCCCGTTTGCGCGCCGACGGGGTCACAATGGACTGGCAGCCACCAAACAGTCCGGTTTTTGCATGGGGTGGTGAAGTGCGATTGGTCCAGGTGTTCGTGAACCTGATCAACAACGCAGCAGATGCGATGAGCCAGCAGGAGGAGCGGCTTATTTGCATTGTGATAAACAACGGAAAGAAACTGGCGGTGACAGTACGCGATATTGGGCCGGGTATCGAAAACACCGAAAAGCTTTTTGAGCCTTTCTACACAACCAAGGCCGTTGGTTCGTCGGAAGGGATGGGGCTGGGCCTTTCGATCTCTTATGGTTTGGTTCAGAGTTTCGGTGGAAACATTCGTGGAGCCAACGCGCCAACAGGCGCAATGTTTACCGTGGAGCTTGAGTACTATCGGGAAGACGAGGTGGCATGAGCCGTAAAGTCCTTTTGGTTGATGACGACGCCGCTGTTCGTGAGGCATTGGCGCAGACGCTCGAACTGGCTGACTACAACCCTATTACGGCCGGGTCTTTTGTTGCTGCCAAAGACCATATCGATCCTGATTTTCCGGGTGTTATCGTTTCTGATATCCGTATGCCGGGGCGAGACGGTTTCCACCTGCTGAACTACGCGCATGACGTAGATCCTGACCTGCCCGTAATTCTTTTGACTGGAGAAGGTGACATTCCGATGGCCGTACAGGCCATGGGGCAAGGTGCATTCGATTTTCTCGAGAAACCATGTGCGGCGGCGGATCTGCTGGCAGTTTTGGACAAAGCTTTCGCGCAGAGAACTCAAGTTCTTGAGCACCGCGCGCTAAAGTATGAGCAAGAGCGAGGTGACCCGGCTGCGCGGTTGTTGTTTGGGTTGTCAGTTCAGGCCGAGGCGTTGAGAGAGCGTGTTCGGTCTGTGGCGCTCACTGGGGCCGAAGTTCTGGTCACAGGGCCAGCAGGTAGCGGGATTTCTAAAGTGGCGGAAGTCATACACCTGATGTCTCCGCAAGGGCAGGGACCTTTTGTCAAAAGACCTTCCTCGGGGCTGACCGCCGACGACTTAGTCCGCGTTTGCGAAGATGCGGCTGGCGGATCACTGTTTTTGGATGAAATCTCGACTATGCCCGAAGCAACGCAATACGCGGCCTTGGAGTTGGTAGAGCAGGGTATCGGTGCCCGAATACTGGCCGGCACGACAGCTGACCTGGCGGTCATGTCTTCTGAAGGTCGGTTCCACGCGGATTTGTTTTATCGGCTAGATGTCATGAGGGTGCGCATTCCGTCCCTCGCCGAGAGGCCCGAGGATATCCCGGTGATCTTTCGTCACTATGTGGCCCAAGCAGCTGAGCAAGCTGGAATAGCAGAGCCCGAAATCTCTTCAGAACATTTGGCCTCTCTTATGGCCAGTGACTGGCCCGGGAATGCTCGGTCCTTAATGTCATCCGCGATGCGGTTTGTCTTGGGAATGCCGGAAGAAGTGTCACAAGCAACTGATTTGGGGCTCAGCGAACAAATGGCTCGGGTGGAACGCTCTTTGTTGATCGCTGCATTGGGGAGGCACAATGGCAAGGCCGCTGACGCAGCCAAGGCTCTAAAGCTGCCGCGCAAGACCTTCTATGACAAGTTGACCCGCTATCAAATCCGTCCGGAAGACTATCGCAGGTGATCTGAAACAACGGCGACTGCGGAAAGCCGCAGTGTCATACAGTTCAGCAACTTGAGTGGGGCAGCTCGCGTATGTGGACCGCGGTTAAGCGCATTGACCGTCGAGTGATTCTTAAAGTGTGATTCGCCTTTAGTGCGAAAATCCGCACAAACACAGTACAGCTTGTGCGGTTTTTCGCACAGTGCCATTCCGACCTGAAAATGTATGTTTTAGGGTTCTCTTTTAAATCTATGTTTCCAAATAGAAAAAATCAAAAATTATGGAAATGTAACAAATTATTGAGCGGTAACCTTCGATTCGGTTCACTTCGCACCATACGGCTCTGACCAAGGGCCAAAGTGAAGTTAGAAGACGTTTGGGAGGAACAAACCTATGAAATTTCTGACAACAGCTGCAACCGCACTCGCTCTGAGCGTTACAGCGACCGCTGGTTTCGCGGCGTGCGACGATGGCGAAATCGTCGTGAAGTTCGCACATGTGACAAATACCGACAAACACCCAAAAGGCATCGCTGCATCGCTGCTTGAACAGCGCGTAAATGACGAAATGCAAGGTGTGATGTGCATGGAAGTTTATCCAAACTCCACGCTCTACAATGACGACAAAGTGCTCGAAGCGATGTTGCAGGGTGACGTGCAACTGGCGGCTCCGTCGCTGTCAAAATTCGAGAAATTCACCAAACAGTTCCGCCTGTTTGACCTGCCATTCATGTTCAAGAACATCGATGCCGTGGATGCATTCCAAGCTTCGGCAGACGGTCAGGCAATGAAAGACAGCATGCAGCGCCGTGGCTTGCAAGGATTGGCCTTCTGGCACAATGGCATGAAGCAAATGTCCGCGAACAAACCTCTTGAGAGCCCATCGGATGCCGAGGGTTTGAAGTTCCGCGTTCAATCTTCGGATGTTCTGGTCGCTCAGATGGAAGCAATCGGTGGTAGCCCACAGAAAATGGCGTTCTCGGAAGTTTACGGTGCTCTGCAGCAGGGTGTTGTAGATGGTCAGGAGAACACCTGGTCGAACATCTACGGCAAAAAGTTCTTTGAAGTGCAGGATGGTATCACCGAGACCAACCACGGCATTATCGACTATCTGGTCGTGACCTCTGTTGACTGGCTGGACAGCCTTGATCCCGAAGTGCGTGATCAGTTCCTGACCATTTTGGCCGAAGTCACCGACACTCGGAACAAAGAAGCCTTTGCTGTGAACGAAGCAGCCAAAGTTTCGATCACCGATGCAGGCGGTATCATTCGTGAACTGAACCCAGAACAGCGTCAGGCATGGGTCGACGCGATGAAGCCTGTTTGGGACAAGTTCGCTGACGATGTAGGTCAGGACAAGATCGACGCCGCTCAGGCGATTAACGCCGGGTACTAATCCCGGGGCTTGCCGCGCGTCGGGGGACTGGGGAGTTATCGACGCGCAGGCCGGGCGGGCCGCAAAAGGCCCGCCCCAATCACTCTCATCACAAAAAATGCGGGGACAGAGAGATGTCTGGTGCGAAATCCGGCCAAGGCGGGCTGGTCGACCATATCGAAGAAACCCTGATTGCGTTGCTCTTGGGCCTTATGACGGCCGTAACTTTTGCCAACGTAATCGCGCGGTTCGTTTTTAACTCAAACATCCTATGGGCGCTGGAGTTGACGGTTTTCACGTTCGGCTGGCTGGTGCTGCTGGGGGCCTCCTACGCGGTCAAAAAGCACGCGCATCTGGGCGTGGACGCGATTTTGAACATGTTGGCTCCGGCGCCTCGCCGGATTTTGGCCCTGATTGCTGTAGGTTGCTGTCTGGTGTTCTCGCTTTTGATGCTCAAGGGCGCGTATGACTATTGGGCTGTTTTCGCGGATCTGCCGCCCACCTCGGGCCGTTGGTTCCCGACAGGTTTCAACTTTGATGCTCGTAGTCAGAGCTTTTACGAAGTTGATGACATTCCGATGGTCGCGCCGCTGCGGTTTCTGGAAGACATGATCAACTACGGCGAAGCCTACGAAAAACTACCTAAGGTCGTTCCTTACTTCATTTTACCGCTGTCCATGGTGCTGCTGGTGTTTCGTTTTGCACAGGTCGCCGTTCAGATCTGGCGTGGCGAAACCGACCGTATCGTCGCTAGCCACGAGGTTGAGGATGAGATCGAAGAAGTGCGCGCTCAGCAAGGGGAGCATGATTGATGGACGTAGTACTTCTCTTCTCGATGGTCATTGGCCTGCTGCTGATTGGGGTGCCGATTGCCGTCGCTCTGGGCCTCAGTTCGACTCTGTTCCTTCTCATGTATTCCGACAGCTCGCTAGCATCCGTTGCCGGAACGCTTTTCGAGGCGTTTGAAGGCCACTTTACCCTGCTGGCTATCCCGTTCTTCATTCTTGCGTCATCCTTTATGACCACAGGCGGTGTTGCGCGGCGGATCATCCGGTTTTCGATCGCTTGTGTGGGGCATTTGCCCGGCGGTCTGGCCATTGCGGGCGTGTTTGCTTGTATGTTGTTCGCCGCACTCTCGGGGTCGTCTCCGGCGACTGTGGTAGCCATCGGTTCGATCGTAATCGCGGGTATGCGTCAGGTTGGATACTCCAAGGAATTCGCTGCAGGCGTGATTTGTAACGCTGGCACGTTGGGAATTCTGATCCCGCCATCCATTGTGATGGTTGTGTATGCTGCGGCCGTTGAAGTCTCGGTTGGGCGAATGTTCCTGGCGGGTGTCATTCCTGGGTTGCTGGCCGGTCTCATGCTGATGGTGGCCATTTATGTAATGGCCAAAGTCAAGAACCTACCCAAAGGCGAGTGGAAGGGTTGGGGCGAAGTATTCGTCTCAGCGCGTGAGGCGGGTTGGGGTCTTTTCCTGATCGTCATCATTCTGGGTGGGATCTACGGCGGGATCTTCACCCCGACCGAAGCTGCCGCTGTGGCAGCTGTCTACGCGTTCTTTATCGCTAGCTTTGTCTACAAAGACATGGGACCGCTCAGCACCGAAGAAGGCGCGCCGAACCTGCCGCTGCTGAAAAAGCCTTATGCTTTGATTACCGCGTTCTTCCACCCGGACACCAAGCACACGCTGTTCGAAGCTGGAAAGCTGACTGTTACGTTGCTGTTCGTGATCGCAAACGCTCTGATCCTAAAGCACGTTTTGACGGACGAGCAGGTTCCGCAGCATATCGCCGAAGCAATGCTGTCGGCGGGTCTGGGGCCAGTTACCTTCCTGATTGTGGTCAACGTTATCCTGTTGATCGGCGGTCAATTCATGGAGCCTTCGGGTCTTCTGGTCATCGTCGCGCCTCTGGTATTCCCGATCGCTATCGAGCTTGGCATTGACCCCATTCACTTGGGTATCATCATGGTGGTGAACATGGAGATCGGGATGATCACGCCTCCGGTCGGCCTGAACCTATTCGTGACATCAGGCGTAGCCGGAATGCCGATGATGGGGGTAGTGAAAGCTGCTTTGCCGTTCCTAGCTGTGCTGTTCGTTTTCCTCATCATGGTGACTTACATACCGTGGATATCGACATTCCTGCCCAATACCTTCATGGGGCCGGAAATCGTGACCAACTAGGTTAACTCACTAGAAAGCAAAAAGGCCGGGTCCATGATTGGGCCCGGCCAAATTTGTTTTTAGTTATGCAATTGACACTTTCTGATGGCCTCAGCTGGCGCTTCAGGGGGCGCTCAGTAAGTTCCAAGGACTGGCTCACATATCAAACGCTGGGGACGCATTGGACAACGCGGTTGTGAACGCTTCGTTTCTGTTGAGCGGTAACTAAGAGGTTGGGTGAGGAGTTTTTCTAAAACACTGGCGATAGTGTCGCGGTGGAATGTTTCCGAACAATACCTTGAATCTCAACTTTGCTTGCTTAAGTAAAAATTCGAGGACGACCTCAGTCATTTGGAAATCATTCGGGACGACCCGTGATGACTTGAGGTGTTCTTATGTCCTGGATTTTCTTATTACTTGCGGGCCTTCTCGAAATTGTTTGGGCTGTAGCCATGAAGCAATCGGCTGGCTTTACACGTCTCTGGCCGACCGCCTTGATGGTGGTATCGATGATCGGATCGTTCGGGCTGTTGGCCTTGGCGATGCGGACGCTTCCACTGGGAACTGCCTATGTGATTTGGACTGGGATTGGTGCAGTCGGCGCATTCCTTGTCGGGGTGATGTTGCTAGGTGAATCCCTGAACACCGCGCGCGTTATTGCGGCGGTGCTGATCGTAACGGGAATGGTGACGATGAAGCTGGCCTGAGTTTACTCAGGCCTTTTCCAAGGCCTGGATGATTCCTGAAAAGTCCTGCGCCTTCAGGCTGGCACCACCGACCAAGGCTCCGTCTACGTTTGAAACTCCGAAAATCTCCAAAGCGTTGTCTGGTTTGACCGACCCGCCGTAAAGCAAACGAACGGATCGACCGACGCCCTCACCAAAACGGCGTTCCAGCCGGGCGCGAATAAAGTCGTGCACCTCTCCGATTTCGTTCAGCGTTGGGACTTTGCCGGTGCCAATGGCCCAAATGGGTTCGTAGGCGACGATCAAATTCTCGCCAGTAGATTGATCTGGAATCGAACCCGACATCTGTCCGCCGATAATATCCAGAGTGTTTGCAGCCTCTCGTTGCTCAAGGCTTTCACCAACGCAGATGATCGCCTTCAGACCTGCGTCCATAGCGGCCCGCGCCTTGGCTCGGACATCTTCGTTCTGCTCACCATGATCTTCTCGCCGTTCCGAATGACCTAGAATAACGGAGCTCGCGCCAGCGTCGATCAGCATGTCCGCGCTGATGTCACCGGTGTGAGCACCCGAAGAAGCCGAGTGGCAGTTCTGGCCGCCGACAGTGATGTCCGTCTGGTCGACAGTTTGCGCTGCGCGATGAAGCAATGTGGCAGGTGGACAGATCAGAACATCTACGGATGAACTAGGGTGGCTGCGAGCCAGAGTCTCAAGCTCGGACAGTGCCGCAGCTGTTCCGTTCATCTTCCAATTGCCTGCCGCCAGCTTGCGCCGCATATCGCGTACCCCCTGATAATATTTCGAATTTCTTAAAACCGGATAGCACCGCCAGCACGGGCTGACAATTCCGGTTGCAGAGCAGGCAACAAAACGGCACGTTCCGCCGAAAGAAATGAGGGCAGAATGATCCAAAATCTTGACTTGGAGAAACTGGACCAACGGGATCCAGATGAGTTGGCGAGCCTCCTGCTGGCGGTCAAGACCGTGGGTTTTTTGACCGTTTCCAACACCGGGTTGCAAGAGGAACGTGTGCGCAAGGTTCTCTCCGCCTATCGCGAATTTTTTCATCTGCCAGAAGCTGAGAAAAAGCGCGTAGACATGGCAACTACCGGTTCAAACCGGGGGTGGGGTGCCTCTCAGTCAGAGCAAGTAGACCCCGAAGCAAACCCTGACTTTAAAGAGGTTTTTGACTGCGGGTACGAAGTTCCGTCAGACAGCCCTTACCACACCGCGGACTTGAGTGTTTACGCACCGAACCTCTGGCCGGACAACCCGCCCGAGTTTCGTACAATCATTCAGGCCTATTATAAGGATGCTTGTACGGTCGCCATGCGTGTACTCAGGGCAATCGCTGTTGCCATTGGAAAAGATGAAGCCAGCTTTGATGCTGCGTTTGACACTCCAATGGCGCTTTTACGAGGCAACTATTACCCCCAGCGGCCTGTTTGGGCAGGTGCTCGGGATTTTGGAATTGGGGCGCACACGGACTATGGGTGCCTGACCTTGCTGGCGACAGATGGTACGTCAGGGTTGGAGGTCTTCATGCCGGATCAAACATGGGAGAGGGTTGAAGCCCAGCCCGGCACCTTTGTGATTAATTTTGGCGAGATGCTGGAATTCTGGACCGCGGGCCAGGTAAAGGCCACGCTTCACCGCGTGATCGGTGGGCAGAACGAGCGTCTTTCCGTGCCTCTATTCTTCAACCCAACCTACGACACAAACGTGGCCCCCCCGAATTCAGGTCAAACCATTCGGGCAGGACAGCATCTAACACAACGTTTTAGTGAAACTTACGTTCACCTTCAGGCCGCGAGCTAGGTCTGAGATGTCAGGCCTTCATCGAACTTGATCGATTCACCGCAGCCGCAGGCGTCGACCACATTCGGATTCCGAAACTTGAAGCCTGCTTCCAGCAGAGAGACTTCATAGTCTATCTCGGTGCCAAACAGGAACATTTGGGCCATAGGCGCGATCATGATCCGAGCGCCGTCCTGTTCCACGACCTCGTCATTCGTGTCAGGTTGATCGACGTAGTCCATGGTGTATTCCATGCCCGCACACCCACCTTTTTTGACGCCAATACGCAAACCTGCGTGGCCGCCTTTTTCCATAAGGCGTGCAATCTGCTGAGCAGCTTTCGGTGTCATAGTCACGGCTTGTTTGCCGGGAATGCCGAACATTGTGATCTCCGTCGTCGCGCGTTTCTTCTAATTTAGTGTTCTGTTCTCAAAGGCTCAAGGCACAGCAGCTATACTTACCTAACTTTTGAGACGGTGGTGAATGGTGCTTGCGTTTTGAAATAAGCTACCCTTAGCCTGAGTTTACTCAAATTCAGGTAGATTGCGATAGGGCGGGAAGAAATGAACCTTTTAAAAAAATGTAGAAAAAATATGTTTGTAGCGGTGGTTTTGGGGGTCAGTTCTGTAATTGCAAGCGGTGCGGTGGCTCAGGATAAGGTTAAAAGGCACCCTATCAACTGTTCAACTGCCGAAGGTGACTTGAGGGCAATTGCCGCAGAAAAGAAACATGCCCAAGACCAGCAAGTAGAAAGCGTTTTGTCTCTTACACCGGCCGGTGCGCTGTTGGGGTTGGCCACTGGCACTGAAAACAAGCGGCTTTCGATGCTGTCGGGCGACTACGTCAAAGCACTGGACGACAGGGCGGCTGAAATCAAATCCACCTGTGGTATCCAATAGGCAATCTGTTTGATGAAAAAGACCGCTCTCGGGCAAGAGCGGTCTCATATTCCAGGCCGGCTTTTAAAGGGGGCGGCTAAGGTGTTGTCGGCCTACGCAGTACAGCATTGTGAGGCTAGCACTTGCACGCGGCAACTATTTCACAATCTTCGTGACGGTTTCGCTACACGCTCATGACGGTGGAATAAATCTTTTATGACAAAGACTTATTGAGCCGGATTACATAAACCCAAGCTCAAGCCTTGCCTCGTCTGACATCATTTCCATTCCCCAGGGCGGTTCCCAAGTCAGTTCAACGTCAACTTCCTTGATTCCAGCGACGGGTTCGATTGCTTCGACGATCCAGCCCGGCATGTCGCCCGCAACAGGGCAGCCAGGCGCAGTCAACGTCATGATCACCTTAACCGCGTTTTCATCGGAGATGTCGATCGTGTAGATCAGGCCCAAATCATAGATATTCACCGGGATTTCCGGGTCAAACACCGTGCGGCAAGCTTCGACCACTGCTTCGTACAAAGGATGCTCTATGGTCGAAGGCGCGATCAGCGGTGTGCCTTCAAACTGTTCACTCGGATGAGTCATTTGTGCCTCGGGGCTGTTTCCTGAGAAATTATATAGGGAAAGCCAGAGGCAGCGTCCAGAGGTGCAATGGCGCCCAAAGGGGCGCCAATTGTGATTAGTCGTTAATGTCGTGGTTGAAGGTTTTGACCTGTCCGTGGGGCAGGGCGAACATGCGCCGCAGAACAAGCCAAGCAATTAAAGATAGTGCTGCAAAGATCAGTAGCATGATTGGCAGCGACGGTGAGAATGCGGGAATGATCAGCAAAAGGCCGGTGACGGCTGCTCCAATCGCGAAGCCCAGAAAGATGAAACCGGGCAAAACGATCTCGAGAATTCCCAGGGCGAGCGCCCCCGCCAGCCAGAGCCACCATGTCAGCCAGAAGGGATCAGCCATTAACGTCCTCCTTTCAGCATCTTGAAGGCATCTCCAAATGCCTCAAGTGCATTCGCTGGAACCACGATAGTTTGCGATCCAGAACCGTTACCCAAGGCGTTCAAGGATTCGACCTGTTTCAGAGCGACTTGGTACTGAGCGGCTTCGATCCCGTTATCCTGAATAGCCTTGGCGACGACGCCAGTTGCATAAGCTTCGGCTTCGGCCTGAATGCGTCGGGCTTTTGCAGTTTGCTCGGCGGCATACAGTTCGGCATCAGCGTTTAGCTCTACCGCACGTTTTTGGCCTTCGGCTTCGGTAACTTGTGCACGGCGAGCGCGTTCGGCGTTCAACTGCTGCAGCATCGCGTCGCGCGTTGCCTGATCGAGATTAACATCCAGAATCTCAGCTCGGGTCACTTCGATCCCCCAGTCATCAACAGCCGTTTCAACACTCTCTTGAATGCGTTCTATCAACTGAGCTCGATTGGATTGAACTTCGTCCAGATCCATTTTGCCGATTTCCGCACGCACTATACCTGCAACGGTTGTTGCGATCGCACCGTCTACGTCACGGATACGATAAACCGTCTTTTCAGGTTCGAGAATACGGTAGAACACTGATGTATCGATTTGGACCAGAACGTTGTCCTTGGTGATTGCGTCCTGAGTAGCGTTGGGCAGCTGACGTT
Source organism: Ruegeria sp. BE9 (assembly GCF_056538765.1). Taxonomy (NCBI): domain Bacteria; kingdom Pseudomonadati; phylum Pseudomonadota; class Alphaproteobacteria; order Rhodobacterales; family Roseobacteraceae; genus Ruegeria; species Ruegeria sp. BE9. The sequence continues at coordinate 889,332 of NZ_JBQFTS010000001.1, read as the reverse complement.
CCAGAATCGAAATCTTGTGTCGCGCAACGTCTAGAAAAGGAACAATAAAGTTAATTCCGGGCCCCAGAACAGAGTGTAGTCGACCGAACCGTTCAATCACGTATTTTTCAGATTGCGGTACGATTTTAATACCTTTGAAGATAACGACAACGATCAACACCGCCGCTAGTACGTAAACGATGTTTGACGTCAACAATCCAATAATCTGGTCTTCGGTCATAACTGTCCTCTTTTTGTGTACAACAGTATACATTTGGGTATTGAGTCGCCCAATTTCAACTCTGGTATGAAGGGGTTGCCCCCGGATGCAAAACAATGAATCCGAAGCGGACGAGTTGATTTTTGGGAATGTGACTGCTTTGCATCCTGACCTGATTGCGCTATCGCACAGGGATGAAACTGATTATCGACACTGATCCCGGAATCGACGACGCAATGGCAATTGCCTATGCGGCAGCCGCACCTGAAATTGATCTCATTGGCCTAACAACAGTATTCGGCAATACTCACGTGCATCAATCCAGCCGGAACGCACGGTTTTTGTTGCATAAACTTGGGCTCGATGCAGCGGTTGCAGAGGGCGCCGAGTTCGCGTTGGGTGAAAACAGCCATGCTCCGTCAGAGCATGTGCACGGCCCAGAAGGTTTTGGGTACATAACGGAAATTCCCCAAATCGGTGCAAACCATTCACTGTCCGCCGCCGAGTTCTTGGTCGAGATGGCGCGAGAGCACAAGGGAGAGCTGGTTGTCTGCGCTGTCGGCCCGCTGACCAATATTGCGCATGCGATGCGGTTGGATCCGGAGTTCACCGAGAATATCAATCGGTTGGTAATCATGGGTGGTGCTGTGTTCTGCCCGGGAAACATCACAGCCCACGCCGAAGCCAACATTTTTCACGATGCGAAGGCCGCTGATGAGGTTTTTGCCTCCCCGCCAAACACCGTTTTGGTCGGGTTGGATGTAACACTGAAAACTCTATACGAAACAGCGGATTTCGAAGCACTGGCCGACCGCTCACCCGAAATGGGTGGGTTCTTGCGTGATATCTCTCGGTTCTATCTGAAGTTCTATAAAGAGGTTGGCGGTCTCGAGGGATGTGGTCTGCATGATTCAACTGCAGTAATCGCATGTTCACATGAACCGATGTTCGATTTGGTTGAGACTGGCCTGCAGGTCGTTTTGGACGGCGATGAAGTCGGCGCGACCAAGGTTGATCCCTCCAGACCTCCAGTGCGAGTGTGCCGGGACGTAGATGGGGCAGGGGTTGTACGCCTGTTTACACAGCGCGTCGCGTCACTGCCCTGACGGGTTGCAAAGACTAGCCAGATAAGGCAAATGCTGCCCGGTTCCGCGACCCTGAGGCGACCTTATGACTGACCGATTTTCTTTTGAACTGAAGGCCACAGACGGCAAAGCCAGAACTGGTGCAATTCAGACGCCACGTGGCGAAGTGCGCACGCCTGCTTTCATGCCCGTGGGCACTGCGGCAACGGTCAAGGCAATGATGCCGGAAAGCGTCCGGGCAACAGGTGCCGATATCCTTTTGGGGAATACCTACCACCTAATGCTGCGTCCTACTGCAGAGCGTATCGACCGTTTGGGTGGTCTGCATAAGTTCATGAATTGGGACCTTCCCATTTTGACGGATTCCGGCGGATTTCAGGTCATGTCGCTTGCTGGGTTGCGCAAGCTGACTGAAAAGGGCGTGACCTTCAAATCGCATATCGACGGTTCAAAGCACGAACTGACGCCGGAAAGATCAATGGAGATTCAACGCCTGTTGGGTTCGGACATTGTTATGTGTTTCGACGAATGTCCGGCGCTGCCTGCAGACCGTGATCGGATCGCCGAATCGATGCGTCTGTCCATGCGGTGGGCTGATCGCTCTCGAGAGGCCTTTGGAGATCGCCCCGGCCATGCTCTGTTCGGCATTATGCAGGGTGGTTTGGAACAGGATCTGCGAGAAGAAAGCGCCGAGGAACTGAAAAAGATCGGTTTTGAAGGATATGCCGTCGGCGGTCTAGCTGTCGGTGAAGGGCAGGAGGCGATGTTTGATTGTCTCGACTATGCACCGGGTTACCTCCCCGTTGATAAGCCGCGCTATTTGATGGGTGTTGGAAAGCCAGACGATATCGTCGGTGCGGTTGCGCGTGGGATCGATATGATGGATTGCGTGTTGCCTTCGCGCTCTGGTCGCACAGGCCAAGTCTTTACGCGATTTGGGGTCGTGAACATCAAAAATGCTCGTCATGCTGATGATCCACGCCCGTTAGATGAGACATGTTCTTGCCCAGCCTGCTCAAACTACTCGCGTGCCTATCTGCACCATGTTTTCCGATCAAATGAGATGATTTCGGGCATGTTGCTGACCTGGCATAACCTGCACTACTTTCAGGAAATCATGCAGGGCATGCGAGACGCCATTGCCGCTGGGACTTTTGATGCATGGCAGGAAAATTTCCATGCTCAACGCGCGCAAGGCGATATTGAGCCGATTTAATCACCTGCAGATCGTCTCAATTAGCAAAATCGTTGGATATATCTGCGCGATACCTTGCAGTCCGCAAAACCTCGGGTCATTCTGATCCTGACAAATGACGGTGAGGTTGAAAACGGCTACAAAAGCCCCACCTTTATCGTCCAAACAGGAGACGGCCAGGCGTTGCCTCAATGAGGGACCAGTGCCGTCTTGCCAATGATAAGGATTGAGCATGCAAGAGCCCCTTAATTCCTCGTACCCAGTACTGCCGCTGCGCGACATTGTGGTATTCCCACACATGATCGTGCCGCTGTTTGTTGGGCGGGAAAAATCCGTCCGTGCATTGGAAGAAGTAATGCAGGACGACAAACAGATTTTATTGTCCAGTCAGATTGATCCGGGTGACGACGACCCTTCGGTCGACGGCATTTACCGTTCTGGTGTTCTGGCTAACGTTCTGCAATTGCTGAAGCTGCCCGATGGCACTGTTAAGGTGCTGGTCGAAGGGCAAGCACGTGTGCAGATCACCGAATTTCTTGAAAACGAAGAGTTTTTCGAGGCTCGCGCCGAATATCTGACTGAGATTCCGGGCGATGTGACCACAACCGAAGCTCTATTGCGGACCGTCGCGGACGAGTTTGAGCGCTATGCGAAAGTGCGCAAGAACATTCCCGAAGAAGCTCTCACAGCGGTTGGCGAAACTGCTGAGCCTGCAAAGCTGGCTGACCTTGTATCGGGTCATCTGGGTATTGAGGTTGAGCAAAAGCAAGAGCTTCTGGAAACACTCAGCGTCAGCGAGCGGCTTGAGAAGGTCTATGGCCTGATGCAGGGCGAAATGTCGGTTCTGCAGGTCGAGAAAAAGATAAAGACTCGTGTCAAATCGCAGATGGAGAAGACCCAGCGTGAGTACTACCTGAATGAGCAGATGAAAGCCATTCAGAAGGAACTGGGCGATGGCGAAGATGGCTCGAACGAAGTCGCTGAGCTGGAAGCCAAGATTAATGAGACCAAGCTATCGAAAGAGGCGCGCGAAAAGGCTGAAGGTGAGCTGAAGAAGCTCAAGAACATGTCGCCTATGTCCGCCGAAGCCACCGTAGTGCGCAACTATCTGGACTGGATCCTGTCTTTGCCATGGGGCACCAAATCCCGCGTCAAAAAGGACCTGGGTCGTGCGCAGGATATTTTGGACGCCGATCACTATGGCCTCGAAAAGGTTAAAGAACGGATCGTTGAGTATCTGGCGGTTCAGCAGCGTTCGAAGAAGCTGAAAGGCCCAATTCTGTGCCTTGTAGGCCCTCCGGGTGTAGGTAAGACCTCGCTGGGTAAGTCCGTTGCCAAAGCCACGGGGCGCGAGTTCATTCGTATCTCACTGGGTGGCGTGCGCGACGAGTCTGAGATTCGCGGCCACCGCCGTACCTATATCGGTTCGATGCCCGGTAAGATCATTCAGGCGCTGAAAAAGGCAAAAACCACGAACCCACTCATCTTGCTCGACGAGATCGACAAGATGGGGCAGGACTTCCGTGGCGATCCGGCTTCGGCGATGCTTGAGGTGTTGGACCCGGAACAGAACAGCACGTTTATGGACCACTACCTTGAGGTCGAATATGACCTGTCCAACGTAATGTTCCTGACCACGTCAAACAGTTACAACATGCCTGGGCCTCTGCTGGACCGGATGGAGATCATTCCTCTGGCCGGTTACACCGAAGAGGAAAAGAGCGAGATCGCCAAGCAACACCTGATCGACAAACAGGTCAAAAACCACGGTCTGAAGGCTAAGGAATTTGAACTGACCGATGAGGCATTGCAAAAGATCATCCGCACTTACACTCGCGAAGCGGGTGTACGGAACCTTGAGCGTGAAATCGCCAAAGTGGCTCGGAAGTCACTGACCAAGATCATCAAGAAAGAGGCGGAATCCGTTACGGTGACGCCGGAAAATCTGGATGACTTCCTTGGGGTGCCGAAGTTCCGCTATGGCTTGGCTGAACAGGACGATCAGGTTGGTGTTGTCACCGGTCTGGCTTGGACTTCGGTCGGTGGTGATCTGCTGCATATCGAAGCTCTGAAACTGCCGGGTAAAGGTCGGATGAAGACGACCGGTAAGCTTGGTGATGTGATGAAAGAGTCGATCGACGCCGCCTCATCCTATGTGCGGTCGATTTCGCCTCAGATCGGGGTGAAACCGCCCAAGTTCGATACGCTGGATATTCACGTCCACGTGCCGGACGGAGCAACGCCAAAGGATGGTCCGTCTGCGGGTCTGGCGATGGTAACATCGATTGTCTCTGTGTTGACCGGCATTCCGGTGCGCAAGGACATCGCGATGACTGGCGAAGTTTCGCTGCGCGGTAACGCGATGCCAATCGGTGGCCTGAAAGAAAAGCTGCTTGCTGCTCTTCGTGGTGGGATCAAAACAGTTCTGATCCCTGAGGAAAATGAAAAGGATCTTGCAGACATTCCGGACAACGTGAAGGAAGGTCTGGAGATCATTGCAGTCTCGCACGTTTCGGAAGTTCTCAAGAAGGCTCTGGTAGGCGCGCCTGAGCCTATCGAATGGGACGAAGCGGCAGAAGATGCTGCAGCGGCAGCTGCAAAGATTGCTGCTGACGGCAGCGGAGCGTCAGCCACCGCGCACTAAGCAAGCAAACTAAAGTCACAGGGCGGGGTTTATGACCTCGCCCTTTTTTGTTTCCAAGGTTCAAAAGAAAACCAACACGGTCATCGCTTCAACGTTCCTTGGCTGCAATGAAAATGGTGGGTGATAAGAGTTTTGAACTCCTGACATCTTCGGTGTGAACGAAGCGCTCTACCACTGAGCTAATCACCCTTGAGGCGGCGTCTTATCGTCAGATGTGTGTGCCTGCAAGGCGATTGAAACAACCTGTCGGGCTTCTTTTATCGACCTGTTTCAACAGAAGGTTTGCTGGACTTTTGCCGCCTTATTGCGGCGACAAAAAAGGCGGCGATAACCCGCCGCCCTTTGGTTTAAAGAGACTGTCTTACAGGATGAAATCGTCAGCTGTCAGGTTGTGGAGACCTCTGAGTTCGATGACCATTTCGGCGCCTCTGTCTGCATCGGTATCGATGAAGATGAAGGTCTTGTCGTTTGCTGTACCTGCCAGATCCACTTTCCTGTAAAAGATTTCGCCTCGAGGAACAGAGAAGAAGTTTCCTTGGCCGCGGAAAACAAAGTCTTCATCGCCGGACAGAAGCGTGCTGGAGTCCATCGCGCTCAGGTCAATCTTGTCGACGCCGTGTTGGAAGTCCATGATTACGTCAGCGTTCGTGGTAGTTGCAGTGCTCTCGCGAGTAGCGTTGAAAACAAATGTATCCGCACCGGCATCTCCTCTGAGAAAGTCGCGACCCAAACCTCCAATCAGAATGTCGTCGCCAAGACCGCCCAGCAGCGTATCGTGTCCGCCTCCGCCGATCAGGGTGTCGTTACCAGTATTTCCGAATAGCCTGTCGTGGTTCCATGAGCCGTCAAGGTTATCATTGCCGCCGCGACCAATCATAGTATTGGCGTATTCGTTGCCAACAAATTGGTCCCCCTGGCTGGTGCCGTCGACATTCTCAACACTTCTGATGATATCTTGACCGTAGCCGGTGTCCTGACGATTAACGTTTGTCAGATCGACGGTAGCTCCGACTTGGCCACTAAAACGAACCCAGTCCGCTCCAGAACCGCCGTTAATGTAATCGTTGCCGTCGTTTTGCCGGAAAACAAATACATCGGAACCGTTTCCGCCAACCGCGCTGTCGTTTCCGCCACCTGCAATGATCGTGTCGTTCCCATTTCCGCCGAACACTCTGTCGGCGCCAGATCCTGACGACAAGATGTCGTTTCCGTTGAGCCCTTCGAGTTGGTTGTTCAACGCGTTACCGTTGATCAAATCGTTGCCTGATCCGCCAATTGCGTTCTCAATTTCCACGGTGTTTGCAATAGTAAAGCCACCGCGGATGCCGTTGGCAAAGGATGGATTGCCGCCCGCATCGTTTCCTTCCAAATCAGCCGCACGGAGGTCGATCACGACGCGACGTGTTACGCCTGCTGCGGAAATCGTATCGGTACCACCAGTGTCCCATATAGACTGCCAGAACGTGCCAACGCCGTTTGAACCCTTTATGGTGTAAACGTTATCGCCTTCCCTGTAATTTTTTGTGCCGTAAATCGCTTGCAACGCAGCTATGTCCAAAGCCATCGGGGTGGCAATGCCGCCATAGGTGTAAGACACGACTGGCACAACTTCGGCATAGCCCGAGTTGTACGACATAATCGTGTACACGCCCTGATTCTGACCATCAGTACCGTAATCTCCGAACGGTTCAGTCACTCCGGCAAAAACTGAGGAACTGCCGCCGTCATCATGGGGGTGTGCCAGCCCAAGGCCGTGTAGAATTTCATGCAGAATTGTCGCGAAACCTTCGCCACCGCGAACCAATGCTTCGCGGCTGAACAGTGGGGTGTCGTAGGCAAAAAGACCGAACAGAGTGCTAATGCCAAATTGAGCCTGATACGGCGGGGTGTCGCCCGGAACTTGGTGGAACCCGAGGCCGCCATCCAAATCATCAGTAGTGACTAGGCCAAAGGAGATATTCTCGTAATAGGGTGTTCCACTAGGTGCCAAAAAGTCTACTTCGACGAAATCAATCGGGATAAATGTCTCAATAATCGACAACGCGGTGCGAAATGCCTGCATTTCGTACGAGCGCATCGTTTTGAAGCCGGAAACCGAAGCGTCTGCAAAGGAATACGTAATTGTACCTGCGGGGCCGCCGACGTTCGTGCTGATATCCCAAGAGGTGCCCCAAATTATACCGTCTACGTACTCAAGGCCCGTAGGGTTAGCACCCGGAAAAGTTGTGCTGGCAACTGACATTCTTCTACTTCTTCCTTCTAAATTAGACGCAGCTGGATACAAAAATTTGGTCTGAAATCCGTTTGCGTCAAAATCGTACTACTGCCCCCGAGTTAGAATCGGGCTGTTGTGTTTGTTTAGAAAAGTCTCAGTCCGAAACTCGATATACAAGCATTTGGCCTGAGATTCCCGAGAATAGATGTTCTTTTGTACCATCTGCCGACTAATTATGGCCGAACAGAGGCGAGCTTGAGGAAAGTGACCAAACGTAAGTGCAATGTACTTTGATCTCTTTTTGCATCTTTTGGTGCAGTTTAGTTATTTGAGCGGGCATGGAAAAACATTCACCCTAAGCGTGTCTGAGATGTGGCGGTAAGTTAAAAGGGCATAAAATGTTGTTCACAGCTGAAAAGGCCCAAGTTCAATAGGTTAAGATCGCTTTGACCGCTTTAACCTCTGGGGTTCGGCGGATTTTTGAGAGCCATCCCGCCGGTAAGAAATCTAACAAAAACGGTCTTCATCAAAAAAACTTCAAAACGCCGCTTGACGGCGTCGGGACGTAGCCATAATACACCCCAACGTTCAGCAACGAACGGGCAGCGGGCGGTTGTAGCTCAGTTGGTTAGAGTACCGGCCTGTCACGCCGGGGGTCGCGGGTTCGAGCCCCGTCAACCGCGCCATCGCTGCCATCCTTGGTCCAGGTTAAAGGCCACGAAAATAGATGCGCGGTTGTAGCTCAGTTGGTTAGAGTACCGGCCTGTCACGCCGGGGGTCGCGGGTTCGAGCCCCGTCAACCGCGCCATTTTCACCTTTATCTCCAAAATCGATGCACAAAAGGTGTAGCGCGCATCCTCTGTCGACCTGATGTCAGTTTATGTCGGCAATAATCAGTTTGTTCTCATTTTGTTCTAACTTTTCTATTGGAGACTCAGAGTAGCTCGCCTATTTCTAAGACACTTGTGTGTTGGGGGCCGAGAATGGCTGAGCTTAAGAATATCGAGGTGCGCGGCGCGCGCGAACATAACCTCAAAGGTATCGATGTTGATATCCCGCGTGATCAGTTGGTGGTGATCACCGGCTTGTCCGGCTCGGGCAAGTCGTCTCTGGCCTTCGATACCATTTATGCCGAAGGCCAACGTCGTTACGTTGAGAGTTTGTCAGCCTATGCCCGGCAGTTCCTCGACATGATGGAGAAGCCCGATGTAGATCACATCAGCGGCCTTTCTCCGGCGATTTCCATCGAGCAGAAAACTACGTCCAAAAACCCGCGTTCAACTGTTGGTACGGTTACAGAGATCTATGACTATCTGCGCCTGCTGTTCGCTCGTGCAGGAACGCCGTACAGCCCAGCGACCGGCCTGCCGATCGAAGCGCAGCAGGTGCAGGATATGGTTGATCGCATCATGACGATGGAGGAGGGGACACGCGGCTATCTACTTGCTCCGATCGTTCGTGATCGGAAAGGAGAATACAAAAAGGAATTCTTGGAACTTCGGAAGCAGGGGTTTCAACGCGTCAAAGTGGACGGTGAATTCTACGAGCTGGACGAACCTCCGACATTGGACAAAAAATATCGCCATGACATCGATGTAGTTGTTGATCGTTTGGTTGTCCGTGAAGGTATGGAAACGCGCCTGGCCGACAGTTTGCGTACTGCTTTGGATCTTGCGGACGGAATCGCGATTCTTGAGACAGCGCCTCGTGAAGGTGACCCGGAACGAATTACATTCAGCGAGAATTTCGCATGCCCGGTCAGCGGCTTCACGATCCCTGAAATCGAACCGCGCTTGTTTTCGTTTAACGCTCCGTTCGGTGCCTGCCCAGATTGCGATGGGTTGGGGGTTGAATTGTTCTTTGATGAACGCCTCGTGGTACCTGACCAAACACTGAAGCTGTACGACGGTGCACTCGCGCCGTGGCGTAAAGGCAAGTCACCGTACTTTTTGCAGACGATTGAGGCCATCGCGCGACATTACGAGTTTGACAAAAACACTCCTTGGAAGGATCTGCCAAAAAAAGTGCAGCAAGTATTCCTGCGCGGGTCTGGTGATGAGGAAATTCAGTTCCGTTACGACGAGGGCGGACGCGTATACCAAGTCACTCGAAGTTTCGAAGGCGTGATCCCGAACATGGAACGGCGCTATCGGGAAACCGACAGCGCATGGATCAGGGAAGAATTCGAGCGTTACCAAAACAATCGGCCCTGTGGCACCTGTGAGGGCTATCGCTTGCGGGCCGAAGCTCTGGCTGTAAAGATTGGAGGGCTTCACGTCGGGCAAGTCGTTGAAATGTCGATCCGCGAAGCTTTAGCTTGGATCGAAGATGCGCCCAATCACCTGACAGCTCAAAAGAACGAGATTGCACGAGCCATTCTAAAAGAGATTCGTGAACGCTTGGGCTTCCTGAATAATGTTGGCTTGGAGTACCTTACGTTGTCACGTTCAAGTGGAACGTTGTCCGGGGGTGAAAGTCAGCGTATCCGTTTGGCCAGCCAGATTGGTTCCGGCCTGACGGGCGTTTTGTACGTACTGGATGAACCGTCCATCGGCTTGCATCAACGAGACAACGATCGGTTGCTGGGAACGCTCAAGAACCTCCGTGATCAAGGGAACACGGTAATCGTTGTCGAACACGACGAAGAAGCGATCCGCGAGGCCGACTACGTTTTCGACATTGGCCCCGGCGCCGGCGTGCATGGTGGTCAAGTAGTGAGCAAGGGTACACCAGAAGAAATTGCTGCTGATGCTGCGTCAATGACGGGTCAGTATCTTGCTGGGACACGAGAAATTCCGGTTCCCTCAGAGCGGCGCAACGGTAATAAGAAGAAAGTTACTGTTGTCAAAGCCGTTGGGAACAACCTCAAGAACGTCACAGCAGATTTTCCGCTCGGCAAGTTTGTTTGCGTAACTGGCGTGTCCGGGGGCGGTAAATCGACCCTGACGATAGAGACCCTGTTCAAAACCGCTTCAATGCGATTGAACGGCGCGAGACAGACTCCTGCGCCCTGTGAAACCATCAAAGGGCTTGAGCACCTCGATAAGGTTATCGACATTGATCAGCGCCCGATCGGGCGCACTCCAAGATCAAACCCAGCGACTTATACCGGTGCATTTACTCCCATCCGCGACTGGTTCGCAGGGTTGCCCGAAGCGAAGGCACGCGGGTACAAACCCGGACGTTTCAGCTTTAACGTAAAGGGTGGTCGTTGCGAGGCGTGCCAAGGTGACGGTGTAATCAAGATCGAGATGCACTTTTTGCCTGACGTTTACGTGACATGCGAAACCTGTAAGGGCGCCCGTTACAACCGAGAAACACTTGAGATTAAGTTCAAGGGCAAGTCGATCGCAGACGTCCTTGATATGACCGTAGAAGACGCTCAGGAGTTCTTTAAGGCCGTACCTTCGATCCGAGACAAGATGGATGCTTTGGCGCGAGTTGGCTTGGGCTACATCAAGGTCGGTCAACAGGCGACCACACTCTCTGGCGGTGAAGCGCAGCGCGTGAAGCTGTCCAAGGAACTATCTAAGCGATCAACCGGTCGCACGCTGTATATTCTGGATGAGCCGACAACAGGCCTTCACTTCGAAGACGTTCGTAAACTGTTGGAAGTGCTGCATGAATTAGTCGATCAAGGAAATACGGTGGTTGTGATTGAACACAATCTGGACGTGGTGAAAACTGCTGACCACATCATTGACATCGGACCAGAAGGTGGGGATGGGGGTGGCGAAATCGTTGCCGTGGGAACACCGGAAGATGTTGCCGAAGTGGGGCGCAGCCACACCGGGCGCTATCTCAAGCCAATGCTTGAAGGCGCTCGTGTCGCGGCTGAGTAATGGTAGTTTCAGACCCCTAGTTCAGGATGTCTACAACGGCGCCGATCAGGTTGAGGACTTTTCGCGTATCGGGATCCACTCGATAGACGTAGTCACCTGCGCGGACATATGAGTATCTGTTATTCAACCCGTACCGTTTTGGGTCATTTATCCAGCGGTAATCGTTGTAGATGTAGTCGCCATTTCGATAGAACTTCTTGGCTTGGCCGGGGGGAACGCAGGGCACAGACTTCTTGGCCAGACCGGGTGGGCAATGACCGCCCTTATTCTTCGCCATCGCTGGAGCAACCGACAAGGACAGAGCAACAAGCGCTGCTGTCGTAGTGAGGAATTTTGTCATTCTTGCAGTCCTTTGTGGCACCACTTAACCGATCTTAACTAAGTGGTAGTTTGCACAGTGACTGTCAAATCACTGTGCAGGATGTCGCTTAGACTATTTAGCGTCCCCGTTTTTCAAAACGGGGCAACATGGCTGAGAAATCCTTCCCCAAACCATCTTCGGCCTCGACGAACTGTTCGTAAAGCGCGGTTGCGGCCTGTCCCATTGGGGTATCCGCGTCCGAGCTTTCTGCAGCCTGTTGGCTAAGACGCAAGTCCTTGAGCATCAATTCTGCAGCAAAGCCGGGTTGATAGTCATTGTCTGCAGGGCTTTGTGGACCAACCCCAGGGGCAGGGCAGTAGGCGTTCATCGTCCAGCTATACCCAGAGGATGTGCTTACAACATCAAACATCTTTTGGCGATCCAGCCCAAGCTTATCGGCCAAAGCGAAAGCTTCGCAGGTGGCAATCATCGTCACGCCGAGGATCATGTTATTGCAAATCTTAGCAGCTTGCCCGGCTCCGGATTCACCGCAGTGAACCGCCTTTTGTCCCATAATGTCGAACAAGGGCGCAGCTTTGGCAAAAGCTTCATCGCTTCCGCCTGCCATGAAGGTCAACGTGCCGGCTGCTGCTCCGCCAATTCCGCCAGAAACCGGGGCGTCGACGGCAAGAACGCCTGACTCTTTCGCCTGCTCCGCAACTGCCCGTGCGCTGTCTACGTCTACGGTCGAGCAATCAATCCAAACAGCGCCTTTTTGCATTGCTGGAATGATTTCATCCGCAACTGAACGGAGGATATTGCCGTTAGGCAGCATAGTAATGACGATGTCAGCGCCTTCGGCGGCCTTGGCGCCCGATTCAACCATTTCGACACCAGGAACACTGACATCTGCCATGTCAAAACCAGCCACAGTATGCCCGGCTTTAGCCAGATTGACCGCCATCGGGTTGCCCATATTGCCTAAACCGATAAACCCGATTTTCATTCCTTAGTCCTCCTGAAAAGTCAGTGTGTCTGCACCCAACGGCTGAAGCATTTTAGAAACAGCGACAGCTGGTACGCTCATGCCGCTGAATTGCCATTTGGGATTGCGATCCTTGTCGATGATTTGCGCGCGGATACCTTCCAGGAAATCACCGTGCTCCATAGCCCGGAAGGTAAAACGAAACTCCAGTTCCAGCGCTTTACGCAATGTTAGATTTGGGGTGCGAAGCCTGTGTAGAATTTCGACGGTGCATGCCATGGACAATGGAGAGTTACTGCTCATCAGCGTCAAGGCTTCATCCGACAACCCTAAGTCAGAATGCCTCAGAGTGTTGAGGATATCGCCCAACGTCTCACCGTCGAATAGAACATCGATTTGATCCTGTTGTTGCTGTAGATCGCTTTGGGGCGGAGTTATCGCATGTCGTTCTATCAGCGCTGCGTCGCCAGAAGCTTCGAGCAGTTCGATCAGGTCGGGCCACGTTTCGAGGGGGACGAAATAGTCAGCGAATCCGGCATAGATGGCGTCTCCTGCATTCATCCGATGGCTCGTCGTGCCCAAGTATTCGCCCAAACGTCCCGGCGCCAGCGCGAGCATGAGCGAGCTGCCAACATCAGGAACCAGCCCAATTGCGCATTCAGGCAATGATATTTTTGAGCTTTCACCAACAATGCGGTGGCTTCCGTGGCAGCCGACACCGACACCACCACCCATTGTGAAGCCCTGCAAAAAGCTAACGATGGGCTTGGGGTATTCGAAAATCAGTGCATTCAGCCGATATTCATCCTGCCAGAACGTACGACCGTATTGATAATCTTGTTTTCGGCCTGTGGCATAGAGCTCGGCAATATCTCCACCAGCGCAAAAAGCTTTCTCACCTTCAGCATCCAGTATGACTAAGTCGACCGACTCGTCTTCACGCCAATTGCGCAGAGCGGTTTCTATCGCCATGCACATTTCATAGCTCAGCGCGTTTAACGCCTTGGGTTTAGTCAGCGTGATACGCCCGGCGCGCCCGGTTGTGCGAATGTCGATATCGGCCATTTATTCCTCAGCGGTTGGCAAGCATTTGTCGGGATACGATGACGCGCATGATTTCGTTGGTGCCTTCCAGAATCTGATGAACGCGCAGATCACGGACCAGCTTTTCTATACCGTAGTCAGCAAGGTAACCGTAGCCCCCGTGTAGCTGAAGACACTGATCCACAACCTTTGATCCGGTCTCAGTCACGAATTTCTTGGCCATTGCGCAGAACTTAGTTGCGTCTGGCGTGTTGTTATCCAGCTTCCACGCTGCCTGCCGTAAAAAAGTACGCGCGGCTTGTAATTCGATCTCCATATCAGCCAGCCGGAATTGCAGCGCCTGAAATTGATCGATGGACTGACCGAAGGCCTTGCGTTCGGACATGTACTGCAGGGTCATATTCAACCCGGCTTGGGCCGCGCCCAAGGAGCAAGAGGCGATGTTCAGGCGTCCTCCATCCAGGCCCATCATCGCATACTTGAAGCCGTCACCTTCGATCCCAACCAAGTTCTGAGATGGAATTTTGCAATCATCAAACTGAACCTGTGCAGTTGGTTGGCTCTTCCAGCCCATTTTTTCTTCTAACGCACCGAAGCTGAGGCCTGGCGCGCCATCCTCGACATAAACGGTCGAAATACCCTTCGGGCCATCTTGTCCAGTACGCACCATACAGACATAGGCATCAGAGTAGCCGCCCCCGGAGATAAAGGCTTTGCTTCCATTGATCGTGAAGCCTTCGTTCGTGCGTTCTGCGCGGGTTTTCAGTGCCGCGGCATCAGAACCTGATCCGGGTTCCGTAAGGCAATAGCTGAGGACCGTGTTCATGGTTAGAACATCGGACATTATGCGTGATTTCAGGTCGTCGCTCGCAAAACTGTCCAGCATCTTGGCGCACATATTGTGAATCGACAAAAATGCCGCGACCGAAGGGCAGGCCATCGAAAGTGCCTCGAACACCAGAGTTGCATCCAGACGGCTTAGACCTGAACCGCCTCCATCCTCTGAGACATACAATCCGCCGAACCCGAGTTCACCTATCTGGGGCCAAAGGTCCTTAGGAATGGTGCCGTCAGCCTCCCACTGTCGGGCGTAAGGGGCGATGTTGTCCTGGCCGAAATCGTAAGCCATGTCGAAGATCGCGGTCTGTTCTTCCGTCAATGCGAAATCCAAGGCTTGCCTCCCACTTTGCCAAATGAATTGAACGAGTGTTTATTTCTGAATCCTTACAGAAATTTTGCACGAGCGGCAATCACAGCCATGAGCTTTATAGATCTAGGTGATATTCTTCGATCAAGTGTCGAACGACTGCCTTTCCGGGGTCCTCACCTCGCGCAGATGCCTCAGCATACACTCGTCGTTGGCGCGTAGCAGATGTTCCGTTTTGAGCGATCTGTTGCAGCCGAGCAAGTTCAGTCATCGTACCTAGGGCCTCGGCATCCTCGGCCAGCATACCCATCAATTCGCCCATAAGTTCGGGCATTGGTTTGATGGAACGATCGCCAAAATCGATTAGACCTTCGCCAACCCCATAGCGTTGAGCACGCCATCGGTTTTCACCGATCAGGAACTGGTCGTAGTGCCTCCAACGAAGGTTGCGGTCCTTCAGGCGACAAAGCATGCGAGTAAGTGCCTGAACCAAGGCTGCAAGCGAAAGTGTATGTTCTAACCTTGGCTGCACGTCCATGATGCGCGTTTCCAGCGTCGGAAAACGGTGGGACGGCCTCAGATCCCACCATATCTTGGTCGTGTCTTCTATCACTCCGAGTTCGACAAGAATGCCAGTTGTCCGTTCGTAGTCGGCCCAACTGGCAAGAACCGGGGGCAATCCAGTTCTGGGCAGATTGTCGAATACAGTCAGGCGGTATGATGACAGCCCAGTGTCCTCGCCGTTCCAATACGGGGAAGATGTCGACAGTGCCAAAAGGTGCGGAAGGAAGTACGACAACTGCGGCATGAGATCAGCGCGCAGGGCAGGGTCTTCAACGCCGACATGAACATGCATGCCGCAGATAAGCATGCGGCGGGCAACTCCTCCGAGAGCATGTTGCAGAGCGTCATAGCGATCTTTGCGAGTGTGGTGCTGTTTTTTCCAATCCGCAAAGGGGTGGCACGAAACCGCGATTGGCGCGAGGTTGTACTCTGCTGCGCGGTCCGCCACACAAGAGCGCAGGCGTTTTAGGTCTTCTCGCGCTGACTTGATTGTTGTGTGGGGCCTCGTTCCAACTTCAATCTGACATTGTAAAAACTCGGGACTGACTTGCCCCTGAAAATCCGTCTGACAAGCTTCCATCAGGGCAGGAGGCGCTTCGGCGAGTTCAAGGCTGTCTCGGTCTACGAGCAGATACTCTTCTTCGATGCCTAGCGTGTATTCCTGCTGCATGGAGGCCCTCACTATCAACTTCAACCAGTGAATACGGAAATTTCCAATTTGCCAAGCGTTGGGCGTCGCGCTGCTTGCAGAGGGCCGCCCGGCAACTGTATGGAACAATCGATACGAAAGTGGAGCCGACCGTGAAACCTAGAAAATTCCCCAAGATCAACGACGCCCTTGATGAGTTGGGAGTAAAGCTGATCGACAAGGCTCCTGAACTAGACGAACAGGCGCGACTGGAAGCATTCGAGAAGGCGGGTGGGCTAACGCGGCCAGCCTATGCTCTGTCACCGGGAATGGAAGAGTTCGATATTGGTGAACTCGTTGCCGAATACACACGACATGCCGAGGCCCTCAAGGCGCTGAAAGATCCTTCGCTCAATCAGACCGGGTTCAGTCTAGGGAACGGATACTACGATAGCCCTGATGCGGATGCCCTTTATTTGATGGTCCGTCGGTTTGCGCCGAAACGCGTGATTGAGGTTGGTTGCGGAAACTCTACTCGTGTGACCCGTCAGGCGATTATTGATGCTTCTTTGGATACGCAGATCACAGCAATTGATCCGTATCCTCGCGCAGACATCGCCCATGTGGTTGATCAGTTTGAACAGAAGCGCTTGGAAGAGGTGGATCCGGCACTGTTTGACCAGCTTGAATCTGGTGACATCCTCTTCATCGATTCCAGCCACGTCGTTCGGATGAGTAATGACGTGGCGCATCTCTTCTGCCGGATCATTCCTGCCCTCAAGCCAGGAGTTGTGATCCATGTGCACGATGTTTTTCTTCCCTATGAATATCCCAAGCGGTTCTTCTACGACTGCCCAGGTTGGGGTGAACAGTACATACTGCACGCCTTGCTACAATCTGGTTCCTTTTCAATGCTTTGGCCGGGGTACTACTTGCAGCAGGACCGCCCGGATGCGGTCGAGGCACTTCCTTTCCTAAATGATGGTCGCGCTCAAAGTATTTGGGTGCAGGTGAGGGAAAAGTGATCCGATTGCGCTAAAGCCCCGTAACCCTTTCCATAACACGCTGGAGAGGAGACAACAGCCATGTTTCGCCGTACTTTCATGGGCGCCGCCGCCGCGCTTGCACTTGCACTACCTGTAAAAGCTCAGGCTGCTGATATCGTGGACACCGCCGTTTCGGCCGGATCGTTCAACACATTAGTCGCTGCGGTACAAGCCGCCGGTTTGGTCGACACCCTCAAGGGCGATGGCCCATTCACTGTTTTCGCTCCAACGGACGAAGCGTTTGCTGCTCTGCCGGAAGGCACAGTGGAAACGCTGCTGCTGCCTGAGAACAAAGACCAGCTGGTCGAAATCCTGACTTACCACGTCGTACCAGCCAAAGTGATGTCCGGTGATATTGCTGGTAAGCGTGCAAAGGTTCTGACCGTTCAAGGCGATCGCCTGAGCGTGAACGCTAAGAATGGCGTCAAGGTAAACGGAGCCGAGGTCGTACAGGCCGATATCGAAGCGAGCAACGGCGTCATTCACGTCGTAGACGCAGTGATCCTGCCTGAATAATTACTTCAAGATTAAAAAAGCCCCGGTCAATGATGACCGGGGCTTTTTTATTAAACCAATCTCACCTGAGTGCCGATTTGGACAAGAGGATACAATTCCTCGACATGTTGGTTGTAAAGGCCGATGCACCCCGAAGAGCTTTGACGACCAATTTTACGCGTGTCGTGGGTTCCGTGAACCAAATAAGCCGGCCAGCCAAGATACATCGCACGAGTACCAAGTGGATTCCCTGGTTCTCCGCCTTCCATCCGTACGGGCAGGGACGGGTCGCGCTCACGCATTGACGACGTTGGTGTCCAAGTTGGGTTTTCACGTTTACGGACGACTTCGGTGTAGCCGCGCTTGGTCAGTTCTTCGCTCATCGGAACTGAGCTTGGGTACAGTTTGTACGTACCGTCTGCACCCCAATAGTGAACCGCGCGGCTGGTGATGTCGGCCAGTAAGCAACCCACGCCAAGTTGGTCAAAGTGATCTTGCCAGTTCTGCTGCGAGAACGAGGATACGTTCCGGCGAACGGGTAGTTGCGTACTGATGGCTTCTTCGTTTTGAGGGAACGCGTCGATGCTTTGAGCGCGCGCCACGGCGGGCGCTGCCAGAAGAGACGCTGCGCCCAACAAAGCAGAGCGGCGAGTCATGCGGGGATTTGACAATTTGGCCTCCGGATCAGGAACTGCACGATCAACAATTTAGTGTAAAATATTGCTGTATGATCGGATTTGCCAGAGTGCGACGTCTGAATTTGTTGTGAACCGGCTATATTTGTCCGGATTAGGCAGCTCGTCGCCTAAAAAAGCCCGGCCTTTGATTGGCCGGGCTTTCTTAAGTTGTGGTTCGATCCTTGGATCAATCCATTGCTTTGAAGTTGAACTCGCCACCTTCTTTGATGCCCGACGGCCAGCGTGCGGTCACAGTTTTGGTGCGGGTGTAGAACTTGAAGCTGTCCGGACCGTGCTGGTTCAGGTCACCAAACATGGATTTCTTCCAG
Organism: Ruegeria sp. BE9; assembly: GCF_056538765.1. Lineage (NCBI taxonomy): Bacteria > Pseudomonadati > Pseudomonadota > Alphaproteobacteria > Rhodobacterales > Roseobacteraceae > Ruegeria > Ruegeria sp. BE9. The sequence continues at coordinate 870,936 of NZ_JBQFTS010000001.1, read as the reverse complement.
CCGCCGAAGGTGTGGTAGGCCAGCGGAACCGGGATCGGTACGTTGACACCAACCATGCCGATGTTGATCCGGCTGGCAAAGTCACGAGCAGTGTCACCGTCGCGAGTGAAGATCGCTGTGCCGTTGCCGTACTCGTGGTCCATAGCCAGGCCAATAGCTTCTTCGTAGGACTTCGCACGTACAGTTGACAGAACCGGGCCGAAAATTTCCTGCTTGTAGATGTCCATGTCTGTCGTGACGTGGTCGAACAAGTGAGGGCCGACAAAGAAACCGTCTTCATAACCCTGCAGGTTGAAGTCGCGGTTGTCGACGACCAGCTTTGCGCCTTGTTCAACGCCCGAGTTAATCAGGCCGAGGATGCGTTCTTTTGCAGCGCGGGTCACAACAGGACCCATGTCCACATCGTCGCCTGCAGTGTAGGGGCCTACCTTCAGCTTCTCGATGCGCGGGATTAGCTTTTCGATCAGCGCGTCCGCTGTTTCTTCACCCACCGGAACAGCAACCGAGATGGCCATGCAGCGTTCACCAGCTGCGCCGAAACCGGCACCGACCAGAGCGTCTGCAGCTTTGTCCATGTCGGCGTCGGGCATGATGATCATGTGGTTCTTGGCGCCGCCAAAGCACTGTGCGCGTTTGCCGTTGGCGGTTGCGCGGCTGTAGATATACTGCGCAATCGGGGTCGAACCCACAAAAGAAACGCCCTGAATGATTTCGCTATCCAGAAGTGTATCCACGGCTTCTTTGTCGCCATTGACGACTTGGAAAACGCCTTTCGGCAGGCCGGCTTCGATGAACAACTCAGCCAGCATCATCGGTACCGAAGGGGCCCGTTCTGATGGCTTCAATACCACGGCGTTTCCACAGGCCAGAGCCGGGCCGACGTGCCATAGAGGCATCATAGCGGGGAAGTTGAACGGCATGATTGCAGCCACAACACCCAGCGGTTGACGCATCGAATAAAGGTCAATGCCGGGACCAGCGCTGTCGGTGTACTCGCCCTTCAGCAGATGAGGCGCGCCAATGCAGAACTCAATGACTTCCAGACCGCGCTGCAGGTCGCCCTTGGCGTCGGGGATGGTTTTACCGTGTTCGCGGCTCAGCGCCTCAGCCAATTTATCCATGTCACGGTTCATCAGACCGACCATGGCCATCATGACACGAGCGCGTTTTTGCGGATTGGTTGCGCCCCAAGCAGGCTGAGCAGCTGCGGCAGCCTCAATCGCGGCGGTGGTTTCGGCCGCACTGGCCATTGGGCATTTGTACTGAACTTCGCCCGTTGCCGGGTTGAAAACGTCATCAAAACGGCCCGAGGTTCCTGCCACGTTCTCGCCGTTGATGAAATGAGTCAGATCTTGCATTGCAAACTCCTCCGGTGAATTTGGGCGCAGAATAGGCTTGCAGAAATCGCCTGAACAGAGGCAATATTTCAAAGGTGCTTTGCAAAAATGCAAAGAGGGGAAGATGACTCCGAATTGGGATGACATTCGTATTTTTCTGGCTGTGGCACGTGAAGAAAGCCTTTCTGCTGCCGGCCGGGTTTTAAAGATTGACCCAGCTACTGTTGGACGGCGGATTTCAAGGCTTGAAGCATCCTTCGATGCTCCGCTCTTTACTAAGTCGCAGCAGGGGTATGTTTTGACGTCAGCCGGTGAACGCCTACTTTCGCATAGCTTGCAGGCCGAAGAGGCTATGCGTGCTGCCGCAGGCGCCTTGGCTGGATCATCCAAGACCCTCAGTGGACAAGTTCGGATAGGTGCCCCTGACGGAAGCGCTAATTACCTTCTACCTCAGGTATGTGCCAAGATTTGCGATGCGAACCCAGATCTGGACATCCAGATACTCGCATTGCCACGAGTCATTAACCTGTCTCGTCGCGAGGCGGACATGGCCGTCACTGTCAGTGTACCCACTGCAGGTAAGCTAGTTGTCCAGAAAATCTGCGACTACAAGCTGCACCTCGTTGCAACGCAGGACTATTTGGATCAGCACCCAAAAGTTCAGTCGCCCGGTGATCTCAAAGGGCACCGAATGATCGGGTACATTCCTGACATGATTTTCGACCGGGAACTGGACTACCTCGTGGATATCGGCGTTGACCGTGTTGCCCTTGCATCGAATTCAGTCTCTGTCCAATTGCGTCAGGTCGCGCTGGGATCGGGGATATGCGTCGCGCATGACTTCACACTGCCGTTTCACCGTAATCTACGGAAAATCCTGTCGGATCAGGTTAGTCTGACCCGTAGTTTCCATCTGGTCCGTCACGAAGGAGACCAGCGAAATGAAAGACTGAATCGTTTTGCCCATGCATTGAGCCAAGGTATTCGCGAAGAGGTTGAGCGACTAGAAGCCGAAGCTTCACCTTGACAGGTTCAGACATTCCGGCAACGCTTTGTAAAACAGGAAGTTATTTCGGAGGTTACGCATATGCTTGTTCAAGCCATTCTGAAATCTAAAGCGTCCGAAGGTGTCGTTACAGTCGAACCGTCTGTAACGGTGTCTGAAGCGTCGAAGATTCTATCGGAAAAGCGGATTGGAACGGTTGTTGTGTCCGAGGATGGCGGTGAGACAGCTTCGGGCATTCTTTCGGAACGCGACATTGTTCGCGAGCTTGCCGCTAGTGGCAGTGGATGCCTTTCAGAACCGGTAAGCGCGTACATGACCAGTGAGTTGGTAACAGCAACTCAACAGGACTCGGTACAAGATATCCTGTCGCGTATGACCGAAGGGCGTTTTAGGCATATGCCGGTTGTCGAAAATGGCAAGCTGGTTGGCATTGTAACCCTAGGCGACGTTGTAAAAGCTCAGCTTTCTGAGTTGGCGATGGAAAAGGACGCTTTGGAAGGCATGATCATGGGGCACTAAGCCCCTTGGTCGCAGATGCGCCCCCTTGCACCTAAGGTAAAGTTGTGTTTGCTTGCGCAGAAATTATGTTGCGCAGGAGACCGCGATGAGGGTTGGATTATATCCCGGAACATTCGATCCGATCACATTGGGCCACATCGATATTATTCGTCGCGCATCGGCTTTGGTGGACAAGCTTGTCATTGGCGTCGCGATCAACCGGGATAAGGGGCCTTTGTTCTCTCTGGAAGAGCGCGTTGCCATGATTGAGGCGGAGTGCGCCCATCTGACAGCCCAGACTGGCACCGAAATTGTTGCGCACCCGTTCGAAAACCTGCTGATCGATTGTGCCAGAGATGTGGGCGCTCAGCTCATCGTACGCGGACTGCGCGCCGTTGCGGACTTTGAGTACGAATTCCAGATGGTGGGCATGAACCGTGCTCTGGACGATTCGATCGAGACGGTCTTTTTGATGGCCGAAGCACGTCATCAAGCGATTGCCTCGAAGTTGGTCAAGGAAATTGCCCGGCTTAATGGGGACGTGTCGAAGTTCGTCACGCCCCTGGTCAACGATGCTTTGCGCGAACGGTTAGGCTAGGGCGCCCATTGCGACAGCTGTATCCAGCATCCGGTTAGAAAAACCCCATTCGTTGTCGTACCAAGCCAGTACGCGAACTAGTGTGCCGTCAGTCACTTTGGTCTCGGGCAGTGAAACGGTTGAGCTATGAGAATCGTGGTTAAAATCCACCGAGATCAAGGGGCGACTCTCAGCTGCCAAGACGCCGGGAATTTTGCCTGCGGCCTCGACGAACAATGCGTTCACTTCTTCGGCTGTTGTCGGGCGCGAGACTTCTGCGACCAAATCAACAACAGAGACGTTGGGCGTGGGAACACGGATGGCCTGACCGGTCAGCTTGCCGGCAAGTTGTGGAAGTACGAGGCCTACCGCTGAGGCCGCGCCAGTCGTGGTCGGGATCATCGACAACGCAGCGGCACGCGACAGGTAAGGATCTTTGCCTGCTGTATCATGGACTGGCTGGCTGGCCGTGTACGCATGAACAGTTGTCATGTTTCCGTGGACAATACCCAGGCCTGCATCCAGAGCAGCGGCAACAGGCGAAAGGCAGTTCGTCGTGCATGACGCATTTGAAACTACTGTATCCTCCGCAGTTAATTCATGATCGTTGACCCCGTAAACCACTGTTTTCACAGCACCGTCGCCGCGAGCAGGAGCGGAAATCAAAACCTTTTTAGATCCATTTTCAAAATGGCGCGATGCGGCTTCGCGAGTACGGAAGACACCAGTACATTCAAGCACAACGTCCACATCAGACCAGTCCAGCTTTTCTGGCTCTCGCTCACTGGTCAGTCGGATTGGACCCGCGCCTACGTCTAGTCCCGCGTCTGACAACGACACTGGCTTGCTATAACGGCCATGGACGCTGTCGAATTCAAACAGGTGTGCATTGATTTCGGGCTTGGCCAGATCATTGATTGCAATGATCTCGACGTCCGTACGTCCAGATTCCATCACTGCGCGCAATACTCCGCGTCCGATACGTCCAAATCCGTTGATAGCCAGTTTAAGTGTCATTTTCTGCTCCGTCCGAAAGTCGGCTTGCTCAAAGTTAGCGCTAACAAAGCTAAGTTTGCAGAAAAGTCAAGAAAAACCTCTGTCAGCGCCAGAAAGCGAGCCAATCGAGGAAGGCGTAAAGCTTCTTGCCAAGGAAGATCAAATGCTCGGGGCCGAAGACTGCATAATCGATGATAAACCCGCCGAGGATCAGAAGACCCAGCCAGATTGCTATTTGATTGGTCATAGCCGCCCCGAACGAAAATGCCCGCTCAGATAACCTGAGCGGGCAAATAGGTGCAAGATTTCAAACTGATCTTAGTTAAGCCGGCCCATCGCAACAGCGACGTCAGCCATACGAACCGAGAAACCCCACTCATTGTCATACCAAGCCAGAACGCGGACCATGCGGTCGTTTACAACGCGTGTCTGGTCAGGCGCGAAGATCGAGCTTTCTTCGGTGTGGTTAAAATCGGTCGAAACCAGCGGCGCAGGCTCATAGCCCAGAACGCGCTGCATCGGGCCTTGGGCAGCTTCGCGAACGACAGCGTTAACTTCGTCGACGGTAACGTCGCGCGAAGCACGGAAGGTCAGGTCAACCGCAGAAACGTTCGGCGTCGGAACACGAATGGCGGATCCGTCCAGACGGCCTTTGAGGTTTGGCAGAACTTCACCAAGCGCTTTGGCGGCACCCGTCGATGTTGGGATCATCGACATCGCGGCAGCACGAGCGCGGTACAAATCACTGTGGCGACGGTCTAGAGTTGGTTGGTCGCCGGTATACGCATGGATCGTGGTCATGATGCCGTGTTCGATACCAATGCCTTCGTCCAGTACCTTTGCAAGCGGTGCAAGGCAGTTCGTGGTGCAAGATCCGTTCGAGACCATTTTGTCTTCGGTCGTCAGCGAGTTATGGTTCACACCATAAACGATCGTCTTATCGACGTTTTTACCAGGGGCTGACAGCAGGACCTTTTGCGCACCGCGCTCCAGGTGGGTCTTGGCTTTCAGGCCGTCATTGAACTTGCCGGTGCATTCAAGAACAATGTCGCAGCCTTCCCAGTCCAATTCGTTCATGTCATAGGTCGAGAACATCTCCATCGGACCACGGCCCAGATCCATGGTGTTGCCATTGATCGATACATCGCGTGGGAAACGGCCGTGAATGCTGTCGTACTTCAGCAGGTGGGCGGTTGTTTCCAACGGGCCGGTTGCATTGACCTTGATCACTTCGATGTCGTTACGGCCCGACGCGGCGATGTGCGACAGGGTGCAGCGGCCGATGCGGCCAAATCCATTGATGCCGACCTTGATGGTCATGTGATGTCTCCAGATGCACTTGCGTTGGTGGCCATATAGCCGCCATCGGCAATTCTCAAAAGAGCAAAAGTGACATATTTTTAACGTGTTAGCGCAAACTCAGTCCGGTTGCGCTAACGCTTGCGCTAGCCTTAGTATAAGGTAGGGTCGACAACGGCAAAAAGATGAGAGGACGAGGCATGAGCGGTCTGTTGGCCCTGTTGGACGACGTTGCAGGTATTGCAAAGGTCGCGGCGGCATCGGTTGATGATGTCGTTGCAGCGGCAGGAAAAGCGGGTGCAAAGACTGCCGGTGTTATCATTGATGATGCCGCAGTTACGCCGAAGTACGTTCAGGGTTTCGCTCCTGCAAGAGAGTTGCCGATCATCTGGCGGATCGCTCGCGGATCTGTATTCAACAAGATCGTCTTGCTGCTTCCTGTTGCGTTGCTGTTGGCTAATTTTGCGCCTTGGATGATTACGCCTCTGTTGATGCTCGGCGGATCGTATTTATGTTTTGAGGGGGCAGAGAAGATATTTCATGTCCTTTTCCCGCACGGTAGCCATGCCATCGACCAAGACATGAAAATCCGCGACCCCGGTCATCTCGAAGAACAAAAAGTCAAAGGGGCGATCAAGACAGATTTCATTCTCTCAGCTGAGATCATGACGATCGCGCTTGCTGCAATTGAGGCTCCAAACTTGTGGATGCAAGCCGCGACATTAGCAGTGGTAGGCCTTGGTGTCACAGTAGCCGTTTATGGCTCGGTCGCCTTGATCGTAAAGATGGATGACGTGGGTTTGTATTTGGCTCAGAACGCGCCGACACCCGTGGGTCGTGGATTGGGGCGTGGACTGGTTAAGGCTATGCCGGGCGTGATGAAGACCCTGTCGATCGTTGGAACTGCGGCAATGCTGTGGGTCGGCGGATCGATAGTGATACACGGGATGGAAGTTCTTGGCTTTGGGTGGCTGGGCCATCACATTCACGACTGGGCCTATGCGATTGGGCATTCCGTGTCCGAACAATGGGTGGGCGCTGTCGAATGGATCTCCAAGGCCACGATGGATGGCGTGTTTGGTCTGGCATGGGGTATGGTATTGATCCCAGTTGCGACCAAGGTGATAGGACCATTGTTCAATAGGAATGCCGACCACTAAGGTGAAGAATTTCCGCCGAGAAACCTTAATAGATGGGCCTATCATCGGAGAAATCGGATCACGCGGGTCGTCTCGGAGCGGTGCATCCTCGCTTTTCTCTGCGCTGAGCATTGCCGCCGACGAAGTGCCGTTCGATGAAGAAGAACTCTACGGGTTCTTACATTTTCGTATTGATACAGCACTCAAGGCACAGAAGCGTAGTCATTGGTCGGGCGGACGAGTTTACAACACTTTTACCGGGCAATCGGCAACGTACGTTCCACTTTCAGGTACACATCTTCGCCAAGCGTTGTCTTGTATCGGCTTGCAACCACCCAAGAAAGTGGTGGTGCAAGGACGGTATGAGTTGCGATTGGATTACGCTCTGAAAGCCTATGACGCGTTAAAGCGGAAGATTGAAGCCGGAGCCAAATGAAAAGGGCGGCCAGAGCCGCCCTTTGCTTGGTACTTTGTGATTTAGCTTACAGGCCCAGCAGTTCCTTGACCTTGGCAGCGGTTGCTTCGGCGGTGATGCCGAAATGTTTGTAAAGCTCACCTGCCGGAGCTGATGCACCAAAGCCTGACATGCCGATGAAACCTGCTTTGGCTTCACGGCCACGTTCACCCAACAGCCAGCGATCCCAGCCTCCGGCGCGAACAGCGGCCTCAATGCCGACACGTACCGGACCTGCGGGAAGGACACGTTTGCGATACGCTTCGTCTTGCTGAGCGAACAGTTCCATGCAAGGCATCGAAACGACGCGAGTGCCGATGCCTTCGGCCTCGAGCATCGCTTTGGCTTCCATCGCCAAAGAAACCTCGGAACCGGTGGCGATCAGGATGGCCTGACGCTTGCCTTCGGCTTCGGCCAAAACATAAGCGCCCTGAGACACAAGGTTCTTGGTCTTGTGATCCTTACGGACAGTCGGGACACCTTGACGGGTCAGCGACAGCACCGAAGGACTTTCCTTGAAGGTCAGCGCCAGTTCCCATGCTTCGGCAGTCTCAACTGAGTCGGCGGGACGGAAGACGAAGGTGTTCGGGGTCGCACGCGAAATCGCCAGATGCTCAACGGGTTGGTGGGTCGGTCCGTCTTCGCCCAGGCCAATTGAGTCATGGGTCATAACGAAAACGGACGGGACTTTCATCAACGCAGCCAGACGCATGGACGGGCGCGCATAATCTGTGAAGGCCATGAAGGTTCCGCCATAAGGACGGATGCCGCCATGCAGCGCCATACCGTTCATTGCGGCAGCCATGCCGTGTTCGCGAATACCGTAATGGATGTAGCGGCCTTTACGGTTTTCCGGCAGGAAGACACCCATATCAGCAGATTTGGTGTTGTTTGATCCAGTCAGGTCAGCCGATCCGCCTACGGTCTCGGTCATGATCGGGTTCACAACGTTCAGAACCTTCTCGGACGAGGCGCGGGTGGCCAGTTTCGGCTGGTCTTCAGAGATCTGCTTTTTGAACGCGCGGATCGCTCCGGCCAGCTTTTTTGGTGCTTCAAACGCGTAGGCGCGGTTGAATTCTGACTGCTTGCGTTCAGAGAGTTGCGAAAAGCGCTCTTCCCATTCTGCACGCTCAGTCGCACCGCGGCTGCCAATCGCTTCCCACGCGGACTTTACATTGGAAGGAACTTCGAACGCATCATGCGGCCAGCCGTATCCTTCTTTTGCTGCTTTCAGCTGATCCTGATCAGTCAAAGCGCCGTGGCCCTTCGAGGTATCCTGTGCCGCGTGACCCAAAGCGATGTGGCTTTCGCAGGCGATCATGGTCGGTTTGTTCGACTTTTTTGCCTGTACGATAGCTGCGTCGATGGCTTGCGGGTCGTGGCCGTCGATCTCGATCACATGCCAGCCCGAAGCCGCAAAACGGCGGACCTGGTCTGTACGGTCGGCGATATCAACGGTGCCGTCGATGGTAATGTTGTTGTTGTCCCAGAAGACGATCAGCTTGCTCAACTCATGGCGACCAGCCAGAGTGATTGCTTCCTGGCTTACACCCTCCATGAGGCAGCCGTCGCCAGCGATCACGTAAGTGTAGTGATCCACGACCTTCTTGCCGTAATGCGCGCGCTGGATTTCTTCGGCCATGGCAAAGCCCACGGCGTTCGAGATGCCCTGACCCAGAGGGCCGGTTGTGGTCTCGATCCCTTCGACCAGGAAGTTTTCCGGATGGCCCGCTGTTTTCGCGCCCAACTGGCGGAAGTTCTTGATCTCATCCAGTGTTACGTCAGCGTGACCGGTCAAATAGAGTAGCGAATAGACCAGCATCGAACCGTGACCCGCGGACAGGATGAACCGGTCGCGGTCAGGCCAGTTCGGAGCAGCGGCATCGAATTTCAGGTGCTTTTCGAACAGCACGGTCGCGACGTCGGCCATGCCCATTGGCATACCGGAATGGCCAGAATTGGCGGCGGCGACGGCGTCTAGGGTCAGGGTGCGGATGGCCGCAGCTTTGTCCCAGTGTTCGGGGTTTGCATTGCGCAGCGCAGTCAGGTCCACGGGCGTTGTTCCTTTGGATTACAGGCAGATGAGGCGCTCAATACCATTCACCCCCCAAAGTGCAAGCAGAACTGGGTGTTTCGTCCCGTTTGTGGATCAAGAAAGCTGCCCAAGTTATTGAAACCAAACAGTGGGTATTTTCCGCTTCGTTAGGTTAGACTAGGTCAAGACGCGGACGATGTTGATTCGGACAAACCCGCGATACGAAGTAACCTTGGTAAAGAGGTGGCAGAGGCATGAGTCAGATCGAAGAACTACAACGCCGTATTGTTGCTGCGATGGACCGGATCGGAACCGGCGTTGAGGCACTGCGGGATGCAGCACCGGTCAGTGGTGGAGCAGATGAAACCCTGCAATCTGCGCTGAATGACGAGCGCATCGCGAATGCGCAACTGGAAGAGCGCCTCAAAACACTGAAAGAACGTCACGAGCAGGAAGTCGACGCCATGCGCGTTGACATGGAAACCCTACGGACTGCTCCGGTTGAGGACCCCGAAAACAGTGCGTTGCGAGAGCAATTGGCCGAGGCAACCGCCAAGCTGGCTTCGGTCGAGGCCGCGCGCGCGGAACTAGCAGAAGCCAAGGCCGCGTTAGAGAACCAAGACGAACTGAAGGCGGAGAACGCGCAGTTGAAATCTGCCGTGGCCGCGGCGCAGGACGTTCAGGCTGAAAATGCACGTCTGCGGTCGGAACTCGCCGACAGTGAACGCGTCGCTGAACTGAGCGCGGAGCTGGATATGCTGCGCGCAGAACGTGCAAGCCACGGCGCGGCAATGTCCCGTTTGGATGACGATTTGCAACGGATGCGCAAAGCCAACGAGCAGTTGCGCCAATCTGTGGACGAGTTGCGTGCAGCCGCCGAAGAAGGTGTGCCTGATGCTGAGCTTCTCAACCGCGCCACAGTAGCAGAGCTTGAAGCTACGCGCGCTGCTCAAGCAACAGACGCCGCCGAAGCACACGCGGTACTGGCCCGACTGGAACCACTGCTATCGCAGGCTAAACTGGCAGAAGGAGAGGTTGAGTAATGCCCGAGGTGACCATTCAAATCGGTGGACGCGGCTTTGAGGTCTCGTGCCAGGAGGGGGAAGAGACGTTTCTGCATTCGGCAGCAAAGATGCTGGATGATGAGGCCCAAGTCCTGTCGGATCAAATAGGGCGTATGCCAGAATCTCGAATGTTGCTGATGGCCGGCTTAATGCTGGCGGATAAAACTGCGGGAACAGACGATAAGATCAAAGCACTCGAGGCGAAATTGGCAGCGGTCGAAGCTGATCTGCATGCGCTTAGAAACATGCCACAGCCCGAACCTGAAAGAATTGAGGTGGCCGTAGTGCCGCCTTCGGTAACAGATACTCTGGCAGAACTAGCTGCAAGAGCTGAAGCCTTAGCATCGGTGATTGAAGAAAGGTCAGGCGGATGAGTGCCTTACGAGTAATTGTTTGCGCAGCTGCGTTCGCGATCCCTGGAGGGATGGCTTCGGCGCAGATCGACATTCTGCCAGTAACGTTCACCTGCGATAACGGTGTTCCATTGGAAATTGCGTATTTCAACGCTCCCGATGGTTCCAGCGCTGCTGCGATGATGGTGGACAATCAGTTGGTCACTCTGCGACAAGCCGAAAGCGCATCGGGTATTCGTTACGAATCTGAAGGACGGGCAGGGAAGTACATCCTGCGTTCCAAAGGCTGGGACGCCACTGTGAGCTATCTGGCGACAGGCGCTGATGCCGCCAGTGAGCAGGTTGTCTTACAAAATTGCGTCAGCCGCTAATCAGGCGTTTGCTTCACGGATCTTGTCAGCGGCTTCTTTGTTGTAGCCAACACCGTTGTCGTCAAACAGCGTGTCCAGTTCGCCCGACAGGGTCATCTCGGTGATAATATCGCAGCCGCCGACGAATTCGCCTTTAACGTAAAGCTGCGGAACGGTCGGCCAGTCGGAATAATCCTTGATGCCCTGACGAACTTCTTCGTCGGCCAGAACATTAACGTCAGTATAATCGACGCCCATGTAGTTCAGCACACCGGCCACGCGAGACGAGAAACCGCACTGCGGCATTTCCTTGGTGCCTTTCATGTACAGCACCACATCGTTGGCTTTGACGGTTTCGTCGATTTGGGTCTTAACGTCGCTCATCTTGCTTGTCCTCTTCACCCGCTTCCCGGGCGTTCGTTTCATTCTGTGACGGGTCAGAGGTCCAGCCTTCTTCCTCTAACCGCCGGTGTTCGGCTTGCGCGAGGGCCAGCGGATCCAGCCCGTATCTTTCAATGCCGCCAACCTTGCTGATTTTGTCCGGGTCTGGGCGCATGTCCGCAAGGTTACGTTTTCTGTTCCGCTTCACATAGGCTTCGATCAGAGCGGCGGCAACTATCAATGTTGCGGGTACACCTATCCAGAATAGCCAACCGTTCATTTTGGACCCTTAAACTAATATTAGCGTCGTCTAGTTTCCCTGTGATACGCCAACAACTTGGCTCGTCTTTTTACCAGTTTCCGTAGATTACACATCAAAAAACCGGTCAACGAGTTGGATATGCCAAAGATCAGATAGGTTAGTTTCAGTGGAACCCATCCGATCGGTTCATGAACTATTCAGGCACTTTGGTCGTGAGCGCCAGTGCGTGCAACTCTCCGTCAGGGCCGTCCATTTTGCCTTTCAGAGCAGCATAAACAGCGCGTTGCTGCTGAACCCGGTTTTTCCCGCGAAAGCTTTCGTCCACGACCATGGCGGACATATGTACGCCGTCATGCCCGCCAACCTGAATTTCCGCATCCGGAAAGGCTTCGCGCAGCAGGTGTTCGATTTCGTGGGCGCTCATCGGCATGTAGGTAACTCCTGAAGGTCTTTCCCAAGATGTAGAGCGCCAAAGCGGGGCGCGCAAGGGTGAGAAGATGGTGTGAAAAAGACAAAACCTGCGCTCGGATGAGCGCAGGCCTAGCAATCGAAACACTATCGGTTGTTAAGCAACAGCCTCGGCAAAGCTGCTGCGGAATGTTGCAGTCAGATCCTCGAGCGAAGCTTCAGAGTTCCCAATGCGCACACTGTCACCAGTGAAGCGACCAACCGAAACCAGCGGAACGCCAGCTTGACCCGCAGCAATCATCAATGCTTCGGCCTGATCGAAATTACAGGCCACCAGGTAGCGCGCTTGATCTTCGCCGAACAGGAATTCGGTTGATGCCTCATCAAGGTGAACGCCAACGCCTGCGGCCTCAGCCAACTCAAAGGCGGCTAGAGCAAGCCCGCCATCGCCCAAATCTGTACAAGCCTTGATCATATCTCGGTTAGCCCTGATGAACTCGCCGTTGCGCCTTTCGGCATCCAGATCGACATGAGGTGCGTCGCCGTCTTCGCGATTAAACACTTCGGTCAGCAGGGCGGATTGACCCAAGTGACCGTTGGTTTCACCTATGATCAACGCAACATGGCCTTCGCGAACCTCGTTACCGATGATTTCGTCGGTATGGGTTAGCAGGCCAACAGCACCGATGGTCGGAGTGGGCAGGATCGCTTGACCGTCGGTCTCGTTATAAAGCGACACGTTGCCCGATACGATTGGCATATCGAGCGCTGCGACGGCCTCACCGATGCCCTGAATGGCACCAACGAATTGGCCCATGATCTCAGGCTTTTCTGGATTTCCGAAGTTCAGGTTGTCTGTGGTCGCCAGCGGCTTTGCACCGACGGCCGTCAGGTTCCGGTAGGCTTCAGCCACGGCTTGCTTCCCGCCCTCGACCGGGTTGGCACGCACATAGCGCGGCGTCACGTCACTGGTGAATGCCAGTGCCTTATCTGTGCCGTGAACACGGACCATACCGGCGCCTAGGCCCGGTGTGCGCGCGGTGTCGGCCATGACCATCGTGTCGTATTGCTCATAGACCCATTGTTTGCCCGCATAGTTGGGCGAGGAGAGCAGGGCGCGCAGACCGTCGATTGGGTCAATTTGCGGGACCTCGGACAGTTCTTCAGCTTCAGGTGTCGCCACCCAGGGGCGGTCATACTCTGGTGCCGTCGAGGACAATTTCGACAGGACGAGATCGGCTTTCACCTCGCCGTTGTGGACAATAAGGAAACGATCTTCGGCGATCGTTTCGCCAACAATAGCGAAATCTAGGTCCCATTTTTCGAACACAGCGCGCGCTTCGGCTTCAAGCTCAGGCTTGAGGACCATCAGCATGCGTTCCTGAGATTCTGACAGCATCATCTCATAGGCGGTCATATTCTCTTCACGCTGTGGGACGTTCTCAAGATCCAAGCGCACGCCCAAACCACCTTTGTCGCCCATCTCGACAGCAGAACAAGTCAGGCCAGCAGCGCCCATGTCCTGGATCGAGATAACTGCGCCAGTTTGCATCAGCTCAAGCGTGGCTTCCATCAGACGCTTTTCGGTAAAGGGGTCACCGACTTGAACAGTGGGGCGCTTTTCTTCGATGGTGTCGTCGAATTCGGCTGAGGCCATTGTCGCGCCGCCCACGCCATCACGGCCAGTTTTCGCACCCAGATAGACGACGGGCATACCGACGCCTGACGCCGCAGAGTAGAAAATCTTATCGCTGTCCGCCAAACCTGCCGCAAAAGCGTTCACCAGGCAGTTGCCATTGTACGCGGGATGGAACCGAACTTCGCCGCCAACGCAGGGAACGCCAAAGCAGTTACCATAGCCGCCGATGCCTTCTACCACTCCGTTGACCAGTTGACGGGTCTTGTGGTGGCCCGGCTCGCCGAAGGACAGCGCATTCATCGAGGCGATGGGGCGGGCGCCCATAGTGAATACATCACGCAGGATGCCTCCAACTCCGGTCGCGGCACCTTGGTACGGCTCAATGTATGATGGGTGGTTGTGGCTTTCCATCTTGAAGACGACAGCTTGTCCATCGCCAATATCGACGACGCCAGCATTTTCGCCAGGCCCGCATATCACCTGAGGGCCAGAGGTCGGCAACGTGCGCAGCCATTTCTTAGAGGATTTATACGAGCAATGCTCGTTCCACATGGCCGAAAAGATGCCCAACTCAGTGAATGTCGGCTCGCGCCCGATGATCTCAAGGATCATTTCGTATTCATCGGGCTTAAGCCCATGTGCGGCGATCAGATCGGGGGTGATTGCGGGCTCTTGCATCTTCTGTCCTGTGTCCAAGTGGGCCGAGATTGCGCGCCTTGTAGGGCAAGGGAGCGCCCGTGGAAAGAGTTAAGACTGGCAACGGTATGTTTGACGCGGTCAAGTGACCAAAAATACGGCCGCCCGACTAGAAAGCGGGGCGGCCGAAAGTCGTTTTCACAGTTTGGCTCGAACTACTTCGGAGCGCCGTGTTCCGATCCCGGTTTTTGAGCTTGTTGCTCGGCCTGCTGGTTTGCGACCTCGCCCGCAGCGGCTCCTATGGCTGCTTTTTGCTCTTCGCTTAGATGATCGGCATCCTCAAGTCCGGGGATCGCAACGCGAACCTCACGTCGAGCAAAGTCGATGCCGTTTTCTTTGAACGCTGCTTTGACTCGGTTAAAGATCTCTTTTCGCAGGGTGAACTGCTTTCCAGGCTTAGCCATGAACTTGCCGCGGATAATCATACCGACATCGTCAAAGTCGAACACGCCTTGAGACTTGAAGGGCTGGAGGAAGCCATCCTTATGAACCTCATCCTCCATCATTTCAGCACCGATCTTCTTAAAGATCTTCTTCACCTTGTTCGGATCGGTGTCGAAGGGCACGGTGAACTTGAGCTTCATGATGACCCAGTCACGGCTGTAGTTGGTCAGTTTTTGAATTTCACCATATGGAATCGTGTGAACAGGTCCGCGGTGATGGCGCAACTGCATCGAGCGGATCGAGATTTTTTCAACCGTGCCGGTGGTGCCGCCGACGTCGACGTATTCGCCAACTCTGAAGGCATCGTCGATCAGGAAGAAAATACCGCCCACAATGTCCGAAACCAGCTTTTGAGCGCCAAAACCGATAGCCAAGCCCAGGATACCAGCACCAGCCAACAGCGGTGTAATATCCAGACCCAGAGCGCCCAGCGCCAAAAGTACGAAGATCACGGCGATAGCTACCTGTGCTGTCACGCGCAGAAGGGGGAGAACCGTTGCCAAACGCGATCCGCCAGACCCACCGCCTTCGCCAGCTTCCTCATCAGGGCTCTGCTCAGCAGCGGTTTGCTCTTTCGCCAGACGACGGTTGATCCAGAGCGAGACAACCTCGTTCAGAATGTATCCGATTGCGATAATAATGAAGAACTGGATGATCTTGCTGCCAGACTCATCATCTCCACCAGCGATTTCCTGAAGATCCAAATCCCATGCATTTGCAATCATCAGGATGACCAGAATGCCGGCGAGAACACGCCCGATACGGATATAGCTACGTTTGGTTGATTTGTATGCGCGCTCAGCCACGGGGCCGTCACCCAGCATAGGGGGCTGAAGGTGGCGCACCAGACCACGTATCAAGGTGTCTAACGCCGGAGCGATTAACAACCAGAACATCGTAGTGAAGTGTGCACCATGTGCCAGCAGCTCAAAGATTGCAGGGTTGCGCTGCGAAGATAGGTATTCGACCAGCAGCCACGTACCTGCGGAAACACCAATTGCAAGATAGGGGTAGAGTCTAGCGACTTCCTCGTCAAAACGCGTACGATCTGGGTCAGACCCGCGCATCATGTCGGTGAGGCCGTCGCGCGCGCGCCAAGCGATAACACCGATATAGATGTGGATCGCGGTGTTCAGCCAGAAACCCAATCGTGACTCACCCGGCGGGACACCATTCAACGCGTTGAAATCCAAGATGAACAGGGTGAAACCGATCAGCAGGAACAGACCGATCAAATTGCGGTGCAAGTACTTAGCCCAGTGATCGTCTACGTTTACCAGACGAAGATCGTGTTGTTTGGGGGCCAGAATAAAGCGCGAAATAGCAGCACCCAAACGTGGGAACCAGATCAGGTAGAAGACGAAGGGCGCGGCCTGAGCTATTTGTTGTTCATTCAACAGCTGCCGACCGACAAACACTAGCGTGTAGTAAAAGACCAAAAGGCCAAGGAATTCGCAGAGAAACCGCTTGAACAGAAAGGTTACGGCGCCTCTTAGGTTAGAAGACGCGTCGCCTTCAACAACCTTTACCCATCGGCGTGTCCAAAGCCCCACAACTTTTTCAGCGGCATATCCAACGGCCAGCGCCAAAAAGGTAAATCCGAACAAGGTCATCAGCCCATTCGCACCGAATGTCGATCCAAAATTCGAGAACGCTTCGACCTGAGCGGAAATAAGTAGGGGAATTTTTCGGATCACATCCAGCCAAGAGGCTGTCATGCTGCTGATGGTGTCCGAGATCGTTTGGACCAAGCTTTTACGTCCGGATGTCGTTTCGACCTGCTGAGAGGCAACGGCGTCCAGTCGCTCCAGCAGGATCGCGCGGACCTGATCGTCGGACATCCGGGCAACCATGTCGTCCACTTGTTCTGGCGTCAGGTCATCTGGAATTGTGATGGTAGCCGTTGAACTGGCGGAGCCGTTTTCCTGAGCAGCCAATGGGCCTGATAGGAGCACAACTGAAAGGATCGCCATTAAAAGACGAATAGGGTGAAACATCGAATCTGTCCTCGAACACACAAATTGGTGATTTTTGCACGATCATAGGTTTAAGTGCCCGACTTTCCCAGATGTTTTGCCTTTTCGACGTCGGCTTGACACGAAATGGCAAAAAAAAGGCCGAGCTCTAAGCTCGGCCGTAGTCCAACAGGGAGGTATGAAGATGATGAGCGTTTCAGCATCACCGCCTTCGAGTGCTCATTTAGGGATCACTTTGTGAACGATCAAGATATTTCAGGCTGATCCTTGGTCATGTCCGTTATGACCAAGGCGCATAGCTAGAGTTTTCCCATTTGCTTCAGTTGTTTACGCTGAGCAATGATTTCATCTTGTACAAAGTCCCGGAATGCCGCGACGCGCTTTGAATGCCGCAACTCTTCGGGATAGGCGAGGTATACAGGAACATCGGCCGTTTCGATGTCTGACAAGATCGGAACGAGATGCGGGAAATCCTGAGTTACATAGTCTGGCAGCACACCAATACCCAGATTGTGCAACACACCTTGCAGAACCCCAAAGTAGTTATTCACCGTTAAGAGGGAACCGGGGTTATACGTCATCAGATGTCGAACCATTGATGCACTTGCCCCAACCTGCGGCGCGGAGGGCGTTTGGCAAATTAACCGGTGGTCTTTGATCTCATCCAGGGATTGCAGCATACCACCGTGCGTTTCGATGTACTCTTGCGTTGCATACAGAGTCATCTGAACGGTCATCAGCCGCTTGCGCACCAGATCCGCCTGACTTGGTTCCTTCATGCGGATAGCAACATCAGCTTCGCGCATGGGAAGGTCCAGAACCCGCTCTTCTAGCATTAGGTCAATGTTGAGGTCAGGGTATTGTTCATAGAGCTTTGGAAGGCGAGGGGCCAGCCAGAGGGTTCCAAAGCCAAAGGTTGTGGTGACACGCAGAACACCAAAGACTTCTTCTTCACTGTCGCGAATTCTAGCAGCGGCCGCGTCCAGTCTTTTGGACATGGCGGATGTAGCGTCAAACAGCAACTCACCTTGTTCCGTCAGGATCAGGCCACGGGCGTGACGGTGAAACAAGGTCGAATCAAGCGATTCTTCCAATGCCCTAATTTGCCGACTTACCGCAGATTGTGACAGGTTCAGCTTGTCACCCGCATGTGTCAGGCTGCCCGCGTCCGCGACCGCGTGAAATATCCTAAGCTTGTCCCAATCCATCGCCGCAACTTTCGTTATCTTTCGGAAGGCCTATATGAAATAGGTAACAACTTCCACAATCAAACCGTGAAATCCTTAGGATTCAGAGGATAAACCCTATACAGGTCAGAAATTATGACCTAATATGGGTGAAAATGTAGCACACTGATCTGACGAGGGGAGGCGTCTGATGAGTCAGCCACAAATATCGTTAAACGACCGCTTTGACCTGAACAAAAACCCTGTTCTGCTGAACGGAACCCAAGCTCTTGTTCGCTTGATGCTGATGCAGAAAGCCCGTGATAAGCAAGCTGGCTTAAACACAGCCGGGCTTGTGACGGGATACCGTGGGTCTCCTTTGGGGGCTGTTGATCAGCAAATGACGCGTGCCCAAAAGCAATTGGTCGAAAGTGACATCACCTTTCAGTACGGACTGAACGAAGATCTGGCTGCGACAGCCCTTTGGGGGAGCCAGCAGGCTGGACTGCGCGGAGACGGTAAGTTCGACGGGGTCTTTGGCCTATGGTACGGGAAGGGGCCGGGCGTTGACCGATCCGGCGATGTAATGCGCCACGCAAACATGGCAGGCACCGCGCAGCACGGTGGCGTGCTGATGGCAATGGGCGATGACCATACGGGTGAAAGTTCAACTGTATTGCATCAGTCCGAATGGTCGCTTGTCGACATGTATATGCCGATCGTAAGCCCCGCAGGTGTTCAAGAGATTTTAGACTACGGTGTCTATGGTTTCGCGCTTAGCAGGTTTGCGGGTGTTTGGGTCGGTCTGAAAACAATGAAAGACACGATCGAGGTAACGTCCGTCGTGGATGGAAGCCCCGAGCGAATGAACCTCGTTGTTCCTGATTTCGATATGCCCGAGGGTGGCTTGAATATCCGCCTAGGCGACACGCCGCACTTGCAAGAAGGGCGTATCATTGATTTCAAGCGCTTCGCTGCCGAAACGTTCTCACATGCAAACAAGATGGACCGGCGTGTTTGGGGCAAACCCGGAGCAAAGATTGGGTTTGTCGCTGCAGGTAAGAACTGGCTCGACTTAACGCATGCCATGTCACTCTTGAACATCGATCAGGCCGAGGCAGAGCGTCTGGGCATCACAACTTACAAGGTCGGACAGACTTTTCCGTTGGACATGGCTGGGTTTCACGACTGGGCCGAGGGTCTGGACCTGATTGTTATTGTTGAGGAAAAGCGCAAGCTGATTGAGGTACAGGTCAAGGAAGCCATATTTGACGATCGCCGTGGGCGTCGTGTTTACGGCTGGTACAAGGGCGGAGCCGGCACATTGCACCGCGAGGAGCTGTTCCCAACCCGTGGTGCTCTCGACCCGATCATGATCGCCGAGAAACTGGGCGGCATTCTGATAGAAGAGGGGCGCGATACCGATGGTGTTCGTGCCGGTCTGGAAAGCCTTTCAGAGGCGCGGCGCGCTGATAAC
Organism: Ruegeria sp. BE9; assembly: GCF_056538765.1. Classification (NCBI taxonomy): domain Bacteria; kingdom Pseudomonadati; phylum Pseudomonadota; class Alphaproteobacteria; order Rhodobacterales; family Roseobacteraceae; genus Ruegeria; species Ruegeria sp. BE9. The sequence continues at coordinate 851,379 of NZ_JBQFTS010000001.1, read as the reverse complement.
GCCGAAGAGATTGCAACGCGACTTCCATATTTCTGTTCAGGTTGCCCGCATAACAGCTCGACCAAGGTGCCCGAAGGTAGCCGCGCTTACGCCGGTATTGGGTGTCACTATATGGTGCAGTGGATGGACCGGGAAACCACCGGATTCACACAGATGGGGGGCGAAGGCGCGAATTGGATTGGTGAGGAGCCATTCTCAACGACGAAACACGTATTCCAAAACCTGGGTGACGGCACGTACAACCATTCGGGCGTTCAGGCGATCCGCGCTGCGCTGTCGGCTGATACAAATATCACCTTCAAAATCTTGTTTAACGACGCTGTCGCTATGACCGGCGGCCAAGACAATGAAGGTGACCTCACAGCCGAACGGATCGTGGCCGAGATCAAGGCAATGGGTGTCCGGCATGTGGCCTTGGTTTACGATGAAAAAGAAGACGTGAACTTCAAAGCATTGCCGTCGAGCGTCGAAACCTTCGAACGTGCCGAGCTTATGCGGGTTCAGGAGCGTTTCCGTGAAATAGAAGGCGTTTCGGCCATCGTTTACGTTCAAACCTGTGCCGCCGAAAAACGGCGTCGTCGCAAACGGGGCGCATTCCCGGATCCGGACAAGCGGGTATTCATCAACACCGACATTTGCGAGGGATGCGGAGACTGCGGGGTCCAGTCGAACTGTGTTTCAATTGTTCCCAAGGAAACCGAGCTTGGGCGCAAGAGAGCCATCGATCAATCGAGCTGCAACAAGGACTTCTCTTGCCTAAACGGTTTTTGCCCGTCGTTCGTCACTTTGGAGGGCGCTAAAATCCGCAAGGAAGCGACAACCGAGATTGAGTTGCCGGATTTGCCGCAGCCAATTCTCCCTGAGATCAAAGGAACTCATAACGTCGTAATCACCGGTGTTGGAGGAACCGGGGTCGTAACTTTGGGCGCTGTTCTTGCGCAGGCAGCGCAAATTGACGGCAAAGGCGCCGGCATGATGGAGATGGCGGGCCTAGCCCAAAAAGGCGGTGCAGTGCATATCAATTGTCGACTGGCCAACCGTCCTGAGGATATTAGTGCTATTCGCGTTGCAACCGGCGAAGCGCATGCATTAATCGGCGGTGATTTGGTCGTATCTGCAGGCGCTAAAACGCTGGGCCTGACGCGAACAGGTCTAACTGGCGCCGTCGTTAACAGTCATGAGACAGTCACCGGTGATTTTACGCGCGACACCGAATTCCGCATTCCCGGTGACCGGTTGGAGCTTGCTCTTCAAGCGCGATTGAAAGAGGGGCTGTCACTTTTCGACGCCACTGAACTGGCGCGGGCCGTAATGGGCGACTCAATTTACTCGAACATGATGATCTTTGGTGCTGCATGGCAACGTGGATTGCTACCGGTAAGCCACGAAGCTCTTCTTAAGGCAATTGAGCTGAATGGAACCGCCGTCGAACGCAACAAGCGGGCTTTCGACATTGGCCGTTGGGCAGTTTTGCATCCGCAGGAAATCTCAGAGATTCTTGCACCCAACGTAGCCGAATTGCCGAAAACACTGGATCAAATGATCGATTTCCGCGCTCAACATCTTACGGCTTATCAAAACGGGCGACTCGCCAAAAGTTACCGGAAATTGGTCGATTCATTTGAAGATGAACACATCCGAGAGGCTGTGGCGAAAGGCTATCACAAGTTGCTGTCGTATAAGGATGAGTACGAAGTAGCCCGATTGATGCTGGAAAGTCGTGATAAGGCCGCGGCAGAGTTCGATGGTGACTTCAAAATGAAGTTTCATTTAGCACCTCCGATCTTAGGAGGCACCGGACCAAACGGACGACCTAAAAAACGCGAATTCGGCGAGTGGATGCTTGGGCCCCTGAAGGTCATGAGCAAGTTCAAGGTCCTCCGCGGTACTCCATTCGATATATTCAGCTATAGCGCCGAGCGTCGCATGGAGCGTGCACTGATCAAGCAATATGAGCGTGATATCAAAGAGGTAGCGCCCCTTGTTACGGCGCAAACGCACGATGCGGTTGTTGCTTTGGCCAGATTACCGTTGGATATTCGCGGATTTGGCCCTGTACTGCTGGCCAACGAGGCCAAGGCCGCGAAACGGCGAGAAGAGCTATTGGCGACCATTCGAAACGGGGGGCCTGAGCTGAGGGCAGCTGCCGAGTAAAGCCGTCATAGGAATGTCACGACATCTAGGCAAAACTGTCACCAAACCTATCTTGAAGGCAGTAAACCTCGGAGATTCGAATGCCCTCGCGTCGCCATGTAGCTCGTGACATTTCCTATTCTTACTCCGCCGAAACTAAAGGCGGGCGCATGATGATAAGGCTTATGGAGAATACCACTGGCCGCATACGCCTCATCAAACGCGCGGACGGTTATGAGAATGACGTCGCCAACGGGCGAGACTTTTGGTCCGTGATGGTTGAACGGTATGGGCTTTCGCTGGATGTGGTCGGCGGCGCGCTTACCAACATACCAAAGACCGGTCCCCTGATCCTCATTGCTAATCACCCGTACGGTATTCTTGACGGGATGATGATGGGGCACATCCTAGCGGAAACCCGAGGAGACTTCCGAATTCTCGCCCATCGCGTCTTCAGAAAGGCCGAAGACCTTAATCGGATCATCCTGCCGATTTCGTTTGATGAAACAAAAGACGCTATCAAGCAGAACCTTGAGACGCGGAAAACCGCATTGAACTATTTGGGAGATGGCGGAGCTATTGGCATTTTCCCAGGTGGTACCGTTAGCACGGGCGCAAAACCTTTTTCACATCCGATGGACCCGGGATGGAGAGGGTTTACGGCCAGAATGGTCGCGAAGTCTGACGCAACAGTTGTTCCAGTCTTTTTTGACGGTCACACCTCTCGTTTGTTTCAGATCGCCAGTCATTTGCACAGTACCTTGCGCATGGGTTTGCTGATCAAAGAGTTTAAGAAACGCGTCGACACTCCGGTCAAAGTAGTGATCGGAGAGCCAATAGGGCGCGATGTTTTGGACCCATTGGCAAAGGATACACGCAAGATGATGGATTTCTTGCGCAAAGCCACGTATGAGCTGTCCCCGAAGCCGTTAAAGTCGTATGACTACGGTTATGAATTCGAGGAACGGCATCGCGCCTAAAGGGGCAAATGGCAGTAGGCATATTTGATTCTGGATTGGGCGGTTTGACCGTCCTGGACGCCGCGCAGAAACGTCTGCCGGACGTGGATTTCCTGTATTTTGCAGACAGTGCGCACGCTCCGTATGGCGTGCGTGATGCGGAAAATATTTACGATCTGACACGTCGGGCCGTTTATGACCTGTGGAGCCGCGGCTGTGATCTGGTGATTCTGGCCTGTAATACCGCCAGCGCTGCAGCACTGCGTCGGATGCAGGAAGAGGGTGTTCCCGAAGGCAAGCGTGTTTTGGGCGTTTTTGTACCTTTGATCGAAGCCCTGACTGAGCGCCAATGGGGCGATAACAGTCCTCCACGCGAAGTATCCGTAAAACACGTTGCTTTATTTGCTACTCCGGCGACAGTCTCGAGCCGGGCGTTTCAGCGCGAGTTGGCTTTCCGAGCTATTGGCGTAGACGTAGAAGCACAGGCCTGCGGCGGTGTGGTTGATGCAATTGAAGACGGCGATCTCATTTTGGCCGAAGCGCTCGTGCGAAGCCATGTTGACGCGTTGAAGCGAAAGATGCCGGAACCACAGGCCGCAATTTTGGGCTGCACCCATTATCCCTTAATGGCAGAGACTTTTCAGGCTGCCCTAGGCACTGAAGTTCAGGTGTTTAGTCAGGGCACGCTGGTGGCTGAAAGCCTTGCGGACTACTTGCAGCGTCATCCGAATATGCAAGGCGAGGGTAAAGGCGGCTTCCTGACAACAGGCAAACCGAATTTCGTGAGTGACCGGGCGACACAATTCCTCCGACGACAAATCACGTTCGAGGCTGCCTGACTTAGGTCAAGGACGGCTTACCGCATCCTCCTTTATTCGAAGACCGTCACTTTGGCGGTCGTGATATGTGACACTATGGAACAAGAGGTCTGACATGACCCATAAAATCGCAATTCTAGGTGCTTCAGGCTATACTGGCGCAGAGTTGGTGCGGCTGATCGCCGAGCACCCGAACATGGAAATCGCCGCACTGGCTGCCGAGCGGAAAGCCGGAATGTCGATGGCGCAGGTTTTCCCGCATCTGCGCCACATGGATCTTCCTGACCTGTGCAAGATTACCGAGATTGATTTCTCACAGATCGACCTCTGTTTTTGTGCCTTGCCGCATAAAACAAGCCAAGAGGTTATTCGCGAGTTACCAAAAGACCTTAAAATCATAGACTTGTCCGCAGATTTTCGTCTGCGCGATGCAGAAGAATACGAAAAATGGTACGGTAACCCGCACGTCGCGTTAGAGCAGCAAGCAGAAGCTGTTTATGGTCTGACTGAGTTCTATCGCGATGAAATCCGTAACGCACGTCTGGTGGCCGGTACGGGCTGCAATGCGGCTACAGGTCAATATGTGCTTCGGCCACTAATTACTGCTGGTGTCATCGACTTGGATGACATTGTTTTGGATCTCAAATGTGCCGTTTCTGGGGCTGGCAGGTCGTTGAAGGAGAATCTGCTCCACGCAGAGCTCAGCGAAGGGTACAACGCCTACGCTGTAGGCGGAACCCATCGCCATCTCGGTGAGTTTGATCAGGAGTTTTCAGAACTCGCCGGTCGAACCGTCCATGTGCAGTTCACGCCGCATTTGATACCCGCTAACAGAGGTATCCTTGCTACTACCTACGTGAAGGGTGATCCGGCCAGCGTTTATGATGCGCTTGCAAAAGCCTATGAAAGCGAGCCGTTTATTCGGATGCTGCCATTCGGAGAAACGCCCTCAACCCACCATGTGAGGGGTTCGAATTTCTGCCATATCGGCGTGGTTGGCGATCGGATCGAGCGTCGGGCGATCGTGGTCGGGGCGCTGGATAACTTGACAAAAGGTAGCAGTGGCCAAGCCTTGCAGAACGCCAACCTGATGTTAGGTGAGGATGAAACCCGGGGCCTTATGATGGCTCCTCTATTTCCGTGAGGACGGTATGAAAACGCTCAAGAAACGTCGTAGAGTTCAAGTCATTCTGCTGGCTGTTGTGGCCTTGATCGTGGCTACGGGGTTGATTGGGTATGCGATGCGCGATGGCATCAACTTCTTCCGCTCTCCCAGCCAGGTGATCGCAGAGCCGCCATTGCCAACCGAGGTATTCCGTATTGGTGGCTTGGTCGAGGAAGGCTCGATCATACGCGGGCAGGGTGAGACGGTACATTTTGTCGTGACTGATGGGGGCGAGAGCGTGCCAGTGGCATTCACTGGCGTGCTGCCTGATCTTTTCGCCGAAAATCAGGGCATGGTGGGTACTGGATCTTACGTGAACGGCGTTTTCGAAGCCACTGAAATTCTTGCGAAACACGACGAGACCTACATGCCAAAAGAAGTTGTGGATGCGCTGAAAGAACAGGGTGTCTACAAAGAAGCAGGCGAAAGCTAATTTATCGCCAACCTTCCGATGAAACCAAAGGGCGTTGCGAAAACGGCGCCCTTTTTCCTTGTCAGGAATTAACCGATTTCCACCAACGTGTGTCCCACCAAATGCGGAGGGTGTCATGCAAACGGTACGAGAAATTGCGGCTAATATCGTGGAACGCGAGGGCGGCTACGTCAACGATCCGGACGATCCCGGCGGTGCGACCAAGTACGGCGTGACCATTCACACGATGCGTCGTCTAGGATTGGACCTTTCTGATGATGGCGTGATCACCAGCGCGGATGTCAAAATTCTCAGTAAAGCGCAGGCAGTCGACATCTTTGTCCAAAACTATTTTGAGTTACCTCGGTTATACACCTTGCCTCAGATCCTGCATGAAACTGTCTTTGATATGTACGTCAACGCCGGGGTGCAGGCGATAAAGATCCTTCAGCACTTGCTGTGTGACATGGGGTATGAGGTCGCCATCGATGGGATCGTTGGCCCCAAAACTGCTACGGCGTGCCGAAGCGCGTTAAAACCAGAGCCAATAGCACTCAAAGACGCCTACGGAATCGCCCGGCGCAATTATTACTTTCGTCTAGCTGATCGAAGGCCTTCTTCGCGGAAATTCGCGCGAACTCGGGCGGGCGGAAAAGGTGGGTGGATTCGACGGGCAGAGGAGTTTGTATCTCCGATCTATCATCTAAGCGAAACAGAGTTTCAAAGGAGAGTTGCAGGATGGGTTTGATCTCTGAGTTTTTTGGATTCCTTTTTGGCGGAGGGCGGAATGTCGTCCGTGAAACCGCGGAAATATTTAGGGAAAATGCTGAGAACAGTGGTCAGCGGGACCTCGTGCAAAGGCAGCAGGCAATTGCCCAATTCGGGTCTGAATTTCAGATTGCCAACAAGGGTGCATTTGATCGTTTTATAGACGGCTTGAATAGGTTGCCGCGCCCTGCAATGGCACTTGGTACTTTGGGACTGTTTGCAGCTGCCATGATAGACCCCTTGTGGTTTGCAGAGCGTATGCAGGGAATAGCTTTGGTTCCGGAGCCCCTTTGGTGGTTGTTGGGCGTAATCGTTTCCTTCTATTTTGGTGCTCGTCACCAAGCCAAAGTGCAAGATCTTCAGCGTGAAATATCTGCCTCGATGCAGCGTGTGCCTAAGGTTTTAGAGAACCTCAATCTCTTAAACGAAATCCGCAGCAATACCGTCCAATCTGCGGATCCGGGAACAGACGTCGGACTTGCTGAGGATGCCCGCACACCAGAGCACAATCCGGCCTTGGATGACTGGAGGCGCAATCGAACGAAGTAAACCGCGACACTATGCTCGCCCCAGAGGGGCGAATGTGATTGGTGCTTAGCTGACAACCGGATTATACCCGGCGCTATGATTACCGAACTTGGCCACTTTGCCCTGATACTCGCCTTTCTGGTTGCCATTGTGCAATCAGTTGTTCCCTTGATCGGCGCCGCCAAACGCTGGACCGGTTGGATGTCGTTTGCTGAACCTGCGGCCATTATCCAATTCGCTTTGGTCGGGTTTTCCTTTTGGGCGTTGTTGTGGGCATTTGTAACGTCGGACTTTTCGCTGAGGATCGTGGTTGAGAACAGCCACTCAGCCAAACCGATGCTCTATAAAATCAGCGGCACATGGGGGAACCACGAGGGCTCTATGCTCCTGTGGGTCCTGATCGTGTCGCTGTTCGGCGCAATGGCGGCTGTGTTCGGCGGGGGGCTTCCTCCGACTCTGAAAGCACGTGTACTTGCGGTGCAGGCTGCCATTGCAGTGGCCTTCTTCGCGTTCATTCTGTTCACTTCGAACCCGTTTGATCGGTTGATCGTCGCACCATTTGACGGCCGCGATTTAAACCCCTTGCTACAGGACCCGGGTTTGGCCTTCCATCCGCCTTTCCTTTACTTGGGGTATGTCGGCCTAAGCATGGCTTTCAGCTTTGCAGTCGCAGCCTTAATCGAAGGGCGCGTTGACGCAGCTTGGGGGCGGTGGGTTCGCCCCTGGACGCTGGCTGCTTGGGTGTTTCTGACCATCGGTATCGCTTTGGGGTCCTGGTGGGCTTACTACGAGTTGGGTTGGGGCGGCTTCTGGTTTTGGGATCCGGTTGAAAACGCCTCCTTTATGCCTTGGCTTTTGGCCGCAGCTCTTTTGCACTCGGCCATCGTGGTTGAAAAACGCGAAGCTTTGAAAAGTTGGACAATCCTGCTGGCGATTATCGCGTTCGGGTTCTCTTTGATCGGGACTTTCATCGTTCGCTCAGGGCTACTGACATCCGTGCACGCGTTTGCAAATGACCCAGAACGGGGCGTGTTTATTCTATTCATTCTGGTCATTTTTATCGGCGGCGCTCTCACACTGTTTGCCGCTCGGGCGCAGGTGATGGAGGCGAAAGGCGTGTTCGGCATGGTCAGCCGCGAAAGTGCGCTGGTGCTGAACAATATCCTGTTGGCCGTTAGCTGCTTTGTGGTTTTCGTCGGGACACTCTGGCCGATGGTCGCTGAGATGGCGTTTGATCGAAAACTCTCGGTTGGCGCACCGTTCTTCAATGCAGCCTTCACGCCCTTTATGGTAGCTTTAGGGATCGCCCTACCAGTAGGCGCGATGCTACCTTGGAAACGAGGAAAGCTGGGCAAGGCTGCTTACTCCCTCCGTTATGCATTCATATTGGCAGTTGCTCTCGCCTTGCTGGTCTGGGTGATGCAAACAGGTCGCAGCGCCTTGGGCCCGGTCGGACTATTCTTGGGCGCTTGGGTCACTTTTGGTGCAGCCATAGATCTGTGGAGCCGGACAGGACGAAAAGGAAGCCTTAAACGTTTGTTCCGTCTTCCTGGTGCGGATTGGGGAAAGGCCGTGGCTCATACTGGTCTGGGCGTCACCATGTTTGCCATTGCCGGGCTGACAGCCTGGGAAGTGGAAGATATTCGTGTCGCTCAACCCGGACAGCCTTTCGAAGTGGGCCAGTTCACTCTTACCCTGGAGGATGTTCGCCAAGTTGACGGGCCAAACTACTACTCCACAACAGCTGACGTTCTTGTTGAAAAGAACGGGCGGACGATAGGTACCCTCCACCCAGAGAAACGTAACTACCCAGTGGCGCGTATGCCCACGACGGAGGCGGCGATTGACTACCGATTCCTTCGTGACCTGTACGTCGTAATTGGCGATCAGCAGGCCGACGGCGGATGGGTTATGCGAACTTATATTAAACCTCTCGCAAACTGGATCTGGGGCGGTTGTATCCTGATGGCTCTGGGCGGTTTCCTGAGCTTGTCTGATCGCAGGTTCCGTGTTGCGGCCGGAGCGCGCAAAACTCCAACTGGTGGAGTGCCTGCAGAATGAAACATCTGGTTCTGATCTTCGCTTTGATTGCCTCCCCGCTTTTCGCCGTACAGCCGGACGAAATTTTGGATGACCCGGTGCTAGAGCAACGTGCACGCGACCTCAGCACTGGGTTGCGCTGCTTGGTGTGTAGGAACGAAAGTATTGATGAGAGCAATGCCGAACTGGCCCGCGACCTTCGTCTTTTGTTGCGTGAACGCCTGGTGGCTGGAGATACAGATGAAGAAGCGATTGATTTTATCGTGGATCGCTACGGCGAGTACGTCCTTCTGAAGCCCACCGTGACGGGTTCCAACCTGATGCTCTGGCTAGCCGGACCGATCATGCTGTTGATAGCCGCAGCAATGGGCTGGAGCTTTTTACGTAAACGATCGCAAGTTCAGGCCGTTGGTGAAAAAGATACACTCAGCGAGGCCGAAAAAGAGCGCCTTCGTCAAATTCTTGAAGACTGACCCAGGGTTCATCTTTCCCTTCCTCCCCTTATGGTTCAGGGTTCCAACAAGCTAAGACCCCGGGAGGAGTTCATGGAATACGAAACGGTCCTTTTAGACATCACGGACGACTTGGCGGTTGTCACGCTGAACCGGCCCGAAAAGATGAATGCGATGACGGTGCAAATGCGCGCCGAAGTCACGCATGCTATGAAGCACGCGGCCCGTCATGCACGCGCCATCGTTCTCACGGGTGCGGGCCAGTCATTCTGTTCTGGACAAGATCTTGGGGACGCTTCGAGCACGGGGAAGATCGATTTGGAGCGCACCTTGCGTGACGAATACGAGCCAATGTTGGAAACGATCCACGACTGTCCAGTTCCAACGATCGCTGCAGTCAACGGACCCGCTGCCGGGGCAGGGGCCAATCTTGCGCTTTGCGCCGATGTAGTGATTGCGACCGAGAGCGCCTATTTCTTACAGGCCTTCGCTCGAATTGGCCTGTTGCCTGATGCAGGAGGCACTTGGTTCATGCCGCGCCAGATGGGCTTCGCAAAAGCGATGGGCGCAGCCTTGTTTGCGGACAAAATTAGCGCGCGACAGGCTGATGAATGGGGCTTGATCTGGGAAGCCATTCCTGACGATCAATTTGAATCTCACTGGCGCAAGCGCGCCGATTACCTTGCCAAGGGCCCGACAGCGGGGTTCGGAGCAATCAAACAGGCAATTCGTGGAACTTACGAAAATACATTGCCCCAGCAGTTAGCCAAAGAGGCGCATTTGCAGGGGGATTGTGGACGCACCCGCGATTTTTCCGAAGGTGTTGTCGCCTTCATGCAAAAACGCCCCCCGAAATTCGAGGGGCGCTGAGCGTCTTAAGCACGGCGGCGCCGACGAGTGCGCCGCTCTGGTAACGCGTCATCACCGGTGCCGTCTGATGCCGAGGAAAACGGCCCCAAAGCATCGGTGATTTGATCTAAAGTAGGGCGCGAACTCCGCGGGCGGGTATCCAGTGCCTCGCGCATTTTACGCAAGTGAGCTGGCATGGTTCCGCAGCAGCCACCAACAATGCTGGCACCAGCATCACGCGCCATCGCCGCATAATCTCCCATCAACTCAGGAGTTCCATCGTAGTGAATGTGGCCATCCACGTATTTTGGAATACCCGCGTTGCCTTTTGAAATCACTGGTCGTTCGGTGCCTTGCGCGGCGAAACCCAGAACTGTGCGCAGAATATCGGACGCGCCGGTCCCGCAATTCGCTCCGAACGCGACCGGCGGGTTCGGTAAGGTCTCAACCATCTGAGCCAAGTCTGCTGAGGTGACACCCATCATGGTTCGCCCCGCAGTATCAAAGCTCATTGTTCCGCACCAAGGCATATCAGCCAGAGCAAATGCTTCTGCGGCCGCACGAAACTCTTCGGGGGCACTGATGGTTTCCAGCCAAAGAACATCCGCTCCACCTGCCTTGAGCGCGTCCGCCTGTTCATGAAACATTTCGACGGCTTCTGCATGGGACAGGCTGCCCACAGGCTCCATGATTTCGCCCGTTGGCCCCACGGAACCAGCAACAACAACTGGACGTCCGGCCTGATCTGCAACTTCGCGTCCAAGTTCGGCGCCAATACGGTTTAACTCGGCAACACGACCCTGAGCGTCGTGCAGCTTTAGACGCGCCGAGGTTCCTCCAAAGGTATTTGTAAGGAACAAATCGCTGCCTGCATCAACTGAACCTTTGTACAACGCTCGAATTTTGTCGGGCGCGTCCACATTCCAAAGCTCAGGCGCGTCACCGGATTGAAGCCCCATATTGAACAAATTGGTGCCAGTGGCCCCATCAGCAAGGATGGTTTCGTTGGTTTCCAACAGTTTGCTCAGTGCATTTGTCATTTGGATATTCCAGCAATAGGCCTATTGGGCCTGTAACGATAAGAGACGCCCCGTGTCTCATGACCGGGGCGTCAATTCAAATTCATAAATCTCATGAAGATCATGAGGAGGGCAGCTAAACCCTTAGTCGGTTTCGCTTAACACTTGCGCTTTGGCTTCGGGCAGAAGCTCGGCCATCTTGGCGCGAATTTCGTCTTCGGACGATTTAGAACCCAAATCACCGGCAACCTTACGCACGACGTCTTCGTGGCCGACTTCTTCCATGTCGGCGATCACAACGGTCTTGGCATATTCTTCTGCCTCAGAGCCGGACTTGCCCAGCTTTTCCGCGGCCCAAAGGCCCAAGAGTTTGTTGCAGCGGGCTTGAGCCTTGAACTGCATTTCTTCGTCGTGCGCAAACTTTGCTTCAAAGGCGTTTTCGCGTTCGTCAAAAGTGGTCATTGGTTGGGGACCTCATATCTTGAATCTTGTTAAACAGATAAAAAAACAACACTGGAATGTATAGCGAAAACAGTCATTGCGCGACCAAATGTACTGTGCAGCCAAATGTTGAGAGCAGGCCACTTGCTCACCGTTTAAGTAAAGTGTTTTGGAGAATTTGATGGCTCTTTTTTCGCGTTTGCGTGGGGGCAAGTCCCCTGAAACTTCGGTTGCCCGTGCAGTTTTGGCCCCAGCAGTGCTGACAATGGCTGCAGATGGTCGAATTGATGAAGCCGAGATTATTCAGCTAAACAATATGTTAGCCTTCAGTCCGATTTTCCTGCCGTTGGGCGGCAAGGCCACTGCAGAGTTGATTAAGACGGTTCTTAAAGACCTACAGAAAAGTGGCCCTGACAAGGTGATAACCGAAAGCTCTCAGGTACTGTCGCCGGCGTTGCGGGAAACTGCGTTTTGTTTCGCTATGCGAGTAGCAATGGCGGACGGAGTCCTCGAAGAGGCTGAAAAGAATGTTTTGGCAGGCACTGCCTCGCGCTTGCAACTGAGCTAGGAAGCATTCGAAAACATCATTCAGGTGGTCACGATGATGCAAAGATCGGCGGCTGCGTAAATGGCAGAGGACGCTAATCAAGAGGACCGCGCCAGCTTTAGTGCTTACATACTTCTGTCTGAACCTATCCAGTTCAATTCGTCAGAGATCGAACAAGCACTGCTGGATGATTACCCGTCGTTGGACTTGCAAGCAGACTCGGCAATTAGTTTAGCGCAGGACTGTAATACGGATGAGTTTATCACAACTCCCATTCTTTTCGGCGCAAAGGGGCGTGACAGCGCTATCGCGACGCTTATCCGCTTGCCGGGATATGGAACGTGGGATCCTGAGCTGTTAACACCTTGGCAGCGCTTATCCTTTCCCGAGGTTTCGCAGGCCTTGGCCTACAACAAGTCCTACATCTGCGTGACAGCCGGTGTAGAAGCGGGTGATGATACACAAGCATTTCGCGCCGCGCGGTTATGCACATGCCTTGCAGCTATTTTTGCGAAACTACCCATCGCCCTGGCGGTCTATTGGGAAAGCGCAGACCACTTTCTGCGTCCCTCCGATGTGGTTGCCATGGCGGACAAGGCGATTTCCGATGAGTTCCCGGTAGAACACTGGGTCGGACTCAGCCTTGGTGGGGTCAAAGAAAAGGACAAGCAGTACGTTTCCGGCGTGACGCGTGGGCTAAAGCCCTTGAAGGGGTTTGAAATTAGCCTTGCTGCCGCGCCGATGGACTTGGAAAGCGCGGCCGCAACACTCAGCACTACCTCTGCCATGGTGGCGTCTTACGGGCATACGTTCAAGGACGGCGACACTCTGGGTCACGAGGGTCAAACTCCCGAAGAGTCTCTGCGTATCAGGTTTGCCCCCCAAGGGACCAACGGTTCGTCTTGCGATGCGTGGGTGTTGATTCACCCGCAAAGCCCGTTTGATCACGAGGGTACGCTGGGGGAAATGACCAGCTCACCTCCGCCACCGGGACAAGGGGTTCAGGTCAGATCGCGTATGGGTTTCTTCAAAAGGCTGATGCGGGGCGGTCGGAGCGCCTGATAACTTGCGGGTTACTGCGCGCTGCACTATGAGAGCGGCAGCAGCGCGGTAATCGCGTTTTGCCGATATGGAAGGGGCCCCGATGGCGCGTCGCAAGAAAATCTATGAAGGTAAGGCCAAGATTCTGTATGAAGGCCCCGAACCGGGCACTATCGTTCAGTATTTCAAGGATGACGCCACCGCGTTCAACGCCGAAAAAAAGGACGTGATCGACGGAAAGGGCGTTTTGAACAACCGCCTGAGCGAGTTCTTCATGAACGGCCTGACACAGATTGGCGTGCCGACGCACTTTATTCGTCGTCTGAATATGCGCGAGCAGCTGGTCCGCAGCTGTGAGATCGTGCCTCTGGAAGTGATCGTGCGTAACTATGCCGCTGGCTCGATGTCTAAACGTCTGGGTATCGCGGAAGGTACACAGTTGCCGCGTCCGATCGTTGAATACTGCTATAAAGACGACGCACTGGGCGACCCTCTGGTCACAGAAGAGCATATTGCCGCGTTTGGCTGGGCAAGCCAACAAGACATGGACGATATTCTAAGCCTCGCGCTGCGCGTAAACGATTTTATGAGCGGCGTGATGTTGGCCGTTGGCATTCGACTGGTTGATTTCAAAATTGAAATCGGTCGGGTCTATGACGGTGACTATCAGCGACTGATCATTGCCGATGAGATTAGCCCCGACAGCTGCCGCCTGTGGGATATTGAAACAGGTCAAAAACTGGACAAAGACGTTTTCCGCCGCGACTTGGGCAACCTGACGGACGCCTATTCCGAAGTCGCGCGTCGTCTTGGTGTTCTGCCGAAAAGCAATGTGTCCAAGCCAACTTTGATCAACTGACCATTTGGTAACAGTTGAAAGAACGCAAAGCACAGCTTCTCTTGAGGCTGTGCTTTTTTCTTTGTATTTTAGCCGCTTGAATAGCGTTCCGGCCATCTAAGTCACGGCAAGCGCGATACATTGAAGGTGGCATTCGACATGGCCGAATTGTTCAATCACGAAGTGTTTCTGAAATTCCTCGCGGCATTGCTGGCGATCTTCAATCCGCTTTACGGAATCCCAATCTTCCTCGGTATGACCGAAGGTTACAGCGCGCCTGAGCGAAAGCGCGTGGCGCTGGTAGTCACCGGAACAATTGTTGTTGTCGCACTTTTGTCTGTCGTGCTGGGTGAAAAGATCTTGGCCGTATTCGGTATCGACATCCCATCCTTCCGAATAGCAGGCGGACTGATCATCCTTGGCGTAGGAATGTCGATGATGAACGCGTCGGACCGTCCGCAGGGCGATCAACAAGCTGCTGAACATGGGCACAAAAAGAAGGGTGACATTGCTGTTGTGCCGTTGGCGATCCCCTTGACCATCGGGCCGGGAACGATTGCAACGACCATTGTATTTGCCCACACACTTTCGGATGGCGCTGCGATTGTAACGCTCGGCTCGGCTGTTTTGATCGCCTGCACGGTTGTCGGACTTGGTCTTTTGTTCGCCGATCCAATTTCTCGTTTTTTGGGGCCGACGATGATCAACGTCATCACCCGCGTCATGGCGATCATTCTTGTGGCGGTCGCGGTCGAGATGGTGGTGACCGGCGTGTTTAACGCCATTGATGCTCATTATCCGGGGCTGTTATCCGGCAACGCCAGCTAAACACGCAAACAGGGTTGTCGAATGCCCTTTGGCACGCTATCCCCCGCGCAACGGAACGGGCCGGAAAGCTTGGCCCTCAGCTGGAGTTGCAGGAATGAAAGCACGGGTGCATGTGATGCTGAAGAACGGGGTCCTCGACCCGCAGGGTGAGGCCGTGCGTCACGCATTGGGCGCCATGGGCTTTGATCAGGTCGAAGGCGTGCGTCAGGGCAAAGTGATTGACCTTGAACTGGCTGAAGGCGCGACCGAAGCTGACATCACCGAGATGTGTGAAAAGCTGTTGGCCAACACCGTCATCGAGCGTTACGAGATCGAATTGGTCTGACCAGATGCGGGCTGCGCGTCTGATCACGTATCGTCAGCCCTTAGAGCTGATGACTGTTCCCGACCCTGAACCGGCCGAGGACGGCGTTGTCGTCCGGGTATTGGCTTGTGGTGTTTGCCGATCAGATTGGCATGCGTGGTCGGGCTCTGATCCCGATGTCGTTTTGCCCATAACACCCGGGCACGAATACTGTGGAGAGGTGGTCGCCGTCGGCGCACGGGTTTCCCGTTGGAAAGTTGGTGATCAGGTTATCGCTCCCTTTATCCTCGCTTGCGGTCATTGCCCGGACTGCTCTCAGGGCCATCAGACCATCTGCTCCGATCAAGTTGTACCCGGCTTCACATGCGATGGCGCGTTTGCGGAATACATCGCAGTAGCCCACGCTGATGCCAATTTGACTGCTTTGCCAGACACGCTTGCCCCTGAGATCGCTGCTGCTTTGGGTTGTCGGGTGACAACCGCGTGGCAGGCATTGGTCGGGAGAGCTCAGCTTCAGGGTGGTGAGTGGCTTGCCGTTTTTGGTGGTGGTGGAGTTGGAATTTCCACCTTGTTGCTGGGCAAGGCGCTGGGTGCGCGTGTCGTGGTGGTCGATATAGCCGACGACAAGTTGGCATATGCAAAAAGCCTTGGCGCCGACGCGGTCGTGAATGCCTCCACATGCAACGCACCGGAAGCTGTCAAAGAAGTCACCAGTGGCGGCGCGCATGTCGCTATCGAGGCCCTGGGAATTGAAGTCACAACCGTGGCTTCGTTGAGATCTCTGCGCAAATTGGGTCGAATGGTGCAGATTGGTATGCCTGCCGGTCAACACTCGAACATGTCTCTGCCGATGGATGTTCTGTACTCTGGCCAACTGGCTGTTTTCGGAACCCGCGGCATGCCAAGCTGGCGCTACCCGTCGCTTTTGTCACTGATTTCAGGCGGGAATGTCGATCTAAGCCCGCTTGTCACACGAAAAATAACACTGAACCAGGTAAGTGATGAGCTTGCCGCCTTTGATCACCCGACGCCTCCTGGTGTTGCTGTGGTCACTGATTTTGTCTCGTAGGAGGGTCCGCAATGCGCGCAGCCGTCATCGTTTTCCCAGGTTCCAACTGTGATCGGGATCTTGCAGTCGCCTTTGAACAGGCAGGATTTCAGGTCGATATGGTCTGGCACAAGGATGCCGCACTGCCTGAAGGCATTGATATTGTGGGCGTACCCGGTGGGTTTTCCTACGGTGACTATTTGCGCTGTGGCGCGATTGCAGCCCAATCTCCGATCTGCAAAGCAGTTGTCGATCATACCGAACGCGGCGGATATGCTGTTGGTATCTGCAACGGCTTCCAAATTCTGACGGAAACCGGGATTTTGCCAGGGGCCTTGTTGCGAAATGCTGGCCTGAAATACATCTGCAGAACGGTCGGTCTGAAAGTGGAAACGAGCGAAAGCGCGTTTACCCAAGGCTACAATGCGGGCGACGTTATCGGCATTCCGATTGCACACCATGACGGGAACTACTTTGCCGACGATGCAACACTGTCCGTTTTGCGGGATCAGGACCGGGTCGCATTCACCTATACCGAGAATCCGAATGGTTCGGTTGGGGACATTGCCGGAATTCTGTCGGAAAACCGCAGGGTTCTTGGAATGATGCCGCACCCAGAGCGCGCAGCTGATGATGGGCATGGGGGCACCGACGGAACGGCATTGTTTCGCGCATTGTCTGGCGTTCTCGCGCCTGCGTGACTTGAGGTTGCGCCAAAGCCCGCGTAATTTTCTCGGATGAATTCCGAAACTCGCTCAAGCTGGTCCAATTTAACAAAACCCTTTCGCGGTGCGCCACTCGGGTGGCGCCTGCGAATGGCTGTTCTGTTGTTGCTTGTCGCAACCGTAGCCACGGTTTGGATAACCAACCGCTTGTTAACGGATCGCTTTACAGAGTCCACACGCAACAGGGCAGAGGTGCGTCTTGCTCTGTATTCAGGGAATTTGCTCAGCGAGCTGCGTAGAAATGCCATCGTACCGCAGCTATTAGCACGTGATCCCACATTGATCTCGGCTCTTCAGTCTCGGGATTATTCCTTGTCGAGTCAGCGCCTTATCTCTTTCGTAGAGGAGATCGGCGCCGCATCCTTGGTGTTGCTGGATGGCGATGGCCTGACAAGGGCAGCAACAGACAGAAACCGTCTCGGAGAAGCACACCGAAACTCGCCGTATTACGTTGATGCCGTCCGCTCGAACGCGACGATCTTTACGGTCAACAAGAAGGATACAGGCGGATACAGCTTCGTTTATTCCCGTAGGATTGAGGCAAATGCCGAAATTCTGGGTGTTATTGTAGTCGAGGTTGACCTGCACAAATTTGAACGTACTTGGGCCGGGATTTCCGATGCTGTTATGGTAACGGACAGCACAGGAACGATCATTCTATCGACAGAGCCACAGTGGCGCGGTCTTGATGAGGGATCCGCAATGCTGCGTCAGCCACCTCAAGGCGCCATTCAACGAGCGATCCGAGCGACAACCGATTGGACGGCCCTGCCTCCAGACGCCTACCTTCAGGGTGAGGCTGTGATGCGTATGGAGACGCGTATCCCGTTCCGAGGTTGGCAAATGACGTCGTTCACAACCTACGCGTCGATCCGTGAAAAGGTGAACAGCGTTCTTGCCCTAGAAATCATGGGTTTTGCGATTCTGCTTGCCTTGGCCTTTTACGCACTCAGCCGCAGAGCCACGGTGCGAATGGCGTTGTTCCAGCGTGAGTCGGCAGAGCTTCGCGCATTGAACGCAAGGCTGCAGCGAGAAATCGCTGAGCGTGAAAGGGTTGAAAAAACACTGGAAGTTGCGGAGCAAACGCTGGCCCAAAGCTCGAAACTGGCGGCGCTCGGCGAGATGTCCGCAGCTGTTAGCCATGAACTAAATCAACCGCTGGCTGCAATGAAGACTTACCTTGCAGGAGCCCGTTTGCTGTTGCGCCGAAATTGCCCCGAAGAAGCCTTGGCAAGCTTTGGTCGCATCGACGGTTTGATCGAGCGTATGGGCGCGATTACCCGACAATTGAAGTCGTACGCACGTAAGGGCGCAGACGCGTTTTCCCCAGTAAACCTTGGTGAAGCGCTGGCATCGAGCCTCTCAATGATGGAGCCTCAGTTGAGGCAGCGCCATGTCAAGATTACTCAGATTTTGCCTGAGGAACCTGTCATGGTGATGGGGGACAGGATGCGGATTGAACAAGTGATGGTTAACCTCTTGCGTAATGCCTTGGACGCCACCAAGTCTGTATCAGAGCCGGATGTTGAAATCATTCTGGCTGCGGGCGACACGGCGGTGCTGACCGTGCGTGACAATGGTCATGGTATCGAAGACATCGAGAACCTGTTCGAGCCCTTTTACACTACCAAGCAGCCCGGGGATGGGGTCGGTTTGGGGCTTGCCATCTCTTCGGGTATCGTAAACGACCATGGTGGACGGCTAACTGCCCGCAACAGCCAGCACGGCGGTGCGGTGTTCGAAATGCAGCTACCAATACTGGGAAGCGACGGCCTTGAGGCCGCTGAATAACAAAGGAAGTACTATGGCACAGGCCATGAAAATCGCCATTGTGGATGACGAACAGGACATGCGCCAGTCGATCAGCCAATGGCTGGCGCTGTCGGGATATGACACTGAAACCTTCTCGAGCGCCGAAGACGCGCTAAAGGTTCTTGGGCCGGACTATCCAGGGATCGTCATTTCAGACATCAAAATGCCAGGGATGGACGGCATTCAGTTGCTGAAAAAGCTGATGGGGGCGGATAGCACTCTTCCTGTCATCATGATCACCGGCCACGGCGATGTTCCTATGGCGGTTGAGGCGATGCGTGTTGGTGCGTTCGACTTCCTAGAAAAACCGTTCAATCCAGATCGCATGTCCGAACTTGCAAAACGCGCAAGCAATGCACGGCGTTTGACACTGGACAACCGGGCGCTGCGGCGTGAGCTTTCCGGTGGCACTCAGATCATGAACAAGTTGATCGGTGCCAGCCCCGTTATGGAGCGTCTGCGCGAAGACATTCTGGACTTGGGGCAGGCGGACGGCCACGTCTTGATCGACGGCGAAACGGGAACCGGCAAAACTCTGGTGGCCCACGCATTGCATGCGGTTGGCAGCCGTGCCGGTAAGAAATTCGTCCTAGTGTCCTGCGCAGCACTTGAGGAAGAGGTGCTGTCCAAACGCTTGTTCGGCCCGATGATGCCAGAAGACGCCCAGTTGCCTGCAATCGAAGAAGCGCGCGGTGGGACGCTGGTTCTTGAGGACGTAGAAGCGCTGAGTGACACGCTTCAGGCACGCCTGCTGAGCGTTATGAATGATCAGGGCACGCCAGCCGAAACCCGGATCGTAGCGATTTCGAACTTGCAAGAAGCCGGCAAAACCAGTGAGGACGTGCTTCGGCCAGACCTATTCTATCGTTTGGCGGCACTTCGCATCACGATGCCACCGCTTCGTCAGCGCGGAGAGGATATTCTGACGCTGTTCACTCGTCTCAGTGAGCAATTCGCTGAAGAATACGGTTGTGACGCACCTCAAGTCAGCGCGCAGGAAGCCGCACAACTGCTGCAAGCCCCTTGGCCGGGCAACGTGCGTCAGCTGATCAATATTGCTGAACGCGCCGTACTGCAGTCGCGCCGTGGCTCGGGAACAATTGCATCTCTGCTTATGTCAGATCACGAGGAGATGCAGCCCGTGATGACGACGGAAGGCAAGCCGCTCAAGGAATACGTCGAAGCCTTTGAGCGGATGCTGATCGATAACACAATGCGTCGCCACAAAGGCTCGATTGCGTCTGTTATGGAAGAGCTTTGCCTGCCGCGGCGTACCTTGAACGAGAAAATGGCTAAATACGGCCTACAAAGATCTGACTATTTGTAAGCGTTGGCGAGGGGGGTAACCCCCTCGTTCGCTTTTGTTTCATTTATTCCAGAGAGTTTTTGGGCAAGATGAATGGCTCTTGAGCATTGTTCAGGAGCGCTGGTGCAGTTTGCCCATTGTCTTTTCCACAGGACTGCTTTTATTGTGTCCGAACGGGCTAGGCAGTTTTTCAGCCTATAAGTCCCGGATCTTTGAGTTTCGCTGCTCTGCCGCGGATGGTGATAATCCCACGAGGCAAAGCAGACCGATTGTGCCCCTAATTGGGGCAGATGAACGCCTGAACCCGTATACGGGTGAAAGGAATAAATGGGCAGACAGCGGCGAGCCGCGTCTGTCGGAGAAGAACCGCGATGACGCGCGCGCAACGATTGAGTGAACGGGCAGGGGGCCAAAGCGCCAGACCCTGCCGCGCGCCGTCCGATATCGCCCTGACAAGACACCACCCCAAAAGCGCCTGTCCCCCCGGACGGGCAAGGACTACGCGTTTGGCGCGGTGCACCAAGGACACATGGCTAAGAAAATGCTTATCGATGCCACCCACGCGGAGGAAACCCGCATTGTGGTGGTCGACGGAAACAAGGTCGAGGAGTTTGACTTTGAATCCGAAAACAAACGCCAGCTTGCTGGCAACATCTATCTCGCAAAAGTAACACGGGTCGAACCGTCGCTTCAGGCGGCTTTTGTAGATTATGGTGGGAACCGCCACGGCTTCCTCGCGTTCTCGGAAATCCATCCGGACTACTATCAAATCCCGGTCGCAGACCGCGAAGCGCTTATGGAAGAAGAGCGCGCCTATGCCGAGGCCATGAAGGCGCGGGATGAAGCCGAAGAGGCCAAGCCCAAAAAACGCCGGTCGCGGTCGCGGACCAAGGCAGCCGATGTGAAGTCCGACGATCCAGTCGAAACGATCGAAGTTTCGTCTGAGCCTACTGGTATGGAAACAATCGATCTGGATGAGAGTGAAGAGGGCGATGACGTTTCCATCCCCGAAGGCACTTCTCCTATGGATCATGTGGCTGAAACCCCGGTCGAAGAGCCTGAGGATGAAGTCGAAGCTTCTGAAGAGGTAGAAGCCGCTGCTTCAGAGACTGAGGAAACCTCAGAAGTCGATGAGGTTGCCGTTGAAGCATCAGAAGAAGAAACTTCTGATTTAGAAGAGACAGCAGAAGAAGCTGTTGAAGCGGAAGAAGTTTCTGCTGACGCAGAGGCCGAAGACGTAGACGCTGAAGCACCTGAAGGCGAACAAGCCGAAGAGGTCGCGTCGGCCGAGAGTGAATCTGAAGCTGACGACGAAGGCGAAGGCGAAGGCGAAGGCCAGCCCCGTTCCGATGCGACCTCAAAAGATGACAGCATCGAGTCGGTTGCTGACGAAGATGACAGCGAAGACATTCGCCCACCACGCAAGCCACGGCCGCGTCGTTACAAAATTCAGGAAGTAATTAAGGTCCGTCAGGTTCTGCTGGTTCAGGTTGTTAAGGAAGAGCGCGGCAACAAAGGCGCCGCTCTGACGACTTACCTGTCATTGGCCGGGCGCTATTGCGTTTTGATGCCGAACACCGCGCGTGGTGGTGGTATCAGCCGCAAAATCACAAACGCACCAGATCGCAAGAAACTGAAGGAAATCGCCGCGGAGATTGATGTTCCGACGGGTGCAGGCCTTATTATCCGAACTGCAGGTGCCAAGCGTACAAAGTCAGAGATAAAACGCGATTATGAATACCTCCAGCGTATGTGGGAGCAAATCCGCGAGCTGACGTTGAAGTCGATCGCACCCGCCAAGATCTACGAAGAAGGCGATCTGATCAAACGATCGATCCGCGATCTTTATAATCGTGACATCGACGAAGTTCTGGTCGAGGGCGAAGGCGGCTACCGTATCGCCAAGGACTTCATGAAGATGATCATGCCGTCCCATGCCAAGAACGTAAAACGTTATGAGGACGCGCTGCCGCTGTTTGCGCGCTACCAGGTCGAAAGTTACCTGACAGGGATGTTCAATCCGACGGTGCAGCTGAAATCTGGCGGTTACATTGTGATCGGCGTGACAGAAGCATTGGTTGCGATTGATGTGAACTCTGGCCGGGCTACTAAGGAAGGCTCTATCGAAGAAACCGCGCTCAAGACCAACCTTGAGGCAGCCGAAGAGGTTGCGCGTCAGCTGCGTTTGCGAGACCTGGCTGGCCTGATCGTTATCGACTTTATCGATATGGACGAGCGTAAAAACAACGCCGCCGTCGAAAAACGTCTGAAGGAACGGCTAAAGACAGATCGCGCACGCATTCAAGTCGGCCGGATTTCAGGCTTTGGCTTGATGGAGATGAGCCGTCAGCGTCTGCGCCCCGGCATGCTGGAAGCTACGACACAGCCGTGCCCGTCTTGTCACGGCACAGGTCTTATCCGCTCGGACGACAACATGGCGTTGACGATCCTGCGTCAGATCGAAGAGGAGGGCACCCGCCGCCGCTCGCGCGAGGTTCTGGTGCGCTGCCCGGTTAGCATCGCCAACTTCCTGATGAACCAGAAGCGCGAGCACATCGCCCAGATCGAAGCGCGCTATGGGTTGTCGGTTCGAATTGAAGGTGACGTTCATCTCGTCAGCCCAGATTTCTCGATGGAGAAATTCAAGACGGCCAGCCGGATTGTACCCGAAGCGAGCGCACCTGTTGTGTCAGTTGATGCCTCGCTGATGGATCTGGTGGACGCCGACGAAGAAGAAGCGGCATCGGAAGATACGGTTCAGGCCGATGAAGAAAACAAGCCCAAGCGCAAGCGTCGCCGCCGTCGTCGTAAGAAGAGCAATACTTCGAATGACACACCAGAGTCGGAAAGCGACGAGGCCGAAACAGCTACTGAAACCGGTGAGGAACCGGCTGGGGAGCCTGAAAGTGAAGAGGTGGCCGTCGTTGAGGCAAAAGAAGAAAAGCCAAAGCGTCGTCGCGCTCCTCGTCGGAAGAAGAAGGAAGCAGAGCCTTCAGAAGCTGTAGAAGAAGTTGCGGCTGCTGAAACCGTTTCGGAACCTACTGAAGAAGCGAGTGAAGAGGCAGAGGCCCCAGCTGAACCTCAGGACGCGGCCAGCGGAACCGTTGAAGAAGTCGCCGTTTCAGAACCCGCAGCAGAAGAAACTGTTGAGCCTGTTGCGGAAGAAGAAACTGTTGAGCCTGTTGCGGAAGAAGAGGCTGTGGAAGAAGCGACCGAAGCTGTAAGCGAAGTCGTTTCCGAGACCGTAACGGAAGTTGTCGAGGAAGTTGTAGAAGTGACAGCCGAAGAAACGGCTGAGCCCGTTCTCGAGGTTGTAGCCGAAGAGCCAGAACAACCCTCTGAACCACCAAAGCCCAAACGGCGTGGTTGGTGGTCTTTGGGCCAGTAAAGCAAAAAGGCGGGCCTCAAAGCCCGCCTTTTTCATTCGGCTGACCAAAGTTTCAGTCCGATTTTTGAATCACGTATATCTGATGCCCGTCCGCTTCCTCCTGAGACAAAAGCAAGTGACCGCTTTCGGTGCAGAAGTGAGGTACGTCGACGATAGCTGCTGGATCATCAGCTAGCACTTTTAGAACCGCGCCAGCCGGCATGGATTTCAAGCGCTTTCTGGCTTTTAGTACTGGCAAGGGACATAGCAGCCCAAGTGCATCAAGCGTTTCGACAGAATTTGACATGACGCTCAGATATTTCCACTTTTGTGTGGTGTCCAGTGTGCAACCACGAGGATGTGACCGTATGGCCCCGTGACGATGTGGGTTTGATACCATATGTGCTGATCTATGTTCGGAATAGATATCATAGACGCGGGCCTGCTGCCTGCCATGTTCATCGCAATGCTCGGCGGGTTGATTAGCTTTCTGTCTCCCTGCGTGTTGCCCATCGTACCGCCGTACCTTGCTTATATGAGCGGCGTAACGATCAATGAAATGCAGGACGAAGCGCAGGCACGCCGTAAAGCGACTCTATCGGCGTTGTTCTTTGTTTTAGGCTTGTCGACGGTATTCTTGCTGCTTGGGTTCACGGCTTCTGCTTTTGGGGCGTTTGTTCTTAAAAACCAGGTTCTTTTTGCAAAGCTGTCCGGTGCTGTTGTGATCGTCTTTGGCCTGCATTTTCTGAATGTGTTTCGGATACCGTTCCTTGACCGAGAAGCCCGAATTGACGCCGGCGAGTCCGGTGGGTCTGTGTTTGGCGCCTACATCCTTGGTCTTGCGTTCGCGTTTGGTTGGACGCCGTGTATTGGTCCACAATTGGGCGCGATTTTGTCTCTGGCTGCTTCGGAAGCTTCAGTTGCCCGCGGTACGTTGCTCTTGGGGGTTTACGCAGCAGGCTTAGGTATTCCGTTCCTGCTGGCAGCCATGTTCTTGAACCGGTCTATGTCTGTGATGAACCGTATCAAACCCCACATGGGAACAATTGAGAAAGTCATGGGCGGTCTGCTGTTGTTTGTCGGCATCATGCTGATCACCGGCTTGTTCACAGAGTTCAGCTGGTGGCTGCTTGAAACCTTCCCCGCGCTGGCCAATTTTGGTTGATACATCAATCTGACTTACCTTGACGTTCATGCTGCGCTAACCTGCGCTGCAGAAGGTAAGGCTATGAGCAGTCAAACAAATCAGCCTCAGGTTCGCAGGCGTCGGGTGTTCTACATTCCCGGCTATGACCCGATTCATCCTAGGCGCTATCGAGAGCTTTATCGCAAAGAAAGCCAGGAGCAGGCGTCGATTTCGGGATATGAGATTTCTATTTCGCCAAAGTCCAGCAAGGGCCCATATGGCTGGCACATTTTATCAAAGCAAGACGGTGTAAAAGTAGACGCGGATGTCGACGTTTTGGTCTGGTCCGACATTGTACGAGACAGCATGTCCAATTCGATCCTGGCGACCTACCTGCAACTGGTGCGAACTGCATGGGTTTACATCAGCACTGGAACGCTCTGGCGGTTGATGCGTTTACGTAAGGGGCCTGTGATCGCCGCTTTGTATCCGGTTGGCATGCTGTTGGCGCAGCTCTTAGCGGCCGTAGTAGCTGCTTGGGGTGTCTACGCGCTTTTGGCCCCATTGTTTGAAGCATTCGGGCTTATACCAGCTGGGGCAGCCGCATATGCGCTATTGCGCTGGTTTCGTAAGATCGACAACCGACTGTTCGCTTATTACTTAATGCATGACTACGCGTACTCATCAGCGCTTAAGGGCGCCGTGTCAGCAAGAATGCAAGCGCGTCTCGCCGAATTCCGAAACCAAATTGAAGGTGCGCTTGAAACTGAAGTCGATGAAGTTCTTGTCGTCGGCCACTCTTCAGGAGCCCATCTGGGCGTAACAGTATTGGCTGAATTGACGCGAACAGGCAAAGTCTCAGATTGTCAGCCGACGTTGTCGTTCCTGACACTAGGGCAGGTAGTTCCTATGGTTTCCTTTCTCCCCGAAGCAATTGATCTTCGAACGAACCTTCAATTTCTGTCTGAGCAGACCGAGCTAACATGGATAGACGTATCTGCCCCCGGGGATGGTTGCGCTTTTGCCTTGTGTGATCCTGTCTCCGTCTCCGGAGTTGCGACAGAAGACAAACGCGGGCCATTGGTTCTATCCGCGGCGTTCACAAAAACCCTTTCTCCAAGCCGATGGAAGGAACTTCGCTGGCGGTTCTTTCGCCTGCATTTCCAATATCTCTGCGCGTTTGATAACCCGGGTGCCTACGACTACTTCCGCATCACGGCAGGACCACAAACACTTGGTCAGCGTTTTGCAGGACGGGCACCGTCAAAGTCCCGCATCGAACGTCCTGTTTCCAAGTTTCAATCGGTGCGCGTGTGACACCTCCAAAGCCGAAATCACGTCCAGATAAGGTTTCGCTTTGGCGATACTTAAAGCTGTTTCGCCGGGATCTTCTTTCGGCACAGCCGCAACGGCTGTATCGCGCATGGATGGCGGAGTTCCAAACGCCATTCTTTAAGTCGTTTATGATAAATCAGCCCGAACTTATAGATTTAGTTCTGAAAAAACGTCCTGATGACTTCCCAAAGTCCGGCCGGATCAGTGAAGGTTTGCGCCCACTTCTAGGAAACTCTGTTTTTCTGACTAATGGAGATACATGGAAAAGACAGCGGCGGATTATTGATCCGGCGTTTGAAGGCGGTCGTTTGAAAGATGCCTTTCCAGCCATGGTCGATGCTGCAGAAGCATGTGTTGAACGCTTGCGAAGCAAATCCAATGCAGTGATCGAATGCGAAGAGCTTATAAGTCACGCTGCTGCAGATGTAATTTTCAGGACGTTGTTTTCGGTTCCGATAGAGCATGAGGTTGCCGCTCAGGTCTTTAACAAGTTCCGCGCTTATCAGCGCCAACAGCCTTTGCTGAACTTGGCAGCGTTTGTTCCTATTCCGCGTTGGGTACCGCGTTTTCACAGACGCCAAACCCGAAGAAATGCCCGGGAGATCAGAGATCTGATAATGCGCCTTACTACCGAGCGCGCGGCTCTGATTGAAAAAGGGCAAGCACCCGATGATTTAGCCACCAAGATCATGACCACGACCGACCCACAAACGGGCGAGCGGTTCGATACGCACGAAATGGTCGATCAAGTGGCGATTTTCTTTCTCGCGGGGCATGAAACCAGCGCGTCAGCGTTGGCTTGGACGCTTTACCTGATGGCTTTATATCCCGAATGGCAAGAAAGGTTGCACTCTGAGGCGCAAGTTCTAGGGCGCCCTGAGTTCGGCAAGGTGTCCAAGCTAAAGCTAAGCCGGGATGTCTTTCGAGAGGCGCTGCGCCTATATCCTCCGGTCCCAATGATGGTGCGCGAAGCGACATGCCCAGAGAGTTTTCGGGGCAGGGATGTCCCGAAGGGAGCGCAGGTCGTTATCAGCCCGTGGCATTTACACCGACAGGAGCGGCTTTGGGACCGCCCTGACGAGTTTGATCCAAATCGCTGGAACACAGAGAATGGCAAGGCGTGTCAACGCGAGGCCTTCATCCCTTTCTCTGCAGGGCCGCGTGTCTGTACTGGCGCTGGGTTTGCTATGATCGAAGGACCACTGCTGTTGTCCATGTTGTTGCGAAGCTTTCGTTTTGAGCTCGTTGAGGGGCACACGCCTGTACCGGTGGCGCATCTGACAGTCAGATCAAAGGACGGAATTTGGTTGAGGGTAGTTGAGCGCTAACAAACTACCATCACCGCGCGCCTTGCTGTATGCGATTGAAAAACGCGGAATCATTATTGAACGGGAAAGTCTTATGTCCAAAGCAGAACAGCGCGAGCAGATGTCCACCGGTGCAGGCTTCATTGCAGCACTGGATCAAAGCGGTGGCTCGACACCTAAGGCGCTGGCTCTCTACGGAGTTGATGCGGGTGAATACAGCTCGGACGAGGAGATGTTCGGCGAAATCCAGAAAATGCGTGCCCGGATCATTCTGGCAGACGATTTCACCAAGGACAAAGTGATCGGTGCTATCCTGTTCGAACGCACACTCGGCGAAGAAATCGACGGTCGTAAGGTCGCTGACTATCTTTGGTCGGTCAAAGGCATCGTACCGTTTCTTAAAATTGACAAAGGCCTGGAGGAACAGGCCAACGGCGTCCAAATCATGAAGCCTATCCCCGGTCTTGCGGACACTCTGGCAAAAGCCGAAGGCGTCTTTGGCACCAAAGAACGCTCAGTCATCCACGAAGCGAATGCAGAAGGCATCGCAGCCGTCGTCGCCCAGCAGTTTGACGTGGCGCGAGAAGTATGCGCCGCTGGCATGGTCCCAATTGTAGAGCCTGAGGTGAACATTAACTCGGCCACAAAAGCCGAAGCAGAGGATATTCTGAAGGCCGAAATCCTTAAAAACCTCGACCAATTGGCCGAAGGTCAGGACATCATGCTGAAGCTGACCATTCCCAACGCGGCTAACCTATATGATGAATTGGCAGACCACCCCCGCGTGGTTCGCGTTGTGGCGTTGTCGGGCGGCTATTCGACCGAGCAGGCCTGCGACCTGTTGAACCAGAACGGCAAGATGATTGCCTCTTTCTCACGCGCTCTGACTGAGGGCTTGTCAAAGAAGCAGTCAGATGCCGAATTCAATGCTGCTCTTGGTGGCAATATCGACAAAATCTTCCGCGCCTCGGTCTAATTCGGCGCTAAACTGGCTTTTTGAAATCGCGGCGCAACTGCGCCGCTTTTTCGCGCATAACGCACCCTTCAGCGTGATCGTTAACCAACCCCATGGCCTGCATAAAAGCAAATACCGTGGTTGGGCCTACGAACTTCCACCCACGTTTTTTCAGATCTTTTGACAACGCGACAGACTCCGGCGACGTAGACGCGGTTTGCGGCTCAGGCGGATTGTCTGCCTCGTAGCGCCAAACGTAAGCGGCCAATGAGCCCTCGGCTGCAATAAGCTCTTGCGCGCGTTTAGCATTGTTAATGACGGCCTCTATCTTTCCGCGGTGTCGAACGATGCCTTCGTCCTGCAGAAGACGTTCAATATCTGAATAATCAAACGCGGCTACTGCATTGAAATCGAATTGATTAAAAGCTTTGCGAAAGTTTTCTCGTTTAGCCAAAATGGTTCGCCAACTTAGGCCAGACTGAAAGCTTTCGAGGCACAATTTTTCAAACAGCCGCTGGTCATCCGCAACAGGGTATCCCCACTCTTGGTCGTGGTACTCAAAGAACTCAGGAGCAGCCTGGCACCAGTTACAACGTGGTTGGCCGTCAGGGCCCGGACTTGTGTTTCCCATAACATGTACCCCTTTTGTTCTCAGAAAACTTTAACGGGAAAGAGATGTGTAGGACAAGGAGTTAAATTTGGTCCTGATACCATTGTAGAATAAACACTCTGATAGCCGAGGCGAGGCCAACATCTGGATCTCGCTCGACATCAATCTCTGCAGCCAAGGCATTGATTGGCATATCTTTAGCTTGCGCAATTTCACGAAACGCGCGCCAAAACTCATCTTCCAGAGAGACCGAAGTACGGTGACCTTTAAGTGTAAGAGAGCGTTTGACCGGGCGACCGCTCATTCGTCCAACTCTCGATCGTCCAAATCACGATGAAACTTTTCCCGATCGAATGTTTCCTCAACCTTTTTGGCCTTGGATCGCCCGAATTTGATAGCGTTTTGATCCGCGCGGGCCTTTTTTTCGGCCCGCGCTTTCTCTTTTCTGTACCGGTTAAGGTTAACCGGCTTACCCATTAGTCTTTTGGACCGATCATGTGTTCCGGGCGGACAACGGCGTCAAAAGTCTCTTCGTCTACAAACCCGAGTGCGATGGCTTCTTCTTTGAGAGTCGTACCGTTCTTGTGCGCAGTTTTTGCTACGGTTGTAGCGTTGTCGTAACCGATGGTTGGCGCCAGCGCTGTAACCAGCATCAAGGATTCCTTCATCAGCTTATCGATGCGCGGCTCATTGGCCTTGATGCCCAACAACATACGCTCAGTGAAGCTGTCGGTGGCGTCGCCCAACAGCTGAATCGACTGCAGAAGATTGTAGGACATCATCGGATTGTAAACGTTGAGCTGGAAGTGGCCTTGCGAGCCGGCAAACTTCATCGCCGCATCGTTACCCATGACATGCGCAGCTACCTGTGTCAGCGCCTCAGCCTGCGTCGGGTTAACTTTGCCAGGCATAATTGAAGAACCCGGCTCATTCTCAGGGAGGATAAGCTCACCCAAACCTGAACGCGGACCGGAACCCAACAAACGGATATCATTGGCGATTTTGTAGCAAGAGCCCGCGATGGTCGCCAATGCGCCCGATAGGAACACCATGGCGTCATGGGCGGCAAGAGCCTCGAACTTATTGGGCGCGGTGACGAAGGGCAGGCCAGTGATGTCAGCCATGTTTTTCGCTACAGCTTCGTCCCAACCGTTGTGCGTATTCAGGCCGGTGCCGACAGCTGTGCCGCCTTGCGCCAGTTCATAGATGCCAGGCATCGACGCGTGGACACGGGCGATCCCTTGACGGATCTGGTGAGCATAGCCGCCAAACTCCTGTTCCAGGGTCAACGGAGTTGCATCTTGGGTGTGGGTACGACCGATCTTGATGATGCCTGCGAACTCTTTCGCTTTGGCTTCCAGTGCGGAGGCAAATTTCTCCAAACCCGGAAGAAGCACATCGCGAACGCTCATCGCGGTGGCAATATGCATGGCAGTAGGGAACGTATCGTTCGAAGACTGACCCATGTTGCAATGATCGTTCGGGTGAACCGGATCCTTAGAACCAATGACACCGCCCATAATCTCGATCGCACGGTTCGCGATGACTTCGTTCGAGTTCATGTTCGATTGAGTGCCAGATCCTGTCTGCCAAACAACCAGCGGGAAGTTGTCGTCGAATTTGCCTTCGACAACCTCACCTGCGGCCTGAATGATAGCATCCGCAATCTTCGCATCCAGTTTACCGATCGCCTTGTTTTCCATCGCGCAGGCTTTTTTGATCACGCCCAATGCGCGTACGATGGCGACAGGCTGCTTTTCCCAGCCGATCGGGAAGTTCATAATAGAACGCTGTGTCTGCGCGCCCCAATATTTGTCGGCAGGAACCTCGAGCGGGCCAAAGCTGTCGGATTCGGTGCGGGTCTGAGACATCTGTCACTCCGTCATGTATACAGTCGCATGCCGTTTACCCGTGACAGCGTCATCGCGCAATCGGCCAGTTGCGCGCACCTTAAACACTAGCCATTGAAAGGTATAGATTCGCGAGTGCGTCATTTTTCTTATGTCCGGCGGTAACAGTGTCATTGTGCCTGAGAAACGCTAGGTTACTATGTAAGTACAAATACGTTGGAGGTTGCGGTGGGTGCTATCAATCAGACCCGTTCCCTGAAAATTGTCATTTTCTCTCTGGGGATTCTGCTCTGGACTGCAATGGTGACTGCCCCGGTTCGCGCTGCAGAAATCGATCCGTTTGTAGGTGACTATGTGGGTTCCGCCAATATGGTTGACCAAGATGGAAGCGAGACGCCTCGTGATATGAGCGTGTCCATCCAAGAAACCAAAGAGGGTTTCAATGTCAGTTGGACAACGACAACATACAAGCTGGATGGCCGCGTAAAGGCTCAGCGGTTTTCGGTTGATTTCAAGGCTACAGAACGGCCCGACGTGTTTTCCGCTGCGATGAAGCGCAATGTTTTTGGACACGAAGTTCCGTTGGATCCTATGCAAGGTGAGCCGTTCGTTTGGGGCCGAATTGAGGGCGACACGCTTACAGTCTTTTCGTTGTTCATTGGACCAACTGGCGACTACGAGCTTCAGCAGTATGACCGCACTCTGGCCGAGGGCGGTCTAGATCTGTCGTTCTCCCGATTTCGAAACGGTATCAAGTCTCGCTCGGTCGAAACCTTCCTTAAGATGAAATAAGTCCCCAGGGCCTATTATTTCCGGAAGCTGTCCAGCGAAACCACTTCGGCGTCTTGCTGGGTCGGGTCTTCTTCAACCTCGATCGACTCTTCGACATAGGACTCCATCTCATCTTCGTCTTCAGGGCTTTCGAAGCGAAGACCAAATTCAACCGAAGGATCAACAAAAGTTTTGATCGAGGAGTAGGGGATATACAGCGGTTCAGGCGCGTCGCCGAAGTTCAGGGTAATACCGAAACCGTCATCGCCGACGTCCAGATTCTCGAACCAGTGCTGCATAACAATTGTCATTTCTTCCGGGTACCGCTCGCGCAGCCAATCCGCGATTTCGACACCGTCCTGACGGGTGTCGAAAGTGATAAAGAAATGATGCGTACCAGGTAGGCCGTTTTCAGAAACGCTGGTTAGAACGGTCTTGATGAGTCCCCGCATAGCGGTATGCATCAAGTTTCCATAATCGATGTCTTGCGACATGTGTAATCCTCAAAAGTGGTCACTATCAGCATAAGGGATTTCAGAGGAAACGAAAGACCACGGATGCAAGGATTGTTCAAACGTAGTGAAGACCAACTCCGATAGCAGCCACAATCGACAAGGTTGTCACCATTCCCAGTTTAAATCGGAAAATCAACGCACTAGCCGCCAAAGTCAACGCAAGCGCAGCAAAATCCAAAGTCGTCAGCTTTGGCCAAGGCAAAGTCATTGCCCCCCAGGATTTCTCAGGAACTTCTGCAAAAAGAACGTTAAGCCCGAACCAAACGGAAAGGTTAAGAATCACGCCCACAACGGCGGCTGTAATTCCGTGCAGCGCAGCGGACAGCCTTGGACGGGCCGCAAGTTGATCCAGATAGGGGGCCGCGAGGAAAATCCACAGAAAACACGGGACAAAAGTGGCCCAGAGTGCAACTGCGCCGGCTGCGATGGCCAATGAAGGACCGCCAGAAATTTGCCCCGTCAGCATGGCCACAAATTGCGTAACAAGAATCAAAGGGCCAGGGGTCGTTTCGGCCAATCCGAGCGCGTCGATCATTTGATCTGTGCTGATCCAGTTGTTTTTTTCCACGACGGTTTGTGTCATGTACGCAAGCACAGCATATGCGCCCCCAAACGTGACGACTGCGAGGCGTGCAAAGAACCAACCCAAATCACTCAATAGTTTTTGGCCGCTCAAACTGAGTGCGAACAGTGGTCCAAGCCATAACACAAGCCAAAATGCGGCAGTTTGCAAAGCTCCGGTGGCTTTGGGGGCAGGGGGCGTAGCGGCGGGCTGCACCTCTTCATCGAAACGCACATAACCCCAAACAGCAGCTGCAAGGATTATAAGTGGAAAAGGGAGGTTGAACGCGAAAATCGCAAGGAACGCCAGCCCGGCGACCATTCGGTGTTCGATATCTGTAAGAGCCTTACGCGACAAATTTCTAAGCGCTTGCAGCACGAAAACGATGACCGTCGCCTTAACCCCCAGAAACCCGGCTTGAACCAAAGGAAGATTACCGAATGCTGCATACAAGCCAACCAGTAGAGCGATTATGAAAGCACCTGGCAAAACAAAAAGGGCTCCGGCAACTAAGCCGCCTGCAACACCTCGCAATCGCCAACCCGCGTAGGTGGCCAGCTGCATCGCTTCGGGCCCGGGCAGAAGCATACAAAGCGACAGAGCGCGTAAATAGGTTTGCTCATCCAGCCATGGCCGTCTTTCTACCAATTCCTGATGCATCAATGAGATTTGGGCGGCAGGCCCGCCAAATGACAAAAGTCCAATGCGACCGAAAACTCGCACCATCTCGGCTATTGAGGGAGTCATTTTTTGCGGTCCGTTGGCCAGTCGTGTCGTTCATCGAAACCGTCTCGCGCCCAACGGTACAAGGCGTCGTAGAGGTTTAGGCCGGCTTCTAGATTCTGGTGGTCGTCTCGATATTGGCGCGACAACCCGACCGACACTGCCAATAGTCCCGCAGCTTCTGGTGCTAGCTCATGCTGATTGGTGTCGGCCGCGCGTATAACTGTCGCCAAACGGTAGAGAGCGGGTGTGTGTAAGTTGAATTCATCCAGCATCGTATCGAATGTGCAGCGGTCGTTTCGATGCGACCAGTAAGCTCCCTCGAGATCAAATGGCGTAGCTCCAAAGACTTGCGCAGCGCTTTCAACCTCAGACGGAGAAACAAAAAGAAAACGGGCATTGGGGTCCACAAATCGAAGGATCAGCCACGGGCAAGCGATCCGATCGATCTTGGGTCTGTGGCGTGTAACCCAAATGGAAGATCCATTATCAGAGTTTGGTATAGCCGCGGCAGGAACTCGAGGGGCGTCAGACATTTCCCGCCAGCCAAACATTCCGCCCTCAAGGAATTCAGCCTGACAACCCTCGCTTCTTAGCCATGAGACGATCCCCTGACTTAGCTTTTTACCTTTCTGACAGACGATAATAGCTTGGCGGCTCCCAATCAGATCAATCAAACCCGGAATATCGCGCGCGCTGTGGCGAACAGATGCTGGGATCAGGAAAGGGTCAGATTCGAAGTCAGCATCTAAACAAACGTCTATCACTAACGGGGCCTGAGGCGTTCCGATCAGTCGCAAGAGTTGTTTGGGTGTTATCGAGTTTGGCGCAGGCATAGCATGTCTCCTGATTTCAGCGGATACATGCGAAACTTGGGCTGACGCCTCACGGGGCGTTCGCAATCTTACCCCATACCCCCTGATTAGGGCCAGTTTCTTAAAGGGTCAAGATTGCGAGCTGCAGGTTACGCCCAGTCGAGCCTTTGACCGGTCATACATACGGGTAGGGTATCCTGCGGGAATTGGCCAAGCTGTTCGAACAAGGAGATAAAATCAAACTGATTATACGCTTCGACCATTCGCCCATCTTTAACCCGCGCAAATACGCTTCCTGTAGCTTGTAAAGGAGCTCCGTTGTCGGCACGCGAGGTCGTCAGGTGTATAATTGCGGAAACCCAATCACCGCCCTCCACAACTTTGGGAAGCTCAACCTTGATATCCCCGAGGATGTGCCGAAAGGCCGAGACAAGATCACGGAAATCATCTGCACCAACCTGCATCTCTGGGATTACACCCTCAGCCATAGTATCCGCAGCAAAGTACTGGTCGATTGCATCTGTGTTTCCGTTTTCCCAAACCTCCGAATACCACTCTCTGAGTACATCTGCGTGCGCCATCTCAGTTCTCCTTTTCCTGTTGGGGACAGCATCGAGGAAAAGGGTGAAAAAACTCTGAACGTTAACAAACTCAGAGCTAAACATCAGACATTTGAAGTGAAATGCAGGTTTCTGTTGCCAGGTACCTGCGAACCCCGCCTTACGCGGCTAGGCGCAAGGGCTTAAGTTTCGGTCTAGTTACTGCTTACGCAGCAACTGCAACCGGAGCACGATTGTCGTTTGCAATTGTACTAGTTTCGCCGATAACGGTGGCAGACAGCCGAGACAAAGCTAACCCCTTTAGACGTTCGTCGATCCTATTTCGGCCCCATGATCCTCAAACGAAGGATGTTGGTGGAGCCGCCGGGTACCGCCCCCTTATGACTCCCGAAAAGTTTACTGTTTGATTGATTGCCTTTAAAAATATGACAAAGAACTGCGGTAAAGAAGATGTTTTTTACCTAAAACTGGGAAAATTTCTTACCGAGAACACTTTAGGTAAATCTTGTTGCGAAGTTACTGATTTAGTCAACGCCGTCGATGAAGGTTTCCACGAACGCCTTGATCTTCTCGATCACGCGATCTGCCACGCTGCGACGTTCTCTTAGGCCAGGGCGCTTTTCCATAATCCCGATAACGTCGTCCCGCATTGGGGTCTTCTCGGTGAAGAGGTAGGTTCCAATAACCTTCTCAAGGCCTTCTTGCTTGAGGCCTTCGTCCTCGCTCAGGTTCGCGATAGCTTCCTGTTTTCTTGCCTGCCAGTAGCTATCGAATTCCTCCCCCACATCGGCGCTTGCCGGTATGTCAGGGAAATGCTGCGAGATGAAGCGTTCGATTAGCTCTTTCTTGCTGCGGAGTTGAGCCTCGGTGTCGAGCACATCCATGATGCTCTTGCGAGCCTTGGCCTGCTCTTCAGGCTTTTTGTTCTGCATATCGCGTAGCAGATTGATGATGTAGCTGACGTTGATTTTGTCGCGACTGATGAGCTCAACCTCGAAGTCCAGGTCATCAAGGATCGAAACCTTCTCTTTTTCTTTTTCACTCCGCACCTTGTCGTAGAGGTCAAGGTACTTGCTGCGGAAGTCAGCGAAAGTCTGTTCATCAAGGGGCAGGGTGGAGAAGTCGAACTGCGTAAAGCAATCCAGCACGTTCTTCACCCGGATCAACTCACGGAAGGCTTGCACGAAGGCAGCTTCATCCTCTTCGGTGAGGAGCTCATCCACACTCTCGACGGTCGGCGTGATGGCAAAGAGCATCGCGGTCGCTTCCTCGAACTTCTTCACATAGTCCTCGTAGGGAGCGAGGATGATTTCCTCCTGCGCGTTTTTGTTCGCGAAGAGCTCGATTGCCTTGTCAGTAGCGGGCTTGAGATTGCGAAAGACCACCACATTCCCCTGGGACTTCTTCGCACCCATTGTCCGGTTGGTGCGAGAATAGGCCTGCAAAAGCCCGTGGTACTTGAGGTTCTTATCGACGTAGATCGTGTTGAGCGGCTTGCTATCAAAGCCGGTGAGGAACATGTTCACAACGAGCAAGATATCAACCTGCCGCGCTTTCACGCGCTTTCCGACATCCTTGTAGTAGTTGTAGAAAAGCTTGCTGTCCTTGGTTGAATAGTTGGTCCCGTACATCGCATTGTAGTCGGCAATGTACTCGTCCAGCTTCTCCCGGCTGTGCTTGTTCACCGGGCGACTTTCGTCCGGCAGGTCATCTGCATCACCAAGGCCATCGGCGTCGGCATCTTCCTCGTTCGCTTGGTAAGAGAAGATGGTCGCAATCTTGAGGTTGTGCTCTCCAGCTTCCTTCTTGGTTTTGAAGAGCTCATAGTAGGCAATCAGGCTCTTCACGTTGGAGACGCACATGATGGCTGTAAAGCCGCGGCTATGTGTCTTCCTGTCGTGGTTAGCGATGATGTAGTCCACGATCTTCTCGAGACGGGCAGGGGCCTCCATGACCTCGGCTGTGTCGATGGCTTCGACCTCGATGTCTTCCACCTGGTCCTTGCGTTTAACGGTTCGGATGTACTCGACTGAGAACTTCAGGACGTTCTCATCTCGGATGGCATCGGTGATGACATAGCGATGCAGGCATTCTCCGAAGAGGTCTTTGGTCGTGCGTTTCCCAAGGGCATTCTTCGCGGCGTTGTCTGCGAAGATCGGCGTTCCGGTGAAACCGAACATCTGCACGTTATCGAAATAGTCTGTGATGCGCTTGTGGGTCTCTCCGAACTGGCTGCGGTGGCATTCATCGAAGATGAAGACCATGCGCTTGTCCTTAAGCTTCTCCATCACCTTCAGGTGCCGCTCTTTGCTGATGGCTGTATTGAGCTTCTGAAGCGTGGTCACGATGAGGGGAGTATCGTTCGAGAACTGGTCCACCAGCTTCTTGGTATTATTGGTCGCATCGACGCTTCCTTCTTGGAAGCTGTTGAACTCTTTGATGGTCTGGAAATCGAGGTCTTTGCGGTCTACGACAAAGACCACTTTATGCACCTTCGAGCTCTGCGTAAGTATCTGAGCGGCCTTGAAGGATGTCAGGGTCTTTCCTGAGCCGGTTGTGTGCCAGATGTAGCCGTTCTTCTGCGTGTTCGCGACACGCTCGACAATCGCTTCAACCGCATAGAATTGGTAGGGACGCAGCGCCATGAGCAGCTGGTCACTTTCATGCAGAACGATGTACTTCGTGATCATCTTTGAGAGCTGGCACTTTTCGAGGAAGGCCTCTGCAAACTCGCTGAGCTGCGAGATTTTCTTGTTCTCTTCGTCGGCCCAGAAGAAGGTCTGCTTGAAGTCCCGCCGGTTCACCGGGTTGTTTGCGTAATACTTGGTGTTGACCCCGTTGCTGATGACGAAGAGCTGAATGTAGCCAAAGAGCCCGTAGCCCGCAGAAAAGCTATGGCGGTGGTAGCGATTGGTCTGGTTGAAGGCCTCTTTCATCTCAAGGCCTCGGCGCTTGAGTTCGATTTGCACGAGGGGCAGGCCATTCACAAGCAAGGTCACGTCATAGCGGTTCGTGTACTTGCCGGTCATAGTGACCTGATGCGTCACCTGATACTGGTTCTTGCACCACTGAATCTGGTTGATGAGCTCGATATAGCCGGTCGTTCCATCGTCGCGGGTGTAGTCCACCTTGTCGCGGAGAATCTTGGCCTTCTCAAAGATGTTTCCGCGAGCGAGCTTATTGAGAACTTGCCGGAACTCGAGGTCAGAGAGGAGCAGCTTGTTATGCTTTTCCAGCTGACGCTTGAGGTTGACCAGAAGGTCATTCTCATCGGCAATCGTCACTTTATCCCAGCCCAGGTCTTCAAGCTGCGCGATAAGGGCGTTCTCTAGCTGTTGCTCTGTCTGTGTCATTCTTCTTCGGGGTCAAATTCTAATAGGAAATCGCCAAGCTCGATCTCATAGGTTTCAAATTCTTGGTCGAAGAGGGCTCGACTGTACCGGATTTTCCCAGGGAGCGGGTTTTGTTCGTCAAGGAAGTCGTTGAACTCCGGGTGGTCCTCATACTCCGTGACCTTGTCTGCCAACTGGTCCAAGCGGCGCAGCATGTAAGTGCATATATTGTCCGTGATCCCGACAATTAGGTCGGCAAACTCTGCGTCGTTGACTTGCTCTTTGAGCGAAGCGCGACCATGCCCGATATCGCAGTGCTCATTGCGGACCTCACCGATGTAGTGGACCACGCCAGAGAGGCGTTTGCACAAATCCGCATCTGAGAAGCCACGACCTTTTTGAAGCTCAGAAAGCGCTCGCTTCACCAGCGCCTGAAACTTTTCATCGTTGTGGCTATCGAGCGGCTCTTGGTTGAGAAGATGCAGCGAAAGCTTTGAGATACCCTCTATGAGAGCTTTGCAGGTCTCAATCGAGATATCAGGCTTTTCGTCAATGTATCCATCTACCAGGTCCAGATGGCTGTGGTAGTAGTCTAATCGGTGGCGCTTAATCCGTTGGATTTCGTGTTTGAGCTTTTCCATAGGGCAGGGCGCTTACACAAACATCTGTTGAAGCAGGCCCTGCTTGAAATTGCGGGCGTGGGCCAACTCTTGGCTGATGAGGTGGATCTTGCGGTCGAGAGCAGAGAGGAAGTCTGCGATTTTGCGCTGCT
The DNA here is from genome assembly GCF_056538765.1 of Ruegeria sp. BE9. Lineage (NCBI taxonomy): Bacteria > Pseudomonadati > Pseudomonadota > Alphaproteobacteria > Rhodobacterales > Roseobacteraceae > Ruegeria > Ruegeria sp. BE9. The sequence goes on along the minus strand of NZ_JBQFTS010000001.1, from coordinate 812,746 downwards.
CGTCGGGGTGGGGGAGAAAAAACGTGAGCTTCTCAAGATTGCCTTTAGAAATTCCAAGAACGGAAATGCCTTGCGCAATACGCACGATCTGTCGGCGCATTGGCGCACTGCGCAAAAGATAGCCTGGAAAGCCAGTTTGAACCATCCCAGGTTTAGGTCTGGCGATATAGGTGTGTAGTCCTGCGACCAAGGGCGTCTCGCTCAGAGAGACGATTTCGATGGCTTTCCCAATATCTGCGTAATCTTCCGATGCGTCTGCGATCACGATATCACCGACCTTGCAAAACTGCTCCGGCTTGAAGTCAGCTGACGTCGCGTCTTTGACATATGGAACAGGTTCAGCTTCCTGATGGAAGTTTGCAGCGAACTTTGTGTGGATATCTCCGTAGTGAATGTTTTGGACGTTACCGCCATCGTAGGTCAGGCGCTCACGCGATAAGCTATTTGTGTTGATCCATGAAAATACTTCAACCAACCGCTTCTCCTCCCAGTCAGGGAAGCTGTTGCCAGCGTCGTCCGTAAACCGAGTTTTTTGGGAAAAGAACTGCTGCGTGCAGCCTTTCTTATAGTCCTCAAGGAGACGCTTTTTCTCGGCTAGCTGCGCGATCTTCGTATCCACTGCCCCAAGAAATCCCGCGATTTTCCGTTGTTCCGGGATGGAGGGAAGATAAAGCTTAATCGTCGCTAGGTCAGAGCCGTTATAGGATGGGAGCGCGCCGACCTGTGCAAACCTAGACAGGCGCAGAACCGAGAAGAGATGACTTAGATAGTCCTGTGCAACATCGTCACCAGGAATGAATGCCATCATGTTGTTGTCGAGTAGGAAGTCTTTGGCCTGACGTTTCCGCTCTAGGAAGATTGCGGCCCCTACCTTCGCAAAAATGACTGCGTGTGCTTCTATTGGTTTGAATCTCAGCCGTAACACTTGTTCGTCAGTGACGTAGTTGTTGGCGGTCGTCATCACGGCTTCATTGCCAGGCAGGTTCATGTCCGAAACCTTGTAGAACGGTACGCCACTCGTTCCGCCTTGCTCCGCTTCTGGGAAGCCCACACCTGACTTGAATGATCCCAATTCACCAAGCTTTCGTTTCTTCCAAGTATCCTTAAACCCTGAAAATCTTAGCGCTGGCATGTTCTGTTGTTCTGTTTGTGTCATGGGTATGGGCTTAGGAGGCAAACGGACTTGGAATACCAAGCTCTTGGGTAAATCCCGCAATGGTGGCATCAGTCTCAGCCATAGCTTCGTCCAATCCCTTAAGAGCAGCAGTTACTGCCAGTAGGTCGATTGGTTGGTCTTCTTCGAACGTATCTACGTAACGAGGGATATTCAGGTTGTAGTCGTTCTCGACGATTTCGGACATTGGCGCGACATACGCGTACTTCTCGATGGTTTCGCGTTTTTCGTACGTCTGAACGATTTTGTTTACGTGTTCGTCGGTAAGATAGTTTTGATTTCCGCGTTTCTCGTAGTGAGCGCTCGCATCGATAAATAGGATGTCTTCATCATGCACACGGCATTTTTTGAGAACTAAGATGCAAGCGGGGATGGATGTCCCGTAGAAAAGGTTCGGTGGAAGGCCGATAACCGCATCTAGGTAGTTGAGGTCTTTGATGATGTACTCGCGGATGATGCCTTCAGCCGCGCCGCGAAAAAGCACCCCGTGTGGCAGCACTACGGCTGCGGTTCCGTTGTCCGCAAGCTGGTGGATCATGTGCTGTACAAAAGCGTAGTCAGCCTTTGAGCTCGGCGCTAGGCGGCCGTACTGACTGTAGCGGTCATCCGTTTCATGAAGGGGATTGTCAGAGCTCTTCCATTTCGCTGAGAAGGGTGGGTTTGCCACTACCGCCTCAAAGCGCTCTTCTAGGTGTTGCGGCTCCTCAAGAGTGTCTTCTTGCCGGATGTCGAAGCGCGAGAAATGCACATCGTGAAGGATCATGTTCATCCGCGCTAGGTTGTAGGTTGTTCGGTTGAGTTCTTGTCCTGCGAATTCGCCAACGTCCGCTTCTTTCGCGATGCGAAGAAGCAAGGAACCTGAACCACATGCCGGATCATAGGCATTTTTGATCTGGGTCTTTCCAAGAGTCACGATCTTCGCGAGGACCCGTGAAACCTGTTGCGGAGTATAGAACTCCCCGGCTTTCTTCCCGGCTCCGGATGCGAATTGCCCGATAAGGTATTCATAGGCATCGCCAAGAACGTCTGAATCCACTTGTCCAAGCTGGAAGTCGATGGCGTCTAGGTGTGCCAGTACTTTCGCAATAAGCTTGTTGCGAGCGTTCGGAGTGCGTCCAAGCTTCGTGCTTGCCAGGTCGATATCTTCGAAGAGCTTGTTGAAGTCGTCTTCGCTCTCGTTGCCCATCGTGCTTTGCTCGATGGCATTGAGGATGCTTTGAAGGTCTTCAAGGATGAAGTTTCCGACTTCTTCCTCGTCATCCTCATCAACCTTGATGTTCCCCTTCTTCGTGATGGCACTGAAGAGCTCTTCGGGTTTAAGGAAGTACCCAAGCTTCTCGAGCGACTCCTCCTTGATGGCTTCAAGATCCTCCTCGTCGGTCAAATCGACGTAGTCAGTGACTTCCTCGGTCTCAAGAAGCTTGTTTGCAAAGAGGTGCTGCTTCTCTGAGAGGTACTTGTAGAAGATGAAACCCAGGATGTAGTCGCGGAACTCGTCGGCATCCATCTTGCCGCGCAGCTCGTTGGCGATGTTCCAGAGCTGGCGCTCAAGGCGTTGTTTTTGTGCTTCGGTCATTGTTGTTCTTGTTACATCTTAAAGGGGCGTCTCCGTTAAGGTATTGCTCAGCAAAGGAATTCAAAAAAGATGTTCTGAATCTGCCTCTCGAAGCTGCCCGGTTGGTCGTTGAGCTCGACACTAAACAAGAGCATTAACTATGGCCACATCATTCGAACAAATTCCGTTGGTCGGCCAATACAAAAAAAGGACCAGCTAGCGACGGTCAACACGAATTGCAGATGGAAGTGTAGGCTTCTGTTGCCAGGTGCCTACGAACCCCGCCAGGTCATGCTAGTGAACTGGACTTAGATTTCGGTGTTAGGCACTGCTTACGCAGCGACTGCTACCGGAGCACGATTGTCATTTGCAATTGTACTTTTTGGGCCGATACGGTGGCACCCCGCCGAAACAAAGCTAACTTCTTTAGACGTCCGTCGACCCTAATTCAGCCCCTCACGCCCTCCAAATGAAAGGGTTTTTGGTGGAGCTGGGGGGAATCGCACCCCCGTCCGGCCCGCTTATTACAAGCGCCTTTATGTCCATAGTCCCGAAGGACGCTACAGATATAGGCCGTACATACTGCCAGTTTCAAGTGCCTATCAGTCTTCGAGCACATTCTTGATCGCGGCAACGAAACCGGTGGCCTGAAGCGGGCGGCGTCCCTTGAAGATCTCCCCATCCCGAAGGTCGTAGCCTTCGTTGAAAAGTGTAAATTCTAGAAATTCTTGGATGGACGCTTTTTCCTCCTGTGTCAGACTAGGCTTCGTCTGATCTGCAATCTGAGTGCTGGCGACTTGAGGTTTACCCGTTGCAAAATCGGCCGCATTTAACTCCTTTAAGAAAGCGTCAAGTATGCGAATGTCTTCCTTCAGCTGCTGGTTCTCCAAGAACATATCTCGAATTATGGAGCGATGCTTAGGACTAGCGACGGCATCAAGCACTGTGTTCATTGATTGGCCAACCGTTGGTTTGCCTGACTTGTTTTTGTGCTTACCAGGCGACGCCTTGTGAGCTGCTCTCAGTTTTTTAACGAGCGGGTTTAGCCCTGAATTATTATTGTAGATTGTCTGTACTTTTGGCTCACCAAACTGGTCTTCGCATCGACTAGCTATTGCTGTAGCGGTGATCTTATTTCCTTGCTCAAGCATTTTGTTACCCACTGTCCAGACGTTCTCTAAGCATCTTTGACTTCGTGGGTCGGTAGTTTCTTTTTTTAGAGTCTGGTAATAAGCAAGTGCCGCTCTGTACTCATTTGTTTCAGTATTGAATTTGTCAGGCATTGAGACACCTCTCGATGTGGTAGTCCATTGCTGTTGCTCGCCTGTTTGCTGCTGTTTGACCTTCAACAGAAGATTTCAGTGCGCCGAAGTCGCCAACCAGAACAACCTGCTCAGATGCACGAGTTATTCCGGTGTAAACCATTGACCTGTCTACAAATTTACTGTTTCCGCGACCGAAAATGGGCATAATCACACGTCGCCACTGAGAGCCTTGAGATTTGTGGACTGTCAGGCAATAGGCGAGGTCTATATTATCTGAATCTGACCAAGTCAGCTCAACTTCGTTACCATCAAATTCGGCCAAATCAGGCTCCAATAGTCGGCCAAGAGAGCCATTGCGCAGTCCTCTTTCGAGGTCTGTTTTTAGGTAAACGACTGGATCTCCAACTCTGATATCCGATCTACCAAGCATAGTCCGGCGGTTGGGTTTCAGTCTTGAAAAATAGTTATTTAGCGCAATAACGCCGCCTGCATGCCTTTTGACCGGACAGATGATCTGAATATCGTCCCGCTCAGTTCCTGCCTGAACAAATTGACGCCCGATGCTCTTGATGATTTCTGCGGCTTTTTCTGGTGCTGCATCAAAAAAGCTGACGCCTTCACCCGCACCAGAAAAACCAAACAGGTTTGGGGTGATGCCTTCCCGCACACTTGCTGCAATAGATGGAATACCAGAATTTTCTGACTGTCTGTGAACACGATCCAGTGTTATTGAGCGGGTGTCGTCGTCTCGCATTAAGTCATTGAAAGGGGTGCCAAAACCGATAGGCGGCAATTGTGCGGGATCTCCTGTGAGGACTATCTGCGCATCTCCTGAAACTCGGATAACACGATACAAGTCCGGCAGGCTGACCATGCTGGCTTCATCTATGACAATCATATGCGAGGAACTCAGTTCGCTTCCCTGATGGTCTTTGATGAACTTATAGATGGTGGATGCTGGAAAACCTGTGGCTTCTGTAATCCTTTTTGCTGCTCTCCCTGCTAAAGCCATTAGGTGAACCGTTCGGCCATTCGCGACTGCCACGGTGCAGACACCTTTCAATACGCTTGTCTTGCCACTGCCGGCATATCCACCCAACTGGCAGAATGGATGGTTGATTGCGGTTTCGATTGCTCTTCGTTGCTGATGAGTGAAGGGGAAGCCCTGTTTTCGCTCTATTGGCTTGAGAATGCTGTCAATAGCGCTGGTATCAATCACGGTCCTAAAAAGGTCCCCCTGCGCTTGAGAATGCCTCAGAGCTCGTTCAGCGAGCATTCTTTCCATGACGCCAGCACCGATTGGCTGGTATCCCCCCGCAACCAGGATTGCCCCCATGTGTCTGACCGACGCATCTAGCGCCTCTGCGATAAGCTCATCAGAGCCAAGGAGCGCCCTCACACGCGCCTTCAGGGTGTTTTCTGGGGTCCAAGTGTGCCCGCGTTCTAGCCGGGTGTACAACACGGCTTCTACGGCCGCTACGAGCCTTCTAGCGTCATTGACATTGGCGCCCATTGCTAAGCCGAGTTCATCAACTTTTGACCAGCTAAGCCAGGAAACAAGTAGATATGGGTTTTTACTAAGTGCTTCAACGCCACGAGATCCCCAGGCGCGAACAATTAATCGACCAACCCATTTGTTAATGCCGAGTTGGTCTAGGAATAGTGCTAAACGGGCTTGTTCTATCTTCTGTGGGTAAATCGAACAGAGGGTGGCGGCAACTTCAAGCGGCAGTACTTCATTGATTCGCTTGTCTTTTCTGATAATCGCAGCGTGAAGGTCCTTTCCGAAAGCTTTGACCAGATTTCCAGCGCGAGCGTTACCAATTCCGACAAAATCCGGATCTTCACGAAGAAAGGTTACATAGTTCAGGTTCCTAATTTGCTCAGATGACGACCCTCCAAAACCAAAGCCACGCTTTTTTGCCGTTTCCGCATCCACACTCTCGCATTTAGACGTATCAGACACCGTTTTCGTATCAACAGGGCCGTGTCCTCGCTCCTTCGTCACTGCGGGCCGCACCAACCCTGTTGACACTCCCCCGGTGCCAGATAAGTCACTTGCTGCGAGGGTGGCGCGGCTCCGAAACCAAAGCTCGCGGGCTCTTCTCATAGCTGATCTCCAAGGGTGACTCGGCGACCACTCGGAATGATTTCATCCAGAATTGTGTTTCGAGACTTCAACTGCGCTTTGAGTTCAGCGTTTTCTGCGGCAAGCAAGGACACACGTTCTCTCAGCCGCTTGATTTCCTGATCTCTAGGGTCTGGACCAACAGACGCTTGTTTTTCTTGTTGATCACTAAACTCGTTCGAAACGGGTGCTGGTGAAAGAATGCCTTCCATGATCAAATTCTTCTCTGCTTCAGCTAAAGCAGATTTCAGTAGATCGTTGGTTGAGAAAGCCGACCTGGCAAACCCACATTCAGTTGAGATTTCACTTCGATTCAGCTGGCCTCTTCGGATGTATTCGTCCCAGTCCTTCTTGGCTTTTCGTTGTGCAACCCACCCATTGAATCGATCAACGCTTTCGTGTTTCATCCGCGCTGTACTCTTAGTCACTGCTAGCTGCCTCCAATAGACTCCTGGTTTTGTTCATGAGTAATGGCGTAGAGATCGCGTCACCGATTGCGACTTCAAAATCACCGACTAGTCCCAGTTCGAGGAGGGATTGCTCACCAGACATCAGGCTGTTTAAAGCTTCTCGTCCGACAGATTTGGTCAAAAGGTCGGTGAGCTTGTTGGCTGCTGCCTGGGCCTCGTCATCTGAGAGATGCAGGAAGAGAGGTTTCAACCCGTTCCGTTGAGCCATTTGTTCCAAAAGCAATTGTTTCCTGAAGCGAGCTGAAGACACTGGAATGTGTGGAAAGAACTCGAAGGACTGAGCCGCGAACTCTACCAACTCCCAAGACTTTGTTTCTTCAAGCACAATGTGTAGTTCGTCAGCACTCATTGAAGTCAGCATTGCGTGAGGAGTTTGTTCAGAACTAGCTCTGTTTTTGTTATCACTTTCAAGTTGTTTGGATGCGTAAAACCTTTCAAGGCGAATTCCGAGAGAAGTCACCTTGTCGGTCAGCTCATCTTCGATCTTCTTTAACTGTTCACCAAGAATTCTAGCTTTTCTTGTATTTCCTGAGTTGCGCTGTTTCTCGATCTTCTCGAATATTCTTTCGCGTTCAGCAGATCGTTCTCGAACTACATACAAAAGGTTGTTGAACATGGTCGCCTGGCCAACCAAAAAGTCTGGCCCCGTCAGCCAAAACCTACATTGAGAGCAGTTGAAACCATCAGGAATAATAGATCCGAAGATCGGCTTTCCATTTTCGGAATGCCCATTCAAACGACCCGAACTACAATTGGAGCGACCAACGGGACACACCCCATCAATATCAAAGCTCCAAAAACCAGGCTCTGACTCGAGTAGAGTTTTCTTTCCAGGCGAGCCCTCAGATTGGTTTTCGAGGAAACGATCTGACATCTCTTCGAGTTTATCGAAGAAGTCTTCCTCGGAAACAGCTTTCATATTTTCGTAGGCTAAGTCTAACTTGTCGCGAATGGCGGCTGGATTCAGCTTAGTGTAGTATAGCGTCATGATAAGCTGTGCGTGGCCAGAAACAAACTCCGAGACAACATGAATTGGGACACCATGCTCAATGAAGTTTGTGATTCCGGAGACTCTCAAGCTGTGTAGTGTATACAAAGGGTGGGGTTCCGCTGTGCTACCCTTTTCTATCCAGCGAACCAAGTGGACCGACTGACCCAGCTTTTTGAGGCGCTTTTGCACTTCTAGACTAACATGTCCCCAGAATGATGTTATTTTTGCGTTGGTTATAGGGAATAGCTTGTTCTTCGCACTTGTCGCATCACGGAACAAGAAGGTGTACTTGGGCTGGTTGGGAAGTGTTGAGTTAACCCTCTGGCTTTTGTCCTTGAGCTCAGATCTAGAGAGCATCATTGGCACGGGGTTATACCTAATTTGCCATTCACGAAGTCGATGAAGTTGCTTTATCAGGCGTTCTTCGTGCCAAGGAATTTCATATCCGGTTTCCAGCTCTGTAGACGAACTTACAGCTGTTTTGTTTGTGTTGATAAAGAACCCCACAAAGCTATCAGAACCCAGACGGCCTGGGAATGTTCGAAGGCAACCCACGTCACGACCCTTTTGGGTCAGTGGATGGTCATTTTTTGCGAGTTTGCCATTGCCATCAACAAGATATTCGTCGGCCTCACCGGAGTCGAGTAAGCATGCTTGCAGTGTTCGAATTGGAAGGGTCAATAACGTGAGAAGTGCAGTTGCAACCACCGGGCACCAGACTTCTTCTTGTTCGCCGCTACTTGTAAATCTGTTTTTTAGATACTGGTTCCTAAATGTCTTCGGAAAAGCGAAGTCTTCTTCGGTGATGACCTCGATTGCCATTTGGATGATTTCTGAGGGCAGGGGGTTTTTGTCACTCTTGCCACGGTTGGTGGAACTCGAAAAGAAACGCCGTGAGTCGGTCTCATGGACTGGGTTCAGAAAGGCAGCATCTGGTTCTTCGTATCTGTATTCCTTTTCCACGTAGGCAAAGAACTGGTACAGGGCGGTCATCGTTTTGTACGAGGGCTCTTTCGCGATATTTTCTTCTAGCCAGCTAATAAAATATGGCTCTTCCGAGAAATTAACTTCCGCGATATCTTCCCGCCGAACCTGGCGAGGGTTCAGTATCTCCTTGGAGTTTTCGCGGAGAAATCTGACAAAATGAGTGATCGCGTTGACTTTGCCATCGAGCTTTTTGTCAGTCGCATTGGTAAGCCATTGCGTTGCCATTTCCTGCCATGTCGCCCACTCTGAAGAACCACCTTTGGACGTGTCCGTCAGCCACCAAAAATCTGCGTCAGTCAGCTTCCTTACGGCAACATAACTTTCTCGGTTGAGAGGGGGGGCAAAGTAGTTTGGATCTTGCTCTCGAGCAACGCTGGCAATCGCTTCTAACGTTCTGTTGTACAATGACGTTCTATTTGACGGTAAGGCCTTCACAAACGAGGTGCGATAGTATGAATTGCAGAACTCTTCAGTCAGTTGAGACGCATGCTTCATTTCTGTGTAGTTAAAAAATGCAGCTGCAACGGATTGCGTCTTTCCATCAGTCCAACCTGACAGAATTTGTTCGACACTGTTTGCGAGTTCAGTATCCCGCTTTACTGTTGGATTATATGGATGCCAGCTCAGCTGTCCTCTGCGCGTCATTGGCAGTAATACCAGTGAATTATTTAGTGCGACTTCCAAAAACTTCCGAATGGATCGCTGCGCCCTATACCTAGCCGGCTTATTCGAAGCTTTTTCCTGTTCATCAACAAGTCCTTCGAAAAAAGCTTGAATCTCCAGGACTGACGATGCGTCACGCAGCTCCGAGATACGCTCCCGCTTCCAGCCTCCATGTAGATCATGATGCCTGGACTTAGCTTTAGAAGTGCCTTTGCGAATTTCTTTTCCCGCCCTAAGGTTGCTCGAGTATATCGACGCCTCTGCTCTTTCTTTTTCACCTTCCTTGAGCAATTTGCGGAATAGCGACCTCCAGCCACAGAGATCGTCCTTGACCCAAATTTGAGTTTCGGATGTGTTTATTTTCACTCCGCCGTAGTTTTCAATCTTCAGGGTAGAATACCGGAATTGTTCAGTCATTAAGGTGATCTTTCCCAAACCCTAACCGTTGCTCAGTGAATACACCGGATGGATCACTTTTATACTGGGCCATCAGCAGTTTACTTTCCATGCCACCCGCCTGATCGCCGTCTTCGAGGTTGGTTTTGGACATCATTGCGGCATGGGCTTGCCGCAACGCATCATTTATCTTTAGAGGGGTCGGGCGTGTATAGACCAATTGGGAGGTGATGCTGACGTGATGCATGCATTCCTGAATGACTACGGGTGATAGCTTCATGTCTACGAGGCTCTGGCCGTAGTAGTGGCGGCAACCGTGGGGGGTAGTTCCAAAGTCCAATCTGGGTTCTAAGCCTATGGTCTTCACAGATTCTGTGAATTGTTTTGACAGAGCTGCCGGTGTCCATGGTTGCCCGTAATTGTCACGATCAAGAGATATGAACAAGTAAGGGTGGTCGAGATCGTCTGGTAGAACGAAGCTTCGATACTCATTGAACAGCCTAAAAAACAGATCCTCCCACTTTGGAAGAAAGTAGCACTGGCTTCTTTCATTAGAAGCGTCGGTGATCAGTAAGTTCTTCCAGCCCACTTTTTGGTTGCCCTGCATCCTTCGGCGCGAAACTCGACCGAATTCCTTCATCAGATATTCCTGGCGCGTCAGATTAGGGCCTGAGTGCTGTCTGTGAACTCCCTCTTCAGGGTGGTATAAGTAAACCGTCTTTTTAGTCGGCCAAATATCCTCGACAAAAAGATGAAACAACTCTGACTTTCTGAGGCCTGCTCCCGCCATCAGTGCAATCGCCATCATAAGGTTGATGTTGTACTCGCTGGCCAGTGTTTGCCGACCGTCATGGCCATAAAACTCTGGCACTGACCTTTTCCTTTTGCAGCCGGTCCATATTAGCTCATTGAGCTGATCCTCGGGAAACTCAACTGCACGTTGTGACTTTCGTAGGATGCGCGAAGACCTTGACCGAGTCTTCTCAGAGGGCGCCACAACGTGATAGAGCAGCGAATGGCTTTGCCGCTGTTCAGTATTACGTGCTTGCCTTGCCGCGCTGTAAAAAGATGTCGCCTTAAGAGCGCTATCTGAGTGGAAATCTTCAAGCTTATCGACAAAGCATTTCAAGTATGTTCGTGACTGACTGTACACTTGCTTCGATACCGGTTTCCAATACAAGCCAAGAGGATCAGAGCCATCCTGTTGTATCGTTCCGTTGCTAAGTGAAGTTAAAAAGCCATTGATAAGCCGATTGGCTTGGGTTGAATCTGTGGGCGTCAGGTTTTGCTGAGCTTTGTAATAGTCAAAGAATTTTCCAATGGTTCGTGCAGCAGCACTCTTCCAAGACGAACTCTTTTCATCATACGGATACTCTGTGAGGAAGCGCCACGCATCTGCTAGCACCAACCCGTCCTCCGGAGGAATTAGGATTACCGGTGTCGGCCTTCCAGCCAGTCGTCGAGAAGGTATGTTCCTAATGACATGTAACCTGATCCCACCCAAAAAAACCGCACCTCCCACCTCTTAGGTAAAAAGTAAGTGGGTAGTAAATACGTGTCAAGAGCTTATGGCGAGCAACAGCGTTGCCCTGCTTTTTGCAAGAGAAAGCGATTATTTAGCCATTTTGGGTAAATTTTCCCGGGTAGTTATAAGCCCCCGGGTCCGATCCGCTTATTACGAGCGCGTTTATGTCCATAGCCCCGAAGGACAGTACTTATATAGGTGACCAAGGGACGGGATGCAAACCCGGAATTCCATGCGTCAATGATATTTAAAACAAACAGTTAAGCGGCCCTGTTGAAGTTCGCCAATACCAACCAAAGGGCAAGGGCCAATTCGATTCCTCCAAAGGTCAGCGCTTTGACAAGGGGTGGGTTGTCTATTGCCAAGGACACAAACCTTCCGAGCGCTGCCCCAGCATAAACCACGCCCAACATCACGTAAGCCATCGGATTGTTTAGCCATAACGCGACTGCACCGGTGATAACAAACAGTCCACCGACAGAAGCACGCATCTCACTTAGGCCCATGTTACTTGTCGTTGGAGCAAGGTCTAAAGAGTTCGCGGTCCAGGCGGGCGCAAGAAACCCGAACAAGCCAAAACCAATGGTCAAAAGGGCGGCAATCGCATTGATCACAGTGATCATCTAGTCCTCGCTAAGCTGGCTTTTGGCGTCGCTGCGCCACATCTTGTGCCAGTTTACGCGTGTAATTTTCAAGCTCAACCAAAGTCTTATCAACCCTTTGAGCGTTCTGAGCCTCTAGCGCATCGGCGATTTGGTTGTGAAGAGCAATGATCTCCTCTCGGGACCGGGCCGTAAAGGTGATCATATTCATAAGAGGCTGCATTGCTTCGACCGCGCCCGCAAGTTGGTACGACAATACTGGGTTGCCCGCGCCATCGACTAGTGCCCGATGAAAGGCCACGTCCGAGGCGCAAAATGCTTCGTCTGTCAGGCCGGGCTGCGACTGTCTGAATATCTCGGCCCGCATGGTGGCCAGGTGGTCTGCTGTCCTACGTTGCGCCGAAAGGGGGGCACACGCGCGTTCCAATGCATAGCGCGCCTCGCATGCCGTATCGAAACTGACCGCGTTCATAGAGAGCAACAGCGTTGATGTTGTGATTTGTTGAGAATACGCGTCTTCAAATCCCAATCGGTTCACAAAAGCCCCGCCAGTGGCACCACGTTGCGTACGGATCAACGATTGTGCAGCCAGGCGCTTTAACGCCTCGCGCACAGTGGGGCGAGATACCTTAAACTGCTCGGACAACTCGGTCTCAGATGGTAGTCTTTCGTCTACAATCAATTCGCCGGACACAATTGCATCTCGAATTGCCTGAGCGATTTGTGCTGACAAATCCGCAGGTTTAAGGGGGTCAATTTTCATATTCTGCGCGCCGTGAATGAAATTTGATTTGTCTGACATTTAAAAGTCTGACATTTGAAATGCAAGAACTGAGTCGGGAGGAATAAGTGAGTCGCACGATTCTCCGTAATGGATTGTGGCTGGGATTCTACGCCCTGATACTGTGGTCGTGGTGGCTGATGTATTCCATGAGCCGCAGCATGGATCTGGATTGGATTGGACGTCCCGGACCGATGGGTGAGGCCATGCGCGCCATGGATCCTCGCATGGACATGTACATGCCGATGGCCGAGTTTGGCCCTCTGTTCTGGATGTGGGCCATCATGATGGCGGCTATGATGCTGCCGACACTCGTCCCAACGCTTCGGAGCTATGAAGACCTGATCCGTAGTGCGAACGGCACGCGTATTGGATGGCTGGGGGTTCTGACTGGCTACTTTGTGGTCTGGGTGGGGTTCGCGGCATTAATCACCGGCGTACAGCTTGTTTTGCTGTTTGGTGGCGTCGTGGACATGTTGGGCATCGCTAAGTCCACTTACTTGTCCGGAGCCCTGCTGATCGCTGTAGGAGCGTTTCAGTTCACCCGCGTGAAAGAGGTTTGCCACGGCGTTTGTCATGCACCGATGACATACTTTCTAGGGCATTGGAAAACCGGGTTTTCTGGCGGGTTGCGCATGGGCTTGGGTCTAGGTGCATTCTGTGTCGGATGCTGTTGGGGTTTCATGGCGCTGGGATTTGTTGGCGGGGTCATGAGCCTCCTTTGGATGGGCTTGGCCACCTTCTTTATGGTTCTCGAAAAACTCCCTCAGATCGGACACGCGATTACGCGACCGCTGGGGTTTGCGTTAATTGCCGGCGGTTTGTTCTTGCTGGTCTACCCTTTAGCTTTCGGAGGATAAGCTTATGGCAAATATGGAAATTACGCCCAGAGACTGGGCCATCAAAGGCGAACTGATCCTGAACTGTTCGTGTGACGTGTTCTGCCCATGTGTTGTTTCGCTTGGCGCACACCCTCCGACCGAAGGTCACTGCCATGCTTGGATGGGCATCATCATCGATGAAGGCCACTACGAAGGCGAAGATATCTCTGGCATGAATGTGGGCCTGCTGGTCGACATCCCAGGACGAATGGGCGAAGGGCAATGGAAAGTTGCAGCCTATGTCGACGAGCGTGCAACGGATGCAGCCTATGACGGGTTGCTGCAGATCTTCAGTGGCCAAGCAGGGGGAACAACCAGCCTGTTCACTATGCTCGTCGGTGAAATCATCGGCGCGGAGCGTGCTCCTGTTCAAATTGAACGAGACGGCAGCAAGCGCCGCATCACAATCGGCCGAAAAATTCAGGGCGAAGTTGAAATGCTGGCTGGTGCCGACCCCGAGAACCCGGTCATGGTTTCGAACTCAAAATACTGGATGGGACCGGACATTATCGTAGCACGCGGCACGAAATCCAAGGTGCGCGATTATGGTCGAGTTTGGGACTTTGGCGGCAAGTCCGCTGAGATCTGCCCGATCGAATGGTCCGGACAAAAGTGATGATCACGGCCGCTTACGCGCAGGAAATGGCTCGATATAATCTCTGGCAAAACAGTCAGTTGAAAGAGTTTCTTTCCGCGCTGTCTTCGGAAGAGTTGACGAGTGAGCGCGGAGCGTTCTTCGGTTCAATCATGGGTACAGCCAATCATTTGCTTTGGGGTGATTGGATTTGGATGTCGCGCTTTGACAAAGGCCAAGGGCCGGGTGGCGGCATTCCGGAAAGCAAGACCTTGTGTGCGAACCTGTCAGAATGGTTGCCACTTCGTGACACGGTGGATCAGAGGATAATCGATTGGGCAACTAATCTGCCTGATGGACCTCTGACCGGACCCTTTACGTGGTTCTCAGCGGCCAAAAATGACAATTTCACAAAGCCTTACGCGCAATGTGTCATCCACTTCTTCAACCACCAGACCCATCACCGGGGGCAGTTGCATCAAATGTTGACCGAAACAGGGTCAGCCGCTCCTGTCAGTGACTTGGTCTTTTTGCCTGAGGAGGCCTAATTGGCTCAGATCTCTCTATCCCGTCGCTTGCGCCGCACACCTTTCTCAGAGGGTGTCGAAGCTGCTGGAGTGAAAGCATACACGGTTTACAACCGCATGTTGTTGCCAACTGTTTTTGAAAGCGTCGAGGCAGACTACCGGCACCTTAAATCGCATGTTCAGGTCTGGGATGTGTCTTGTGAACGGCAGGTTGAACTGCGCGGACCAGATGCAACGCGGTTGATGCAGATGCTCACACCGCGTGATTTGAGGGGCATGTTACCGGGTCAGTGCTTCTACGTACCCATCGTCGATGAAACGGGCGGGATGTTGAATGATCCTGTGGCCGTAAAGCTTTCAGATGACCGTTGGTGGATTTCGATTGCCGACAGTGACCTTTTGCTTTGGGTGAAAGGTATCGCCAACGGATACCGACTGGACGTTCTGGTTGACGAACCTGACGTGTCACCTCTGGCCGTGCAGGGACCAAAAGCAGACGAACTGATGTCGCGAATCTTTGGCGATCGCGTTCGCGATATCCGGTTCTTCAAGTTCGACATGTTTGAATTCGAGGGCCGCGATCTGGCCGTCGCTCGTTCGGGGTACTCAAAACAGGGTGGGTTTGAGATTTACGTCGAGGGTTCCGAAGTTGGTATGCCACTGTGGAACGCTTTGTTTGCGGCAGGTGAGGATCTGCAAGTGCGCGCGGGTTGTCCAAATCTGATCGAACGGATCGAAGGCGGGCTTCTGTCATATGGCAACGATATGACCGACGACAACACGCCTCATGAATGTGGGTTGGGCAAATTCTGCAACACTCATACCGCGATTGGTTGCATCGGGCGCGATGCGTTGTTGCGTGTGGCTAAAGAAGGCCCAGTTCAGCAGATCCGACCAGTGGACATTCAGGGCGATAAAGTACCCCCCTGCGACCGCCCTTGGGCTGTATATGCCGGCGGTAAACGCGTTGGGCAGGTGACTTCGGCGGCCTGGTCCCCGGATTTCCAAACAAACGTAGCGATCGGAATGCTGCGCCTGAGCCATTGGGACGCAGGAACAGAAGTCGAGGTTGAAACACCTGACGGGATGCGTCGCGCGACAGTCAGGGACAAATTCTGGATTTGAGGGCGAATGGGAGACAAACTCCATCGCTCTACTCCCCGATAGGACAACTCAAGCCGAGTTAAAAGCTCTGCTTGCATCATTGAAAACGAAAGGAAAATCATATGTTCAATGCATTGGTAATGGACAAAAACGAAGAAAGCGGTCTGGCCAGCGCTTCGGTCAAACAGCTGTCTCTGGATGACCTGCCTAAGGGCGAAGTTACCGTTGCTGTCGAGTATTCGACGGTGAACTACAAAGATGGCCTTTGCATGTCGCCTAAAGGTGGTGGACTTGTCCGTAATTACCCCCACGTACCTGGCATCGATTATGCCGGAACGGTCGAAGCATCCTCGGATGACAGGTATAAGCCCGGAGACAAGGTTGTTCTGACTGGCTGGCGCGTCGGAGAGGCACACTGGGGCGGTTACACACAGAAATCTAACGCCCGCGCTGATTGGCTGGTTCCTCTGCCAGAGGGACTGAGCACTCGTCAGGCCATGGCCGTGGGAACTGCTGGTTTCACCGCGATGCTGGCCGTTATGGCACTTGAAGATCACGGTTTGGAACCAGGCCATGGCCCGGTTTTGGTGACGGGCGCAGCTGGTGGTGTGGGATCCGTCGCTACTGCGATTCTTGCCAATCTTGGCTATGAAGTTGCTGCCGTTACTGGCCGTCCAGAGACTGCAGACTATCTGAAATCACTTGGTGCAACGACAATTGTTCCCCGTGATGAGTTAAATGAAACCACAAAGCGCCCATTGGAAAGCGAAACATGGTCCGGTTGTGTGGATGCGGTCGGTGGTGAGATGCTGGCGCGGGTCTTGGGACAGATGAAATACGGCGCCTCTGTTTCCGCCGTTGGTCTCGCAGGAGGCGCGGGCTTGCCAGCAACGGTCATTCCGTTCCTGCTGCGTGGTGTCAATTTGCTGGGTATCGACAGTGTGATGCAGCCCTATGACAATCGCGTTCGCGCCTGGCAGCGAGTGGCCACAGACTTGCCGATGGACAAGCTTGAAGCCATGGTCCACCCCGCGACGCTGAGCGATCTGCCACAATTGGGTGCCGATATTCTTAATGGTCAGGTCAAAGGACGTGTCGTAGTCGACGTAAACGCCTGATACGCAAGAACTCCGTCAGACTGGCCAGACCAAACGCTGGCCGGTCTTTTTGTGCGGCAAAGAACCAGAAAATGCCGGAAACACCTCTGGTCATTGCCGCAATTCCGCATCATCATTGCTATACATCCCATTTGTGATGGCTTATGAGCCATTCCAACAGCACCTGAAGACGGGGAGTGAGCAGAATGTCTGACGATTTCGAACTGGACACCGATGATCTGAAACGGCGCATGGAAGGCGCTATGGGCAACCTCAGGACCGAATTCGCCTCGCTGCGGACAGGGCGTGCCTCGGCCTCGATGCTAGAGCCTGTCATGGTGGACGCATACGGTTCGATGACGCCGATCAACCAGGTCGGCACCGTTAATGTGCCAGAGCCGCGCATGGTTACAGTCAACGTCTGGGACAAAGGTCTGGTTGGCAAAGTTGAGAAAGCGATCCGTGAAAGCGGACTGGGCATCAACCCGCAGCTGAACGGTACAATCATCATGCTGCCGATTCCCGAGCTGAACGAAGAGCGCCGCCGTGAACTGGGCAAAGTTGCTGGCCAATACGCCGAAAGCGCTCGGGTCTCGATCCGTAATGTGCGCCGTGACGGGATGGACCAGATCAAGAAGGCAAAATCTGACGGAATGTCAGAAGATGACCAGAAATTCTGGGAAAGTGAAGTTCAGGATCTCACCGACGAGATGATCAAATCCGTTGACGCCGCGCTTGAAACCAAGCAGGCCGAGATCATGCAGGTCTAAAACCGGACCATGCTCAAATCCTCAGATAACACGCCTGCGAATGGGCCGCGTCACATCGCCATTATCATGGATGGCAACGGACGCTGGGCGCAGGCGCGTGGCAGGCCAAGGCTTTTTGGACACCACGCAGGGGCGCGTCGCGTTCGTGAGGTGGTTGAGGCCTGTCCGGGGTTGGGCGTAAAGTATCTAACAGTTTTCGCGTTTTCCACAGAGAATTGGAAACGCACTCAGGCTGAAGTCGCTGGACTAATGAGCCTTTTTCGCAGGTATATCATCAAGGAAACCCGGACTCTTAAGGAAAACGGGATCCGAGTGCGCTTTATCGGAGACCGCGTAAGGCTGGATTCCAAGCTCACTGGTTTGATGGATACCTTGGAGGAAGAGACCAAGAATAACGATCTGGTGCACCTAACTATCGCGCTGAATTACGGTGGCCGGGACGAGGTTGCTCGCGCAACGAAACGGCTGGCGCGAGATGTGGCGGACGGGCATTTGCGCCCTGAAGATGTGGATGAGGAAACTCTCCCCAAGTATCTGGATACACACGTTCTTCCTGATCCCGATCTTGTTATTCGGACGAGTGGCGAGGCTCGCATATCCAACTTCCTTCTTTGGCAGTCAGCTTATTCGGAATACGAATTCATCGATACGCTTTGGCCCGACTTCACGGCAGCTGAACTTGAACGTTTGTGTCGAAACTTCGGCACTCGTGACCGCCGTTTCGGAGCCGTTCCGGCATGAGTGATGGCCGATGGTCTGATCTAACCGCAAGGGTTCTGTCGGCATTGGTGCTGATCGCCATCGGCTCAGTCGAGGTCTGGCTCGGCGGCTTGTGGTTTGAAACCTTCATTGCCATTGCGTGCGGATTGATGACCTGGGAACTGGTCCGTATGATCGACCCTGACAAAAAGGGCATGGCCGTTCAGCTTGGTATTCTGACCGGGGTGGCCGTCATACTTAGCTACCATCTGCCGCCGCTCTATAAACTGCCATTTCTTCTGGCACCTGCTTTGGTCGGAGCAGGGCAGATCAGCAAGTCCAAAGGCACATACGCGATGTTTGCCTTCTGGATTGCGGCGGCCGGGCTTGGGTTCATCTCAATCCGCGAAAACATGGGCTTTGGCTGGATGGTCTGGTTAATCATGGTGGTCGTCGCAACTGACGTTGCCGGGTATTTCGTGGGAAAGACCTTTGGAGGACCGAAATTTTGGCCAAAGATCAGCCCAAAGAAGACTTGGTCCGGAACCGCCGGAGGCTGGGCGGCTGCCGCGATAGTAGGAGCGATCTTCGCGTTCCACGCCGGGTTTGGTATTTTGTTTGTCATCATCTCAGTGCTTGCGTCCATGGCCAGCCAGGCCGGCGACATCGTTGAAAGCGCCACGAAACGGAAATTTGGCGTTAAGGACAGCTCGAACCTCATACCAGGACATGGCGGTTTTCTTGACCGGTTCGACGGAATGATGGGGGCGGCTTTGTTTGTTCTGATCGCGGGGCTTATCTACTCACCCGGAGCCATGTAATGCGTAGAGTCTCTATTTTTGGCTCAACCGGATCCATTGGGCAGAATACGATTGATCTGATCGACCGCGATCCGTCTGCTTATGATGTTGTGGCTCTGACCGGCGGAGCTAACATTGAAAAACTGGCCGAAGACGCTCGGCGCCTGAACGCGGATCTGGCCGTCACAGCCCACGAAGATAGGCTTGAAGATCTGCGAAACGCGCTGTCTGGCAGCGGTGTCGAAGTCGCTGCGGGGCAGGCGGCTCTGACCGAAGCGGCAGCACGACCCGCAGAATGGGTCATGTCCGCGATCGTAGGCGCCGCTGGCCTACAACCTGGCCTCGAAGCGCTAAAACAGGGCGCAACATTGGCTTTGGCGAACAAAGAGACATTGGTTTGCGCAGGTGCTTTAGTGTTGGAGACAGCCAAAGCACACAACGCGCGACTTCTGCCAGTGGACAGTGAGCACTCAGCAGTGTTTCAAGCACTTGTTGGTGAGGACATGGATGCGGTTGAGCGTATCATCATCACCGCCAGCGGTGGTGCCTTCCGCGATTGGCCAATAAGTGATCTAGCCAGCGCAACAGTTGAACAGGCATCTAGTCATCCTAACTGGAATATGGGACAACGGATCACGATAGACAGCGCCTCGATGTTCAACAAAGCTCTAGAGCTGATTGAAACAAAAGAGTTCTTTGGCATCTCGCCGGAGCGCATCGAGGTTCTTGTACACCCTGAGTCAATCGTTCACTCGCTAGTTGGGTTCAACGACGGCGCGGTTATGGCCCACATGGGAGCACCAGACATGCGTCATGCAATCGGGTATGCTTTACACTGGCCAGAACGCCGGGATCTGCCCGTCGAACGCCTCAATCTCGCAAAGCTGGGCCAGTTGCGTTTTCAAGAACCCGATGAGGCACGGTACCCGGCGCTTCGACTGGCACGACAGGTGATGGAGCGCGGAGGACTGTCTGGAGCGATTTTCAACGCCGCCAAAGAACGCGCCCTTGACCACTTTATCGCTCGACAAGTTGGCTTTCTCGAAATGGCCGAAATCGTTGAGCATGTTTTGGAAAGGTTCGAGGCTGCAGACGGATTAATTGATGCACCTTTGAACCTTGATAACGTACTGCAAACGGACCAATTGGCACGTAAGTGGGCCGACGACGCCGTGACGCAAAGAGCAGGATAGAAACTTGGACGTACTCTCTCTGATCCCTCAATTCGGCAACCTGCTTTACACGATTATCGCGTTTGTCATCGCGTTGTCCGTCATTGTCGCAGTGCATGAGTATGGTCACTACATTGTCGGTCGATGGTCTGGTATTCATGCCGAAGTATTTTCGATCGGATTTGGGCCCGTCCTTTGGAGCCGCGTAGACAAGCGTGGAACACGTTGGCAAATCGCTGCATTACCCTTTGGAGGATACGTAAAGTTTCTGGGCGACGCCAACGCGGTGTCCGGCAAAGACGACGAAGCCATGACCGAGATTGTCGAGCAGTCTCCAGAAGAATTGCGTCGAACAATGCACGGAGCACCGCTTTGGGCGCGAGCGGCGACCGTGGCGGCTGGTCCGGTCTTTAACTTCGTCATGTCTATTCTTGTTTTTGGACTGATCTTCTTTTCTCAGGGCGTTACAAAAGAGCCTCTGACGGTCGGAAAACTGTTCTCACTGCCTGGTACAGTTCAAGGTCTTCAAGACGGTGACGAAATCGTTGCTATTGCGGGGCAAGAGGTTCCTGACTTCGATCAAGAGGGGGCCTGGAGTGGCTTCACAGATTCTCTACCGTTGGTACCCGAGTTGAATTACACCGTCATCCGGGACGGTCAGACAATGGATGTATCCGGCCCGTGGCTCTATCCGCCGCTCATCCAACAAGTCGCCCCGCGAAGTGCTGCGATGGATATCGATCTAAAGCGTGGTGACGTCATCACGGCAATCAACGGCGATCCGGTGTTCGCCTTTGAACAACTTAAAGAGCACGTCGAAAGCTCAAACGGTAAGGTTCTGCTTCTGAATGTTTGGCGGGACGGGGCGGACCTGGAGTTTGCGTTAGCTCCTCGTCGAACAGACGAACCGCAACCCGACGGCGGATTTGTTACCCATTGGCGCATTGGCATCGTTGGAGGCATGGCGCTAGAGCCCGCGACCGAACCTGCCGGCGTATTGGACTCTCTGTCTGGGGGCGTTCAGCAAACCTTGCGTGTTGTTGAGGGATCGCTTTCCGGTATCTGGCATATGGTGACCGGCGCAATCAGCACCTGCAACATGTCTGGGCCGATCGGGATCGCGGAAACCTCGGGAGCGATGGCAAGTCAGGGCGCTCAGAACTTCATTTTCTTCATTGCAGTTCTGTCCACTGCCGTGGGTTTACTTAACCTGTTCCCCATCCCAGCGTTGGACGGTGGGCATCTGGTATTTTACGCCTATGAAGCAGTGGCTGGTAAACCGCCAAGTGATGGTGTTTTGCGTGTACTGATGGGGTTGGGCGTTTCGATCATACTTGGACTTATGATCTTTTCAGTATCGAACGATCTCTTCTGCTAATTGTGGCAACCTCAACTCAACAATGCCGCATTTCTGCCAGATTCGACGCCTAGCTTATTTTGCGAAATTTAAATCGTGTCAGAGGTTGTGATGACCAAAGTTCTGCAGAAATCCGTTCGAAGCTTTAGCTTCCTTTTCATGTTGAACTGGGACTCGATCTTGTTCTTCGGCGCCACTGCGCTGGCGATGGTAGGGTGGGCGTATCTGATCCTCCTGTGATTCTCAGTTTGATGAGAAAACAACAATAAGCGGCCCTCTGGGCCGTTTTGTATTTTGGTCTTTTGACAAGAATACTTAATCTCGCTACTCAGCATTAAAGTCCAAAAATATTGGGTAGTGAAAAATATGACATATAGGCGAGGCGCGGGCACATCCTGCGGGGGACAAAAGCCGCAAGACAAGATTTTGTGGCGTACACTAGCTTTATTTTTCCTTGTTGCTGTAGTGAGTTTAATGCCCGTTCCAAGGGCAGCATGGGCACAATCTTTCACAATCAATTCGTTTGAAGTTGAAGGAAACCGCCGCATCGAAACCTCTACGATTATCGCTAGAACAGGGATCGAGCCGGGCCAAACAGTTAGCGCCGGACAGCTAAATGACGCCTTTCAGCGTTTGCTTGACAGTGGTGTTTTTGAGACAGTCGAATTGACGCCGCGCGGAAGCACATTGGTGATCGAGGTCGAGGAATACCCAACGATCAACCAGATCAACGTGGAAGGTAACCGCCGAGTAAAGGACGATGTTCTTCTCGAGGCAATCTCTTCCCAACCGCGTCGTGTGTTTACCCCTGAGGTTGCAGAGGCTGATGCCGATCTGATCGCTGAGATCTATTCATCTCAGGGACGTGTTTCGGCGACCGTAATACCTCGCATCATCCGCCGCAGCGATAACCGCGTAGACTTGGTGTTCGAAGTCGCCGAAGGAACAACGATCGAAGTTGAACGTGTGAGCTTTGTCGGCAACCGTGCTTATTCTGACCGTCGTTTGCGTCGGGTTCTGGAAACCAAGCAAGCCAACGTTTTGCGGACATTCCTGCGCGGCGATACTTTCATCGCTGACCGCATTGAGTTCGACAAACAAGTCATCCGGGACTTCTATCTATCCCGCGGCTACGTCGACTTCCGCGTGAACAGCGCAAATGTGGAATTCACCCAAGAGCGCGATGCCTTTTTCCTGGTGATGAACATCACCGAAGGGCAAAAGTTCTCTTTCGGGAATATCACAACTGTCAGTGAGATCCCGGGGGTGAATCCTGCTGATTACCAGAACGCTCTGAAAATCAAGCCAGGCGTAATCTATTCGCCTTCGCTGGTCGAAAACTCGATCGCTCGGATGGAGCGTCTGGGCATCAAGCAAGGTGTTGATTTTCTTCGGGTCGAACCACGTGTTACTCGTAATCCGAGGGACCTGACTCTGGACGTTCAATTCGTACTGACCCGCGGACCACGCATTTTTGTTGAGCGGATCGACATCGAGGGCAACACAACAACCCTTGACCGCGTTATCCGTCGTCAGTTCGACACTGTCGAAGGTGACCCGTTCAACCCACGCGAAATCCGGCAGGCAGCAGAGCGTATCCGTGCCCTCGGTTTCTTTGCGGTGGCAGATGTAGAGCCTCGCGAAGGATCAACGCCCAGCCAAGTAATTGTCGACGTTGACGTCGAAGAGCAGCCAACTGGCTCACTTAGCCTTGGTGGTAGCTACTCGGTCTCTGATGGCTTTGGTATCGCGATCGGTCTTAGCGAATCCAACTTCCTTGGACGCGGTCAAACCGTTGGCCTGACTTTGTCGACTGCTCAAGACTCCGAGCAATACACGTTGAGCTTTTCAGAGCCGTACCTTTTGGGACGTAAACTGCGTTTCGATCTTGGCCTCGGTCTGTCTTCGACAAACTCAAGCTTCGCAAGCTACGACACTGAGACCCTGTTCTTCCGGCCACAACTGAGCTACGCGATCGGCGAATTGTCATCGCTCCGCTTGCGCTATGGCTGGGAACGCAGCGAAATGACTCAGCAAGACGACGAGATAAACGGTGCTGTTATCGCGTCGGAAATTGCTCAAGGCGAACGCACAACAAGTTCGCTGGGCCTGTCCTACGTGTATGACAGCCGACTTGGCGGACTGAATCCAAACGCGGGTGTGTTGTTTGAGGTTGGTGTCGACGCAGCCGGTTTGGGCGGTGACAACGAGTTCTACAAGTCCACAGCTCGCGGTATCGCCCAGACACGTGTTTGGAACGAAGAAGTGGTTCTTCGTGCGACCTTGGAGTTGGGCGCGCTGCATTGGCGTGGAAATGACTTCAGCCGTACTCTTGACCGTTTCGTTCTGGGCCCCAGCACTTTCCGCGGTTTCGAGCCAGCAGGTATCGGCCCTCGTGACTTGTCAAATGGTCAAGACGATGCGATCGGCGGTAACTACTACTGGGTTGCCCGTTTCGAGTCAGATTTCCCATTGGGCTTGCCTGAAGAGCTGGGACTGCGGGGCGGCGTGTTCTATGATGTCGGTAACCTCTACAACATCGATGATGTGAACACAGCTGGCGCTGATATCGTCGGTGCTGACGGTTCAATTCGTCACGTGATTGGGGTGTCGGTTCTTTGGGAAACTCCGTTTGGCCCACTGCGGTTCAACTTCTCACAAGCTTTGAAGAAAGAAGACTTCGACAAAGAGCAGAACTTTGACCTGACTGTTCAGGCACGGTTCTGATCCTGAATGTCTGGAAAAGCAAAAGCGAAACGACAGGGCCCCTTGAGGGCCCTGTGCGTTTTTTTATTCTTGCTGGGGGTGGTTCCAGCAGCTGCGCAACAACTCGGTGTCCCGCAAAGCGGTGTTTTGACGATTTCAAGTGAACGACTGTTTGCGGACTCTGAGTTTGGCCAACGTGTCCTCAGGGAAATTGAAACTGAAGGTACTCTCCTAGCCGAAGAAAACGAGCGGATCGTGGCTGATCTGAGTCAGGAAGAAAAAGACCTGACCGAAAAACGCGCAAGCATGAAAGCCGAGGAATTTCGACCTCTTGCAGAAGCGTTTGACCTAAAGGTTCAAACTCATCGCGAAAGCCAACGTGCAAAGCTTGACGCGTTGGCTCGCCGCAGCGAAGAAGCTCAACAATTGTTTTTTGAGCTCGCGCAACCGGTTCTCATTGACCTTCTCCGGGAGACAGGGGCTTCGGTTGTAATCGAACGTTCCAGCGTTTTCCTAAGTTCTGACAGAACCGATGTGACGGACACTGCGATAAGCCGTATCAACGCGGAAATTGGTGACGGTAAACAGCTGGAAGACGAGAGCAGCGAATAGGGTCGCTTGCCCTTGGGCCGCGGTATTGCTAACCACGCGGAAATCAGAAATCCAGAACGGGACGACTAAATCATGAGCACGGAAACCAAGAGCGCCGACATTCAGCTGATCCAGCGGATATTGCCGCATCGTTACCCGTTTCTGCTGGTGGATAAAGTGGTGGATATCTCTGGCTATCAGTCGGCGGTTGGCGTCAAAAACGTCACAATGAACGAGCCGCATTTCCAAGGCCATTTCCCTGGAACGCCCATTATGCCTGGCGTGACCATCGTCGAAGCGATGGCCCAAACTGCCGGTGTGATGTTGGGCGTTGGTATGGACGTGATCGACAGCGAGTTGCTGATCTATTTCATGAACATCGACAAATGTAAGTTCCGCCGCAAGGTGATCCCCGGTGATGTGCTTGAGATGCACGTTGAAACCGTGCGCGGCAAAAAGGGCGGTAAGATCTTTAAGTTCAGCGGTCGTGCGACCGTTGACGGTGAAGTCGCGGCCGAAGCAGAGTTCTCGGCCTATGTCGATTGGGACATGGAAAAAACAACATGAGCGGCATCCACCCAAGTGCAATAATCGAAGACGGTGCGCAGATCGGCGAGGGCTGTATCATCGGCCCGTTTTGCTATGTTGGTGAACAAGTAAAGCTCGGCGATCGTGTTGAACTTAAGTCGCATGTGGTTGTGACCGGTGATACGTCAGTTGGCGACGAAACTGTGATCTTCAACTTCTCGGTAATTGGTGAAATTCCACAGGATTTGAAATTCGGTGGAGAGAACACTCGGCTCGAGATCGGAAAACGCAATCGCATCCGCGAACATGTCACGATAAATACGGGCACCGAAGGTGGCGGTGGAGTCACACGCATCGGAGATGATTGTCTCTTTATGGCCGGGGTCCATGTGGCTCATGATGTCCAGATCGGCAATCGGGTGATCATGGTGAACCACGCCGGCGCCGCAGGTCACTGTATCATCGAAGATGACGTCATCGTGGGCGGGATCTCCGGATTGCATCAATGGGTTCGGGTTGGCCGTGGCGCCATTATCGGTGCGCTGACAATGGTACCGAATGACGTGATTCCATACGGATTGGTTCAGGCTCCGCGCGGCGAACTGGATGGCCTCAACCTGGTAGGTCTGAAACGCAAAGGCGTTTCCCGCGAAGACATCTCGGCCCTTCGCGCGGCGTTTCGCGAACTGTCCAGAGGTGACGGTACCTTTATGGAGCGTGCGCACCGCGTTGGCACCGACAACGAAAGCGAATACGTGCAGCGGATTGTCGATTTCGTAACCGGACATTCGGACCGTTCGTTCCTGACACCGGGGAAGTAACCCAATGCTGGCGCTTATTGCTGGAACCGGAGCCCTACCGGATGAAGTCGTGAACTGCCTCGCAGATCGCCCCTTGGTTTGCGCAATGGAGGGCTTTTCTCCGGACACCTTGACGCCCGACATCACCTTCCCATTGGAACAGCTTGGCAGTTTCATTGCTGACTTGAAAACTCGGGGTGTGACGGAAATCTGTATGGCAGGGGCGGTTCGACGCCCCGTAGTCGATCCATCTCGGATTGATGCGGCCACCATGCCCTTGGTTCCTGTGCTTCAAAAAGCTCTCACGTCGGGCGATGATTCTGCACTGCGGGCTGTAATTGGAATATTTGAAGAGGCCGGATTTTCAGTACGCGCTGCGCACGAAATTGCTCCGAATTTGTTGCCCAAAATTGGATGCCTAACTGAAACACGTCCCTCTGATAACGATATGGCAGATGCAGATCGGGCTTCTGGGATTCTGCGCGCTATGGGCGCAGCGGATATCGGGCAAGCTTGCGCAGTCTTGAAGCAACAAGTCCTGGCAGTCGAGAGCATCTTTGGCACCGACTGGATGTTGCAGTCCCTCACTCAAAGGCCGGATGCCGGTGGCGGGGTGCTTTTCAAGGCACCAAAACCGAACCAGGATCGCCGTGCTGATTTGCCAACGATCGGCCCGGGAACTGTTGCTGCCTCCGTGGCCGCCGGTTTGACCGGTATAGTCATTGAAAAAGGCGGAGTGATCGTGTTGGAGCAGGAGCGTGTTGTAGAAGAGTGCAACCGCTTGGGCTTGTTCCTTTACGTACGCGAGCGGGCCAGCTGATGCGCGTGTTTGTGGTCGCCGGAGAACCATCGGGCGACCGCTTAGGCGGGGCGCTGATGGAAGGCCTGAAAAGCCTTGTACCCGACATTCAGTTTGACGGGGTAGGTGGCCCATTAATGCAGGCCCAAGGCCTGCAAAGCCAATTTCCAATGGCAGAGCTTTCGGTCATGGGGTTGGTTGAGGTGCTCCCCAAGTTCTTCCATTTGAAACGTCGGATTTCCGAAACGGCACAAGCCGTTCTGGATAAACAACCAGACGTTTTGATTACTATCGACAGCCCGGACTTCTCATTGCGGGTGGCAAAGCTGGTTAAGGCGCAAAGCGAGATCAGAACCGTTCACTATGTGGCCCCTAGTGTTTGGGCATGGCGACCGGGCCGTGCCGATAAGATGGCTAAGGTGATTGACCACGTTCTAGCACTTCTTCCATTCGAGCCGCCGTATATGGAGCGCGCAGGTATGGAGTGCGATTTTGTCGGGCATCCTGTTGCCAGCGAGCCGGTCGCAACGGATCGGGATATCGCGGCGTTCCGTGAGAAACACGGTTTGGGGGACGCTCCGGCTATTCTGGCTCTTCCGGGATCGCGCGGCGGTGAAATCAATCGGCTTGCACCGGTTTTTGGCGACGCGTTGCGTCAGCACCTCCATGATCAGCCAGATACGCGCGTGGTAGTGCCTGCGGTGGCTCATATGGTGGATACTGTCACTGAGCACCTCCAAGCATGGCCGGGAAATCCCGTTGTTGTCGATCCTAGGAACATTCCTTCTGACGAGGCTGTTCGGCAAAAACGCGCAGCCTTTGGTGCAGCTGACTTGGCACTTGCGGCTTCTGGAACAGTTTCTTTGGAATTGGCAGCTCAGGCCACGCCAATGGTCATTGCCTATAAGCTAAGCTGGCTGACACAGCAAATGGCTGAGCGAATGGTTAAGTTGGACACCGTCACTCTGGTTAACTTGGTGTCTGAGACACGGACGGTACCAGAATGTCTGCTAGATGACTGCAAACCAGATCGAATTGCTGAAGCATTGAGAAGGGTAGCCGAAGAACCAAACGCTCAGCGTGATGCAATGGCGATCACGATGAAGAGGTTAGGGCGCGGAGGCGAGGCCCCTGGATTGCGCGCGGCCAAGGCCGTTTTGGCGCGGATGGATCGCTGATGTTAGACCTCATGATTTTTGGTCTGTCGGCCTTCATGGCTCAGATCATGACCAACCTGGACAATCTGGCAGCATTGCTGGCCCTAATGCTCGTCTCAGGTGCAAAGCGTTCCGTATTCGGTTTTCTGTTGGCCCAAACGATCATAATCAGCGCCGCTTTGTTCGTCGCGATGGGGGTGGACGATGTTGTGCCCCATTGGGCCGGATATCTTGGCGTTATACCTCTTGGACTGGGTACACTAGCGCTCATCCGGCGATACAGAGGAACTGACAAAAGTGCGGATCCACATTTGGAGACCGGCGCGTCCGTTGTTGTGGTCACGCTTTTGTTTATCAGCCTGTCGATGGATACGTTTGCTGTCCTTGCGCCTCTTTTAGCTGACTCTGCACCGGGCTTCCGCGCCGCAGGCGTTACTGGTGCAACTCTTGCAGCGCTTGGCCTGGCGGCACTGGCTATGTTCGGAAGCAAAGCTCCTTTTATGAGCGGAGCATTTGCTAGAAGGCTAGAGGCCCTTGTTCCTTATGTGATGATTTGTGCCGGGCTCTATATCCTCAGCAACTCTTGGACGGACGCCGTTTAATACCCGCGCCAAATCCAACCGCCGCCAAAGATCCGACTGCCTTCAGATGCATAGAACACACAGGCCTGGCCTGGTGACACGCCTTCCTCAGGAGTTAGCAACTCTACCTCGGCAGTCGTATCTGACAACGGACGTATAATCGCTTCGCGTGGGGGTCGGGTCGAACGAACTTTGACCAACACGTGCCATTCATCCCGAGACGTAAAGTCTTCATCACCCAGCCAGTTGATTTCACGAACAGGTATGGTTCGCGTAGCCAACAGCTCTTTGGGTCCAACAACAACCTGCTTTTTGTCAACGTCCAGTTTCACGACATACAATGGTTCGCTAAGGCCACCGATCCCCAGACCACGGCGTTGACCGATAGTGTAGTGAATGACACCGTTATGCTGCGCCAGTACCCGGCCATCTGCGTGCACGATCTCACCCGGTTCGGCTGCGCCAGGACGCAGTTTCTCAATGACGCTCGCGTAGTTGCCATTGGGCACGAAACAGATGTCCTGACTATCAGGCTTGTCGGCAACCGCAAGACCATACTGCGCCGCCATTTCGCGGGTAGCGTCCTTCGAGGGCAAGTGGCCCAGCGGAAAACGCAGGAAATCCAGTTGCTCAGGTGTGGTCGAGAACAGGAAGTAGGACTGGTCTCGGTTCGCATCCTCAGCACTGTGAAGTTCCGGACCGTTTGGACCCATTTTGCGCTGAATGTAATGACCGGTCGCCATACAATCGGCCTCAAGGTCTTTGGCGGTTTCCAATAGATCCTTGAACTTCACACGTTCGTTGCAGCGGATACAGGGGACAGGAGTCGCTCCCGCCAGATAGCTATCGGCGAACTCGTCGATGACCGCATCCTTGAAGATGTTTTCGTAGTCCAGAACGTAATGCGGGAAGCCGCGTTCCTCGGCCACGCGACGCGCATCGTGGATGTCGATCCCAGCACAGCAAGCACCTTTTTTAGCGAGCGCTGCGCCATGATCATATAACTGCAAGGTTACGCCAACGACGTCGTATCCTTGGTCGGCAAGATGTGCCGCTACAACGGAACTATCCACGCCACCGGACATGGCTACCACGACCCGTGTCTCAGACGGGGGTTTGGCAAAGCCAAGCGAGTTCAGCGGTGTCTCGGTATCGAGGGCCATAACGATTCCAGTGCGGGTTAAGAAAGACCGGCAGAATATAGGAAAATTCTACACACTCTCAAGAGGCGGTTTCACCCTGCATTAAGTACGTTGGTGTCAGCTTTGTCGCAGCACGAAGAGGACCGAAAGATGTATTTGCACAAAGTAGAGGGACCGAGGTCCGTAACCCTTCCAGATGGAACGGTTTTATCGAGAGCCGATTTGCCGCCCGAGGATACAACCAGGTGGGTTGCCTCAAGGAAAATAACCGTTGTTCGCGGCGTTTTGTACGGCCTGATTTCACTTTCAGACGCCAAGAAACGTTATGGGCTGAGTGACGAAGAGTTCAATTCCTGGGTTTCCGCTGTTGCAGAGCACGGAACTGACGCCTTGAAAGTCACCGCGCTAAAAAGATATCGACAACCTAAAGATGAAAGTGAATAAAAGATTCAACGGTAACGTCAGATTAACCATTTTTGATCAGGCTCAGATTCAATTGGTAAATTGACCCGAATTGGAGCATTTCATGCGTATACTTCTTGTCGAGGATGATCCGACAACGTCTAAAAGCATCGAGTTGATGCTGACGCACGCTAACCTCAATGTTTATGCGACAGACCTTGGTGAGGAAGGCATCGATCTTGCAAAGCTCTATGACTACGACTTGATTCTTCTGGATTTGAACCTGCCAGACATGAACGGGCATGAGGTTTTGCGTCAACTGCGTATAGCGCGTGTAGAAACGCCGATTCTGATCCTTTCCGGTGCGGATGATACAGAAAGTAAGATTAAGGGCTTCGGCTTTGGGGCCGATGATTACATGACCAAACCCTTCCATCGCGAAGAGTTGGTTGCCCGCATCCACGCAATTATTCGGCGTTCCAAAGGGCATTCGCAGTCCATTATTCACACAGGGCGTGTGGCTGTGAATCTGGATGCCAAAACTGTCGAAGTAGACGAAAAAACCGTCCACCTAACCGGCAAAGAGTACCAAATGCTCGAGCTTTTGAGCTTACGAAAAGGCACAACCCTGACAAAGGAAATGTTCCTGAACCACCTATATGGCGGCATGGACGAGCCCGAACTGAAAATCATCGACGTTTTTATCTGCAAGCTAAGGAAAAAGCTCAGCAATGCTACTGGCGGTGAAAACTACATTGAGACCGTCTGGGGCAGGGGTTACGTGCTGCGCGATCCCCAAAGCAACAGGATGGACGAAACCCGAATGGCTGTAGGTGCCTGAGAAGATAACAAACGGTCGCTGCTGGTCCGGGGCGACCCCCTCACTCACTGAACAGCACATCTGGACCTAGCCATGACCTCGCCCTATCACTGAGGTCCAAGAATACGTGACAGGGCGAGGCCATGAGCAAATTGATTCCGGTATCTGAGCTGACTGAAGAGGCCTCGAAAGCCGAGTTGGAACGCCTGGCGGAGCAAATTTCCCGCGCCAATACTCTGTACCACGGTCAGGACGCCCCTGAGATTTCTGACGCGGACTACGACGCACTCAAGCGTCGCAACGCCGAAATCGAAACCCGGTTCCCTCACCTCAAACGCAAAGACAGCCCATCAGAACAGGTGGGTGCACGTCCTGCAGACGGTTTTTCGAAAGTCGTCCATGCGGTTCGAATGATGTCGCTGGGAAATGCGTTTGAGAACGAAGACGTCCAGGATTTTGACCGCTCGATTCGAAAGTACCTCGGTCTGGAGGCTACAGCACCCTTAGCATTTACAGCAGAACCAAAGATTGACGGTCTGTCTTTGTCACTGCGATATGAAAGGGGCAAACTTATTCAGGCAGCAACCCGCGGGGATGGTGAGGTTGGCGAGAACGTCACCGCCAATGCGCTTACTATTTCAGACATACCCCAAATTCTCGAAGGTGCACCGGATGTTCTCGAGGTTCGCGGCGAAGTCTACATGTCACATGATGACTTTGAAAACCTGAATGCGCGACAGGCCGAAGCTGGTGACAAGCCCTTTGCGAACCCTCGCAATGCAGCGGCTGGTTCACTCAGACAGTTAGACTCTTCAATCACACGCGCGCGGCCACTCAGGTTTTTTGCATATGCTTGGGGTGAGCTTTCCGAACCTTTGGCCGATACGCAAATTGGTGCCATTAAGCGTCTGGCTAAGCTAGGTTTTTCAACCAACCCACTAACGCAGCTTTGCCAAACGACCGAGCAGTTGTTGGAACATTACCGTGACATCGAAGAACAACGCTCAACGCTGGGCTACGATATTGATGGGGTCGTGTACAAAGTCAACGACCTGTCCCTTCAATCACGTTTGGGTTTTCGTTCCACAACGCCTCGATGGGCAATAGCTCACAAGTTCCCAGCCGAGCTAGCTTGGACGCGATTAGAAGCAATCGACATTCAGGTGGGGCGGACAGGGGCGCTTAGCCCCGTCGCGCGCCTACACCCTGTAACCGTCGGAGGCGTCGTGGTTTCCAATGCAACTTTGCACAATGAGGACTATATCGCCGGCAAGGACGCAAAGGGAGGAACGATCCGCGATGGAAAGGACATTCGCGTCGGTGATTGGGTTCAAGTCTATCGTGCGGGTGACGTGATCCCAAAGATCGCCGATGTAGACATTTCAAAGCGTCCGGACGGTGCCGGACCGTTTTTGTACCCTACATCGTGCCCAGAATGCGGCAGCGACGCGGTACGAGAAGAGGGCGACGCCGTGCGTCGCTGCACGGGCGGCGTAATTTGCCCCGCACAGGCCATGGAAAAATTGAAACATTTTGTGTCTCGAAAAGCCTTTGATATCGAGGGGCTTGGAGCGAAGCAGATCGAAATGTTCTATGATGACCAAGACCTTCCCGTCAGAACGCCCGTGGACATTTTTACCCTTCAAGAGCGGGACGCAGCGAACTTAAGCAAGTTGGCCAAACGCAAAGGCTGGGGTCAGCAAAGCGCTAATAACCTTTGGGCTGCAATTGACGAAAAGCGCAGCATTCCATTTGGTCGCCTCCTGTTCGCGCTAGGTATCCGTCACATGGGCGAGGCTGCCTCGAACCTGATCGCCACTCACTACGGATCATGGCCGGAGTTTGAGAGATCCGTAACTGCAGCCGCTGGATTTGATGGGCCAGAATGGGAAGACCTTTTGAGCGTAGACGGTATCGGTGAAGTCATGGCCCGCGCGTTGGTGTCAGCTTTTGCGCAGGATGCAGAGCGCGACAGTATTGACGCACTTGTACAGCAGTTGAATGTCCAAGAAGCTAAGAGACCCGATACTTCGGGCAGTCCAGTTGCTGGCAAGACTGTGGTATTTACCGGCACTTTGGAAAAAATGACACGCGCCGAGGCCAAAGCCCGGGCCGAGGCTTTGGGTGCAAAAGTCTCTGGTTCAGTTAGTAAGAAAACAGACATTTTGGTGGCCGGTCCGGGCGCTGGATCAAAGGCTAAGAAAGCCGCAGAACTGGGAATTGAAACTCTGGACGAAGACGGTTGGATTCAGCTGATCGGAAACGCATGAGCGGCCGACCGGAAATTCTGTTCCCCCTTTTTGCCAGCCTCGAAACGTTGGATGGTATTGGGCCGAAGACTGCTCAGACCCTGATGCAGGCTGGGACGGACTCTCCGCGCGATGTTCTGTTCAGCTTGCCATATGCGGTCATAGACAGAAGGCGACGCGATACGATTCACGGTGTCGATTTGCCCGCGACCCTAACGGTTGAAGTAACCGTCGGCGCGCATCGGCCTGCGCGAAACAAAGGTGGCGCTTATCGTGTGCATGTCGAAGACAGCCAGGCAGACTTCCAGTTAGTTTTCTTTCACGCACGCGGCGACTATCTGAAGCGCGTGCTGCCTGAAGGTGGGCGAAGAGTAATATCGGGTAAACTGGAGTTGTTTGATGGGGTCGCACAGATGGTGCACCCGGATTACATTCTTCCGATTGAAGAGGCGCAGGGTATCCCGGAATTCGAACCGGTTTACCATCTGACACAAGGGATCACCCAAAAGACGGCCTATAAGGCAGCCCGAAGCGTTCTAGCCCGAACCCCGGATCTAGCCGAGTGGATAGACCCAGCTTTGGTGTCGCAAAAGAACTGGCCGAGTTGGGAATCTGCAACTTCAAAAGCCCATAATCCTCATGGCGCGGATGACGTGGCAACGTTCGCTCCACCACGGGAACGCTTGGCGTATGATGAACTGTTCGCGCATCAGATGACTTTGGCCCTTGCTCGACAAAGGGAGCGTAAAGCCAAAGGTGTTGTCAGCATTGGGACTGGTAAACTGCAATCAAGGGTCCTGAAAAGCCTGCCATATAAACCGACCGGAGCTCAGATGCGCGCGATCGGTGATATCTCCGGCGATATGGCGTCGGACGCGCGCATGAATCGACTGCTTCAAGGTGATGTGGGGGCCGGTAAAACGCTGGTTGCCTTTATGGCTTTGCTCATTGCCGTCGAAGCTGGGGGCCAGGGCGTGATGATGGCTCCAACCGAAATCTTGGCGAGGCAACATCTTGAAGGACTGCGCCCGCTTGCAGAAGAGGCCGGTGTGGTACTGGAGATCCTGACAGGACGGGACAAAAGCACAGAACGACGGGCAAAATTAGCGGCATTAGAAAACGGTGATATTCATATCCTTGTAGGTACCCATGCCGTTTTCCAAAGTGACGTCGTATTCAAGGCGCTGCGGCTGGCAATCGTAGATGAGCAACACCGTTTTGGCGTCCGTCAACGTATGGAATTGTCGGAAAAAGGGCAGGGGGCGGATGTCTTGGTTATGACCGCGACACCAATTCCTCGCAGCCTTGCTCTGGCACAATACGGCGACATGGACGTTTCCGTTCTGGACGAAAAACCGCCGGGCCGAAAACCTATTAAAACCGCAGTCGTTAGCACCGAAAGGATGGAGGAAGTCGTTGACCATCTACGTCGTGCAATCGATGAAGGCCGTCAGTGCTATTGGGTCTGCCCTCTGGTCGATGAATCCGAGGTATCTGACCTGACTGCGGCCGAGGAACGATTCAAACGTTTACGCGCGATCCTAGGCGATGGCACAGTGGGTCTGGTCCATGGTCAGATGCCATCTGCCGACAAAGACGCTGCCATGAAGGCTTTTCAAGAAGGACGAACCAAGGTTCTGGTTGCCACAACGGTAATCGAGGTCGGTGTCAATGTTCCCAACGCATCGATTATGGTTATCGAAAGGGCGGAAATTTTCGGGTTGGCACAGTTGCACCAACTTCGAGGACGTGTAGGCCGCGGTGAAGCGGAATCCACTTGCTTGCTGATGTACCAGCCACCGTTGAGTGAAGGCGGTCGCAAGCGCTTGGAAGTTCTCAGAGAAACCGAAGACGGGTTCAAGATTTCGGAAACGGATCTTCAGATGCGCGGAGCCGGTGATCTCATTGGGACAGCACAATCCGGGCTACCCAAATTCCGGATTGCAGACTTGGAACGGCAAGCCGGCTTGATGGCCATAGCCCAGACCGATGCCCGTGCGCTGCTGTCCGCGGACCCGAAACTGAGTACCCCCCGTGGGCAGGCGGCGCGTGTTCTCTTGTGGTTGATGAAACAGGATCAAGCAATCCGTTTGATTTCAGTGGGTTAACCAAAGTGTTCCCGTTAGTTCACAAATGTTCTCAAAAAGTTCTTTACCGACTCAGCAAAATATGAGAACAAAAGGTCAACAAAGGATTAAAACCCTGACCGGAGGTGAGACTATGCTGACGCAGATCAAAACCACGCTGAGCCGTTCGCAATCGACAATTTTGCAGGATGCAGTGGGCGCCGTTTCTTTGGTCGTCATGCTCATGGTCGCACTTCACCTTCCAGGAGCGTTCTAACCCTTTCTGCCTGCGATCTCGTGCCGTTAATGCCGCGCTGTCATCCCCATTTCAGTCAAGGGTGACCTGCCTGTCCCAATTCCCTTGAGGGGCCTGCCTCGGCCCCGTGCGACTATCCGGACCCCACACGAGAAACGCATTGCCTGCCGCCGCCCTTTCCGCCCGGAAGGAGCGGCGGTTTTTTTACAACTGACCAGTTTTCATAATTTCCAGAATTGCAGATAACACTGAGTTCACTGCAACTGAGGCAAGGATCATCCCCATGACACGGCTAATGATGGCCGCGCCGGAGTGGCCGATCAACCGGATAATTGGCTCAGCAAGCAGCATCAGGACAAAAGCAATCGCGACCACTGACAGCATAACAAGGGCTGTAATCACCTGATCAGCGGCACTGAACCTGTTGTTATCCGTAAGGATAACGATCGCCAGCATAGCCCCGGGCGACGCCAGTGAAGGAACAGCCAAAGGAAAAATCGCAGGGTTATGCTTGTGAAATTTGTCGTCCTGATCATCTTCGGCTTCGCGCTGTTCAATTTCCTGCTTACTTTCACCAAAAATCATCGTCAGGGCGAAGAGAAACAGGATGATGCCTCCAGCGACCTGGAACGAGTTGAGACCGATATCCAGAGCCTCAATAAGCAACTGGCCAAAAACGAGAAAGAACAGCAGAATTCCTGCGCTGATCATAGAAGCTAACAGAGCCAACTTTCGCCGCGCGGCGACTTCAATCCCAGCCGTAACTGCAATAAAAACAGGGATGGTCCCGATTGGGTCAATGACCACCCAAAGGGTTACAAAGTGCTCAAGTAAATTGTTCAAACCAATCACTCCCCCCAATTTTCGCTGAGGTTAGACGGGTTTGACTAAGAAAGCCATGTTTAGGCGCAGTTGGCCTGCTCGGCTTGCTCCATAGCTTCGGCGGACGCGTCCAACGCCAAAAGGATAGACGCATGACGGTTTTTGTAGTCCCGAGCTGGCATGAGAACCTCTAGGCCATCAAACGGGGCATCCGGAGCGGGGCCGTCTTTCTTGAGCATTGCCGCCAACTGATCTCGCGCGGTTTCAATCTCGGCTCGAGTGGCACCGACAATCGCGTTGCCGACAACTGAGGCTGAAGCTTGTCCCAAGGCGCAAGCTTTTACGTCCTGACCAAAATCCGAGACTTTACCGTCTTTGACTTTGACATCCACCGTCACAGTGGAGCCGCAAAGAGGGGAACGTTTTTTAACAGTGGCATCCGGATTCTCAAGCCGGTCCAGGTGCGGGATATCTGCGGCCAGCGCAAGAATGCGGCCGGAATAGAGCTTTATCAGATCGTTCTCGCCGGACATGGCTTTCCCTCGTTGTCTGTTCCCCATACATAGTGGGCATCCACTGGGATGCAAAAGGTTTTTCTCATGTCCGCCACTGTCACGTTTGATCCGTTGTCACTCAAGTTTAACGAAGCAGGCCTGATCCCAGCCATTGCGCAGGATGAGGCTTCTGGAGAGGTTCTTATGATGGCGTGGATGAATGTCCAGGCCATTGAAAAAACGATTGAAACTGGTCGGGTCACCTATTGGTCCCGGTCGCGTCAGTCCTTTTGGATCAAGGGTGAAACCTCAGGTCACGTGCAGGAACTCGTGGACTTTCGTTTCGACTGCGACCGCGACTGCTTGTTGGTGATGGTTCGTCAGACGGGTGCCGCGTGCCACACAAATCGCCGTACTTGTTTTTACACTGCCGTTCGTGACGGGGAAGAAGTCGAACTGATGGCGCCGATGGATTAAGCTAGTCACAGGCCAACCATTGCTCGAATATCTGCCGGCGACGCACCTTCGGCCCGATACTTCGATATCGCCCGTGCGTCATCGCGCTTTGCAAGACGCTTTCCCTTATCGTCTCGGATAAGTTTGTGATGTAGGTATTGCGGGGTCGGCAGGCCAAGCAGTGCCTGCAGCAACACGTGGATGCGCGTGGCTTCAAACAGATCCTGACCTCGCACAACGTGGGTGATACCTTGTGCGGCGTCATCTAATACTACGGATAGATGATAGGACGTCCCCATATCTCTCCGAGACAAAACGACATCACCGATGGTCGTTACAAGCTCCTCTGGCGTGAATCCTATAAGGCCCGTTTCACCGTTTGGACCATGACCAAGCTCTTGGAAACTAGCGACGTTGTTGTTTCTAACATTGGGCTGAAACAAATTATGTGCATGTCGGGACGCCTGTGCGATGTCGAGCCTTAGCGGTAGATCCTTAGGCCTTGGACCATCAACAGAAAAACCATTGCTCGGCATTCCACGGCAGGTGCCAGGGTAAATAATCCCATCCGGTCCATGTAATGGTACGCCTTCCTGGGGCGCACTTGCCGCGGCTGCGATGTCCCTTCGGTTACACGTGCAAGGGTATAGCAAACCCAGCGCCCAAAGATTATCCAGCGCCACCTCGTATGATTTCAGTCGCTCCGATTGCCGCATTACCGGTTCGGGCCACTTAAGGCCCATCCACTTCAGGTCATCGAAAATCTGCTCTTCCCATTGCGCTCTAGATCGAGAGCGGTCGATGTCCTCAATCCGCAACAGGAATTCTCCGCCTTTTTCAGCGGCAAGATCATGAGCAAAAATTGCCGAATAAGCATGCCCTAGATGCAACGGGCCAGTGGGCGACGGCGCAAATCGAGTTCTAAATATCACGCTTTTTCAACAATATATACGTCAGACTTCATATCCACCCCGGGCAGATGGGGGCCATATTCCCGAAACAACAACCTTGCGGCGCCCATATCAAGCCAATCATTCAGTCTCATGGTGTAGGACTTGTCGGCAAGGGTATGATCATTAAAGGAAAACGCCAAAAGACCGTCACGCGGCAAAGCCCACATCAATAGGTCAAAAACCTTGGGGGGCGCGGCACCGACACCAATGACTCCGATCGCAGCTATGGCCTTGTACGCTCCTTCTTCCAAAGGGGCCGGGTCTGTGATCTCAAAAGTTGAGAGCTTGCGATAAACGCCTTTGGCCTCGGCCTCCTTTAACATTTGGGGCGTTGGATCAATCCCATCAATCACCTCGAAACCAACTGAGTTAAGCGCTCTGCCTGACAGACCGGTACCACATCCATAGTCCAAAATAGGCGTTTGTGGTTCCGGCATTTTTGACCAAAGTGCCTCAGCCACACGACTTGGTGTTGCATAACCATGGGATCCGACCTCGGCATCATACGACGATGCCCACTTCTGGTAATGCGCGCGCGTGGCTTCGGGAGTGTCTAAAGCGTAGGTATCTTTTAGGTATTTGTCGCCCATACCCTGATGTTAAGCCGCCAGAGCGGGATGCGTCCAGTCAGCAATGCTCCAACCAATTTGACCACTCGGTTTTGGCCCGATCCGTATAGGCCTTATATCGATCCTTTCGACCGCGCCGCCCTCCCTTTAAGCCGTCAACGGGCCGGAACAGCCCAAAGTTAACATTCATCGGTTGAAACGTCTTAGCCTCAGCGCCCCCGGTAATGTGGTGGATCAACGCGCCCATAGCACTGTCCTGCGGCACCTCGGGCAAAGAGCGGCCGAGTATCTCAGCGGCCGCCAGACGGCCAGCCAAGAGCCCCATTGCTGCACTTTCGACATATCCTTCGACGCCTGTAATCTGGCCGGCAAAGCGGATATTGGTTTTTGATTTCAGACGCATTTGCGAATCCAGCAAAGTCGGCGAGTTGATAAACGTATTACGATGAATGCCACCCAGTCTGGCGAAGCTTGCGTTTTCCAAACCCGGGATCATACGAAACACGTCTGTCTGCGCACCGTATTTCATCTTGGTTTGAAACCCGACGATGTTGAACAGAGTGCCCAGGGCGTTGTCCCGGCGCAATTGCACAACCGCATGCGGCTTCACGTCCGGTTGATGCGGGTTGGTCAGACCAACCGGTTTCATCGGACCATGACGCAGAGTTTCCCGTCCGCGTTCCGACATGACCTCAATCGGCAAGCAGCCGTCAAAGTATCCCGCGGTTTCACCTTCGTGGAATTCAGTTTTATCTGCGGCCAGCAGGGCATCAATGAATGCCTCGTACTGCTCGCGGTCCATTGGACAGTTCAGGTACGCGGTGCGCTCTTCCTCAGTCTCACCTTTATCATAGCGCGACTGCATCCAAGCTTTGCTCATATCGATGCTGTCAGCATAGACGATCGGGGCAATCGCATCGAAGAACGCGAGCGACTGCGCGCCTGTTTCATTTCGGATAGCTTCGCCCAAAGTGGCAGAGGTCAACGGACCGGTAGCAAAAATCCAATTTCCATCATCGGGCAGGTTGGTTACTTCTTCACCAGTCACCTCAATGCGCGGATGGGCGTGCAGTTTCGCAGTGACTGTTTCCGCAAAAGGGTCTCGGTCAACAGCCAGCGCACCACCTGCAGGAAGACGGTGCTCATCAGCGGTCGACATGATTAACCCGTTAGCCGCGCGCATTTCCCAATGCAGCAGACCCACTGCGTTCTGTTCATCGTCGTCGGACCGAAACGAGTTTGAGCAAACCATCTCGGCCAAATTGCCGGTCTGATGCGCAAAGGTTTCAACTTTTGGGCGCATTTCATGAATCACAACGTCCACGCCCATTTCCGCCGCCTGCCAGGCGGCCTCGGACCCGGCCATGCCGCCGCCCACGATATGCAATTTCTGTGTCATGCGATGCCACATAGGGCAGAGCACCATGCAACGCAACACGACTAGGCGACTTCTGTTTTTAAGGAGATCTTGGGGTCGCCGCTGCGGGAATGTCTATGCTGGTGAGAGAAACCGGCTTGGAGGGACCTTCCGCCCACGGCGACCCAAAAGTGTATCTAAGGCCGTGGCCTTGTCTCAGCTTTGCCACAGTGTTGCCCTTTTGAAAAGTGCTAAAATGAAAACAGTTGCTAAAAATGTAAGTTACAATCGCCCTATTGATGCCAATTTGGCGGTCTTTTTTCGATAAATGCAGATATCCCTTCTTCGGTATCTCGGTGCAGCATATTCTGTGCCATTACCTCACCGGTATAGGCATACGCTTGCTCAATCGGCATCTCCAACTGGTTGTAAAAGGCCTGCTTTCCGATTTTCACAGCCGAACCCAGCTTTGATGAAAGCTGCTCAGCCAACGCTGTGGTTTCGTGTTCCAAAAGCATTTCCGGGGCAACGCGATTGATCAACCCAAGCTCTTCGGCCTTTTCCGCAGTGATGAAATCGCCCGTCGTCAGCATCTCAAAAGCCCGCTTGCGCGGAATATTCCTGCTCAGTGCCACCATTGGGGTTGAGCAAAACAGCCCGATATTCACGCCATTCACGCCAAATCGCGTACCCTCGGCTGCAATCGCCAGATCACATGTCGCGACGAGCTGACACCCAGCGGCAGTTGCGATCCCGTGGACCTGAGCGATCACGGGTTGGGGCAGGGACCGGATCGACAACATCATATTCGCACATCTGCTGAATAGATCCTCAAAGTACGCCTTACCGCCGTCTTCAGATTGTCGCCCAGCTGTCATTTGCTTGAGGTCATGACCTGCGCAAAAAGCTTTCCCTTCCCCAGAAAGGACAACAGCCCGGATAGATGAGTCGTCTTTTAACGCATCAAATTCAGATTGAAGGGCGGCCAGCATCTCATCACTCAACGCGTTAAGACGCTCGGGTGCGTTCATTTTGAGCCGCGCGATGGCGCCAGTGTCGTTACGTTCCAGAATTGCCATCTTGCCCTCCGAAGTGATGTCGGGCCAACTCTAGGTCGGTAAACCGAGGAGGGAAAGTATGTCGTTGGTCATGAACCGGGAAGAGTTGATGGATTATATGAAACATATCTTTCCCCAAGTGCACCGGGACTTTTCCGTCGAAGAGTTGAACGAAGAATCAATCGTTATGCGCTTGATCGTTGAAGACAGGCACCTTCGCCCCGGTGGAACAGTGTCAGGCCCGTCAATGTTTGGATTGGCCGATGTATGCGTCTACGCCTTGATCCTCGCCCGTAAAGGTCGCCAGTCCCTTGCCGTTACAACGGGCTGCTCAATGGATTTCATGCGAAAGCCCGACGGTGCCAAGGACATGATTGCCCACTGCAAGCTCTTGAAGCTGGGCAAAACTCTTGCGGTCGGGGATGTCCTGATTTTTTCCGAAGGCTCTGAAAAGCCTGTCGCGCGCGCGACTATGACCTATTCACTGCCCCCCGAGGGGTCTGCCGCCGCAGCTTTTGGATAAAAAGAGGCCGGGTAAAAACCCGGCCAAGGAAGAGGTCCCGAAATGGGACTGGGGATTAACTAGTCATGCCAAAACGGGCGATTGACTTCGCGGCTGGCCTGATACCGTGTCAGCCCAACATCCTTGAGCAATCTGTCATCCAATCTCGACAAATTAATGCGGCTGCGTCGTTGGCGTTCCCACTTTGTGACCGTCGCCGCAAACCGCACGGCCAGCGCGGCGATCAGCGGCAGTCGGGGACTGTCGTTAAGCAGCATGAGGGCGGGGTTGTGCATTGCGCGTGTCATGTGGGATATCCTTTCAAATTGTATTGACACAAAGCTAATATGTTCGGTACATGTGTTTGATACATTCGAGATTGTGTCAAAATCAAAGGAAGAATTGTAATGGATACAATTTGGCCGGAAGCCCTTCCAAAATCCAAGGGACCCAAATACACCCTGGTGGCGGACACGATCCGAAAAGCGATAGATAACAAACTTCTAGAGGTCGGAACAAAACTGCCCCCGGTTCGCGAACTTGCGTATAGGTTACAAATCACTCCAGGCACAGTCGCGCGCGCATACACAATCCTCACGGATGAAGGTTTGCTACAAGCCGAGGTCGGACGTGGTACATTTGTCGCCCCGCCAAAGTCGCCAATTTTGGATGACGTGTGGGCTCGGCAGCTCCACCTTAGGGATGACAAATACGACGCTAATGTCAGCTTGTTCAGCCCTCGCTTGGCTGATGTAGGGCAGGTGGCCCTGATCCGAGAATGCCTACAGAAAGTGGCGCAGTCCGATCCCGGATTGTTTCTGAATTACCCCACGCGTGATGCGTACAAACCGATGCGTCAGTCGGTCGTGGAATGGCTGTCCGACTTGCCGCTTGGTCCGCTGTCGCATGATGACATTGTATTGACACATGGCGGTCAGAACGGACTCTGCCTCGTGTTTCAAACCATCCTGAAGGGGCCAAAACCAGTAGTGCTGGTCGAAGATCTGTCTTACGCGGGATTTCGGCGTGCTGGCGAATTGATGAGGGCCGAAGTCGTCGGTGTCAAAATGGACAAGTGGGGAGTGGACCCAAAGGCTATGGAGCATGTGTTACGCCAAACACCCGCTCAGGCCGTTTGTGTTTCTCCCGAGGTGCAAAATCCAACGGGATCCCATACCCCGCTGGAAAGACGCAAAGAGATTGTCGCCGTCGCGCGTCGATTTGATGTCCAGATCATCGAGGACGATTGCTATCGAATGGGCGACGCTCGTGAACCAAGCTATCGCGCACTGGCCCCCGAAAGAGGATGGCACGTTTCATCCATCTCAAAAGTTCTTACACCGGCGTTGCGCGTGGGTTTTGCCATAGCCCCCAGGGAACGAAGTGTAGATTTGCGGCGATCTGCAGAATACGGCTATTTCGGTCTGGCACAGCCTCTGGCGGAACTAACACGCTTACTCTTGTCCGATCCGCGCACCCGTCAAATTGCTCATGATGTGCGCGTACGGATGGGGGAATACGTTCGCGTTGCCGTCAACGCACTAGGGGGGTTTGACCTGAACTGGGCACCGGATGTTCCCTTTGTTTGGCTCAGCCTGCCGTCCGGTTGGCGCGCCGGGTCCTTTAGCCGAGCGGCCGAACGAGAGGGAATACAGTTACGTTCTGCCGATGAATTTGCACTCCGCGATGGTCGCGCACCCAATGCGGTGCGGATTGCGATGAACGGACACGTATCTCTAGAGAGGTTCGAAGATGCGATGCACAAGCTTCGGAAGCTTCTGGATAATCCCCCTGAGCAGATCAGCGTCTAAAGCTTTAACCTAACGGCTCGGGGTCCCCAAAAAACCCTGCCAGATGTGCAATTTTTCCTGCTCCATCCAGGCGGACAAAGTCGTGACCGGACACAACGATACTGCCATCCGGCAGGGCCATGTGCCAGGTAAAGTGAACGACGTCATGGTGGTACGTGGGCTTGCTGGTCAGCGAAACGCGACCTCCTGAGCTTTGCAAAACCTCGCCGATGTGGTTGCTGAGGTTAGTTCGACCAGTCACATCGGCTGTTGGATCCACATAACGACCGCCCTCTGCGAAACACATCTTAAGTAGTTCCAGGCGCTTATCTGAATTGGTTTCCTGCCAAGCCGCCCCGTATGCCTCGATCGTTTGGCGCCAATCATCCATGTCATTCCTCATATATCTAAAATGAAAAAGTTTGCTGATATTGTAGCGTACAGACGGAAACACAGATATCGAACCAAAAATACATGGGGTAAATTAATACCTATTTGCTAAG
The DNA here is from genome assembly GCF_056538765.1 of Ruegeria sp. BE9. Taxonomy (NCBI): domain Bacteria; kingdom Pseudomonadati; phylum Pseudomonadota; class Alphaproteobacteria; order Rhodobacterales; family Roseobacteraceae; genus Ruegeria; species Ruegeria sp. BE9. The sequence goes on along the minus strand of NZ_JBQFTS010000001.1, from coordinate 768,627 downwards.
CTGTTGTTTTACTTTCATTTAAAAGCGTCAATCGGTGTTGACCTGTGCATCACACACCTCTAAATACGCTCCATCGAATTCGGGCCGCTCTGTCTTGGGGCGGTCTTTCACATCAAACAGGACTATCCTGCCATGAAAACCTTTTCTGCAACACCTGCAGACATCGACAAGAAATGGATCCTGATCGACGCCGAGGGCGTTGTTCTGGGCCGTCTTGCCTCGATCGTCGCCATGCGCCTGCGTGGCAAGCACAAAGCGTCGTTCACCCCGAACATGGACATGGGCGACAACGTCATCGTTATCAACGCTGACAAAATCCAGATGACCGGCAAGAAGCGCGAAGAGAACTTCTACTGGCACACTGGCCACCCGGGCGGCATCAAGTCGCGCACCAAGCAGCAGATTCTCGAGGGTGCACACCCTGAGCGCGTTGTGACTCAAGCGGTCAAGCGCATGCTGCCGGGCAACCGCCTGTCGCGTCAGCAAATGACCAACCTGCGCGTTTATGCTGGTGCCGAGCACCCGCACGAAGCCCAGGCCCCCGAAGTTCTGGACGTTAAGTCCATGAACAAGAAAAACACCCGGAGCTAATGACCGATGGCTGATCAGATCAATACTCTCGAAGAGCTGAGCGCCGTCGCAGGCGTTGAAACCGTGGCCGAAGAAGTCATCGTGCGTGAACCCGTACGTGACGAGCTGGGCCGCTCCTATGCCACCGGCAAGCGTAAAGACGCTGTTGCACGCGTTTGGATCAAGCCGGGCTCCGGCAAGGTCACCGTGAACGGCAAAGACCAGGACAAGTACTTTGCTCGTCCCGTTCTGCAGCTGATCCTGCGCCAGCCGTTCCAGGTTGCTGGTGTTGAAGGCGAGTTTGACGTTGTTGCAACCGTCAAAGGCGGTGGCCTGACCGGTCAAGCCGGTGCGGTTAAGCACGGTATCTCGAAAGCCCTGCAGCTGTACGATCCCAGCCTGCGTGGCGCCCTGAAAGCCGCTGGCTTCCTGACCCGCGACAGCCGCGTTGTGGAACGTAAGAAATACGGTAAGCGCAAAGCGCGTCGTTCGTTCCAGTTCTCGAAGCGTTAATTTGCCTCGAAAAACGAATTACAAAGGGCTCGCTTTTGCGAGCCCTTTTTTGTCGCGTTGATTATTCCTCGTAGACTAATTTCCAGGCGCCGTTTTCAACCAAACTGACGAATACAGTATCCGCGCCTTGGTGATCATCCGGACCATAGGTAATGTGATTGCCGACTAGGTCGTCCATGTAATCCAGTGACTCCATCGCAGCGATAAAGCTCTCATGAGTTAAGGCTGGACCTGCGGCCTCAAGCGCTTTGACCATCATCTCAGCCGCCGAGTACCCCAACATCGAAAAGCCAACAGGATCTTCACCAGTTGCGGCCTTGTACTCCGCGATAAAGGCCGCCGGTGCTGGTTCTTCTGCACGTGCCCAGAGATCCTGCCAAGACGCTGCAGCATAGAATCCGTCGGTAACACCACCGGGGACCTGCGCAACAACCGTCAGAAAACTCGCGGAAGTACCGAGGAATTTAACATCCGTCAGGCCCATCTTTTTTGCCGTTCCAACCACGGTGATCACCTGACGTACACCCAACGCCATTGAGACGATGTCGCAGCCTTCTTCCTTGAGCTTACTAAGAGATCCGACGAAATCCGTTTCATCAGGTTTGTGGGTCGTTTCAGCGCCGAATTCGATGCCAGCTTCTTCCGCACCGGCCTTGCTCCCTTCAAGGATTTCTTCCCCGAAATCCGTCGGAAGGTACATCGTGCAGACTTTTTGCGAACCGAACTGTTCGGCCAGATATTTCACACCAACCCGACTTTGATCGAAGTAGGTAGAGAAGGATGTGAACTTATTCTTTATGGGTTCTTGCAGCATCTGGCTGGAGGCCGTCAATGGCGCGACGTTCGGAATTCCCTTTGGGTCCAACAACTTGAAGCCCGCAAGATTCATCGGAGTTCCCAGCGATTGCAGCATGGCAAACGCCTTGTCACGGTTCAGAAGCTTGTTGTAGCCCTGCATAGCACGAGGCATCTGATAACCGTTGTCCTCCACCACATAGCGGATCATACGCCCATGCACGCCGCCATTAGCATTTACGCGGTCGAACACAACATTGGCGCCTTTGGTGGCCGGAACACCGACGGCTGCAAAGATACCGCTTAGGTCGTTGACTGAACCTATAACAATCTCATCATCCGTGACGCCTTGCGTTTCTGCCACAGCCAGCGTTGCAGACGCCGTAACAGCGGAAGCCGTCGCCAGCCTTTTCAACACGTTCCTCATGAGTTCTCCTCCCTTTGGGGTATTACCCCGATTATTTGTACATCTCTTCGATGAGATGCCCGTGTTTCTTCTGAACAAAACTCCGTTTCAGTTTCATTGTTGCCGTCAGTTCGTCGTCATCTGCTGTCAGCAAGACGTCGATCAAGCGGAAATCCTTAATCTGTTCAACCCTGGCAAATTCATCGTTCACAGCGGCGACTTCGGCCCGGATCTGGTCATTGACCTCGGGCGCAGCGCAGAGTGAAGCAAAATTCGAAAAGGGGATTTTCTTGTGCTGCGCGAATTTCTCGACGTTCTCCTGATCGATCATGATCAACGCAGTCAGGTATTTACGTTGATCGCCGATTATAACCGCATCGGATATGAGGGGGCTGAACTTCAATCGGCTTTCGATCACTGCAGGAGCGATGTTCTTACCGCCCGCGGTGATGATAATGTCCTTCAGCCGTCCGGTAATTCTCACAAAACCCTCGGCATCAATTTCCCCCATATCTCCGGTTTTGAGCCAACCATCAGCGGTAAAGGTTTCGGCGGTTTTATTATTGTTGCGCCAATATCCCTGAAAGACGTTCAAGCCCTTCAGTTGGATCTCGCCGTCCTCAGAGATGCGGATATCGTTACTGGGAACAACTCTGCCAATCGTACCGATTTTGTTGGCATCCGTTGTATTCAATGTGGCAAGACCTGACGTTTCGGTCATCCCAAACCCTTCGATAAGGGGAACGCCGATGGCCCAATACCACTTTAGCAAGTCGGTCGAAATCGGTGCCGCGCCGCTTCCACCGCGACGCATTTTGTCCAGCCCCAGCATGCGCCGAACGTTGCGGAGTACCAAACGATCCCACATCCAAAACCTGGCGGCCACAGTTGCTGGGACTGATTTACCGGCCAGTATGTACTCGGCACGAGCCAAGCCAGCCTTCAAAGCCAGACCAAAAGCCGCCCGACCAACGGGGGTCGCGTCCTGCGTCATGATCTGAACATGCGAGTAAATCTTCTCCCAAACCCTCGGAACGGCGGTGAAGGTGGATGGAGAAACTTCCTGCAGATTGGCAAAAACCGTTTCGGGGCTTTCTGCGAAGTTCACCGTGCATTTTCCGGCCAAGGGGAAATAGATGGACACATCGCGCTCGAGTATGTGGCACAGCGGTAGGAAGCAAAGTTGCTCGTCTGTTTCCAGCGTAGGTAGAGCATGTGCGCCAGCTTCGATTGCGGCCAGAATATTCTCGTGACTCAACATTGCCCCTTTGGGCATGCCGGTTGTTCCGGAAGTATATACAAGCAGCGCCGTGTCCTGAGGCGAGGCCAATGCGACTTCGGCCTCAAATCGTGCAGGATCATGATCATCAGCTTGCCTTCCAAGATCATACAATTCATCGATCAACATGCAGCGCGGGTGCTTTAGGTCGTGTAGGCCTTCGTCTTCTAAAACGATAACATTGAGCAGACCCGGAACCTCTCTCTCAATCTCGAGGTATTTGTCCAAATGCTCTTCGTCTTCGACGACCAGAAATCTACTGTCACTATCGTTGATCATGTACTTTAATTGACTAGCGGAATCAGTGGTATAGACGCCCGAAGCAATCCCTCCGACGCACTGAATTCCCATGTCAAACCAAGCCCATTCCTTTCGATCTTCGGATAGGATCGACACAACGTCGCCGCGTTTCAAACCGAGTTCACGAAGTGCCAGACCGATCCATTTGGCGCGTTGCCAATACTCAGTCCAAGAATAGGGCTTCCAGATTCCCAAGTCTTTTTCACGGTGTGCGGTGCGACCGCCAAGCTCGGCACACCGTTTCTGAAAAAGCTGGCAAATGGTCATACACTCATCAACAAGAACAGGTCGTTGACCGGGGGTCGCGTTAAACTGAATGCCGTTGATCTTGGTTTGTGGGGGCAGGGTGCTGATATTCATGCTGTCACCGCCACGTCTTTTTGCGTTTCCAACGGCGGTTTTCCCGAACACCTTCCTCTTGCACTCCCAGATAGAAATTCTGGATGTCTTCGGACTGCATCAACTCTTCAGCCGCACCATCCATAACGATGCGCCCGACCTCCATCACATAGCCATGATCGGCTAATTCTAAGGCGGCATTGGCGTTCTGTTCGACTAACATCATGGTCATGTTCTGCTCGTCGTTCAGGCGCTTTAGAATGCCAAAGATTTCCTGAACGAGTATCGGCGACAGGCCAAGTGACGGTTCATCCAGTAACATGATCTTGGGGTTCGCCATCAAACCGCGCCCGATCGCCAGCATCTGCTGTTGACCGCCAGAGAGCGTACCTGCCTCCTGGTTTCGCCGCTCTTTGAGGATCGGAAAATATGAAAACACCAGTTCTCGGTCGTGATCGACCTGCGCGCGGTCCGACGATGTATAAGCCCCTAAGCTAAGATTTTCATCGACAGTCAACAAAGGAAACACCTCGCGTCCTTCGGGGACATGGACTATGCCTCTTTGGACAACCTTGTGCGGCTCTGATCCTTGGATCTCATTGCCATCAAAGGTGATCTTTCCTTTTTCCGGATCCATCACCCCTGAGACGGTTTTCATCAACGTTGTTTTTCCCGCGCCGTTAGCTCCTAGGATTGAGACGATTTGACCGTGATACACGTCGAGTGATACGCCGCGAATGGCCATGATGGGGCCATAAAAGCTCTCGACATTGCGGATGGTAAGAATTGGCTCAGTCATGAGGCCTTCCCCAGATAAGCCTCAACTACAGCAGGATGAGATTGTACTTGAGCCGGTGTACCCAGAGCCAACTTAGTACCGTCTGCCATCGCCAAAACCCGGTCGGAAACGCCCGAGACCAGCCCCATATCGTGCTCGACCATCAGGACCGTTATTCCCATCTGACGCCGGATATCGTCTATCCACCAACGCATATCAGAAGTCTCTTCGACAGAAAGGCCAGAGGCGGGTTCATCCAACAACAACAGCTTGGGGTCCGTAGCCAAAGCACGCGCGACCTCAACAACTTTGCGAATGCCATATGGCAGGCCTGATATAGTCTTGTCGCGATATGCCTGAAGGTCGAGGAAGTCGATGATTTCTTCGACTTTTTCCCGGTTTTCGATCTCTTGCCGACGAACTGAAGGCAGAAAAAGGATCTCCGAAAGCAAGCTAGTCTTACGATGGCGATGCCGCCCAACCAGCAGATTCTGCAAAACGGATGCGTGTTCAAACAGTTCAATGTTCTGAAATGTGCGGGCTACGCCGTAGGTGGCAACTCCTGATGGCTTTACCTGCAGCAGATCATGCCCATCAAACTGGATCGATCCAGCGTAAGGGTCATAAAACCGCGAAATCAAATTGAATACGGTGGATTTGCCAGCACCGTTAGGACCAACGATAGCGAATACTTCGCCTTCGTTAACTGAAAAGCTCAGGTCCTTAACAGCCGTCAGCCCACCAAACTTCAGAGTAACGTTCTCAAATTCAAGAAAGCTCATCTCAGACGCTCCGTCTTGAGATAGGACTTCTGTCGCTTGAACATGTCCTTTCGGTAGAAGGGGAACAGATCGAACCACGTACGAATTTTCAACCATCGTCCGTACATGCCCATCGGCTCGTACAGAATGAATACGATCAGGATCATCCCGAAGATACCAAATTCCAAACCTGGTATTGCGACTGTACTGCCACCAAAAAACGCACCTACATATTCTTTTGAAATCGATAGAAACTGCGGAAGAAACCCGATCACAATGGCGCCCAGAAACGCCCCATGGATCGACCCCAGTCCCCCGATGACGATCATCATCAGCAATTGGATCGAGATAAGAACACTAAAGGTCTCGTTGTTGAATGCGCCCGCATACATGCCCATCAGCGCTCCGGCCCAGCCCGTTACTGCGCAAGAGAGCGCAAAGGAGACCATCTTAGTTCGGGCAATGTCGACGCCCATAGCCTGCGCTGACACCTCGGAATCGCGAACGGCTATGAAACTGCGTCCAAGTGGGGAACGCAGCAAGTTGATGTAGCCCAGTGTGACAAGAACCGCGACGACAAGGACCAACCAAAAGAACTGAACTGGTGTACTCCAGCGATCAACCAGAAAGCCGAAAACCTCGACACCAGCTATGTATTTGCCGGCCACGCCACCGGTTAAAGGCTCGGCCAGAACAATGACGTCGTCCATCAGTATCGACAGAGCCATTGTGAAAATTGCCAAATAGATACCGTGCAGGCGCAGGGCAGGTATGGCAACGGTTACTCCGGCCAATCCAGTCAAAATACCTGCAAGAGGAAAGGCGACCAGAAACGGGACACCTGCCTCAATCAAAATGACGTTAGCATAGCATCCAAATGCCAGAAAAGCTGCGTGTCCGAGGCTGACTTGACCAGTGTGACCAGTCAATATCATCAGTCCCAACCCAGCGATCGCCCAGATCAGAACATTCGTAAGCTCACCCAAGTAAAAGTCATCCAACCACCATGGTGCGACTGCTACGATTGCTAATAAAATCAGGTAGAGGATGAGTTGGTAGGTATCCTTCCAAGGTCGGATGTCTTGCATGTAATCGGTTTTAAATACGACCCTCATGCACCTACACCTTCTTTAGCCGGACCTGACTGAACAACCCGTTTGGGCGAAAAATCAAAACCGCCAGTAAGAGAGCGTATGGAGCGATCTGACTGTATCCAGCAGCAATGTAACGGCTGGCAAATGGTTCGATGATACCGACGATCAGCCCTCCAGCCAAAGCACCGGGAAGGCTGCCAAAACCTCCGATTACGGCCGCGGCAAAGGCTTTGATCCCAAGCAGCCCGCTGGTCGGGTCAACGGACCCTTTGGCGGCAAACAGAATACCTGCAATCCCGGCCACCACGCCCGCTAAAGCCCAAATGAAACCCTGAACGCGTTTCACCGGAATACCCATGTAATAGGCGGCTAGCTGGTTCTGCGATGCGCCCTGCATTGCCAGTCCCAATTTCGTGCGACTAAAGAAGATATAAAGACCCCAGGTCAGCAGGATCGTGACGACAATTACGGCCACGTCCTCCATGCCAAGCACCAATCCGCCAAAGCGAACCTCTTTTCCAGCTAACGGATTTTGCAGCGTCTGGGGTTCATGCCCCCAAATCAAACCGGCAACGAACCGGATCACAAACCCCAGAGCAATTGTCAGGATCACCACCGCTGTCTGGCTTTCACCGAACAGACGCCGGATGATCAAACGATCGAGTAAATATCCTAACGCCGCCATAATCCCCAGAGAGATCGGCAATGCGATCCAGAACGGTAGGCCCATGTATTCTGTATTGGTCAGGCCAATTGTGACAAAGGCCCCCAGCATCATGAAATCGCCCTGAGCGAAGTTCACCGCTTCGGTCGCTTTGTAAATCAGCACAAATCCAAGAGCGATGAGGCCGTAGACACAGCCATTAGCCAGCCCGCTGATCAGCAGCTGCGCGTTGTCCAAATTCACCCTCCCATACCGGTTGGCCCGGGGCTTTGCTCTACTATGGCGTGATAATCACCTTTCCGTCATTCTTTTTCAGAGCGTCCGCCAAGTTTGACACCACATCTTTCAGTGCAAGTTTGGCAGAAACATCGGTTTTCCAACGACCGTCGGCAAAACGAGCCTGAACCTCAGCTATCACTCGCATCTGGTCTGCCGGCGGCGTCGAAGTCATCCACTGCGTAAGCCAAAAGCCTTCGATCCGCTTGCCCATAAATATGAGTTGCCCCATTTGGGTCAGCTCAGGCAGTTGCGGACTTAGCTTTCCATAGCACACCCAGCGCGCACCATTCGGCATAGCGCAAAAGACCTGCTCGGACATTTGGTCTGCGACAGCATCTAGGAATACACGAGGCTTGAGCTCTTTGCTCAGCGCTTCGAACTTGGCGACCACATCCGCTTCGCTTGTCACCAAAACTTCGTGAGCCCCCAAATCCTTGAGGCTATCGACCGCATCGGATCGACGCACAAGTGCTATGGGTTTGAGGCCTAGATCACGGCCCAGACTGCACATCAGTTTGCCTAGTTGGCTGGTCGCGGCAGAAACGACAAAGGCCTCACCGTCACTACGAGCGATATCCACCATAGCCATAGCGGTCATCGGATTCACAATTTGCGCAGCGCCATCCTCATCCGAAATATCAGGCCGCAGGGGAATGCACATCTGCGCTTGGGTAACGACATACTCGGCCCACGCACCTGCCGCCGCCCCAACAAAGGCTACCCTTGCACCCATCAGCGCATCGGCGCCGGAGCCGACCGCAACGACATCTCCGCAGCCTTCGAACCCAGCAGGGCTACCCTTAATCCGAGGTTGGCCGTATTCGCCCTTTATAAAATGGATATCAGATGGGTTAACGGATGATGCGCGCACGCGGATTAAAACCTGACCCGCTCCGGGTTCCGGCACTGGCAGCTGCGCCTCAGCCAGCCAATCGCCAGCGCTTTCCAGGACCGGACCGGTAGCAGTTCCGGAATAGCCTTCATGTGTTTGAACAACGGCGAACATAGTCGAGGGCAGGGCGGTCATATTGGAGTCCTTTTGCTGAACACGCTGATCGAAATAGAGACAAAACATACACTGCAGGTGCATAGACCTCAGCAGTGTGCGGGTCGCCTTAGTGATCCACAACCCAAACAAATGCCCTGCAGCGCGTCAATCGGACGGCGTCATGACGTTGCAGGAGGTTCTTAATACCCCTGCGTTCGGGGGCACCTGACTGCAGATACCCCCAAATGTTTTATTGGCCCGACAACAAGTTACGGAGCTCTTCCATTTTGGCGACAATGGTTTCCGGAGACGCCTTGATATCATCCAAGATTTTAATTGCCTGTGTTTTAATATCTTGGGCCAAAGTGCTTTCCTGAATCGAGGCGACCATTGTGTCGTAATCGAAGTTCTGCACCGTCAATGAACCATCTTCGATCCATGAGTTGATCAAGTCCTGTCCTTGGTTTGCCAAGGCGGCTACTTCGTCACCGGCCTGATTAGCCAGATCAGTTGCCGCATCACCGGCTTGCTCAGCGGCGTCTGCCGCTTGCTCACTGATCGAGGAAGCGGCTTGGTTTGCCTGTTCCGTCACAGCATCAGCAGCATCGTTGACCGCCTCTGCCGCATCTTGCGCCGCTGACTGTAATTTCTCGGCAGGTGTTGGTTCGGGCTGGTTCAAGAAATAATAAGCTCCAGCGCCCAAACCGGCTATGATTACTCCTAATAGAATAGTACGCGACATTGGTATCTCCTTTAGAATTTGTGTCGCTGAGATGTAGTCAGGGTAGCTGGATTCAAAGGGGAATTCCTGAAATTTCCCTTCAAAACCGGGGTTTGAGCCAGTCCACGCCCATCTGAATGCTAAGCTAAGGCAATAATATGCCGCATCGAGAAAACTGATAGCACTCTGGGGGCGCGCGAAAAGCCAGCACCGCCTGTTCCATTATTGCTCTGCTTGTGCCTTTTTGGTTTGTCGGCCAGATTTCGAGTACACTCTGTTTTCGCACTTCGCTTTTTCTTTAGTACGGGCCCAAAAGTCAGTTCACCATGAACAACACCACTCTTGAACACCAAAGCATAAGGGCAAAACTCTATTGGTGGTTGGAACGTCCTGACCGAAGCGCTACCGGACCGTGGCTACTCGAGATCGCCTTGATCCTTTTGATCTCGCTCAACGTCACAGCCGTTATTCTTGAGACCGTCCAGTCCATTTACACGCAATGGCATTTCGCACTCGACTTCTTTGAAAGCATCTCGTTGACTGTGTTTGTCGCAGAGTATGCCGCGAGGCTATGGGTGGCACCGGAAAGCCCAGACTATAAGTCCCGCTTGGCTTGGATGAGATCACCGTTGGCTGTGATTGACCTGTTGGCGATACTTCCAGCTTTGCTCTACCTGTTCTTCCCAATGGACCTCCGCATCCTGCGAACATTTCGAATGCTGCGGTTACTCAAACTCACCCGGTATTCTCCGGCATTGGGTATGCTGTTTGCCGTGTTCGAAGAAGAGGCCGGGTCGTTTTTTGCCGGGTTCTTCATTCTGATGGTCATGCTGATATTCGCAGCCAGCGGTGCGTGGATTGCCGAGCATGATGCTCAGCCCGAAGCCTTTGGCTCGATACCCGCTGCCATGTGGTGGGCCATGGCAACACTAACGACTGTTGGCTATGGAGATGTGACCCCAGTTACAGTGGCTGGCAAGGTTTTCGGCGCAGCAATAACCGTGATTGGCATTGGCATGGCCGCATTGCCCGCAGGGATCATTGCCAGCGGCCTAAACGATCAGCTTCACCGCCGAAGATCGCGACTGGAACGCCAGTTCCGCACAGCCCTGGAAGATGGCGACCTTTGTGAAGCCGATGAAAAAGACATTGAAAACCTTAGAAAGAATCTTGGCCTGTCGCACCGGGCAGCTAGCCACATCCGAGACCAAATTCACTCGGAAATGCGTACGGAATTCGGCCATTGCCAAGCATGCGGTCAGCCCTTGCCAGAACCAGAAAAGTCCAAGGGCTGACGAACATCGAAGCCGTTGCGTGAGAATGCTAAGGCAAACGGCAGAAATCAGTTCCCTTGAGGAAGTACCTGCTCATGGCTCTCATCTGCTGAGGACAACTTGGTTTGGATGACAAACCGCGTTACCGGATCAACGTCATCCATATCTAATATCGCGCTGAGTTGTTGATCCAGCCGCGTCTCATCCCAATCGCGCGCCGCAATCGCGATACTCAGAGCCAATGCTTTGTCATCATCTAGAATTCTGGAAAAAACATCGACAATCTGATCCCTAAGTTCCGACGAAGCTGAGCCGCCTTCAGCCAAGGCCCGGACGAGATCTTGCCTGTAATCCTGCCTTCGATCTTTCCTTCGAAGCGCGTGGTCGATGGCGCTTACGGCGGTTGGCCCGTCAACCTCTATCCCGGCCAGCGCCCATTCGTAAGGGTAGCCGCCACTGGCACCTAGGGCACGTGGATAACGGTCCCGAACAATCGCAAGGGCTTTGGCATCGTCTGTTTGCAAACCCATCAGACGAATAGAGACAGGAACAAAGCTGATGCGGTTTACGGATCGAAATTCTTGCAACAATGCGTCCGCAGGTATCCTTGGACGCAGGGACTTTACGATCAGGTAAGGTGCGCGATCCAATTCAATCAACGCGGTGTCACGCAATATGGGATCATCGTCGGTGACGTAGGTTAAAAAGAACGCAACACGCTCTTTAGAGCTCGTGCTACCGGGTGGCCAGTGTTCGGCTTCATTTCTTAGCTTTGTCAGAAACTGCGATCTTTCCGGTGTCAGAGTGAATATTCTCTTCCAGCTCCTTGAAAAGGTGCGCCCTGCAGCGTCTTTGTCTGTAGCACCGTAAGTGAACAAAATGCTCACTTCGGGATCATTACGAAACGACGCCCGGGTCGTGCTATCTACGAGAAATGGTATTGGAGGCAATCTTTCTAGGTTTTGATCAGTTCCCTTGATCAATTCATGGGGCACAAAGCGAAAAGGGTTATCCTGATCTGGTCGCGCAAGAACAATGACGTCCGCTTCATTCAAATGATCTGCCAGCGAAGCCTCTGGAAGAGTGACACAAACCGGGCAGGCATTGGCCGGCACAGATAGTGAAATGGTCGAGATCAGAGCGACCACTACCATCAGGGTTACTCTCAAGCCTTGAGAAAGGAGGCGTCGGAGGGCAGGGCGAAGACAGCGAGGCCGAGAATTCGCATGTTTGCAGTTAGACAATGAAACGACCTCCCTGGACAAATCGGTAATCGTGGTGGGCTCTTATTCGTATATCACACGCTGTAGGCCCTCTGGATCAACTAAAACGATGCGCCCGTATTCCAAACGTATTAGCCCCAGTTCCTCCATCGCCCGAAGATGGAGTGATGCATTGGAAAGTGCGATGTTTGACAGTTCCGCGATCTCTTGTTGGCTAGCACACACGACATCCGCTTGATGTGATCCCTGAAGAACGCCGCGCCGACCACTTAACCTCAACAGCGCAGCTGAAATCCTTTTTTGACTTGTCCGAAGAACAAGGTCGTTGGCCGCTGACATAGCCAACAACTGGTTCATAGAAGTGAGGCGTGCGAACGCTTCCCACAAGTCAGGTTGCCCGTATGCGAGTGTGCGGAAGCGTGAGTAGGGCACCTTTACAACAACAGTTTGCCCAACGGCTTTCATTTCGACCAACCCATCTACGCCCTGAAGTAATTCTGACTCCCCAAACCAAGCTCCCGGTTGGTGGATATGACCGAGCACTGGCTCCAATTCAGTTAGCGCGACACGAACCTGAACCTGCCCGGTGACCACCCCCCAAAGCGAGTTTTGAGGCCCACCAAGCGCATAGATTGTCTGTTTATCCTCGTATTTTGCCACCACTGAAAGCTGTTGTAGGCCCTTAAGACTTTGTTCTGAAACGCCTCCAAGCCAAGCAGAAGAGAAAACGTCGAAAGAGATTTGCTTGGGTTTCTTCATTTCAATTACCCTGTTCAGGAAAGTCTTGCAGCGGCAGCTCTGCTATTTTGACCAAATAGCGTTAGCAGAACAACGGCGCAAGCTTATGTTTTTAAACAATAAAAAATTACCCTCGACATCAAATCTGCGTTCTTCGAACCCGTTCAGACTGTTTGCTTCGAAAGCCGTCATGGCTGGATTTGTGGGCATCATAGCACATCCGACTTTGGCGCAGGACGCTCCTAATATTGCTCCAGATCGTTCGGAGTATTCACCTTACCCGGATCAGAGTTTTCCCAATCAGGTCTTCTTTGGAGATACGCATCTTCACACGTCTTATTCGTGGGATGCCGGCTTGGTATTCAACACACTGACACCCACCGATGCCTACAAATTCGCCAAAGGGGAAACGGTTGTCGCGTCCACAGGCATCCCCGCCAGATTGCAAAGACCGCTCGATTGGCTTGTGGTTTCCGATCATTCAGATGGCTTGGGCATAGCACCCTTGCTGACCCGCGCTGATCCGGCTTTGCTGGAGGATCCCCTAGGGGCAGAACTCTATGAACTGGTCAGCCAAAAGACGATAGAAAGCACGCAGGCGGCTTACAACCTCTGGCTCGGGCGCGCTTATGAAGGCACGAACCACTTGGCCGCAGATCAAAACGTTCCCAAAGTGCCGTGGGAAGAAATCATAGACGCCGCCGAGGAAGCCAACGTACCCGGCAGTTTTACTGCATTCATCGGATATGAATGGAGCTCTGCCCCAAACGGCAACAATCTGCATCGCGTCGTGGTTTACCGAGATGGCAAGGAACGGGCCAACACTCGCATTCCATTGTCCAACGAACTCAGCAATGACCCAGAAGCGCTGTGGGATTGGATGGATGAGTACCAAGAAGAAACCGGTGGGCAGCTACTAGCCATTCCTCACAACGGAAACTTGTCCAACGGATTAATGTTTGATGACAAAGAGTTCTCAGGAGAACCGCTTTCCGCCGAATACGCCGAACGGCGGCAGCGTTTGGAACCCCTATATGAGGTGACCCAAATGAAAGGGGATGGTGAGACGCATCCCGCACTTTCTCCTGAGGACGCGTTTGCTGATTTCGAAACTTGGGATAAGGGCAGTTTCGGAACCGAAATCAAAACCCCCGAAATGTTACCTCGGGAATATGCGCGGTCTGCTTACCGCCTGGGACTTCAGCATCAGAGCAATCTGGGTGCGAACCCATTTAAATTCGGAATGATCGGTTCGACCGACGCACACACATCTCTATCAACGTCTCGGGAAGAGAACTTTTTTGGCAAAATAACAGCTCTAGAACCATCGTCCCATGAAATGCGGTTCAATGAGGCAATTACCGGCCGGCTGGGCGAAGAAGCCAACCAGATCAAGGCATGGGAGACCTCAGCCTCTGGGTTGGCAGCTGTTTGGGCCCGCGAAAACACGCGTGAGGCAATTTTTGACGCGATGATGCGGCGCGAGGTGTTTGCAACAACCGGAACGCGTCTGCGGGTCAGGTTTTTTGCCGGCTACGACTTTCAGGAATCCGATCTTCCGCGTTCCGACTTTGACACATACGGGTATCAAAACGGGGTCCCGATGGGCGCCGATCTGAGTGCTGCAGATGATGGTCGCGCACCGCGTTTCATGGTTCGGGCTTTGCGTGATCCCGACGGGGCAAATCTGGACCGCATCCAGATTATCAAAGGTTGGATGAACGCAGACGGCTCTACTACTGAACGAGTTGTCGACATCGCTTGTGGCGGACGCGCGCTCGTCAACGGCGCCTGTGACGGCCCGGTAGGCGATACTGTGGATCAAGAGACAGCGACCTGGACCAACGACATCGGGCAGGCCATTCTCGCCGGTTTTTGGGAGGACCCGGAATTCAACCCATCTCAAGCCGCGTTCTACTACGTTCGAGTACTCGAGATTCCGTCACCGCGCTGGACGACCTTTGACGCCAAATTCTTCGGCACTGAATTGCCCGAGGGCGCACCGATTTCAATACAGGAGCGCGCCTACACATCCCCAATCTGGTACACGCCGTCCTGAGGATTTTGCCATGCATTTGAAAGCACTTACAGCATCAGCCATCGCAATTTGTTCCGCCGCAGTAGCTCAGGACGCTCCACCTTGGAATCCAAGCGACCGAGAGTATTCACCGTACCCTGAGCAAGACTTCCCTAATCAGGCTCTGTTCGGCGACACGCACCTTCACACGTCTTACTCAGTTGATGCCGGAATGATTGGTAATACGCTAGGCCCTGACCAAGCCTATCGCTATGCCAAGGGCGAGACAGTTACCTCATCGATGGGTGTGAAAACTCAGCTTATTCGACCGCTTGATTGGCTTGTCATTTCCGACCATGCCGAAGCATTGGGCGTAGCCCCGATGATCGCCCGATCCGATCCGTTGATCCTTGAAGATCCGTTGGGTCAAGAGTTGCACGCTTTGGTAATGCAAGGCACGGCAGACGCCGCTGGTGAGGCCTTTAACCTTTTCACCAAGACAAAGGCTGATGGTACAAACAGCCTCGCGTCGGACCCAGGTGTTCCAGTCGCACCTTGGGAGGAAATCATCGACGCAGCTGAGAACGCTAACGAGCCGGGCAGGTTCACGGCCTTGATCGGCTTCGAATGGACTTCGGCTCCTAACGGGAACAACCTTCATCGCGTGGTCGTCTACAAAGATGGCAAAGACGTAGCAAATAGTCGGATACCTTTGTCTTCTGACCTCAATTCAGACCCCGAAGCACTGTGGGATTGGATGGAAGAGGTTGAGACGAAAACAGGTGGTAGCCTGCTGGCCATCCCGCATAACGGAAACTTGTCGAATGGCCTGATGTTCAATGACAACCGATATGGAGCGGCCGAACCGATCAATGCTGAGTACGCCGAACGGCGCGCGCGTTGGGAGCCGATTTACGAAGTCACCCAGATGAAGGGGGACGGGGAGGCGCATCCAATGCTTTCGCCCGATGATCCGTTCGCTGACTTTGAAACCTGGGATACAACTTCACTGGGTGGGTTTGAGCCAAAGGAACCCGAAATGGTTTCGGGCGAATATGCACGCGAGGCTCTAAAGCGCGGGCTTGTCCATGAGGCCGAACTGGGTACCAACCCGTGGAAATTCGGAATGATCGGCTCAACCGATGCTCATACATCACTGGCATCGACGCGTGAGAACAACTTCTTTGGCAAGGTTGCACAGCTTGAACCAACGGCTGACCCGATCCGCTTTGAAGAGCCGGTCGCTGGACGTCTTGGACCGCAAGACACATGGCTGCGGGCTTGGCAAACAAGTGCCTCTGGCCTTGCGGCCGTTTGGGCCCGCGACAACACGCGGGAAGAGATCTTTGACGCGATGATGCGAAAAGAGGTGTTTGCCACTACCGGCACACGCATCCGAGTTCGCGTCTTTGCGGGCTATGAGTTTAAAGAATCTGACCTCCCTCGGTCAGATTTCGCGGCGCACGGATACGCCAATGGCGTGCCTATGGGGGGTGATTTGGGAAAGAGTGAAAACCGTGCGCCGCGATTCCTGGTTCGAGCACTGCGTGACCCTGATGGAGCTAATCTAGACCGCATTCAGATCATTAAAGGTTGGCTGAACGCAGATGGTACTACCAGCGAACGGGTTTATGACATTTCTTGCGGAGGCCGCGAGGTCGCCGATGGGCAATGCAGTGCGCCGGTCGGCAATACAGTGAATGCCGAAACTGCCACTTATACCAATGACATCGGACGGGCCATATTAGGAGGCTTTTGGGAAGACCGGGATTTCGACCCAGATCAAAGCGCGTTTTACTACGTGCGGGTTCTGGAAATTCCCACTCCGCGTTGGACCACTTACGACCGCACTTTCTTTGGCGTCGAACTGCCGGAAGGTGCTCCTGTCTCTATTCAGGACCGCGCCTACACATCGCCCATTTGGTACACGCCATGACCCTCAAATTTGACCAAAAACTCCCCGAACGAAAGGACAGCGCGGCAAACGCGTAACTTCATCTGAACGAGGTGACGAATGTATTTGTTTTCACGCGGCACGCGCCTTGCATTGGGCGGTGCGGCCCTAGCATCTTTGACTGTTTTACCAATCCAACCAGCCAATGCAGTGGAGGGTGGCATAGGGGCTTACTTCCTAGGAACACGAGACACCTTTGCTGGATTTGTTCCGGAACCCGGAACTTATACCGCGCTGACGTTTGACCATTTGGACGGCAGCGTCGATGGACTGTCGCTTGGCGGGTTACCGATCGCGGCAGATGCAGATCTTCAGCTCAACATTTGGCGTTTGAATGTCACGCAGGTTTTCGATGCCCAAATCTTTGGCGGTACGCCAGCCATCGACATTACGCTGCCATATGTCGACGGTGACTTGTCCTTCACGGCAATTCGGCCGCCGCTACAAGGTGCAAGCATATCCGATACCGCATCCGGACTTGCGGACATCACCGTTACGGGCCTTGTCGGCTGGCACCGGGGCAACCTTCATTACAGCAGCGGCTTGTCAGTGTTTGTTCCTACCGGAGACTATCAAACAGCGTCGATCAACATTGCGAACCGCTCGATCAGCGCCTTGTCGGTTGGAAAAAACGTCTGGTCCTTCCAACCGTATTTCGCGGCAACTTGGTTCATCCCTGAAGGAGGCTTTGAAGCGTCAGGCGCGGTCAGCTTTCTATTCAGCGAAAGGAATGACGACACGGATTACCAAACTGCACCAGCGATCCAATTGGAGGGTGCGGTGATACAGCGGTTTCGCACGGGATGGGGTGTCGGACTGGCCGGGTATACTTATCAACAACTGGACGACGATAGCGGTCGCGGCGCTGATGCATTGAAGATCGCAACTGGTGCGAGCAGCCTCAAAGCTCAGGTCAGCGGCATTGGTCCGATTGTAACCTATTCAGGCGGAACACTGCTTGGGGGGAAGGCATTTCTTAAGCTGAAGTACACGCACGAATTCTCGGCAAAGCGGCGATTGGAAAGCGATATCCTGACCGCTCAGCTTTCACTAGCATTCTGAATTGCGAAACGTGCTCATGTTGAAAAAGACAGTATTTTCGTTGGCGGTGAGCGCAGTCCTTTTGCCGTCTATCGCGCATGCTCAGGAGAAGTCTGAATCCCTTCAAACCGCAGCAAACGACCCAACGGCGTCGATCATGTCGTTTCAGGTCACGGGCTTCCATTCGTTCAATCTGCACAACTCGCCCGAAGACAGCAGCTTGTTACAGTTCCGCGCCGCAATTCCATTTACCCTCGGACAAACGAACCATATTGCCCGATTTACGCTGCCATATGTGGCAGATAGTGCGACCGGTCAGTCCGGGCTGAGCGATATCACTCTGTTTGACCTGATGACATTAGATCGGTCTTGGGGCCGGTTCGGTGTCGGCGCTGTAGCTTTGTTTCCGACCGGCGAAGATGGGCTTAGTGCGGAAAAATGGGCCGTGGGGCCAGCTGCTGGCTTTGCAAAACAGCAAAAATGGGGGCTTTGGGGTGTTTTCAACCAAAACCTGTTTACTTTCGCAGGTGACGATGAGCGGCCCGACGTCAACCTATCGACCCTGCAACCAGTATTTAATTACAATCTAGATAAGGGCTGGTCGATCGGCACATCCGAGATGGTTTTCATCTACGATTGGGAAGCCGGTGAATTCAACAGCCTGCCGTTGGGGATGAAAGTCTCCAAACTCAACCGAAGCGGAGGAGTGCCCTGGCAGTGGACGCTTTCTTATGAACACAACTTTTTCGATGACGCGGTTTCAGCGGCTGACACCGTTAGTTTCACATTGAAAGTGTTGGTGCCCAAAGGTGGTTAAGGTCAGGGATCGAGATTTGATGCAAGTGAACTGAGAAACAACAAATCCGCCTCGCGCGGGAGGGCGGCTTCAGGCTCAGAAAAACTTGATACGACAAGTCCTGACAGAGCCCTTTGTAGTCATTTCACTTCTGAGCACCCCATTTTTTGTATGGCTCAGGATGGTGAAACTCGAAGAATAAAGCACTGCCTCTGATCCGCGCGTTATCGTTTTGAAACAACGTTGTGTCGGTATGCTTGTAAGCCAGTTCCAGAACACTTGGCGTGGCCCTCCAAACACAGAAGAGTTAGGCAAACTCAAAGAGGACTGGTTAAAGAGAGAGCTGCTAGTTCTCAAGGCATTGGCGCTGGGGTTGGATGCCAAAGACGAGATCATCAGAAACCGTTTGGTGCAGAAGATGGGTTATCTATTGGCGTCGAAGGCGAGTGCGCAGCGCCCGAATAACCAAACACATCAAGCTACACTACTTGCCCCCGAATTTGGTTTGAGTTCATGGCAATCAATAGATGGAAATTTTGGGGCAGGTCTCTTCGATCAGCTAGAGCCTCTGCCGCTGGACCGGTGGGCCCGACCTATTCGATCTTCGTTCGGATTGCAGTTTATCCGTTTGGACAAAACGAGGGGTTCCGCACTGCCACCGTTGGACGATATTCGTGAAAGTGTTTTTTCTGCTTAGCAACAAGAGCAAGCGCAGCGCGTTACCCAAGCATATTTTGAGAACCTTCTATACACCTATTAGATACTGGAAACCAAAGAGTTAGAACCGCCTGCAGTTCAGTCATGACGGGTGTACATGCGGCTTTCTCATTTCTGTTGATGTTTCTCGCACTTGTTTTTGCTAGCGCACACACCTTGGAACCCGGCTACCTAGAAATCTCTCAGGAAACCGAAACTGACTTGTAAGTCTTGTGGCGAAGTTCAGACGGTCAGGGCACCGCAATGGACATCAAGTTTCTCTTCCTAACAACCGTACGACCACATTGTTCGAAGCACCGTCTTTTGTCGGTGGCGCGTGGACGAAAATCTGGCGGATATCATGCTCGGAAGTTCTGAGAGGCGGTACTATTCTGGTCGATGCCCTAGCGCCCCCAAGAACGGATGCAGTGCTACGTCTAGACTTTCTAGACACAGCGAAAATGGCGGGGATGCGCCAGCCATAGCCCTACCCAAACAGAAAGGGCGGCGTTAGACGCTTTGGCAAATGGCACCTTGGGCTACAAGCCCATTCAGGAAGGCTGTATCTTCTATTCGCCTGTGCTGTATTCGTCTTTATCCGCGATTTGCCAAAGTTGATCGGCGCGGTTACGGCCTTCACCTTTCGCGTTCCATAACACTGGGGTCGGCAACCGTTGGCTTATTCAACGTATTGGGGCCTCCGGTCGAAGGGATCAGTCCAGTACATCTGCATTCGAATTTCTCAGCGCGAACCTATACGGAATCAATGAACCTCACACTGTTGACTAAGCGAGATTCCTGATTTTGCAGTTCATATTGGCCATTGGCGCGAAACCGAAATCTGAACCAACCAAAATGAACGCGAATGCGCTCCAATAAGGAAAGAAAAAGATCGCCGTCAACGCAGCCGCAAACTCAACCAGCGCGAACAGCAAATATTCTGTCTGCTATTTGGGCTGAGGGCTCAATTACTCTTTTAGGGTTGAGCACTTCTTTCCAATTGAGGCTGGGTTCAATATTCTCGAGTGCCTCAGGCAGAGGTTCAGGTTGTGACATGGCGTGCGCAACTATGTTGGACGCTTCCTGACGTCCGACGTGTTTTGACAACGCAAAAACCGCTGCCTCGGCCATCACTTCAGGCGTGCTTTCGATCCGACGCTCCATAGCATTGGCATTCACCGTTAAGTTTTGCACCAACTCCAAACAACGAGAAAGGGCGCTGCCGCAAACAACAAAGAGATCAGGAAGCAGATGCCATTCAGCAGTCCAATTCGCGCCGTCTCGTTCTTCGGAGTGGATTCCATTTGTGACCAAACTGCCTCCATAAGCCACCGCGAGGTGCGAAAGGGACATTATGGCTTCCGCGGTTACTGGATTTGATTTGTGTGGCATGGTGGAAGAACCACCTTCAGCGCCTCCGAAAGCTTCTGAGATTTCGCTACGTGACAGGATCGCAGTGTCGTTTGCGATTTTGCCCAAAGCGTTGGTTACAGCAACCAGCCAGGCTGAGAGCTTATGAAGGCCAGATCTGTCCGTATGCCAAGGTTGGCTCGCCTTTAGGCCGAGCTCATCCGCTAGTTTATCGGCAATCCTGGGTCCATCTGGCGCTATGGCCGTCTGATTGCCGGATGCTCCGCCAAACTGGACACGCAGCGCATGTTTACGAACTTGGACAAGGTCTACTTCACAGGCTATCAGCGGCTGGGCCCACTGTGCGATCCTCAAACCGAAAGTCGTAGGCGTTGCCAACTGACCGCGTGTGCGTGCGGCCATTATAGTGCTGGAATAGGTTTGGCTCTGCAGGGCGAGGACGTCGATCAACGCTGCTAGTCGGGCCTCTATGTCTCCTAGTGCAGCGCGAAAGCATAGGGACATTGCGTTGTCGACAATATCCTGACTTGTTGCCCCCCAATGAACCCAATCCGCGTGTGGTTGCCCAACTTCTGCACGCAACGCCTTTACAAGCGCGGGAACGGGCACTCCACTGTTCGCAACACCTTCGGACAAGATTTTTGGAGGAATAACCAGGCTGTCCGCGGCCACCGATATAGTCTGTGCAGAGGTGGTGGGGATGATGTTCAAATTGGCCTGTGCACGGGCCAGCGCAGCCTCGACCTGCAGCATAGAACGGGACAAAGCCCGGCTATCGAACAAAGCCTCAATGGCGGGGTCGCCGAAAATAGGCTGAGTGAGAAAATTTCTGACCATATACTTGCCTTTAGTGGGCCATAAGGACCGGGACTTTCGAGTTGTGTATCACATCCGTTGTCACACCGCCGAACAAGTCGTGCGTGAACTTACTGTGCTCGAAAGCGCCCATAACCACCAGCCTTGCATCGTTTTTTTCCGCTTCGCGTAGGATAGTGTCCGCTATGCTGCCCATTTTACTGACGGTTCGGGCCGAGACATCTATTCCATGCCGATGCATGTTCTGTACTAATTGTTCGGTGTTTCGGGGCGTCGTGTTTACGCTCAGCAGCGTAACGCTGACTTTTCCCATCAAGGCTGTCAGCGCATCCCCTATTGCCCGCGCGGCTGAACGTTTTCCGTCCCAAGCGACCAGCGCGTGTGAAGCCAAACCTTCAGCGTCATAACCATCAGGAACAACTACCACGGGACGGCCGCTTTGCAGCGCCAGCATATCTGGGTTCGCAGAAAGATGCGCATCATCATCGGTTGAAATCGAGTGCGCCCCCGTCACGATCAGATCGAACGAGCGAGCGAACTCAGACATCGGTCCATGAATACTAGGGGACAGATCGACAAACTCAGACTGCTGAGATAGCCCCGCTTCGTCCGTTCTTTCTTTGAACCGCCGCGCCACTTCCTTGGTTCTAGCGTTGTCCGCGTCGTGCAGGGTTTGCAACAGGTGTTCAGGAATTTGCGCCGCAAATCTGCGCTCCAGCAGAGGGCGACCGTGCTTCATGACACCTGTGAGGTGTGCGTCATACAGTTTGGTCAATTTGATCGCATGTCTCAGCCCGCTGCCACGCGAGGCTTCGCCGCTGTAGGGGCACAGGATGGATTTGCAGGTCATTATAGTCTCCGAAACATCAGCCTGATCGCACGGCTCAGGCCGCAGTCGGCATCCCTAACTCGAGTATTTCTCGTGCCTGCTGCCAGGTTGCAACGGGGCGTTCATACTGTTCGCATAGAGCCGTAACACGCTTCACCAAAGCTGCGTTTGATGGGGCTAGCGTGTCCCGGTCCAAACGGACGTTGTCTTCCAACCCGGTGCGGCAATGGCCACCGGAAGAAACACACCATTCATTGAGCGTTAGTTGATGTTGTCCGATACCCGCCGCACACCATTCGGCCTCTGGCGCTAAACGCTTTACAGTTTTGATGTAGTAATCAAATACATCCCGATCGACTGGCATGGCATTTTTCACACCCATCACGAATTGGACGTACAACTTGCCCGGAATGCGACCATCTGCATTCATTTTGGCGGCCTGATGGATATGGCTCAGGTCAAAGGCTTCGATCTCGGGCTTTACACCATAGCTGCGCATCTCTGAGGCAAGCCAGTCCACCAAATCTGGAGCGTTTTCATAGACCCGCGTTGGAAAATTGTTTGACCCAACTGAGAGGGAGGCCATGTCTGGCGCCAGCCGCAACATACCGCCGCGTTCCCGACCTGCACCGGATCGACCACCGGTGGACAGCTGAACTATCATACCGGGGCAGTGTTTCCGCAGACCCTCCAATAGACGCGCGAATTTCTCAGGGTCAGACGAAGGCGTCTCGTCGTCGTTACGAACATGGCAATGAGCAATAGATGCTCCGGCCTCGAACGCTTCTTGCGTGCTTTCAATTTGCTCAGCGACCGTGATTGGAACCGCTGGGTTGTTGGCCTTGGTAGGCAACGATCCGGTGATCGCAACACAGATAATACAAGGTTTGGTCATTTGCCTTTCCCTGAAAGGGTGCCCAACCATCAGAGGTCGTCGGGTGAGTGTCAGATGTCGAAGAAAACGGTCTCGCTATCGCCCTGCAGCTTGATGTCGAACCGATAGACCGGAACACCATCACGCTCAGTGCGTTTAGCAATCAGCGTTTCGCGCCGGCGCTCCCACTCAATCAGATTGATCACGGGATCGGACGCATTGGCGTCAGCTTCGTCATCAAAGTACAGCCGCGTATTCAGACCAACGTTTATTCCACGCGCGACAATCCAAAGATTGATGTGGGGTGCCATCAATTGACCGTTACGCCCCATTACCGGGCCGGGTTTGACTGTTTCGAACGCCCACTCTCCGGTTTCGAAATCCGTGATAACGCGGCCCCATCCTCGAAAGCCGTCTTCGACGTCCCCGGGATGTTCGGGATGCGCGTAGATACCTGCAGAGTTGGCCTGCCATGCTTCCAGCAACACGTCTTTGACCGGGCTACCGATACCGTCAATGACAAGTCCTTCAATTCGAATACGCTCTCCAGCGGCATTTGGGCCCGCGATGTCGTTGCCAAGTTCCTGGCGGTATATGTCGAAACCAGCTGCGCCCGGAGCCAGTCCTATATGAACGTATGGCCCTGCAGTTTGAGAGGGTGACTCTTTCAGGTAGTTAAGATCCTGTGCCATCAGTTCCCCTCCAGTCTGTTTTCAAACAAAGTCGAACGCCGCCCTCGCAGCACGATGTCAAACTTGTAGGCGATAGTGTCGAGCGGAATGGACGCGTTCATATCCAGACGCGCTGTCAGTTGCTCGGCCGCAGCCTGATCAGGGATCGTGTTTACGATCGGACATTTCGCAATCAGCGGATCGCCTTCGAAATACAGCTGAGTGATCAGACGCTGAGCGAATGCGCTGCCAAAGACGGACATGTGAATATGTGCAGGCCGCCAGCTGTTTACCCAGTTACGCCACGGGTAAGCCCCCGGCTTCACAGTCCGAAAATAGTAATACCCGTTTTCATCTGTCAGCGTGCGACCGCAGCCACCGAAGTTTGGATCAATCGGAGCCAGATAGGTGTCCTTCTTGTGTCGGTACCGACCACCTGCGTTAGCCTGCCAAATCTCGACCAACGTATTTGGAACGGGTTGTCCATTTTCATCTAATACACGACCGTGAATGATAATCCGTTCGCCGATCGGCATTTCACCGGGTTTTGCGTAATTCAGGACAAGGTCGTTATCGATTGGGTCAATATCGTTTTGACCGAAAACTGGACCGGTGATTTCCGACGCCGTGTTTTCCAGACTGATCAACGAGTATTGCGGTGAACGAGCGACGGACGTTTTGTAGTCGCGCGACAGGGCAGGGGGATGCCATTCGCGGTCTCGTTGATAATATTCACCTGGCTTTGGCATAGTAGGCTCCTCTCGGGCATCGGTAACGAACGGGCGTTTCCGGCTCTCAGTCTTGGTCTTCCATTTCGGCATAAGTTTCTTTAGCCAGCTTTAGTGCGTGATTGGCGCGCGGAACACCTGCATAGATTGCCACATGCTGAAACGCTTCCAGTACATCCTGTTTGCTGGCCCCGGTGCGAGCCGTAGCTCGGATATGCATCGGTATTTCCTCGAAGTTCCCAGTCGCCGCTAACAACGCCAAAGTCAGCATCGAGCGTTCACGTAAACTGATGCCCTCACCAGCCCAGACCGTGCCCCAAGCACCCTCGGTAATTAAGGTTTGAAACTGCGCATCGAAGTCCGACTTTTGTGCTTCAGCGCGGTCAACATGTTCGTCCCCCAGAACGGTGCGACGAATACTCATGCCCTTTTCGTAACGGTCAGACATAATTCAGGTCCTCAAAAAACGCGGTCAGCAGGTTTGCAAATATTCGGGGATTTTCAACGCAAGGCAAATGCCCCACGCCGTCGATGACTTCGTAACGAGCCCCAGCGACCAAATCCGCAGTTGAACGTACAAGGTCTGGTGGGCTGGCCTGGTCCTCGGACCCTGCAATCACAAGGACAGGCTGGGTTAACCGAGCCGTGGTTTCACTCAGATCGGTTCCAGAAATGGCATGGCAGCAGCCAAGGTACCCTTCGACCGGAGTGCGGATAAGCATGTTTCTCCAAGCACTGAGGTTGGGGGATTTCCGGTACGCGTCACTGAACCAACGCTCCAAAATCGGGTCGGCGATGGCTTCTATACCGTTTGCTCGGATGGTGGCGATCCGATCAAGCCACATCTCTGCGACACCCATCTTCGCGGCCGTGTTCGACAACACAAGCCCGCGGATCAGTTTCGGTTGCCGCGCCGCCAATACTTGTCCAATCATCCCGCCGATCGACAACCCGACAAAGATACATTCTCGGATGCCCAGATCGCCCAACAGATCAGAGACATCGTCCGCCAGATCGTTCATGTCGTAAGGCCCCGACGCGGAGTCAGACAAACCATGACCACGCTTGTCGTAGCGAACATAACGCAGACCCGGAGGTAGCAAAGGGATCACTTCATCCCAAAGCCGAAGATCTGTGCCCAGCGAATTGGCAAAAACCACAGCCCGTCCCGAGGCGTCTCCGTCCTCGCGCCAATGCAATCCGATATGATTTGCGCGGGCGAACTGCATTAGTAAGGCAGCCCAACATAGTTTTGCGCCATCACCGCCTGAGCATCGCGGTTAGAACGCAGAAACTCGATTTCGGCGCGTTGCATCTTTAAGTCGAACTCAGTCTGATCCGGGAAACGGTGCAGCAGATTGGTCATCCACCAGCTGAAATGCTCGGCCTTCCAAATACGCGCCAGTGCTTTTTCACTATACCGATCAATGCCTTCGCTATCACCGGTTTCAAAAACCTGAACCAACGCGTTGTACAGATAGTGGATATCGCTTGCCGCCGTATTCAAACCCTTTGCGCCAGTCGGCGGAACGATGTGAGCCGCATCGCCACACAGAAACAGACGCCCCCAGCGCATCGGCTCTGTCACGAACGAGCGAAGTGGCGCGATGGATTTCTCAATCGAAGGGCCCGTGATGAGCTTCTCTGCCTCAGCTTCCGGAATGCGCCTTTTTAGTTCGGTCCAGAACGCTGCATCGGTCCAGTCCTCCGGGCTGTCAGAAAGTGAACACTGAATGTAGTACCGGCTGAGGTTTGCGTTTCGCATGGAACACAGGGCAAAGCCCCGGTCGGAACTGGCATAGATCAATTCATCGTTCACCGGGGGCGTTTCCGACAAGATTCCCAGCCAGCCAAACGGATAAACCTTTTCGTATTCGCGGCGAACGCTCAACGGAATGGTCTGGCGACTAACACCGTGGAACCCGTCACAGCCCGCAACATAGTCGCAGTCGATGCGGTGCTCGGTCTCCCCAATTGTGTAGGTCACGTACGGAGCCTCGGAATCCACATCGTGTATTACCACGTTCTCAGTGTTGAAGACGATCTTTCCACCCATTGCCTCGCGCGCATCGTACAAATCCCGAGTTACTTCGGTTTGCCCATAAACGATCACGCTGGTGCCGGTATGTTCTTTGAAATTAATGCCGAACTGTTCATCCCCATAGGAAATAATCGTTCCATCGTGGACGTAACTCTCTGCGTCCATTCGTTCTGAAACCCCAGCCTCGCGCATCAGCTCCACCATACCGGTTTCGAGAATGCCCGCGCGGATACGGCCAAGAACATAGTCGCGGGTTTTCCGTTCGAGCACGACTGTGTCGATACCTTTGCGGTGCAAGAGCTGGCTCAACAACAATCCCGATGGGCCACCACCGACAATAACGACTTGCGTGCGCATGGGTTTCCTCCGATTCAAGGTTAAATCCATACTGAATTTTATTTTGAGCTATGTAAAATGAGGTTTTTTGCGATATGGTTTCCGAAAAAGGAAACTAAATGATCGATCGCCGTATCAAGTTCCGGCACATCCAGTGTCTGGTGGAAATTTGTCGTCAAAAAAGCCTAAAACAGGCGGCCGAAAAGCTGTTTTTGACACAGCCAGCCATTTCCAAAACGCTCAAGGAATTGGAAGACATACTTGGAGCCGAGCTGTTGGTGCGCAACAGGGCAGGGGTTTCCTTAACGCGTGAGGGTGAGGTGTTTTTGCACTTTGCAGAAATGTCTTTGGCATCGCTGCAACAGGGTATGGCGGGGGTCGAAGAAATCGGCGCGCGAGGCAAGACCAAGCTCAAAGTCGGAGCGTTGCCCTCAGTTGCCGCCAGCATCATGCCCGAGGTCGCGCGCGAATTCGGCGACATCGCCCCAAATTCACAGCTCGAGATCGTGGCCGGTTCACACGGTAATCTAATCGACCAGTTGCGCGTCGGGTCATTGGATTTGGTAATCGGCCGTTTGGGGAGGCCGGACAGCATGCAGGGAATTTCTTTTACGCAGCTGTATGAGGAAAAGGTTGTGTTTGTGGTGCGCCCTGGCCATCCGCTTTTGGAAGAACCGGATCTAGCCCGTATCGGGGAATGGCAGGTGATTTATCCTCCGAAGGACGCGGCCATTCGACCGTTGGTCGAACGGTTCCTGATCGCTCATGGCGTCGGAGATTTGCCAAACCGTCTCGACACGGTGTCCGGAGCGTTTGCCCGTGTTTACGTGCGCAAATCCGATGCCGTTTGGATAATTTCGGCCGGTGTCGTCGCCAACGAACTTCAAGAAGGGCAATTGGTTGAGTTGCCATTCGACACCCATGTCACGCGCGGTCCAGTTGGATTGATGCGGCGACCACAAGACATTGCCAGTTCACAAGAGCAGTACTTTCAAATCGCTGTGGATCGTGTGACCAGGGCGCTAGAGCTAGCACCCGCCGCTCTTTGAAACAGCATTTCGGCGGCACCACACGAAAAGAGTGCACGCCGCCGAGCGCTATCAAGCGGCCTTCAAAGCCCCGATTTCGGCTAATTCCTTTTCAAGGTCCCGAATTGACTTGGCAAAAAGCGTCAGTAGTTCATCGGCTTCAGCCTGCGTGAGCGTAAGAGGCGGTGTGACCATAACCCATTCACCAAATTTCCCACCTGCGGTTTTTCTGGTGTAAAGCAGCAGTCCATTGTCGATACCAATTTCCAGTAAGCGATACACAGCGCGGTGTTCTGCCGGGATCATTTCTTTGGTTGTCTGATTGGCCACCAGTTCGACGGCCATCAGCATTCCTTTTCCTCGGACGTCACCAATAATGGTCGAGCTTTCGGCGATCTTCCGTAGACCGTCCATCAGATAGGCACCAACCTCTGTCGCGTTTTTCATAAGATCTTGGCGCAACATTTCGTCGACGACCGCGACTGCAACTGCGCAGGACAACGGGTTAGCCGAATAAGTGTGCCCATGCAGGAAGCCACCAGACGTAACGATTGGCTCCACGATGAAATTGGGTGCCAACACCGCGGCGAGCGGCGTGTAACCAGCAGCAACGCCCTTCGCCAAAGTGACCATGTCAGGCCGCGCGTCAGGCCAGTGTTCTGCGGACAGGAACGTTCCTGTTCGACCAGCCCCGCTCATGACTTCATCAAAGATCAGCAGGACACCGTGTTTGGTGCAAATTTCGCGGATAGCCTTGTAGTAGCTGTCCGGCGCAACCAACCCGCCAGTCGCAAGGCCTCCGACCGGTTCCATGATAAAGGCCAGCACATTTTGCGCTCCTGCATCAACGATCAATTCGTCCAAGCGGTTCGCGCACGAAAGTGCGTGATCCTCGACGCTTACGCCCTCGGGTAGGCGATAGGAAAACGGAGCGGGGACTTTCGGCATGATGCGCATGACCGGTTCGAACACAGCATCAGACTGAGGGTCTCCGGTTACGGCCGCAGCGCCCAGGGTAGCCCCGTGGTAACTTGGGTTTCGGGCCAGCACGATGGTGCGTTTTTCGTCGCCCTTAGCGACTGCGTATTGCCGTGCGAGCTTTATCGCTGACTCGGTGGCTTCGGAGCCGCTCCCCACAAGAAAAGCCTGATCAAAACCGGGCCCGGCTAGGCCGACCAACTTTTCTGCCAACTCGCGGTTTGGTTGGTTTTCGAACACAGCGCGACTTGCATAGCAGACCTTTGCGGCCTGCTCGGTCATTGTTTGCAGAACACGTTCGTTGCCATGACCGATATTCGTGATGACGGGTCCCGAAGATGCGTCGAGGTATTTCTTGCCTTCAGTGTCCCATAAGTACGCGCCCATAGCGTGATCAATCGTCGGCAAATGCCCCCGATTGCCCGAGTAAAACACCTGAATGGGAGAACCCGGCTTCAGATCGATCTCAGAATTGCTGCTCATGCGGCTTGTCCTTCCAATTCGCGCCACAGCGACGCATGCTTTAACAAAATACTTCGGAATTTCTCTGCGAACCGATCCAGTTCGGATTGGGTATGGCAGAGGTTTAACGCCACCAGCCCGCGTTTGGCGTAGTAGATTTCGTGGATCAGGAACTCGAAGAACAATAGATCTTTAAGGTCTCTATTTTCTTTTGAAACTTGCTCGGGCCGGGTGATCGGACCAGCTTGGGTGTGGATGTTCATTATGCTGCCGATACCTGTCACATGAACGGGCGCTTGGAACTCTGATGCGATTTCATTCAGGCGCCGTCGAAACGCATCACCCATTGCAGTCAAAAGCTCAGCAGCCTCGGGGGTGTACACTTCGGTCAGGCCAACAAGACCTGCACGCATAGTCATCACGTTGTTGTTGAACGTGCCAGCATGCGCCAACGCATTGGGATGGCGCGGGTCAAATCGCTCCATAATTTCAGAACGTCCGCCAAAAACGCCGATCGGCATACAGCCACCGATGAATTTGCCCATAGTTGTCAGGTCGGCATTGAGGCCCAAAACGGGTTGCACGCCGCCTGCATAGTGACGTGCAGTCTGGACCTCATCGACAATGAAAAGTGCGCCGTACTTTTTGCACCATGCCTGTAAGCCTTTCAAAAACTCCGGGTCACCTGGAATACACCCGCCAGCACCAAGAACCGGCTCGACCACGATGGCGGCGACGTTATTGGAGTACGGATCGATTTCAGCCAGCGTGGCATCCAGATCGTTGTAGCGCCCATACAGATAATCGAACGGAACGTTTGAGGTGCTTGGTCCACCAACAAAGGTCAGTGGACCACCGTGATAGCCCCCGTTGAACACAACGATCTTGTCGCGCCCAGTCACCGCGCGCGCGGTCACCATAGCCATGATGTTGGCCTCTGTGCCCGAGTTCGTGAGGCGTACCTTTTCGAAACACGCAAATCGATCGCAGATGGCCGCTGCGAGTTTGGCTTCGCCAGTAGTGTGAGAAGACAGGTTCAATCCGCCCGCCATCGCAGCCTGCATTTCCCGCACAATCCGAGGGTGTGAATGCCCAAAAATGCCCGAGGTGAATTCGCTCAAGAAGTTTAGGTACCGATGCCCATCGAGATCCCAAAGATACGTGCCTTCACCTCGAGCCATCGTCAGGGGGAAAGGGCCGTAGAACAGGCTAGTCCGTGTATTTCCGGCCGGAAGCGCCTGCTGTGCCGCAAGGAATTGAGCCTCACTTTTAGGGTTTGCACGACGGTACTGCTCTTCGGCTGTGCCGACAGCATCTAGCAGCTTTTCCGATGCGCGAGGTGGATTCGCGGACATTTCCTTCTCCGATGTCTACTGGACAGATTTAATTGTACAGTGTACATGAGGAGTGCATTTTGTCCAGCCGCATCTTGGTGCTGCGCGGATTCGGAGGAGTTAAGTTACACCATGAGCGAGATATTTTTGCCTCAGCGAACGATCATGCAAACCCATGCGAATGGGGTGGTTGAACTATCGTCACCTTATCCATTGCGGCCTGGCGTGGCGCGTTCGGGTGACTGGCTGGATCATTGGTCCGCACAGACACCAAATGCTGTTTTCCTTGGCGAACGCTCGGGCGCGGGGTGGAAGGAAACGACGTATGGCGAAGCGCACGCTCAGGTGCGCCAACTTGCGGCAGCTTTGTTGGGAATGGGTTTGAGGCCGAACAAACCCTTGATTCTGCTTTCCGGGAAAAGCACGGCACACGCGTTACTTGCTTTGGCAGCACAATACGTGGGCATCCCATCGGTCGCTGTGGCTGAGCAGTACTCTTTGATCCCAGCAGCACATGATAAACTGAGACACGCGCTCGACACCATCGATCCCGGCGCCGCTTTTGTAGAAGACAGCCAGAAATTCTCGGCTGCATTGAACTCGGGGGCGTTGGATGGGCTGCACGTGATTTCAGCTGACGGCAAACACGGGATACCTTTTAACCAACTTCTAAAAGGGGACCATGCCGACGTTGATGCTGCGAAAGCACTAGTCACACCAGATTCAGTCGCAAAACTGGTGTTCACTTCGGGTTCGACATCTTTGCCCAAGGCCGTTCGAACAACTCATCGTATGATGACCGCCAATCAAACCCAGATTGGTCAAGTCTGGCCGTTTTTGTCTCGCAGCCCTCAGCGCATAGTCGATTGGCTGCCGTGGAACCATACTTTCGGCGGCAGCCACAACTTTAACCTGATGTTGTCGAATGGCGGAGCGCTTTATCTGGATGATGGCAGCCCGACAGAAAAGGGAATTGCGCGGAGTATCGAAAACATCTCGATGATTGGTCAAACCGTCTCGTTCAATGTGCCGATGGGGTATTCCATGATGGCGCAGGCAATGCGCACCGATATGGATTTTCGCAAGTCGTTCTTTGGCGATCTGAACCTAGTTTTTTACGCGGCGGCTTCGATGCCTCAGGCCATCTGGGATGAACTGAAAGAACAGGCTATTGCCGAGACTGGCAGCGCTCCGGAAATGTCGGCAAGTTGGGGCATGACAGAAACCGCACCTGCGGCCATTATGGTACATGGGCCGATGAAGCGGGCAGGGGTTATCGGTGTGCCGTTGCCGGGGGTGAAAGCCAAACTTCTACCGCTTGCGGAAGGAGCATATGAGCTTCGTGTCAATGGTCCGAACGTGACAGATGGTTATCACAACGAACCTGAAAAAACGGCCGAAACCTTCGACGACGATGGATACCTAATCACTGGCGATGTTGTGCGGTTCGTTGACGAAGAACATCCTGAGGAAGGGTTGTTCTTTGATGGGCGGATTTCTGAAGACTTTAAACTGTCTACAGGCACCTGGGTGCAGGCTTCAAAAGTCAGAACCCGAGCCGCCAGTGTAATGAATGATCTTGTTTCAGACTTTGTCATTTGTGGTCATGGGCAAAACGAAATCGGGGCTTTGGCATTTGTGAAACCTTCCTACCTTGCTGGTTTGAATGAAGGTGAACAAACGGACGGCGACGGGGCATTGTCTCACCCCGAACTACTCGCGGCGTTGGCTGACGGGATGAAAGCTTTTGCGGCAGAAGGCGGCAGTTCATCCATGCGCATCGCACGCATCCTTGCTCTTGAAGAAGAGCCCTCGTTAGCCGCGGGAGAGATTACGCACAAAGGAAACCTGAACCAGAAACTCTTGCTAAAAACCCGTGAAAAGTGGGTTGAACGCCTATTTGATGACGCCGATCCGGCGGTCATCAGGCTGAGATAAGATTGAAGCACGCAGATCTCTCAACCGCATCTGTGCACAAAGCAAACACCATGACAGGGAAAACGTGAGCATGAAGAACAAAGCCTTTATTGTCGGCGCTTACGAACATCCGACCCGCGACGCGACCGGAATCCCTCTGGCGCAACTGCATGCCGAAGTTGCAGCGGGCGCGCTGGCAGATGCCGGCTTGTCGGTTTCTGATGTAGACGGCTTCTTCTGCGCGGGGGACGTAGCTGGGTGGGAGGCACCGGGTGTCGGCCCGTTTTCCATCGTCGAATATCTGGGCTTAAACCTACGTCATCTCGACACCACGGAAAGCTGGGGTTCGTCGTACATCAATCATGTTGCCCATGCTGTGCAGGCGATAGCCGACGGAAAGTGCCGCGTTGCTCTAATTACTCAGGCGGGTCGGCCGCGTGCAGAACGAAAAACGCCGGAAAGCGATCACCGAGAGCAACGTCAGACGGCTTTTGAAGCCCCCTTCGAGCTGCCTTACGGCGCGGTCGTTACCAACATGTACGGCATGGTTGCACAGCGACATATGTATGAACACGGCACAACGTCGGAACAGTTAGCCTGGATCAAAGTGGCAGCGTCACACCACGCGCAACATAATACGAACGCGAAATTGCGCGATGTTGTTACGGTCGAAGATGTTGTGAACTCACCAATTGTGTCGTCACCCCTGCATCGACTTGATTGTTGTATCATTAGTGATGGTGGCGGTGCATTGGTCGTCGTGCATCCAGATGTTGCGCGGTCGTTGAACCGCCCGATGATTACGCCGACAGGAGCAGGCTTCAACGTCAAACACCTGAACGGTGGGTACTTCGACATTCTTGCCTCGGGCGGCGTTAAGTCTGGTGCCGACGCTTTTGCTGAGGCAGGGATTACACCGCAGGACATTCAGTACGCGTCGATCTATGACAGCTTCACAATTACCGTTCTTGTCCAACTTGAGAACCTAGGGTTTTGTGAGCCCGGGCAGGGCGGGCGCTTTGTTGAAGACGGCAATCTAATTTCAGGCGTTGGCCGGCTGCCAGTCAACACAGACGGTGGTGGGCTTTGCAGCAATCATCCAGGCAACCGCGGCGGAATGACAAAAATGATTGAAGCGGTTCGGCAGCTGCGCGGTGAGGCCCACCCGGCTGTTCAGGTGCCAGATTGCAATCTGGCGCTGGCACATGGCACAGGCGGGCAGCTTGGAGCGCGCCATGGCAGTGCCACGCTAATTATGGAAAGGGTTTGATATGACTGAGCAATCACTCCCCACGTCACCCGAAATCACACCTGAAACTGAGGTGTATTGGGATGCCGCCAATAATGGACAGCTGCTGCTGAAACGTTGCATTGGAACCGACAAAGCATTTCACCCACCACGTACCTTTAGTCCATTTACTGGGACGGCAGAGACCGAGTGGTTCCAAGCCAGCGGCGCCGGGCAGGTTTATTCCTTTAGCGTCACAAAGCGGCACGGGGCAGAGCACTGCATCGCTTATATTGAGCTTGCTGAGGGACCGATCGTTCTAAGTGCTCTGACTGACTGCGACTTTGACAAAGTCAAGATTGGACAGACCGTCCGCGTCGTTTTTGCCCCCAGCACAAACGGCCAGCTGGTTCCCATGTTCGCACCCGACACAGGCAACTGATCAGACCGCTGAACTTGACCTCAGCCTAAACAGAAGGGAGGGCGGCACCTAACTTTTCAAGCCGGCCGCCAGCCCCAAAACTACGGAACGGATAAACATCTCGAAACCGTCATCAAGGGGCGAGAGCGTGCCGTTCTCCCATCGCATAATGAAGGATTGGTTTTCCAGGGAAGGCAGGTTGCGGGCTGTGGTTGGAAAGCGTTCCGAATCCACATCCCGAATTGCGGCTTTCATCGCATGGGACCAGCTGTCACTGGATTCAGAAGGTACAAGCGCAAATTCCTGCGTCGTAAAGCCGACCATCGCAGAGATCACTGTGTTGTAGGCAGCTCGTAGTGAATCTCCTTCAAAGCCAGCTTTTTCCAGAACGGTTAGAATGCGTTCAATCATTTGAAAATCGAGACTGGAGTTCGAAACCAGTTGAATTCCGATCAACGGCGCAATGTTCGGGTGCTTCTTAATCCGGCCTCTGTAGTTTCGGCACAGTTGCAGAATGCCTTCCTGCCAATCCTGTTCGAAATCGTCTGGCAGCAGATCGGATAGGACCCGCGCGATAACTTCTCCGATCAGGGCATTGCGGTTTTCAACATGCCAGTAGATTGCGGTCGGATAGACCTTTAGTTCGCTGGCGAGGTTGCGCATAGAAAAGGCTTCGGTTCCATCTCGATCAAGAATGCGGATCGCGGCGTCGATGATTTCCCCTTTGCTGAGGTTCGGTTCGCTCTTGCGTCGCCTGCCGGGTCTTCTGCGTGCTTCTGAAGTCAATACTGGCCTCAATTTTTTTAACTTTGTGAGCTGACCGCTTCTTGTGGTCCTGTACAAAGATCGCACGGCCAATGTGCTGTCGGCAAGCCTCTCGGTCATTAGAATTCGGATGGGCGAGCCAGTGCTATATAACAGCTCTTAACGCATCTTTGTCTTTCATTTAAGGTTATGTTCTGGTAGGGAAAATTCGCACTACCCAGGCTGGTCTACCAGTCGCTTTAAGGCCTAAGCCGCCAGTCAAAAGTGATCGATCTAAATGACGAAAGATCCGTCTATTTCCGAAGAAGTGAATCCAAGCCTTTCCTTTGGAATTCTTGGCTATGGGCAGTTTGGTCGTTTTCTTCACGCGTTGCTGAAACAGTACCTTCCTGACAATCCGGTTCATGTATTTGAACCGGAACCCACAGCTGAAGATATCCGTCTGTCGTCGCTGAAAGACGTCGCTGCATGCGATGTTGTGTTTCTGGCCGTACCAATTAGCACCTATTCAGAAGTACTAAAGTCACTGTTGCCACACGTAGCAACGGAAACAGTTTTGGTGGATGTCGCAACGGTCAAGGTTCACACCGGCCGTGTCTTGCGAGAATTAGACCTTCCGTGTCGATACATTTCAACCCACCCCATGTTCGGGCCGGAGAGCTTTAAGAAAGTTGGCAAAAAACTGGGCGGGTTTCGAATTGTCATCACTGAGCACAATTTAAAGCCTGAGACTTATGCGGCAGCTTGCAAAATCCTTGGCAACTTGGGGATCAGGATTGTCGAAACTACAGCCGATCAACATGATCGGGATCTAGCTGAAACTCTTTTTCTGACCCATTACGTGGGACAGGTCGTAGCGAATGCGGGATTCCTCAGAACCGAAATTGACACCGTTTCCTTCGGCTTTCTAATGGATGCCGTGGATGCGGTCAGAAATGACGGCGCTCTGTTCGAGCAGGTTGTGCGCTACAACCCATACTGCGCCAAGGTCATCGAACGCTTTGATCAAAGCGATCGGGAAATTCGACGAAAAATGTTGGAGCACTCCTCGGCGAACCGTAGCGATGGAATGTGGTATTCCTACTGATCCGCGCATTTAGTTTCTAAAACTAATAACTAACACATAGAAGTTTTCACTTTCGCTCGAAAAAAGCGAACTTAAGGTAGTGTCAGTTTCTGAGTCTCAGGAGAGCGGTGGGTTTGGTGTGTCGCGATGCAACACCAGTCACAACCTATACGCTGACGAAGCGAAACAAAAACGGGGAGGAAATTATGAAGGCAATTATTGCAAATCTCGCAGGCAGAACCTGTCGCTTAGCCACCACGGCCTTGGTTGGAAGCGTGTTAGCCACCGGTGCCTTTGCCGCCGATGTCACCTTGCGAATGCACCATTTCCTTCCAGCGCAGGCGAATGTGCCAAAGAATATTCTAGACGTCTGGGCCGACAAAGTTGAGGCTGACTCGGACGGGCGGATAGAAGTTCAAAGGTTCCCGGCCATGCAACTGGGCGGCAAACCGCCAGAGTTGGTCGATCAGGCGATGGACGGTGTCGCGGACATAATCTGGACGGTCTCTGGGTATACACCCGGGCGCTTCCCGCGCACCGAGGTTTTCGAATTACCGTTTACAATGACCAATGCCGAAGCAACCTCGCGCGCGTTTTGGCAATTGGCAGAAGAAACGATGTTGGATCAGGACTTTGGCCAACTCAAAGTGCTGGGTCTTTGGGTTCACGGTCCCGGTGTGATCCACTCCAGTGATCCTGTTGAGTCCATTGAAGACCTCAACGGCGTGAAACTACGTGCACCGACCCGTGTTACGAACATGATGTTCAGCTCGCTGGGCGCAACACCTGTCGGAATGCCGGTACCTGCGGTGCCAGAAGCGCTGTCAAAGGGTGTGATCGACGCGACTGTTATCCCTTGGGAAGTAACCGGGGCACTTAAAGTGCCGGAACTGGTCGGAAACCACACCATGTTCGGAGATGACACGCTTTATACGACGACCTTCATCTTTGCGATGAACAAAGAGAAGTACGATGCCTTGCCTGACGACTTGAAGGCTGTCATCGATGCGAATTCCGGGCTAGAGTTCTCGGCATTTGCCGGTGGTCAAATGCAAAAGGATGATGGACCCGCACTGGCGGCAGCCCAAGAGCGTGGAAACAACATCATAGAGCTTTCGCCTGACCAGGTCGCCGCGTGGAAAGATGCTGCGGCCCCGATTGTGGATGAATGGGTCGCTGAAATGGATGGTAAAGGTGTCGACGGCACCGGATTGCGTGCGCGTGCGTTGGAACTGATTGAGCAGAACACCCAGTGACTTCACCGCAAATCACCTGCACCGTAAACTCGGGAGGTTTCCTTGACGAGACTTGTTAAGGCGGCCTCCCAAGCCCTTGCTGTGCTTGGTGGACTGGTTCTTTTGGCTTTGATCGTTTTGACCTGCATCAGCGTCGCTGGCCGTGGTTTGAACAGCTTGGGCCACTCTGGTTTCGTGTCAGAAAACCTGACAGCTTTGTCCGGCTTGTTGACACGTCTGGGACCTATACAGGGTGACTTTGAACTGGTCGAAGCAGGTGTGGCATTTGCTATCTTTGCTTTTCTGCCCCTTTGCCAGTTGAACGGCGGGCACGCCGTTGTTGATGTATTCACCTCGCAGCTCCCTCCTAAGTTAAACGAAATACTGGCGACTTTTTGGGAAATCGTTTTGTCTGCGATCATCGTTTTGATCGCGTGGCGGTTGTTTGTCGGAATGCAATCCAAACTGGCGTATGGTGAAACGACGTTCCTTCTGCAATTCCCGGTTTGGTGGTCTTATGCAGCAAGCTTCTTTGCCGCTTTTGTAGCGGCGCTTGTTGCTGTCTACTGCGCCTGCGCTCGCGTTGCCCAGCTTCTGACAGGGCGGCAATATCTACCTTATTCCACAGGTGAATAGTAATGAGCGCGCTTGAAATCGGCTACGTTTCTTTTCCAGTCTTGCTGCTGCTCATCTTCCTGAGGGCTCCGATTGGTTTAGCCATGATGATATGCGGGTTGGGCGGCTTGTATCTGGTGACCGGCGGAACAAACGTCTTTTTGGCCAAACTGAAAAGCGAGACCTATTCGACCTTCTCAAGCTATTCGCTCACGATTATTCCAATGTTCCTGTTGATGGGGCAGTTCGCAACGCTTTCAGGAATGTCCGCGGCCCTATTCAAAGCATCGGAAAGTTGGCTTGGCCACCGTAAAGGCGGCGTTGCAATGGCTGCGGTCGGAGCGTGTGCCGGTTTCGGCGCGATTTGCGGGTCCTCTTTGGCGACTGCCGCCACAATGAGCCGAGTGGCGCTGCCTGAACTTCGGCGATACGGGTATTCGGGCGGTTTTTCGACTGCAACGCTAGCGGCCGGAGGCACGCTGGGAATTCTGATCCCTCCATCAGTTATACTGGTCATCTACGCCATCCTGACCGAACAGAATATCGCAAAGCTGTTTCTTGCTGCTTTCGTTCCCGGCATTTTAGCAGCAATAGGCTACATGCTGACGATCTCGATTTATGTCAGGGTCAATGAAGAAGCCGCAACTGAACGCGATCCCGTTCCATATGCAGATCGGCTAAAAGCGTTGTTAGAAGTATGGCCTGTGCTTCTGGTTTTTGGTGTTGTTGTTGGCGGCATCTATTTGGGCTGGTTTACCCCAACTGAGGGGGCAGCCGTTGGCGCCGCCGGTACCGGGTTGGTGGCCTGGGTTTCAGGCAATCTCAACTGGGCCGTCCTAAGAGACAGCATTCTTGCAACCGCTATGAGCACAGCGATGATCTTTTTCATCATTCTGGGCGCGGGGTTCT
Organism: Ruegeria sp. BE9; assembly: GCF_056538765.1. Classification (NCBI taxonomy): domain Bacteria; kingdom Pseudomonadati; phylum Pseudomonadota; class Alphaproteobacteria; order Rhodobacterales; family Roseobacteraceae; genus Ruegeria; species Ruegeria sp. BE9. The sequence continues at coordinate 729,777 of NZ_JBQFTS010000001.1, read as the reverse complement.
ACAACGGGTTTCTAGCACTTAGCCAAGTGCCTCAGGAATTATCCGGTTGGGTGGTTGGGCAGGGGTTCAGCCCGTGGACCATCCTGACCGTCATCTTGATCTTTTATTTGGTCTTCGGCTGCCTGATGGACAGCCTGAGCATGATCCTGTTGACCATACCCATCTTCTTTCCAGTCATCAGCCAATTGGATTTTGGGATGAGCCCCGAACATCTTGCGATTTGGTTCGGTATCGTCGTCCTGATCGTGGTTGAGGTCGGCTTGATAACTCCGCCGGTCGGAATGAACCTCTTCATCATCAATGCGATGGACCCAAGTGTTCCGATGAAAGACACCTACAAGGCCGTTCTATGGTTCGTGGGCTCTGACATTGTCCGGGTTGTAATTCTGGTTCTATTTCCGGCCATTAGTCTGTTTTTGTTGCCGGGTTGAGGCGATGAATTCGAGGTTCCAATCAAGGTAGAAAGCAACAAAAATGTCCGAAGAGATTCTGAGCATTGAAACCGATGGGCCAGTTGTCATTCTCACCTTGAACCGGCCTGAGAAACGTAACGCGATGAGCGATGGGCTGTTGGCGGCCATCAATGCGTTTTTTTTAAACCCTCCGAAGGGAGCTAAAGCCGTTGTTCTGCGCGGTGAAGGTGGGCACTTTTGCGCCGGGCTGGATTTGAGCGAGCATGTTTTGCGGGATGCCGAAGGAACCGTTCACCACTCACGGGGCTGGCATCAGGTGATGGATCAAATTCAGTTTGGAGGTCTGCCAGTCGTGTCGGCTCTAACCGGTGCCGTCATCGGCGGCGGGCTGGAACTGGCCGCTGCCACCCACGTGCGCATCGCGGATTCGACCACAGTTTTTCAGTTACCAGAAGGCCGCCGTGGAATATTTGTCGGGGGTGGTGCAAGCGTCCGGGTCGGCCGTATTCTGGGTTCGGACAGAATGACTGAGATGATGCTGACTGGTCGAAAATATGGCGCTGAGGATGCGGTGCACCTCGGCCTTGCCCACTATCTTGTTGATAAAGGCGAGGCCACCAACAAGGCGATTGAGATTGCGCACGAGGTTGCCTCGAACGCACCTATGTCAAATTACTTCATGATTCAGGCTATTAGCCGGATCAACGACATGTCACGCAACGACGGGTTATTTACAGAAAGTCTGTGTGCGGCGCTGTCACAAACCTCTGAGGCTGCACAAGAAGGGCTGAACGCGTTTCTAGAAAAACGCGATCCGAAGTTCGACTAAGCGCAAAGACACCAGCACCTACTTCAAGCTTCATTCCATTGGTAATGGCCTCAATCCTCAATGCTGACCGGGCCTTCATCTCCTGTCCGGAGGTTAGCCTTCTTGGTGAAGAACCAGATCAAAAATGCAGCCGCCATGACAAGAAGGGCAACAGCGATGGGATAGCGATAGATTTGCGTCAAATCTCCGTTCAACAGGGACAGTGTTTGCGACAACGAAATCTCGAACCGAGGACCTAGGAAGAAAGCGATGATGAAGATGACGATGGAATAACCAAATGATGTCATCAGATAGCCCAGGACTGCAAAGACCAGCATAACCCCGACACCGAACAGACCGCTTGTAGACAGCGACACGCCGACAAAGCACAACAGGATCGCGGAGGCAAAGATGATCGATTCCGGCGCCGAGATCACTTTGACCCAAAGGCGCAGGCCGACCTGGCCAAGCCAAAGGTTTGTGAAATTGGCCATCAGCATTGCTCCGAACAATCCATAGATCAGCCGCCCCTGGTCTTGAAACAACAGCGGACCGGGTTGAATGCCATGGATCATGAAAGCGCTGATGATCAACGATGCCGCGACACTACCAGGGATGCCCAAGGTCAACAGCGGAATCAGGTTTGCACCAGCCACTGCAGAATTCGCCGACTCAGCTGCTGCAATCCCGTGTATGTTGCCTTTGCCAAAGCTGTCAGGGTCTTTTGAAGTAGTTTTTGTGGCCGCATAAGACATAAACGCCGCAGCCGTAGAGCCAATGCCGGGCAGGGCGCCCAGTATCGTTCCTATGACCGCGCCACGCAGGATGATGAACCTGCTCCCCCAATACTCTGTCCAAGTGACACGCTTGTCGTCAGGATTGCCAGTATCAATCAGTTCTACTGCCGGACGCATCTGACCACCAATTTCGGACAGCCTTCGAATGATCTCAGAAATCGCAAGCGTACCGATGGCCACTGAAACAAGAGGTAGTCCGTCGTAAAGATCGAACATCCCGAAAATCAGGCGAGGGGTGTAGTGCTCTGGATCACTTCCAACAGTCGCACACAAGAATCCGAGACCGGCAGCGATCAGCCCCTTGGCCACTGAGTTACCAATCAGCGCGGACAGCACGGCGAAGGCCATGATCATCAGGGCAAAGACTTCAACCGGTCCCATGCGCAGCGCCAAGATCGCCAAAGGAGCGGACACAGTTATCAGGACGATGTCACTAAACGTGTCGCCGGTCACCGATGAAAACAGTGCCATCTTGGCGGCCTTCAACGGTTTGCCTTGTTTAGCCAGAGGATAACCATCCAACGCAGTGGCCGCCGCATCGGGTGTACCGGGCGTATTTATCAGAACCGCAGGCAACGCGCCGCCGACCAGACCACCTTTGCTGACACCGACCAAAAACGAGATGCCAACAAGTGGAGACATGCTGAATGTGAAAGGAATTGCGATTGCCATTGCCATCACTGGACCGATACCCGGAACAGCACCCACGAATTGCCCTAGGGCCACGCCAAATATCACGAAGGCTAGGTTGATTAGAGTAAACGCGTCTCCGAACCCTGCCAGAATAGTTGCGAAATCGACCATCATGATCTCCTAAGGCAAGCCGCGCTCAAGCAGCACTTCGACGATTACCCAGATAATCGTCGGCATTACCGCCACGCCCGCGAACAGCCAGAGCGGTCGGCACTCTCCGATCAACAACATCAGGACCAACGCCAAAAACGGGGAAACGATGACATAGCCAAAAAAGGTCATCGCGTAGAGCGCTACACAAATCAGCCCAAAATATACGGACGACATCAACATATCGCGCGGATTGTGCAGCCTGTGTTTCGTGGGTTTTACGACAACGATGAGACCGCAAACTGCGATTAGAATGCTTAGCGCGTTTGGAAATGCATCAGGATGCAAAGAGCCGGAGCCGGCGCTCTCAACAAAAGTCGGGATCACGTAGAAATAGCTCAGAACTCCAGCAAAAAAGAAAAAAAGCCCCGAGGCTCTGTCTGCGGAAAATGCCATTAGGTTGATCCTGACAAGATAAGCTGGGTTGGCGGCCCCACCGCGTATGCGGCAGGACCAGCGGGGAGGAGGTATTAGCTCCCGGACAGGTTCTTGGCGTTAGCCAAACCGTCGACCATCATTTGCTTTGTGCCTTCAGGACCAAAGTTCACGGGATCGATCTTGGTTGTGTTTTTGACGATCTCGATCACGCGCGGGTCTTTCAGAGCCTCGTCCAGTGCGCCTTGCAGAGCTTCCAGCGCGGCCGGGTCCGTGCCTGCGGTCGTGGCGATGTACCAGACTGGTTCAACAAATGCGTTGTAGCCTGCCTCAATAAAAGTCGACGCGTCAGGCGAGTGGGACAGGCGGCCTTGACCGCCACTGGCCAGCACCTTCATGTCGCCCGAGTCCAGATAGCGCAGTTCTTCGCCAGTACCGAAGGCGACCTGCACCTGACCTCCAAGGATCATTTTGAGGGATTCAGCGGCACCACTGCTGGTGACATAGTTGAACTCAACACCTTCCTGGTTCGCAACAGTATCCATCAAGGACTTCATGCCTTCAGTTTCGATGGCAACCGCGACAGGTCCGTTGTCTTTGACATGCTGCACCAAGCTGGCAAGATCGCTGTAAGGCGCATCCGTGGCAGCAACAGCAGCCATCTGACCTTTTGCGACAGTTCCGATGTAGTCGAAGCTATCCAGATCAAACGCCATCTGATCACTGCGCTGAGCCAGGTTGATCAAAACTGGTTCGTTCACACCCAAACCGATGACCAAGCCCTTGGGCGGCATTTTCGAGATGCCGGTGAACATGGCAACACCGCCACCACCGGTCTTGTTCTCTGCGATGATATTCCAACCAGTGTTTTCTTTCATGGTCTGCGCCAGAACGCGGCCCATCGTATCGGTGCTACCACCTGCACCAAAGGCAATTTGAAGGCGGACGGTGCCAGCGGGCTCCCAGTCTGCGGCCATCGCAGATCCAACGGACATCACGGTTCCGATGAGCATTCCCACTGCATTGCGCATGAAGTTCATTGCGTTTCTCCCTGTTCTCGAAGCACCCAACCATTTGGGCAGAGCAACTTTCCTGTACGCCGTACAATAACAGGGGCAAAAAATGCGGCAAATCGATTTATTCTATCGAGATCAGTTTTAGTTATGTCGCGAGGAGTGGCAAAAGCTGGTGGCTATTCAGCAGCTTCCTTCAGAACCATTTCCTTAAAGGCAACGACAGCTGAAGTAGGTGGGTGAGCACTGGACGTGATTATCGCTATATCAACGGGATCAAGATCCAGAGAGAGAGGAATTTGAACAAGGTTCCAGTTCTCTTTTAGCTTTTCGAACAGGCTCTTTGGACAAGTGCAAACCATGTCGGAATTGGTCAATAAACCCATGACGCTCAAAACTGAATCAGAGCAGGTCATAGGAGTTTCCAGTTCTATACCAATTTTCCCAAGATAGCCTTGGATGATGGGTTCACGCTCTCTCGGCCCGAACATAAGCCACGGCGCTGAATTCAGATCAGTAACCGAAGTGACTTCAGCAAATTTTGACTCTCCGCCTGTTACGAACAGCAACGGATCAGAAAACAGGGGATCTACGGTCAGACCGCTTTCTTCGATCTGCGTTTTAGGGGCCGGAGCGATAACGATATCTGCATCTCCACGCTTCAGGGGCGCAAAGGCTGTGGGCGTCTGCCCGCTGTCGATATGGATGCTGACTTTGGGGTATTTACGCTTGAACGCTGTAACGGCCTGCGGAACTACCTTTACTGCAGCAAGGGGTGACACGATGAGGCGTACTGAACCAACCATCTCTCCCTGTATTTGGCGAACTTGCTCTTCGAGGCGCCTAAATTCATTAAGAATAGTGCGGGACCGAGCGATAATCTCATGGCCAATTTCCGTCGGAACCATTCCTGTTGGCTCGCGCAGAAAGATACGCGCGCCAAGACCTTCCTCAGCATTCTTCAAAATGCTCGAAATGGCAGGCTGAGATTTATGCAGGACGCGCGCTGCTCCACGTATCGTCCCCGCGTCGGCGATCGCCACAATGGTTTCAACTTGGCTTGGCTTCATCTGCTTTTTGCTTTGTTCAAAGCAACTTTCGGGGGTGTTTCGGTATTTTTCAACCCAACAAGCACTGACATGCCGCGAGAAGGGTGTTGTATCCATAGTTCCTAACGGCAGCATCACCAATAGGGGCAAAAAGGTTTGACCCGCTCTATATTCTCCAGACTCAAAAACGCGGTCGCAAATAATCATCGGGCGACTTTCCTTATCGCCCAATGATCTTGGTCGAAAGATCAGTCAGAACTTCCCATTTTCATGTGCCATTTCATCGGGAATTGGAGAAACAACATCCCAATGCTCGACGATTTTGCCATTCTCGACCCTCCAGAGATCAAAGAATGCCCAAGAGTCTCCTCCCATGATCGCGTCAGTTGCTACGAAGACGAAGTTCCCTTCGGCAACAGCAAACGCAGGCTCGAACTTGGTTATCACTTGGCCTTGCTCAGCAAACCTTTCGACAGCGGCCATTAATCCGTCCAGACCATCATCGATCATTGGATTGTGCTGCATATATACTTCAGGGTCCATGTACCGCGCGACGTTTTCCGGGGCTTCGCCAGCAAGTACGTCTCGGACAAACCCCAGTACGATCTCTTTATTGGTCTGGGTCTGATCAAGATCGGTAATTTCAGTAGCTCCGTCCGTCATCCCGCGACCAGATAGAGATGTCTCGGGAACTGGCTGCAAGTTGTCCCAGTGTTCGGCGACTTTACCTTCCTCAACGCGAAAAACGTCGAAGGCCGCTAGGGATGAGGCACCAAAGGCATCTGCATTGTTGTAGATGTTGTGCAGCACAACAAAGTCACCTTCGGAAATTACCCGATGTGTTGTAGCGGTCATGCCAGACTGCTCAACTAAAGGTATCAGCCCCATAAGCCCTTCAGCCCCGGTTGGGACTTGCGGGTTATGCTGTATGTAGCCGGGTGTCACCAGTTGTTGAGCGGCTTCTGGATCATGCTCAACAAAGGCAGCCGAGAACAATGCCAATACAAGTTCTTTAGGGGTCATAAGGTGCGTCCTTGTGATTCTTTCTATGGCGATATCTAGTATTGGAAATGCACCACATATCAATTACGCACCTTTTCGGCAATTGGTTGTGTCTAGGATACTGCGTGAGCGCAAGTTGCTTGAATTTGGCCACCTAAGTTCTAAAATCACTACTGGTATTCAAATTGCACCAGAGGTTGTCATGCTACCCGTAGGCGTTAACAACAAGGCCGAGGCATCAAACTGCTCCATTCGGTCTGTCTTATCCAACGTGACCGGCAAGTGGCGGATGATCATAATTCTGGCGTTAGAGGACGATCCCAAACGTTTTGGAGAGCTCAAGCGTTGCATCGGGGACATCACGCAAAGGGTACTGACCGAAAATCTCCGCGGTTTGCAACGTGATGGATATCTGACCAGGACAGTCGATCCAGGCCCACCTGTTGCGGTTTCATACGAATTGACGCCTTTGGGCCGAAGCTTACTCGCTCTTTTAAAACCCCTTGTGTTCTGGTCCCATGAGCAAATGGATGAGGTCAGGACAGCCCGAATGGAGTTTGATCGACAGTAGGCAAACTGAAAACCAAGGCAATCTGGTCACAACTAACCAGTTTTTGGCTGCTTTCGTATTAATAGACGCCGCCAAGGCGTTGTAACTTAACGCGTTTTTTTAGAGATCGACCTGACTCACAATGAACTTGGGATTACATGCCAGAGCAGCCACCTGCAAAACTGGTGTCAGCCTTCAATGCAAAGATCCGGAGTAAGCGCCACAAAGTTAAATAGGCGGCTCAGTCACAACTATTGGAAGTCAATAGCGGAGAGACAGGGATTCGAACCCTAGGTGGGCTTGCACCCACAACGGTTCTCGAGACCATTTTCGATTTCCAAACAGAAGTCTTCAGATCAATAAAACAAGGGCTTTTTGGCAGCAAAATAGACAGTTTCGATCCAGAAAGCGGGCAGGGGTGTCATAGGAAAGTGTCATAGTGGTTTGAGGTGAGTGAACTTCTTCAGCGGCTACCGAAAGCGCATTTTGAGGCTCCAAACGGGTGGGAAGCTGACTTTCTGTGCGGGAACAAATTGGAGGGTCTTTCTTTGCGGAGCCGTCAGTTGACTTCCCAGCAGTTCACAAAGTGAAACGTCTCTCAACCAATTGCTACGGATCACACCCATCGTAGGCAAATGGGGCGGATCGACCTGAGTCGGCCAAATACTCATTGCGTGGTATAGAATTGGTGAAAGAGTTCACCGACCACTGAAGTTTGCACGTGTCGGTGGCAGAGAACGGCCTTTAAACATAAGTTTCGATACTTCTTGAGCCATTCGGTTTTCATAGTATGCGGAGGCGCAAGGGGGAAGTTTTGACTAAAGTCTTGTTGGTGGAAGACAATGAAATGAACAGCGATATGCTGTCGCGACGGTTGGAACGCAAAGGGTTTCAAGTTGTCGTTGCGAGGGACGGGCTGGAAGGTGTGTCCATGGCTGGAGAGGAACGTCCTGACATCATTTTGATGGATATGAGCCTTCCTGAGATTGATGGATGGGAAGCTACACGGCGTATCAAGACAGCGCCCGAGACGGCCTCGATCCCGGTGGTGGCCCTGACCGCGCATGCGATGGCCAGTGATCGGGAAAAGGCGCTGGAAGCAGGTTGCGACGACTTCGATACCAAACCGGTTGAGCTGAGCCGTTTGCTGGAAAAGATGGGGAAACTTCTGCCTGCGACCTGAGGAAGAACCGCTCAATCCGCAGCTGTTTTGCGTTGGGTGACATAGTAGGTTCTAACCTGACCCTTGCCTTTCACCCTTGTTTCGACAGGTTCAGAGATATCAAAGCGATGTCCGACCTGTCTGGCGGTGACCTCGGAAACCTGCACCCGGCCCGGTGCACCCGTCGTTTCAAGGCGGCTTGCAAAGTTAACAGTGTCCCCCCAGACATCGTAAAGGAAACGGTGCGATCCGATGATTCCAGCAACCACCGGCCCGGTATGCACACCGACCCTGATATGCATCGGATGGTCTGTTTCAAGGTTCAGCGCCTCGACCTGATCGAGCATCCGAAGCGCCATCTCGACGATCACCTCGGCATGGTCTTCACGACCATCCGGCACTCCGGCAGCCACCATATACGCATCACCAATCGTCTTTATTTTTTCAACGCCGAGTTCCGTCGCCGTTTTGTCGAACCCCGAGAAAATCCTGTTCAGATAGGAAACCACCTGTGCCGGAGCCAGCCTGGCCGACATCTCGGTAAAGCCGACGATATCGGAAAATAGCACGGTGACGTCATTGTGGCGGTCGGCGATAGTAGCCTCTCCGTCGTTAAGGCGCGTCACGATCTGTCGCGGCAGAATACTGAGCAGAAGGTCTTTGTACTTTTGCTTTTCCGCTTCCATCATCTCGAGGTACTGGCGTTCGCGCTTTCGCCAGCGGTTTTTCTCCAGCGCGGCGCTGATCCGGGCTTGTAACAGGATCGGGTTGAACGGTTTGGGCAGGTAATCCTCGGCACCGGCTTCGATGCAGCGCGCAACGCTTTCGATCTCATCCAGGGCTGAAATCATAATGACGGGGATGTTATGAAAGGCGTCATCCTGCTTTAACCGGGCCAGAACGTCGAAGCCGTTGATATCCGGCATCATCAGATCGAGCAGGACCAGATCGAACGGCTGTCGGGACATTTTCTCCAGAGCGGAATAGCCGCCGTCGGCAGTCCAGACGCGATGCCCGTCCCGCTTTAACCGGCGGGCCAACAAGTCCCGGTTGGCTTCGGCGTCATCGACGACAAGGATGTCGCAGGTTGATCCGGATGTATCGGCAACTGCAGGCAGGGGCTGCATGCTCTGGACCAGATTGGCAAACATCGCGGCCGTCTCGCGCGGTGTGTCAGAGAGTTTGTGACCATCACCGGACAAACCCGTAAGCGTATCGATACGTTGCAGCAAGGTCTCGGCGTGGTCCAAAAGCCCCAGCAAGTCCGGCTCCAGATTTTCTGCGTTCAGGTCCTCCAGATCCTCCAGCATCATCTCGCTGTAGCCTTTGATCGCATTCATCGGGGTTCGCAGGTCGTGACGCAGCCGCTTCACGCCTTCATCCCCGCTGACCGTCAGCTTCATCGCCATCTCGGGATGCAGAAGCTGTTCTATCAAGGCACTAAGTTCAGTCGTTGCTTGGGAAATTCGGTCCAGATCCGAAGAGACTTCATCCAGTTTCAGTCGCTTGGATTCGCTTTGAAGTAACTCGCAAAAACCGGCGATGGCGCTGACCGGAGAGATGAGGTTCTGACGCAAATTGGCCAACCACACGGCCTGTTCGTTTTGTGCTTCATTTTCTGGGCCCCCATTCAAAACTTATGTTTCCTCTGTAGAGGCAGACCGGTGTTTGATCAGAATGTCGTTCAACTGGTTGAGGATGGTTTCAATTTCATCCCCGTCCTTGCCGATCAGCGTCTCGACCGAGCCGCTCAGTCGCGTGCGGTCATCGTTTGACAGAGTCTTCGCGGTAACAACGATGACGGGTATGTCTTTCCAATCCGGGTTCTTCCTCATCCGCGCCAGAAATTCAAACCCGTCCATCTCAGGCATCATGAGATCGAGCAAAATGACGTCGGGTACGATTGCAGAAAGACGCTGAAGAGCGTCCAGCCCGTTGACGGCCTGTTCGATCTGCCAGCCCTCCTTACCCAGTACGCGGCAGATCATTTCGCGGGTTGCAGCCTCGTCTTCCACAACAAGGGCGAGGGGTGCTGGACGGGGCGAACAATGCTCTTTCAGCGCGTTCAGCAGTGCGACGGTGTCGATGGGTTTGCCCAAGTATTCACTGGCACCCAGCGACAGCCCGCGCGTGCGGTCCTCTGCGAATGTCAGCATGATCACCGGGATGTCTGCCATGTTCGGATCGTCTTTCAGCTTTGACAACACCGCCCAACCGTCAATCTCGGGCATGAACACGTCCAGCGTAATGGCGTCAGGCCTGAATTTGCGCGCCAGTTCCAGTGCTTCGTCACCCTTGGTCGAGGCCAGAACACGGTATCCTTCCTTGCGCAGCCGCCTCCCCAAAAGGTCATGCACCGTCGGGTCGTCATCGACCAACAGAACCAGCGGCGCATTTGAATCGCTATGCAGATCATCCCCGGAATCCCCTTTTTCCCGCAGCGGGTCTGTAGACGAATCTTTGCACACGCTCGGAAGACGAATTGTGAAGGTTGACCCTTCGCCGGGAGTGCTGGTGCAGTGAATGGCGCCGCCCAGCTGTTCGCAGAAGACCTTGGTGATCGACAGCCCCAGGCCGGTACCCCCATAGTTGCGGGTAGTGGAGGAGTCCGCCTGAGTGAACGCCTCGAACACTTTGTCGACTTGTTCGGGCGACATGCCGATGCCTTGGTCGGCGACTGAAAATTCCAGCTGATCCTGTTCCTTCGATCGCAGGACGGATAGCGTGATTGTCGCGTTCTCGGTGAACTTGCAGGCGTTGGACAAAAGGTTGAGCAATGCTTGCCTCACCTTGGTCAGATCGCAAACCATTTCCCCAATGTTCTCGGCGCACACAATCTTAAGAGTATTGTTGTTTTTTTCGGCCAGCGGTCGCACCGTTGTTGCGGCATCTTTAATCATGAGAAAGACATCGAAGGCTTCCAGATTGAACTCCATCTTTCCGGCTTCGATTTTGGACAAATCCAGTATGTCGTTAATCAGGGCAAGCAGATGCTTCCCGGCAGATTGGATTTTCTGAAGATCGCTCAGGTTCGTCTCATCATTCTGGTCGATAGCTTCCTCAAGCATCAACTCACTGTATCCGATGATCGCGTTTAATGGCGTGCGGAGTTCGTGGCTCATATTGGCAAGGAAAGTGCTCTTTGTCTTATTGGCAGTTTCCGCATTGTCCTTTGCCACGCGCAGTTCGCTTTCGACCTGTTTCTGGGTGGTAATGTCCCGACCGTAGATATTCGCATAGCCCCCCTCCGGAACCGGCCATAGTAGCAGGGCATAGATCAGACCACCTGCTTCGTATTCGAAATCTTGCCGTTGATCGTCGTGCAAACCTTTGGTGACTCGTTTGCGCCAACCCGTTCCCACTCGGTCACCAACCTTTAACTGTAGCGCTTCAATCAGCGGGGTGCTTGCCTTGTTGGCGTAAATCAATTTGCCCTTATCAGTTATGCGCAAGACCGGGTTAGGGTTCTCTTCAGGAATGCGCGCCAGTTCTCGCATCCGCTTTTCTGCTTGCTTGAGCTGCGTAACGTCCCGCCCGTACAAATTGACATGTTTGGCATCCGGCACTGGCCAGAGAAGTAACGAATAGACCATGCCGCCAGCATGGCATTCAAAATCCTGCCGTTCGTTCTCTTCAAGCCCTTTCCTGACGCGTGCCAGCCATTCTTTTGTAACGGCTGCACCGACTTTCAGGTTCAACGCTTTCAACATCGAGGCGCTGGCTTTATTCGCAAAGAGCAGCTTTCCGTCGCTGCTGATGCACATAACCGGATTGGGATTTTCCTCAGGGATCTGAGCAAGCTCGGCATTGCGGGCTTCGACCTTCTTCAGTTCGGTCACATCGCTGTAGATCGCAACGGTTCCGCTATCACGGGTCTTCCGCTCGCTGATCTTGATCCAGCCCCCGGACATCCGGCTTTGCATCTGGGTGCCCTCCGGATGGTCGTGACGTTTCAGCCGTTGCGCCAACCATTCTTCTTCTCGTCCGATCGCATCTGCAATCACGTTGAGCGACAGTGCTTTGCGAACGACTTGTTCGAATGTCATCCCCGGTTTCACCAGATCTTCGTGCCCCGGATACAGCATCTTGCGATACGTCTCGTTTGCCAGAACCAAACGATCGTCGGAATCGTAGAGGGCAAAGCCTTCCGGGATTGTGTTTATGGCATCGACGATCCGGTCCAGCGCCTGGTCCGTTCCAACCGGTTTCGACACATGGTGATCGTCGGACTGGTTCATTTCGCGCTCTCCATCTGGTGAGACCGACACGTCGGTAAGTCACTGTTTTTAGTTGAAATGAAATACGGGATCAAAACAAGGCTGTTTCGACCCGTCTGTGTGTGCCTTTGGATTGATGTTGACAGAGCCGCTATTCTGCCTGGTCTCGTGGGACCAATGGTGCAGCTCTATGGCGCTGGGTGACCTGATCCGAAGCACCTTAACGTCTAAAAGAACACCCCACCGGTGAGGTCTCCGGTTCGGCTTTTTGTGCAATGATGTTTGGGCAGGCACGACCCAAAGCGGCCGTTTGCGTCAGACGCATCGGATGCTTGGTTCCGGCTCAGGAAGGGTTTTAACGTGCTCGCAAGCTATCATGCGCAGCGCTAAAGGCGTCCTTTGGCGGTCTAACCCATAACTAAATGCATTCCCCGCCATCGATAACCAAGGCTTGCCCTGTCATAAACGCGGATTCATCTGAAGCTAAATAGACGATCCCATGGCCTATTTCTTCAACCGTCGCCCATCGGCTCATAGGTATCGCCGTGCTGATGTAGCTTTCCAGTTTGGCGCGGCCACCCATCTGCTTCTCGAAGCCAGCATTGAAAGGGGTATCTACAAATCCCGGACAAAGGGCATTGAAACGGATTGCATGGACAGCGTAGTCGGCTGCCATCTGCCGAACCATCGCAACAGCTGCGTGTTTTGTGGTCGCATAGGCAATCATACCCCGGTCGTATTGAACCCCAGAATTGGAAGCAGTGACGATCACGCTGCCTCCACCTTTTGTTTTCATATGGGGGACAGCTGCACGCGCGGCAATGAAGTGAGCGCGGACGTTCAAAGCCCAGGAAGCATCCATTCCATCTGGTTCCACTTCCTCCAGAGTTCCTTCGATCTGCAACCCAGCATGAGAGTGCAACACGTCCAGCTGACCGAAGTTTTTAACTACTTCGTCTATGGTTTTGGTAAGGGCATCGTCATCGGTTACGTCAAGTTGTAAAGCTGATGCTTGATTTCCCTGCGCAACGATCTCGGCCATAGTGGCTTCTGCAAGTGTTGCATCGCGATCGGTTACCACAACATGCGCACCTTCCAGTGCCATTGCCATTGAACCTGCCCGACCAATTCCTGATCCCGCGCCCGTTACGAGCGCGACTTTACCTGCAAGCCGCATGTCACTTGGCTCCTTTATTTAACTATTCGGTTTTGAGGCGCCTCGGCGCAGAAGAAGTTGCGCTGTCACGAGCAACAAGAGCGACGCAGCCATAACCATAGTGCCTATGGCATTGATCTCGGGCGTCACGCCGCGCCGGATGGATGAGAAGATGTAGATCGGCAGTGTTGTTTCGGAGCCAGCTACGAAGAACGCGATGATGAAATCATCAAAGGAGAAAGTGAAGCTGAGCAGGAAGCCCGCCAAAATTGCCGGTGCTATCAACGGCAGTGTCACCTGTCGAAAGGTGCCCCAGGGCGTCGCAAAGAGGTCCGCCGAAGCTTCCATGAGCGCGCGGTCCATACCCGACAGCCTTGCACGTACTATGATTATGACCAGGGCCATTGTGAACATGGTGTGCGCAGCGACAAGCGTGGGCATCCCCATGGAAAGTTGCGGGGGATTTGCTCCATCGGGCCATAAGCTCGCAAGAAGCGGGTTTAGCCAGCCGAATACGGTGACCAGGGCAATGAGTGTCGCGATACCGATGACGATACCGGGTATCATAATCGCTACATAAATCATCGCGTCAAACACAGTTCGAAGCCATCCCTTAACCCCTTGTAGAGCGATGGCTGCCATGGTTCCGAGTGTGGATGCGAGGCAAGCTGTTATGAATGCTGCAAGCAGACTGGTCTCGAGCGCGTCCATAACAAATGGGTTGTTGAGCGCTTTGCCATACCATTGGGTCGAGAAACCCATGAACTGGCTTGCGTGTCGCCCGGCATTAAAGCTGAAAATCGCGATGATGCCGATCGGAATATAAAGAAAAAGGTAGACGCAAATCGCGTATAAGCGCATCGGACCCTCACATCAGCGAGACATCTTCGCGCTGGCCACCCAGGCGCGAGATGAATTTCATGTAAATTGAGACAGTAACAAGCATTACGACAACCAGAGTCATTGCGACCGCCGATCCGTACGCCCAGTTTCGAGACTGTAAGAACAGGTCCACCAGCGCATTTCCGACGAAAAAGACTTTTCCGCCACCCAAGATCGCTGGGATCAGAAATTCGCCCATGAGCAAGATGAAGACCAGCATGCAGCCAGTTGCGATACCCGGTACCGACAGAGGAAGAGTCACCTGACGGAACGTACGCCATGGGGTAGAGCCAAGGTCAGCCGAGGCTTCCAGAAGGCGTTTATCCAGTTTGTCCAAGCTTACAAAAATTGGGAAAACCATCAAAGGTAGATACCCATAGACAATCCCTACAAGCACAGCGAACGGCGTATTTATCAGGCGGACATCATCGATGCCGATCGACTCCAGTAGAGCGGGCAAGCCACGCCCCCCAAGGATGAAAATCCATGCGTATGATCGGATCAGAATCGATGTCCAGAACGGCACGATCACCAGGATCAACAGCGAAGTTCTCCACTTTGGTGAACAACGCACCGCAAGAAAGTAGGCGAGCGGGTAGGCTATTACCAACGCAGCGATCGTCCCCAAAGGTGCAAGGATCAGTGTGTTTCTGAATGCCGTCCATCGCGCAGGAAGGTTGGCATATTGCTCCAACGTGAGCGCTGGAACATAGCCTCCGGCAGCGCCCCGTTCGCCAAAGGAAAAGACGAAGACGACCAGCAGTGGAAGGGCAAGCATTACCAAAAGCCATATTCCTGCCGGTGCCAGCAACAGTGCTTTTCTGCCTCGTTCGGTCATATTGTCCTCGTCTTTTCTGATATTAGCAGCCTTGCCGCTTAGGCCGACTTGAAGCGGGCCAGCAACTCGGCGCGGTTTGGATCGGTTAACGTAGCCGCCGCGCCAAACTCGAGCGCATTCAGAAGTTCAGCTGCCGGATAGAGGATTGGATCTTCCAGCAATTCCTTCGGCAGCAACGCATTGGTGCGAGCATCAGCCGATGGATAGCCATGAGCGAGGACTTCTTTTGCATTAACTTCCGGGTTCAGCAGGAAGTCGATCAAGGCATAAGCGGCATCCATATGGGGTGCGCCCTTAGGAATAGCGTAGTAGTCGGACCAGAGTTCGCCGCCCTCGGCGCCCAGAACGTAGGCGATTTCAGGCATGTCGACATTCATCTGCTTGCCGTCACCCGTCCAGCACATGGTCATCCAGGCGTCACCGTTACGCATCGGTGGCTGATAATCCGACGAGATTGCAAACAGATGCGGTTTAGCATCCAGCAACAATTTCTCTGCATCCGCAAGTTCCTTCTCATCGACCGAGTTGAAGGAATAGCCAAAATACTTCAGGGCATTACCTATGGTGGTGAGTTGGTAATCATGCACCATTGTCCGGCCTGAGTAACCCGCCATAGTGAGGTCCCAGAACTCTTTCCATGTGGTTGGAGTCGGAGCGCCGTCAAGCTTGCTGGTATTGACCGCAAAGCCGGTCGTGCCCCAGTTTTTCGGCACCGCATAAAGCTGGCCATCGACAGAACCGGCATCGGAAAAGCGCTGTTCGAATGAACCTGCGTCGTAGTTTGGCAGTTTGGACGTATCGAGCGGGATGATCAGATCTTCGCCCACATACGTAGTGATCGTGTAATTGGTCGGTACGAAAACGTCCCAGCCAGAGCCTCCCGCCTGCAGCTTTGCCAACATCTCTTCGTTCGAGCCAAAAACATTGACCTGAACATGAGCGCCGGTGGCTTCCGTGAAGGCTTCGAAGTTCATCTCGTCATGGTAGTTCGGCCATGTGGCGAGAATCACTCGGTCACCAATGTCTCCGGCGGCAAATGCTGGGCGAGGGCGCAACCCAGGCATGGCTGTGCCCATAACGGCCGTTGCCATCCCAAGACCTGTCACGCCCAGAAAATGTCGCCGTGTGACCGAACCCTTTTGGTACCGGCGAAACTCTTCCATGAACTTTTGCTTGGAAATAGTCCCATTATCCTTGGTCATCGTGAACCTCTCTGTTGTTGGATTGCGGGATTTGTTATTTTTCCAGGATCAGCAGTGCGCCTTCGCCCCACGAGACAAAGGCTTGCTCTCCTGCATTGAACGTCCCCTCGTTCAATTCCGCTTGCCTTGGCACAAGTACGTGGAAATCACCCAGTGCTTCGTTGCGCGCAAGGTATTCTGTGTGCTCCCCAAGGAAGATCCGATTTTGAATTGTAACTGGCATACCAACTTCGGTTGCGGGGAGCGCGCGGGTCAGCGCGATCTGTTCAGGACGGATACTGACGCACACTTCCTGCCCTGCATCTATTGGAATCTCAGTGGTTCCGTGCACCTTTTGGCCACTTGCTAAACGCACAGTGATTTGGTCAGCTACTGCGTCAGTTACAGTTGCATCAAAGAAATTCGAGGTGCCTACAAATCCAGCCACATAGCGGCTGCGGGGCATGTCATACAGTTCGCGCGGGCTGCCTACCTGCACAATACGGCCACCTTCCATCACACAAATTCGGTCGGACATTGAAAGCGCCTCTTCCTGATCGTGCGTGACGAGGACAAAAGTAATTCCCAGTTGTCGCTGAAGATTCTGCAGTTCAAACTGCATTTCTTTTCGAAGCTTTCGATCCAGAGCAGCCATTGGTTCATCAAGCAGCAAAAGCTTGGGCTCGTTTACGATCGCACGCGCCAAAGCCACGCGCTGCTGCTGACCACCAGACATCTCCCAGATGCGACGTGGACCAAACCCGCCAAGACGGACTGTTTCCAGTGCCTGCTCAACCTTAGCTGCGATTGTTTTTTTGTCTACGCGTGGTCGTTGTTGGCGAAGGCCGTACGCGATGTTGTCGAACACGCTCAGGTGAGGGAAAAGAGCGTAGTGCTGAAACACCATGTTGACGGGGCGACGGTGCGCATCCAAGTCGTTGACAACTTCTCCATCGAGCAACACCTGACCTTCGGTCGGTTTCTCGAAACCTGCCAGCATTCTAAGTGCAGTGGTTTTACCGCAACCAGATGGGCCTAAGAACGACAGGAACTCTCCTTTGCCAATGGAAAGATTCAGGCCTTTGGCAGCGACCACATTCCCGAAGGTCTTGGTCACTCCCCGGAGTTCCGCAATCGTCTGCATGGTGACGCTCATGTCAAAGCTCATATACTGCCGCTTTCCTTTTGCTTGATTTTTTGGCATTTATTGGCATACCACTCAAACAGGGAAAAAATAACAATAACTCGGATTGGCTGTATATACCACAATTGAGGTATAGAGATGCTTTTCGAAAAATTGGAGCAACGTGTGTACGATTGGATGGAAGAGGCCGGCAGGGTCGTGGAGAAGATCGGAACCTCAGAATTTCCATGTGCTTTGGCAGATGGTTTGCGGCAGGTCGCACCATTCGATTTTACCGTGGTATTTGGCCATGTGGGAACCGAAGCACCAATAGACCTCTATGACGATTTCCCCAAAAGCAAACGACGCATTTTTGTTGAGGATTACCAAGCCGGGCCCTACGTGCTTGATCCATTTTTTTTGGCCGCGACGGAACCAATAACCCCGGGTTTGTACCGTATGCGCGAAATTGCACCGGATAGGTTCTATCAGGGAGAGTATTTTCGTAGCTACTACAAACGTACCGGGCTAGCTGAAGAGATCGGCTACTTCATTGACATTCAAAACACGGGTATGGTGGTTGTATCGCTCATGCGCGCAGAAAAGCCTTTTACAGTCAAAGAAATACGCCATCTACGCGCTCTATGGCCTCTCGTTCGAGCAGCCTGTCGCAAACACTGGGCCGATTTTCCAAAAACAACCCGTGGAACCACCGCGAACGGCGTTCGAGGGCGCGTCGATCTCGCATTTCAAGCCTTTGGCGAGGGTGTTCTGACACCGCGAGAACGCGAAGTCGTGGAGTTCACTTTGAAGGGTCATTCCGCGGAAGCAGTAGGCACAATTCTCGGCATCTCTCCAGGCACAGTCCGCATTCACAGACGCAACATTTACGCGAAGCTGAGGATCAATTCACAGGGAGAGCTTTTTTCAAAGTTCATTGAGAAAGCCCTTTAGAAGGTTCTTTGAGACCCCGCCTTGTCCCGCAATGGGGTCATTGGCACTAAGCGCAGCGAATGTCTGCTTTCCGCCGATAGGTACGGTGCGATTGACTGTTGTCGTCTCGAACCAACGTGTTGCTGGAGGATCAAACAGTTTCCAGAAAATCGTCCAGAAACACCTCCTTGCTACGAAAACCCATACCCAAGCCGGAGCGCAGACTTAATCCCTAACACCAATCAAACCAGAACTTTGGTTTCTGATGAAATGGCCAATTTCCTCGAAACGATGAAACCGAGGCTCAGGACGTCGGTGGTGCAAGGCTCAGCGGTTTATCTCGAAGAACAATCACCAAGCACGCGGCCAACGACAACATTCCCGGTGCCGCCGAACATGGCGGCACTTGGACGTTCGATCAGGACCTGGCCCTAAATGGATCGAAGAGGGCAATAAATGTCACCTAGAAGGTCCAAACCGAAAAACACCTTCAAACAACCAGGTAGCAAGTACCGGAGGCTCCAAGTCAATGGCGCAATCGGAATCTCAAATCTCGGCATAGTGGACCTAGTTTTAGGGATTTCAGGCAATTTGGCAGCTCCCACAAATGGCTGCGCAATCGCGAATATTATCTTCTTTTAGGGGATAGTGGCGGAGAGACAGGGATTCGAACCCTGGGTGGGCTTGCACCCACAACGGTTTTCGAGACCGCCCCGTTCGACCACTCCGGCACCTCTCCGCGGGGGTCTGTGAGGGGGGGATTTAGTGAGGAACGCGCGGGGGTGCAAGCAGAAAATTCCAGAAATTCACTACAACGGTATTTTCCATTGCCACACGGCTCAAAACGCCTAGGCTTCTATACATGACTTATCATCTTCGACGCTTAATTCTGCCTGCTAGCCTGGCGCTAGTGGCACTCTTCATGCAGGCGACATCATCTTACGCAGCAAACCGAGACCGGATCGAAGCTTTCCTTACAACGACGGGCTTCGACGTTGCGCTTGAGAGTATTGCGCTTGCTTCTGCTTCAGCACCGCAGATGCTGGGAATCGATCCGGGTGGCTTCGGTTCCGACTGGGCGCGCCTAACCGAAGAGGTCTTCGACACAGAGGACATGCACGAAACTGCTGTGTCCATTCTCGAACAGACACTTAGCGATGAAGCATTGTCTCATGCAGTTGAATTCTATGCTTCGGAGCTGGGACAACGCCTGGTCGAAGCCGAGAATGAATCTCATATGATAGAGAATGACGAGGCCAAACAGCTTGAGGGGCAAGAGATAGTATCCGACCTCATCAAAGAGGGTTCGTTACGGGTTGAACACCTAAAGCGTATGAACACCGCCATCGACGCAAGCGGAACTGCATTACGAGCCTTACAGGAAATTCAGGTGCGGTTTTTATTGGCAGCAAGTGCGTCTGGCGTCATCGACTTGCAACTGAGCGGGGACGAGCTGCGCGAGATGATGCGTTTAAACGAAACAAGTATGCGCCAATCCCTGCAACTTTCGGCTCTGGCCGGTGCTGCCTACACGTATCAAGATTTTACAGACGAAGATGTTGTGGCTTACGCCGAAGCTCTGGAGCAACCTCTGATGCAGGAAGTTTATGAGCTTTTGAATGCTATCCAATATGAGATCATGGCGATGAAATTCGAAGTGCTCGCAACCCGGATGGCCGACTTACACCCGGCCCAGGATATCTGATGCGGTTGTATTCTGCGTTTGCCGCGCTCGCTTTGTGGGCACTACCCGTTCAGGCGGACGAAAAAATAGATCGCCTGCTGCAGGCCATGCAGATGGAAGACGTTATCGAGATACTTCGAAATGAAGGCAAAACCGGCGGGCAGGAAATTCAAGAAACGTTTTTGAACAACACCGGCGGCCCAGTCTTTAACGATCAGATTGACCGAATTTACGACGGCACATGGATGCGCGCTCAAATCGCGGACGTGTTCCGACAAGAGCTGACCGATGGTCACATAGAGCACGCTATAGTGTTTTTCGAGAGCGACTTGGGGCAAACGATCGTGCGGCTCGAAAATACGGCCCGAGTTGCCTTTGCTGATGAAACGATCCAAGACATGGCGACCGAAGCCTATGAATCTGGCGATCAAAGTTCGGATATGTTTCGCCTGATAGGTGAATTCATCGAAGTAAACGATTTGATCGATTTGAACGTTCAGAATGCCATCAGCGCAGATTACAATTTTTTCCTAGGTATAAATAAAGGTCTTGGAATAGAAGACGCCGAAGTGCTGCCAGAACTACTGGCGCAGCGCGACAGCATAACCCGCGAAACTGAAACTTGGCTGTATTCCTTCCTTCTGATGGCTTATGCTCCGTTAAAAGAAGCGCAGATGCGGGAACACATTGCTTTTTCTCGAACCGAGGCCGGTCGGGCTGTAAACAGTGCTTTGTTCATTAGTTTTGATCAAATGTATGATCAGATCTACTTCAAAGTCGGGCAGGCGGTTTCACAGGTTCTAACTGGGTCGGATCTTTAAGTCTGCTTTTCGTGTTGACTTTCGCCAGCAATCTATGGATAAGCGCGCATCCCGGCCGGTTTTCCGCGCCGGGTCTCGTTATTATTGACCCATAGGGCACGCCCCAAGGGTCGTCACACAGCCCGAAAAGGGCGCGCTGTTCGAGGTGGCGAAAGCCAAAACACCCTGACGGGGACCACAGAACGCGGGTTAGAAAAGGAAAGACGCATGTTTGCGGTCCTCAAGACTGGCGGCAAGCAGTACAAGGTTCAGGCGGGCGATGTGCTCCGTGTTGAAAAACTGGCTGCCGACGCAGGTGAAAAAGTTCAATTCAACGATGTTCTGATGCTGGGCGGTGACGCTCCGGTTGTTGGCGCACCTTTCGTTGAAGGCGCAGGCGTACAGGCCGAAGTGATCGAACAAGTTAAAGGTGACAAGGTCATCAAGTTCGTCAAGCGTCGTCGTAAGCACAGCTCGAAGCGTACCGTTGGCCACCGTCAGAAACTGACTCTGGTCAAAATCACCGACATCCTGGCGTCGGGCGCTGACAAGTCGGGCATCAAAGCTGCAACCGGTTCGGCACCGGCTGGCGAAGCGGCACCTGCTGCAAAGCCTGCCAAGAAAGCTGAAGCCAAGGCAGAGGCACCCGTCGCTGCTGCCGCTGACGATCTGACCAAGCTGAACGGTGTTGGCCCCGCCGCTGCCAAAAAGCTGGTTGACGCCGGCATCGAGAGCTTTGCCGCTCTGGCTGCCTTGTCGGACGAGCAGATTGCTGCTATCGACACCATCAAAGTGAAGCCCGAATGGGTTGAGCAAGCCAAAGAGCTGGCTCAAGGCTAAGGAGAGAGAGAATGGCACATAAAAAAGCTGGCGGTTCCTCCCGTAACGGTCGCGACTCAGCTGGTCGCCGCCTTGGCGTGAAACTGTATGGTGGCCAAGCAGCCATCGCAGGCAACATCATCGTACGTCAGCGCGGCACCAAGTTCTGGCCGGGCGAAGGCGTAGGCATGGGCAAAGATCACACAATCTTTGCAACTGTTGATGGCGCTGTGAAGTTCCACAAGGGACTCAAAAACCGCACCTTTATTTCGGTCCTGCCAGTGGCGGAGGCCGCAGAGTAAGCCGAAACCCATAAGGTTTGAAAATTCATGGGGGACCGGCAGAAAATGCCGGTCCCCTTTCTCGTTTTAACGCAGTTTTGATGTATGGCCCTGATGACAAACGCAGCAAGCATAATCCCGCCCCTGATCCAGGGTCGAATTGCTCATACGGTTGAAGATCGCACGGGCCGAAAATATCTGATGGGGACGTTAATTGGTTTCACTGTAGCGTCCGTAATTTACGTGTTGTTCGGAGGAGGAACGACCTCATGAAACTTGAGACAATTATAAACCAGCCGGTCATAGAAACCGAGCGGTTCGACCTACGCCCGTTGCGTCGGTCGGATATGGGTCTCATTGAACACTATGCGGGTGATGAGCGTGTAGCGCGCATGACCACGACAATTCCGCACCCTTTGCCACCGGGCTCGATCGAGGCGTTTGTTACACGCGCGATGTCTGAAGAGCGTGACGAGGATGTCTGGGCAATGGATGCGACAAAGGACGGCGGCCCCGAGCTGATTGGCCTGATCTCGTTAACGCGATTGGATCGGAACCAATCCGAGGTTGGTTACTGGGTTGCGCCTGTTTATTGGAATACGGGTATAGCGTCTTTGGCCGTAGAGGCTCTGGTGGGTTCGAATCCACTGGAAAACGCGACGATGTTCGCCAGTGTATTCCAAGATAATCCGGCCTCGGCCCGGGTACTGACTCATTGCGGATTTGAATACCTCGGCGACGCCGAAAGCTATTCCGTGGCGCGCGATGCGAATGTGCCCACTTGGACATATACAAAGAAACTCTGACTTGTGGCCGATGGGGCCTTTGCAGTAGGGGACACACATGAAATTTCTCGATCTAGCAAAGGTCTACATCCGGTCCGGGGCCGGTGGTAGCGGCTGCGTCAGCTTCCGACGCGAAAAGTACATTGAATACGGCGGTCCCGATGGCGGCGACGGCGGTAAGGGCGGGTCCGTCTGGGCTGAGGTCGTTGATGGGCTGAACACCCTGATCGATTTCCGCTATCAGCAGCACTTCTTTGCCAAGAACGGCCAACCCGGCCGCGGCCAACAGCGGACTGGCAAGGATGGTGATGACATCATCCTACGCGTACCGGTTGGCACCGAGATTCTGGATGAAGACGAAGAAACGGTCATCTGCGACCTGACCGAGGTCGGCCAGCGCGTCTTGCTGGCTAAAGGCGGCAATGGCGGCTTTGGGAACCTTCACTTCAAATCTGCAACCAACCAAGCACCGCGACGCGCCAACCCGGGGCAGGCGGGGATCGACAGAACCATCTGGCTGAGGCTGAAGCTGATCGCCGATGTGGGCTTGTTAGGCATGCCTAATGCGGGCAAGTCTACCTTTCTGGCTGCGACGTCGAACGCGCGACCGAAAATCGCGGATTATCCCTTTACCACGCTGCATCCAAATTTGGGCGTTGTCGGCGTAGATAACGTTGAATTCGTGGTGGCCGACATCCCCGGCCTGATCGAAGGCGCGCATGAGGGGCGTGGAATCGGAGACCGTTTCCTAGGACACGTGGAGCGCTGTGCTGTTCTGCTGCACTTGGTCGATGGTACGTCTGAGACCGTAGCAGACGATTACCGTACGATTATCCATGAGCTTGAAGCGTATGGCGGCGAGTTGGCCGAAAAACCTCGGATTACCGTTCTGAACAAGGTCGATGCTTTGGACGACGAAGAACGAGAACTGGCGAAAGCAGAACTGGAAGAGGCTGTAGGTGGCCCTGTCATGACGATGTCTGGCGTTGCCCACCTTGGCGTGACCGAAGTGTTGCGTGCTCTGCGTGCTCAGATCGACGACAACCGGGTCCGTCAAAAGCCGACCGAGGAGGCTCAGCCTTGGCAACCCTGAGCGAGGCAAAGCGGCTTGTAGTCAAAATCGGGTCTGCCCTACTGGTAGATCGGGATACAGGCTTGTTGCGTTCAGACTGGTTGCATTCCCTCGCGCAAGACGTGGCCTGGTTAAAGGGGCAGGGGACGGATGTCATTTTGGTCTCCTCTGGCTCAATCGCGCTTGGGCGCGGCGTGTTAGACCTCCCGATGGAGGCTTTACCCCTTGAGCAATCCCAAGCAGCGGCTGCCGTCGGCCAAATCCGACTGGCTCGCGCGTATGAAGAGGCACTGACACCGCACAAGATTAAAACGGCGCAGGTTCTAGTAACCCTTGAAGACAGTGCTGACCGACGTCGCTATTTGAACTCGCGCGCAACACTGGAAACTCTACTAGGGTTGGGCGTTGTGCCGATTGTGAATGAAAACGATACCGTCGCCACTGATGAAATCCGCTATGGTGACAATGACCGATTGGCGGCTCAGATCGCAGTGACGGTAGGCGCCGACCAATTAATTCTGCTTTCGGATGTCGATGGGTTTTACACCGGCAACCCAAATGAAGACCCCAAAGCGGTTCGCTATGACGTCATCGAAGACATTACCCCTCAGATCGAGGAAATGGCAGGCGATGCTGGATCAGGTCTGTCCAAAGGCGGAATGAAGACCAAGCTGATGGCAGCCAAGATGGCGACAGCTGCAGGGTGTGACATGGCGATCACGGAAGGTTCCCCGCTGAACCCGTTGAAAACGCTTGAAAACGGGTCGAATTGCACCTGGTTCACCGCCGCTCTCGACCCCCATGCGGCCCGCAAGCGTTGGATTTCGGCTATGAAGCCACGCGGTGAGATTGTCGTAGACGACGGCGCTGTGAAGGCGCTTGGCAATGGGAAGAGCCTGCTTCCGGCTGGCATCGTCGAAGTGACCGGGGACTTTGGCCGTGGAGACCCTGTTGCCATTCTCGATCCGTCTTCTCGCCGGTTGGCTCAAGGATTAAGCCGCTATACCGCGCAAGAAGCTGATGCGATCAAGGGGCGAAAGTCATCAGAGATCGAAGCGACGCTAGGCTATCCGGGTCGCGCCGTTTTGATTCACCGGGACGATTTGGCGCTGTAAGCGCGCGATGTTAAAACACCAGAATACCGACCGAAAGGCACATGAGATGAAGGATTTCGACAGCATTCCCACCCTGATGGCCGATCTTGGAAAACGCGCCAAGGCAGCGGCGGCTGATCTGGCCTATGCCAGTGCGGAACGTAAGCACGCTGCTTTGATCGCCGCTGCTGACGCAGTATGGGCGAACCGAGCAGACATTATCGAAGCCAACAAAAAGGACCTTGAATTCGGACGAGAAAAGGGTCTCAGCCCGGCCATGATGGACCGCCTGATGCTGGATGAAACCCGCGTTCAAGGCATGGTCGATGGATTGCGGACTGTCGCTGATCAAGCCGACCCCGTCGGAGAAGTTCTGACAGAATGGGAAATGGCCTCTGGTTTGAACATCCAACGCGTGCGGACTCCTTTGGGGGTTATCGGCGTAATTTATGAAAGCCGCCCAAACGTGACTGCGGATGCGGGTGCGCTGTGTTTGAAATCAGGCAACGCCGTAATCCTGCGCGGTGGTTCAGAAAGTTTTCATTCCTCCAGCGCCATTCACGCCTGTTTGGTCGAAGGCCTAAAGGCTGCGAATTTACCTGAAGATGCCATTCAGTTGATCCCAACCCGGGACCGTGCAGCGGTGCAGGAACTGCTGACTATGACTGACTATGTGGATGTTATTGTTCCACGTGGTGGCAAAGGGCTAGTGGGTCTGGTGCAGCGTGAGGCCAGAGTGCCTGTATTTGCCCATCTCGAAGGCATCGTGCACATTTATATCGATAAGTCGGCCGACCCTCAAAAGACGCTGGATGTCGTGCTGAATGCCAAAACCCGCCGCACGGGTATTTGCGGCGCGGCCGAGTGCTTGTTGGTTCACCAGGATATCGCGGACACACTAGGTCGAGATGTAATTGCCGCTCTGCAAGCCGCTGGTGTCGAAGTTCATGCCGAAGGCACTCTGGCCGCAGAAGGTACGATTGCCGCCACATCTGAGGATTGGGGCAAGGAGTTTCTGGACAGTATCATCGCGGCAAAACCAGTCGCCGATATTGACGCCGCCATTTCGCATATCCGCCAATTTGGCTCGAACCATACCGATTGCATCTTGGCCGAGGATGCCGACGCAGCCGCTCATTTCTTCGAGCGGCTCGACAGCGCGATCTTAATGCACAATGCGTCGACCCAATTCGCCGATGGCGGTGAATTCGGTATGGGTGCCGAGATTGGCATTGCAACTGGCAAGATGCATGCGCGCGGTCCTGTCGGCGCCGCGCAACTGACCAGCTTCAAATATCTGGTGCGTGGGAACGGAACGGTCCGGTCTTAAAACCGGATCACAACTCGGGTTGAGGCTGTCTCTGCTGCAACCCGACGCCCCATTGCGGTTGCTGTTTCTGGCAGTAGCGCGAACTGTACATGCGCCGGAGATACTTTTTGAGAAAAGCGCCCTGTAGGCAGGCCTCGCCACAGGTCGCTGTCCAAATTGAGCTTGTCCGCTGATCCAGTGATCGTCCAGTCTGCCCCGGTATGATCAACCTTGACCTCACCGCCAAACGGCATCGCGCTTTCACAGCACATCAGTGCCAAGAAGGCTAGTTTGACCTGGTTCCGCGGTACAGGTTCGGTCACCTGCCAGTTGACGCGCACGCGTCCTGCTCGCTCAACGTCTTTCAAAAGCTCAGTGACCTCAGTTCGCCCCAATGGCTGATCGCTGGCCGAGCCAAACGCAACGCGGAAAAACCGAATCCTTGCACCGGCACTGCCGACACTGCCTGAGATCAACTCCATCTCTGGGCCCTCTACGGCGCCAACCATCTCAAGCAGTTCGAGGCCATTGGTTATCGCTCCAATCGGGCTAATCAGATCGTGACAGATCCGAGACCCAATCAGTTCGGCCAGGTTGACGTTGGTGTCGCTCATGCGTACCTCCTGCTGCATCTGCCGCCGGACCGGAGCCCAGACATGTCAGACCTCAATGCTATTCTTGCGCCGGGCATGTTTGTCCGCCATCCCGACTTCCCCGACTGGGGCGTTGGACAAGTGCAGTCCAACATAGGAGGTAAAATCACCGTAAACTTCCGCGAGCAGGGGAAAGTGGTGATTGACGGAACGCGCATCGCCCTGATGCCAGTCTTTGATCCGTGAAACTGGTTTAGGAAAGGTTAACAACCCTGCATCTCCGCTCTTGTTGCTATCCCCCCGGAAACTGCGGTATCAGCGCGCAAACAAGAACGGAACCTCAAATGCCGGATGCAGGCCCTTCCTTTACCGTTAAACTCGCCGAAACCGACGAAGAACTGCGCGCGGCTCAGCGATTGCGCTACGACGTGTTTGTTCGTGAGTTGGGCGGCGGCGGTGAGATGGTCGATCACGAGTTAGGGCTCGAGCGCGACAAATTTGATCCGTACTTTGACCACATGCTCGCAATTGACGATCAAACCAAAGAAGTTGTGGGCGTTTACAGGCTGTTACCAGGCGAACGTGCTGCGAAACTTGGGCAGTTTTATTCTGAAGATGAATATGACCTGACCGTCCTCAAGCAAAGTGGCCGCAAACTGTTAGAGCTCGGTCGGTCTTGCCTGCATCCCAACTATCGCGGTGGTACGGCGATGTATCATTTGTGGAATGGGTTGGCAGCATATGTCACCGAACGTGAGATCGAAGTGCTGTTCGGTGTAGCAAGCTTTCACGGCACTGATGTACAGGAATTGGCTCAGCCGTTGTCGATGCTGCATCACAACCATCTGGCACCGCCAGATCTTCGAGTGAGTGCGCAGCCAGACGTGTTTCAATCCATGAACCTCGTGGCACCAGAAGGCCTCGATCGGCGCGCCGCAATGGTTCAGGTACCTGCTCTGATAAAAGCTTATCTGCGACTTGGAGGGTTCGTGGGCGAGGGGGCCTTTATTGACCATGCCTTCAACACAACCGATGTGTGCCTGATCCTTGATACGGCTCGCATGAACGAGCGCCAAAGACGCATCTACGGTGGGGCATAGCCCGGTGAACGAACCTCTTTGGAACAGCGAAGACGCACCAGATCCTATTGAGTTAGGGCTAATCGGATGGGTTTTGGTAATCTTACGCGGTGTACCTTTGGCTGTGCTGGTATTTGGCGGCTTGATCGTTCTTTTGGCCGTTCGCATGATCGAGCTGCCTTTGTTCGGCGTTCGCCGTCCGATAACCCCCTTTATACCCCAGTTTGTTTGCCGAAACGCGTTTCGAATTCTTGGTATACGCTTTCGAACCTCTGGGGAACTGATGCAGCAACGCGGAGCCGTGGTCGCAAATCATACGTCCTGGCTGGATATCTTTGCGTTAAACGCGCGAAAGCGGGTCTACTTCGTTTCCAAGGCCGAGGTCGCGAAGTGGCCAGGCATCGGTTGGCTTGCTCGCGCAACTGGCACTGTTTTCATCGAAAGAGATCGCAAGAAGGCTAAAGAACAAACCAAAATCTTCGAAGCCCGCTTAAAAGCTGGACACAAGCTGTTGTTTTTCCCAGAAGGTACCTCAACCGACGGCCTGCGCGTTTTACCATTTAAAACAACACTTTTTGCCGCCTTCTTTGTGAACGAACTACGAGATTTTATGTATGTGCAACCAGTCTCAGTTATCTTTCACGCGCCCACCGGACAGCCAGATAGGTTCTATGGCTGGTGGGGCGACATGGAGTTCGGGCCGCATCTACTCAAGACACTTGGCGCGCGCAGGCAAGGATCTGTTGAGCTGATCTACCATGCTCCGGCAAAGGTCAGTGATTTTGAGAACCGCAAGGCACTGGCAGCGCATTGTGAAGAAGCCGTGCGTCATGCGCACAGCTTGGCGCGGCTTGAAAAATAAGGGCGATTGGCCCTTGCGCTGCATTCAAACCTGCCGTATACGCGCGCCATTCAAACCCGCAGGCGGGGTTTGGCCTTTTTGAGGGAGACATCCTCATAAAGACCGCCGGTTGGAGCATCCGCTTCTTTCACCCCCGCCAAGGCGTAAACCGGAAAAGGAAAATAGCATGGCTCTTCCCGAGTTCACCATGCGTCAGCTGCTGGAAGCTGGCGTTCACTTTGGTCACCAGACACAGCGTTGGAACCCCCGCATGGGCCCGTTCATCTACGGCTCGCGCAATGGCATCCACATCATGGACCTGACCCAGACTGTTCCTATGCTGGACCAGGCTCTGCAGGCTGTTCGTGACACCGTCGCAAAAGGTGGCCGCGTTCTGTTCGTTGGCACCAAGCGTCAAGCCGCTGGCCCGATCGCTGAAGCAGCAGAGAAGTCGGCTCAGTACTACATGAACCACCGCTGGCTGGGCGGCACTCTGACCAACTGGAAAACCGTTTCCCAGTCGATCAACCGTCTGAACCAGATCGACGAAGCAATGGAAGCCGGTGCAGAAGGCCTGACCAAGAAAGAGCGTCTGGGCATGGAGCGTGACCAGCAAAAGCTGCAGGCTTCGTTGGGTGGTATCCGTGAGATGGGCGGCGTTCCTGACCTGCTGTTCGTCATCGACGTCAAAAAAGAAGCACTGGCCATCGCAGAAGCGAACAAACTGGGTATCCCGGTTGTAGCTGTTGTCGACACCAACTGCTCGCCCGACGGCGTAGACTACATCATCCCCGGCAACGACGACGCAGCCCGCGCGATCTCGCTGTACTGTGACCTGGCCGCACGTGCCGCTCTGGACGGAATGACCGCTCAGTTGGGTGCAGCAGGCGTTGACCTGGGTGAGTTCGAAGAAGCTCCGGTTGAAGAAGCCGTTGCAGAAGAAGCCGCCGAAGCAGAAGCACCTGCTGAAGCGTAAGCTGCCCGTCACGTAAATGACATATGGGGCAGGGTATGACCTGCCCCAATTCCGTTTGAATTGAGGAGAGCCAAAAGATGGCAATCACAGCAGCAATGGTTAAAGAACTGCGCGACTCGACCGGCGCAGGCATGATGGACGCAAAAAAGGCGCTGACCGAAACCGGCGGCAACATGGACGAAGCCGTTGACTGGCTGCGTACCAAAGGCCTGGCCAAAGCGGCCAAAAAGTCCGGCCGTACCGCAGCAGAAGGTCTGGTTGCAGTTCACGTAAACGGTGGCAACGGTGTTGCTGTCGAAGTGAACTCTGAAACCGACTTTGTTGCGAAAAACGCTGAATTCCAGGAAATGGTTGGCAAGATCGCCTACGCTGCCGAAGGCGTCGACGACGTCGAAGCTCTGCTGGCTGCTGATCTGGGCGGCAAGAACGTTGCCGACACCCTGACCGACAAGATCGCCACCATTGGTGAAAACATGTCGGTTCGCCGCATGGCCAAACTGTCGGGCGACACCGTTGTTTCCTACGTACACAACGCGGCTACCAACGGCATGGGTAAAATCGGTGTTCTGGTTGCTCTGACCGGTGGCGACGAAGCGATCGGCAAGCAGGTTGCGATGCACATCGCAGCTGTAAACCCTGCCGCTCTGTCCGAAGCGGACATGGATCCAGCAGTTGTCGAGAAAGAAAAGCAGGTTCAGATGGACATCGCCCGTGAATCCGGCAAGCCGGAGCAGGTGATCGAAAAGATGATCGAAGGCCGCATGAAGAAATTCGTCGCGGAATCGACCCTGCTGAACCAGCAGTTCGTTGTGAACCCTGACCTGACCGTTGAAGCAGCGGCCAAAGAAGCAGGCGCAACGATCACTGGCTTTATTCGTCTGGAAGTCGGCGAAGGTATCGTTGTCGAAAAAGAAGACTTCGCAGCCGAAGTTGCCAAAGCCGCTCAGGGCTAAGGAATACACCCGGACCTCTAAAGGGGTCCGGAGTTTTTCCTATCAAACCGGTTACGCTCAGCGTGACCGGTTTTTTTTGTTCCAAGAATCAAAAAAGACGCCGAAGCGTCTTTTGTATTGGGATAGAATTGAGGGGCCCCGCATGATGGGGATGGTCGAGGCCCCCCAAAATTTCCGACAAAGGTACGTGGACGAATAGACGCCCCATTGTCAGAGCGATCGGAGAGCTCCGTTATTGCAAAGGTCCGACCAAATGTTCCCTGGCTAAAGCCACCACTCACGGAACAATATCACTTTGCAACTAGGCCCCGGATTCGGAAAGTCATGTTTTCCTTACCTAGAGTAAATTGACGCAATTTGGCGTCAATTTTGCCCCTTTAGACCTCCATGATGAACATCTGATTTTGCAAGGATGCCTTCAACACGGCTTGCGCTGTAGTCTCGACCGAAAGGGCTTCTCGTGCTAACCTGAGGTGCTTTTCAACTGTAGCCGCAGTTAGCCCCATCAAAAGCGCAATGTCCTGTGTCGTTTTTCCATCCCCAACCCATTG
Organism: Ruegeria sp. BE9; assembly: GCF_056538765.1. Classification (NCBI taxonomy): domain Bacteria; kingdom Pseudomonadati; phylum Pseudomonadota; class Alphaproteobacteria; order Rhodobacterales; family Roseobacteraceae; genus Ruegeria; species Ruegeria sp. BE9. Next base: position 698,598 of record NZ_JBQFTS010000001.1, on the reverse strand, counting down.
CAGGGCTTCCCTTTGACGCTTTGTCAACGCGCGGTTAGGCGCGTTATAGGGCAGGGTGAGGATCTTGAGGTGCGCAACATTGTTCATAAGCAGGATGTCATCACCGTGCTCAGCCCAAGTCGCGTCTACTTCTTCCTGACTCGCAGCATTTCCGGCCGACAGAGAAATAGCACCCTTGGACCGCATAGAAACCGATGTGAAACTGACTGTATACCCGTAGGTAACGCCGTGTGTTCTGTTAAACTCTAGGACCGCTTGTTCTTGTCGGGTTAGAACCCCGCCTGAGACCATTTCCTGGGCAATACTCCAACTGGCTGCGCCCTCGTTGTGCAGCGCCCATTTTAGCATTGGCGCATGGAAATATAGGCCGTCGCGGAGGAAACCATCCAAGTAAGGCTTTTCGTGATTTGTCAAAATCACAAAGTCTTCTGGGTCGCCGAGCGACGTTGCTGTGCGGTATTGCGTGTGGCCATAGATCAAACGGTCGAAACCAAAGCTCGCCATTTGACGGCAATGCGCATCCCAAAGCTCTTCTAATGTCTTGGTGTAGCTCAGAAAATGCAGGTATTCGACCAGCTTCATGCAGAGGCCTCTCTGCTTAAATGTGCTGACAATGCGTCCAGTGCAAACACATACCCTTGGGATCCAAAGCCGCAAATCTGTCCAACGGCAACTTTCGCGATATAAGAGACATGGCGGAAGGTTTCGCGCGCATGAATGTTCGAAAGGTGCACCTCAACGACTGGAAGTTCGACTGATGATATCGCATCCATGATGGCGATCGACGTATGCGTGAACGCCCCGGCATTCAGAACGATCCCGTCCTGCGTACCTTTGGCGGCATGGATTGCGTCAATCAACTCACCTTCGTGATTGGACTGAAAACAGGATACTTTCATGCCAATTGACTGCCCGTGCGTCTGACACAAGTCTTCAACCATTTTCAGAGTGGTACTGCCATAAACTTCGGGCTGGCGCGTGCCCAAAAGGTTTAGGTTCGGACCATTCAAAACCAGAATATTGTGCATTATTTCACTGTTCCCATGACAGGTTGATAAACGCGATTTAGTAGGGATGTCTACCTGCCAACGAACACGACATCACATTGGCTTTTGGCTCCCTAGGCCAAATCTTGTCCCAAACACCGCCTCACTTCACACTTCACCGACCGTTACCACGATCTTTCCTAACGCGGATCGGTCAGATAGCCGCAGTAGCGCCTCGGATGCCCGCTCCAGAGGATACCTTGAGCTTATCTGCGGTTTGACTTTACCTTCTTCATATAACCCAAACAATTCATTTATGTTTTCAAAATGACCTGAGGGTCCACGGAATACAGATGCGCCCCAAAACACACCAACAATTTGACAGCCTTTCAATAGAGGTAGGTTCAGAGGGATCTTTGGAATGCCCGCAGGGAAACCTACAACGAGATAGCGACCCTTCCATGCCATACTGCGCAGGGCGGGTTCAGCGTAATCGCCGCCTACAGCGTCGTAAACAACGTCCACACCTTCACCACGGGCTAGTGTTTTGATTTCCTTTGAGAAAGCCCTTTGTGCTTCTCTATCCATTTCGCGCGAATATAGCAGAGTTTCGTACGCTCCTATTCGGCGACAAAAATCCGCTTTATCCTGCGAAGAAACCGCCGCGATCACGCGTGCTCCCATTGCCTTTCCCAATTCAATGGCCGCGGAACCTACGCCTCCTGCGGCACCAAGAACCAACAGGGTTTCACCCGGCCTAATCGCAGCCCGGTCTTTTAGGGCATGATAAGATGTTCCGTATGTGAAAACGAAACAAGAGGCCTCATCAAAGGGCATTGTTTCCGGAAACTTGATCGCTGATTTGGCGTTTAGGATTAGATGAGTAGCAAACCCGCCGTGGCCACAAAGGGCAAGAACTCTGTCACCGGCCTCAAACCCGGTCACTCCTTCACCGACAGACTGAACCACCCCAGAGATTTCACCGCCGGGCGAAAATGGTCTGGGCGGTTTCATCTGGTATAAATCCTGGATGATCAGAGTGTCCGGAAAATTCACACCCGCCGCCTTGACCTTAACCAGCAATTCGCCCTTTCCGGGCACAGGGTCGGGCAGGGTGGTCAATTCCAAAGTGTCCGGCCCACCCGGGGCGACGCTGAGTAAAGCTTGCATGTTCTGCCTATTGTCCCTGTTATTCAATCAGGAGGAGCTTTGGCGCAGCGACGTGTGTTGTCAAGAAACCAAGCGGGTGCAAACCTGACAAGGATTTCTCGAGGGCATCGAACACTCAGCGCCAACAAGAATGACCGAGGACAACACATGACACCGGAAACACTTTTTTACTTGCAGGGCAAGACCGCTTTGGTGACCGGAGGTGCCACTGGCATCGGACGTATGGCCGCCGAAGCATTGGTACGCGCAGGAGCACGAGTTCTGATTGCATCGCGCAAGGGTGAAGCATGTGAAGCCGAAGCGGCGGAACTGAACGCCCTCGAGGCATCCGGAAGCGCTGAAGGGTTCGGCGGTGATGTTGGGTCGGAGGAGGGGATCGAGGCCCTTGTATCCGAAGTAAAGGGTCGCACGGAAAGACTCGAAATTCTTATGAATAACTCTGGAATCTCTTGGGGCGCGCCTATGGGGAAATTTCCGTACGATGCGTGGGAAAAAGTCATGTCGGTCAACGTTGCCGCTACGTTTGAACTGACGCAAAAACTATTACCGATGCTTCAGGCATCCGGGACTCCAGATGACCCGGCACGCATTGTTAATGTGGGGTCGGTCATGGGAGAAGTACCTATGGGAGACGGAGCCTATAGCTATTCGGCCTCGAAAGCGGCGGTGATACACCTAACCAAAATCATGGCCAAGGAGCTCGCTCCTCACCACATCACAGTCAACGCACTGGCACCCGGTCCGTTTGTTTCCAGGATGACTGCGTTCGCCACGGCGGACGTAGAAAAACGCGAAAAGGTTGGCAATTCTGTTCCTTTGGGCCGCGTTGGTCGGGACGATGACATAGCCGGCTGTGTGCTGTTTCTATGCGGGCGCGGTGGCAGCTATGTAACAGGCGGCGTGATCCCTGTTTCCGGTGGCATAAACGTGGCGGCCGGCGGTGATATATTTGCTGCGGCGCGATAAGGGTTAAGTCGAATGACAGACAGCACTGACCTGGATTTGACGGCCGTTGACGCATATCTCAGAGAACACCTCGACGGTTACTGTGGTCCCTTAGAGGCAACAAAGTTTGATGTCGGCCAATCAAATCCGACCTTTGAGCTACGAACACCCACAAAATCCTATGTACTGCGCCGCAAACCACCGGGCGTTTTGCTGAAGTCTGCCCATGCAGTTGACCGGGAGTTTCGGGTGCAGACAGCATTGGCGGACACCAAAGTTCCGGTCCCGCGAATGTATCACTTGTGCCAAGAAAGCTCTGTAATAGGGTCTGATTTCTACGTCATGGAGCGCCTCGACGGACGCACGTTTCTTGAGCCAACTATGGAAGGCGAAAGCAACGAAGTCCGCTCGGCTGTTCTGGACGAGATGAACCGTGTTCTGGCCGAGCTGCACTTGGTGGATATAGAGGCGGTTGGCCTGTCCGATTACGGCCCACCTGGGAACTACTTTGAACGTCAGATCGCGCGTTGGACAAAGCAATACCGCTCATCTGAAACTTCATCAATCGCAGAAATGGACAGGTTGATAACCGCGCTTGATCAATTGATCCCCGCAGATGATGGGCAACGTACGTTGGTCCACGGCGATTACCGCATTGATAACCTAATGTTCGAGAAAGACGGGACTGCTTGCATTGGTGTTTTGGATTGGGAGCTTTCGACCATCGGCCATCCGTACGCCGATCTGGCAGCGGTGATTATGCAGTGGCAGATGCCTCCCGGCACCGAGGGCCGCGGCCTGGCCGGTATAGATCGCGCCAGCTTGGGTTTGCCGTCTGATCAGGCCTTCATAGACAAGTACTGCCAACGCAGGGGATTAACCGGCATCGAGAACTTCGGGTTTTACTTGGCCTTTAACTTCTTTCGAATGGCTGCAATTCTACAAGGTGTCTACAAACGCGCGCTGGATGGAAACGCATCGGACCCAAAAAGGGCGCAAGTGTTCGGAACCTTTGTACCCGTCTTTGCGCAACATGGGCTGCTGGCTTTGGACCACTAAAACTATGCCGCCCGCGTCAATTCCAACTCAAGATTACCGAGACTGTTTTTTCCAAAGAACATCTCGTTCTTGACGAACATGCTGGGCACGCCGAACACGCCTCTTTTCACGGCGGCTTTAGTTTGATCCTTAAGGCGCTGTTTAATTTGTAGATCAGTCATCGCCTCGCGCATTTTGCGTGTTGGAAGGCCATTTTCTTGCAGGATTTCTGACAAAACCCCAATGTCATCAACGTTCTGACCGTGAACCCAAATCGCTTCAAATATCGCGTCCATATATTTGTTTTCCCACGGCTTTCCTGAAGCATAAAGCGCACCTCGCATGGCAAACTTTGTGTTGATCGGAAAGTGAGGGCTCATGTGAAAGCTAACGTTCCTTGCCCGTGCATATCGGTGCAGGTCATGAGTCAGGTAAGCCGACTTCTGCCGGTTCTCGGAAAACGCTTTAAAGGGGCTTTGGTTATTCGTCGCCTTGAAGACGGTCGCAAGCAAAACGGGAACATAGTTGACCTGCGCACCATGCGCTTTGGCAACATCTGGCAGTGTTTTGTATGCTAAGAACGCGTTCGGACTGCAGAAATCATAAACAAAATCAATATTCTGAGCCATGTTTCTCCTCCGGGAAATGTTCCACGAAAACCCACGCACTCGCAATATTCGAATCTTACACCATCCCAGTGTAACAGGGCCCGCCGTCAATACGTATTGTTTCGCGGGAAATGAGGCCACCGTCGGACGAATTCCCTGTTAATTCAGAGCACAAGCCAGCAAACTCCCGACCAACAACCAGAAGGGTCTCGGGCTATGAGCAATCAATCACAATTCGACGCAGAAAGGCTAAATCGAATTACGGCTTGGATGCAGGGTTACGTCGACCAAAGGAAATACGCCGGCAGTTCTTTGTTGATTAAGCACAAAGGAGCTGAGGTTTTTTTCAATTCGTGTGGCCGCCGCAATGTGGAACAATATCTTCCATATCAACGCGATACGATCACACGCATATACTCCATGACGAAACCCGTCACCACGGTTGCGCTCATGATGTTGGTAGAGCGCGGAATGCTGCACCTGGACGCTTCGTTATCAGAGTTTATTCCAGATTTTCAGAATATGCAGGCCCTTGTTCCGGGGGCAAAACGTCTGGATCAAACAGAAGCAGCGCCGTCGCCGTCGCTTCATCAACTCCTAACTCACACGAGTGGCCTAAGCTATCCTTTCAACCCCGGAATTCTTGCTGAAGCGATGGATGAAAGGGAGCTAATTTTTAAACCAAACCAAGGGCTTTTGGCTGACCGCGTGCGAGAGTTAGCAGAGCTTCCGCTGGCATTTCAACCTGGCACCCGATGGGAATACTCGGTGGGGATCGACGTCATCGGACGGGTAATCGAGGTGGTTTCAGGAAAACGCCTCGACCAGTTCCTTGCCGAGGAGATTTTCGAGCCGCTCGGAATGCACGAAACCGGGTTTTCGGTTCCTTCAGGGGCAGGGGACCGATTTGCCTCGTTGTATACGCCACTCGCTGGCGACGCTATGGCGCTAAACTCCGCAGACACTGGAGGGGATACTCTTCGCCTTGTCGACGAGCCCGGCACCTCGCCCTTTGAGAGCGCAGAAACTTTCTCAGGCGGTGGTGGTTTGGTCAGCACCATTGACGACTATGCTCGATTTGCTGAAATGCTGCGCCAACGGGGGCAGGGACTACTTGGCCCCAACACCATAGACTTTATGCTTCGCAACCACTTACCGGGCGATATTGCATCAATGGGCCCTCAGAGTTTTGCCGAACAGCCGATGGAAGGAACCGGTTTCGGGCTAGGTGGCGCTGTCATTCTTAACCCTGGCAGAACACGTGTGCCGGGCTCTGTCGGAGATTTCAGTTGGGGTGGCATGGCCTCGACATTCTTTTGGATCGATCGCGTCAACGATCTTACGGCTGTTTTCTTTACACAGTTATCGCCGTCGAGCTCATATCCTTCACGCGCTGAACTAAAAGCACTTGTCCTCGGGGCAATGATTGAATGACGACCTGAGCACTGATACCCAATCCAAACCACACCAACCGGAGCTCCGAACATGACCGAAGCAGAACGCGTACTTCTGGACCTTTTGAACATCGAAGGGCTTGAAGTGGATTTGTTTCGCGGCACTGGCTCTGGCGGGGAAACACCGATGCGTATATTCGGCGGACAGGTTATCGCCCAGGCGTTGGCGGCGGCGTACCGTACTGTAGAAGATCGTCTCTGTCATTCGCTACACGCGTATTTCATTCGGCCGGGTGATCCGTCTAAAACTGTTATTTATCAAGTAGATAGAGCGCGAGATGGAGGTTCGTTTACCACCCGGCGAGTTGTAGCAATTCAGAATGGTAAGCAGATTTTGAACATGTCCGCATCGTTCCATGTTCAGGATGACGGCTGGGACCATCACCACCCTATGCCTGAAATGGACGCACCAGAGCAGTACCCGTCGCGAGATGAACTAAGAAAGCAATACGTAGACCAGGTACCAGAGGTCCTGCGTGGAGAGCTTTTACGACAGCGCCCGATTGAGGTTCGTGAAGCCAGCCATCTAAATCCATTCACTCCGGAAAAAGCGGATGACCGCAATCAGATTTGGTTTCGCATGAATGCCGCAGCAGGCGCGGATCCCGTTACTCAACACCTCTTGTTGGCGTATGCCTCAGACATGTACCTGATGAGCTCGGGAATGCGGCCTCACGGCTTAAGCTGGTTCTCAAACGATGTAAGTGGAGCCAGCTTGGATCATGCCTTGTGGTTTCATGAGCCAGTTCATTTCGAGAACTGGCATCTTTACTCAATGGATTCTCCGTGGAGCGGGCGAGGGCGGAACTTTAACCGCGGATCCATCTATTCTCAGGACGGCACCTTGGTTGCTTCGGTAGCGCAAGAAGGCTTAATGCGAAAAGCGAAGAAACGACCTTAAAATCACTCGATAAACTGCTGATTTAACTTACGCATTCCGCCAAGCCAACGATCGTAATCTCCGGCTTTGTGACGAATATACTCTAGGACCTGAGGATGCGGCAGCACAAGAAACTGTTCTGTTTCAAGGGCTTCGACGCAAGCCTGTGCTACGTCCTCGGGCTCCAACATTCCATCTATTGAGGCCACCGATGTCTCGTGCCCACGCGTCATCGGAGATCGCACAGCTTGCGGACACAAAACCGAAACGCGCAGTCCTTTATGGCCATACGTCAACGACAGCCATTCAGCGAAGCCCACAGCTGCATGCTTGGTAACGCCGTATGGCGCAGCTCCAGGTTGGTTCAAAAGACCTGCCGCCGAAGCCGTCGTCATGATGTATCCGCCGCCGCGTTCAACCATTCGCGGAACCAGATGCCGCGCAGTCCAAACATGGGACATGACGTTGATTTTCCAAATTTTCTCCCAATCTTCATCGGGAACATCGAGGCCGCCTAGAGTCAAAATTCCAGCGTTTGCACAAAACAGATCAATGGGACCGATAGTGTCTTCGACAGTGTCAATCAGGTCTTTGACGTTTCTTTCTGAAGAGACATCGCAAGGCATAGAATAGCCACCGATACCGTCAGCAACGTTGTTGACGGCGTCCACGTCGATATCCGCGCACACGACACGAGCACCTTCGCGCGCGAAACGTTCAGCTAAACCTTTGCCGATTCCATGCGCAGCGCCGGTTACGACAACGGTTTTTCCTTGCAACTTCATGAGTGACTCCAAAGCTTACGATCAAAATGTGATCGTAAGCTATTGGTAGTAATAAGGAAGCGTATTCAGTGGTTTAGTTTTTTAACATAATACCGATTACACGCTATACCGATTAGCTCAATAGAACGCCTGCAAACCGGTCTGAGCCCGCCCCAGGATCAACGCGTGAACGTCATGCGTGCCTTCATAGGTGTTCACCGTCTCAAGGTTCACCATGTGGCGAATAACCTGAAACTCCAAGGAAATCCCATTTCCACCGTGCATGTCACGCGCCATACGAGCTACATCGAGTGCCTTACCGCAGTTGTTACGCTTTACGATCGAAATCATTTCCGGCGCAGCCTCGGCCTGATCCATCAGACGACCAACGCGCAAACTTCCCTGAAGCGCCAATGCAATTTCAGTCTGCATGTCCGCTAGCTTACGCTGAAACAGCTGGGTTTGTGCCAACGGCTTATCAAATTGTTTTCTATCCAGCCCGTACTGACGCGCACCATGCCAACAGCATTCGGCTGCCCCCATAACGCCCCAGCTGATGCCATAACGTGCACGGTTCAAACATCCAAACGGACCTTTCAAGCCTTGCACATGAGGTAACAGAGCGCCCTCGTCCACCTCGACACCGTCCAGAACGATTTCTCCGGTGATCGAAGCTCTGAGACTCATTTTGTTTTGAATCTTTGGAGCGCTGAGACCTTGTAGCCCTTTATCAAGAACAAAGCCCCGAATTTTGCCGTCATGCGCGTCGGATTTTGCCCAGACAACAAAAACGTCAGCGATCGGAGAATTCGATATCCACATTTTACTGCCGGTAAGCCTGTAACCACCGTCAATCTTCTCGGCGCGAGTTTTCATGCCGGCTGGGTCCGAACCAGCGTCGGCCTCGGTCAAACCAAAGCACCCAATCCATTCACCGCTGGCGAGCTTTGGCAGGTACTTGCGGCGCTGTTCTTCACTGCCGTAAGCATAAATGGGATACATCACCAACGAGCTTTGGACGGACATCATCGAGCGGTAACCCGAATCCACACGCTCAATCTCGCGCGCGACCAGACCGTAAGAAACGTAACCCGAACCTAAGCCACCGTATTCTTCGGGAATCGTAATCCCCAAAAGGCCCATTTCCCCCATTTCGCGAAAGATTTCAGGGTCAGTTTCTTCGTTTTGAAAGGCTTCGGTGACCCTTGGCTGCAGCTTTTCCTGCGCATACGCGTTAGCACTTGCTGCGATCATGCGCTCGTCTTCGGATAGCTGGTCAGCCAGGCGAAACGGGTCATCCCAAGTGAATCGACCCATGTCAGGCGCATCTTTTGCACGCAGTGTCGGCTTGGTGTCAGGGGCGTTCATAATGCATCTCCGCTAAGTCAGCTTTGCCGCAAACTAACCCGCGCAATCAGCAAAAAACAGTAAGAGTTTTGCATCTGACTATGAGCAAAACTCATAGCATGCTGACAACACCCCTGCCCGGTTCAACCCAACGCGTAACCAGCGCCTCGAACCGTCCTTACAGGATCTTCGCCACCGTGCTGCGTCAACGCTTTCCGCAACCTACCGATGTGCACATCGACGGTACGGGTATCCACATAGATGTCGCGCCCCCAAACCCGGTCGAGCAACTGTTCACGACTCCAAACACGGCCGGGCTTTTCCATGAAGGTACTCAACAGGCGAAACTCGGTTGGACCCAGTTTCAAAGGTTTGCTGTTTCGACTGACCTTGTGCGTTTCCGAATCCAGTACGATATCGTCAAATTCCAGCCGAATTCCCACAGTTGCAGGTCGAACGCGCCGCAGTTGGGTTCGCACCCGAGCCATCAACTCCACGACCGAATAAGGTTTGACCACGTAGTCATCAGCGCCTGTTTCCAGACCCCGAACCTTGTCCACTTCTTCTGAACGAGCTGACAGCATGATTATGGGAATTGACCGCGTATCAGGGCGCGTTTTCAACCGGCGGCAAACTTCGATGCCGCTGAGGTTGGGCATCATCCAATCCAAAACGATGATGTCCGGGCTTTCCTCGTCAACCAACAGCAACGCTTCGTCCCCGCTGGCCGCCTTGGCCACACGGAACCCCTCTGCTTCGAGGTTGTAAGCCAACACTTCGCGTTGCGCTAATTCATCCTCGACAACCAGAACCATGGGCTGATCAGCAGACATTATTCAGTTCCCTTATACGGATTGAGACGTGATATCAGCTTTAGGTCGGGCTTCGGTCGGGCGTTCACCCGTCACCAGGTAAACAACCTGCTCGGCAATCGCGGTCACATGGTCGCCCATACGCTCGATGTTCTTTGCGATGAAATGCAGGTGCATACAGGACGAAATGTTGCGCGGATCTTCAGCCATAAACGTCAGGAATTCACGGAAAAGACCGTTGTACATTTGGTCAACCTCCTCATCCCGATCAATCACGTCCGCAGCCAGTTCAGCATCACGCTGAATATAGGCATCCAGCGCGTCGCGAAGCATCCGCTCAACCTCACGCGCCATACGGCGCAGGGCTGCGGCACTTCCGTTAATTTCACCAGCATTGACCAAAACCGTTGTCCGTTTGGCAATGTTCTTCGAGTAGTCGCCAATACGCTCGAGGTTGGCTGAGACCTTCAGAACAGAGAGAACCAGACGCAGGTCTCCAGCTGTCGGTGATCGCAATGCGATCAAACGCGCCGTTTCTTCGTTGATCATGTCTTCAAGCGCATCAATGGCCTTGTCGCCCTGACGGACCTGCTGCGCCAACTCTTCGTCACGGGCCTCAAGTGACCGCGCGGAGCCCATGATGGCGGCTTCGACCAATCCGCCCATTTTCATGATGTGCGCCTGAATGGCTTCGAGGTCGCGATCGAAAGCAGATGCTATGTGTTGTTCGGTCATGTCTAGATACCTGTGCTCAGCCGATCCGGCCTGTAATGTAGCTTTCCGTGCGAGGATCTTCGGGGTTGGTAAAGATCTGCCCAGTCTCACCAAATTCAACCAGATTTCCGAGGTGGAAGAACGCTGTCTTCTGGCTGACGCGCGCGGCCTGTTGCATCGAATGGGTCACGATCACCACCGAATAGCGCGAACGCAGTTCATCGATCAGTTCTTCAACCTGCGCAGTAGCGATCGGATCAAGGGCCGAGCACGGTTCGTCCATCAGCAGAACTTCGGGCTCGGTCGCCACGGCGCGTGCGATGCACAAACGCTGTTGCTGTCCGCCGGACAGGCCGGTTCCCGGAGCGTCCAAACGGTCTTTGACCTCGTCCCAAATCGCGCCACGCCGCAGAGATTTCTCTACGATTTCATCCAGTTCAGCCTTATTCTTGGCAAGGCCATGGATACGCGGGCCATATGCGACGTTATCATAAATCGACTTTGGGAACGGGTTCGGCTTTTGGAACACCATTCCGACCTTTGCGCGCAACTGCACCGGGTCGACCCGCTTGTCATAGATGTCTTCGCCATCTAGCAGGATATCGCCTTTGACCCGGCAGATATCGATCGTGTCATTCATCCGGTTCAGGCAGCGTAAGAAAGTAGACTTGCCGCAACCAGACGGGCCAATGAAGGCAGTAACCGTTTTGTCTTCGATCTCAACATTCACGTCTTTGATCGCGTGAGTGTCACCGTAATACACCTGAACATCGTTCGCGGCGATCTTGATAGCTTTGGAGTCCACGGTTCTCTCCACTCGTGTCATATCGTTCATTATAAGCCCCTTTACCAGCGGCGTTCAAAGCGGCGGCGTAGGATGACCGCGATGGTGTTCATTGTCACGAGGAAGATCAACAGGATGATGATGCCTCCCCATGCGCGTTCATAGAAAGCCGGGTCAGCACGCTTGGACCATTCGTAGATCTGCGCCGGCATGGCTGAGTTGGGTGACAGGAAGCCAGCGACGATGCCATCCGGCGGGTTCGAAGCGATAAAGCCAACCATCCCGATCAACAGCAGCGGTGCAGTTTCCCCCAGCGCCTGCGCTAGGCCAATGATGGTGCCGGTCAGGATACCGGGTGCAGCCAGCGGCAGAACATGGTGGAATACCGCCTGCATTTTCGAGGCCCCTACCCCAAGCGCCGCGTCACGGATCGACGGCGGAACCGCCTTCAGCGACGCGCGGGTCGAGATGATAATCGTTGGCAAAGTCATCAGCGTCAGCACCAAACCACCGACAAGCGGCGCCGAGGTCGGCAGGTGCATGTAGTTGATGAACACAGCCAGACCCAGAATACCGAACACGATGGAAGGAACCGCGGCCAGATTTGAGATGTTAACCTCGATGATGTCTGTTAGGCGGTTCTGCGGCGCGAATTCCTCAAGATAGATCGAGGCCGCAACACCAATCGGCAAGGCCAGCGCCAGCACCACGAACATCATGAACAGCGACCCCAACATGGAGACACCGATCCCCGCAGCCTCGGGCCGCTGGTCAGAGGCGTCCGCGCCGAAGATGAAGTCCGGGTTGAAGGCCTTGTACAACACGCCCGCATCGCGCAGTTGGTCTACAAAATCCAGTTGCGCGACCGAGATGCTCTTGTCGTTGGCAATGGACTCGCGGGTTACGCGGCCTTTCATATAGCCATCGACACGGCTGTTGACCAAAAAGCGGAAGCTGACCGTTTGACCGATCTTATCGGGGTTGGCGATAACATAATTCCGCAGCTCAGCTTGTGCGGCCTTAGACAGGATTTTGCCCATCTCCTTGGGCGACAGATCCGTCTGGATACCCAGCTCAGCGACCTCTGCCTCCAGTGCCGACGCAATCAGCGGCGCATAGCCAAACGTCGAGACTTTCTTGATGTCCTCAATATTGCGGTTGCCCTTCTTGTCCAGCTTGTCTTCCTTCAGCTCGACATTCAGCTCAAGAAAGCTCTGCTGAAATGCACCGGTGCCGGCGGTCACAATGTTGGTGACCAGAACGATAAGCATCAGTAGGCCAACACCAATGGCGGCGATGCCGTACAGCTTGAAGCGGCCTTCGGCGGCGTTGCGGCGTTTGGTGCGCGTGTCCTGTTCGAACAGCGAGCCACCTTTGGGCTTCGCAGCAGGAGCAGCGGCAGGGGTTTGGGAAATATCGGTCATTCGTACTGCTCCCGGTATTTGCGTACGATGTAGAGGGCGAAGATGTTCAGTCCCAGCGTAATGACAAACAGTGTCAGACCCAAGGCAAAGGCCACTAGGGTTTCGGGGCTGGCAAAGTCGGTATCGCCTGTCAGCTGACTAACAATCCGCGTAGTGATCGTGGTCATTGCTTCAAACGGGTTACCCGAGAACTTGGCAATCGCACCGGCGGCCATAACTACGATCATGGTTTCTCCGATGGCCCGGCTTGCGGCCAGCAGGATCGCACCCACGATACCCGGCAGCGCCGCGGGCAGAACCACCTGGCGAACGGTTTCGGATTTCGTTGCACCCAGCCCCAGCGAGCCGTCCCGCATTGATTGCGGAACCGCGTTGATGATGTCGTCCGACAGCGACGAAACAAACGGGATCAGCATGATGCCCATAACCAGACCAGCCGTCAGAACCGCGTTGGAACTGGCCATCCAGCCCACTCCCAACATGCCTCCATCACCGAACATCGACACCAAAGCGGGGCCAACTGTCAGCAGGGCAAACAGACCATAAACGATGGTTGGAATACCGGCTAGAATCTCAAGCAGCGGCTTCGCGACTGCTCGGGTGGCCCCTGATGCATATTCCGACAGGTAAATTGCGGCAAACAAACCAATCGGCACTGCCACCAGCAGTGCAATCACTGAAATATAGAGTGTGCCCCATAGCAGCGGCAAGATCGACAGTTCGCTTCCGCCTCTGAAGTTCGGTGCCCACGTGCTTCCAAAGAAGAAGTCCTTCCAAGAATGCAGTTGAAAAAAGTTCATCGTTTCAAACAGCATCGATAGGACGATTCCGACCGTTGTCAGAATCGCAATCGAGGCCGCCAAAAGCAGCAGGGCCAAGATCCCTTGCTCGACCACATTACGTGCCCGAAAGTCTTTGTGCGTCCGGACGTATGCAAAGGCTGCACCCAACAATGCCAGCGCCAGCACTATAACCTGCATAGCAACCGAACCGATCGACGTCATGCTGCGATACTTCTGGGCCGCTACCAAGATCGGCTGGGTGATATCCTGTGTCAGAACTTGGCCGGCATTTTTCAGCGTTTTGGTCAGATCGTCGATATCCGCGTCGGCATTCTGCGCCAGTGCTTCCGACATCGCGCCTGATTCAACTGCGCCATCCAAACCATAAGCAACACGACGAACCTCGCTCATGATCAAACCACGATCGGAACCTTCGGGTATCGACTGATCGGGAATGAGACCGGACACGGTACTGTTCACGATCATCGGTTGAACCAGAAGCCAGACAATCAGAACGCCCAGAGCAGGAACCAAAGCCGTCAGAGCGACGTTATAGCCATAGTAAGACGGTAGAGAGTGCAACTCGCGGGCGTCACCCCCCGCACTTGCCAATGCACGGGACCGACCCGTGAAATATCCGATCACTGCCAGCGCAAGCAGGATAAACAACAGCCAGGATAACGCCATAAGAACTCCGTGGGGATGGCAGAGATGGAGTCAAAAAGAACCGGGGCGCGCTTAAGACGCCCCGGTTCCGTTCGCAAGGGTGATTAGGAACCGCCGCCCAGAACGGTTTCGTTTGCAACAGCTTCCTGAACTTTTACCAGTTCCGGATCCGAGACCAGGCCGTATTCGGCCAGCGGGCCGTCGGGGCCAGCAATCTCGTCTGCAACGAAGAACTCAGCATATTCTTTAAGGCCGGGGATAACGCCGATGTGTGCTTTCTTCACGTAGAAGAACAGCGGACGGGATACCGGGTACTCACCTGTCGCGATCGATTCAGTCGACGGAACAATGCCCGACATGGTCGCAACTTGCAGTTTGTCGGTGTTGTTTTCGTAGAACGCCAGACCAAAGACGCCGATGCCGTCTTTGTTGCTGTCGATGCGAGCCAGAGTTTCGGTGTAGTCGCCGTCGATGTCGACCGAAACGCCGTCGGTGCGCAGAGCGATACAAGCTTTTTCAGCCGCTTTCTTCTTGGCTTTGTCGCTGTCGCCTTCTGCGGCGGCCAGGTAAGCGTCAAAGTCACCCAGGTGCTCACAGCCTGCCAGGATCACTTTGTCTTCGAACACTTCACGGGTGCCGTGCTTGGTGCCCGGGATGAAGGCTGCGATCGGCTGCGCCGGGAACGCAGGGTTCACGTCGGCCCAGGTTTTGTTCGGATTGTCGACCAGTTGGCCGTCAACAACAACCTGAGCGGACAGCGCTTTGTACCAATCTTCCGGCGTAAACTCGAACGAGTTGCCGTTGATGTCGGATGCGAAAACGATGCCGTCATAACCGATCTGAACTTCGATGATGTCGGTTACGCCGTTATCGGCACAGGCTTTAATTTCTTTCTCGCGGATTTGGCGCGATGCGTTTGCAACGTCGATGGTGTTTTCACCAACGCCTTCGCAGAAACGCTTCAGGCCAGCCGAGGAACCGCCCGATTCAACAACAGGTGTCGGGAAGTCAAAGTTTTCACCGAAGGCTTCAGCCACGATCGAAGCGTAAGGTAGCACGGTAGAGGAACCAGCAACCTGCACTTGATCACGAGCGGCGGCCGTAGTGGCCGATACAGCAGCGATGGCAAGAGCCGAAGCCGACAGTTTTACAAAGGACATTTCAGTCTCCTTGAGAAATGTAAGTTCTGATCACCCCCATGATGATCTTGCGCGAACCTCTACGGGTCGTGCGTAAGCCTTTTGTGACAGGTATGTAACAGCTTTATGACAGGTGCCTAGAAAATGCGTTTTAAGTGCGCAAAGCTGCCATGCGGCGTTTACATACCGGCTCGAACATCGCTTGGCAGATCTAGTAACGGCGGCGGTTAACGCGGCAGAATCACAGTGAAAACCGCGCCCTTGCCAAGCTCACTTTCAACCCTCAGCCGTCCGCGGTGACGGTTGATAATATGTTTTACAATAGCAAGCCCTAGTCCTGTTCCGCCCAGTTGTCGGGATCTGTGGCTGTCTGCTCGATAGAACCGCTCAGTCAATCTCGGCAAGTGAATCGCATCGATTCCTGGTCCCTTGTCGATAATCTGAACCCTGACAGCGGGCCCGCGCATTGCGGTGTCTCGTTCAGATGAAACCAGTCGCACTTCCACGCTGCCGCCACTGCCACCGTATTTGATTCCGTTTTCGATCAAATTCGTAAAAACTTGGCGCAACTGATCGCTGTCTCCGATCAGAGAAACGGGATCCTCAGGTGCATCGAGTGTCAGCACTACATTCGCATCTTCGGCAAGAGGCCGCAAATTGTTCAACGTAGATTGCAAAAGACCAGTCAATTCCAACTGTTCCTTGGGGCGCACCCTCTCTTCACTTTCAACACGGTTCAGAGACAGCAAGTCCCCAACCAAACGGTTCATTCGGTTGGCTTCGTCCGTCATGATCTGAAGGAAACGTTCACGCGCGGCCGCGTCATCGCGCGCTGGGCCCCGCAGAGTTTCTATGAATCCCATCAACGCAGTTAGAGGGGTGCGCAATTCATGACTGACGTTTGCCACGAAATCCCGCCGCATCTGGCTGGCTTGCTCCAAGTGGGTGACATCCTGAAACACAGTCAGAACCGCGCCGCCGTCGACCGCCCCTACCCCATTCATATATCGGCATTCGACCTCGAACGTGGTGTCCTGTGCACCGTCATTCGAAAGATGTTTGGTTTTGGCCGGGCCTTTCGTGCGAAGGCTCTGCTCCATCGCATCGATAACCTGCGGCTGCCGTAGGATCGTCGCAAAATGCCTGTTGACGATATTCTGCCCCAACAGCGTTCTTGCGTCAGTGTTGGCCGCTATTATCCGCTCGGTCTGATCAACCACAAGAGCAGGCATGGGAACGGCCGAAACGAGTTCGGCAAGCAGATCGGTTGACATGAATTCGGTCTCTTTTGCGTTGCTTGAGCCGCCTTACGACACGGGCTTTAAGCTTTTGCGAAACTTGCGCATGTTTTCCTGATAGTGCAGCGCGCTGAACGTTATGCGTTGGGCGGCCGCGTCGTCCAATTGCCGTACGACCTTACCCGGCGATCCCATGACCAAGGAATTGTCCGGTATTTCCTTGCCTTCGGTGATCAAAGCTCCTGCACCGATCAGGCAGTTTTTGCCGATCTTTGCGCCGTTCAGCACAATTGCGCCCATCCCGATCAGAGTGTTTTCCCCAATCGTGCATCCGTGCAGCATAACTTTGTGCCCAATTGTACAGTTTTTGCCAATTGTCAGAGGGTATCCAGCGTCAATGTGCATGACGCAGTTTTCCTGAACATTGCTACCTTCACAAACCCGAATCTCTTCGTGGTCAGCTCGAATGGTGCAGCCGAACCAAACCGAGGCTCCTTGCTCTAGCACCACTTTGCCGATCAGGTTCGCATCCGGTGCCACCCAAGTATCTTCGTGGACAACCGGCGCGTGCTCACCAAGCGCATAGAGTGTCATGACAGCCCCTCGAATTCACTTTGCAGCGTGCGAACATGCTCTTGCAGCTTGGGTTGCTGGATACGGCGCATGCGTTCCGCACTCACAATGGTCTTTAGCTTTTCTTCGGTCGCATCCAGATCATCGTTGACCAAGACGTAGTCGTAATAGCCCCAGTGACTGATCTCGTCCCAGCTTTTCAGCATACGCTTTGCGATAACCTCATAGCTGTCCTGCCCACGGCTTTCTAGCCGGCGACGCAGTTCTGGGATCGACGGTGGAAGGATAAAGATAGACAGGGCGTGTTTGCCAAGGTCCGAGTTCCTGATTTGAACCTCACCCTGCCAATCGACGTCAAACAAAACGTCTTTGCCGGAATTTATGGACTCGCGTACTGGCCCGGCTGGGGATCCATAAAAATTACCAAACACGTGCGCGTGCTCAAGCATCTGACCTTCGGAGACCTGTTGTCTAAAGGCATCCTCGCTAAGGAAATAATATTCACGCCCATGCTCTTCACCCGGACGAGGTGCCCGCGTCGTAGCCGAGACAGAAAACTCCAGGCCCGTGTCCCACTGCATCAGCCGCTTGGCTAAAGTTGATTTACCAGCCCCCGAAGGCGAGGACAAAATGATTAAAAGGCCGCGTCGATCCGCCATTAGGGGAGCTCCCGTCGTTATTCGATGTTCTGCACTTGCTCGCGCATCTGGTCTATTACGGCTTTCAACTCAAGCCCTACCGAAGTCAGCTCGGCACTTTGCGCCTTTGAACACAGTGTATTGGCCTCGCGGTTGAATTCTTGCATGAGAAAATCCAGCTTGCGACCAACTGCGGCGTCCTGTGACAGCAAATCACGCGCTGCAACCACGTGGGCTTTCAGACGATCAATCTCTTCGGTGATATCAGCCTTGACCGCGATAAGGGCCAATTCCTGCGCTACACGGTCTGGGTCTGCGCCCTGCGAGTTATCCAACACCCGTGCGAGATTATCGCGCAGCGCCTCAGCCATCTTTTCCTTGCGCTGTTCTGCCAGTTCCGCAGCGCTGTCTGTTAGATCGGTCACTTGGTTGAGCTGTCCGTCTATAATTTCTGACAACGCCTGGCCTTCGGACTCGCGCATTTCGATAAATGCTGCCAGCAAGTCGGCAAATTCCGTTGTCAGTTGAGCCACTAACGGGGCTGGGTCGTCAACTTCACTGCCCGCATCCAACATCCCCTTCAGCGCGACGAGATCAGCCGCCGTTGATTGGGCCAGCGTGACTCCGCTGGCTGTTGCCATCTCCTGAGTTCGAGCCAAAGCCGTCAGAACCGCATCCATTGCGGCTTCGTTCAGGACAAGGTCAGGCGCAGTTTCATCTCTGCTCAGCCTCAACGACAGCGTAACATTTCCGCGGCTCAGGGTTTTCGACATCTTTCCCCTAAGCGCTGTTTCCAAACCCGTTAGCCAATCGGGCACGCGAATGCGCATGTCCAGCCCTTTGCCGTTGACGCTTCGCAATTCCCAGGCCCAGCTATGAGGCCCAAAAGTCCCTTTGCCCGAAGCAAAACCGGTCATGGATCTGATCATGCCTGCCCTTTCCTTCTCTACCCATCTCCGCGTGACTGTCGCACCTAAAGCCATCGGACCACCCAGAGCAAGTGTTTGCTGAGTCTTGCCGCGTTGGGGAGAAGTTAACCATTCGTTAAAGATTTGCTCCAAAATTGACTCAACCTCGGTCAATCTGACTTCAGCAGGTGCTGGTCAGTCTTGAAAGGCCCCGATATCTGGCATTTTAAGAAAATGACGGTCGATTGACGCTAGGGTGATGAAAATGAAATCTTTTTTCGGGACCGGTTTCGGGTCAAAATTTGGAAAGATCGTCGCAATGGATCGCTTTGACAATGGGCGCAGCCTTTCGCCCATCCGACAGGCAGAGGCATATTGGACTGCCCTACTGACCGGTGACGGAGTTCCGATGCGGTCGCAAATTGACCCGCGCGGCCTTGAGAATGTCCTTCAGTACGCGTTCATTCTGGAACGCATAGCGCCGGGATTGGCACGGTTTCGTCTGGCCGGCAGCCATTTGAACGATTTGGCGGGTATGGAGGTTCGGGGCATGCCACTCACCGCGTTCGTCGAAGCCGGCAGCCGGGACGAAGTCAAGCACTTGATGGAAAACGTGTTCTCTCAACCCGGGATCGCAGAGCTGGAACTTGTTTCGACAGGTCAATTGGGCCGTACGCGAATGCAAGCGCGGATGATCTTGTTGCCGCTGAAAAGCGATTTGGGAGATGTCAGCCGTATCTTGGGCGTCATGATCTCAGATGGAGCGATTGGCGCCACACCAAGACGGTTCACATTATCCGATAGCCATTTTCGTCCAGTGGCCGATGTTCAAGCTCCACCGCAGCCAAAGGAAAGCGCGCACGCGTTCGCCGAGGACAAGGCAGAGTTCAAGCGGCCGGGATCTCACCTTAGGTTGGTAGCGTCACGTGAGGAATGAAAAAAGGCGGACTTTGCAGTCCGCCTTTCTGATTGGTTGATTTGACGCTTAGCTGACGGCGCGTTTGCTGCCATTTCTGCGCAAGTTTGTCAGCTCTTCTGCCACCAAGAAGGCCAGCTCCAACGACTGCGTCGCATTCAGACGCGGGTCACACGCAGTGTGGTAACGATCCGACAGATCCTCTTCGGTTACGGCACGCACACCGCCGGTGCACTCGGTTACGTCCAGACCGGTCATCTCGAAATGTACACCGCCGGGGATAGTTCCCTCTGCCTGATGTACACCAAAGAAGTCGCGTACTTCGCGCAGCACCGAGTCGAACGGACGAGTTTTATATCCGGTCGCCGATTTGATCGTGTTGCCGTGCATCGGGTCACATACCCAAGTTACCTTGGCGCCTTCTTCCTTAACGGCCTGAATCAGGCGCGGAAGATGTTCACCAGCTTTACCAGCACCGAAACGCGCAATCAGGGTCAAGCGACCCTCTTCGTTTTCGGGGTTCAACTTGGCCATAAGAACCTTGAGGTCTTCGGCAGTTGTAGTCGGACCGCACTTAAGACCAATCGGGTTCAACACGCCGCGGCAGAACTCAACATGCGCACCATCCGGTTGACGTGTCCGGTCGCCAATCCAGATCATGTGACCCGAACCAGCCAGCCAATTGCCCGAGGTCGAATCAAGACGCGTTAGCGCCTCTTCATACTCAAGCAGCAAGCTTTCATGGCTTGTGTAGAACTCTACGGTCGAGAACTCGTGCGTGGTGTCGGCAGTGATCCCAGCAGCACCCATAAAGTCGATAGTGTCTTGGATGCGATCTGCGATCTCAGAATATTTCTGAACATCCTGCGCGTCGGTGAAGCCCAGTGTCCACGAATGCACCATGCTCATATCGGCGAAACCACCAGTCGAGAACGCACGCAACAGGTTCAAAGTTGCGGCGGCCTGAGTGTAGGCTTGAAGCATCTTGCTCGGATTCGGAATCCGCGCCTCGGGGGTGAAGGCCAGCTCATTGATGATGTCACCGCGGTAGCTGGGCAACTCAATGCCATCCACAACCTCGGTCGGTGCGCTGCGCGGTTTAGCAAATTGGCCGGCCATACGACCCACTTTAACCACAGGCACCTTAGCACCATAGGTCAGAACCATCGCCATTTGCAGCATCACCTTAAAGGTGTCACGGATTGCATCCGCGCTGAACTGTTCAAAGCTTTCTGCGCAATCCCCACCCTGCAACAGGAAGGCCTCGCCGCGACCGGCGGCACCAAGATGTTGCTTGAGGCGCCGCGCCTCACCGGCAAAGACCAGCGGGGGATACTGCGAAAGCTGGGCCTCGACCTTGGCCAACGCGGCCTCGTCGGTATAGTCTGGCATCTGAACCCGGGGCTTGTTGCGCCAGTTCGTTTTTTGCCATTCGGTCATAGCTTTGATCTCCGCTGAAGTAGTCAGGTCGCCTCTATACAAAATGCATTGAAGACTGACCATATGCGATTTGGGCCTCTTGACGCGGGAAACAAGCTTTGATCATGGTGGCTGTCAAATCTGTCGCTGGACGTCACGTCATAAAGCGCCGAATCAAGGACACCTCGCCATGCAAGAGCAACGCCAAGTTGTCACGGTGGAAGACACTGCGGCCAACCCTCGCAACTTTGTATTTGTCCTGCTGGACAAATTCTCACTTCTGTCGTTTGCATCGGCTCTGGACAGTCTCAGAATTGCCAACCGAATGTCGGACAAGCAATTGTACACTTGGACGCTTGTCGGTGAAGGTGGCGAAACCGTTAGCTGCTCGGCGGGGACAACGTTTAATCTGGATTCGGACTTGAACGAATTGCAGCGCGACGAAGTCGTTCTTATCTGCGGTGGTGTCGATGTTCAGGCTGCTACCACCAAAAAGGTGCTGAACTGGCTGCGCCGCGAAGCGCGTCGCGGTTTGCGCATTGGGGGACTTTGTACAGCAGCCTATACTCTGGCCAAAGCAGGGCTGCTGGATGGAAAACGCGCGACCATTCACTGGGAAAACTCCGACAGTTTCACCGAAGAGTTTGATGAAGTTGAGCTGACCAAGTCTGTTTTTCAGATTGACGGCAATCGGATGACCACTGCTGGGGGTACATCCTCCATCGACCTAATGCTCAAGATCATTGCTGACGACTACGGCGAAGACCTGGCGAATGCAGTTGCGGATCAGATGATCTATTCCTCGATCCGCACCGATCAGGATACTCAGCGCCTTTCGACCCCAACACGGATTGGTGTGCGCCACCCCAAGCTGAGCCAAGTCATCCTGATGATGGAAAAGAACATCGAAGAGCCAATCTCGCCTTCGATTCTTGCCAAGGACGTGGGTATGTCGACCCGACAGCTCGAGCGATTGTTCCGCCGATATCTCAGCCGCTCACCCAAGCGATACTATATGGAACTTAGACTGCACAAAGCACGCAACCTGCTAATGCAGACCGATATGAGTGTCATAAACGTTGCTCTGGCCTGCGGATTTGCCAGCCCGTCACATTTCTCGAAATGCTACCGGGCGCATTACAACACAACGCCCTATCGCGAGCGTGGTGCTCAGGGTGGTAAATTGTCGGTCTGATCGTCGGTCAGTTGCTTGGGGTCATTCGATAGACAGCACCCTGCCCGACTGAGATGAACCAGATCGATCCGTCAGGCGCTTCGACTATGTCCCGAACACGTTCAGTTTCGGCGCCCTTGATCTGTTCGACCTCGCGGAGCGGGGTGCCTTCCAAGCGCGCGATATAGTCGAACTTGAGCGACCCAACAAAGATGTCGCCCTTCCATTGCGGCCAAAGCTTACCTGAATAGGCCATCAACCCAGAAGGGGCGATCGACGGATCCCAATAGTGTTGAGGCTGTTCCATTCCTGGTTTTGAAGTGCCCTCGCCGATTTTCTGACCCGAGTAATGAACGCCGTAGGAAATGATCGGCCAACCATAATTTAGACCAGGTTGAACCAAATTTACCTCGTCTCCACCCTTGGCTCCATGTTCCGACACCCACAGTCGACCTTGCGAATCCAGCCCTGCGCCTTGAGGGTTACGATGACCATAAGACCAAATTTCTGGCCTTACATTGGCCTCACCCACAAAGGGATTGCCGGCCGGGACCGAGCCGTCGCGATTAACTCGGACAACCGTTCCCTTATGGTTTGACCTGTCTTGAGCAGAAGGCCGGTCCCCTCGATCACCGATCGTAACAAACAGATTCCCGTCCTCAGACTCAACAACACGCGAGCCAAAATGCCGTCCCCCTGACCCACCGGGTTCGGCCTCGAATACAATTCGCACATTGTTCAGGCGCTTCCCATTTTCCGATAACCGCGCGACGGCCAAAGCTGTACCTGCCCCACCTCTTTGGGGTTTTGAAAAGGTCAAAAAAATCTCGCGGGTTTGCTGGAAATCACGGGCGATGGTTACGTCAAGCAATCCGCCCTGCCCGTTTGTCGCCACTTTGGGCACGCCCCGGACACGGTTTTGATTGCCATCAGCAACATACAGAAGCTCACCATCGCGCTCCGTCACCAGAAACCCGCCCCCTGGAAGAATGCCTACTGCCCACGGTGTATCCAACCCTTCGAGCATCGCTGTGACCTGCACAGTACCGGCGGAAGTCTCCAAGGTATCGGCTTGAGCCCAACCGGCACCCATGGCCAAAACCAGAATCGCTGCGGACCTCAACATGTTCGCTCTCCCTTTTGGGCCGTCTTAGAAGGATGATTTCTGCAACCCTATAAAATCAAATAGGATTGTCGGCCGCAAAAACACAATTTTGTTAGGACTTTTCTTTTCCAGACAGCTTGCCTAGGGTCATGCCCAGAACGAACAAACGTTCCAATATGGGAGTAACCTAATGAAAAAGCTGCTTACTGCAACTGCAGCAACCGCTCTGCTGGCGGGCACCGCAATGGCTGATGATGTCAAACTGGGCATCCTGCTTGGCTTCACCGGACCGATTGAATCCCTCGCACCGTCGATGGGATCAGGTGCTGAACTGGCGATCGCCGAAGTTTCCGAATCCGGCAAACTGTTGGACGGCTCGACTGTCACCGGCATGCGTGCGGACACTGGTTGTATCGACAACGGCCTGTCCACCTCGAACGGTGAACGCATGATTGCGGACGGTGTTGCAGGTATCATCGGCGGCGACTGCTCGGGCGTAACTGGCGCGATTCTTCAGAACGTCGCGATCCCGAACGGCATGGTCATGATCTCGCCGTCGGCAACCTCGCCTGGTCTGTCGACTATGGAAGACAACGGCCTGTTCTTCCGCACCGCTCCGTCGGATGCGCGTGAAGGCCAGGTGATGGCAGATATTCTGCAAGATCGCGGTATCAGCTCGATCGCCTTGACCTACACCAACAACGACTATGGCAAAGGTCTGGCAGACGCGATCCAATCCTCGTTTGAGGCAGCCGGTGGCGAAGTGACCATCGTGGCTGCACATGAGGACGGCAAAGCCGATTACTCAGCTGAAGTTGGCGCCTTGGCCTCGGCCGGTGGCGACATTCTGGTGGTCGCAGGCTACCTGGACCAAGGTGGCCTTGGTATCATCCAATCTTCGCTGGACAGCGGCGCGTTTGACACATTCGGTCTGCCGGGTGGCATGATCGGTGACTCCCTGCCTTCCAACGTTGGTCCTGATCTGAACGGCTCGTTCGGTCAAATCGCAGGTTCGGGCGGTGAAGGTGCTGAGAAGTACTTTGCCATGGCTGAAGCCGCTGGTTTCGACGGAACTTCGCCTTACTCGCCTGAATCCTATGACGCCGCTGCTCTGTTCATGCTGGCAATGCAGGCCGCAGGTTCGACCAACCCTGCAGAATATGGCGCGAAAGTCATGGACGTCGCCAACGCACCCGGTGAAAAAATCTATCCGGGCGAACTGGCCAAGGGTCTGGAACTGCTGGCTGCAGGCCAGGACATCGATTATGTAGGCGCCTCGGGTGTAGAATTGATCGGCCCCGGTGAAAGTGCCGGTTCCTACCGCGAGATCGAAGTCACTGACGGCGAGAACAAAACAGTCAACTTCCGTTGATCCTGCGTTAACCGTCATAAGAACAAACAGCCCGGGCCTTGTGTCCGGGCTGTTTCAATGAAAAAAGACCGCACCTCATTTTTGAGGAAGAAGGCAAACGAGAACGCCGACAACGGCGGCTAGGGGAAAAAATGATCGTCGTCGAAGACGTGCACAAGCATTTCGGCGGATTTCACGCGGTGGATGGGGCCTCGCTGGAAATCCAAAAAGGATCGATCACCGGCCTGATCGGGCCAAACGGGGCAGGAAAAACCACCCTGTTTAACGTGATCGCAGGCGTTCTGCCTCCGATCAGCGGAAAGGTTGTCATGGATGGTGAGGATATCACCGGCCTGCCCCCGCACGAGCTGTTTCACAAAGGTCTGCTGCGTACCTTCCAAATCGCGCATGAGTTTTCGTCGATGACCTGTCGCGAGAACCTGATGATGGTGCCCGGAGCACAATCAGGAGAGGCGCTATGGAACACGTGGTTTGGACGTAAACGTATAGCCGACGAAGAACGCGCGCTGCGGGCCAAAGCAGACGAGGTTCTAGAGTTCCTGACCATTGAACACTTGGCTGATCACAAGGCTGGTCAGGTTTCGGGCGGCCAGAAAAAGCTCCTGGAACTTGGCAGAACCATGATGGTGGACGCCAAGATCGTGTTCTTGGACGAAGTTGGAGCCGGCGTGAACCGGACCCTTCTGATGACCATTGCCGACACTATCCTGCGCCTGAACAAAGAACGCGGCTATACTTTCGTGGTCATCGAGCATGACATGGATTTCATCGGCAAGATTTGCGACCCGGTCATCTGTATGGCCGAAGGAAAGGTCCTTGCCGAGGGCACTCTGGAAGAGATCAAAGCCAACGAGCATGTGATCGAGGCATATCTGGGCACCGGCCTGAAGAACAAAGACAAGCTGGAGGCCGGGGCATGAGCGACAACCCCTATCAGGACGACAAAGGTAACAAGGACGCCTCTATTACCAATACCCATGGCGTTGGCACCATGACCCCTGCACACCAGAAAAGCGGAAAAACGCACTATGTCGGCGGCGGGCCATTTCTAATCGGTGACACGATGACCGGTGGCTATGGCAAAGGGCCAGACATCCTGCACGACTGCACAATCGCCGTGGATAAGGGCGAGATTGCTGTCATCGTGGGCCCTAACGGCGCAGGCAAATCCACCGCGATGAAGGCCGTATTCGGCATGCTGGATGTGCGCTCGGGCTCTGTACGTTTGGACGGAGAAGACATCACCAACCTGTCGCCACAAGATCGCGTGATGAAGGGCATGGGGTTTGTGCCTCAGACGCAGAACATTTTTACCTCCATGACGGTCGAGGAAAACCTCGAGATGGGCGCGTTCATCCGCCGCGACGACATCAGCCAGACGATGGAGCAGGTCTATGACCTTTTTCCCATTCTGCGCGATAAACGGAACCAAGCCGCCGGAGAGCTTTCAGGCGGTCAGCGCCAACAGGTTGCCGTTGGTCGTGCCCTGATGACGCAGCCCAAAGTTCTTATGCTGGACGAGCCTACCGCCGGTGTTTCACCCATTGTGATGGACGAACTGTTTGACCGTATCATTGAGGTCTCTCGTACTGGCCTTCCGATCCTCATGGTCGAACAAAACGCGCGACAGGCGCTGGAGATTGCTGATAAGGGATATGTTCTGGTGCAAGGCCGGAACGCCTATACTGGCACCGGCAAAGAACTTCTGGCTGACCCCGAAGTTAGAAAGAGCTTCCTAGGGGGATAAGAGTTGAGAGCTTTGGCGGTATTGCCCATGCTGACCATTTGCACTGCTGCCTCGGCTGGGACATGCGTGCTGAATGAGGACTGCAACAGCAATGACCAATGCCAAGGGGATCAGCTATCTATCGAATTCGTCGGCGATCCACCCGAACGGTTGCAAAGTAACTTTGGAGATTTTGCAATCGAAACCACGTCGAGAGCTGGCGAAGCCTCTTCGACCCTAGTGGACGCAAACGGAACAGAGTGGATAATCAAGTCTGAGAACGACCTGCTGATTGCCTCGCACATCACTGACGGCGAGCGAGCATTCCTATACCTCACTCGGGTTTCTCCCCACGAGGTTACTGCAACTCTTATTTCCGCTCCTCAAAGATACGTGGATTACAATTCCGCCAGTTCTGCTCGCCGCGTGTTTACCGGTCGTTGCGAGCAGAAGTTCCTGTGAAGGCCCTACCCGCCGCTTCAGTAGTTGAGTGCTGACGCCCTGAGCGACCACTAGAACTGGCAAATGGTCGACGAAATCGCGAATAGCTCAGGCTGAAAACTAGATTTGATAGCCAACGTAATGGGCGTTCGAGTGCGCCGATTTCAACTTCATTTCAACCTCAAGCTAAAACAAGCATCTCAGCCTCAACTTTAACACGTATCAGCTGCAATCCGGTCACAATCCGCGGGTAACGCCGCATCGCAGAAGGATCGAAATCTTAGAGCTCTAATGGGCTGCTGCTGAGAAACCGGCGGACCTTCGCAAAAAACAAAACACTATTCAGGACCATCAAATGAAAAAATGGATGTGCGCGGCTTTTGCAGCCCTGTCTGCCACTGCCGCAATCGCTGAGGAACGTAACTTTGTCTGCGTGTCCGACGTAAGTGGCGAAGAAACCCGCGTAAGCCGTGCTGCTGGTGGTAGCAAAGGGCAAATTACAACGGCTCAGGTCACAGGCGAGACAACCGTCCTCAAGGGGCTCGACAACATCACATTTCTGTACATCGAAGGACAGAACGTTTTGACCTTTGTGGTTGACCTAAAAGACATGACTTACGACCTATCCATCCAAGGCGCAAATGCCGGAAATGATCGGGGCACTTGCAAAGAGATCGAAGCCTGATCTGTCGCTCTGCCTGCAGCACAATCCTTCGGGCAGAGCCTACCGTTTGTGGCCACTAAAATTACCGGTCCATACGGCCCATTTTCCGCCGAAATATCACTTTGATTTTTCTGTTTAGCCTACCCGGTGCCATCACTCGCGGCGATTGACGCCGCGTCAGCCACCAACAACCAGAAAAACGACCCTTTTAAGCAGCAAAACAGTGAAAAACAGGCTGGTTCGTGTTGTGTCTTGCAAGTGCGTTATGCGATATATCCGCACTGGGACAGTGGGAAGAATTCATGGACTTACTCAACGCGCTTGTTGCGCTTGCGAACTTTGTGATCGTGCCAGCGGTCGCCTATGGCAGCCAGTTGGCTCTAGGTGCGCTGGGCGTGACTCTGATCTACGGCATACTGCGGTTTTCTAACTTTGCGCATGGCGACACGATGGCCTTCGGGGCAATGCTGGCTGTGTTGGTCACTTGGGGGCTTCAAGCCGCCGGTGTCAGCTTTGGCCCTTTGCCAACCGCACTGCTGGCTCTGCCCTTTGCGATACTGGGGTGTATCGTTCTGGTGCTAATCACAGACCGGCTGGTTTATCGTTTCTATCGCGAGCAAAAGGCAAAGCCAGTAATATTAGTTATCGTTTCGATGGGCGTGATGTTCATCATGAACGGCCTGGTGCGGTTCATCATTGGACCAGACGACCAGAGGTTCTCTGACGGAGCTCGTTTTCTGATTTCCGCAAGAGATTTCAAGACGATGACGGGTTTGCGCGAGGGGCTAGCCATCAAAACCTCTCAGGGCATCACAGTTGTTGTTGCCGTTGTTGCCGTGGTGTTGCTGTTCTGGTTTTTGAACAAAACACGCACCGGAAAATCGATGCGCGCGTATTCGGATAACGAAGATCTGGCCTTGCTGTCGGGCATCAACCCCGAACGAGTGGTAATGATCACATGGATCATTGTTGCCGCCTTGGCGACCACCGCAGGCGTCCTTTACGGTCTGGACAAGAGCTTTAAGCCGTTCGTCTACTTTCAGCTTTTGCTACCCATTTTTGCTTCGGCAATTGTGGGGGGATTGGGCAATCCTTTGGGTGCCATCGCCGGAGGGTTTATCATCGCTTTCTCGGAAGTGACGATCACATACGCCTGGAAAAAGGTTCTGACCTACATCGCACCGGAAAGTCTCGCGCCGTCAGGGTTGGTTCAATTCCTGTCGACTGATTACAAATTCGCCGTCAGTTTTGTCATCTTGCTGATCGTGCTTCTGTTTAAGCCCACAGGCCTGTTCAAGGGGAAAGCGGTATGAGCGAGCCCGTCAAAAACACACTGCTTTTCGTGATAGTGGGCTGTCTGATCCTTTTGACAGGGTTCACTCAAAGCTGGAATGCCGCGATCCTGATCCTGAACATGGGATTGATTTCGGCTATCATGGCCATCGGAGTAAACCTGCAATGGGGCTTCGCCGGGCTGTTTAACGTCGGTGTCATGGGCTTTGTTGCGCTTGGAGGGCTGGCCGTGGTGTTGGTCTCGACACCTCCGACACCCGGGGCCTGGTCGGCTGGCGGATATGGCATCGTCTTGTCTTTGCTACTGGGGGCTGCGACCGTTGTGGCGGCCGTACTAGTGGCAAAAAAGATGCCAAAAGGTCGGCTTCAGGCCGTAGCTATCATAGCTATCCTGATCGTAGGCTTTTTCGTCTATCGGGCGATCTTTGACCCCAACGCCGCCGCTGTCGAAGCTATCAACCCTGCGGTTGAAGGCAATATTGGGGGGCTGAATCTACCCGTGCTTCTGGCCTGGCCCGCAGGCGGATTGCTTGCTGCAGGGGCGGCTTGGCTGATCGGAAAAACTGCTCTGGGGCTGCGTTCTGACTACCTCGCGATCGCCACTCTCGGTATTGCTGAGATCATCATTGCAATAATGAAAAACGAAGACTGGCTGGCCCGAGGCGTTAAAAACGTCTACGGCATTCCGCGTCCGTCGCCCGTGGTTGGTTATGAGGTTGAGCTTCAGAAAGACCCGTCTTTCATTGCGCGCGCTGAATGGTTTGGATTGGACCCTGTGACGGCGTCGACCCTGTCGGTCAAATTGGGTTACTCGTTGCTGTTCATGATCGTGCTATTGGTGCTGTTGTGGATGGCTCAGATGGCGCTGAAAAGCCCTTGGGGCCGCATGATGCGAGCTATCCGAGACAACGAAGTCGCCGCCGAAGCGATGGGCAAAGATGTCACGCGTCGTCACCTACAGATCTTCGTACTGGGCTCTGCGATTTGTGGCATTGCCGGCGCTATGATGACTACTCTGGACGGGCAGCTAACTCCAAGTGCGTACCAACCGCTGCGGTTTACTTTCCTAGTCTGGGTGATGGTGATCGTTGGCGGATCGGGTAACAACTTTGGTGCCGTACTGGGGGCGTTCCTGATCTGGTTCTTGTGGGTTCAAGTGGAACCCATCGGCCTGTGGCTGATGAACCTGATTACCGCGGGCATGCCCGACGGCAGTGCGCTGAAGGACCATCTGATCGAAAGCGCAGCACATATGCGACTATTCACTATGGGGCTCATATTGCTGATTGTTCTCAGATTCAGTCCAAGAGGCCTCATTCCCGAGAAATAGTTCTTGGATTGGACAAGTTATGAAACCGCACCGAAAACTCGGTGCGGTTTCTTGATTTTAAAGCATTTCCTGATTAGACGAGCGCATCGCTCATTTGTTAAATGGCAATTGTCGGCGCCCACTCACTTCAAAAGCCGATCTTTACAGATCATCAACGTTACCGAACCAGAAAAGAACACCGGATATGAAATCAACAGCAGTAAAACTGACCTTGGCTCTGCCCCTTCTGGCAGCTCTGACCGCTTGTATTCCTTCGCCCGAAGATCTGGAAACAACGCCTGTAAAAGTACAGACTGAAAAGGGTGAAGTGACTTGTCAGCTTTACCGTCAAAACCGCGTAATCTGGGATCGCGCTATTAACTTCCCAGCAGACAAAATGACTGTGCCCGAAGCGGACGCCTATTGCCGCGAAGAAGGTAAACGTCGCCTCAAATAAACAGTTGGCGCCGAACTCATTCTTACGTTCGGCGCCAGATGCTCATCTGTTTTTGAACAGCCCACCAAGGATGCCACGAACAATGCGGCGACCGGTGGTACCTTTTAGTTCCTTGATAACAGCTTCGCTCATTGCAGACGCAAATGTATCAGTCTGCCGAGTAATCCGAGACGAAGATCGGCCAACCCTACTGCCTGAATACCGTCTCGCCGTTGCGAACTCACGCTCGGCAACAGATTGAGTTTCTTCTTGCTCTTCCGCTATCGCAGCCTCTTTAGCGGCGGCATCTGCACGAGATTGAAGGATTTCAAAGGCAGATTTCCGATCTGTCAGCGTCCCGTATTTGGCCTGCATCTGCGACGCCGCATTTACCGCCTGGCGTTCGGACGCTGAGATTGGTCCAAGTTGAGATCCGGGAGGACGTATTAGGGTCCGCTCAACAACACCTGGGACACCTTTCTTTTGCAACATCGAGGTGACGGCCTCTCCAACACCAACCTCGCGAATAGCGGCTTCCGTATCGAAAGAAGGGTTTTCACGATACGTCTCAGCGGCCATACGAAGGTTCTTTCGATCCCGCGCGGTGAACGCCCGGAGAGCATGCTGAACCCGATTTCCCAATTGCCCCAGAATATCCTCGGGTATGTCGGCCGGGTTCTGCGAGATGAAATAAACGCCTACCCCTTTGGAGCGTATCAGGCGTGCAACTTGCTCGACCTTGTCGACCAGAACTTTGGGAGCGTCCTCGAACAGGAGGTGAGCTTCGTCAAAGAAGAAGACCAATTTGGGTTTATCCGAGTCACCAACCTCGGGCAGTTCTTCAAACAGTTCACTCAGCAGCCACAGCAGGAACGTCGCATATAATCGCGGTGATCCCATTAGCTTATCCGACGCCAGAATATTCACCATTCCATGCCCGTTCGCATCTGTCCGCATCAGATCGGAAAGCTCCAACGCCGGTTCCCCAAAAAGGTTGGTTGCGCCTTGGTTTTCCAACACCAAAAGTCGCCGCTGTATAGCTCCGATTGAAGCGGTTGAGACGTTCCCATAGCGCAACGACAACTGCGCCCGGTTCTCACCAATCCAGACCAACAGAGCTTGCAGATCTTTCAGGTCCAGAAGAGGCATCCCTTGCTCGTCTGCCACGCGGAAGGCGATGTTCAAGATGCCCTCCTGCGCCTCGGTCAGATCCATAAGGCGTGACAAAAGCAACGGACCCATCTCTGTTACAGTGGTGCGAACTGGATGTCCTTGCTGACCGAAAAGATCCCAAAAGGTTACAGGGCAAGCTCGATATGAAAACTCATGAAATCCGATGCGTTCAGCACGATCCTGAAAGGCCTGATGCAGCTTATGGGTTTCACTGCCCGGGTTTGCCAATCCGGATAGATCCCCTTTTACGTCAGACAGAAAGACTGGAACCCCGGCCTGAGAAAAACCTTCGGCCAAAATTTGCAAAGTTACCGTTTTTCCCGTTCCTGTCGCGCCGGCAATCAACCCGTGCCTGTTGGCATACTTCAAAGTCAGGAATTGAGGTTGGCTATAGTCTTCGCCCGCACCGCCCAAAAAGATGTTATTTTCCATGTATGTAAGGCCTTAATTTCACCGGTCTGACCCTAGCATACAAAGTTAACCTTTGACTGCGATAGTCAAATCGCCGCCTTTGTGCCTAACGGTGCAAGACGGCAAATTTCCTCCCTGTCGACTGACCGCGCCCTTGGGCGCGGTTTTTTTTAGCGGAAACCTTGATCTTTCATTAAAAGTGCAGGTTTGCAGTTGACCCCTGCTCTCCCCTTTCGTAACGTCTGCTCATAACTAAGTCGGCCAGTCCGACGGGGAGAAAATTTTTGGAAGGGAGCCGCTCCACCGGCTCCCTTTTTCGTTGAGTCTCATGTGCGTATTCTCGCCCATAAAACGGAAATCCAATCTTGGTCGGTAAATTGGTCTGCTTAGTGACTGACACCGAGAACCAAGGGTGATAGACCGGAAAAAAAGTTCAACCAGACTGCCGAGGCATTCATGTTTAAGAAAACCCTATCTCTCAGCATTGTTTCTGCTGCGCTGTTTTGCGGTGCCGCTTTTGCACAGGAAACCACTCAAGAAGAACAAAGTCAGGAAGCCGCGCCGCAGACTGAGACGGGATCGAACCTTGACTTGGGTGAAAGTGGTCCACGTATCGGCGAACAGTATATTGCCGAGGAGATTGGAAGCTGGACCCTGACTTGCATCAAAACAGAAACAGACGACGATCCGTGCGCGATCAGACAGGTTCTACTAGGCCCCCAAAATCAACCCGTCGCCGAAGTTACCATTGAGAAGCTTCCAGAAAGCGCAACTGCTCGTGCTGGTGCGACTGTGATCGTGCCGCTTGAGGTTCTGCTACAGGCACAACTGGCAATGTCGATCGATGGCGCACCGGGCAAGCGTTACAACTACCACACTTGTAATCCTGTTGGGTGTGTTGCGCAGCTGGGTTTTACCGAGGGTGACATCGACGCGATGAAAGCCGGAAACAAAGCCAACCTTTCGATGGTATCAGTTTTGGCACCTAACCAGCTGATTCAAATGGAAATGTCACTGGCTGGATTCACCTCGGCATTTGACAAGCTGAAGGTCAACCAAAACTAAAGACCCTAAAACTAAAAACGCCGCCAGAGCTTTTGGCGGCGTTTTTTTGTTTGATTGTTTCGGACCTACACGCGTTTCAGGGCGAGAACTGCATTCAGGCCACCAAACGCAAAAGCGTTACTAAGAGCCACATCCACTTTCGCATCACGCGCATCGTTCGGCACAACATCCAACGCACATTCCGGATCAGGTTCTTCGTAACCGATCGTGGGTGCAACCACCCCATCGCGCAGAGCCATGATACAAGCCAGGAGTTCAACGGCTCCAGTGCCGCCAATCAAATGACCGTGCATAGATTTGGTTGACGAAATCATCAGGTCGTCAGCGTGCGGACCAAAAACATCAGCTACCGCCGCGCATTCCGTTTTGTCATTGGCTGCTGTTCCGGTGCCATGAGCGTTGATGTAGCCCACCTGGTCTGCATTCAGACGAGCGTCCGACAACGCTCCGGCCATTGCTCTGGCAGCGCCTTGTTTACTGGGCATTACGATGTCCGAAGCATCCGAGGACATTGCAAACCCTACGACCTCACACAAGATGTCAGCGCCGCGTGCTTTCGCGTTCTCATATTCTTCAAACACGAATACACCCGCCCCTTCACCCTGAACCATTCCATTACGGTTGGCACTAAATGGGCGGCACGCATCTTTGGACATTACCCGAAGACCTTCCCAGGCCTTCACCCCACCAAAGCACAGCATGGATTCCGAACCGCCGGTAATCATGGCGGGGGCTGCACCGCTGCGGACCATTTGAAACGCCTGAGCCATTGCATGGTTGGAAGAGGCACAAGCTGTTGAAACAGTGAAACTTGGACCTTTGAGGTTGTGTTCCATCGAAACATGGCTTGCGGCAGCATTGTTCATCAGCTTAGGAACGACAAACGGGTGGACGCGGTTCTTGCCGTCCTCGTAGACCGAGCGATAGTTGTCGTCCCAAGTCGATACGCCACCACCTGCAGTCCCCAAAACAACGCCCGAACGTGCAGCGAGCTCGCCGTGAAACTCGATTCCAGACTGCTCTATAGCTTCTTTGGCAGCTGTTAAGGTGAACTGAGTAAACCGGTCATACAGAGTCATCTGTTGGCGATTAAAACGTCCCTCTGCCTCAAAACCGCGAACCTGGCCGCCGATCTTGATCGCAAGACGATCTACATCCCGAAACTCAAGCTCTGAGATACCACACCGGCCCTCGCGCATGGCTTCAAGCGTATCGGGTACGGAATGGCCCAGCGAATTGATCGTCCCGGCACCAGTAATGACAACGCGTTTCATAGTCTTATGTCAGACCTTTTCCGACACAAGTTTTTCGATGCCCGCGATGATGGCCGCAACATTCGAAATATCGAAGTCGCTAGCCGTTGGCTCGTTCGCGTTAAACGGCACCGAGATATCGAACTCTTCTTCGATGGCAAAAATGCTCTCGACAAGGCCAAGGCTGTCGATCCCAAGATCCTCGAGCGTACTTTCGGGCGTCACATCCGAAGGCTCCAACACGGCCTGCTCGGCGATGATGGCGATGACGCGGTCGGTGATGCTCATGTCGATCCTCTGATTATCACGTTGAGGATGATTTAATCACTCAGAGGCTATTTGAAAACAGCCTTTTTCAGCGCCTCTACGTCACGAGCCATACGGGGCAACCGGCGTTGGGCTTTATAAATATCCGTGTTGGTTTCCATCTTGACGGCTGGATAGCCCATAATCACACGCCCGGCAGGCACATTTGACAAGATCTTAGTGCCGCCACCCGCGATTACGCCGTCACCAATAAAAATATTGTCGGCCACACCGGTTTGGCCACCCAATACAACATTGTTACCGATTTCCACTGAGCCGGAAACACCAGTTTGGCCACATAGCAAACAGTCTTGTCCAACGCGGGTGTTGTGCCCAACATGAACAAGATTATCCAGTTTCGAACCATTCCCGATACGCGTATTGCGAATAGTGCCATTGTCGATCGTGCAGTTAGCGCCGACCTCTACATCATCTCCAATTTCGACAGCACCGAGAGAATGAATACGCAGCCAACTCTGCGCACGTGCATCCCCCTGGTCTCCCATGGTTTTTCGTGCGTTTTCCGCGCCTGAAACCTCGGGGGTAACAAAGCTAAAACCATCGGCACCAATACGGGCACCTGGTTGTGCGATGAAACGGTCGCCAATTTGAGCGCGTGCACCGATGCTGACCATCTCGCGCAACGTGGCATTCTCACCCAGCACAGCATCAACACCGATCACACAATGCGGGCCGATAATCGCTCCTTTGCCGATACGCACACGCGCGCCGATCACCGTCAATGGCCCGATGGAAGCGTCATCGGCCACTTCTGCAGTTGGATCAATCACAGCAGAAGGATGAATGCCCGGTACAACGCCCTGCCCGCGGTCCAGCATGGCCGTGATTCCAGCCATTGCCATTCGTGGTCTGGGAACAAAAATAGCAGCTTGCAAACCTAGCGACTGCCAATCAGCGCCTTCCCAGAGAACAGCGGCCCGCGCCGCGCCTGCACTCAGCGCCTCAGCGTATTTCGGAGACATCGCCATCGCCAAATCGGACGCACCGGCATCAGCAGGTTCTGCTGCGCGCTCGATGATCAAATCCTTGTCGCCAGAGCTCTCGGCCCCGAGTGCTTCGGCGATTTGCTGAATGGTGTACTGCATGGCGGGCTTCCCGGATTGACGACCTGCCCCGGTGATTACCCCTGAACGTCCGGCAGGGCTACCCCTGCTTTTTGCAGAGCTTCCCAGATCTTGCGATCACGATCATAAACATCCCGGCGGTACTGAACCTCACCTTTCGGACCAATATAGGCAGTGCGATAGATCAGGTGCACCGGCACTTTTTGGTCCAGCTTCACCGTTGTCTCTTTGCCTGTGTTCAGAACGCGGTGGAAGAACGCCTTAGGGTCTTCCTCCTGCTTGGCCAACAGAGCATAGGCAAATTCAAATGGCTGCGCCAAGCGGATACATCCATGCGAGAATGCACGCACCTCTCGGGCGAACAGAGATTTCTGAGGCGTATCATGGAGATAGATGTTGTGCTTGTTCGGGAACATGAACTTCACCAAGCCCAAGGCGTTGCTCTTGCTTGGTGGCTGACGCATCGCAAATGGGAAGTTGCGAGCGTTGAATTTGGAGAAGTCCACTGCTCCACGATTAACCTGCCGACCGCTACGATCAGTGATCTGAATGTGGCCAACCGCATTGGGGTTGGATTGCAGTTTCGGAAGATACTCTTTGGTGATGATCGAGCGAGGTACATACCAACTCGGGTTGATGACCATATGCTCCATCTCGTCCGAGAATTCTGGGCTGCGCCGGTCGTGAGTGTTCTTGCCGATCACTGCCCGAGTTTCGAACGTTACTAGACCGTCGTCGACAATCTTGGCTGAGAAGTCCGCTTGATTGACCAGAATATGACGCTCGCCCCGCTCACGTGGCAACCAACGTTCACGCTCTAACGCAACATAGACAGATTTAAGCCGGTCTGACGCACTCCGGTTCAGCTCTGCTATCGTACCTTGACCAGCCACTCCGTCTGCGGCCAGACCATGATCTGTCTGAAATTCTTGAACCGCTGCCAATACCGCGTCGTCGAAGTCAGGATTAGCTGTGGGTTGAAGGTAACCTAATGAAACCAATCTGTTGCGAAGCTTAATTACACTTGGACCGCTGTCACCATATTCCAGTTTTGAAACGGGAACGGTCGCGCCCCAGCCACCCTGGCTTACCAAATGCTCCAGCGCGATTTTTTGCTTCATCAACGCTTTGTACTGGATCGTTTGCGGAGCCAACTGATCAATGTATGCACCGTCTTCAGATGTAAAAAGCCCTTGCAGGTGAGCATTGGCGGATTTGCGTTCCACGTTTCGCACCAGGCCATCATCAATATCTGAAGGGCGCAACGCACCAGAGTTCAGGTTTCGGGCGTATTCGACAAAAGCGCGAGTCAGCTTGATTTCAATTTCACCAAGATCGCGGATCGTCCGCGCGTTTTGCATTTGCTCTATCAAGCCCTGAACGTTGAACGAACCGCCAGGCAAACCATGCATATGCGCAGACGAAAGCGCCTTGATCAGCTTGGTGCGCCGCTGTGCATGCTCAGGAGTTTCCCCAACCCAAACAGGCACGAATCCATTGTTTCTGTAGAACTCGGCAATTCCTGAACCTGAGGGAGCAAACTCCGCCACAGCCATTTGAAACGCCGTCGGAGCTTGGGATTCGGGGCCAGCTAGGGCTGCCGAGGCCAAGAAGCAGGCGGTAACAATGGTACTGGTACGCGTTCGAAGAACAGATAGCATGGGATGGCCTTGAATATTCAAAAACTTACGTCGCAAGGATTGCGTCGATAACTATGAGATTGCACCACGCAGTATGTCTATTCACAAATGTATCAGTGCCGCGCTTCTATCACCGCGTGATGCTTGTTTGCATCGGCCAAATCGGGCCGAACCTTAATTGCCTCACAATTATACATATTTACATCACCTGCGCAAAAATCTGCCGAAAATTCCCCCTTGAAAACATGAATCCGAAAGACTTCTTGGCTGGCTTTTGCACCTGTGTCATAAAAACCGCATCTGGGATGGGAAAAAAATTAAGAACGCGCGCGTAACATCGTGCGCAGGCAGGAACAGTACGGGACGAAACTAAAATGACCAAGAGCACCACATCGGGCTTGACCCGGCGTGCCCTATTGGGCGCATTCGCAGCAACGGCCGTCGTAGCAGCTCCGACTTATTCCAATGCAGCAGGATTTCTTCGCGGTGGCGGAGACATTCGTCGCATCCGTATGTACTCCGGTCGTACGGGTGAGCGAATAGACATGATCTATTGGGTCGACGGTAAGTACATCAAGGACGCGGTCAAAGAAGTGAACCACTTCATGCGTGACTGGCGTACAGACCAAGTCAAAACCATGGACCTGCGCACCATCGACATCATGGCGGCCTCTCATAACCTGCTGGACGTCAATGAACCGTACATGCTGCTGTCTGGATACCGTTCGCCACAAACAAACGCGATGCTGCGTTCACGGTCGCGCCGAGTTGCAAAGAACTCGCTTCACATGAAAGGCCAGGCGGCGGATCTACGACTGTCTTCGAGGTCCGTGTCCCAGATGGCCAAAGCGGCGATATCCTGTCGCGCTGGCGGAGTAGGAAAATACTCCCGTTCAAACTTCGTCCACATGGATTGCGGTGAAGTTCGTTCATGGGGCGGATAATCCCCCGCAGAATGTAAGCAAACAACGGGCGCCTTTGGGCGCTCTTTGTTTTTTGAGCTGATTTGGAATTCGCCCCAAAACCATTGAGGAACAAAGGCCAATCAGTTTCGGTAAATTGTAAAGAAATATGGCGCACCTGAGAGGATTCGAACCTCTGGCCTCTGCCTTCGGAGGGCAGCGCTCTATCCAGCTGAGCTACAGGTGCCTTGGCCGTTAGCTATCCTTGATCTGATCCGGGCGCAACTGGAAATCTACCCGGATCACTCAGGTTTCACGCAAACAAATCATGCGCCAGTTCCAGCGCATCGATTAGCGTGTCGACCTCTTCCTTGGTGTTATAGAGACCAAAGCTGGCGCGGCAGGTTGCCGTAACGCCGTAGAAATCCATGAGCGGCCCTGCACAATGATGCCCCGCACGTACAGCAACACCTTTTTTGTCCAGAATCGTCGAAACATCGTGCGCATGACCAGCGCCGTCCAGCGTGAAGCTGAAAATTGCGGCCTTGTCTTTTTGTGTGCCCTGAACCTGCAGCCAATTCAAACCGGTCAAGCGCTGCATCGCATAGTCTCGGATGCCGGCCTCGTGGGCTGCGATATTCTCCATGCCTAAATCCATCATGTAGTCCAGCGCGACCCCAAGGCCGATGGTCTGAACAATACCGGGGGTTCCAGCTTCGAACTTCATAGGCGGATCATTGTAGGTCACGTTATCCTTGCTGACCTCCTTGATCATGTCTCCGCCGCCAATAAAGGGGCGCATCTCGGCCATACGTTCGGATTTAATATAGATCGCGCCCGACCCAGACGGGCCATAAAGCTTGTGTCCGGTGATCGCGTAGAAATCACAACCGATTTCCTGAACGTTTACCGGCATGTGCACAGCGCCCTGACTGCCATCAACCAACACAGGAACACCTTTTGCGTGAGCACCTTCGGTGATCGTCTTCACATCGACCACTGTACCCAGAACATTCGAACACTGTGTAACCGCGACCAATTTGGTCTTTGGTCCGATGGCGTCAATCACAGCCTGAGGGTCCAGCCCACCATCTGCGTCCACATCGACCCACTTAAGAACAACTCCCTGACGCTCGCGCAGGAAATGCCAGGGCACGATGTTTGCGTGATGCTCCATCACACTAAGCACTATTTCATCGCCCGCTTGAAGGCGGGGCATTGCCCAGCCGTAGGCGACAAGGTTGATGCCTTCGGTCGTACCCGAGTTCAGAACAATCTCATCTTCATTCGCCGCACCAAGAAAACGGGCAATTGTTCCGCGCACGGCCTCATATTTCTCGGTCGCCAAGTTGGACAAGTAGTGCAGTCCACGATGCACGTTTGAATACTCTTCGGCGTAGGCGCGAGTCACTGCATCGATAACGACCTGGGGCTTCTGCGCAGAAGCTCCGTTATCGAGATAAGTCAGCGGTTTTCCGTTAACCTCTCGCGAAAGGATCGGGAAATCCGAGCGGATTTTTTGCACATCATACATAGTCTTCTTTTCCCTATACGGGGCCAACCGGCGCCAACATGAGGACAAATGGCATTGCGACAATCCCGGACAACAGGATGACCCCAAATGACCGCCAGAGCGACCCGAACTTGTGCGCTTCTTTTAGGAAATGGAGCGTGACGTAAAGGCTCAAAACAATTGTAGCCATCATGAAGACAGCCCAAAGAAACGGAAGCACGAGCATTACGATCAATGTCAGTGCAAAGATCGTAATCTGAAGGTACTGAAGCCATATTGTAAGGATCATTATGCCTTCAAACGTGCCAACCCCTCCCAAAAAGCGGCCAACGAACAGGAACGCTAAAACCGTCAGAAACATAAGTGCTGTCGAACGGATCAGGTTCAGAAAAATTGGATCGGGCAAAGGCGGAGTTGCGCCATCCGGAACTGGAACAAGGTTGTCGATTCCAACCTGAACCAAAGAATTCAGGACCACCGCAAGGAAGAAAGCTAACCAAAGGGCTTCGCGCCCCGGCCGAATTGACAGCAATTGACGTGCCGCATTCGTCGGATGGGTTAAGGTAAGCACCGCCAGGTTGGCAACAGTCACAAAATTCATTCGACCTGCCTCTGCGCTTGAACGAGGCCAGTCAGCCAGAACCAAAGAAAGATAATCAGCCACAAAGCCCCAACCCCGGTCAGAACGGGACCCGGACCAATAAAGCCAGCAACGAGACCATTCAGCAAAAGTAACGGGGTCGATGACAATAGCGCCCAGAACAACGCAATTCGTGCTCCATACGCCGAACCACGTCCGCCGAACAGGCGTGCAATTCCGTAGGAGAGGAACGCCAAGACGTAGAACAACAATGGAAGGATGATGACGGTGCCCAGCAGAGCACCGCCCATCAACATATTAAGCTCCAGTCCCTCCAAGTGGGCCTGCCGCGAAAGGCCAGGTAGTCGCGCGATAAACGCCACCACGCAAAAACCCATCACGAAGATAAGAGCCCGATCTTCTCGTTGCCCCATATCAAGAAGCCGGCGCACGACGCGACCCGGCCCTCGATATGTGGCCACGATATCCGAGGTAACAGGCATCAGCTGTGCCGCGAAAGCCAGCCTTCGAGGCGGGCCACCATTGCTTCGGCCAGTGCCTCATCCTCGATTTCATCAACGGCCTCAGCCAAGAAAGCCAGCGTCAGCATGTTGGTGGCGTCCTTGACTGGAACTCCGCGCGAGCGAAGGTAGAACAAAGCCGTCTCGTCGATCGCCCCTGAAGTCGAACCATGTGAACATGCCACATCGTCGGCATAAATCTCGAGTTCGGGTTTGGCGAGGAACTGGCTGTCATCGTCCAGAAGCAGCGATTGGCTGATCTGATAACCGTCAGTTTTCTGCGCGCCCTCCTTCACAAGAATCTTGCCTTGGAAAACGCCGGTGGCTCCATTGCGCAGAACCTTTTTGAACACCTGGCGGCTTTCGCAGTTCACAGCATCATGAGTAATGAACACAGTGTCATCGTGGTGAAAATCACCATCGCCGACGCATGCACCCGCTACGTGCGCAACCGCGTCATCTCCGGTCAGCTCAACCACCTGCTCGTTGCGGGTCAGCACGCCGTTCACAGTTAGTGTAAACGACTTATAGACAGATTCCTGGCCCAGACGCGTGAACATGTGTGTTGCAGCACGGCGCTCGTGATCCCTGCCCTGAGCGCGTACGTGATGCAAAGCACCGCCATCAGCGATGTCGATCTCCATACACTTATTAAAGCGTGATGCTGCCGGGCCGTTTTCCAGAATGGTGACCTCGGCGCCGCTTTCAACACGTACGATGTGGTGAAGCATCGCGTCTGAAGTTTCTGACTCGTGGCGATAGATCAGGCTGATCGGCTTGGATGGTTTGCCAGTCACGTGAATCGCGACACCGTCAGCTGCAAAGGCCGTGTTCAGCGCAGCCAGAGGTCGTGGTACAGGCGATTGGCCCCGAGCTTCAAGAACACCGTAGAGCTCTTTCGCCCAGTGGATATCCTTGCAGCAAATATCTTCAATCCGGTCGATGCTTACGCCTTCCAACGCCAGATCGTCGGATTCTTCGGGGCTGAACACACCATCGATAAACACGATTTTCAGACGGTCCAAATCGTTGAACAGCAAAGGTTCATCCGATTTGAACACTGCAGCGGCCGGAGCTTCGGGAGAAATCAGAGTTTCGGGACGTGTGTATTTCCAATACTCGTCGCGCCGCCCCGGCAGACCCATCTCTTGCACACGGGCCAGCGCGTCTTCACGTGCCGCACGAGTGCAGCCGGCGTCTGGCATGACCAAATTGGACAGCCGTGCCTCGGTTGCGGTTTGTTTCAACTCAGGCAAAGCCATTAGTTCACCTCGGCCAGAATGTCAGCATAACCGTTATGTTCAACTTCCAGAGCCAACTCAGGGCCGCCAGATTTAACGATACGGCCATTCGCCATGATGTGGACGACATCGGGTTTGATGTGGTCCAGCAGGCGCTGATAGTGGGTGATAACCAAGAAGCCCCGGCCCTCGTCCCGCAGCGCATTTACGCCTTCGGAAACCAGTTTCATCGCATCTACATCGAGGCCCGAGTCTGTTTCGTCCAAGATGCACATCTTGGGTTCCAGCATCGCCATCTGCAGGATTTCGTTACGCTTCTTCTCACCGCCCGAGAACCCAACGTTTACGGGACGCTTTAGCATGTCGGCGTCGATCTTCAGCGACTTGGCTTTTTCGCGCACGACCTTCAGGAATTCGGCTGCAGACAATTCTTCTTGTCCGCGCGCTTTGCGCTGTGCGTTTACTGCAGTGCGTAGGAAGGTCATGTTGCCAACGCCCGGGATTTCCACCGGGTATTGGAAAGCCAGAAAGACACCAGCCGCAGCACGCTCTTCCGGCTCCATCTCCAGCAGATCTTCACCATCCAGCGTGGCCGAGCCTTCGGTCACTTCATATCCGTCACGTCCAGACAGGACGTAGCTGAGCGTCGACTTACCAGAACCGTTTGGCCCCATGATCGCATGCACCTTGCCAGCCTCAACCGTCAGGTCCACACCCTTCAGGATCTGCTTATCTTCTTCTTCAAGTTGCACGTGCAGGTTCTTGATTTCCAGCATGTTTTGTCCTTTTGCGTATCGCAAGGGGCGTCTGGCCCCGATAATTTTATCCCAGAATTTTGCGGATCAGGCGCGCGGCAATCCAACCAAGGATTGCCCCAATGCCAACCGCCCAGACCGGGTTGATGAATGACATATGGTTGATGTTGACGTAAGCGACGCCAAGCAGGCCGCCCAGAACCGGCAACGCATACCCAAGCCAGGTAAGCACATCACCCTTTTGGATGCGATTCCGGGGTGTTCGAGCCATCAACCGACAGAGCCTTCCAGTGAGATGGCCACGAGTTGCTGAGCTTCCATGGCGAATTCCATTGGCAACGCCTGCAGCACGTCCTTACAGAACCCATTGACGACCAACGCCACCGCCTCTTCCTCGTCCATGCCGCGCTGACGGCAGTAAAACAGCTGATCGTCGTCTACCTTGGAGGTCGTCGCTTCGTGTTCCACGCGAGAAGAGTTGTTTTTGACTTCGATGTACGGAACCGTATGCGCGCCGCATTTGTCACCAATAAGCAAGCTATCGCACTGTGTGTAGTTCCGGCTTTCCTTGGCTTTCGGGTGCATTGAGACCAGACCACGATATGTGTTCTGCGCCTTACCCGCACTGATGCCTTTAGAAACGATGCGCGACTTGGTGTTTTTGCCCAAGTGAACCATCTTGGTGCCGGTGTCGGCCTGCTGATAGTTGTTGGCAATGGCGATCGAGTAGAACTCACCCTGGCTTTCATCACCGCGCAGGATGCAGGACGGATATTTCCAAGTCACAGCCGACCCGGTTTCAACCTGTGTCCACATCACTTTAGAACGGTCGCCGCGACAGTCCGCGCGTTTGGTCACAAAGTTGTAGATACCGCCCTTGCCGTTC
Organism: Ruegeria sp. BE9; assembly: GCF_056538765.1. Lineage (NCBI taxonomy): Bacteria > Pseudomonadati > Pseudomonadota > Alphaproteobacteria > Rhodobacterales > Roseobacteraceae > Ruegeria > Ruegeria sp. BE9. The sequence goes on along the minus strand of NZ_JBQFTS010000001.1, from coordinate 654,542 downwards.
TCATCCCCGGGGAACCAGTTCTGAACGGTCGAGTATTTCACCTCGGCATCTTCCTCGACAATGATCTCAACCACAGCCGCGTGCAGCTGCGCGGTGTCACGCTGAGGTGCCGTACAGCCTTCGAGATACGATACGTAAGATCCCTTGTCAGCAATGATCAACGTACGTTCGAACTGGCCGGTGTTTTCCGCGTTAATACGGAAATATGTGCTCAGTTCCATTGGGCAGCGAACGCCCGGCGGAATGTAAACGAACGACCCATCAGAGAACACGGCCGAGTTCAGCGTGGCGTAGAAATTGTCAGATACTGGAACCACGGTTCCTAGATATTTCTTAACCAGCTCAGGGTGGTCTTTGATTGCCTCAGAAATGGAGCAGAAGATGACACCGTGTTTCGCCAACTCATCCTTAAATGTTGTACCCACGGACACCGAGTCAAAAACCGCGTCCACCGCGACCTTGCGGCCTTCCACTGGCATATCTTCCGCACCCTCAACACCAGCCAAGATCATCTGTTCTTTCAAAGGGATGCCGAGCTTTTCGTAAGTAGCCAAAAGCTTGGGATCAACCTCATCCAGAGACTTAGGTTTCTCTTCCATCGACTTGGGGCGGGCGTAGTAATACTGATCCTGAAAGTCGATCGGCGGGTAATGCACCATCGCCCATTTCGGCTCTTCCATCTTGGTCCAACGCTCGAATGCTGACAGACGCCATTCGGTCATCCACTCGGGCTCTTCGTTTTTCTCAGAGATCAGCCGGACAATATCCGGGTTCACACCCTTGGGTGCGTACTCCATTTCGATATCGGTGTCCCAGCCGTATTTGTAGGTACCAACCTCGCGCACCGCATCCACGGTTTCCTGATCGACGCCTTCTTTAACTTGGGTCTGGTCCAAAGCGGCCATTTCCTTCACTCCGTCAGATCACGCGGCGCGCGCGCGATGTTTTCTTTCTTTTGCAAGCCACGTTTCGGCGAAACGAAGCACATCTTCTTCAGTTGTAAGAGGTCCCAATGACACGCGGATTGCGCTTGCAGCAGTTACCTCATCAAATCCCATCGCAGTCAAAACCGCGCTGGCACGAACTTTACCGCTGGAGCAGGCAGAACCCGCACTGACAGCAAAGCCCGCCAAATCCATCTGCATGACCTGTGTTTCCCCTTTCCAACCGGGGGTGGCGAAACACAGAGTGTTAGGCAAACGTTCCTGATCTTTCCCGACAAAAATAGTAGATTTAGAACCGGCCTCAAGGGCCTTTTCTAGAATATTTCTAAATTCTTTAATTTGCTCCCAAACGCCGTTGGCCAAGTCACGCGCTGCCGCTTCTGCTGCGGCTCCGAACCCCGCGATTCCAATGACATTTTCCGTACCTGAGCGACGACCCATTTCCTGACCACCACCCTTGATCTGCGCCGGCAAATCTGTGCCGCGTTTCATCACAACCGCGCCAACGCCTTTGGGGCCGCCCAGTTTGTGTGCGGAAACCAGAGCCATTTCCACGTCCATCCAGTTAAACGCAACAGGCAGTTTGCCGAACGCCTGTGTCGCATCGGTTACCGCAAGACCCTGAGGCAGAGCCTGCACGACACCGGTTTCGGAATTAGCCAGTTGCAGGGTTGAACTCTCTGGATTCGGGACCTCAACCGCACCTGACGTAACCGCCGTCAAATCCTCAGTAATCCAAGATCTTACAGCATCATGTTCAATCGCCGATCCATGCAGATCTCGGCCCGCAAGCGCCAGAGCAGCACCCTCGGTTGAACCGGACGTGAAGACGATATCAGCACCATCCGCCCCAAAAGCGGCAGCGATTTGCGCACGGGCACGCTCGACCAAAGCCTTTGCTGCACGCCCTTCTGCATGAACAGAGGATGGGTTTCCGCAAACATCCATTGCCGCGATCATTGCTTCCCGCGCCTCTGGCCTCAAAGGCGTTGTGGCATTGTGATCCAGGTAAACACGAGTCATGGATTCACCTTTTGCTCGACACTTAAGCCCTTATGGATGCAAATTTCCAAAGGCATTTGATCATTCATCCACAACGGAAAAGAGGCTTGGAACCGCAGGGCAAGGCGCAAGATCATTCTTTATCACGTCCGACAGACGTGTCTGGTGCAAAAAGACGTAGACATGAGCACTCAGGCTTTCCCACAGCCGGTTGGTTAAAGATTGCGCCCGGCTACCTGATGATGCTCCTGAAGCACCAGCCCCCTTTTGCAAGGCGTCCACTGTCTCGTCCACGGCTGCGAGAATCTCGACCACGCGGATCTCGGACGCTGGACGTGCAAGACGGTAACCACCACCTGGCCCTCTTACTGAGCTGACAAGTTCTGCGCGCCGCAACTTAACGAAAAGCTGCTCAAGGTAAGGCAACGAGATATCCTGGCGTTCAGAAATATCACTAAGCGTTACCAAGTTATCTGTTGGCTGAAGGGCGATGTCGGCCAATGCTACCATCGCGTAACGACCTTTGGTCGACAACTTCATTTTTGGCCCCTTATTTGCAGGTTTAGCGCGAAAACATTGACGCCGCCGCCGCCAGTGCGTATCTCCGACAGGCAGCAACTTGCTCAAAGCAACACAATTAGAACCGTTCTAAGGTGCCCGACGATAACCGTCAAGTATATCCCGGCACCCGGAAGAAAAAGACAGGACCAAAGCACACATGCCCGAGGTGATTTTTCCCGGACCAGAAGGCCGCCTGGAAGGCCGTTACCACCCGCAAAAGGAAAAAGACGCACCGATCGCCATCGTGCTGCACCCGCACCCACAGTTTGGCGGGACCATGAACAACAAGGTCGTCTATAACCTGCACTATGCGTTCTACAACATGGGCTTTACCGTGTTGCGCTTTAACTTCCGCGGCGTGGGCCGCAGTCAGGGCGAATACGACCAAGGTGTAGGTGAGCTGAGCGATGCGGCTTCGGCGTTGGACTACCTTCAGTCAATGAACAACAACTCGAAACACTGCTGGGTCGCAGGTTTCTCGTTTGGTGCTTGGATTGGCATGCAGCTTTTGATGCGCCGCCCCGAGATCACTGGGTTCATCAGCGTATCCCCGCCAGCGAACATGTATGACTTCTCGTTCCTGGCGCCCTGCCCGTCTTCAGGCCTGATCATTAACGGTTCGGCAGACCGCGTGGCGCCTCCGGCAGATACCACTTCGCTAGTGAACAAGCTGCACGAGCAAAAAGGCATCACCATCACCCATAACGAGGTGGAAGGCGCCGATCACTTCTTCCAGGATCGTCACATGGACACGCTGATCACCGACGTCAGTGACTATGTGAAACGCCGCCTGACAGAGAATACGCGCTAATGTCCGATACCATCACAACCCTTGCCTCCAAACTGGCTGAGGACACGATGAAAGTGATGGACGAAACCGGAGACGACCGCTTCTTTGTTGAAGTAGGCGAACTTCTGGGGGCGTCCTCACAGACGCTGGAAGAAGCATTTCTGACTGAAATCCGTGTGCGCCTGTCGGAACGCAAGGCACGTCAGTTTGTGATTAAAAGACTATCTGAGCACCGCTCAAAAACGAAAGCGATAGAGAAGAAATGACCGAAAGACTGTCCGCGCAAATCGAATTCCTGAAACGCGCGGACAGGCTGAAGTCAGTCGATCGCGCAAATTTCTTACTTGATCAATCTCGGCCCGAAAATGCTGCTGAACACAGCTGGCAACTGGCGCTTTGGGCCCTGACAATGGAACCATTGGCCGGTGACAGCGTTTGCATTGATCGTGTCATTCAAATGCTGTTGCTCCATGATCTGGTTGAAATCGTTGTTGGCGATCACCCCATCCACCTGGATACTGATTGGCAAGCTCTGGAGCAGGCTGAACAAGCGGCTGCAGCCGAGTTGTTCGGACTTTTGCCCGCAGACCAGTCTGTTAGCTTTCTAGAGCTGTGGAGGGAATTCGAAGCCGACGAAACTGCTGACGCTAAATTCGCAAAATACCTCGACCGCTGTCAGCCTATGTTTCAGGTTTTGTGCGCGAATGATCCAAACCCGGAACATCGCGCCATCGTTCAGAACAACATGGATGGCGGGCGTGCGGCCTATTTGAAAACTGAATTCCCTGAGGCTTTTGCGGCTGCCCAGAGCTTGCTGGTCGGTGAGGATCCTGCGGACACTCCATTCTCACTAAGATTGGCGTTTCTGGCCGAAACGGACCAACTAAAATCTGTGTACCGCGCCTCTCGCCTTCTTTCGGGCGAACGGTTCGAAAACTCGGCGGAGCATTCATGGCACATCATGCTGTTCGCCTGGGTTCTCTCAGAATACGCAGGCCCGGACGTTTCCATTGGCAAAGTTCTAAAGATGCTGCTGCTACACGACATCGTCGAGATAGATGCCGGAGATCACCCGATCCACGGGCAAGTCGACCACGCAGCCCAAGAAGCCAAAGAACAAGAGGCGGCGGCCAGGCTTTTTGGGATGTTGCCTGAGGCTCAGAACTCCTACTTCACTACTTTGTGGCAAGAGTTTGAGGCGGCAGAAAGCTCCGATGCCCGATTTGCGAAAGCTATTGATCGCTTTCAAACGCCCATCGGCAATCTGGAAACTGGCGGTGGATCCTGGGTGGACTTTGACGTCACTTTTACTCAGATCGAACAGCGTGTTGGCACGCCGATCCTGCGTGGAGCGCCCGAATTGTGGGATTGGCTAAAGCCCCAACTCACCGCGTACTTCGCAACTGAAATCAGCGCGTAACTCAAAAAAAGAAAAGAGGCGCTAAGGCCTCTTTCCCCCCGTGCTTCGGCTGGCGTCTAAACCTGATTACTTTTTAACCGTTCAACAATTCTGGCTTCGTCATTGTCGACGGACCCCCCCGTCTGAAAGCCACCCCAACGCCACAATCATTGCCGAAACAAAGATGACGGATAGTGAAAACCTCGTCACTTTTTAACTCACAAACAAATATCTATAAAAAACAATAACTTTGTAGCACGAAACATATGCGCAAAATAGTAAGGTTATCCTGACCTTAGTTACCCCTGAGTTTCTGGAGCTAAGGCGCACAAAATGGGTCTGTCCCTCACGATTTTTCTTGCCGAAAAAGAGCATTTTGTGCTCAACCACTCAAAACTCTCAACGAGATACAACACATGCCCAAAGCCTATTTGATTTTACTGTTGGCCGTGGTCGCAGAGACCATTGGGACGACTGCACTGCAAGCCAGTCAGCAGTTCAGCCGTTTTTGGCCGTCTGTTCTCGTGGTGGTGAGCTATGGGATCGCATTCTATCTACTGGGCCTGACGTTGCGGTTTATGCCCGTCGGAATTGTTTACGCGATCTGGTCGGGGCTCGGTATCTTTCTAATCGCAATCATCGGCTATATTGTTTTTGGACAAAGACTGGACTGGCCCGCAGTCATCGGCCTTACCATGATTTTGGCCGGAATCTTGATCATTCACCTGTTTTCCAAGACCGCTGGCCACTGAGCGCGCGGTTAGGGCTGGTATATTCTGCCGTGTCGCGTTATGCGCGCGGCAACTTCCCGTTCAAAGGCTGACCTCTCATGGACCTGCGCAACATCGCAATCATCGCTCACGTGGACCACGGCAAAACGACCCTGGTGGATGAGCTGCTCAAACAATCCGGCGCGTTCCGGGAAAATCAGGCCGTCGCTGAGCGTGCGATGGACAGCAACGATCTCGAGCGCGAGCGCGGGATCACCATCCTTGCCAAGGCCACCAGTGTTGAGTGGAAAGGCACGCGCATCAACATCGTCGATACGCCCGGCCACGCCGATTTCGGTGGCGAGGTCGAACGCATTCTGTCGATGGTCGACGGCGTTGTCCTGCTGGTTGATGCCGCTGAAGGTCCGATGCCGCAGACCAAGTTCGTGACCTCCAAAGCGCTGGCTTTGGGCCTGCGCCCGATCGTAGTGTTGAACAAAGTCGACAAACCGGATGCCGAGCCTGACCGCGCACTGGACGAATGCTTCGACCTGTTCGCCAACCTCGGCGCAGACGATGATCAGCTGGACTTCCCGGCAATGTATGCGTCGGGCCGTTCGGGCTGGGCAGATATGGAACTGGACGGCCCCCGCAAGGATCTGACCGCCCTATTCGATCTAATCGTCGATCACGTCCCTGCCCCCAAACAGGCCGACAAGAAAGACGAGCCGTTCCGCATGCTGGCTACCACACTAGGCAGCGATCCGTTCATCGGCCGTATCCTTACCGGACGGGTGGAAAGCGGCACGCTAAAAGCAGGCGACAGCCTCAAGGCGCTCAGCCGTGACGGCACGTTGATCGAAAACTTTCGTGCCTCGAAAATCCTGGCCTTCCGCGGTCTGGCTCAGCAACCCATCGACGTTGCCGAAGCCGGTGACATTGTCACCATCGCAGGGATGAGCAAAGCCACTGTGGCCGACTCTCTGGTCGCACCGCAGGTTGACGAAGCCCTGCCCGCTCAGCCAATCGACCCGCCAACCATCACCGTTACTTTCGGCATCAACGATTCGCCTTTGGCTGGTCGTGACGGCAAAAAGGTACAGTCGCGCGTGATCCGCGATCGCCTGATGAAAGAAGCGGAATCCAATGTCGCCATCCGTATCAGCGACACCCCCGGTGGTGAGGCCTTTGAGGTTGCTGGTCGCGGTGAATTGCAGATGGGCGTTCTGATCGAAAACATGCGTCGAGAAGGCTTTGAACTCAGCATCTCGCGTCCGCAGGTTTTGTTCCGTGAGGAAGATGGCCAACGCCTTGAACCCATTGAAGAAGTCACCATCGATGTGGATGATGAATTCTCGGGCGCTGTGATCGAAAAAGTTACGGGCGCACGCAAAGGTGAATTGGCCGAAATGCGCCCGGCTGGTGTAGGCAAAACCCGGATCATCGCGCACGTACCTTCCCGTGGCCTGATCGGCTATCACGGTGAGTTCTTGACCGATACGCGCGGCACCGGGGTTCTGAACCGCGTTTTCCACGGCTGGGCTCCTCATAAGGGTCCGATTCCCGGTCGTCGTGCTGGTGTTCTGATTTCGATGGAAAACGGCCAGGCAGTTGCCTATGCCCTGTGGAATCTGGAAGAGCGTGGCCGCATGTTTGTTGGTCCGCAGGCTGACGTTTACCAAGGCATGGTAATTGGCGAGCATTCCCGCGACAACGACCTGGAAGTGAACCCACTAAAAGGCAAAAAACTCACCAACGTTCGCGCCAGTGGATCCGACGATGCAGTCCGTTTGACCCCTCATGTTCAGTTTTCGCTGGAAGAGGCCATCGCTTACATTGACGACGACGAATTGGTTGAAGTGACCCCAAATGCCGTTCGGTTGCGTAAGCGGTATCTCGACCCTCACGAACGGAAACGTATGGCAAAATCTACCTAACGATTTCTGTGGCACAGTTCACATAATGGAAACAATGTTGCGGGCGTGGCAATTTTGCATCCCACGCCCGGACATTCCCTGTAAACAAGCCCGCCACTTCGGCGGGCTTGCCTTTTGTTTTTAAGCGTTTTTTTGAGCTGGAAGCGCTCTCTCACGCCTCATCACAGACAATCACCACTTGTAAATGTGACCCAAAACGGGTGTAATTGTGGTTGAAGTGTGGCACTATTGTTGTACCTAAAACGTGTGGCACAACAGGTATGTGCAAAGTGTGTGTAATGAGTTTCGAAGGAGTGGCGCCATGCGCGTGAAATCCAGTTTATTATCTTATGTATTTATATCAGCAACATTACCATTGATCACTGCAGGTGCAGCTCAAGCTGAAAGATGTAACATCAAAACGGCCAAGCAATCTGTCTCAACCGAGACTTTGTGTGATTGTACGGTCGTGGACACCAGAATGTTACGCTACATCCAGCGCCGCGCAGATTTTGAGGATATTTTGGCACGAACGGCAGAAAGCTGTCCCGCTTTTGCAGCAGTGCTAACGGACCTTCCAACTGCATCAACGGCTGCAAACCAACGCGATGGTGAAGGCCGGGATTCCGGGTCTGGAGCCAGCAATGGAGGCAATAATAACGGCGGCAGTAACAACAACGGCGGCAGTAACAACAACGGCGGCAGTAACAACAACGGCGGCGGTAACAACAACGGCGGCGGCGGTAATGATAACGACGGCGGCGGTAATGATAACGGCGGTGGTGGTAATGGCGACGGTCGTGGCAACGACAACGACGGTGGCGGAAACGGCGGCGGCGGAAATAACGGCGGCGGCAACACCGGTGACGGCAATGGCGGCAACAACGGTGGCGGCGGCAACACTGGCGACGGCAATGGCGGCAACAACGGTGGCGGCGGCAACACCGGTGACGGCAATGGCGGCAACAACGGTGGCGGCGGCAACACCGGTAACGGCAATGGCGGCAACAACGGCGGCGGCGGTAACACCGGTAACGGCAATGGCGGCAACAACGGCGGCGGCGGTAACACCGGTAACGGCAACGGCGGCAACAACGGCGGCCCCGGCAATGGTAACGGAAATGCCGGAAACGCTGGCAACGGTGGCGGCAATAACAACGGCTCTGGACCTGGAACCGGAAACGGCGGCAGCAACAACGGACAGAGCGGAAACTCTGGAAACGGTGGCGGCGGTACCGGCAACGGTGGCAACAATGGCGGCCCCGGAAATGGTAACGGAAATGCTGGAAACGCCGGTAACGGTGGTGGCAACAACAACGGCTCTGGACCGGGAACCGGAAACGGCGGTAGCAACAACGGACAGAGCGGCGTCTCTGGAATCTGGGGCGGCTCCGGAAACGGGGGCAGTAACGGAAACGGTGCCACCGGTGGAAATGCTGGCGGCGCAGGTAACGGCGGTGGTCGCGGCGGCGGCAACGCTAACGGCCCCGGTGTCGGCGGCATATTTTAACTAGACTAATAACTCAGCCAAACAGGTGTTTCTGTCTGTTCTGAGCTACGCAGATAAAGCAAAAGGGCGAAGTAGACTTCGCCCTTTTCTAATTAGTAGCCGTCGCTTCATACCGACAAAAACTGCATTTGTATTTAGCTCTTTCCGTACACCCCAACCCAGCCACTCGGCTTCCTCGGGTTTTGCATTCTAAGAAACAAATATTCAGTCGCCGACCACGGTTTGATCTGATTGGTTAGGTTGTCCAGCACGAGATCTCCGCTAGCAGATCGGTAAACCAAAACGGCATGGGCATTCCGTTTGGAGTCAAGAACCGTAGCTATAAGAAGCTTGCTAGGATTTACACCCGCTCTGATCAGATCTCTTTTCTTGAGAAGAGCAAAGTCCTCACAGTCACCGCCTTGGGATGTTGGCAATGCCCACCTTTCACTGGTCCGATACTGCGACTGATCGGTTACCGATCGAATTGATGAGTTTACGCGACGGTTGATGCGCTTGATCAATTGCATTTCTTGTCGGCCAGAAAGAGAGGCCGATACTTTGCTTGAACATGCCCAGTTATATTGCCGACATAGTTGACGAGCTCCTGCCGGAGGCGGTGAAACCGCGACACTGGGAATGAACTTACCTTCGCTCGCAGAAGCGCCAGGGCCGATCATGATAGGCGCCAAAGCCACGGCGCACGCCCCGATCAAACGGCCAGAAGCGGCAGAAAGCCGTTTCATAACTACTCTGAGTTCAATGCTCAAAGATTTCATGCCTGTTCCTCGATCTCTTGTTCGTCCGAGCGATTGCGGACAAACCGGGACCGTATTTCGATTAAGTTAAATATCGATAGACGGCGCCGTTTCTGCAATCGAGACCAAATTTGCAAGCGAAAAAAGGCGGAAATTCGTTCCTCAATTTGACCATTTCACGCAAAAAATATGAGCTTTCAGACACAATCTTAGCGTGGAATCGTACAAAGTCACTTTCGAATTCGTTAGTAAATCACTGAAAAACAACGCAACAGGTCAAAAATGTGAAAACCAGGCAACGAGGAATGTTGCCTGGTTTGGAGATAAGCTAAAATCCGCGCAGTGGGCCGGTGATCAATCACGAACCACCAAACACCGCCTATTCGGTGATCTCAACAACCACCAATTCACGCTCACTCGCGCCGCGCGCGTGGTCTAATGCTTGCTGGTATTCAGGAGAGTTGTAGCACTCGACTGCGGCTTCGACCGAAGGGAAACGAGCAACAACATTGCGCGGCCGCTCTTTACCCTCAAGCTGTACATATCGCGCAGCACGCGCAATGAATTCGCCGCCGTGTTTTGCGATTGCCGGCCCGGCTAGCTCTGCATACTTTCCGTATGCCTCTGTATCGGTCACTGTTACGTGTGCAATCCAAAGTGCAGCCATCTTATCCTCCCAGAACTTGCTCTGCGGCTTTGATTGCCGCTTCGGAATTCGACGCATCGCGACCACCGCCCTGAGCCATGTCAGGGCGTCCGCCGCCGCCTTTGCCGCCCAACTCGACTACGGCAGCGCGCACAAGGTCGACAGCCGAGACCTTGTCGGTCAGGTCAGATGTTACGCCCGCTGCGACAGCGGCTTTTCCGCCTGCATCCGCGATCAGCAATACAGCACCAGACCCCATGCGGCTTTTGTGTTCATCGATTAATGCGGGAAGGTCTTTGCCGGAAACGCCCGTCAGCGCCTGAGCGAAGAAAGGAACGCCATTCACCTCACGGGCCTCAGTTCCGCCCTGCCCTGCGCCACCTGCCATAGCCAGATCGCGGCGTAGTTGGGCCACTTCATTTTGCAGCGATTTACGCTCGTCCAACAGCGACTTAACGCGGCTGACCACGTCATCTGGCTGAGCCTTCAATTCGGCTGCAATTTGACTGAGGCGTTGATCTTGCGCCGACAAATGACGGAACGCTTCGTTGCCTGTCAGGGCTTCGATCCGGCGCACACCCGCGCTACTGGCGCTATCTCCCAGCACAACAAACGTTCCGATATCGCCGGTTTGACGCACGTGGGTGCCACCACAGAGCTCAATCGACCACGTCTCACCATCATGGCCCTTGCCAGTTGGCGCCTTGCCCATGGATACGACACGAACTTCATCACCGTATTTCTCACCAAACAAGGCCTGAGCACCAAGTTCCCGAGCATCGTCCGGTGTCATAATCCGCGTTTCAACGGATGAGTTCTGCCGGATGAATTCATTCACCTCTTGCTCGACTTTTTGGATCTCGTCGGCGCTAAGAGCCTTGGAGTGGCTAAAGTCAAATCGCAACCGGTCCGACGCATTCAACGAACCTCGCTGAGCGACGTGATCACCGAGTGTTTCTCGCAGTGCCTCGTGCAGCAAGTGCGTCGCCGAATGGTTTGCACGGATCGCGGTACGGCGGGCATGGTCGACTTCAAGCTCAACAGCATCACCTTTGGTCAAGGCACCCTGTTCAACGGTGACCTTGTGCGCATAGACCTTTCCGTCGGCGAATTTCTTGGTGTCTTCAACACGAGACAGATCTTCGCGCTGTTCCAAACGGCGAATTTCACCCGTGTCCCCAACCTGACCACCGGCCTCGCCGTAGAATGGTGTCTGATTGACAACGACCCAGCCGCTCTGACCCTTTTCGATCTTGTCGACCTGGGCGCCATCTACGATCAACGCAGCGACCTGACCTTCGGCTTTTTCAGTATCGTAGCCGAGGAAATCGGTGGCTCCGGCGGTATCAAGTACATCGAACCAAACGGCCTGATCAGCAGCTTCACCAGAACCCGCCCACGCGGCCCGCGCCTTGGCCTTTTGTTCTGCCATCGCGGCATCAAAGCCATCAGTGTCTACAGTCAGACCTTTTTCCCGCAAAGCATCCTGGGTCAGGTCCAGCGGGAAACCATAAGTGTCGTAAAGCTTGAACGCCGCATCACCCGGCAGGGCTGCGCCGTCGTTCAGGCCCGCCACCTCATCGTCAAGCAGCTTCAGACCACGATCCAGAGTCTGCTTAAAGCGGGTTTCTTCCAGCAACAGCGTTTCTTCGATCAACGGCTGCGCTTGCCCCAACTCAGAGTATTGCGCGCCCATCAACTGAACCAGGGTCGGCACCAAGCGATGCATCACCGGATCTTTCGCCCCCAACAAGTGAGCATGACGCATAGCCCGGCGCATAATACGACGTAGAACATAGCCCCGCCCATCATTCGAGGGCATTACGCCATCTGCAATAAGGAAAGAAGTCGACCGAAGGTGATCTGCAATTACACGGTGATGCACGTTCTGATCCCCATAAGGATCAACACCGGTGACGTCGGCCGATGCCTCTATCAGCGTTTTGAACAGGTCGGTGTCATAGTTGTCATGGCTACCTTGCAGCAGCGCGCCAATCCTCTCCAGCCCCATGCCGGTATCAATCGACTGCATGTCGAGCTCCACCATGGAGCCGTCCTCGAACTGTTCGTTCTGCATGAAAACGATGTTCCAGATTTCGATGAAACGATCGCCGTCCTCATCCGCCGAACCCGGAGGGCCGCCCCAGATGTGATCCCCATGATCATAGAAAATCTCGGTACACGGGCCGCATGGGCCGGTTGGCCCCATTTGCCAGAAGTTGTCATTGGTTGCGATACGGATGATCCGGTCTTCGGGCACACCAACCTTTTTCCAGATCTCAAAAGCTTCGTCATCAGTGTGATAGACGGTAGCCAGCAGTCGGCTTTTGTCGATGCCGAACTCTTTGGTGATCAGCTCCCAAGCGAACGGGATAGCCTCACTCTTAAAGTAGTTCCCGAATGAGAAGTTCCCAAGCATTTCAAAGAACGTATGGTGCCGCGCGGTGTAGCCAACATTGTCTAGATCGTTGTGCTTGCCCCCTGCGCGAACACATTTCTGCGCAGTGGTTGCCCGCTGATAATCCCGAGTTTCCACACCGGTAAACAGGTTCTTGAACTGCACCATACCCGAGTTCACGAACATCAGAGTCGGGTCATTCCGCGGAACCAGAGGGCTGGATGCCACCACCTCATGCCCCTGTTTGGCAAAGTAGTTCAGAAAGGTCGATCGGATATCGTTAAGCGTTGGCATAAGGCTCTCTCAGCGCGCAATCATATTTTGTCGAAACGGGTTTATCCCCGTCCCTAAGGATAGTCCACAGCATTGGAGACGTTGAACGAAACAAGGCGGCCCGATGGACCGCCCTGCTGGTGAAGTTCATTTAGCCAATTAGGCTTCGAGGATATCGTCATCCTCAGCTGCACCGGGCGGCATATCAAAGTCCAAACCGTGTGCAGCGCGGATTTTGTCTTCTATCTGAAGCGCGGCTCGGCTGTTATCCCGCAGGTACTGCTTCGCATTTTCGCGCCCCTGCCCGATGCGTTCATCTCCGTAGCTGAACCATGAACCCGATTTTTCGACCACGCCCGCTTTGACGCCAAGATCCAGGAGCTCACCCATCTTCGAGATACCTTCGCCATACATGATGTCGAATTCTACCTGTTTGAACGGAGGAGCTACTTTGTTCTTGACCACCTTGACGCGCGTTTGGTTTCCGACCACCTCATCCCGGTCTTTGATCGCGCCGATGCGGCGGATATCCAAACGAACCGAGCTGTAGAATTTCAGCGCGTTACCACCGGTGGTGGTTTCCGGGCTGCCGAACATCACGCCAATCTTCATCCGAATCTGGTTAATGAAGATCACCATGCAGTTCGAGCGGCTGATCGAACCGGTCAGCTTGCGCATCGCCTGGCTCATCAAACGGGCTTGCACGCCGACATTGCTGTCGCCCATGTCGCCTTCGAGTTCGGATTTCGGCGTCAACGCGGCCACAGAGTCGACCACAACCATGTTCACCGCACCTGAGCGCACCAGAGTATCTGTAATCTCGAGCGCCTGCTCACCAGTATCGGGCTGCGAGATAAGCAGCTCATCCAGATCTACACCCAACTTTCGGGCATATTGCGGGTCTAGCGCATGCTCAGCGTCAACGAACGCGCAAACTCCACCCCGCTTTTGTTGCTCAGCAATACAATGCAGGGTCAGCGTGGTCTTACCCGAACTTTCCGGGCCGTAAATCTCGACGATCCGCCCCATCGGCAAACCGCCGATACCCAGCGCAATATCCAAGCCCAATGAGCCGGTCGAACTTGCCTCGATGTCTTGCTTGGAATCTTCACCCAGCTTCATGATCGAGCCCTTGCCGAACTGACGCTCAATCTGGGCCAGCGCGCTATCGAGCGCCTTTTGCTTGTCTGCGTTTTTCTTGTCGCTCATTGTCAGAAGATCCGCCATTGTCCTGTCGCCTTCCTTTTTGTCACACCCTTGATCGGGCGGCAATCACTGCTTTGTTCGCCTCTTGTTCCTTATGGGACCAAAAAGAGAACATTTCAACTAAAACTTACGATACTTACTGTTGGGCAATTGTATTAAAGAGTCGTTTACGCCAATCTGCCACGATAAGAAATATTCCCATGGAAGCCTTAAATGCTTGTTTTCTATAAGGAACGCCTTGCATTCCTAGCGGTACCCAAAACAGGCAGCACCGCTTATCACTCGGCGCTTGGCAACCGGGCGGACTTGGTCGTAAATGGTCCGCCTGACCTGAAACACGCGCCGGTTCGACGATATGATCGTTTTTTTCAGAACATCTTTCGTAAAATGCACGGCACCGAGATGGAAATCATGGCTGTGGTGCGAGAACCTCTAGACTGGTTGGGGAGTTGGTACCGATTCCGAGGTCGGGAAGACAGGATCGGGCATCCGCACTCCACGCGCGAAATGAGCTTTGACGATTTCGTACAGGCGTACATGAAGAACCCGCGACCAGATTTCGCCGATGTCGGAAGCCAAGACCAGTTTTTTCGCACTAGAAGCAATGGTTTTGGGGCCAGTCATGTTTTCAAATACGAAAACCAGGACAAAATATTAGACTTCCTGCAAGATCGGCTGAACACGAAAATCGATCTCAAGAAAGAAAACGTTTCACCCGCGCGTGACATGACACTGAGCCACGAAACCGAACAGCAATTTCGCAAACTGCACGCAGCGGAGTTTATCCGCCATGCCTCCGCACTCTAGGGTCTTCAATTTAACTGTTGAAAAACCGCTTCGGTTAGCTGATTCAATGAGAACGGCTTTGGCAGGAACGATGAGTTTTCGACCTCGGGCCCGGAGTCTCCAAAGGCCCCTTCGGTGTAGCCGGACATAAAGATTACCCTTACCTCTGGTCGCGTTTCCATCGCCTTGCGCACCCAGGTCGGGCCATCCATCCCCGGCATGACTACATCCGTGACAAAAACGTCCACGTTCAGCGAACCATCCTCAAGCAACAGCAGTGCTTGTTCGGCCGATTCAGCTTCGAGCACTGTGTACCCCTTCATCCGCAATGCGCGGGTCGCAAAAGCTCGTACCGGAGCCTCATCTTCAACCAACAGAACGACACCCTCACCCTGCTGAGAAATTGGCGCGTCTGAGACACTGACCTCGATTGGCGCTGCTTTCTCAGGTGCGGTTGAAACAGGAAGGTGAACTGTGAACTCTGTCCCATGGCCGGGCAGACTATCTACAAAAATGAAGCCACCTGTCTGCTTGACGATACCGTAGACGGTAGACAAGCCCAGACCCGTACCTTCACCCGTTCTCTTGGTGGTGTAAAACGGTTCAAACACCTTCTGCAGCTTATCTGCAGGGATCCCGACGCCGCTATCGATTACTTTGACGGTTACATATTCGCCCGGCTGCACGGTGGCCCGGTCTTTTGTGAAGGACTGCGTCAAGACCACGACTTCGGTCTCAATCCGAATTTCCCCTCCGTCTGGCATAGCATCACGCGCGTTAACGACGAGGTTCATTAGCACCTGCTCTAGTTGTCGCTTATCCGCGCGAACAGGTTTGAGTACCGGGTCGTGACTTAGTATCAACCGAACCTTTTCTCCAACCAGCCTATTCAACAGATGTATGAGATCGGAAATCGTATCGCGCAGATCAAGAACTTCTGGCTGCAGCGTTTGTTTGCGCGAGAACGCCAACAACTGGCTTACCAGTGCAGCTGCCCTGTTGGCGTTTTGGTTGATCTGAACAAGGTCTCCGTAATTTGGGTCGTTCTGGTCGTGCCGTAACAACAACAAATCACAATGCCCGGAAATCGCCGTTAGCAGGTTATTAAAGTCATGAGCGACGCCACCAGCGAGTTGCCCTACGGCCTGCATTTTCTGTCCCTGTACGAACTGAGCCTCAAGGGTCTTCAACTCGGTCGCATCATTCAAAACAGCAATCAGGTTCACTTGTCCGTTGTTCACAACACGGTTCAATGTGACCTGCACAAAGACTTCTTTGTCCTGACGCGCCAGACGTAGAAACTCAGACCGCATGGCAGGTTGCTGCGCAGCGGTCCGTTGGAGCCACTCCAGAATTGGATAGCCCTGACAACGCATTATCTGTTCGACGTTAGTTTCACCAAGCTGCACGTCCCCAATGAGTTTAACAGCAAGGCGATTTGCTTCGAGGATAGTGCCATCCGTCGAAAGACACATGATTGGAACAGGCAAGTCGGCAAACGACGCACCATTTGAACCGGGTTCGTGGTTGCTCAAAGGTAGCAGAAGTAAATCGCGCACCGTTCCCGAACGATTGAGCTCACATACCACGGCGGACGTTGATCCAGATACCGTTTGCACCTGAATAATTTCGCCCTCATCTCCAATAGTCGTTTGTAACACCTCCTTAATCGCTTCAGGTTTGCGCCCCAATAGGTGTTCAGCGGCAGTATTTACCCGCAGCACAGTTCCATTTCGCCCTTCGGTCAGAACAGGAAGGGAAATGTCGTCCCATTGTCCGGGCGTGCCCATGTGAAACCGCCAGCAAAAAAGGCCGTCACCGACGCGAAACACTGACATGGGAATGGTAGACCCGACAGTTACGATGTCCTCGCGAAATTTGCCGTAGATTTCGGCCATGGATTGCAACCGCAGGAGAATAGCCGGCGGATTCGCAAACAAGGTCTGTAAGCTTCGTTCTAAACGAATTCCGGGCCGCGCATGAAACTGCCCGCGTGCCTGCGAGTTGCACGTCAGGATATCCCCCTGAGCATTGGCGATTAGACAAGGAAACGCATCCTGTTCTGCAAACACCGCCATGGATTTTATGGCTTGCCGCGCGGAATAGTCTGCCACCTGCCCTCTGACCACGACCAAAAACGCGGTAGCTAACAACGAGACGCCTACGACCAGAAAATTCGTATTCCAAGTCTGGGGTATAGCTCCGACAACGGGCGCAAGGTTTACGATTACACCTAAAACAACAAGTGATGTTAGTCGCAATCCTGATGGAGCACTTTGACGGGTCGGGTCGGTGTAGATTTCCGCGGTATCAGGCATAAACAACTCAATTCGAGGGCGTTCGATAAAGGAGCCCAAATAAGGTTAATGCCAAGTTAAGATCAAACCGACACTCTCCTTTTGGTTGTTATTTTTTTAACAACTACCGCGTCAAGTGTGCCGTAAAGAAACCGTCAGCGCCGTGTGACACCAGCCACGTTTTCTGAAACTCACATCGCCAATCTGGACTGGAGCGTAAGAAGCTTTCGACAACGGCGCTGTTTTCACCGTTCAGCATAGAACAAGTGGCGTAAGCCAGCACTCCGTCTGAACGAACAAACGAAGAGACCTGCTTCAGGATGTCGAGTTGAATCTGCTTCAATTCTGCCAAACGTGTCTCAGTCAGCGCCCATTTTCCCGCAGGCGCTCTCCTCCATGAACCACTGCCGGAACATGGAGCATCCGCCAAAACCACGTCAAACGGCGCATGGCGAGCAATTTCATCAGTCGATAGAAGTGTGACACGTACCCCTGCCCGCTTCGCTCGTGCGGGAAGGTCTCGCATTCGGCCTTCGTTTACATCATAGGCGAACACTTCGACGCCCTGATGCGCCGCAAGCGCGAGAGATTTGCCGCCTCCACCCGCGCAATAGTCCAGAACTCGCATACCCGGTCGAAGATCCAGCGCCGCAATGACTGCTTGGCTGGCGGCATCCTGCAACTCAACCAGACCGTCGGCAAAAGCCCTACTATTGGCAATTTTCCGGGCGCCTTCGACAACTTCCAGCGCGGTTTCACACACAGGTAGCGTAGTGACTTGAATACCCTCAGCTTCAAGCGCTGCGACTGCTCGGGCCACATCGGTTTTGGCCAGATTCACACGCAAATGAACGGGTGCCCGGTGTTGAAGGGCCTGAACCACAGGGATCAGGTCGTCTTTTAATGAAGCTTCAAACAATGGCCATAGCCACTCGGGGATGTCATACCGTTCCGCTTCGCTTGCAAAGTCTCGACCTGCTTCGCTGTCCTGAACAAAATCCGGAGCATGCCGGGCACCAGTAAACAAAGAACCGATATCTTCGCCTTCAGCACGAATAGCCCCGATCATCAAACCACGACCGGTTTCTGAACCTCCGAGCGCAGCAAAAGACCGTTTGCAACGCAGCGCTGAAAACACATGGTCACGCACCGCAGCACGGTCTTTGGACCCTGCAAAACGGCTTCGACGCGCCCATCCGGTCAATGCCTTTTCAACCGGAACACCAGCCAAAATATCATCGAGGATTTCTATCGAAGACTGAATGCGCGCGGCCGGTATCATTACTGTGTCCAGTACTAATTCAAAGGATCGTCAGAAAACGCAAAACGGCGCCCGCGTCGGGGCGCCGTATTCTTCCACTGCAATAGTTACATTACCCGGTAGTTCGGGCTTTCGCGGGTGATTTGAACATCATGCACATGGCTTTCTTTCAGTCCGGCACCAGTAATTTTCACAAAGTTGCAGTTCTTGCGCATCTCTTCCACGGTCGCACAACCGGTATAACCCATAGCTGCACGCAAACCTCCGACCAATTGGTGAACAACAGCGCTGGCTGATCCCTTGTAGGGCACTTGCCCCTCGATCCCTTCCGGGACCAACTTGTCGTTGGCTGCATCCTTCTGGAAATAACGATCCGCCGAACCACGCGCCATGGCACCAAGACTACCCATCCCGCGATAGGACTTAAACGAACGTCCCTGATACAGGATCACTTCACCCGGGCTTTCATCTGTACCCGCGATCATCGACCCGACCATGGCACAGGAAGCTCCGGCAGCGATTGCCTTGGCGAAATCGCCCGAGAACTTGATGCCACCGTCGGCAATGATCGGAACATCGCCCGAGGCTGAGGCACAATCCATAATCGCCGTCAGCTGAGGCACACCGACCCCCGCAACCATCCGCGTAGTACAGATCGAGCCCGGCCCAATGCCGACTTTGATTGCATCCGCACCCGCATCGATCAACGCTTTGGTCGCATCACCAGTCGCCACATTGCCCGCGATGATTTGAACCTCGTTCGACAGGGTTTTGACGCGTCTTACGGCGTCAAGAACACCCTGAGAGTGACCGTGGGCAGTATCAACAACGATAATATCTACACCGGAATCCACCAGTTGCTCAGATCTTTCGAAACCGGCGTCACCGACAGAGGTCGCAGCCGCAACACGCAGGCGTCCCAGGCGGTCCTTACAGGCAGTTGGGTTTAGAACGGCTTGTTCGGTGTCCTTCAGAGTCAACAGACCGGTCAGCTTACCAGCGCCATCCACGACCAGCAGCTTTTCGATCCGCCGCGCCTTCATCAGGCTCTTGGCCTCTTCAAGATCGGCAGGTTCCTGAAGCATCGCAAGGTTATCTACGGTCATCATAGCCTTGATAGGCTGTTCGTCAGAAGTAGCGAACCGCATGTCGCGATTGGTTACGATCCCCACAACGCGGCCAGCTTCGTCAACAACCGGGAAACCGGTGAAGTTGTAACGCTCGACCAAAGCCTTGGCGTCAGCGAGGGTTTGGTCCGCTCTCAGGGTGACCGGGTTGTAGACAATACCCGACTCAAATCGCTTGACCCGCCGCACTTCACGGGCCTGTTCTTCTACTGACAAGTTCTTGTGAACGACGCCAATGCCACCAGCCTGCGCCATGGCAATCGCCATCCGCGCCTCGGTCACCGTGTCCATCGCCGAGCTGAGCAAGGGAATGTTCATGGTGATTTCTCGCGTCACGCGCGTAGTTGTATCCGCCGTCGCCGGCAGGACCGACGAGGCCGCCGGAACCAAGAGAACATCGTCAAAGGTGAGTGCCTCACGAATCTGCATCTGATAACCCCATGCAAAAGCCCGTTTGACGGTGACCCTATTACATGGATTCAAGCTAAGGAAAAGCCCCTGACCTAAACTTGTTTTCGTCTGTAAGGCGATGACGTGAGAAAAAACGACGCAACGCGCACAAAACGTGCCGCTGAATGGCCTTTCCCTTTGCTCACAAACTCATATCTTGCCCGGCATACGCGCGAATACAAAAAAGGTATGTCTCTTATGACCACCGATCCTCTTGTCGTTTTTACTCCTTCCGGGAAACGCGGGCATTTCCCTGTAGGTACTCCGGTCCTGACAGCCGCCCGGCAACTGGGTGTAGATCTGGATTCGGTCTGCGGCGGACGCGGAATCTGTTCAAAATGCCAAATCACGCCCAGCTACGGCGAATTTCCCAAACACGGCGTAAGCGTTTCCGAGGACGCGCTGAGTGAATGGAACGCTGTCGAACAACGCTACGACGATAAGCGCGGCCTAAAGCCGGGCCGCCGTCTGGGGTGCCAGGCAACGGTTCAGGGCGACATCGTGATCGACGTACCACCGGAAAGCCAAGTTCACCGCCAAGTCGTCCGAAAGGCCGCCGCTGCGCGCGCCATCACTATGGATCCGGCGACACGGCTTTTCTTTGTGGTAGTGGAAGAACCGGACATGCACTCGCCCACCGGGGATTTGGAGCGTCTTGAAAAAGCACTGCGTGAGCAATGGTCGATTGAAGCTATTACCGCTGATTTGTCCTTGATGTCCAAGCTGCAGCCAGTTCTGCGCAAAGGCAAATGGGAAGTCACAGTCGCTGTTCATAAAGACCACAAGGACGAAGTGGCTCGTATCATAGAAATCTGGCCTGGTTTGCACGAAAGCGGCTTGTATGGACTAGCCATTGACCTCGGCTCGACCACGATTGCAGCTCACCTTACCGACCTGGAGACGGGTGAAGTCAAAGCGTCCTCTGGCCTGATGAACCCCCAAATCCGCTTTGGCGAAGACCTCATGAGCCGGGTATCGTACGCCATGATGAACCCCGGCGGTGATCAAGAGATGACAAAAGCCGTGCGCGAAGCGATCAACGACCTGACCACTTCAATCGCGGAAGAAGCCGGAATTGATGCTGACCTGATTGTCGAAACGGTGTTCGTGTGCAATCCCGTCATGCACCATCTGCTGCTTGGTCTGGATCCAGTGGAATTGGGCCAAGCACCATTTGCATTGGCCACTTCCGAAAGCATGTCACTGCCTGCGCGTGAGATGGACCTGACCAAGATGAACCCGCGCGCGCAGGTCTATATTCTGCCGTGTATCGCTGGTCACGTGGGCGCAGACTGTGCCGCCGTTGCCTTGTCCGAAGAACCAGGCAAGTCAGAAGACCTCGTGCTGATTGTTGACGTCGGTACAAACGCCGAGATTCTACTGGGCAATACCAACCGTGTTTTGGCCTGTTCTTCGCCTACCGGCCCTGCGTTTGAGGGTGCTCAGATCAGCTCCGGCCAACGTGCCGCACCCGGTGCGATCGAGCGCATCGAAATCGATCCTGAGACCAAGGAACCTCGCTTCCGTGTTATCGGGTCGGACAAATGGTCGAATGAGGAAGGCTTTGATCGGGACATTGCAACCACTGGCATCACAGGCATTTGTGGCTCCGGCATCATTGAAGCCGTTGCTGAAATGCGCATCGCTGGCCTGTTGGACGAGAGCGGTCTGATCGGATCGGCCGAGCAAACCGGTACCGTTCGTAGTGTTCCCGAAGGCCGCACAAACGCTTACCTAATCCATGATGCGAGCGCAGAAGGCGGTCCGCGTATCACCGTGACCCAAGGTGACATCCGCGCAATTCAGCTTGCCAAGTCCGCCCTCTATGCCGGTGCACGCCTGCTGATGGATGTTATGGAGGTCGACAAGGTCGATCGTGTGGTCTTGGCCGGTGCGTTTGGTGCCCATATATCGACCAAGCACGCGATGGTGTTGGGTATGATCCCTGACGCTCCGTTGGACAAGGTCTCAAGCGCGGGTAACGCCGCTGGTACCGGTGCACGGATCGCGTTGTGTAACATCGGCGCAAGGACAGAGATTGAATGTGTTGTTCGCGAGATCACAAAGGTTGAAACGGCTATCGAACCAAAATTCCAGGATCACTTCGTGGCCGCAAACGCAATCCCGCACAAAACCGATCCCTTCCCAGAACTCGCGCAAGTAGTCACCCTGCCCGCGCCTTCGTTCAACACGGGTGGCGATGACGAAAAAGGTGGCCGCCGTCGGCGCAGGAGGTCATAGTCACCTCATAAATCGGAGGCAGGCATGACCACGGCGAATGAAGAGCAAGCAGAATACTGGGGCGCATCCGAAAACGGTACCAAATGGTTGACCTACGAAGACCAATTGGACCAAGCATTTGCCCCGGTTCTAGAATTAGTTCTTAGTCGAGCAAACCTGTCTCCGGGTTTGAAGGTTCTGGACATCGGCTGTGGCACCGGCGTCAGCACGCTTGCCGCAGCCAGCGCCGTCGACCCCAAGGGTCATGTCATGGCCGCCGACATCTCGCAACCATTTCTCGATCGAGCCGCCGACAGAGCATCTGATAGCGGTTTAGAAAACCTGTCGTTTCAGTATGCGGACGCGCAGACATTTTCATTTCCAAGCGAACAGTTCGACGCTGCAATCTCTCGTTTTGGCGTCATGTTCTTCAGTGATACAGTCGCCGCATTTTCAAACATCGCAAAAGCCTTGAAACCAGGTGGGCAAATGACTTTTGCAGCATGGGGACCTCTCGGAGATAACCCGTGGTTTCGGATTCCGCACGTTGCCGCCGTCAAACAGCTGGGACAACCGCCACGCGTTGATCGCTATGCGCCCGGCCCGTTGGCTTTTCACGATATTGATCACGTCACCGGTATGATGAGCCAGGCCGGATTGACCGACATCAGGGGCGAAGCGGTAAACGTTGGACTGACGAGTGTTGGCGGTCCGCAAGGTACAGCGGTCCTTTGTACACGAGTTGGCCCAGCCGCTCGTGTAATTGCACATTTCGAAGGATCAAAGCAGGATATTCAGGCCATTCAGGAAGATGTAACCGCAGAATTCCAGCAATTCCAAACTGGCGAAGACTTCTCGGTCCCGGCGGTCATCAACATGTACCAAGCAAGGCGTTCTGCTTGATTGGAGCGGGTAGCCCGCACCATGTTGCTGTTGCAACATGGTGCAAATGAACTCAACCCCTTTGCCAGTGTTGCATTTTGCGAATTACAACAGTCCGAGGCCAGTCCTTTGTTCCAACGGTTGCCCAACAGGCAATTGATGAGCCATATGCCCGACTAAACTCGTTCCTGTTGGTTCTAAGACGCAAGGATAAGCTTATGATCGGCCCAGATATCTTGGTAAATTCGGCGAACGTCGTTTATCTCTTTTCGTACTCCGTGCGGGACATTCTTCAATTAAGAATCCTCACGGTTATTGGGGGCGGACTTCTGCTGCCCTATTTCTACCTTCAGACTTCAACACTCTGGGTTCCAATTGGCTGGAATATTTTCTTTATCTTAATCAATCTGTACTGGATCGCGAAGCTCTTAGCTGAACGGAGGCCCGTCCGATTCACCGAGGAGGAGCGCCGCCTTTACACGAAGGCACTACAAAACCTCTCAGAAAAAGATGCATTTAAGCTGTTTCGAATGGCGGAACGTAGATCAGTCGACGCTGGAACTGACCTCATAACGCAAGGCGATACTGTCGCGGAGTTGTCGTTAATTGTCGAAGGAAAGGTCGTTGTTGAAGAGAGCGGAACTCGTGTTGATACCCTCAGTGAAGGTAGTTTCCTCGGTGCTATAGCATTCCTGAAACAAGACAGTGAATTCAACACGCCGGTCACAGTCCGCTCTCTGGAATCTACTAAGCTCATGACGTGGAAGTTCTCGGAGCTTAACGCCGAGTTCACTCGCAGTTCAGACTTGCAGATCTCAGTGCAAGCTCGCTTAGGTATCGAAATCTCTAAGTGGCTCCAGACGACTCGTCAGGCGCTCCTTAGCGCCTAAATTCAATAGTAATTGGAAGTCCGTTCTGTGCTCAGAGCGGTTATCTGACGACCTCCATCAAGCACAAGGCGGCTGAGCCGTTAGGGGCGTCCTGTGTGCGGACAAAGTCGGAATTGCCCGAATGTCCGCTCATAGGCTGATTGGACGGCGACTACAATCTAGCCGCCATCCATCTGCTTCAAAGTCGATTAGAAGGAAAGCTGGTAGTAGGCTGACAGCATCACCGCGATAATCACAAGTTCAACGAACAACGGGGGAAGAACAGCCTTGTCAAACCCATCCGCCAGAATTCCGACAATACGTCCGGCAGCAACAACCGCCATCAGGATCGCAACAGCGAGATAGCCCTGTGTCTGCCCGGTGGTCAGACCGATCACTAGCAAAGCCATTGAGGCCAGAAATAACCCGCCAATCACCGAACGGATCGTGCTGAGCCCGGCGGTGCCGACCGGCTCGATGGCAAAGTTGGCGACCATACGCCGGGGGGCGAACATTGACATGAAGCCAAGACCAAACAGCATAAGAGTTGCAAGGATGACGAAGATGTTCAGCATTGTTTCCATTTCATTTCTCCATTGTTTCAGGCGTACTGACGCAATGCTTGCTGCGCGTTTTCCTGAGTGGTTATGTCTGACAGAGCCCTGTCGATGCCGGCTTGATCCACGACAGGTCCGGTGGGATAGCCCGTTTGACTGGCATAGAAGTGGCCGGTTTTGAATTCCGGATTTAGCAACCCGTCCAGATACCGTTTTGCCCCGGTCTCAACGCTGTGCATCATGCCGAACAGGGGCATCAACACACCGCCCACATGTTTGAAGACAATGCGTTTCATAAGTGGCAGGTCGTCAAAGCCAGCAGTTCCTGCGGTGCCTCCGGGGCTCATGGTGACAAAGCGAATATGGGGATGTTGACGGGCCATCGCTCCCATCCAGAGGGTCGCTGTCAACTTGGCGTAGCCATAGGTCTGCATCGGATCGCCCTCGGGGCCAAACTTGCTACCATCCGCGATTGACCGGAACTCGTCCACGGTTCCTTCGGACAGTTCGGGCCGATGCATCCCCATTTTGGGAATACCGCGAGCAGCTTCAGACCCGGCGTAGAGTATTGTGGACGTTACCAACTGCCGCTCCAACAATTCGTCCACCAACACCACATGGCCCAGAACGTTTGTTGCGAAAATGTTGGTCACGCCATCGCTGGTGAGGCTGTTTGGGTTCTGCCCGCCCGTGCCACCCGCATTCAGGATTACAGCGTCAATCGGGGTGGAGAGTTCGGCCACAGCGGCGCGAACCGAAGCTGGATCGGTCACGTCCATCAAGACAATTTCAAAAATGTTGCGTCCGGTTTCATGTTCCAGCGATGATTTCGCTGCCTTGGCTTTGGTTGGGTTGCGGCAGGCCAGATAGACCTTGGATATGCCTTTCTGAAGCGCAAGTTGCCGGGCCGCTTCTCGGCCCAACCCGGCATTTGCGCCGGTGATCAATACAGACTGTATCTGGTTCATCGGGTAGGATCCTTGGGTTTAAGTTCGACAGGCCCAAGGTAAGATGGTCAATATATGATCTGTAGATCGGTAATTGTGGACACGATGCTTCAATTATGAAACACAAGTTTCATGTCGATCAGGGAAAGCCACTCTCTCAACTGGGATGATCTCAAGTACTTTCTTGCTGTTGCACGAACTGGAACATTGCGGGGCGGCGCGGATAGCATTCAGGTCAACCACACGACATTGACCCGGAGACTTTCAATTATGGAGGAACGTGTCGGAAGTCGCCTCTTTGATCGCTCCAAGCTAGGTTTGGTTTTGACACAGCTTGGCGAAGACCTGATGCCGTATGCAGAGCGTGTTGAAGCTGAAATGACCGCTGCTTCTCGGGTGATCGTTGGTCGGGACGCGCAGCCAGCGGGCACGGTTTATGTTACGTTGCCTCATGGTCTGGCGATGACCTCGCTGATGGATGATTTCGCCGCCTTCGCTGACCTCTACCCAGACATTACCCTAAACATGAACTTCACCAACGACATCCGCGATCTGACGCGACGCGAAGCCGATGTCTCGCTGCGCATTGCTAATGAGGTGACTGATGACGTGGTCGGCAGAAAACTGGTTCAAATGTCCCAAGCCGCTTATTGCACTAGAGAATACGCCGAGAAGGTCAGCGACAACGGCGGAGAAGGACTTCATTTTATCGGCTGGCATGAGCCGGAAGAGGCAATTACGGCCAAATGGCTCAAAGACAGCTACTACCCAAAAGCTCAGCTCAGGCACCGTGTTTCAGAACTTGTGCCCTTGATCACATTGGCGGCGTCCGGTCTCGGCATGGCCTATCTTGCGTGCAATCTTGGCGACCGCCATCCTGATCTGATCCGCGCGCCCTTCCAAAAGCCGACTCCGTACCGGAGCATCTGGCTGTTGCTGCATCGCGATCTTCGGAACACCGCACGGGTCCGGCTATTTGTTGATTTTCTAGCTGAACAAGTAAAATCAAGGCGTAACGAGTTCTGGGTCTCTGGAACAGTGCGCTCAGATACCGGTCATTCGCTGCGTCTCAACAAATGAGCAGGTTGGGCTCAAGGTGGTCGTTCGCTACACTGGCTATGAACTACTACTAAGCGGACAATCAGGACGCAGGATATGGCAGGCATTGAAACATTGATTCTCGTTTCGTGTTTGAATTGATCAGGAACGAGGCACCAAAAGTGTTTCTGTTTGCAATTTTGCTTTTTTTGACGAGCATAATCTTGTTTTTCCGATGCGGGACTTAACGCTACTGCCGAACCCGATAGCCGGAAGCAATGATCTGGTTTATCAGAGCAGCCGCGGCCTGGTGCATTACCTTTTCATCACTGTTGCCGACCGCTGCTTCGTGGGCAGCGGCTGCGTCACGCAGAACTCCCACAATCTCATGTTCGGGCAGGAGCTCACGATCTTTAATTGCAAGCAAAAGCGCTTCACAGATTGAGAGTGCGGCCATTCCTGAGTGGTCTTGCCGGTCGGCCATGGTTGACGTCCTTTTGTAACAGGCGTCCAAGCAAGGAAGCGCCACGATGAATTGCATCATTCTGGCATAGATTGCTGTATACTTAACTGATCGAAAGCAGTCTTGGCGTCGGATAGTTTCGCGGGCTGCTCATCGATGAAGGAAGAAATTTGCCCGCTATCAAGAACAGTCCGCTCACCCGAAAACTCTCAAACTTCGTCGCTCTGACTGAGGTTGAACTTGCGGTGTTAGCACGCTTGCACAAACGCCGCAGAACCTTTGAAGCCGGACGTGACCTTGTGCATCAAGGGCAATCAGAGCAGGCTGCCTACATTCTGGCCTCGGGCTGGGTTTGTTCCTACAAAACCCAGACTGACGGGTCGCGTCAGATCGTCGATTTCCAAATACCGGGTGACTTTCTGGGTTTGCGAAGCGTTCTGCTGCACACCTCGGATCACAGCATAGAACCAATCATGGAAATCCAAGCTATTGAGGTAGTAGTGGATGATCTCCTGGAAGCATTTGCGCAAACGCCCCGGCTGGCGACAGCAATTCTTTGGGCGGTATCTCGAGATGAAGCGATGGTGGTTGAGCACCTGGTCAACATAGGACGGCGAGATGCGGGTGAGCGCATGGCGCATTTTCTTTTGGAACTTGGTGTGAGGCTGACTCAGGTCGGGATGGCAAACAAGACGGGATACACTTGCCCCCTGACACAATACCACCTTGCCGATGCGCTGGGACTGAGTGCCGTGCATGTTAATCGTGTCCTACGGCAACTGCGGGAGAAGGGGTTGGTTACTTTTCAATCCGGGCAAGTGGCATTTGATGATTATGACGGACTGGTGACGTTGGCCGGTTTTGACCCCACTTATCTGGATCAGGCCGGGCCACTGTTGAAGCAATAGGTTCACCCCTCGGGCGATGCCGGGGTTTTGATGATGGTTGCCTGGTTAGAGACGCCATTCTCTTCGGCAGATTTGGGATTTCACTGAAAAAGAAGCGCAAGATAAATACAGTCCGATTGCGGTACTGGATTTCCTGCGCTTCTCAATTACTCGTTAAGAACACGCCAGCAAATATCCCGCCAACACAAATCAGGTTGCCGGAAACCAAACATCGTTGCACTGACTCAGGTTAGTCAATTTTCTGGCAGTATCTGATCCTCAGATGCCAAATGCATTTGAGATTCCAATAGAATCTCAAGTCATTGGCCGCCGACTAACATCGATCAGCGCACGTCTGCCATTTGCACATTATTCTAATTTACAACGCCAGTACTTCCGCGGCGCTTAAGAGCGTGTTCAGCGGCAGACTGTGCGGGGAAGATCCAACAAACTATTTGGAGGGCTAAGGTGAGCACGAGATCGTCCAGTTCTTTGGTGACGTTTTCAAATCCGTTCTCTTTGTGCGGCTACCCGGATGAACTTCCTGCAGGCGAGTATGAAGTAATTGTTGAAGAAGAACTATTACAGGGCCTGAGTTTCGAAGCATATCGAAGAACCGGAACCTACCTGACGGTTCAGAGCAAAGGCAGCAAGCCAGGCCGCACAGAAATGCGCCCCATCGACCCAAAAGATCTCGAACTGGCACTTAAGCACGACCAGACCTTGGCCACATCTAACAATGACAGCGATGCGGCGCTTTCCCCGCAGGAGGAATAGATTATGAACACGCCCGAATGGCTTAAACCCGGAATCTACGGCGCCCTGATCGGAGGGGTTTTCGTCGGCGTCGTTGGATTTTCTTGGGGTGGATGGATGACCGGCAGTAACGCGGACAAGATGGCCAACGCCATGTCCCGCGACAATGTAATCGCTGCGTTGGTTCCGATCTGCATCGACATGGCTAGAACTGACGCCCAACGCGCCGAAAAAATAACGACGATCAAAGAAGCTTCTTCTTTCAAGCGAAAGGATGCCGTTATGGCAGCCGGCTGGGCAACGGTACCGGGATCCCAAACCCCCAACAAAGATCTGGCACAGGCCTGCATTGAGGGGCTGAACCTGGATGGATCGTAACTCAATCACTCAACATTCGGACAACGCCGTTTGCACCAGGACAGTTCGAAAAAATCAGTACTGGTTTTACTCTCACTTCATGACGGCGCTGTTTGTTGGCGTTTTCAGCTGCTTGACGGGCTCCTTTATCTCATCAAGTCCCGCATCGGCCGAAACAAACTCTATCCCGGACAACGCGCATCCCAAAAAGTATGGCGACGGTTGGGAATGCGATTTGTCCTATCGGTTGGAAGGCGAAGAATGCGTGGCCATTGCCGTCCCAGAAAATGCCTACCCGACAAACAGAACCTATGGTTCGGGCTGGGCATGTACACATGGCTTTGTTGAAGTTGGTGGCACCTCATGCGTTGAAGTAATTGTGCCTGAGGGCGGATATCTCGATCCATCAGGTGAGAGGTGGCGGTGCCTGCGTGGGTACACAAGGGTAGACGATAGCTGCCAAAAAATCGTGGTGCCGGACAACGCCTACCTGACGAACAGTACCTACGGATCTGTATGGCTTTGCAATCGTGGCTACGAGACAGATGGTGAAGCGTGCGTTGCAATAGCAGTGCCGGATAATGCCTTCCTGAACGCATCAACCCACGGGCGTCCCTGGACATGCGAGCGCGGATATTTTGAGCGAGACGGAAGGTGCGATGCAGTCATCGTGCCTGAAAACGCTTTCTACGATGACGCGATCCACGGAGTTGGATGGAAATGCGAACGTGGCTACGAGGCGTCCGGTGATCACTGCGATGCAATCGATCTACCCGCAAATGCCCATATCGACCGATCCGGCAATGGGTGGCAATGCCACAGAAATTTTCATCGGTCGGAAGGGCTGTGTGTTCTGAACGAATGAGGTTTCAGTCAGAGAGCCCACTTTTCCAAACTTCACATTTTGTGCCCGTTCTTACCTAGGACGGCGTGTTTCACACTCCAAAAAGGAACAGATATGAAACCCGTACCCATTGCGTCGGATGCCAAGCAGTTCATTGCCAGCGATGCGCAAGAGCTGCCGCCTGAACAAGCCGTTTTTCCGGAGCTTCACCGCAAGACACTTGTGACAGACATACCGACTGCAATTGTGTATTGCGAAGGAAACTTCGCAAAGATCGATGGCAAGACGGCTAATGGTCTCGTTCGACATTCACAGGCCTATCGCGTTCTTTCGGTGATCGACAGCACGTTTGCCGGCTGTGACAGTGGCAAAGTGCTTGATGATGTCGCCAATCAGGTTCCCATCTTCGATGATCTTGATGCCGCCGTCGCTAATGAAGCTACGATCCCCGACACGTTTATTTACGGAATGGCGCCGGCCAGCGGCAGAATGTCCCTTGAGGATCGCGAAGTTGTTGTGGATGCGATTACGCTCGGAATGAACATCGTCAGTGGGCTGCATGAATTTCTTAGCGATGACAAAGAGCTCGTCGGATTTGCCAAAATTCACGATGTCACGATACGCGACATTCGCAAGCCGCGGCCCAATCCCGACCTGCGCCTGTTAGATGGCAGTATTGGAGACGTCCAGGCGATCCGCATCGCGGTGTTCGGCACCGATTGTGCAATTGGAAAGCGTACAACCGCGACAATCCTGACAGGCGCACTTAACGCGCATGGGATCAAAACAGTTTTGGTCGGCACCGGCCAGACAGGTTTGATGCAGGGCGCCAAGTATGGCGTTGCGATGGATTCGGTGCCGCCGCAATTTTGTTGTGGCGAACTTGAGCGTGCTGTTGTTGCAGCATCTGAAGGTGAGCGCCCCGATGTCATAGTGATCGAGGGCCAGGGCGCGCTCAGCCATCCGGCCTTTTGTACATCAGCCTTTATTCTGCGAGGCAGTCAGCCACATGCAGTTATTCTTCAACACGCGCCTAAACGAAAACGTCGATGTGATTTCCCCAACATGACTATGCCCGACCCTTGCGATGAAATCACCCTGATCGAGGCTTTTGCGAACACAGAGGTAATTGGCATTACGATCAACCATGAAGGAATGAATGATGTTGAGATTTCAAAGGCCATCACAGACTACAACTGCAAATTGTATCTCCCGGTCACTGACGCATTGAACCGCCCTCCAAAAAACTTGGTGAATATGGTTCTATCTGCCTTTCCGCGCTTGCAACCCGTACGTGCTACGACGATTGAATGAGCAAGCTGCGTATCGACGTTGATCTGGACAAAATTCGGTACAACACACGGTTCCTGGTCGACCACCTTAGACCCCGCGGAATTACAGTGACAGGCGTGACCAAAGCCGTGTGCGGTCATCCGTCGATTGCGAATGCTATGATTGAAGGTGGCGCGACAGGGCTGGCGGACGCCCGGATCAGCAATGTCATGCGTATGCGCAATGCTGGAATCTCGTGTCCCATATCCTTGATCCGAACGCCCATGTTGAGCCAGGTCGAGCAAGTCGTTGATAACTGCGATGTCAGCTACAACACAGAGATGGACATTATCGCCTGCCTGGCCATCAATGCGCTGGGAAAGAACATTACTCACAACATTATCCTGATGGTGGAAATGGGGGATATGCGGGAAGGCATCTTGCCTGAACACCTTGAAAGCACTGTGTCTCAAATTCTAAGAATGGAAGGGATTTCTCTGAAGGGGATTGGCGCAAATTTTGCCTGTCTTGGTCATGTGGCACCCTCTGCAGAAGCAATGGCATTGCTTTCATCGCTTGCCATCGACACCGAGCGCGCGTTTGGACCCGCTCTTGAAACAGTGTCAGGCGGCGGCTCTGCCAGTTTGCCATGGGCGCTTGGCAAGGGTGCGACCGGAAAGATCAGCAACCTGCGTCTGGGTGAGGCTATCCTGTTGGGTACCGATCCTGTATCCGGGCACGCGATCGGCGGGCTTTATACAGATGCTTTCACTCTTTGGGCGGAAGTGATCGAAACAAAAGCCAAATCAAACCCAAATCCCGTGCGAATGAATTACCCTATACCTTCAATGCAGTGTGTGACTTTAGACGGTCCTTCGAATACTCGGTCGATCCTTGCGATCGGACTCCAGGACACCGATGCGGCGGGTCTTGTATTCCCTGCGGGCGTCACGTTCGTCGGAGCCACCAGCGATCATATCATTGTTGAAACCACTGATTGTCCGGCTCGCGCTGGTGGCGAGATGAAGCTAAGAATGAAGTATAGCGCGCTTTCGCGAAGCATGGCAGCACCTGATGTTGCAAAGGTCTTCCGTGGTGCTAGCGCATTGGCAGAAATCATCGCTGCAAACAATGATCGTCCATATTCGAAGTGAAGGTTGCGCACAAAGATCGTCGCCGATCAATCTCAGACCTCAGTCTACCGTCTTATTCTACAGCTTTACATAGTAAATTGGGCCACCAATACCTATATTGGTGGTATCCGCATTCACTTTTCACTCCCCATCTGGGCTCGTGGGTGGTGCGGACAATCAAAGGATCAAAATGATGTCTTTCAAGGACCTGACGACCAGAGCGGCCGCCGCACTGAAAAAAAACGATGCGGACGCGCCAAAAAAAGAAGCGACGTCTAAAAGACCTGACGTCGTCCCCGAAAAACCAAAGGCCAAGCCTCAAGGTTAATAATACCCTGCCGGGATCGGGTGGCTTGTTCTTGGTTACAGCTCCGAACGGGCGGTATCTGCAAAGGAGAACTACCCTAATGGACCAGATAGTCAGCAAGTCAATCGCAGTCTTTTCCAAGCCGTTTGCTTTCCCTGGGTTTGACGAATTACTCCCGGCGGGCGAATACGAAATAGAAACAGAGCTTTCCGCACCGCCGGACTATTTGAACCCGGAAGCCTGGAAAGCATCGGTGCTAATCTGCCTGCATCCAAGGGAATCTCACCCCGGTCTGGCGCGAACGCTGACAGTTTCTCTTGCTGATTTGGACAGAGCACGTGCAAAGGACAAGTTGTCTTCAAAGGAGTTGTCGCAGTTCCTGCTCGACCAACTATTGGCCGATCCCATGGTGCAATTGATTATGAGGGCAGATGGCGTTTCAGAGGCACAACTTCGACACCTCTACTCGGACTCGCTCATTTCTGAGGCAGACGACAGATCATCAGATCAACGTGCCCTACGGCGAGGATGCGGAAGCGGCGCTCAGTATGCCTTCGCGGTCCAAGCTGCCGAGAATGAAGGAATGCCGGTTCGTCCTTTAATTACCCCTCGGACTGCAGGCCGCCCCATAGGACAGTCTGAACCAGGCAGTTCCTTCAACCCCAAGGCATAGTGCTCGGAACTTTCTTTTCCAACCGCGGAGTAAACCAAAACAGAAATCGAGGCTAAGAACTGATGGAAGACTTGGACGACGAAACAGATGCAATCATGGCTCGCGCTCAAAATGACGTGCCGCAAGAACGCCCGTGCCTACGTTGCAGAACTCCATTCTGGAGCGAGGGGTTCGGAGAGCGGATTTGTCGACGCTGCAAGGGGTTGAGCGCCTGGCGAAATGGCGTACCGGTAAGCCCCGGGCTAGCTCGGCGTCGCTGATAAACTGACGACAGTCTTACCAGCTTTTCTGATCATATCTCATTTTATCTTATTGGTGCTGACCCAGCCCGCTGATCCGGGCCTTTTAACGTGGAACCCGATCGGTAATCGGGGCTGAAGACGAAGCGTACGCGCAGTTTGGATTCGAACCGTTCTTCTGCGTAGCGATATGGGCTCAAGCCGCCAAATGCACACGCTGAGACCATGCCACTATTCATAATCGGGCAGCAGGCATTCACGCCGCTTGTACTATTTGATTGTCAGCGCGGTGCTGTCGCTTGGGTGCGGGGGGGTGGAACGGAGTGCATGATATGCCAAGAGTCCAACTACCCGCAGTCACCCCAAAACCCAGAGCTTGGAACAAGGGGCGGATCATCGGTCAGAAACGACCGCTACTCCCAAAACAGGTCTGGGCGATCCGTGCACGGCTCGAACTTGCTGGAAATCTTCGTGATCTCACAATTTTCAACGTCGCGATTGATAGCAAGCTACGCGGCTGCGATCTGGTCAAACTCGCTGTGACCGATCTTGTCAAAGACGATCGCGTCCGTGAACGTGTTTCGGTGATCCAGAGCAAAACCAAGCGACCTGTTCAATTCGAACTGACGGAAAACACGCGAGAAACTGTATTGGTATGGGTAAAATCACCGGAAATGTTTGCTAGCCGGTTCATGTTTCCAAGCCGATTCCATGATCGACCACACATCTCGACGCGCCAGTATGGCAGGCTGGTTCGAGACTGGGTGACCGCAATCGGATTGGAACCGAGCGGATATGGCACGCATTCGCTTCGCCGAACCAAAGTAGCTGAGATCTACCGCAAGACAGGAAATCTCCGCGCGGTCCAACTTCTGCTTGGGCACACAAAGGTCGATAGCACCGTGCGATACCTGGGCGTTGAATTGGAAGACGCGCTAAGCATTGCAGAGCGCATAGACATCTGAGACAGTTTGGCGAGCGGCGCTGTCGGTCGCCAATCCATAGTGGTTCTAGTTCTTTTACGCAGGGGGGGGACGTAGCGTGCCCTGAGCGGAAGTGTCAAAATCTTGTTGCGTGCGCTCGCAGCACAGTTTTCTCGGCTCAGGCGCAATTTACAGGGTGCGGGACCGAGCGGCCATTTGATCACGCCGCGAGTACTTGTGCAGAAGCGGCGCGAAAATCGCTGCGTTGCAGCCAATGTTATCAGGCCAGTCATTCATAGTCACGGGGAAGCCTTGATCACATACTCCTCTTTCGCCGCACTCAGGCCAGACAATTTCTTTCGGTAGTTCACCAAGGATCTTGGTCACCGGCAGTTTCAAAAACAACCTGCCCTGGCGGTACTTGCATTGCGACAAGGGAAACTTCCTTGACTCTATTCTGGCTAAGGACCACAAAAGTGCATTGGTGAAAGTTACTCGTCGCCGCGATGCTGCCGGCTTCGATGATCCAATGGCCTTCAGAATAACTGTAGCATGTGCCCCAGCATAGGAACGGGTTTCGCTGGGGTCTTCGCTATGAGCTCGTTCCTCGCAAGCATTCGCAACTGTCACCTGACATGCCCCTGTCACCGCGTGACCTAGGAAAGAAGGCGCCGTATGAACAACACATGGCTAATAATTAGCGTGCTTGATGCCCGATAGATCAGGCCCCAGGCTTCGCCTCAATCTGTCATTCATCGTGTTTTCGAACCGCGTTCTGTGTTTGATCCCGACACTCTTGTTGTTGCTCACAGGGACGCAGCTTCCTGCCCAAGTCACAGGCAATGCCGACGGAATGGTTTGTGAGGAAGGTTTCGAAAACAAAAACGGATCCTGCCAAAAAACAGACTTACCAGAAAACGCATATTTGACGGGTAGCTCCTATGGCAGTGGCTGGGAATGCAAACATGGTTTCCAGCATGTCGGGGAGTTTTGCGAGGAAATCAATGTTCCTGAGAATGCCTACCTTGCATCGACTGGAGATCGATGGGTGTGCAATCGGCTCTTCCGGCAAGTCGGAGAAAAATGCGAAGAAATGACTGCGCCGCAAAATGGGTACGTTGAAACCCGGTTTGGCGCACAGGAAATACACTGCAACTGGGGATTTCGTAAGGAAAGCCAGGATTGTGTTGCGATTAGTGTCCCAAGCAACGGCCGTCTGACTGACAAAAACAGCGCGGATGGTTGGGTATGCCTCAGAGGTTACAGGGCAGCGGAGAGCGGCTGTGAGCCTGTGGCCGTTCCACTGCATGCATACCTTGCGCCTGAAACCTACTCTGGATGGAAATGCGAACGTGGCTTTCGCGCAAACCAGGACAGGTGCGTTGCGATCCTTGTCCCTTCAAACGCTCATTTGAATCGGAGAGGTGATGGTTGGGAATGTAATCGGCCGTTCACAAGACAGAACGATAAGTGCACCGAAAATATGCCGCGAAAATAGGTTGGGGAAATCAATATCGCCTGACATATCCGGAAGGACCAAGCCGTGAACCATAACTCGATTGACGAAAACCTGGGCAAAATGCTCAAAGCCGAAAGGGCGCATCGCTGGTCCTACAGAGTGAAGATGTTTATCGCGTTAGCGGTGTTTGTTGCGGCCATAATTGTGGTCGTGTTTCTCTGATGCGCAAAAATGCCCCTCAAGTAACCCTTCACGGTTCAAAGATATCAGTTCGTGGTCTGGAACAAAGAGCATTTCAGGACCGCAGTGTTCGTAAGTCGCGGAACGCCGACGTATCAGGCGTGATTGAAGAAGAGTTCGGAAAGTACTTGATTAAGGCTGGTATTCTGAGCGGCAACAGCGTTGCGCGCGCATTCCCCAAGCCACCAGCTCAAACGCAGGCAATGATTGCCGATGCAGTTGGCGAAACACCGGCATTGGCCATTGAAGCCTTAAAAGAAATTCTCAAAGCACGAGACAG
The DNA here is from genome assembly GCF_056538765.1 of Ruegeria sp. BE9. Classification (NCBI taxonomy): domain Bacteria; kingdom Pseudomonadati; phylum Pseudomonadota; class Alphaproteobacteria; order Rhodobacterales; family Roseobacteraceae; genus Ruegeria; species Ruegeria sp. BE9. Next base: position 618,183 of record NZ_JBQFTS010000001.1, on the reverse strand, counting down.
GAAGCGTAGCGGTCAACGCCGATTGGAGGGAAACTCCGGTACCCTTGTTCCCAGCGAAAGAGAATATGCCGAGGCATTGCGCCAGATCAGGCTGACCCCTGCACAGGTTACAATGCTCAAAAAACTTACAATCGCAGGCAAGGAGGGTCTGACCATTGGTCACTTGTCTCAGGCGGCTGGTTACAAATCGCGCGAAGCGTCCGTCAAGGTCTTCAAGAAAATCGGGCTATTGATCGCAGAATATCTGGAACTCGAGCTTCCCGAAGCCGGATCGGCACAGAATGATGGCGCCGCACAGGTTCTGGCATTTTCTCACATCAAAAGTGACGATGAACCAGCGACTTGGATCATGCATCAGGAACTGCGCGATGCTGTTCGTTCGGTTCTATGACGCACGTTCCAGCCCCAGCTTTTGCAACGAACTCTGAACCGGAACAATTGCACGAAAGGTTGCTCACGTAGCTTATGTTGGAGAAAAGACCATATCCGCTCGACCTGATCTATGTACCTGTGAAACGGGCGAAAACGCTTGATCAACAAAAAGTTCTGACGCTGGCCGAAGATATCCTGAAGAACGGCCAGAAGACCCCGATCCAGATACGCGCGGACAACAAGAGGTTCGTGCTGATCGAAGGCCTTCACCGACTGGAGGCCATTCGCGCCCTAGGCGGTGACACTGTCGAGGCATATCTGGTGCGCGCCAGACTACACTGAGTTGTTATTGGTGTTCGACAAAGCCTCGGAAAATGTCAGCAAGCGCTGACTTTTTTCGTCCCAAAGGTGCAATCGCGCACAATGAAAGCTCTCATATAAAGTAATACGCTGGCAATCTTCCAACTCGGAATGGTCACGCAAAACCTCGTTTAACCGATAAAACGGTATGCGGCTGGCAAGGTGGTGAACATGGTGCACACCAATATTGGCAGAGAACCAACGCAGGATGCCTGGTAGGGCATAGTGAGAACTTCCAAAGAAAGCGGCGTTCTGAAGATTCCACCCCTCTTCCCGTTCCCAGGTCGTGTGTTCAAACTGGTGCTGAATATAGAAAAGCCAAATACCAATCGACGCGGCGACGATCATGGTTGGCAGGAATACATAAACCAATACATCCAGGCCTCCGATCCAAAAAATCAGAGCCAGGACCACCGCAATCGCGGCGTTTGTTCCCATTGCACTTGCCCAATACAGCCAGCCTGACCGCATGAACCCAAAAGGCAAGCGATTTTGAAGAAAGAACGTGTAGACCGGTACGATACAGAACAGGAAGAAGGGGTTCCGGATTAACCTGTAAGCGGCACGACTGGCCCACTTGCGCTTCAGGTATTCCTCTACAGTCAACGTAGGGATATCGCCCATCCCGCGCCGATCAAGGTTGCCGGTTGAGGCGTGGTGAATCGCATGGCTTTGCCGCCAGACGTCATAAGGTGTGAGGGCGAGAACACCCAGGACCCGGCCTGTCCAATTGCAAACGGTACGGTTTCTAAAGAATGATCCGTGACCACAATCATGCATGATGATGAAGATACGCACCAGAAATGCGGCGTTCAGGATGGCCAGTAGAACAGCGACCCAGATACTAAGGGATAGTGCAAACCACGCTGCGCCCCATAGCGCGAAAAAGGGGATGACAGTGATTGTCAGTTCAAAAACGCTACGCTTCGTATCGGGCACACGGTATTGCGCGAGCGCCCGGGTCAATTCCTGCTGTTGCAACTGACTTGTTCTCCAACGGCTCTTAGGAGCCCTCTGAGCAAACGGGCACCCCAGAAGGGTGCCCCTAGCAGGCTATGCAAGTGCCAGGTTGGCGGCGCTGTCGCGTCCGTCACGGCCAGCCTCGACGTCGAAGGTAACCTTCTGGCCGTCCTTCAATTCGCTAATGCCGGAACGTTCGAGTGCTGAAATATGCACGAACACGTCGCGCTTGCCATCTTCAGGTTCGATAAAGCCAAAACCTTTGGTCGAGTTGAACCATTTTACTGTGCCATTTGCCATGGTCGAAGTCTCCTAATACTTGCCGCCCGCATTATTGCGGCGACTCGGCGTGGTCGGTCTGAATCGAAAGACTGAGCGCCGAATTTGGGAGACAGCAGGTCGAAAAAGAAAAACGTTAGCCTTGTGTATATGGACTTCGAGTACGCACGATACAAGCCTTGATACAATAGAAAGCAACAGAAGATCTGAGTCTGCCTAGCCCAATTTAGGACAAGGATAAGCAGAACCATTGCTCTGCGATTCGGAAATCAGAGGTCGGCTTCATGATAAAAACCTGCCGAGTGCGTATGCAGCAAATTGATTGCTCAGGCACGGTAGGTAGGGCTCACTGTCCGAAATCGCAGTGTGCTTCAAGAACACCGCGGCGAGGCAAAAATGTTCATTGATTGATGGAAACATTGCTAAATCAACGAGTTGACTTCTCTAACGAACGGTAGATTCTGCGCGGCCCGAATCTTGGGTCATGCTGCGTTGGCATAGGGCGACTGCGAGCCTCAAAGTGCCATTAGTAGGTCCGTAACTGCGCAAGCATCGGGCAAAAAACGTTCCCGATGTTACAGTTGGCCGTAAGTTCATTCAGGGCGGCCTCCAATCGCTTAAGTTCGATTATCTTCATACGCACATTGGAGATATGAAGCTCGGCCAGTTCCTTAACGGATTGGCAATCCTCGCTATCGCCTTCGGACAGGTTGAGAAGCACCTTTGCATCGGCAAGCGAAAAACCCAAGTCTCGGCACTTCCTTAGAAAACGAAGCCGTCCAACATCGTGCGCGGAGTACATGCGTCGATTATTCGATGCCCTTTCTGGTTTCGGCACGATCCCTTCGCGTTCGTAATAGCGGATAGTTTCAATTCCGACTCCGCTCTGCCGGGATGCTTCCCCAATCGCAAACATGTGAGATTTCCTGCCTTGATCCTGAAGTGGCTACAGACGTTATACGAGAAGTTGCTGTCTCTACAACTCCGCGCGTCATGGCTCATGAGGGAAACAGAATGCAGAAATACCTTAGCCTCAACTATTTGGGATCGCTATCAGCGCTTGGCGTCGCGACTTGCTGCGTTTTGCCCATGACAATGATGTTACTGGGGCTGGGCGGCAGTTGGTTGGCAATCTTTGGGAAGGTTGCGGCAGCGAGTTACTATGTGCTGACGATTTCAACGGCGCTCGTCGCGATATCGTGGCTGGTATCTTATCGGCGCGGTTCCTTACCGACGTTGAAATGGCGGCTTGCAGGAACGACTCTAATCAACGGCGTGGCTTGGGTCGTTGTGTTTAACGAGGCACGGATTAACGATTACCTGATCATGCAGATGTGAGACTATGACAAAACAAACTGTAGTCCTAGAAAGCACCCTGACTTGCCCGAAGTGTGGCCACAGCGAAACCGAGCAAATGCCAACGGATGCTTGCCAGTGGTTCTATGAATGCAAGTCGTGCAAAACAATTTTGAAGCCGTTGGAAGGCGACTGTTGTGTTTACTGTTCATATGCCACGGTCCCGTGTCCACCAATTCAGCTAGGCGATAGCTGTTGCGGATGAAGTGAAGGACGGCTTTGTCGGGCGAACTGTGAGCTGCCGCCGCGAGCATCGCTGCAATTTGCATGAGTGACCGGTTTTTCCGCTGCTTGGCGGCACTAGATATTCGGCAATCGCAGCGTTTTGCTGCTGCAAGCGCATGCAGCAATAAAACCCAGGGTACAGATTGGGCTCAGAGCGGCCATTCACCGCGCGTTGCAACAACGGCAGCAATGCGGACGAAAACGGCCGTTCGCTGCGGTGGCTCCCAAGTCCGCTCTGCTCCCAAGTCAGCCTTAAGCAATTCTGGCCAGCAGTTTCTGTTCGTCACTCCATTGCCTCGGCGATTGTCCATACATTCGCTTGAACTCGCGACTGAATTGGGACGTGCTGGCATAGCCAACGTCCATTGCTGCTTCGTTCACAGGCATCCCGCCCGCGATCTTCATGGCGGCGTTGTTGAGGCGCATCGACTTAACGAATTGGATTGGTGCCATCGTCGTAACCTGCTTGAATTTGCGATGGAAGACGGCCCGGCTCATGCCCGCTCGGCTTGCCATTTCGTCAATCGAGATCGGCGCATCCAAGTGTGACGACACATGCGCAATGGAACGTGCGATGGCGTTGCCAGCACCAAATGCCTGCCGTGCGAAGGTGCCAGCTTCTCCCTTCAAGATTGAATAGAGCACCTCACGCAATCGCGCCTCGCCGAGAACCGCTGTATCCGTCTCGCTGTCTCCGAGCTGCAGCAGCCGTAGCAGCGCTTCCGTAAACCCATCGTCCCATCGCGCGAGCCTAATTCCCGGCTCCCGGAGTTCTCCTTTGACCGAAGGCAGAACGCCCCCGGCATTTTCCATCTCCATCGCCAGCTCGGCCATGACACGTTGTTCCAGTGAGATCATAACCCCGTAGAGAGGGTTGTCATGCGAGGCCAATGGTGTTCCCGCCTTGACCGGCATCGACATTGGGCAGCAGAGATATTGACTGTTGTCGTATGCGTATCTTCGGCCATCCAGAACGGCTTCCTTCACCCCACTCACGATGGCCACGATGCAGGGCTCGTAAACGGCTGGAACACAGGGGATTGAACGCGTGGCGCGAAAAAGCCGCACACCCTTGATGCCCGTCTCGGTCAGGCCGTCCGTTTCGGTTCGGTCTGCGATGATTTGCTTGATCTGATCCTTGCTCATAAGAGCGATGTAAAGGCTCCAGATCGATGCTGACAACTATCTTGATATAATCGGGCAAGTATTTGCGATAAACTCGCCTATTTTTGCGTTCTGATGAGAGCTATCTGCATTTCCATTCTTAAACAAAGTTCGCTTGGCCCATTCGCCAACGCGGATAGGAGACAAAAGATGCCAGATACCACATTTGGACCCAATGGCTGGATGCCTGAGCGCCTCGGCGACCTCTCCGGCAAGACCTACCTCATCACGGGTGCCAACGCCGGTGCCGGGTTCCAGGCCGCGCGGACGCTCCTTAAAAAGAACGCTAAGGTTGTGATGTTAAACCGCTCGGTTGCGAAGTCCCAGGCTGCTGCTGCGGACCTGAAGAGTGAGTTCGGTAGTGAAGCGGAAGTGAGCTTCATTCGCATGGATCTGACATCGCTCGCAAGCGTACGCGAAGCTGCGGACGAGGTTCTGAGTTCCGTTCCCCGGATTGATGCGCTGATCTGCAATGCTGCCATCGCGCAGGTGCCAACCCGCAAGCTGACAGAGGATGGGTTCGAGAGCCAGCTCGGCACCAACCACTACGGTCACTTCTTACTCTGTGGTCTTCTGTTTGAGCGGATCGAAGCCTCAAAAGGTCGGATCGTTGTTGTCGCCAGTCTCGGTTACAACATGGGTCTGAAGACGATCAAGTTCGACGACATGAACTGGGAAGAGGGTTACGGGCCGAATACCGCCTACTCACAAAGCAAGCTGGCGCAAATGATGTTCGCCTATGAATTACAGGACAGGCTTGCCGCCGCAGGGCGCACCGAGGTCGAGGTCTATGTCTGCCATCCCGGCTCGTCGGCAACGTCACTGATCAGTACAAGTGGCAGCCGGACGATGCGGTTTATCTGGTGGCTCATGACCATGACGCCGATGGTTCAAACGGCCGAACAAGGGTCCTATCCCGAAGTCATGTGCGCCACCGAAGAGAATCTTATCGAACAACGCGCGCTCTACGGACCAACAGGCCGCTTTGAAGCCATTGGCCCGGTCGGTAAAGGTACATTGAACCCACACGCGTATGACAAATCAGTCATGACAAGGCTTTGGGACGTGACTGAACAAGAAACAGGCTTCAAGTGGGATTTTTGATCCAACGGGTCCAGTTCGGCTGGTTATGCTTCACCCACCAGCGAACAATCGTGCAGCGTTCGGTAGAATAAGCTCTCTGCCGTCATAAGACCGTTTCTATCGAATGACGAGTTTCCATGCGGAGCGGCCATTACTCGGTCGATTCCGTCAACTGCGCTATCGTGATTCAAGGGCGACAGAAGGATCATCCATATCGCATCTGTTCTGGCTCGACCAAAAGCGTATCAACCGCACTAAGAACATTTTCCCGAAACAACGCGGCGTTGCTGGTCTCTACGACCGCAAGGTTCTCAGCGGTACCATCCATTTCACCAGCAATGGTCTGCGATGGAGGGCGCACCAGCCAAGTAGTCGCTTTCGTTGCAGAATTGACGGGCACTGCGTTACCTGCGCCCATCATGTGCTGAACAAGGCGGCCCAGCGGGCTGGCCTCTTCCGAATCGACCTTGCCCGCGAACATGCCCAGATGCTTGGCGATGTTCTCTAGAGCCTTGGTGCCGTCCTGCGTCTTGATCTCGATGCCCTGCTTGGTTTCCTTCACGCCATCGTAGAGAAGGCGCGCAGCGGGGCTGAGATTGCGTGTGTCGGCCATGCGGATGACTTCAATCCCAAAGCCAGAGCATTCCGGGCAGTCAGGATTAGGCGGGTCTGTAAGTCTGTAGCCGTAGGCGTCTGCATTGTCAGGGATACGAGGATCCCACGATTGCGCCAGACATAGCAACGTCGCGCTCTGTTTCGTCGTGGAACATTGAGAAGATCACTTATGCCTTGCGCTCAGTGAACTCTCGTTCTGTCTTCCACTGGTACTGATGGTCGATGCCACGGCAGTAGCGGCAGGGCGCGTGGATGTGCTGGGACAGCTCGCTTGGGTCTGCCAGTGCGATCTGTGTCCATAGGTTCACAATGCCCTCTGCATCCAGTATTGCCTTGCTCTCGACCTGTTTCCGGCCCTCAGCGATTGCGGCGGCGACCTTAGCATTACTTAGCAGCCGCGATGCTGTGACCTCTGCTGATCCTTCCGCATACCCGGATTTGATTGTGGCCTGTTTCCCGTTCGGATCGGCCAAGTATGCAAGCACAAAGTCACGCTGGCGCGCATTCAGGTCGAATGCGTCTAACCAGGTAGTATCTGCCAAAGCTGGATTGTCTTTTGTGCTGCTCATTCCGGGGCGGTGCCTTTTACGCCTCAAGATGACCGCAGACTTTGCGACAACTTCGCTGTAAGCAACAATTTGCAACGCTTTCGCGCGCGTATCATCACCAATGTTCTTGTTTATTTGTTACTTTAGTGACTTCCGGCTGACCGCCAACCTGACTTTATCCTGACCTCCGGTTCAGCTTTTATTGTTTAAAAACAAATCTTTTTCTGACATCAATCTTGACCTCAATCTTGACCTCAAAACTGACCTTTCCCCCATGTAGAGAGATTTGTGACATGTTCACTTTTGCTGTTTCAAGCTGCCACATTGTTACTAACTAGATGAGACCGAGGAGAACTCGCACATGGAAGAGGTCATTGGTCGAGAAAGTGTCTAGCCCTGAGCTCGCGATCCACAAATGCAGAAAAAGAATGGAATTGGCACTCATCAAATGGATCAACCCCCAACAGAGTTCTTCGAACTCTGCAGTTCTTAACCGATAATACGCGACCACCCACAAAGCCCAATTGACAGGCTCCAAGGCAGATGCGGTTCACCGCACAGCAAACCCGATAGAAACCGCCAAGGCGGGCTCTACAATGGCTGTAAAGATCGGTCATGAAAATACGCATTAAAGAAATCCGGAAAGCCAAAGGGCTTACTCAGGACGAACTTGCAGTGAAGGTTGATTTATCTCGTTCTTATTTGGCGCAGTTAGAAAAAGGGGACACGTCCACTCACCACCAAGAAACAGGCTATTATTGCCGCAGCCCTTGATGTGGAGCCAACTGAGCTTGTTGATTTCAGCGCACCTGACAAAGACGACGAGGCGCTTCTTCTCGAGGCGTTCCGTGCCCTTTCCCCGAACAGCGAAAAGCGTGGCTCGAATGGGTAAAAGTAGCTAAGGGGTCCGCCCTGGGTAAAGAGTGAATGCTCTATACACAATGCCAATCGGATCGACCTATCTTGCGCTCCGAGAAAAACGGCAAATTTAAGGCTCACTGGGACACAGGCGTCAATCTGGTGAAAGTCGCTGAACTCGAGAACCCGATCGAAGGAAAAGCCGCCTAGCAGAATCAAAAAGGGGGGCTGCTTAGTCGGCCCCTTTTTTACTGTCTATTTTACATTGAGTTAGGCAATATTTTTGGAGCGGGTAGCGGGAATCGAACCCGCGCGTTCAGCTTGGGAAGCTGACAGGCTACCATTACATCATACCCGCCGCTTCGCGGTGGATAGCACCGCCAGTTTATCCACTGCAAGCGCGTTTCGGCAGAGTGTCGAGATTACTCAGTCCGGGCACGCAAACTGTCGATTAGTGACTTATCCACGTCCAAGGCTTCACAAGCCGCGTCCAGGGTCTGCCTATCCAAGTGCTGTGGACTAAGATCAATATCCTTGGAAAACGCATCCACGATCGCACTCATCGCGCTGATTCTGGCGTATTTCTTGTTGTTGGCTGGAATGACATGCCAAGGCGCAGTTTCAGTCGAAGTTCGTGCCAGCATTTCGTCTACTGCAACTTCTGCCTCAGCCCATCGCTCACGATTACGGAAATCTTCATAGGTCAGTTTCCAGCGCTTCATAGGATTATGCAGCCGCTCTGTAAAACGAGCCATCTGTTCATCTGGAGATATGTGAAAAAACAGCTTCACTATGCGTGTCCCGTCATCGACGAGCATTCGCTCAAAATCGTTAATTTCTCGGTAAGCAGCGCGCCAGCGTTTCTCGGGCGTGAATTTTTCAAGGCGCTCTACAAGAACCCGACCATACCAACTGCGATCAAAAGCCGAGATCGCTCCTTCGGGTGGCAGTCTTTCCCAAAAGCGCAGCAGATAGTGGCGATTTAGATAGTAGTTGCGCGGTGCTCCAATCGGCCAAACCTTAAAACTGCGCGGATCAAGTGCTTGGCTAATCCGCCGTATTGTTCCGCCCTTGCCCGCCGCGTCCCAACCTTCAAAGACAAGCACACCTTTGACGCCATGAAACAAAAAGGCTTGCTGGATCAAGGACAGCTGCGCCTGAAGGTCAACCAACTTCTCGAAATATTCCTTTTTCCCCAGACGTTTACCGAGGTCAGCATCCGATAGCTTTGGTGGGTAATGTTTGCTCATCAATACACCTGATATCTAATTCGGGATTTCAGCATTGTCGCAGGCCGGACAATACCCAGCATTGATCAGGGTCAAAACAAAAAAGGCCGGGCACTGGGCCCGGCCTTAATTCAGAATGGCGAACAGATCAGGCGCGACGACGACGGCCACCACCGCGACGACCGCCTGCACCACCGGCCGCAGCCGCTTCTTCAGGCGATTTGTTGAACTTGATCCACGCCCCGCCATGCGGGTCGTTGTTGGTCAGCAGGTTAGCGGCGCGGATGGCCTCCATTTCCTTGCCTGCGCGCGGCAGGGTCGAACCCAGGCCGAACATCTGAACAAATGCTTCGTCGTCCATACCTTCGGGCAGGATGATGCCAGCGGCCGCCACTGCTTCTTTCTTCTCGGCAATCTTCTTCTGCGTCACCGGTAGAGCAACCGGGTTCATGATCGCCGAAGTCATGCCAGCGCCCATTGCCATCGGCAGGAAGGCGTTGTTGATGCCGTGGCGGTTCGGCAGGCCGAAGGAGATGTTGGACGCACCGCAGGTGGTGTTCACGCCCAGCTCTTCGCGCAGACGACGGACCAGAGCAAAAACCTGCTGGCCAGCAGTTGCCATCGCACCAATCGGCATAACCAGCGGGTCAACGACGATGTCATGCGCCGGGATACCGAAATCGGCAGCGCGCTCAACGATCTTTTTGGCAACATCGAAACGCACATCGGGATCTTCTGAGATGCCGGTGTCGTCGTTCGAGATCGCAACAACAGGAACGTTGTACTTCTTGACCAGCGGCAGAACCATTTCCAGACGCTCTTCTTCGCCTGTGACCGAGTTCAACAGAGGACGGCCTTCGGCCGCCGCCAGGCCAGCTTCTAGAGCACCCGGAACTGACGAGTCGATGCAAAGCGGCACATCAACCAGACCCTGAACCAGCTCGACGATCTTGGTCATCAGCGGCGGCTCGGTCTCGTTCGGGTTCGGGTTGGAGTTGTAGACAACGCCCGCATTGATATCCAGAACGGTCGCGCCTGCAGCAACCTGAGCGATGGCGTCTTTCTCAACGGTCGAGAAGTCGCCTGCTTCTAGCTCGGCGGCCAGTTTCTTACGACCGGTCGGGTTGATCCGCTCACCGATCACGCAGAACGGCTCGTCAAAGCCAAGGACGGCTGTTTTTGTTTTTGATTCTACGACTGTACGGGTCATGTCCGTTCCTTAGGAGTTTACAGGCTTTGCCGAAGCGCCGCCGTTGTTGATTGCCCAGTTGGCGTTGGTCTTGATGCCACCAAGCGGGAAGAAGTGTACGTTGGTGATGTTGAAATCCGGGTTAGCCGCTTTGTGGTTGGCCAGTTCGGTAAGAACATCGGTCGGCTCATAAGGCAGCAGCAGCTTGGACACGTCCATCGCGCGTTTCTGCAGAACCTTCAGCGACGGACCAACGCCGCAGGCAATGGCGAATTTGATCAGGGTCTGCAATTTGGCCGGACCCGCGATACCGATGTGGATCGGCAGATCGATACCCGCCTCTTTCAGACCGTCCGCCCATGCGATGATCGGCTTGGCGTCAAACGCGAACTGGGTTGCCAGCGCCATTTCAGCATCGGTGGTTTCCGAGAATTTCTGTTTCCAGCGCAGCGCGTCGTCAACGTTCTTGGTCGAACCATCGGGATCGATGTCCTTGTTGCCTTCGGGGTGACCGGCAACGTGCAGACGCTTGAAGCCTGCCTTGTCGAACAGACCGCTTTCCAGCAACTGCATCGAGCTGTCAAAATCACCGTGGGGCTTGGCAACACCACCGGCCAGCAGCAGCGCTTGGTCAACGCCCGCTTCGCCTTGGTACATCGAGATCCAGTTTTCCAGGGTTGCTGCATCCTTGATGATACGCGCCGGGAAGTGCGGCATGACCGGGTAACCTTCGGCGGCAATGCGCTTGGCGGTTTTCACCATATCTTCGATCGGAGTGCCCTCAATGTGGGCAATGTAAACACGGGTACCTTCAGGCAGCAACGCGCGGAAGTCTTCGACTTTCTCGGCGGTGCGCGGCATCACCTCGATCGAGTAGCCCTGCAAAAAGGCTTCGACGGTCGGGTTCACAGGGCCATTTTCGGCCGCATCACGTTTCTTGAAGTTCAGCAAAGCCATTGCGGCCTCCCATATAGATTTGGGGCTCATGCCCAACCGTCATTTGCGATCAGCGCCTTGATGCGGTCCTGATCGTATTCTGCTTCCAAACGCGTGGCTTCAGCTTCGGCGATCTCGGACGGATCGCCCTCAACCGCAAAAGGTTCGGCCTTGCGCCATTCGGCTAGGTAGGCATCACTATCCTTGGCATTCACCTTCATAGCTGCACGGTCGATGGCTTGTTCAAACCGCTCTTCCAATTGCCGCTTGGCGCCTCGGCGACCTTTGCCGACGATGACTTGGGCGGGAATGTCGCGCCAGTAAACGATGGTGACGTCAGGCATTGCTTTTGATTCCTCCTAACCAGATGGGCAGTTTCTAAACTTCTATAGGCAAGAAGGTCGGTCGAATTTCGACACAAGGCGTATTTCAAGCGACGTTTTTGCCTACGACGGGATACCGGACTTGTACCCCATTGGCTAACGAATGGGTTATCAAAATGCTCATCACTTTAATGAGCGTCTTGCACGAAGAAGACACGCGACCTATGGTCGGGGTAACTCGAAAATCGGAGGGCGTTTAAGATGGCGCCCAAGCGTCCCAAAGGTGCGGGCGCGTTCCCTAAGGCGGTCGAAAGCCCCGCGCCAGCAAGGCCCGATCCAGATGCGTTGTATGCGGCGCTGGATTTGGGAACAAATAGCTGCCGCATGTTGATAGCCCAGCCCAAGGGTAGCGGGTTCCATGTGGTAGACAGCTTTTCCAAGTCCGTGCAATTGGGCGCGGGTTTGGAACGGACCGGACGGTTGTCTCGGTCCTCCATGGCGCGTACCATTCAGGCGCTTCGGATCTGCCAGCAAAAGCTAAAACGCAACAAAGTCAAAAGAATGCGACTTGTTGCGACCGAAGCATGTCGTCGCGCCAAGAACTCTCGTGACTTCATCAGACAAGTCAAACGCGAAACCGGTCTCACGCTGGAAATCATCCAACCGGAAGAAGAGGCGCGCCTCGCAGTGATCTCTTGCGCACCTTTGGTGTCGACCAAGACCGAACAGTTGTTGGTTGTGGATATCGGTGGCGGTTCAACAGAACTAGTGTGGATCGATATCTCATCCGTTCCGCGCCGTGACCGGCCCGCAGCGATCATGCGTCTCCACAATGGGTTTCATACGGCCGACAGCCCCTTTCCTGCGGCCAAGGTTGTTGATTGGATCAGCGTTCCGCTGGGCGTCGCCACGTTGCGCGATCAATTTCACGATGTTGAGGACGACTCGGCCCGTTTTGCACTAATGAGCTGGTTTTTCGAAGAGAACCTTGCCGATTTTGCCCCCTATAAGGACGAACAAGCCCGCGCAGGATTTCAGATCGTTGGCACCAGTGGAACGGTTACGACCGTAGCTGCATCTCACCTTGGGCTAAAACGCTATGACCGGACCAAAGTGGACGGTTTGCGTATGACCAGCGATCAGATTGACAAAGTCATCCGCGGGTATTTGGAACTTGGCCCATTGGGACGACGGCGAGATCCGCGGATCGGTGATGACCGGCAGGCCCTCATCATGTCCGGTTCGGCCATTTTGCAAGCGTTGTTGAGATGCTGGCCGACTGACCGACTTTCTGTGGCAGACCGGGGACTGCGCGAAGGTTTGCTCTATGCGCAGATGAGTGCGGACGGTGTTTTGGAAGACGGACCGTTCTGACCTTAACGCCTTTACCATGCGGCTTTCATTTCGTACGAAATTGCCCTCACTTCGCGATAGACATAGGTCGGATTCCCGTCGCAATCCCCAAGACGCAATCGCCGGAAGCCCAGCTTTTTCAGCAAGGTATGTCTGACCGTCCCCCTTTCGCGAAAATGCGTTGAATGGGATCGGTCGGTCGTTGCGTGGTGTTTCCACTCCGTTACTGGATTTGCTATTGAAAGATCCGCCGATATCATTCGCTTGATACCCGCTCGGCTAACAGATAGACGCCGTGCAGTCTTCAGGAGACCCCAACTATGGCCAAAACACCAAGTGGCAAAAACACCTCGGGCCGTGGGCAGCGCGATCTGAAGGTGAAAGTTAAAACCGCTCGCGGGCGCAAGCTTAGTTCGACTCGTTGGCTCGAACGGCAATTGAATGACCCGTATGTCAAACGCGCTCAGGCCGAGGGTTATCGTGGGCGTGCGGCATTCAAGATACTGGAACTGGATGAGAAATTCCGCTTCCTCGTGCCCGGCGCACGTGTGGTTGATCTGGGGTGTGCTCCGGGTGGTTGGCTGCAGGTAGCAGTCAAACGCGTCAACGCATTAGGTGAAAAAAGCGGCAAGCGGATCGGAACCGTTCTGGGTGTTGACCTTCAAGAGGTCGAACCGGTTGCAGGCGCGACCGCACATGTGCTGGATTTCATGGACGAGGACGCCGATCAAAAAGTCAAAGACTGGCTGGGTGGTAAAGCTGACGTAGTGATGTCCGATATGGCCGCGGCTTCTTCCGGGCATAAGCAGACCGATCACTTGCGCATTATGGCCCTATGCGAAACCGCTGCCTATTTCGCTTTTGACGTGCTGGAAGAAGGCGGAACTTTTGTCGCGAAGGTTTTGGCGGGTGGAGCCGAAGGTGATCTGCAAAAGCTGTTGAAGCAGAAGTTCACCAAAGTATCCAATGTGAAACCACCGGCTTCCCGGTCGGATAGCTCTGAGAAGTTCGTGGTCGCGACCGGCTTCCGCGGTTGATCTTAATCGTCCAGCGAAATTCGATCGCCGGTTAGAAACTGCTCGCGAAGCGAAGCGGACGCCGTCCGTTGCAGTAAAAGCGCTTGACCATGATTGATGTATTCCGGTTTGCGGGCTTGCAAATCCGCAATCCGCTGGCTCAGCGGGACTTGGCGCTTAAGCTGCGATGTATGCACCGGGTTATCCGACATAACTCACCTGTAGGCCTGGGTTTTCTACCTTGCCCTGACGCTATTTCGTAAATTTGCCGGAAAAGTGGCCTGAACCAGACAATGCAAAGCCCTTTTAGGGGCTGAGTTGCTGCCTCAGTTGCAAGAGCGCGGGATCGTCTGGCAGCAATTCCAAGCCCTGTTTCAAGACTTGCTTTGCCGCATCAGGCCCCCGATTAATCTGCGCCAATTGCACCAACATCGGCCAAGCTTCAGCGCGCTGCGGATCCAGAGTGACAACTTCGCGAAAGGCGCGCTCAGCCGCGGGTGCGTTGCGGAATGTCAGGGCCATCCCCCCCAAAACCAAATGCGTCTCAGGAAAATCCAGACGGTTGCCGATGGCGGCCTGCCACTCTTCCATTCCACGACCGACTAGAACTTGCTGCTCAGGCTCCAGTGCCTGACTGGGAATGGAGAGGAACTCTTTGGCAGCCGAAATGCGTACATTGCGTAACGGGTCCGAAAGCAAAGGCTCAAGGCGTTTTACCCGGTCAGGCAAGTTTGCCATGCGTTGCAAAGGCACAGAGTATGCCCGCACCATAGGATCGGCATCGGTCAGCAAAGAGGCCGTCTTTTCCGCTATTTCGAGTGATGCAACAGGTTGTAAAAGATACGCGGCTGTGGCCCGCACAATACCTGCGGCCTCCGTATCAGTCGCTATTCCAATTAGATCGGAGGGCTCGTTTATCCCGCCTGTTGATGCCTTCTCAAAGACCGTCCCAAAGTGCGGACCTCTGTGCGAAGACGTCGGGAACCATTCTTCAATCCGCTGCGCAGCCCATGCTTGGGTTTGATCGTCATGGCAATCGGTGCACGCGTCCTCACCTAGCTCAAGATCGGGGCGCGGAACACGGAAACTGTGGTCGCGTCTGCCGTCGACCCCCATGTAAACGCGCTCGATCATATGACACGAAACGCACTGTGCCCCGGCGCTATCTTCAGCATGATGATGGTGACTTGGCGCGTCATATTCCTTGGCTGTCAGAGTTGGGAATTGAGTGTTTGCAGCTGGGGAGTGGCACTGCGTGCAAACGCCGTTTCCTTCCGCACGCAGCTCTGCGCTATGAGGTTCATGGCAGTTCATGCACCCAACGCCCTGCGCGTACATCTTGGACTGCAGAAATGAACCATAGACATAAACTTCGTCCAGAATCTGACCATCGGGATGATAAACCCCAGGGCGCAGCGGGGCGAGATTGTAGGCGTCGTGATAAGCTGTGCCGGAGATCGGATTGCCGTCGCCATGCGCTTCGCGTCGCGAATGACAGCCTGCGCATTGCTGAATCTCAGCCTCAGTGCGGCCCCTACCCCAGCTCATGGTGAAACCGAACTCACTTAGGTCTTCGGCAACGCTCTGACCTTTGGTCCAATCTATATGCGCGGACCCGGGGCCGTGGCAGGCTTCGCATCCAACCCCTATCTCTGCCTGTGACGAGCTATAGCTGCGCGTCTGCACATCGTAGTTCTTTTCAAACCCAGTTGCATGACACTCCGCACACCGTGCATTCCAGTTTTTATAGGGACCGGTCCAATGCAATCCGTCGTCCGGCGGCAGATCCTGATCTGGATAAAGGTGGTACCATTGCTGCTCTTCAGTGTCCCAGACGACATCAAAACTCTGCAGCCGTCCCGGTTCGGTTTCGAAGAGATATTGCTGAAGCGGCTCGATCCCCACGACAGAGTGCACGCCGTATCGGGTGACTACCCCATCCTTTTCTGTCACTTGAGCTTCAAGTGCGCCGTCTGAATTGCTAAATTCGACAGTCATTCCATCATGATCGAAACGCGTGCCATCGAAATCCGCAACCACATGTCCCGATTCAACGTCAGTCCAAGCCAATGCGTGATGAGACGTGGACCAAGCCTCTGCCTCTTCAGTGTGACACTCCACACATGTGTCTGAGCCAACATACACGGGGGTTTCAGCAAGAGCGACGCATGACCACAGACACCCAAGAACAACAATTGCCGACCTGATCATACTGGGTGCTCCGACTCGTTCTGAAGGTCCATCAACGCACCGTTATACTCAGCGCCCAGTATCAGAATTGCCGCGCACAGGTACAAAAAGATCAACGCGGCCATGGCCCCTGCCAGACCAGCGTAGGTGGCGCTGTAACTGGCAAACTGCGCAATGTAGATCGAAAACCCCCAACCTCCGGCGGCCCACAACGCCAACGTCAGAAGTACACCGGGCAAAATCTGCCGCAACTTATGGCGCCGCGTTGGCAGAAGGAGATGAGCAAGAACCACGGTGCCCGCAGGAACCGCCACCGTAAACGTCCAGCGCAAGCGATCCACGGACAGCCAATTGGACACGTTTACATCGGTCCGTTCGGTTACAAGACGGGTATAAACGGGTAAAACGACCTCAACGGCGGCAATGGCAAGAATGGTAGCCCCTCCGACGATGACCAAGCCCAAACACAACAGCCTTGTTTTCCAGAACGGCCAGCTGTCGTGATCATGATAAGCTTGGTTCATTGCCGCGCGTACGGCCACCACCCCGTTGGAGGCAAAAAAGATCGCCAGCAAACCACCCAACGTAATAACGCCGGAACCAGACTCTGACAGAACCGAGCGCAGCTCGGCAACAATGGGATCAGCGACATCCTTTGGCCAAGCGCCAAAAATCAGTTCGATCAGTTCATTTGTC
Source organism: Ruegeria sp. BE9 (assembly GCF_056538765.1). Lineage (NCBI taxonomy): Bacteria > Pseudomonadati > Pseudomonadota > Alphaproteobacteria > Rhodobacterales > Roseobacteraceae > Ruegeria > Ruegeria sp. BE9. Next base: position 601,431 of record NZ_JBQFTS010000001.1, on the reverse strand, counting down.
ACGTAATCCTGCGACAACGATCCGGCCAGAGCTACGGTAAAAAGTACGAAGGGAAACAAAGCCATCATCAGCGACATCGCCACGTGGCTGCTCATCACGAACCCGTTCTTAGCGCCAAAGCGAACGATGGCGACCCAAAGCGCCTGAATCGGTCGGCCGAAAGAAGGAATCACACGCGCGCTCATGCCTAGACACTACCCCGGCTACTCTCGGCACAGAACCTGCAAATCGCAACCGGACACAAATAACCTCGGACAAATGCCTGTACGCATTGCATAATCCAACCCCGCTGTGCAGGATCAACGTAAGCGCTGCGTGCAGCTATTGGGATGAGCCGACCTATGACACCGGACAACAAAGATATCGTGACGTCGTCGAAGCTGAAACTGTCCGTCGTTCGGGACGTATCCATAGTAGCGACGCTTGTTGTGCTGGGGTTATATGCGGGATCCGCTTTCTTGATCCCTTTGACCATGGCTTTGCTGGTAAATGTGCTGATCATCGCACTGAGCGACAGGATCATCGCTTTGACCAAGATGCCGGTTTGGTTGGCCAACGTCGCAGGTGTCACAGTCGTCCTCGCGGGCTTGTTCGTCATAATGTACATCTTGGGCAGTCAGGCCACCCAATTTGCCAGAACGATCGGCACATATGAAAATCAGTTCGACGAAACGGTAAGCCGCGTTACGGGCTGGGTAGGCAATGACGTAACAAAGTTCATCCGCGACAACCTCATTAACATCGACATGTCGTATGTCGCTCGCATCCTGCTTGGCAGCGCCACATCGCTGTTGAACCAATTCTTTCTCATTAGCCTTTACGTCGCATTTTTAATGGCCGAGCGCTTGGCATTTCGCAAAAAGATACGGTTGGCCGCTGGCGACCCAAAAACGGGAGCCGAGTTTTCCGCCATTCTAGACGCGATCACGTTCAGCCTACAGCGCTATGTCGGAGTGAAGACTTTCATCAGTCTGATTACGGCTGGGATCAGCTATTCGGTGTTTAAAGTGCTGGGATTGGAATTCGCCGAGACCTGGGCAGTACTAACCTTCGCGCTGAACTTCATCCCGTCTATTGGTTCCATAATCGCCGTCATCTTCCCATCGCTCATCGCGCTGGTGCAATTCGATAGCATTGGTCCGTTTCTAATCATCGTGCTCGGTTGTGGCACCATTCAATTCCTGATCGGTAATTTTCTGGATCCAGCGCTGCTGGGACGATCACTCAATATGTCTACATTTTTGGTCATTCTGGCCCTTATGTTCTGGACCACAATCTGGGGCCTGATTGGAGCCTTCCTTAGCGTACCCCTGACTGTTTGCATTCTGATCGTTTTCAGCCACATCCCGGCGCTGCGCCCTGTTGCAATCCTAATGTCTTTGGACGGGCGACTGGGCGAAGAAAAACGCCCTCGTGCGTCCGACTAAACTATGCAGAGCCCATTGTTCATAGGATCGGAAATTTACCGCAATTCCACCTATGGCTCAAAACACCCGCTGGCCATCCCCCGAGTATCAACGGTGATTGACCTATGCAGGGCCCAAGGATGGCTGTCACCCTCCAACTATCGTGTAAGCCCTTGTGCGAAACCAGCCGCACTTGAAGCGTTCCACACCCCCGATTACATCGCTGCGCTGCAACAGGCGGAAAGAGATCAAGCTGTTTCGGAAGAAACGCGGCAGACCTATGCGCTGGGCACTTTATCGAACCCTGTTTTCCCGGAAATGTACCGGCGACCTGCTACTGCAGCTGGAGGCTCGATGCTGGCGGCCGAGCTGATCCGCAATGGTGGCATCGTCTATAGCCCCGCCGGGGGAACCCATCATGGGCTTGCTGATCGAGCAAACGGGTTTTGCTACCTGAACGATCCTGTATTGGCCATTCTTACGCTGCTAAAGGCCGGTTTAGATCGCATCGTTTATGTCGACATCGACGCACACCATTGCGACGGGGTCGAAGCAGCTTTTCGGGGGTCGACAAGGGTTCGTATGATCTCCGTTCATGAAACACGAAGATGGCCTTTCAGCGGTACTATTGACGATGATGCGGGTGGGGCCGCGTATAATCTGCCAGTCCCTCGCAACCTCAACGATGATGAGTTCTATGCCATCCTCGATCAACTGATCCTTCCCGCGACCGAAGCATTCCGGCCTCAGGCCATCGTGTTGCAATGTGGCGCGGATGCTGTGGCTGAAGACCCTCTGTCGCGCCTTACATTATCCAACAACGCTCATTGGCGTGCCGTTGCAAGCCTTCGAGACGTTGCGCCCCGCCTGCTGGTTTTGGGTGGTGGTGGTTACAATCCGTGGTCCGTTGGACGGCTTTGGGCCGGGGTTTGGGCGACCTTAAACGACATACGTGTGCCCGAACTCCTAAACCCCAAAGCACAGAAAATTCTCGGCGATTTGACGTGGAACCGAGCGGCTGGAAAGCAGCCACCCAAACACTGGTTCGAAACCATACGCGACGTTCCAAATCACGGGGAAATTCGCCCGGAAATCCGAGCTGACCTGCAACATATTGCAGATCGGATTTCATAGTAGATCGAACGCATTAAGGCTGCTAACGTTCGATCATCACTGCACATTCTGGAAGACCTCGCCTCGGCGAACATATTCTTGCGATTTCTTGACGTCTGCCCACGATTGGACGAACCAAATGAATGCACTTAATCAGATAAATGATCTTAAAGCTCGAATGGGCCAGGCGATCATCGGACAGACTGAGGTTATCGACCGGCTGCTCATAGGTTTGCTGGCGAACGGGAACTTGTTGATCGAAGGCCTGCCCGGGCTCGCAAAGACGCGCGCAGTCAAAGCTATGGCTCGCAATCTGGACGCAAGTTTCAGTCGTATCCAATTCACACCAGACCTTCTTCCCTCAGACGTGACGGGAACCGAGGTTTACCAGCAAACCGAAGATGGCAGCACGTTCAGGTTCGACCCTGGACCGATCTTTGCCAACATCGTTCTAGCTGACGAGATCAACCGCGCACCAGCGAAAGTACAGGCAGCCCTGCTTGAAGCGATGGAGGAACGGCAAGTAACGGTCTCTGGAACAACACATAAAATGGAACCGCTTTTTATTGTGATGGCCACCCAAAACCCGATCGAACAAGAGGGAACCTACCCGCTACCCGAAGCTCAAATGGACCGCTTCCTGATGCACGTGCAGATCACATACCCACCGGTGGAAGACGAGGTCGAAGTCATCCGGTTGGTGCGAAGTGAAGACATCGCAAGCGGGTCCGGTGCGACCAGCGAACCTCCTGCGCCAATTGCACAGGACGCTGTTTTTCAGGCCCGGTCTGAGATCGGGCAGATTCACGTTTCCGACGCGATGGATCGATACATGGCTGATCTCGTTCAGGCGACCAGAACACCCGAAAAATACAGCGATGAACTTGCCAGCTCGATCGAAATTGGTGCCAGTCCCCGCGCGTCACTCGCGTTGGACAAATGTGGGCGCACACATGCCTGGATGAACGAGCGTGATTACGTAGATCCAGCCGACATACGCGCCATTGCTCATGATGTTTTTCGCCACCGCATTTCACTTAGCTTTGAGGCGCAAGGTAATGCCAAATCAGCGGACGACGTGATTGCGGAAGTCCTGCGTCTCGTTGCGCTACCCTGATTGAATTGAAAGTGAGGCCCGTGGCCCAGACCGCCACATATCATGACGACCCTCGCATACACGTAGATGCGGATCACCTGTTGCGACTTGGCGCAAAGTCGCGGGCGATCAGCCTTTTGCCCAAGCAACCAGCGCGTTCAATCCTTAACGGTCGCCACGCCTCTCGGCTGCGTGGGCGTGGGCTGAACTTTGAGGAACTGCGAAACTATTTGCCAGGCGATGACATTCGGACAATCGACTGGAAAGTCACGGCCCGCACCGGAAGTCCCCACGTTAGGGTCTATACCGAGGAGCGGGATCGCCCTGCCCTATTGCTGGTAGATCAGCGCGTTTCAATGTTCTTTGGAACGGCCGTTTATATGAAGTCGGTTATTGCGGCAGAAGCCGCAGCAATTGCGGCTCATCGAGTTCTGGGTCAAGGCGATCGTGTTGGCGGAATCGTCTTTGGAGACACGGATCTTGCCGAACATCACCCCCAACGCCGACCTGCCGCGCTAACGCGGTTTTTGTCTTCTGTTGCTGCACTGAACTGCAGCTTGAATGCTACACTGTCTCCAGAACCAACCGTTGCTTTGAACGACGTGCTCAAACAGACGACCCGCATCGCTCATACCAATGCACTGATTTGCGTGTTTTCGGATTTTGACGGTTTAGACCAATCATCGGAAAGCCTTTTCCGCAGGTTGGCGCAATCAAACGATCTGATATTGTTCAATGTCGCAGACCCGAGCTCTAGGCAGTTGGTGTCGGGGATGAAGATGACGGTTTCAGACGGAACTGAGCAAATCGAAATCGACAGTTCGGAACCAGATTTGTCGCGACGCATCCGAAATGAGCTGGAAAACAGGCTTGCACAACTTCAGCAATGGTCCCGCCGCTATGGCTTTCCAATCGTACCACTAACCACGGTTGAGCCAGCGTTAGATCAATTGCTACGGCTCTTTGGGCATATCGGAGCGAGAAGATGAGCACCGATGTAGAAGGCAAGTCACTGGTCGAATTGCTGAACATGCTCGAACCCGCCCCTGTACCTTCCCTGATCGCAATGACGCCGCAAACTTGGGGCTGGGTTGCCTTGGCTGTTCTGTTGGTCGCCGCGATAGTCTTGGGAGTTCTTATATATCAAAAGCACCGAAATCTTAACGCATATCGGCGCGCCGCGCTGGCAGAACTACAGGATGCTGGAGACAACGCCGCCAAGATTGCAGAAGTTCTAAGGCGAACCGCACTGGCCGCGTTTCCGCGTGTTGATGTTGCCGGCCTTTACGGCTCGGATTGGATAAACTTCCTGCGGCAATCCTCAGATAAGACGTTGTTTTCTGAAACCGAAGCTCAGGCGCTCATCACTGCCCCCTATAAGGTCGGTGCGCCGAACCCGAGCTTGGCGCAGACTGCCAAGGAGTGGATCAAGACCCACCGGGTGGAAAGGAATGCGCGATGATTTCGTTCGCTGTAATTTGGGCCTTCCTGCTCTTGCCTTTGCCGTTGCTGGTGTACTGGCTGGCGCCACCTCATCAAGAAAAGACCAGCTCGATCCGTATTCCCTTTTTCCGGCACGTCGCAAGGGCTGCTGGCGTTGAGCCAAAATCAGGCTCGGTGGTTACACGTCGACCGCTCTTACAATCCATCGTGGTCGTTCTGATCTGGATATTACTGGTGACAGCGTTGGCCCGTCCCGAAAGGTTGGCAGATCCGATCGTCATCGAAAAATCCGCCCGAGATGTGGTTTTTGCTCTCGATATTTCGGGATCAATGGATCAACGCGATTTCCAATCCACGGACGGAACGCCAAAACAAAGGCTAGCCGCAGTAAAGGACGTAATGAGAGCGTTTATAGCCGAGCGCCAAGGCGACCGAATGGCGCTGATCATCTTTGGAACTCGGGCATTTGTTCAAGCACCTTTCACCGAAGATCTCAATAGTTTGAATGGCTTCCTTGACCAAACTGAAGTTGGCATGGCTGGCCCGAACACCGCTCTGGGGGACGCAATCGGGCTTGGCATACGTACCTTCGATTCAAGCCAAGTGGACCAGCGCCTGATGATCGTTCTGAGCGATGGGGCGGACACGTCCAGCCGAATGCCCCCTACCAACGCAGCGGCAATCGCTGCGGACAAGGGCGTAGTCATCTACACAATCGGAGTCGGCGATCCCAATGCATCAGGCGAAGACCGTGTAGACTTGGACGCTTTGAAGGCCATCGCTGATCGCACTGGCGGTCAGTATTTCTTTGCCAACGACGAGACAGCGCTTGCGGAAACGTATCAGCGCATTGACGAGCAGAACCCCAGAATTGTCGAAACCCAAAGCTATCGGCCGCGTGAAAGTCTTGCTCATTATCCGCTGTTGGCCGCTTTGTTGCTTATGTTGTTCACCTCAGCCGGCTTCCACATTTTGCAGCGTCGCAGGAGCGCCCCATGATCGACGCTGCTTCTGATTTTCATTTCATTCGAGCATCTTACCTGCTGTTCCTAATTCCTATAGCCGGACTATGGTGGATGATCAGGCCCAAGCAGTCAGGACCACCTGACTTGCCGTCAGGGATAGCCCCGCATCTGGCCGCGGCCTTGCTTTTGGGAGCTGAAACCAAGCGACGTGTCCATCCAATTGACATCGCAATGTTGGCCACTGCGCTGATCGCTGTTGCCGTCGCTGGACCAACGTGGTCGAGGGCTCCAAATCCTCTGGTTGCCGACACAGCGCCTCTGGTTATTGCGCTGAAGGTTACTGAGAGCATGGAGGGCACCGACTTACTCCCATCGCGGCTAGAGCGGGCGAAACTCAAAATTTCGGATCTGATAACCGCCCGTGCTGGCGCTCGTACGGCGTTGGTCGCTTATGCTGGCACGCCGCACCGCGTGGCACCGTTGACGGAAGACGCGAATATTCTGCGTCCCCTGCTTGAAGGGCTGACCCCTGCTGTAATGCCCAAAAAGGGTGATGCAGCGGGTGACGCGCTAAAGCTGGCGCAGAGCATACTGGATGAAAGCGATACCCCCGGTGCAGTACTTTTTGTTCTGGACGACATCGACCCTTCGCAACTGGCGGAGCTAGAAAGTGCTAAAGAACAGGTGTTCTTCCTGACAATGCTTCCCGACGGCGGTGAGATTGTTCAATTGAATAACCTGAAAAACGCTGTAGTCGTGCCGTTTTCGAATGATGATCGCGATGTCACGCGGCTTACAAGGCAAATCCAATCCTCCTATGTCGAAGCTCTTGACGACGACGATCGTGTGGAATGGCAAGATCAAGGTTGGCTACTTGCATGGCCTGCAGCTCTCTTGTCACTTCTCTGGTTTCGGCGAGGCTGGGTCATTCAGTGGGCACTATTGGGTTTGTTCATTATGCAACCTTCGGGCCCGGCATATGCTGAAGGTTGGCGGGATTGGTTCTTAACTCCGGATCAACAAGGCCAAATAGCAATGAATCAAAAGCGGTTCGCAGATGCCGCAGATCTTTTCCAGGACCCATATCATGAAGGCTACGCACGTTTGAAAGCGGGCCAATACCCGGAAGCAGCCGCGATTTTCACAGAACTCAACACCCCCGAAGCCGCCTTTGCGGAAGGAATGGCGCGCATCCGCAACCGAGAATACCGGCCGGCCATAGATGCCTTTCAAACCGCCTTGGAACGCCGCCCGGACTGGCCAGAAGCACAACACAATCTCGAGGTTGCGACTGCGATATTGGATTACGTGGAAACCTCGCGGGAACAATCTGATACGGGAGAAGAAGCAGGCATCGGGGCGGATGATACAGTTTTTGACAATGAGTCCGGCCGAGGTCAAAACACGACTGTTCAGGCTCAAACCGAAGGGGCGAAACCACTTTCTGCGGATCAGTGGATCAGTGCGATAGACACCGACATGCAGGACTTCTTGAGAAATCGGTTCCTGTTAGAAAATCAGGAGCAAGAACAATGAGGTATACGATACTTCTTATTCTCGCTTTACTTCCCGGCGCGGCCTTTACTCAAAGCTCCAGCGCAATCCACCCAAAGGTCACCTTGGAAAGTCCCGGTGAGGACGTGATTGTCGGGCAACCGGCCATCCTGCGCATAAAAGTATTGGTTCCGACTTTCATGCCATCTCCTCCTGTTTTTCCATCCTTGGAACAGGAAAACCTGTTGGTTCGCCTGCCCGAACGCGCGTCTGGTCCCATTAGTGAATCCGTAGACGGTGAAACGTGGTCTGGAGTTCAAAGGAGCTATCGTCTGTATCCCTTGGTTTCGGGCCCGATTGACCTTGGAACTCAGAGTATGACTGTTACATTTGCGGACCCCGAAACGAGCGAGCCGATACAGGTTTCCGTTCCACTGCCACCAAGTCAGATCAACGCTGTAATTCCAGATGGGGCACGTGGTCTGGACCCGTTGATCATCGCTACAGAATTTGAATTGAGCCAAGAAATCGAAGGATCGACAGATCTGCAAGCTGGGGATGCTGTCACCCGACGGCTGACCGGGCGCATCTCGGGGACAAGTTCGATAATGATCCCGCCGTTAATTCAAGAAAATCAAGATCCTCTACTCCGATCTTACCCAAAAGAACCGCGCTTCACCGAGTCTGAGGACCGTGGGGTTTTGTCAGGGCAGCGAATTGACGAAGTTGTCTACCTTGCGCAGGACGGGGGCCAAACGCAGCTCCCGCCGGTTTCGCTGCAGTGGTTCAATTTGACAACCAACACGGTCGAAACAGCAGATGTCGAGGCAGTAGATCTGCAGCTTGCCAAACCGAAGTCCGAACCTCTCTCAGCAGATGCTTTTATTAAGTACGTTACCTGGACCATTATCGCTGCGCTCTGTTTTTGGGCTTTGTGGCGCTGGCTGAAACCACGTGTTCAAACATGGATGGAGGAGCGGCAAACCAGATATCGTGCCTCTGCTGAGTTCGCGCTGGCTGATCTCAAGCGCGCACTTCATGACCACGACCTTTCGGCCGCATACTCTGCACTTGAAACATGGAAACAACGCTGTTCAGCTCCGCAAGGATACAGCAATTTAGAAACCCAGCTGGCTCAGATCGGCTCTGCCCGATATGCGTCTGACTCTAAAGGGAAAGCACCGGATTGGTCAGGCGCGATTTCAGCTTTGGATTCGCTCTCTAAATCCGCACAAACGCAGGCAAACCCCCTTCCGAAGTTGAACCCCTGATCTTTAAGTTTGGCAACTTGCGATCAGCGCTTGGCGGTCTTTCAACCGCACTCTGCCGTAGCCGACTTCAATAAGATCGAGGTCGGCAAGACGATGCAGACTACGGTGTAAAGTGGGCTGAGACACGGCGATCATCTCAGCCAGTTCATCCTGGGACACGACGATCCAACCGTCGGACTTGGACGTGCCTTCATCCAGATGAAGCAATCGAAGAACTAGCCTCTTTTCACTTCCGGTAACCGCTAGGTTCGCCATTATTCTGAGTGCTGTCTGCATGTTCTCCTGCGTCAACGCATAGAAATCACGGACATAATCCGGGTTCTTCTGAATCAGTTTTACGATGCGTGCATTTGGGAAGAACAGCGCCTGTGTCTCTTGTGTGGTAACCACACTGACAAGTCTCGGAGCACCGGCAAAAAGAGCCAAGTCACCAATCCAAAACCCGGCTCCCTCACGGTGCAATACAAACTCCTGCCCATCGTCCGCAGGCGCCGTAATTTGAACGCCTCCTTTGAGGACAGCGAATATACCGTTTGCCGGGTCACCGTGGTGATACAGCGTTTCCCAGGCTTCAAACGACTTTCCAACGCCGTGTTCAAGCAAATCACTTCGAAACCCTTCAGAGCGTTTGCTGAACCACCCGCTCTCTCGCAAGAGCTTCATATTGTTCGCTTTGTCAAACATTAGTATTATTCAATATCATCATATGATGAGTTTTCAATCCCGCTGATAGCCTAAGCTGACCTGGTACGAATCCCGGAAAGGTGAAGCTTCGCCGTTCAGAATTCTACAGTTTTTAGGAAGCTTATTGGCTGATTGGCCAGCCACTAAACAAATACCAACTTCCGGGTTTTTGAGACCCTTTTCAATTCAGGAGCAAATCATGTCACCACCTCGTTCGATTGCAGACAGTTGGCGAACCACGTTGCGCCGTGTTGCCGTGGCTACCGTAGCTGTAGCGATGGCAATTCCCGCTTGGGCGCAGGACCAGAAGCCCAACATCCTGGTCATTTGGGGTGATGATATCGGACAGTCCAATATCTCGGCCTACACAATGGGATTAATGGGCTACCAAACCCCGAACATCGACCGTGTCGCCAAGGAAGGCATGATTTTCACCGATTATTATGGTGAGCAATCCTGTACTGCTGGCCGCTCCTCTTACATCATGGGACAGTCGGTATTCCGTACAGGCCTTTCCAAGGTCGGTCTGCCCGGTGCAGATCTGGGCATGCAGGTAGAGGATCCAACTATTGCTGGCCTGCTGAAAGACCACGGGTATGTAACGGGTCAATTCGGCAAAAACCACCTAGGCGACAAGGATGAGCATCTTCCTACAAACCACGGTTTTGACGAGTTTTTTGGAAACCTCTATCACCTGAACGCCGAAGAAGAGCCGGAGAACGAAGACTACCCCGGTGATGTAGTTCTGGCTGACGGTCGCACCTTCCGCGAAGCGTATGGCCCCCGTGGTGTAATCAAATCCAAAGCCGACGGTACGATCGAAGATACCGGCCCGCTGACCAAGAAGCGTATGGAAACTGTTGACGATGAAACAGTTGCTGCAGCGATTGACTTCATCCAACGCGCTCACGAGCAAGGCCAACCGTTCTACGTTTGGTGGAATGGCACGCGGATGCACTTCCGCACGCATGTCAAAGACGAGATGCGGGCCAAAGCAAACGAATTGTCCGGACGTGTCGCTGATGAATACACAGCAGGTATGATTGAACATGACATGCACGTTGGTCAGTTGCTTGACCTGCTGGACGAGCTTGGCATCGCCGACAACACAATCGTGCATTATTCGACCGACAACGGACCACATATGAATACGTGGCCGGATGCAGCGGCAACACCGTTCTGGGGTGAGAAGAACACCAACTGGGAAGGCGGATGGCGCGTTCCATCGATGGTGCGTTGGCCGGGTCAGATTGAGGCCGGATCGGTCACGAACGAAATCGTGCACCATATGGATTGGCTCCCGACTTATCTGGCGGTCGCCGGTGATCCCGACATCAAAGAAAAGCTGAAGGCTGGTTATAGCTCTTCGGGTATGGGTCGCGACTACAAGGTGCACTTGGACGGATACAACATCCTTCCCCTGTTGACCGGTGAAGCCACTGAAAGTCCGCGTAAAGAGATCTTCTATTTCTCAGACGACGGTGACCTGACCGCGTTGCGCTTTGAAGATTGGAAACTGATTTTCCTTGAGCAGAAAGCCTGGGCGACCCTGCGCGCATGGATCGAACCCTGGACCGAACTGCGTATCCCGCTGATCGTGAATCTGCGTCGCGATCCGTATGAGCGTGCCTATCGGACCTCCAACACTTATTATGACTGGCTGCTGGATCGGGCCTATTTCCTCGTGCCCGCACAGCAATACGTTGGCAACTTCCTAGAAACTTTCCAGGAATTCCCGCCACGCCAAAAGGCTGCCAGCTTCAACCTGGATCAGGTGATGGAGAAACTGGCCTCGCCAACCAACAACTAAGTCCTTCAAAACAAAGGGTCGCCACATAAGCGGCGGCCCTTTACAAATTGAATACAAAAGGAAATCCCTATGAGGATCGCAGTATTTTCCGCCATTTTTTCAATAGCTCCGGCCATATTGCTGGCTGATCCGTTACCCAGTTGGGGAACATCCGAATCCAAAGATCGAATTATTGAATTTGTCGAGGCTGTTACCGATCCCGGCGGCGCGGAGTATGTAACCCCAGCTGAACGGATCGCCGTTTTTGACAACGATGGTACGCTATGGGCCGAACAGCCCGTATATTTCCAACTGACTTTCGCCATGGAACGCCTTTCAGAACTGGCCGAAGCTGATCCATCTATTCTGACAAGTCCGACTCTTGAAGCTGCGGCCAAAGGTGACCTGCAGGCCATCGCAGAAGGCGGACACGATGCACTGATCGAAGTGTTGAATGCGTCACATTCCGGTCTCAGCGTTGACGAGTTCCAAGCCTCTGTGGCCGATTGGCTAGAGACTGCGCGCCACCCGGATACTGGGTTGCCCTACAACGAGATGACGTATCAGCCCATGGTCGAACTTTTGCGCTATCTGCGGGACGAAGGGTTCCGCACCTACATCGTTTCGGGGGGCGGCTTGCATTTCATGCGAGTGTTCGCCGAGGAAGCCTATGGCATTCCGCCTGAGCAAGTCTTGGGAACCTATACCGCGACAACTTACGAAACTACCGATGGCGCTCCTACCATTACCAAAGCTCCCGGTATTGCCTTTATCGACGATAAAGAAGGCAAACCAATCAATATCGAACGCACGATTGGCAGACGTCCAATTCTAGCCGGGGGTAATTCGGACGGCGATTTCGCGATGCTCGAATGGACAACAGCCGGCGAAGGTCCGCGTTTGGGTGTTCTTGTCCATCATACAGATGCCGAACGGGAATGGGCATATGACCGTGAAAGCCCGGTCGGCAAGCTCGTGGACGGTTTGGATAAAGGCCCGGAAATGGGATGGATCATTGTTGATATGGCGAATGACTGGAATCGCATCTACACTGGGTCAAACTAAGACACTCAGAGACCGATAAACCCATGTGGACACTACTTGTTTCCGCGTTCGTCTTTGTCCTGTATGTGACGGCCGTGGTTTTTTCGATAAGGGCAGCGCAAACTGCCCGAACGCCACAGGGTGCGGTCGGATGGGTGGTCCTCCTGCTGTCGGCTCCGTTCCTTGGGGTGCCCTTGTATCTGTTTTTGGGGCACCACCGTTTCCGAGGTTACCGCATTGCACGCAAACAGAGTGAACGCGTCGTAGAAGGGATCAAGAGCTTTGCCGATTTCTCAAAGCCTGACCCAGCCTCTATGCCCATCAATTCGCGCCCGTTCGAAGCGCTGTCACATCTGCCGGTATCACGCGGAAATGGAGCCAAGCTCCTGATCGACGGCCAGGATACATTCGATGCGATCTTTGACGCGATTGACGAAGCCAAATCCTACATCCTCATCCAGTTTTATATCGTTCGGGATGATGCGCTGGGAAAACAGCTGAAGGAAAAGCTGATCGCGGCAGCGAAACGAGGAGTCTCTGTCAGGTTCATGACAGACTCGGTGGGCAGCTATGGCCTACCGACGGCCTATCTGGAAGACCTGCGCACCGCAGGAGTGGAGATCGCTAACCCGCGCGACCGCAGAGGCCCTCAATACCGGTTTCAATTGAATTACCGTAACCACCGAAAAACCGTCATCATCGACGGCGAGACGGGCTTTATCGGTGGGCATAATGTTGGCGTGGAATATCTGGGCCAAGACGCGCATTTCGGTCATTGGCGCGACACACACGTTGTCATGACGGGCCACATCGTGCGGCAATTGCAGCTGATCTTTACCGAAGACTGGCACTGGGCGCACGAAGAAGACCTGATTGATGAGCTTGATTGGGCGGGAACAGAATCCGAGCAGGACATGAATGCTCTGATCGTTGCTACAGGTCCGGGCGACGATACAGAAACCGGTGCGATGATGTTCTTTGCCGCGATCACGGAGGCGAAGAAAAGGCTTTGGATTGCATCACCCTACTTCGTCCCGGACATAGATATCATGACCGCCCTGCAACACGCCGCGCTACGTGGTGTAGACGTTCGTATTTTGGTGCCCGACGTAATAGATCATCGCCTGCCTTGGCTGGCCGCTTTTGCCTATTTCGATGAGGTCCAAGACTGTGGCGCTCGAGTGTTCCGGTATACCGATGGCTTCATGCACCAAAAGGTCTTTGTAGTTGATGACACGCTGGCTGCGGTAGGCACGACCAACTTGGACAACCGCTCATTTCGTCTGAACTTTGAGGCGATGGCACTGTTCTTTGATGCCCGCGCCGCACAAGCCGTCGAGAAGATGCTGCTTGCTGACTTCGAAAAAAGCTATGAATTGAGCAAGAAGTTGCCGGACCAACCTGCTTACATCCGGTTTGGATCACCGCTCGCAAGACTGTTCGCGCCGATCCTCTAGGTCATCAATTCTTCTTTGAATACTTGCGTCATCAACGCCACCATAAAGGCTGTCGACAAACCAAAGGCCAGCAAGCCCGTTACGGAAGCAAACGCACCAAAGATGCGCAATTGCTCGCCCAGAACGATGTCTCCGTAGCCTAAAGTCGTGAACGTCACCAAAGAGAAATACAGCGCCGAATTCCAATCCGGAAGAACGTCCCCCAACACCCAAACTATCGCCCAGAGCCATACCTGAAACGTGTGAATAGTGACGATGAAAACAAGAGCGATGCAGATTGGCGCAGCGATCGAAAAGAAACGTTTGCTGTTTTCCAACCGCAGGGCCATGACACGTACAACCTGCGTGCACCACGTCAGAAGTATAATCTCGATCAAAAAGCAGATGCCTAGATAGATGCTGCCCCAAAGGATCTGCTGCGTCAGAGTCATCAATTCACTTATCATGTTTGGGTCCGAAGAAGTCCTCTCACAATGGCGACTTAACCGGAAAAGGACAAGGCTGCGACGAATGGAAACGAATGCCGCTCTGCGCTGGACTCTGCCGTTTAGCGGCGCACATTGTTGCAAGCACAGTCCGAGGCTTTTTGCATGTTGCTGACTATCGAAAAGGTCCAGAAATCCTATCCGGGGGGACGCCCTGTGTTACGGGATGTGTCACTGACTCTCGATCAGGGACAAACGCTAGCACTGACTGGTGAAAGCGGAAGCGGAAAAAGCACGCTGTTGAACCTTGCTGCCGCGCTGGACAGTTTCGACGCCGGCGAGATTACCTTGGATGGGACGGCGATGTCATCGCTGGATGATCGTGGCCGAGCAGCGCTGCGCTTGCAAAGCGTGTCGCTGGTGTTTCAACAGTTCAACCTGATCCCATCGCTTTCAGTCGAGCAAAACCTGTCGTTTCACGCCAGACTTTCACAGCGTGAGGATGTTGATTGGACCAGACACTTGGCAGAAAGGCTTGGCTTATCCGATCTTTTGGCGCGTTACCCAGAGAACTTGTCTGGTGGACAGCAGCAACGTGTCGCCATCGGCCGCGCGATGGCAGCGCGGCCAAAGCTGTTGCTGGCCGACGAACCGACGGGGAACCTGGACGAAACAGCCAGCAAGAATGTTCTGGACCTAATGCTTGCGCTGGTGGCCGACACTGGTGCCGCGCTTTTGCTGGTTACGCACTCTCAGGAAATCGCAGCGAGACTGGACAGGCATGCGCATCTGTCCGGTGGTCTCATCCAATGACACGGACGATCATACTGGCGCTATTCTCCCACTGGCGGCGACACCGCCTGCAACTGGCGACTCTGTTAATTGGTATCGCGTTGGCAACCGGTCTTTGGTCTGCCGTTCAGGCCATCAATGCCGAGGCGCGCGCCAGTTACCAGCGTGCGAGCGATCAACTCGCACTGGGCCAATTTGACGAGCTACGCAATCCTGCTGGACCTATACCGATCTCGCAATATGTCGCCCTGCGGCGCGCTGGTTGGCAGGTCGCCGCCGTTCTTGAAGGTTCATCTCGCATCGATGGCCGCAGGGTTCAGGTCTTGGGCGTCGATATGGTCACCTACCCTGCTCTGCCTGCGGTCACTCAACTCGAGCAAAACGAAACGCCCCCCGATCCTGCCGATATGCTGACCGCTCCGGGGCGGCTGATTGCTGCTCCAGAGCTTGCATCATTTCTGTCTGCGCAAAACGACCTACCTCCGGTGTTTTCTTCTGACGCGTTGCCGTCAGATCTGATCCTGACCGATATCGGGGCCGCGGAAAGTTTGTTGAACCAACGCGGGGTGATTTCTCGCATGTTGGTGTTGCCATCCCAACCACGCGACATTCTACCATTGCCCGAGATTGCGCCCGAATTGGAACGGATCAAGGCTTCTTCACGACTGGATACTGCTCAACTCACAGACAGCTTTCATCTGAATCTGACTGCTTTTGGCCTGCTATCGTTTGCTGTTGGTCTGTTCATCGTGCACGGAACGGTCGGCCTTGCCTTTGCCCAACGGCGCGGAATGATACGCACATTGCGAGCCTTGGGTGTATCAATGCGCCGCTTGGTCTGGTTGATCACAGCAGAGTTAAGCGTGCTTGCTTTGATCGGAGGCACTCTAGGTCTGATACTGGGCTTCTTTCTGGCCGGTGCGCTGCTACCTGATGTGGCCGCGACCTTGCGTGGTCTGTACGGTGCGCCTGTCGACGGTCAGATGAGATTACAGCCCCAGTGGGCTTTGGCAGGGCTAGCTATGGCTTTGGCAGGGACACTGTTAGCCAGTAGTCACGCTTTGTTTCGATTGTCTCGCATGCCCCTGCTTTCGGGAGCTGGGTTGCAGTCGTGGCATCAAGCGGCCTCAGGCAATCGCATGTCGTTTATCGTGGGGCTAGCGCTTATCGCAGGTGGCTTCGCTTTGGTCTACCTTTTCGACGGGCTAGTCGCAGGGTTTGCGATGGTCGCTGGCATACTGACCGGAGCAGCTTTGATACTGCCATTTCTGTTGTCCCATGCATTGTCGATCTTTCAGCGCAACGCAAAGGGGCCGATTTCCCAATGGGTTTGGTCGGACATGCGAGCACAACTTCCTGGGCTATCTTTGGCCTTGATGGCCCTGCTGCTGGCGCTGGCAGCAAACGTCGGCGTTGGCACCATGGTCTCCAGCTTTCGGTTGACCTTTACCGGATGGTTGGATCAGCGCCTAACGTCAGAGCTCTACGTAACTGCGATAGACGACGAACAAGGGCACGAAATCGCGCAGTGGCTTGAACCCCAAGTAGACGCAGTTCTCCCGATCCGGAGTATCGAGATCACGCATGAAATCGGCCCACTGTTTCTCTACGGAATTGTAGACGATCAGACTTACCGTCAACACTGGCCCCTGATCGCATCCGGTGAAAACGTTTGGGACCGGGTTTTGAATGGTGAGGCCGTCTTAATAAACGAACAGCTAGCCCGCAGATCCAACCTATGGCCGGGTGATGCTCTGACGTTGAAGCAAGACCACACCTTGACCATCGCTGGCGTCTATTCAGATTACGGAAACCCAACTGGACAAGCTATCGTATCCATGGCCCAACTGGACAATATTGCACCAGGAGCGGACACGCGTCGTTTTGGTGTTCGTTTGTCCGCCGATAAGGCCTCTGATATGTCACAGGCCCTGCGCGAAAGGTTCGATCTGCCCCGACAAGCAGTTGTCCAACAAGCTGCAATGAAGGCGCAATCAATGGCGATATTCGACAAAACCTTTGTCGTCACATCCGCCCTCAATGTCCTGACGCTGGGGGTCGCCGGATTCGCCATTCTCACCAGTCTGTTGACCCTTTGGACCCAACGCTTACCGCAAATAGCACCGGTTTGGGCGCTTGGGCTTACTAGGTCCCAACTGGCGCAGCTGGAGCTACTACGCAGTGTCCTGCTAGCGGCCTTAACGGCGGTTCTAGCCCTTCCGCTTGGGCTTGTACTCGCGTGGGCATTGCTGGCGGTTATCAACGTACAAGCATTCGGATGGCGTTTGCCAATGTACTTCTTTCCTGCGGACTGGGCCTACCTATTGGCGCTGACTTTATTGGCGGCCTTCATCGCAGCCGCCCTTCCCGCGTTACGGTTGTTGCGACTGCCTCCGGCGGAATTGTTGAGGGTGTTTGCCAATGAACGTTAAGACTTGGCTATTGGTGCTTCTCCTGTTTCTGCCCTCGGTGCTGAGGGCACAGGGCTATGCCGGGCTTGGAGGCTCGGCCGAAGGGTTCGATATCCCCCAGCCCGGATTTGAATTCCAGTTTCCCCGCGATCACGGCCCTCATCCAAGCTTCCGGATTGAATGGTGGTATCTCACCGCCAACCTCGCGGCAGTGGATGGAAGGGACTTTGGCATTCAATGGACCCTGTTCCGCTCGGCGCTGAAACCCACAGAGAGTGAGGGGTGGCAAAGCCCGCAGCTCTGGATGGGGCATGCAGCCGTTACAACACCGGAAACGCATTTTTTTGCCGAGCGTCTTTCGCGCGGCGGAATAGGTCAGGCCGGTGTAACGGCAGAACCATTCGAAGCCTGGATTGACGAGTGGTATATGCGCGGTCCTGACCCGAACTCCATTTCCTTGGCAGCAAGCGGAACCGAATTCAGTTATGACTTAACCCTCACCTCAAAAGGTCCTTTTGTTTTTCACGGTGACGGTGGGTTTTCCGTCAAATCTGCTGATGGACAGGCGAGTTATTACTATTCTCAACCCTTCTACTCTGTGGAAGGAGTGTTGCGCCTGCCGGACGGCGACGTTGAGGTTACAGGTCAAGGATGGCTGGATCGGGAATGGTCGTCGCAACCTTTGGCAGAGGATCAAAGTGGTTGGGATTGGTTTTCTCTTAGCTTTGATAGCGACGAAAAGCTGATGGCCTTTCGGCTGCGCGGTGGACGCGGAGATTTCACAGCGGCCACGTGGATTTCAGCAGACGGAACTGCGACGCCGCTATCAAATGGATCGGTCTCCTTTGAACCTCTGAATACCGAGCGTGTGGCCGGACGGGACGTGCCCGTTGAATGGCGGGTAACGCTTCCAGACCGAGACCTAGAAGTCGATGTATCCGCTGTGACACCCGACGCCTGGATGGCTACTCGATTTGAGTACTGGGAGGGGCCAGTCAGGGTTTCAGGCACCCACACAGGCCGGGGTTATCTTGAAATGACAGGCTACTGACCAGCCCTATTGCTCAGTTGTCATACGTCCCGTCTAACTCTGTTATGACCAAGGAAGGGCGATAAATGGCAAAGTTGAAAGTTGGCGCGGCCCTCATGGTCGCCGATTTGGAGGCACATAAGGACTGGCTGATCGACGGACAGCGAGACCTGGAAATCCAGGATTTTTATCACTGGGGTAATTTGGGTGACGCGGCGCACGATCTGATTGTCGCCGCAAAAAGCTGTTTAAAGGGCCACAAAGGACGCGTGGGGATACACGGGCCTTTCTACGACCTTCCCCTAGATTGCCATGATCCCGACGTTCGGGCGATTGTCCAAACACGGCTGTCACAGGGGCTGGACACAGCCGCGGCACTCGGCGCAACCCACATGGTAGTACATTCCCCGTATACAACGTGGGACTACAACAACCTCGATATGCAACAAGCTAGCCGTCAGGACAAAATCGCACGAGTCCACCAGACACTGTCCCCGGTTGTAGCCCGTGCCAGTACTCATGGTGTCATGCTGGTGATCGAAAACATCGAAGACAAAGACCCTATGGACCGGGTGACCTTGGCTGAAAGCTTTGCCTCAGAGTACGTTTGCGTATCGGTAGATACGGGTCACGCTCATTATGCCCATACGTCCACTGGGGCGCCCCCGGTCGACTACTACATTCGCGCAGCAGCAGGCAAACTGGCACACGTTCACCTTCAAGACGCCGACGGTTTTGCCGACCGCCACTGGCGCCCCGGGTTGGGAACCGTGAACTGGCACGCTGTTTTTGATGCGCTGGTAGAAAGCGCGCCCGATGCCCGGCTCATACTGGAAATGCGCCACAGTCGGGACGTATTGCCTGGGTTCGAGTACCTAAGCGCGCTTGGTCTTACTGAGTAACCCTAGCGGACGACATAAACTGAAACGTCGGAATGGCGCACGACCCGAGCGGCATTGGGTCCTAATAGGTAGTCCTTTAGGTCCGGCTTATGAGCACCAATAACGATCAAATCGCTACCAGCGCTTTCCGCCGTTTTTAGGATTTCCTGATACGCTGTACCGGTCGCTACAACGTGTCTGATCTTGTCATTCCAGTCCGCACCCAATGTCGAAGCACACAGCTCTGATAGTTTGCTGTGTGCCTCTTCCAGAGCCTTTTCGTGGAAGTCGGGCTGAAAAAAGCCCGAGACCCAACTTTCTCCGAAATCAGGAAGGACGGTTACAACATCTAGCTGCGCGCCATCTTGGCCGGCCAACGCCGCCGCCGTTTTCAGAACATGAACGTCCAAATCGCCGTTACTGATATCGACAGCGCAAAGAACAGATTTTGTCATGCGGGCACCTCTTGTCTGGCAGCACGGCCACGTTGCAGGAAGGCGATCAGACCCAGCAAGAGCATCGCTGGGATATAGATCAACTGTTTCGGAGGTTGGCTGGACGGCAGACTGACCGAAGACAGACGCACTGCTTCGTCGCCGTAGTAGTCGAACATGTCCAGCTCATCCGCGACGGGCGTGCCGAACAACGGCTCTTCGAGTTTGACCAGACCATCTTCTTCCAGCAGCAGCAGACCCATCGCATCGACGCGCGCCTCACCGCCCTCTTCATCGCCAACGGTAACGACAACTGTGGTGTCGGTCATCTCGAGCGTATCGAAGTCAGGACCACTCACGACCATCCTAACTTCCGTGCCCGGTGGTGTCTCACCAATGGTTTCCACAAACGCAGCAGGCTCGACCGAAGTATATGGCGGCGAGATGCGGTCCATGAAGAAATCGGGCCGGAACAAAGCAAATGCGACCGCGATCAGAGCGACGCTTTCATAGATACGGCTGTGAGTAACAAAGTAACCCATTGTCCCCGCAGTAAAGACAAGGATCGCTATTGTTGCGAAAATGGCAACTGTTATCCCCTCAACCCACGTCACATCAATCAACAGCAAGTCCGTGTTGAAGATGAACACAAACGGCAGAGCGACGGTCCGCAGGCTGTAGAAGAAGGCCGTGAAACCCGTGCGGATCGCGTCACCGCCAGACACCGCCGCAGCAGCAAAGCTTGCCAATCCGACCGGAGGTGTCACGTCCGCCATGATCCCGAAGTAGAACACGAACAGGTGCACAGCGATCAGCGGAACGATCAGCCCGCTTTGCGCGCCAAGTTCCACAACCACACCTGCCATCAGTGAGCTGACAACGATGTAGTTCGCAGTGGTCGGCAGGCCCATTCCAAGGATCAGGCTGAGCAGCCCAACCATCACCAGCATAAGGATCAGGTTACCGCCGGACAGGAACTCGACCAGATCGGCCATCACCTGACCAACACCAGTAAGGGTCACGGTACCAACAATCACACCTGCAGTGGCCGTCGCCAGTGCGATGCCGATCATGTTTCGGGCGCCGTCGATCAAGCCCTGCCACAGATCGGCGATGCCGTCGATAAACGTATCCTTCAGATTGCTTTGACCCCGGAACAACGCCTTGAGTGGCTTTTGCGTCAGCAAGATCACGAACAACAACGCGGTTGCCCAGAACGCCGACAGACCAGGCGACTTCTGTTCGATCATCAGGAAGTAAACCAGGACGATGATCGGCAGCAGGTAATGCAGACCGGCTTTGTAGATGTCTGCAATAACCGGCAGCTCAACTTCTTTGGCATTAGGATCGTCCGGCTCCAGATCAGGCACCTGTGCGGCCAGATACAGAAGGGCAACGTAGACGGCACAGACGATCAAGCTGAGGATCAAGCCTGCAGAGGAAGGTGCAAAGCTTGTGACCGCTTCGACCGGGAACTGCGACCCATAGCATAGGCCAGCAAAAACGAGGAAGAAGGACAGCATCCCAACAACCGTGCGCGCAAGATGCACTTCACGGTTGCCCAGCGTGGGCATGTTACGCTTCACCGCTTCGAGGTGCACGATGTATACCAGCGCGATATAGGAAATTGCGGCAGGAAGGAAGGCGTGGGTAATCACCTCGACATAGGAGATGCCCACATATTCCACCATCAGGAAGGCCGCAGCACCCATAACAGGCGGCATGATCTGACCGTTCACGGACGAAGCAACTTCGACCGAGCCAGCCTGTTCGCTACTGAAACCCACACGCTTCATTAGCGGAATGGTAAAGGTCCCGGTGGTCACAACGTTGGCGATGGACGAGCCCGAGATCAGGCCGGTTGCGGCAGAACCAACAACCGCCGCCTTGGCCGGACCACCGCGCAGGTGGCCGAGGGCGCCAAAGGCCATCTTGATGAAATAGTTCCCTGCCCCGGCCTTATCCAGCAACGCTCCAAACAGTACGAACAGGAAGACGAATTTAGTCGATACACCCAAGGCGATGCCGAATACGCCCTCGGACGTGATCCACATATGGCTCATCGCCTTTTTCAGACTTGCGCCTTTCCAACGAATGACTTCGGGCACCCATTCCGAGGAACCGAAGAACACATAAGCGAGGAAGATCGTAGCGATAATCGCCATTGCTGGGCCAAGCGCGCGACGCGCGGCCTCAAACAGCAATAGCAAACCACCCAGAGCGACCCATTTGTCCGTGTCGTCCGCAAGTCCGCCTGCGTTCACAATCTTGTCGTAGAAGAAATAACCATACAGCGCCACAAAGGCACCGAGGGCGCCCATAATCCAATCCTGTACCGGAATGTAATTTCTTGGGCTTGAGCTGAGGGCTGGATAGGCTGCAAAGGCCAGGAACATCGCAAAGGCCAGATGGATCTGACGAGAGTTGTTCACCACACTACCAGGCAGAACAACGTTGGACACCGGCGAAGCCAGGACCACTTGAAACACCGACCAGAGCGCCGCAACGATAGCCAGGAAAATCCCGACATTACCAACTGGGTTACGCCCGCCCGCATCAGATGAGGCTACAAGTTCCTGTAGCTCTTCTTCGGATAGCGGTCGGTTGGATTGTGTGTCGGAACTCATAAAGATGTCTCCCCGTCATGCGGCCTTTTTGGCCTTATTCACCGCCCGTTCGAACCGGGCTTGGGTGGCAGGGCGCCCAAAGGCGCCCTGCATCAGGTCTGGCTTACTGAATCCAGCCTTTTTCTTTGTAGTACTTTTCAGCCCCCGGATGCAGCGGAGCCGACAGGCCGTCTGCGATCATTTCTTCGGGCTTCAGGTTGGCAAATGCAGGGTGCAGCTTTTTGAAGTCGTCGAAGTTTTCGAAGACCGAGCTTACGACTGCATAGACGGCGTCATCCGAAACGTCTGCCGAGGTTACGAAGGTTGCGCCAACACCGAAGGTGGTGGTGTCGCCATCAGAGCCACGGTACATGCCACCTGGGATGGTCGCGGTACGGTAGTACGAGTTGCCGTCGATCAGGCCGTCGATTGCGTCACCGGTTACGTTCACCAGAACCGAGTCACACGCGGTGGTGGCTTCTTGGATCGAACCGGAAGGGTGACCGACAGTGTAGATCATCGCATCGATCTGGTTGTCGCACAGGGCTGCCGACTGCTCGGCCGCTTTCAGCTCGGACGCCAGTTCGAAATCGTCCAGAGTCCAGCCCATCGCTTCCAGAACAACGTCCATGGTGCCGCGCTGACCGGAACCGGGGTTACCGATGTTTACGCGCTTACCTTTGAGGTCCTCAAAGCTGCTGATGCCGGAATCGGCACGTGCAACAACTGTGAAGGGCTCGGGGTGTACAGAGAATACCGCACGCAGGTTTTCAAACGGGCCAGCCTCTTCAAACTTCGAAGTGCCGTTGAACGCGTGGTACTGCCAGTCAGACTGAGCAACACCGAACTCCAGCTCGCCTTCGCGAATAGTGTTGATGTTGTAAACCGAACCACCTGTCGACTCGACCGAGCAACGAACGCCGTGCTCTTTACGGCCTTTGTTGACCAGACGGCAGATCGCGCCACCGGTCGGATAGTAAACACCGGTCACACCGCCGGTGCCGATGGTGATGAATTCTTCTGCATAAGCGGCCGGAGCCATAAAGGCTGCGGTTACGACCGCGCCGAGGCTTAGCTTGCTGCTGTTTTTCATTTTTGAGAACTCCCAATTCTTATGGTGGATGGGAAACCGCCCAGCGGCCCCCTCCAAGGACCCCGCCGGTTAAGGCAAGCGCACGCGTGTTGCAACGGGTACAAGCGCCTGAATTTTCAAAATCTCCCAACATCTTCGACGTTTCATTCAGCCACTGCACTTGTCAAGCCCCGCACGCGAATCCAAACCGCAAAGCAGCACATCTGAGGAAATCTTCGAAAGTTTCCCCCTTGGATCCATAGCAGGCCGTACCCAGCCGAGCGTTGGATCAACATAAATTCTACCGCTCAAGACATCAGGATTTTCGGGTTGGGATTTCAATAATTCCAAACAAGAATGCTGCGAATGCGGTCTGAATTGAAATCGCCATCAAACTGAAACCAGCTGCAGTTAGTCTTGTTGTCAAAGGGTCGTTCAAATCGCCGAACCCCTTCCCGGCCCATTGCGCGAAAGCGACACAAAACAAAAGCAATCCAAACAACAGCATCCAAAAGGCGAACAACGCAATATTGTCGGTCGTCGCCCAATGGCTCAAGGTTCTGCTTGGCCCACCTACAGGAACTAAGCCGTTCCGCGTTGCAATCATCCGAGCCAGTGCGCCAAAGGTCAGGATCTGGGTGCCTACTATAGTCGTCAGACAAGCAGCCAGAAACGTATTGGTCCCCAGTCTGACTGTTTCAGTAAGCTGAATGGGGCCAAACATCAGCACCAAGGCGACAAACGCGCCAATCAAAGTAAATGCCAGCCCCGGATACAGAAACAGCCACCGCGGACTATGCATCAAAAGGAACTTAAGGTGCCGCCAACCGTCTCTCCAGGTCCTCAGATGCGGCGGTCTGCTTCTTCCATCGGGGCTAAGTGTTGTCGGAACCTCGGCAATCTTTAGCGATCCCATTGACGACCGGACCACCATCTCAGACGCATATTCCATACCTGAGGTATGAAGCTGCAGACCAATCACCGCATCTCGGCGGAATCCCCTAAGGCCGCAGTGAAAATCCCCCGTCTTGATATTGAACAGCAAGCGTCCGATGAAACTCAGGACGGGATTCCCAAGGTATCGGTGCAAAAAGGGCATCGCTCCTTCAGAGATTCCACCAAGAAACCTATTCCCCATAACTAGGTCATTGCCCGCACGTAACTCTTTGACGAACAACTCGAGTCGCGAGAAATCATAGCTGTCGTCGGCATCCCCCATGATCACATAGGTTCCGCGAGCGTCCTCAATTCCGCCGGACAATGCAGCGCCATAGCCCTTTTCCGCTACGTGCACGACGCGAGCGCCAAGTTTTTCAGCAATTTCTATTGAACCGTCGGTGCTACCATTGTCGGCGATCAAAACCTCGCCCTGGACTTTTTCGCGTTCAAGAAAATCAAATGCCTTACGAATGCACGTTTCAATCGTTTCCGCCTCGTTGAGGCACGGCATCAAAATCGTTAACTCCAACGCATTTGCGTCCTCTTCACCCACAACAAAAATACCACTCAAAAAAATAACACGAACGTCTTCAACACTTGCAGACAAGGTCAACAAGTCAACAATTGACTAATCAGGTACAAGATTTCGGGCGAATTCCGCATGACGACGGACGAAATTAGCACACTGTTCGCGTTTTGGAAACAAGAGGCACTTAATTTCGAAACATCATAGCGATGTAGAAACAGGCATAGTCCTTACCTGTATATTGTGGTGCCCAAGGAGAGACTCGAACTCTCACGCCCGTGAAGGCGGGGGATTTTGAATCCCCTGCGTCTACCATTCCGCCACTTGGGCCACGAACACTGGATTAGCGCTCATGAACGGGAAGGTCCAGAGGCAAAAAACACCTCAAATCCAGTTTGTTTCGTGGCGGCGGTTGACGACCCGTCAAGCCCATGGTTTGGCTTGCCCGGCATTAAAAGGGATTTTAGCAACTTATGCTGCGTTCATTGTATGACTGGACCATCCGTCTGGCCGAGCACCCTCATGCCCTGTGGGCGTTGGCCGTAGTGGCCTTTATCGAAAGTTCCTTTTTCCCAATCCCACCTGACGTTCTGATGATTCCTATGATCATTGCTCGCCCATCTCGCGCTTGGTTAATCGCTTCGGTCGCTTTGGTGGCTTCGGTCCTCGGAGGCTTGTTAGGATACGCGATCGGGGCGTTCTTTTATGAGAGCATTGGACAACCCATTCTCGAATCCATGGGTAAGGCGCATGCGATGGAGGAGTTCAATACTCGGTTCAACGATTTCGGGTTCTGGGCAGTCCTGGCAGCTGGGGTCACTCCGTTCCCTTATAAGGTCATAACCATCATGTCGGGTTGGACCGGCATGCCGTTGGGAACCTTTATTGCGACATCGATTCTGGCACGCGCGTTGCGGTTCTTTATTGTTGCAGGCCTGTTGTGGGGGTTCGGTGAACCAATCCGGGCCTTCATTGAAAAGAGACTGGGCCTTATGTTCACCTTGTTCATTGTCCTGCTCTTTGGCGGTTTTCTTGTGGTGAAGTACTTATGACTCGAAGAAGCGCACTGATTTTAATCGCTGCAGCCGGCTCTGCTGCACTTCTGATCGGAGCCTTCGGGTTTCAGCACATAGGTGGGCTGGCGCCGTGCAAAATGTGCATATGGCAACGCTACCCGCATGCTGTGGCCATCGCAGTCGGTGCGCTGGCACTGGCTCTACCCCGTTTGACAGTGCTGCCTCTACTGGGCGCCTTAGCCGCCCTTTCCACCGCCGCGATTGGTGTATTTCACGCAGGTGTCGAACGGAAACTGTGGGAAGGCCCTTCGAGTTGCACCTCCGGTGATATCTCGGGCCTTTCAACAACAGACCTTATGGACCAGATCATGTCTGCTCCACTGGTTCGTTGCGATGACATTCCGTGGGAAATGCTCGGTATCTCAATGGCTGGATGGAACGCTATTCTTTCCGGCGTTCTTGTTCTGGTGTGGCTCGCCGCGTGGCGTGCTCGGTAATAGTCAGAACTCGTCCAGTTCCGCATCCCAGTAAAGAAAATCAATCCAGCTGTCATGCAGATGGTTTGGTGGGAATTTGCGCCCGATATTCTGCAAAACTTCGGCATCCGGCTGGCGTGGTGGTTTGCGCAGTGTCATCCTTGCCTGCCTCAACGACTTTGAGCCTTTGCGCAAGTTACAGGGGCTACATGCGGCCACAACATTTTGCCAACTCGTAACACCTCCCGCTGCGCGTGGCACAACATGGTCAAAGGTCAAATCTCCGCGGCTGCCGCAGTACTGGCAGCGGAATTCGTCCCTCAAAAATAAATTAAAGCGCGTGAAGGCCACGCGCTTTCTGGGTTTTACATAATCTTTGAGGACAACGACCGACGGTATTCGTATTTCGGTACTCGGGCTTCGGACGACTTCGTCGTATTCAGCCACAATGTCCACCCTGTCCAGCCAGGCCGCCTTTATGGCCTCTTGCCACGGCCACAAGGACAGTGGGTAATAGGACAATGGGCGATAATCGGCGTTCAAAACCAATGCCGGATGATGCTTGAGCGCACCGGGTTCCCTGACAAATTCGGTCCTGAAGTCTCCATCCATAGTAGAATCGCTCCTCGCTCTGCTCTGCCCGTTTTTGACATCAGAGCGGGGAACACCCGCCCCGGCCTTAACTTAACTATATATCGTGTTAAAACTCTGACAAGCCCTGAGTTTCCACAATATCTCGGGGATTGGTTATGCCGAATCCGTAACAACATCGTGACAGTTATCCACAGGTTGCACCGATGTGGCCTGAAAGCTATGGCGTTGGACATGTCCTGGTTCATTCGATTCAACAAACCCTTCGACGTGCTGCCGCAGTTTACTGACCGCGCTAACGCCGACTCGCCGCGCAGCACTCTGTCGGATTACATCGATTTACCCGGTGTCTACCCGGCCGGACGGCTGGATCGAGACAGCGAGGGGCTGATGCTCCTTACCGACAATGGGCGGCTTCAGGCTCAAATCTCTGACCCCAAGCACAAGATGTCTAAAACATACTGGGTTCAGGTCGAGGGCTTGCCTGATGCATCTGCCCTCAAAGCCCTGCGAGATGGTGTCGAGTTAAAGGACGGCGTGACCAAACCTGCAAAGGCACGACTGATAGACGAGCCAGAAGATCTGTGGTCACGCATTCCACCAATCCGGGTTCGTCAAACAGTGCCGGACTGCTGGATCGAGTTGACGATACGCGAGGGACGCAACCGCCAAGTGCGCCGCATGACGGCAGCCGTTGGCCATCCTACTCTCCGCTTAATCCGAGCTCGGATCGGCGACTGGTCATTAGAGGGGCTGGATCCCGGTCAATGGGACAGCCTGCCCACACCAAGCCTAAGCAACACGCCGCAGCGAAAAAGGGATCGCCGTCCGCGCCGGTGACAAAAACCGCGTATTGTGATACACTTACAGAATGAAAGTCACGCCTGACATACCTGCCCCCGCCGGTATACTCGAAGCTGCGCTTTACGTTGATGATCTGGACGCGGCAGAGCGATTCTATGGCGAGGTTCTTGCGCTGGACAAGATTCAACGAGTGGCTGATCGACATGTGTTCTTTAGGGTCGGAAGCTCAGTCTTGCTTTTGTTCAATGCGGACGAAACCGAAAAGCCCCCCGGCAACCCTGACCTTCCTGTTCCACCGCACGGCGCACGTGGCCCCGGTCACGTGTGTCTAATACTGACGCGCGTGCAGATCGACGTCATGCGTAAACACCTGCTGGATTGGAACATCCCTGTGGACGCCGAATTCGATTGGCCCAGCGGGGCACGCTCGCTTTATGTTCGTGATCCGTCAGGCAATTCGATCGAATTCGCCGAAGGGCATCTGTGGGCTTGATACCTTAGCGCAAGGGCTGCTTTTCGCCGCCGACAACGCGGTATATGTCGCTTGAGACGACACCAACCTCGGCTAAAACAGCCTGAAAGTCGGCCATGTGAGGCGCGTTAAAATGCGCTTCAAGAGCGGCCTGATCTTGCCACTCTTCGTAAACGCGAAAACGGGTTGAATGGCCCAAAATCTGACTGAATTCATATACCAGACACCCAGATTCTTTCACCGTCTGTGCGACCATCTCTTGCGCAGCATCGGACGCTTTGCCGACGCCTTCTGCCGCAACCTCAACTGTACCTGTTACGATCAGCATTCAGCCCCCTTTTTTAACTCATAGCGTTTCGAAATTCGGTCAACAGGCGTTCCGTCCCGCAGCTGCACTCCGTAAGATACTGCGTAGTCCTGAAAACCCATCTTGTCGTAGTAACTCAAGCCCTGTCTGTTATCGGCGCGAATGGTCGCGTTGATCGCAGTTAGCCCAAGTCCGGCGGCAAATTTGGACGTTTCCTCAAACAACGCCCGACCCACGCCTTTTAGAGGGGGCGCTCTACGTGAAAAGGCGGCGATGTCGGCGCAGTTTTCCGGCAAGGCATCATGTACACCCAACCATTGAAAGCCCGCGACTTCACCTTGTCCATCAAGGGCGACATGGCAGCAAATCTTGTCCGCCCCCTCCAGATAGCTTTGCGTAAACAGCGCCTCGGAGAATGGGATTTCAAATGCGGTCGTACCCCCGATCGCGATGATCTCAATGAGGATGCGGCACGCTGGTACCACGTCCTCTATCATCATGGGGCGAACCGCAATCACACCTAAAGGCTCAGTTTGTCGCGCATGAAGGCAAGAGCAACACTCAGTCCATC
This sequence comes from Ruegeria sp. BE9, assembly GCF_056538765.1. Taxonomy (NCBI): domain Bacteria; kingdom Pseudomonadati; phylum Pseudomonadota; class Alphaproteobacteria; order Rhodobacterales; family Roseobacteraceae; genus Ruegeria; species Ruegeria sp. BE9. Next base: position 572,316 of record NZ_JBQFTS010000001.1, on the reverse strand, counting down.
TGGCGCGATTCCGTGACCAGTTCCCTTCATCACATGGGCGTAGATTTCCTTAAACCCAGCCTCTTGCAACGCTTCGGCTGCGGCGGGCAGAGATTGGGGCGGAACCACATCGTCTGAATCCCCGTGCACAAGAAGGATCGGCATTCGGCTGACCGTTTCATCCGGCAGCAAATCCGGCTCGAGCAATCGACCTGAAAAAGCTACGATACCTGCCACCGGGTCTTCGCGGCGTGGGGCGACATGCAGGCTCATCATCGTGCCTTGTGAAAACCCAAATAGAACAACCTGTTCAGGCAAAACGTCCTCATCCACCATCAGCGCATCGAGGAAAGCGTTGAAATCATCGGCGGCCATTTCCATACCGCGCCGCGACTCTTCTTCGGAAGAGCCGTCAATCCACGGGATTGGGAACCACTGAAACCCATTGGGCATCCCGGGAATCTGTTCGGGCGCATCGGGGGCGACAAACAGCGTGTCCGGCAGATGCTCACCTAACGGGTCGGCCAGCCCCAGCAAATCTGCGCCATTGGCACCGTAGCCATGCACAAACACCACGACCGAGCGTGTATCGCCCGAAACCGGCTCTTTTCGGAGCGCATTCAAAACCCGTGTCATCTGATCCCTTCTCGTTCTTTGGCCACCCGGTAATAGGCCCACAATACCCGCGCCGCAACCGACCGCCACGGCGACCACGCCTCAGCCATTGTCCGCAACTCCTTGTCGGTGGGTCGTTTCGGCAGGTCGTACAGAACGCGCGCGGCTTCTTGTAAAGCCAAATCTCCAGGCGCGATGACATCGGCGCGTCCAAGAGAAAACATGGCGTAAATCTCGGCAGTCCAAACACCGATCCCCGGAACCTCGGTCAAAATAGCGACAACATCTGCGTCAGGAACATCGCGCAATGCTTTGTAATCAATGCGTGCTTCGGCTAGCGCTCGGGCATAACGGATTTTCTGTCGACTTAACCCCACAGCCCGCAAATCATCATCAGTCGCCCACATGATTTTGCGCGGTCCGGTTAGCTTTGCATCCTGCAATCGCTTCCAGATCGCGTTTGCCGAGGCCACGCTGACCTGTTGGCTAACGATGGCACTAAGCAGTTGCGCGAATCCGTCAGGTCGACGTCGGAGAGGCAACGGCCCGGTTTGCTCCATTGCCCACGCCATACGCGGACAGGCCTCTGCCAGCCAAGCAGCCCCTTCTGCGACACAGTCGGGTGTCTCGATAATACGTCCGACAGACATGGGCGCTCCGGGAAGTTGGTGATGCGCTCACGTTAGGTTGCTTTGTCGCAGATGCAACCCGCTTGTACGACTGACATTTCAGAGTTACGCATGGGGCCATGACATTGAGCAGTGCTATCCCAGACGATCGTCAGGCAAGACGCAACGTCACCGTTTTGGTGGCGGCACAGGCTGTGCTGGGTGCGCAAATGCCGATGATCTTTATTGTCGGCGGTCTGGCTGGCCAATCTCTGGCTACGAATGCCTGCCTGGCAACACTGCCCATTTCACTGATCGTTCTGGGATCAATGCTGGCCGCTACGCCCATTTCCGCAATAATGCAGCGTTGGGGCAGACGCGCGGGCTTTCTGGTTGGGGCGACTGCAGGCGCGTGCGGTGGATTGATCGGCGCTTACGGGCTGTTCTTAGGTTCGTTTCCCGTCTTCCTACTGGGTAGCCTTCTGACAGGCATCTATATGAGCGCCCATGGGTTTTACCGGTTTGCAGCAGCAGATACAGCCTCCGACAGCTTTCGACCCAAAGCGATTTCATATGTGATGGCCGGAGGATTGGCGGCGGCGATTATTGGTCCTCAGATCGTTAAACTTACGGCACAAGCCTACGTTATTCCTTTTCTCGGAACGTATCTGGCCGTGATCGCTGTGAACATCCTCGGCTCGGCCTTGTTCTTCTTTCTCGACATTCCAACGCCAGAAAAGCCGGCAGAAGACGCCCCCAAGGGCCGGTCTCGAATGGAAATGCTAAAGACCCCCAAGATTGCGGTCGCGATCATCTGCGCGATGGTCTCTTACGCGTTGATGAACCTTGTGATGACGTCGACACCTCTGGCGGTTGTCGGCTGTGGCTTTACGGCCAACGATGCGGCCGACGTCGTTACAAGCCATGTTCTTGCGATGTACATCCCCAGCTTTTTCACAGGCCAACTGATTGCACGATTTGGCGTCGAAAGGATCGTAGCCCTTGGTTTGGCCATTCTGGCCGGAGCGGGCGTTGTAGCCCTTCAAGGTGTCGAGCTTGGCAATTTCTTTGTTGCCTTAATCCTGTTGGGGATCGGCTGGAACTTTGGCTTCATCGGCGCGACGACAATGTTGGCCGAGTCTCACAACGTGAACGAGCGCGGCCGGATGCAGGGCCTTAATGACCTCCTGGTATTTGGTGGCGTAACACTCGCCTCGCTGTCGTCGGGCGGGTTGATGAACTGCTCTGGCGGCTCTCCGGTCGAAGGCTGGACTGCCGTGAACCTTGCCATGATCCCGCTACTCACTTTGGCCGGCGGCGCCCTTCTTTGGCTGGTACTGAAACCGTCAGAACCCGAAACCGTCTGAGAGTCACCAGCGCCCGCTGGCAGCGGTCCACATCAACGAAAGTCTACGTCGAACTTCCCCTTGCGCTAATGCGCCCGACGCTACGCGTTCTGGCTGCTTTGCTGCTTGACGAAGTATCCACTCGGCTTGCCAGCCCGCAAAAAGCGCTGGTCGCGCTTCTTTTGAAATTGCCGCTTGGTTGGACCGAGAACGTTTTAACCTGTCCAATGCCGTCTGCGCCAAGGCCTGAACACCTTCTGGAGTTCCGTCGAGCAGTGGAATTCTGCCCCGCGTCTCAAGACTTGGGATTGCTCGCAACCAGTTCGCTATTCCGACGGCATATCCGAAATCACGCAGAACAGCCTCATCCGCGACGCCCAATGCCTGAGCAGAGGCCACGATCAGAGACGCAGAACTGTGATCGATGTATGACGCGAAATGGGCTTCGTCTTCAAATGGGTCGTGGTAAATGTCCCAACGCCGCACGGCCACATATTCATCTAACAAGCCTGCAAGGTGCGGTGAAATCACGCGTGACAGCGGCGTAACGACCTCGTGCCTGCGTATAGTTTGACTTTCTGCTATCTCTTGCAGGGCATCACGCCACCATTGGAGACGCATCTCGGCGATCATTGGCTCTTGTGTGACCCAAGGGGCTCGGGCAACCTCAACGTTTAGGGCGTAAATCGGGAACAAGACAGCACGCGCAGCAATCGGAGCCGCCATAGCTGCCATGAAACGATCCGGGTCCGCGCGATGCACTAACGCTGCGCAGGCCTTAACGTCATCGTCAAATTGAACCGTCACTCAGCCACCGCTGTCTGAGGCCCACAATCGCGGACCAGCTTCCATTGGATCGCATCCAGCAATGCTTCGAACGAGGCATCCACTATGTTCGCACTCACCCCCACAGTGGACCAACGGCGCCCCTGCCCGTCTTCGCTGTCAATAATGACCCGCGTTACCGCCTCGGTCCCGCCTTGAGTGATCCGCACCTTGAAATCGACCAAGTGCATGTCATCCAACACTCGGGAATATTGCCCGAGATCCTTGGACAGCGCCTTGGCCAATGCGTTTACGGGCCCTCGGTCACTCCCATGTTCATCATGGGATTCACTGACCGATAACTTCTTCTCGCCATCGACTTTGACAACAACAACCGCCTCGGACAGGCTAACCATCTTGTTGTACTTGTTCTTACGCCGCTCAACCGTAACCTTGTAGCGCTTGACCTCGAAGAACTGGGGCAATTGACCCAACTCGTCCCGTGCCAAAAGCTCAAAGCTGGCTTGCGCGGTGTCATAGGAATATCCCTTGGCCTCACGCTGTTTGATCTTGTCCAGTATACGTCCAAGCGCCGGATCGCCTGCCTCAACGCTGAGCCCGGCTTCGGTTAATCTTTTGCGCAAATTCGACTGGCCAGCTTGGTTCGACATCGGAATGATACGCGCGTTTCCCACTGAACCCGGATCAACATGTTCATAGGTCGTCGGATCCTTGAGGATCGCACTGGCATGAAGCCCCGCCTTATGCGCAAACGCCGACGCGCCCACATAGGCCGATTGCTTACTGGGCACTCGGTTAAGGATATCATCCAACATCCGACTGACGCGCGTAAGGCCGGCTAACGCTTCTGCAGTCACTCCGATGTCAAACTGCGATGCATAAGGTTCCTTGAGTAGCAAAGTCGGGATCAAAGCGGTTAGGTTCGCGTTACCACACCGCTCACCCAACCCATTCAAAGTTCCTTGAATCTGTCGCGCACCAGCATCAACGGCGGCCAAAGAACAGGCCACTGCGTTTTCAGTATCGTTGTGCGTGTGAATCCCCAGTCGATCACCAGGCAACCCAGCTGCGATAACCTCAGCAACAATCCGCGACACTTCTGCAGGAAGAGCTCCGCCATTGGTATCACACAGAACAATCCAACGCGCGCCCGCACCCAAAGCAGCGCGGCAAACCTCAATCGCGAAGCCGGGATTGTCCTTGTAGCCGTCAAAGAAATGCTCAGCATCGAACAACGCCTCGCGCCCTTGCGCCACGATATGCGCGACCGAGGCGCGTACGTTCTCGACATTCTCTTCCAGCGAAATTCCCAGTGCATGGGTGACGTGGTAATCATGCGATTTTCCAACCAGACAAACCGCCTGCGTCCCTGCGTTCATCACAGCGGCTAGAACATCATCATTCTCGGCAGACCGCCCAGACCGCTTGGTCATACCAAACGCGGTCAGACGAGCCGAAGTCTTAGGCGCAGCCTCGAAAAACGCGCTGTCCGTCGGGTTCGCCCCCGGCCAGCCGCCTTCGATATAGTCCACGCCCAATTCATCCAGAGCCTGAGCGATCTGCACTTTCTCAGCGGTCGAGAACTGGACGCCCTGCGTCTGCTGCCCGTCCCGAAGGGTGGTGTCGTAGAGGTAGAGGCGCTCCTTTGACATTACACCGCCTCCAGCTTGGCTGCGTCGAAACCAGCCCCAGGAACCAATTCGACCCCGTCTTTGCTCATGCGAACCTCCAGACCTGCGGCCAGATAAGCCGCTTTCAAACGGTCCACCTCCGAGAAGTCCTTGCTCTGCATCGCAACCGCACGCGCATCCGCCAGCCGGTTCGCATGTGCAGACAGATCAACCGATGCCGTATCCGCCCAAGCACCCATCTCGGGTGTCAACAGGCCCAACAATTGCGCACCGGCCAACAACCCAGCTGCATCCCCGTCTGAGGCTAAGCGATAGAGTTCAGTCAAAGCGCCCGCAGTATTCAGGTCGTCACTAAGTGCAGCAACTACCGAGGGCGCAGCGCTGGCGGCGGGCTCGATGCCCGCTGTCAGCGCCCGCCACTTGCGCAGCGTAGTTTCGGCCTCGCGGGCTTTCTTTTCGGTCCAATCCATCGGCTTACGGTAATGGGTTTGCATGAAAACAAACCGGATCACTTCACCCGGCACTCCTTGCTCCAGCAGGTCATGTACGGTGAAGAAGTTGCCCAGAGACTTGGACATCTTCTTGCCTTCGACTTGAAGCATTTCATTGTGCAACCAAACCCGCGCGAACTCACCCTCGGGATGCGCGCAGCAACTCTGCGCGATTTCGTTCTCATGGTGCGGGAACATGAGATCATTACCGCCGCCGTGAATGTCAAAACTGTCGCCCAACAACTCATAACTCATGGCCGAGCATTCGATATGCCAGCCTGGACGCCCCCGACCCCAAGGCGATTCCCATCCGGGCAGCTCATCAGTCGACGGCTTCCACAACACGAAATCCATTGGGTTCTTTTTATAAGGCGCGACCTCTACCCGAGCACCAGCGATCATGTCGTCAACGGATCGACCGGACAAAGCACCGTACTTTTCTTTCCAGCTGTCTACAGCGAACAGAACATGCCCCTCAGCCGCATAGGCGTGTCCTTTGGCGATCAGATCCTCGATCATTGCGATCATCTGTTCGATGTACTGCGTCGCCCGCGGCATCTCATTGGGTTCGAGCGCCCCGAGGGCACCCATGTCATGCAGATACCAACCGATCGTTTCATCCGAACGTTCCTGAACCAACCGTTCCAACGTCCCTTTGGCGCCAGCCTTCTGTCGGGCTAGTGCGGTCGCATTGATCTTATCATCCACGTCTGTGAAATTTCGAACATAAGTCACGTGGTCAGCGCCATAGACATGCCGCAACAAACGATAAAGCACATCGAAAACCACAACCGGTCGTGCATTCCCTAGGTGTGCCCGATCATAGACAGTAGGCCCACAGACATACATCCGCACATTGTCGGCGCTAATCGGTACGAAATCCTCTTTCGTCCGCGTCCGTGTGTTGTGCAGTTTGATTGTCGTCATCGGTCGGCTCCTAAAGACAAAGTGGCTTCTCGCGTTGACGCGGGCTTAGCAACTTGTCTCAGGGATGAAAACGAAAGAAACCGGCCCGCGTGAAAGATCAGCAGGTAATGCAGCAGATAATGATGCAGGTCATCCGGTTCATAAGTGGGTGGTTATCATGTTAGCCTTACTGCGCCAAGCCCTGAGTTCCCCCTTACCCGATTGACAATCGAATACTGCTCTGGCCCATTCTGCGCCCATGACCAGACCAGAGGGTGCAATGAAACTGTCGCAACGTATCTCGCAACTAACTGAAGGTGGCAGTGACGGATGGGACGTCTTCTATCGTGCCCGTCGGATGATGAACGAAGGTTTTGCCGTTACAGAGTTGACCATTGGTGAACACGACATCCGAACAGACCCATCAATTCTCGAAGCTATGAACTTGTCTGCAATACAGGGCCACACTGGATACGCGATGGTGCCAGGTACTGACCTGCTGCGCGACACCGTAGCCGCCCGCGTGCAAGCTCGTACTGGTATCCCGACCACGCGCAATAATGTCCTGATCACTCCCGGCGGCCAGTCCGCTTTGTTCGCCGCGCATGTCGCAGTGTGTGATCCCGGAGACGTCGGACTGTACCTCGACCCTTTCTACGCCACTTACCCCGGTACGATCAGAGGTGCCGGCGCTACTGCACGTTCTATCAAAACCTCAGCCAAAGACGCATTTCAGCCACGTGCCCAACAGATTGAAGCCGCTTCGGATGGCGCGGTGTCTTTGCTGATCAACACACCAAATAACCCAACCGGCGTCGTCTATTCGCGCGAAACGCTTGGGGGCATCGCATCTGTTTGTCAGGCGCGAAATCTGTGGCTTATTTCGGATGAAGTTTATGACACACAGGTCTGGGAAGGCAGACATATTTCCCCTCGAACCCTGCCCGGCATGGATGAGCGCACTTTGGTTGTTGGTTCCATGTCCAAGTCCCACGCCATGACTGGATCGCGATGCGGTTGGGTGGTTGGACCAGAGGAAGTAATCAGCCATCTGATCAACCTTGCCACACACACTACCTATGGCGTACCCGGGTTTATTCAGGATGCAGCTAGTTTTGCACTAAATGCTGGTAGCGACCTTGAGGATGAAATCGCCGCCCCCTTCCGCAGACGCCGCGAAATCGCGATCGACATTCTGCAAAGCCAAACCAAAATCAAATTGGTTCCGGCGCAAGGCGCGATGTACTTGATGTTGGATATCCGAGAAACCAGCCTCGGCGGAGAAGCTTTCGCAAACGCTTTGTTGGACGCTCATTCGATTGCAGTCATGCCGGGTGAAAGCTTCGGCTCTGCTGCCGCGGGGCACATACGTGTTGCCATGACAATCGATGACGAAAGATTCGCTGCGGCTCTCAACACGATTTGTGATTTTGCCAAAGGATTGGCAGAACGTCACGCCGCGGAATAGTCGGCCTTAAAACCGGAAAGTTGTACGCAGGTTGAAGACGTTGGTGTCCAAACCACCGTCGGATGTCGTTACATCGTCGAAATTCTGCCTCAACGCTTCGCCGCTGATGACGAAATTCTCACCGATCGGATACGCCAGACCGATTCCATACACCGCTGCAGTGTCGCTATCGACAGAGGTCTCAACCCGGGCGGCACCAACAACGACATAGCCAAGGGCAGACCCGAAATCATAGCCACCGCGAAGTTTAAGGCGGGTCATACTGTCCAGGCTGCCTTCGCCGTTGCCCAAATCAAGTGACAGTCGATCATACTCGAACTCACCACCCAAGACGAAAGATCCGAAATCACGATCGTATCCGATATGGGGTCCGAAATTTACGTCGTTCCCACTGGATCCGTTCGGTCCATCGGCATCTGTGTATCCAAAGGTGAATCCTGCGTAGGCCCCTGTCCAATCTTCGGCAAATGCCGGAGCGGCGAAGGTCATCATCGTAACGATAATGAGGGCCTTATGGGCTTTCATAAACCTCTCCAAATTACATTGGGTCGAAGTTTCAATGCACTCTGAACGACTTCACATTAAACTGGTAAGCAACCTCTGAAATTCAACCGAAATCACAAACCACTCTTAAATAAGTGAAGGAAGTATAACAGACTTTCCCCGTTTCGGGAGAAAATCTGGCGACCAAAAAATCACTGTGACAGAATTGTCGTGGACTTCGCTTTTAGACATGTGAGTCGTAAACAGAACAGAATGTGACTGGCCGGGCTGTACCATGCTCGATCACAAGCAGAGGACTTGCATGCAAAACGACTATTGGAAGATCCGCCTGATCAGCCGCACCATTGGTGCCGATCGCGGACGTGCGGCGCGCGGACGGCCGTCTTTGGCCTGAAATCAGCCACCTCAGAAACGTCTAAAACCGGATTCCAATCTATGAACGATCAAACCCGCAATTCTTCACGCAGTGGCGGCCGCGCTGCGCGTCGTGCCGCCCGCGCCTCAGCCCTACCAGAGCACCTGCGCCCTGTGCGCCCAGGAATGGAAAGCACTACTCTAAACGTCCTGACCCAAGCTCAGGTCGAACGCATTCACGAAGCTGCGCTGACCGCGTTAGAAACAATTGGTCTGGCAGATGCTCCACAAAGCGGTATCGACTACCTGGTGGGTGCAGGTTGTATTCTCGGTGACGACGGGCGGATTCGGTTCCCTCGTGCGTTGGTAGAAGACACACTCGCCAAAGCAAACAGATCGGTCACACTGTACAGCCGCGACGGGAAAACCGACCTGGACCTGTCCGGTTCGCGAGTTCACTACGGCACTGCGGGTGCAGCAGTAAGCGTGGTCGATGTTCACGGTCGTGAGTATCGCGATTCTACCGTTCAAGACCTGCACGACGCCTCTCGCATCTGCGAACAGCTTGACAACATTCACTTTGTTCAGCGTCCAATGGTATGTCGCGATATCCCCGACAACCTCGAAATGGACCTGAACACGATCTACGCAAGCTGCTCAGGCACATTTAAGCACATCGGTACATCGTTTACGGAGCCGCACCACGTGGCTCCTGCGATGGAGATGATCTACATGATCGCGGGCGGTGAAGACAAATATCGGGAACGCCCATTCGTGTCGAATTCGAACTGCTTTGTCGTGCCACCGATGAAGTTCGCAACCGAAAGCTGCGAAGTGATGGAGTTGTGCATCAAGGCCGGAATGCCTGTACTTCTCCTGTCTGCCGGGATGGCAGGTGCAACAGCGCCCTCGACAATTGCCGGTGCGATCACTCAAGCCACGGCCGAATGCCTTGCCGGTTTGGTTTATGTTAACGCCGTAAGCCCCGGAGCTCCCGCGATTTTTGGCACTTGGCCCTTTGGCCTGGACCTTCGCACTGGCGCTATGTCTATCGGCTCTGGCGAACAAGCCTTGCTGACCGCCGGCTGCGCTCAGATGCACCGGTTCTACGACCTGCCGGGCGGTGCGGCTGCTGGTGCTTCGGATTCAAAACTTCCTGATATGCAGGCTGGCTGGGAGCAAATGTGCTCAAACGTCATGGCCGGACTTTCCGGCCTGAACATGGTTTACGAGTCAGCGGGCATGCACGCGTCATTGTTGGGCTTCTGCCTAGAGAGCCTCATCCTCAGCGACGACCTGATCGGTCAAGCGCAACGCTGTGTACGGGGGATTGAAGTCACAGATGAAACCTTGGCCCTGGATCAGATCGCCGAGGTTTGTATGGGCGGACCCGGTCATTACCTTGGTACCGACGCAACGCTCAGCCGGATGCAGGCGGATTACGTCTATCCTACATTTGGGGATCGAACCTCGCCCAAGGAATGGGTGGAACTTGGCAAACCGGACTTGATCGAAAAAGCAATCAAACGCAAAGAAGAGATCCTTGCTGCTCCATCTCCAGCAAGATTTGATCCACTATTGGATGCAGAAATCCGCGATAAATTTAACATTTACCTTGGATCATAACCGACTGGAAAAGCGGCCAGATTTAAATCTGGCCGCTTGATTTGTGCTGGGTCTACCCGTTTGTTGCCGGTAGCAACCTTGCCTCTTGAGCCACAGCGATCTCACCTTCGTCGAGTGCACCGTCCCCGTTAGCATCCATTGCCGAGAAAGTTTCTGTGTCGATCTCGGGCACGACGGCTTGAACCTCTTCGATAGTCAAAACACCATCTCCGTTTGCATCTGCCGAAGACTGGCCAACAGCCAAAGTGGGCAGACCAAATAAAAGTGCAGAAATAAAGGTCAGAGTTTGCGGTTTCATTGTGATGCCTCCTGATTGAGTTATTGAGTTTTGCGTCCGGACAGGCATCAGAAACACCTCAACACAGCAGGCTGTCACCCGCATTGCGAGATTCACTGCAATTCGCGCCAATCTCCGCGTGTTTTTCCGAGTCGCATCCGCGGCGAGTCGCTGGGCAAAATTCCCCCATTGAGCCTCGGCGGCTCTTGCCCGATGAAAGGCGCTTGGTCTGGCAAAGCTCTGCTCAAAACACGTGTTTTTGGACGGCGAAGAAAAAAGGGGGCCGAAGCCCCCTTGTTAGTTTCGCCTTCCAGGCTCATGTCGTTGACCGCCCGGTGTTTTTTTGCCTGCGGCCTGGACTGCGCATGGGACGAGCGCACCCGCCCCGTGAAAGAGTGGGAAGGAGCAAATATTCCGCCCCACCCTGTTCCCGACCGACACGGGCATGTCGGCCGAGTGGACCAAGGCATCGATGGTAAGTCTCAGCGCCTTGCTCCGTGTTCGTCGGGGCCGGTACCTAGGGCAGCGTCCGACCCCTGCGCCCCGGGTTGCCGGGGCGGTTGGCTTAGCTACACCCGCTGGTCGCCCCACAGGTGTTGCATTTCATGCAGGTGCCATTTCGCACCAGCGTGTAGTTTCCGCATTCACCGCATGGATCCCCTTCGTAACCCTGCATCTTGGCCTTCGTCCGAGCGTCCATGCCCGTAGCCACTGCGGTTTCTGCAGCAGGAGCCTCGAACTGGGCTGTCGGTTCAGCCATGCCGTTGACTTCAGCCTGGCCACCGTTGAACACCACCAAGTCCTGCGGCAGGCGTTTGCGGAGATATCCGGTGGAACTGATTTGTTTCAGCACTTCCAGCGACTTAGTCGCCGCGCTGTCGCTGATCTCGGACACATTGGACAAGCCATCTTCCTCACCCCGACCTAGATCGTCAAAAGTTGCACCTTCCGGCTTCACATGAGCCAAATCGGTGCGATCCAGATAAGACACGGCCAATTCACGGAAGATGTAATCGAGGATTGATGTGGCGTTCTTGATTGAGTCGTTGCCCTGCACCATCCCCGCCGGTTCGAACTTGGTGAAGGTGAATGCGTCGACAAACTCTTCCAACGGCACACCGTATTGAAGGCCGACCGAGACCGCGATGGCGAAGTTGTTCATCATCGCACGGAAGCCAGCACCTTCCTTGTGCATATCGATGAAGATCTCACCCAGCTTGCCGTCTTCAAACTCACCTGTACGCAAGTACACCTTGTGACCACCAACGATCGCCTTTTGGGTATAACCTTTGCGGCGATGCGGAAGTTTCTCACGATGGCTGCGGATGATTTCCTTAACCACAACCTTCTCGATCACCTTCTCGGCCAGTACGACAGCTTTCTCTTGCGCCGAACCGCTTTCCAAGGTTTCCGCTGCTTCGTCATCGTCCTCGACCAGAGCTGCGGCCAGAGGCTGCGACAGTTTGGATCCATCGCGATAAAGTGCATTGGCCTTCACACCCAGCGACCAGCTGAGTTCATAGGCTTTCTGGCAATCCTCAATGGTCGCGTCGTTGGGCATGTTGATGGTTTTGGAGATCGCGCCCGAGATAAAGCTCTGCGCTGCCGCCATCATGGTGATGTGGCTATCAACCCCAAGGAAACGCTTGCCTTTTTTGCCGCACGGGTTGGCGCAGTCGAAGATCGAATAGTGCTCTTCTTTCAGGTGCGGAGCACCTTCCAAGGTCATTGTCCCGCAAACATGGTCGTTCGCCGCGTCGATGTCCGCCTTGGTAAAGCCCAGGTGACGCAGCAGGTCAAAGGTCGGGTCATTCAGCTTGGTCGCCGGGATGCCCAGAACACCGGTGCAGAAGTCCTCACCAAGAGTCCACTGGTTGAAGACGAACCGGATGTCGAACGCACTTTCCAGCGCGGCGTCTACCTTGGCCAACTCATTCGGACCAAAGCCATGACCCGTCAGCGACGTGTGGTTGATTCCCGGCGCATTGCCGATGGTGCCGTGACCAACCGCATACCCCACGATCTCTTCGATCTGAGATGAAGAGTAACCCAGCTTTTCCAGTGCCGAAGGAACCGAGCGGTTGATGATCTTAAAATATCCGCCTCCGGCCAGTTTTTTGAACTTCACCAGAGCAAAGTCAGGCTCGATACCGGTCGTGTCACAATCCATCACCAGACCGATTGTACCGGTCGGCGCGATCACGGTGGCCTGCGCATTGCGGTAACCGTTCTTCTCGCCGAGGCTAAGCGCCTCATCCCATGCCGACATTGCCAGATCAATCAGACGCTTGTCCGGGCAGCTGTCGTGATCCAGGGGCACCGGCTTCACGGCCAGTTTCTCGTAGCCCTCAGTCACACCCTGCGACGCACGACGGTGGTTACGGATGACGCGCAGCATGTGGTCTGCGTTGCGCTCATAGCCTTTAAACGGCCCAAGCTCACCAGCAATTTCAGCCGAGGTTGCATAGGCTACACCGGTCATGATCGCGGTCAGAGCGCCACAGATCGCCCGGCCCTCGTCCGAATCGTAGCTGTACCCCATGTTCATCAGCAAGCCGCCGATGTTTGCGTAGCCCAGACCCAAAGTACGGAAGTCATAAGACAGCTGCGCGATTTCCTTGGACGGGAACTGCGCCATCGTTACCGAGATTTCCAGCGTCAGAGTCCACAGACGAGATGCGTGCATATAGTCTGCCGCTTGGAACTCATCATCCTTCAGGAAGGTCAGCAGGTTCATCGACGCTAGGTTACAAGCCGTGTCGTCTAGGAACATGTATTCCGAGCACGGGTTCGAACCGCGGATTTGGCCGTCTTCTGGGCATGTATGCCACTCGTTGACCGTGTCATGGAACTGGATGCCAGGATCGGCACAGGCCCATGCCGCGTGGCCGACCTTCTCCCACAAATCCCGAGCCTTTACGGTCTTGGCGACCTTGCCATCGGTGCGGTTGATCAGTTCCCAATCTGCGTCTTTTTCAACGGCCGTCAGGAACGCGTTGGTCACGCGGATCGAGTTGTTCGAGTTCTGACCCGAAACCGAGCTATACGCTTCTGAATCCCAGTCTGTATCGTAAGTCGGGAATTCAATGCTGTCGTGACCCTGCCGCGCATAATCCAGTACGCGTTTAATGTAAGTCTCCGGGATCGCGACCTTTTTGGCCTCGCGAACCGCTTTCTTCAAGCTGTCATTCTTGTTGGGATCATACGCGTCGTCCTGCGCACCGTCCCATGAGCGGATGGCCTCGAAAATGCCGTTCAGCATCTTTTCGTGCATCTTCGATCCGGCAACGATCGAGGCCACCTTCTGCTCTTCGATCACCTTCCATTCGATGAATTGCTCGATGTCAGGATGATCAGCATCGACGATTACCATCTTTGCTGCTCGACGGGTTGTTCCGCCTGATTTGATCGCGCCAGCGGCGCGGTCGCCGATCTTGAGAAAGCCCATGAGGCCCGAGGACTTGCCGCCACCCGACAGCGCTTCGCCTTCAGCACGCAGATGACTGAAGTTGGTCCCGGTTCCGGAGCCGTATTTGAACAGGCGCGCCTCGCGCACCCACAAATCCATAATGCCGCCTTCGTTCACCAGATCGTCATCGACAGACTGGATGAAGCACGCGTGCGGCTGCGGGTGTTCGTAAGCTGATTTAGATTTGGTCAGCTTGCCGGTCTTATAGTCGACATAGTGGTGCCCCTGCGCAGGACCGTCGATGCCGTAAGCCCAATGCAAACCAGTGTTGAACCACTGCGGCGAGTTGGGCGCTGCGCGCTGGGTCGCCAGCATGTAGCGCATCTCATCAAAGTAAGAGCGCGCGTCTTCCTCGGTTGAGAAATAACCACCCTTCCAGCCCCAATATGCCCACGCACCGGCCAAACGATCGAAGACCTGCTTAGATGACGTTTCTCCATCAAACTCGGCGCCTTCGGCAGGAACCGAGCGCCAAAGGAATTCGGGAACGTCCTTTTCCTTGACCTTCTTCAGCTTCGTGGGAACTCCGGCCTTGCGGAAGTATTTCTGCGCGATCACGTCGCTTGCGACCTGGCTCCAGCTTGAGGGAACTTCGATGTTGTCCAGACGGAAAACGATGGTGCCATCCGGGTTCCGGATCTCTGAGGTCGCAGAGATAAAGTCCAGATCTGCGTAAGCGTCCTGCCCCGATTTGGTAAATTTCCTATCAATCTTCATTTCCGCCGCCCTAGATTCAATCAACTTGTCCGTTGGCCTGGGGTCGAATTCCTAGACCCTCTGCCGTGCCAGAAAATTGGGTGCAAGAGACCAGACGCTGTGCTGAACAGCGCAGAACCGCTGACACGGCTGCACGTTACAATGATGTGCTTTCCGACCCTCGCCCTGTGCCCTACTCTGATTTTCATACCAGATTTTGTGGCATCACTTTCGGCCCATACAACTTGGCGTATTCACCCATACAACGTCAACGGCCTTTTTAAGCCATTTTTGAAATCTTTTTTGTTGACCGAATGATGGAGAATGCGCCCCCGACCTCTGAAACCGATTCCTCCACAGCTTCATCCACGGCTTCGCGTAATCAACGAGTGACATCTTCAACTCAATTAACTGAGTTACCCGGCATAGTTACCCGAATTTGGTAAACCTGATCTAAGATGGGGCTGTAGTGAAAGAATCGGCGTTTTGAGAATCTGATGACCGTCAGCGGTCATTAACATCGACGCGAAGACTCGAGGGTACCAGGATTTATGTTGTCGTTACGTCTACTACCTTTGCTGGCCCTAATCGTGGCCTGCACACCACAAGATGTACCCCTGCCAACGCGCAGCGCTCAGTTTGAGTCATATCCAAAACGACTGCTCGAAACTTTTGAAATCGAATGCGATGGCCCAGGAGAACACTTTGAGAGATCAGGAAATCGTGTGTTCCAGTGCTCTGAATTGCTTCCACCACAAACGACTGCGTTTTTGATTCTGAACTATGACGGTTATCCGCAGGACCTGCCCAAAAGCGTCACAAGAATGACGACCACAAAAAATGATTCGGGATATCGCGTCGACGCTGAGCTGTTTTTCAACATTCCGCAGAAGTCAGGAAAAGAGCTGAGAGTTCCTGTGGAAAGTGAATCGTTGGACAAGGCTCTGGGAGCACTTTTCCAAGCGATGGGTGGTTCACCAACGTAAGTGAAAGAAGTGGTCGGGGCGGCAGGATTCGAACCTACGACCCCCTGTACCCAAAACAGGTGCGCTACCAGACTGCGCCACGCCCCGGACCGTGCGCCTTCCTAACGAGGCCTTTCTGATTTGAAAAGCCCTAACAGGGCCAAATTGCAGGACCTTGCGAAAAAATTTCGTGTCGCACCTGTGTACCTGGGGTGATCAGGTACTTCTTTGACAGTCCCGCATTGATTTCCAACACCGCAAAGACCGATTCGCCCCCCTCGATCGGGGTGAGATCGCCGGGAATCGCGTTTTCATGGACCCGAGTCACCACGCCGGTTCTGTCCAAGAAAATGATATCCAGGGGAATCAGTGTGTTTTTCATCCAGAAGACCACTGGTTGTGGCGGATCAAAAACAAAGAGCATACCTGATCGTTGCGGCAACGACTCGCGAAACATCAGCCCGCGCGCCCTCTCCTGCGGTGACACGGCAAGTTCAATATCGAAACTGATCTGAGTTTTTTCGTTCTTCAGCCCGACTCGGTTTTTTTGACAAGCGGCCAGACCCTCTCCGGTCCAAAGCACTGATAAAACTGCAAGAACCGAAAAAAACCTGATCATTGGGAATCAGTCGTCCAAAGCGGCTTCCCAGGCCATGACCTGAGCTGCCATGCGCCCGCGTTTTCCGTCTATTACACGCATTGCCAAGGCCTCACCCGGCTGCAGGTCGGCAAGGCCGGACCGGCGCAACACTTCTATATGTAGGAAAACATCTTCACCGCGTCCGAATACGTTGGCAAAGCCAAAACCCTTGCCTTTGTCGAACCACTTAACGCGCGCAGCCTCTAGCGGCGCCTCGGCAATAACAACCGGATCAAGCTCAGCGAAATCGGCCAACATCATTGAGTCGGTCCGAGCCGGCGGGTCGACACTAATGACTTCGACCGCCTGAACACCGCGATCCGTACGATGCGTCATAATCTCGATTCCAGCTCCGTCAGCAACAGAGCTTTGACCAAAATTACGCAGCACGTTCACATGCAACAGAATATCCGGGCCACCTTCATCCGACACAACGAATCCATACCCTTTTGCAGGGTCGAACCATTTCACGTGTCCACTGACGCGGTACATGTTGTTCAGATCTTCTGGCACGGCTTTCCCATCACGAAAATTACCAAGTCATTAAGGGTCCGATGTGTATGGGAATGACACGCAAATTCAAGCTGAAAAAACCCAGTGTTTTCTTTGTGTTGCATTTCACGACACGTGAACGTCATGGATTCAGCCTTTGCACTTGCCACTCGCCCTCTTGTTGATCCCGCCTCCATCTGAATCGGTCATGAAGCCTAAAGGCTCCATCGGCCCAAAATTCGATTTCGGTGGGCTCCAACCTGTACCCACCCCAAAAAGGTGGGCGCGGAGGATTCGGCCCTAGCTTTGCCGTCACTTTTGCAACTTCTGCCATCAGGGCAGCACGGCTGCTAAGAGGCTGAGACTGTTTTGATGCCCATGCCCCTAAACGGCTCTTAAGCGATCGGGACGCATAATATTCATCTGCTTGCGGCCCGTTTTCACGGGTGATTGTACCACGAACTCGGATTTGGCGCCGCAAAGATTTCCAATGCATTACAAAAGCAGCTTTTCCGGCGCTATCGAGCTCGGCAGCCTTTGCGCTTTCGTAGTTGGTATAAAATACAAAAGCATCAGGTTCGATTTCCTTTAAAAGGACCATTCGAACATTCGGCATACCGTCCGAATCCACGGTTGCCAAAGCAATTGCGTTGGGATCATTCGGTTCTTTGTCCATGGCTTCAGCCAGCCACCGCCGCGCTATTTCAAACGGATCGGGGCCGGCAAAAATACCGTCGCGTTCACTCATTCCCATCCCCTGGAAACTTTTGTTGACCACCCTAGGGCGAGAACCCGCCACGGGCAAGGGTTGACGGCCTTGATGCAACTCATCCAATGGCATAAACCAACTCAACATGACGCGAAGACAGGCGGAGAACCGAACATGTCAAATCAGTTGATGGCCGGAAAACGCGGCCTCATCATGGGACTGGCCAATGATAAATCGATCGCATGGGGTATTGCCCGCGCTTTATCCGAAGCTGGAGCCGAGCTTGCCTTTTCCTATCAGGGCGATGCGCTAAAGAAGCGGGTGGACCCACTCGCTGCACAACTAGGCAGCGAGGTAGTCCTGCCCTGTGATGTAAGTGACGAAGCATCGATCGATGCTCTGTTCTCTTCGCTGGAAGAAAAATGGGGAAAGCTGGACTTCATCGTTCACGCGATTGGCTTCTCCGACAAGAATGAATTGCGTGGTCGCTATGTCGATACCAGCCGCGCAAACTTCAAGCTGACCATGGATGTTTCGGTTTATTCCTTCACTGCCGTTATGCAACGTGCCGAGAAGATGATGTCCGAAGGCGGAAGCGCAGTTACCCTGACGTACTACGGTGCTGAGCAGGTTATGCCGCACTATAATGTAATGGGCGTTGCCAAGGCCGCGCTGGAAGCGTCGGTTAAATACCTTGCCGAAGATCTGGGCAAAGACGGCATCCGCGTCAACTCGATCTCTGCCGGTCCGATCAAAACACTGGCAGCCAGTGGGATTGGCGACTTCCGTTACATTATGAAGTGGAACGAATATAACTCGCCCTTACGCCGCAACGTGACTATCGACGATGTTGGCAAGTCGGCGCTTTATCTTCTGTCTGACCTTAGCAGCGGCGTTACAGGTGAGAATCTGCACGTAGATTCGGGTTATCACATCGTCGGCATGAAAGCCGTCGACGCCCCAGACGTAGAGAAGGGTTAAGTCATGAGCGCCAAAGACCGTCTGCCCCACGAAAAAGGGTTTCACATCAGCTGGGATCAAATTCACCGCGACTCACGCGCTTTGGCGTGGCGGTTGGACGGTCAAGGCCCGGACGACGGCGCTTGGCGTGCCGTTGTCGCGATCACTCGTGGCGGTATGGCGCCCGCAATGATCGTCAGCCGTGAACTGGATATTCGCACCGTCGATACGATCAGTGTCCGCTCCTACCACCACCAAGCACAAGGCGAAGCTGAGGTTCTGAAGGCCCCAGACGCAGGTCTGATGGGCGATGGTGAGGGCGTGCTGATCATTGATGACCTTGTCGACAGTGGCAAAACGCTGGAACTGGTACGCGCAATGTATCCCAAAGCGCATTTCGCAACGGTTTACGCCAAACCTAAAGGTCGGCCGATGGTGAATACATTCATCACAGAAGTCAGCCAAGACACTTGGATCTTCTTCCCGTGGGACATGGCATTGCAATATGTCGAGCCTTACCGCGGCACCGACTGACACACTTCTTTACAAAGCCAGAGACCACGCATGACTCAGACACGCACTGCCGCCACCTTCGCCCCTCCGGTGATGGAGGCGCGGCGCTGGCTAGAGGGCGTGGTCTTTCCAGAAGACCGCCCGCTAATCAATGTCAGCCAAGCAGCCCCGGTTGATCCACCGCCCTTAGCATTGCGGCAAGCCATAGCGGACTTTGCTGTAAACAAGGACGAGGCTCATTTATACGGGCCGGTGCTTGGCAATAGTGACCTGCGGACTGAACTTGCGCACCAGATTGGTCAGCACTACGACGCGCAAGTTTCTGCGGAGCAAGTCGCGATTACATCGGGCTGCAATCAAGCTTTTGCCGCAACGATTTCGGCAATCACTGATGAAGGTGACGAGGTCATCCTGCCAACTCCTTGGTATTTCAATCATAAAATGTGGTTGGACATGAGCGGAGTTAGAGCTGTTGACCTGAAAACCGGCGATGACCTGTTGCCTGACCCTGAGGCCGCTCGAGCCCTTGTTACCGATAAAACCCGCGCTATTGCTTTGGTCACTCCGAACAATCCGGGAGGCGTTGAATACCCAGCCGATCTGGTGCGCGCCTTCTACGAGCTGGCACTAGAGAACGGTATCAAGCTGTTGGTGGACGAAACCTACCGGGACTTTGATAGCCGCAGCGGCCCTCCTCACGACCTGTTCAGCCAAACGGGCTGGGAGGGAACACTCGTTCACCTCTATTCCTTTTCGAAGGCTTATCGGTTGACCGGCCATCGCGTTGGTGCGATCGCAACCGGAGTTGATCTCTTGGCCGAGATCGAAAAGTTCCTGGACACGGTAGCAATCTGTCCCGGGCAGATCGGCCAACACGCTGCTCTTTGGGGTATGCAGAATCTGTCGCAATGGGTGGCGTGCGAACGAGACGAAATCCTCGACCGCCGCGCCGCGATTGAAGAACAGTTACCAAAGCTGACAAGCAAGGGGTGGCGCCTGTTAGGGCTGGGCGCGTATTTCGCCTATTTCGAACATCCGTTCGATTTCCCATCGGACGAATTGGCCCGCCGATTGGTGCGAGAAGCCGGAGTTCTTCTACTGCCAGGCACCATGTTCATGCCCGAAAACGACCCGGCCGGAAAACGCCAGGTTCGAGTTGCATTCGCCAATCTTGACCGCGCGGGAATTGAACAATTGTTCGAACGGCTACAGGGTTTGTCCTTCTGAGCTTGCCCCTCGGCGGTGCGCGTCGTATTCAGGGCCGCAACCGACAGGGCAGTTAATTGCCAAAGAATAAGAGGGCACCATGGCCGCAGGCATGAAAAACCTTTCGAAGACCTTTGTCTGGATTCTCATGGGCCTATTGATGCTGGGCCTAGCCGGGTTCGGCGCAACCAGCCTAACGGGTACAGTGCGTACCGTCGCTCAGGTCGGAAACGAAGATGTTTCGATCGATGAATATGTCCGCGAGTTGCAACGTGAAATCCGCGCCGTAGAAAGCCAGACAGGTCAGCCCTTGCAAATGTCGCAAGCCCACGAATTTGGCTTGGACCGTCTCGCCTTGTCGCGCCTTACAGCTTTGGCAGCGCTAGATAATGAGGTCGGTGAACTGGGTATCTCGATCGGGGATGAAAACCTGCAAAAGGAAATCGTGGCTATTCCGGCATTTCAAGGCGTTAACGGCACTTTCGACCGCGAGGCCTATCAGTTTCAGCTAGATCAGGCTGGGATGACTGACACTCAGTTCGAATCGGATCTGCGCAAAGAATCCTCACGCACAATTGTGCAGGACGCTGTGGTCAGCGGCGTCGAGATGCCTTCGATCCTAACGCAGGTTTTGACTGATTACGTGGGCGCGCGCCGCAGCTTTACCGTCGCGACAGTTACTTCTGAAGCTCTGCCCACACCTGTTCCTGCTCCGACGGATGAACAAGTACAGGCCTATTACGAAGAAAACGCCGACCAGTTCACCCTGCCCCGCACCAAGCGACTGACTTACGCAATCCTTTCGCCCGAGATGTTGTTGGAAAGCGTTGAGGTTGATGAAGATTCTGTCCGTCGCCTTTTCGATCAGCGCGCAGAAGAATTCCAGCAGCCCGAACGCCGCTTGATCGAGCGTCTGACTTACCCCAGCCAAGAAGCCGCCCAAAGCGCAAAGGCGCAGCTTGAGGTTGGCGGAACATCTTTCGAGCAACTGGTAAGAGACCGTCAGCTTGAGTTGAGTGATATCGATCTTGGAGATGTCACCCGAGAAGACTTGGGTGAAGCAGCCGATGCCGTTTTTGCTGCGGATCTCGACACTGTCGTTGGCCCGCTGCCCTCTACTTTTGGCCCGGCCTTGTTCCGCATCAATGGCTCGTTGGCCGAAAACAACACTCCGTTCGAAGACGCGGCCCCTGCCCTGCGCGAGGAACTGGCCGCTGAACGGGCGCGCCGCCAAATCGAAGCACAGGCCGAAGACATCAACGACCTGCTCGCCGGTGGTGCCACTCTGGAAGAACTGACCGATGAAACCGAAATGGAGTTGGGTCAGATCGATTGGACCAACCAGAACCAAGATGGTGTGGCCGCGTATGAAGGGTTCCGCACCGCAGCCCAAGCTGTAAACGAAGGTGACTTCCCCGAAGTCGCATTCCTAGAAGACGGCTCAATCTTCGCTCTCCGCCTTGAGGAAACACTACCGCGTCGCCCCGAGCCTCTGGAAACTGCGCGCGACCGCGTCGTTGCTGCGTGGACATTGGCTGAAACCAACAAAGCCTTAGAAGAACACGCAAATACGGTGTCGGAGCAATTGAATGCCGAAGGTGACTTTACCGCCACTGAACTACCCTTCCGTGTCGAGAACGCCCTGACCCGTACCGCTTTCTTAGACGACGTACCGACGGACTTCATGAACCAGGTCTTTGAAATGGACCTTGGTGATCTGCGCGTTGTCCCGGGTGCTGGCGCGGCGTTTATTGTACGGCTGGATGAAATGCTGCCGCCCGCCGAAACAGACGAGTTGCGTCAGGCACAAGAGGCTCTTGAGGCGCAGCTGGATCAGGCGCTCGCACAGAACATTTTTGACGCTTACGTGCGCGACGCTCAAACCCGCGCGCGCCCCGTCATTGATCAACGCGCGCTGAACGCCGTGCAGTCAAACTATTAAAAGAGACCGAAAATGGCCCTGACTCCCGAGTTTGACAGTTTCGCCCGCGCGTACGACGCGGGCGAAAATCAGGTCGTCTACACCCGCTTGGCCGCTGACCTGGATACGCCTGTATCCCTGATGCTAAAGCTGACTGGCGCACAAAAAGACGCGTTCATGTTGGAATCGGTGACCGGTGGCGAAATTCGCGGTCGGTATTCGATAATCGGGATGAAACCGGACCTCATCTGGCGCTGCCGCAGCGAGACTTCCGAGATTAACCGTTCCGCACGGTTCGACGCCGAGGCGTTTTCCGCGCAGGACGGCAACCCGATGGATAACCTGCGCGCATTGCTAGCCGAAAGCCGGATCGAGCTACCCGACGATCTGCCACAGGCGGCTGCGGGGCTGTTTGGGTATCTGGGTTATGACATGGTTAGGTTGGTTGAATACTTGCCCGACGTAAACCTTGATCCACTGGGGCTGCCCGATGCGATCATGCTACGCCCGTCCGTTATCGCAGTTCTGGACGGCGTGAAGGGAGAGGTGACCGTAGTGTCCCCTGCCTGGGTTTCTGAAGGCCAATCAGCCAAGGCTGCCTACGCTCAGGCGGCAGAGCGCGTCATGGACGCTGTGCGCGATCTGGAACGGGCTATGCCAGCTGAATCCCGTGATCTGGGCGACGCATCTGAGGTTGCTCCCCCGGTTTCGAATTTTACCAAGTCCGGCTATATGGAAGCGGTCGAGAAGGCCAAAGAATACATCCGCGCTGGTGATATCTTTCAGGTCGTCCCGGCACAGCGCTGGACGCAAGACTTTCCGTTGCCCCCGTTCGCGCTGTATCGATCGCTTCGACGCACCAACCCTTCACCATTCATGTTCTATTTCAACTTTGGTGGCTTTCAGGTTGTCGGAGCAAGCCCCGAGATCCTCGTGCGTGTCTTTGGTAATGAAGTCACGATCCGCCCAATCGCAGGTACCCGTCCGCGCGGCGCAACGCCCGAAGAGGACAAGGCCAACGAAGTCGATTTGCTGGCCGACAAGAAAGAGTTAGCCGAGCATCTGATGCTGCTGGATCTTGGGCGCAACGATACCGGCCGTGTGTCAAAGATCGGCACTGTGCGCCCGACCGAAGAGTTCATTATCGAACGCTACAGCCATGTGATGCATATCGTTTCAAACGTGGTGGGTGAACTCGCCGAAGACAAAGACTCGTTGGACGCCTTCTTTGCCGGGATGCCTGCAGGCACCGTTTCGGGCGCACCCAAGGTCCGAGCCATGGAAATCATCGACGAGCTCGAACCCGAAAAAAGGGGGGTGTACGGCGGTGGCGTTGGTTACTTCAGCGCAGGCGGAGACATGGATATGTGCATTGCGCTTCGTACAGCCATTGTGAAAGACCACAAACTATACATCCAGGCTGGTGGGGGCGTCGTTTACGACAGCGATCCAGAAGCCGAATACATGGAAACCGTCCACAAATCGAACGCTATTCGGCGTGCCGCCGCAGATGCGGCTCGGTTCACGGGTTCAGGGAATTCGTAAGGATATCGGCTGGCCTTTTAGGCCAGCCTTTTTTGGTTCAGCGTTCACTGAACCTCTTTCATCATCACAGCTGAAATCGGCGCCATGGCCACACGGCCACCCCGATCCTCTAATCCCCACAACAGTAGAGCTGAGATTGTATCTGGGCGTAGCCGTCCCAGCATCACCACTGTGCCTTCCTGACCAGCTCTGAATGCAGCTTGATCCAGGAACCTCCGCATGATCTTGGGATCCTGGCGCGCACCATCGATATCCCGGAAAATCACTCCCGACGGCACACCGTTCCGCGCTGCCAGCTTTTGCACCGTGTTCAGACCATTATCCTGAGTAACCAGTCCGCGCCCCGTCCCAGCGGCAATTGCTGCGACTTGGTCGGCAAGCTTGCGATTGCCCTGAATTCCTGAACCTACCCCTTCGAGGATTCCGACAGTTTCCGGGAGGGTATCCAGCCAAACGGCCAAAGACACCTCAGCATCCTGAGCGCTCGCGGCCTCAGGCAGATCTGCCAATGCCAGTACTTCAAAACCAGCCTTGCGATGACGGATCATTTTCTCTGCAGCCTGAGGATCAGATGGGCTAACCGCAAACGTCAAAGGGTATGGAAAATCCTGAAGGGCCTCAGCCCCGTATGCGCCTTCATCGTCGATCAAGATAATCGACATTAGAGGTTTGGATTCGGGGTTCTCAAACTTGGCTGCGTAAGCCTCGATTGGTTTACCTGGTACAACGTTGGTTGCTACCGTCTGCACTTGAGTTGAATCACGTTCGGTCAGTGGGACCACCCGCGTTCCGACGGTTAGCTCTTCGCTTGCTTCCGCTTCACCGCCAATCTGCGGAACGGACGCGATTCGAGGCAAATTGCGCGGAGCGGTGTCCTCGTCTCCTTCGACTGCGATTGGGCTGTCTACGAAAGGATTCACCTCTGAATCCGTCCTATCGATATCTTGCTGAGGCTCAGCTTCGGCAACGTCCTGCACCGATGGCTCAGGCTCAACCTCTACCTCAGAAGTCGTCGGTTCGGCAGGTGGTTCAGTCAGGGTCAAGGTTTCTTGAGACGCCGACTCAGACTGCGTGCTGATCTCTGCGGTTGTCGGCTGAAGTTCTTCCGCCGTGGGTTCAGGAACAGACAAAGACACCTCTGGCAATGCTTCGCCTTCAGGAGCAGCTTGTCCTGATGGCGGCGCTTGCGGAGCGATTGGGGCTTCGGTCGAGACAACTACCTCGGTCGAGCCATCGACATCCGGAGCTTGCTCCTGACCAGTTGGCTCAGCGATCTGAGGTTGCGCACCGGCGTTGGTTTCTACATCCGAAAGGTCATCCAGTGTATCCGTGTCACCGCCCGAAGTTTCAGGCGCACGCGGAGCCAGTTCAACCAAATCCGCCTCTGGGCCGGACTCTGTTGCGGTTGCAGTCTGTTCCGGCGCCTCTAACGGTGCCGGCTCGGGAGCCAAGACTGTCAAATCCGGCTTTTTGGTCAGCGGTGTGTTCATGGACAGCACCGCGCCCAACACAACTACCACGATCGTTCCCACGATCACTCCACCGAGAAATCCGCCCATTACTTTTGCCTCTCGTCTGAGCCCTGTATCTATCGCCTGTGTACCGTCTGCTGCGGCATTCACTTACGACGGCGCCAAGAACGGGATGTCCCCTTGACGCTGCCGCACAAGCCTGAGCATGTATGTCCCGACATTATATCGTGGCTAGGGGCTGTATCGCCAGTCCGAAATGCCCAATCCGAGACAAGTGCCCAAATGCTGCTGCTGATCGACAACTACGACTCGTTTACCTACAACCTGGTACACTACTTAGGCGAGCTTGGCGCCGAAATGGTCATTCGGCGAAATGATGCGCTGGATGTTCAGGAAGCCATGGCAATGAACCCTGAGGGTATCCTGCTTAGCCCCGGCCCCTGCGATCCGGATCAGGCCGGCATATGCCTGGCCCTGACCCAAGCGGCCGCCGAAACCAAAACACCCTTATTGGGTGTTTGTCTTGGGCATCAGACCATCGGACAAGCGTTTGGTGGAGACGTCATTCGTTGCCATGAGATCGTTCATGGCAAAATGGGGACAATGCACCACACCGGCAAAGGTGTGTTTGCCGGGCTGCCCTCACCGTTTGAGGCGACCCGCTATCATTCACTGGTGGTCGATCCCAAAACATTGCCTGACTGCCTTGAAATAACGGCAGAGCTAGAAGACGGCACAATCATGGGCCTGCAACACAAAGAGCTGCCAATTCACGGCGTTCAGTTCCATCCGGAATCTATCGCTTCTGAGCACGGCCATGCCCTGCTCAAGAATTTCCTGTCCGAAATGAAAGTTCCTGCATGAGCGATGCTCTGAAACCGTTGATCGGGGCCGCAGCCGATCGACCGCTGAGTCGGGCCGAGGCTGAGCAGGCCTTTGGCATTCTATTTGAAGGCGAAGCCACACCCAGCCAGATCGGCGGGCTTTTGATGGCGCTGCGCACCAGAGGAGAAACTGTCGATGAATACGCGGCCGCGGCCGCTGTCATGCGCGCAAAGTGCAACCCCGTCAAAGCTCCGGCTGGCGCGATGGACATCGTGGGGACTGGCGGAGACGGCAAGAACACGCTGAATATCTCGACTGCGACGGCCTTTGTCGTCGCCGGCGCGGGTGTCACCGTCGCCAAACATGGGAATCGCAACTTAAGTTCGAAATCCGGTACTGCTGATCTGCAATCCCAGATGGGTATTGATGTAATGGTTGGACCTGCGGTTGTAGAACGTGCGCTAAATGAAGCCGGGATCGGCTTTATGATGGCGCCGATGCACCACCCGGCAACCGCGCATGTCATGCCAACACGATCAGAGCTGGGCACTCGCACTATCTTTAACATCCTCGGCCCGCTGACAAACCCGGCAGGCGTCAAGCGCCAATTGACAGGAGCGTTCAGCCGAGACCTGATCAGGCCGATGGCAGAAACACTAGGCATTTTGGGTTCCGAGCATGCTTGGTTGGTGCATGGTTCCGATGGCACCGATGAGCTGACGATCACAGGCATCAGCTGGGTGGCATCTTTGGAAGACGGCGTGGTTAAAGAGGTTGAGCTCCACCCCGAAGATGCCGGGCTTCCTGTGCATCCATTCGAAGATATTGTCGGGGGCACACCAGAAGAGAACGCCGTCGCGTTCCGGGCGCTGCTGAATGGCGAATCTTCCGCTTACCGAGATGCCGTTCTGCTAAACTCTGCAGCTGCGTTGGTTGTTGCCGATGCCGCCAGTGACCTGAAGGATGGTGTAGCCCAAGCTGTAGAGAGCATCGACAGCGGAAGAGCCAAAGAAAAAATCGCGGCATTGGCCCGAATTACGCAGGAGGCCGCATGACAGAGACGGTACTAGACAAGATCAAAGCCTACAAACTTGAAGAAGTTGCCGCTGATAAGGCGCAAAAGTCTCTGGATCTCTTGGAAAACGACGCGAGAAACGCCCCTGAGGTGCGCGGATTTGCCGAAGCTCTGCAAAAAGCTGCACGTAGGGGATACGGTCTGATCGCCGAAGTCAAAAAGGCCAGCCCTTCCAAAGGGCTGATCCGTCCCGACTTTGATCCACCGATTCTGGCCCAGGCCTATGAAGAAGGAGGCGCCGCCTGTCTTTCCGTGCTGACAGACACACCCAGCTTTCAGGGCGCCAAGGAATACCTGACCGCAGCCCGCGCCGCTACCTCTTTACCCGCCTTGCGCAAGGATTTCATGTACGACCCATATCAGGTCATCGAAGCACGCGCTTTGGGAGCGGACTGTATTTTGATCATCATGGCCTCGGTCAGTGACGATCAGGCCGCCGAACTCGAGCAAACAGCGTTCGACTGGGGTATGGACGTTCTGATCGAAGTACATGATGAGGCCGAGTTGGAACGCGCAACACATCTGAAAAGCCCTCTGATCGGGATAAACAACCGTAATCTCAAGACTTTCGAGACTACGCTTGATACTACTCGGCGGCTTTCGAAACTGGTGCCCGGTGACAGAACTATTGTTTGTGAAAGCGGACTAAGCGCGCCCGCAGATTTGGCTGACATTGCCCGATACGGAGCACGCTGCTTCCTGATCGGTGAAAGCTTGATGCGCCAGGATGACGTTGCCAGGGCAACTCGCCATCTTTTGGCCAACCCGTTGATCCCCGGAGGGATGTAATGCCGCTTACCCATTTTGATGCTCAGGGACAGGCGCATATGGTCGATGTCTCGGACAAGGCTGTTACCGACCGGGTCGCAGTGGCCGCAGGCCATATTAAGATGGCGCAAGAAACATTCGACCTGATTTCAGAAGGGCGCGCCAAAAAAGGCGACGTTCTGGGTGTGGCCCGTTTGGCGGGCATCATGGGGGCCAAGAAAACACCTGACCTTATCCCGCTGTGCCACCCCTTGCCGGTCACGAAAGTTGCAGTGGAATTGACTTTGGACCCCGACCTTCCGGGCGTTCAGATTGAGGCGACTGTAAAAACCTCCGGGCAGACTGGTGTTGAAATGGAAGCTTTGACCGCTGCCTCAACTGCTGCGCTGACCGTCTATGACATGACCAAAGCCGTGGACAAGGCGATGGAGATTGGCGGAATACGCGTTTTGCTGAAAGATGGCGGTAAATCAGGACGTTACGAAGCGAAATGATTACGGTCGAAGACGCCCGGGCGCTGCTGTTTGATCTTGTATCCACACTTGATACCGAGACCGTTCCACTGATTGAAGCGGCCGGGCGAGTGTTGGCACAGGAAGTTAGTGCCACCCGCAATCAACCGCCTTTTGCTGCGTCTTCAATGGATGGCTATGCATTGAAGGCGACCGAAGTCGAACTGCACGCAATGTTCAAGGTGATCGGTGAGTCCGCTGCCGGTCGTCGCTTTGTTGGAAGTGTTGGACCCGGTCAAGCCGTGCGTATTTTCACCGGAGCACCTGTGCCGGATGGCGCTGACTTTGTTGTCATTCAAGAAGACACTGAACGACGCGGAGATCTGATAGCGATTTCTGACGAACCCGGCCCTAAGACTAACATTCGCCCTGCTGGGATCGACTTTAAGTCCGGCACCACAATCTCTGCACCACGTATTTTACGCCCGGAAGACGTCGCCTTGATGGCCGCGATGAACATTGCCAACGTACCCGTGACACGTAAACCGGTTGTCGCTTTGATCTCGACCGGAGACGAATTGGTCATGCCGGGAGAAACTCCGGGCCCGGATCAGATCATCGCGTCGAATACCTTTGGCCTAAAAGCAATGCTTGAAAACGCAGGGGCTCACGTTCGCATTTTGCCAATAGCACGCGATACAGTTGCTTCGTTGGAAACGGCATTCGAATTGGCCAAGGGTGCCGATCTGGTTGTGACCATCGGCGGTGCATCTGTTGGTGAATATGATTTGGTCGCAGATGTCTCGCAAAGCCTGGGGATGGAGCGTTCTTTTTACAAGATCCGAATGCGTCCAGGTAAACCTTTGATGGCCGGACGTCTGGGTGACGCGGCAATGGTCGGATTGCCGGGAAATCCCGTAAGCGCAATGGTTTGCGGCTACCTCTTCTTGCTGCCCATGCTGCGCAAAATGCTGGGCACTGAACAAGTTTTGACACCCTTTCAAAGTGCTCGGCTAGCCGCCCCGATCGGCAAAAACGGTCCGCGCGAGCACTATATGCGTGCAATCATTGACGCTGACGGAATTCGCGCCTGCGCAGATCAGGACAGCTCGCTATTGAGTGTTCTAGCTCAGGCGAACGCCCTTTTGGTGCGTGAACCGCATGATCCCGAACGCTCCACCGGCGATCTGGTGTTCTTCTTGCCGATCTAGACAGCCCTCAAACCCGTTGACACAAAACGTGAACAAGCGTAGAACAAAAGAAAACGCATGACCGACGAGGTGTGAGCAATGCTGACCAAGAAACAGTTGGATTTGTTGGAATTCATCCACAAACGCGTTCAGGCGGACGGCGTTCCGCCTAGTTTCGACGAAATGAAAGCCGCGCTGGATCTAAGATCAAAATCCGGCATCCACCGCCTAATCACAGCGCTAGAAGAACGAGGCTTTATCCGTCGCCTTGCCCATCGCGCCCGTGCGATAGAAATTGTGAAACTCCCCGAGAGTTTGGGAGGAGAACCTACTGCCGCGTTCAAACCTCGCGTAATCGAGGGCGACAAACCTGAGGGTCAGCGCCCGGCGAACTTTGAGCCGGTTACAGTCGACGCACTAGAACTGCCGGTTATGGGCCGCATCGCCGCGGGTGTTCCGATAGAAGCGATAAGTCATGTCTCTCACCGCGTCGCGGTTCCGGGCAGTATGGTTTCAGGCAAAGGTGAGCATTACGCGTTGGAAGTGCGCGGTGACTCAATGATCGATGCTGGCATCAATGACGGTGACGTTGTTGTCATTCGGGAGACCAAAGTTGCAGACAATGGTGATATCGTAGTTGCGCTGGTCGAAGATCAAGAAGCAACTCTGAAGCGCTTTTTCCGCCGGGGAAACGCCATCGCTCTTGAGGCTGCAAACCCAGTGTACGAAACCCGTGTTCTTCCTGAGGACAAAGTTAAAATACAAGGGCGGCTGGTTGGCTTGATCCGCAGCTACTGATCTTCTTTGAAAGCGTGGTTCGCGTTGGATATCGGGGACCACAATCTACTTCCAATGAAATCCCTGCTGGTTGTAACGCGACCGTCCGTTAGCGACAGACTGCCTGTTTCGGTTAGGCGTTCAGGATCATAAACGCCGCAGTCTCCACTCAGTTCCAAAGCAACCGAAGACACAATGATCTGATCCGCGACGCATTCGTTGAAGTCTTGCGCCACGCGCGTTCCGGTTATGTGGACCAATTCTGTACCGTGCCAGACAAAACGTGGGATGGAATCCTGTCCCTTTGGCCATCGATACGCCGCTTTAGCTTGGTCTACACCGTCGCCGTCGTTTTCCAGCCAGACGGTCGCGACAAACCCACTGCCCTTCTTCTTGCTGAGTGCCCGCCCGTGCTCTGTCATAACTCCGACAAGACCGCCAGATTCAGCGATCAGCACGTCAGGACGGTGCCCTTGCCCCCACAACAAAAAAGCCGCAACGACTGGCAAACACCCCATCCATTTCATTCTACCTCGCCAAAGTGCCACCCATAAGGCACCAAGGGCGAACATCGGCAAAACAAAATGTGGCGGGCTGACGACATAACCCTGCGCTCCGACTAGGCCAGAAACCCATTCGGAAACGGTCATAATCCACCTTAACCCAAGACCCATGACCTTAAGAGCCAGTTCTTCTAAACCGAACGGGGCCAAGAGCGCCGCGACCACCGCAGACGGTACGACAATTGTGCCCATTACCGGCACAGAAAGCATGTTTGCCAGCAACCCGTAATGGGACATCGTATTGAAATGAGCCGCTCCGATCGGCGCCGTGGCGAGCCCTGCTATGGCGGAGGAAAGCAACAGGCCTAATACCGGCTTTAACCATTTTGGCCCCGGCATCGGGCCGAAGTCTCTTAGTGCCCCAAAGACCGCAACAAGAGCAGTAGTCGCGGCAAAAGACATTTGGAAACCCGGGCTCAACAGGGTCTCAGGGCGAAGCACCAGAACAACCAATGCCGCAACTGCCACAGCTCGCAGAGATATTGCGCGGCGATCGATTAAAATGGCCCCGAACATCACACTGACCATCACAAATGCTCGTTCCGTGGCCACGTTCCCGCCAGACAGCAACAGATAGATTACGGCAGCTGTAAGCGCGCAGAGCGCTGCAAGCTTTCGTACAGGCAA
The DNA here is from genome assembly GCF_056538765.1 of Ruegeria sp. BE9. Classification (NCBI taxonomy): domain Bacteria; kingdom Pseudomonadati; phylum Pseudomonadota; class Alphaproteobacteria; order Rhodobacterales; family Roseobacteraceae; genus Ruegeria; species Ruegeria sp. BE9. Next base: position 540,860 of record NZ_JBQFTS010000001.1, on the reverse strand, counting down.
ACGCAATGCCACAGCAGGAATGGCCGACAAAGCTAATCTGAAGACCAGATAGACAAACCCGGTCAACAGCCCCATGTGCAAACCAGAAATCGCAAGCAAGTGAGCAAGGTTCGATGCCCTGAGGGACTTTAATGTAGCCTGCCCCATCCCGCTGCGATCACCAGTCGTGACCGCTGCGGCGAAGCCGCCAACCTCTCCGGACAGGATTGCCCGAACTCTTTCAGAGATCGCCATCCGCCACGCAGTAACCCGAACGCCTTCGACGCCGTGATCAGCGGAGGCAATCGTCATAACGGGAACGCGCGTATAGCCTACTGCACCCAAGCGCTGAAACCACGCGTGACGGCGAAAATCGAAACCGCCAGGCTCGACCGGCCCCTGCGGGGGCGAAAGATGTCCAGTTGTCATAATCCGTTGCCCTGGTGCCAACGAAGCACCTCCGCCATGCAACGAGAGGCGCACGCGTTGCGGTCGGCGTTCTGCGGGAACATCTCCCATTCGCACCTGATCCAACGTGATCCGTAAAGCGTCAGAAGCGGAGCGATCCATCGCAACAATGCGCCCTTCGACAGGACCGTAATAGCGCCAAGAAAGCACTGGCTCAGCCATGGAGTGGGCTCGCGCGCCCGCCAACACGAACCCGACAGCGACCAGAGCCACCCCCGCTGCTAACGAAGCCCAACCCGATGAAAGAAATCGCCCTAGGAGCGAAGCTATCAAAGTTAAGGCAACAAGCCCCACATAGATCCGCCAATCTGGTTCAAAACGTAGGCTAAAGTACAATCCTATGCCTATCGCCATACATACCGGAGCCCATTGAAACAAATATCCGGTCTGGTTCAGCAATGCCGCCTCGACCCGTGCCAGAACACGCATGGTTGCCCCCGTCCTTCCGGCTCGTTAGACAGGCGCCAAACTAAGCCAGTCACGGTTACCAAAAGGTTAATCCTCACAATGTCCGATCAGGTCGTCACCCGCTTTGCACCCTCGCCCACCGGTTTCTTGCACATTGGCGGCGCGCGTACTGCGCTGTTCAATTGGCTCTACGCTCGTGGGCGCGGCGGTAAGTTCCTTCTGCGGATTGAAGACACCGATCGGGAACGGTCTACGCCCGAGGCAACTGCAGCCATCCTGCAGGGCATGGAATGGTTGGGGCTGGACCACGACGGTGACGTCATCAGCCAATTCGAAGGGGCGACCCGCCACGCCGAGGTCGCACATCAGTTGCTGGCAGAAGGCAAGGCCTACAAGTGTTTTTCCACACAGGAAGAGATCGCTGCATTCCGTGAACAGGCCCGCGCGGAAGGCAAATCAACTCTGTTCCGTAGCCCATGGCGTGATGCTGATCCGGCAACCCATCCTGACGCACCTTATGTGATCCGCATCAAGGCGCCGCAGGACGGAGCCACGGTAATCCGTGATCAGGTTCAGGGCGACGTAACCATCCGCAACGACCAACTGGACGATATGATCTTGCTGCGCTCGGATGGAACTCCGGTCTACATGCTGGCTGTCGTGGTCGATGACCACGATATGGGTGTGACACACGTCATTCGTGGCGATGATCACCTGAACAATGCCGCGCGTCAGATGATGATCTACGAAGCGATGGGGTGGGACGTCCCTGTTTGGGCTCATATTCCCCTGATTCACGGACCGGATGGCAAAAAACTGTCCAAGCGCCACGGTGCGTTGGGTGCGCAGGAATATCAGGCAATGGGTTATCCCGCTGCTGGAATGCGCAACTATTTGGCGAGGTTGGGCTGGAGCCACGGCGATGACGAGTTCTTTACGGACGAGCAAGCCAAAGAGTGGTTCGACCTGGACGGAATCGGCAAAAGCCCGGCACGTTTCGACTTGAAAAAACTGGAAAATCTTTGTGGTCAGCACATTGCCATTTCCGACGATGCTGCATTGCGGCAAGAGATCGAGGCTTATCTGGTAGCAGCCGATCTGCCGGTACTAACCGACACACAATCCAGTGATCTGGAACGTGCGATGTATTGCCTCAAGGATCGGGCCCGCACCTTCCCGGAACTTCTTGAAAAAGCACATTTTGTTTTGACTTCTCGCCCAATCGAGCCCGATGAGAAAGCCGCTAAAGCGCTTAGCTCAGTATCCGATGGTATACTGAAAGAATTGACGCCGCACGTGCAAAATGTTAGCTGGACACGAAATGAACTGGAGGAGGCCCTGAATTCGTTCGCTGAAACGAACGGGGTTAAGTTTGGCAAGTTGGCTGGCCCCTTGCGGGCGGTATTGGCAGGTCGGGCAGTAACACCTTCGGTTTTTGATATGATGCTTGTGCTTGGGAAGGAAGAAACCCTAGCACGGCTTTCTGACGCAGCGACCTGAGCCAAAGCTTCACATTTGGGTAACGCTGCTCCGTTAACACCTGGACTGCGCGTCACGCGCGCAGCCGTTGCCCGCGGCGTCGGACAGCGATCCGACACGCGCAAGATTGAGGAAGGGACACTATGACCGACAGCAAGAAATCAGCCACTCTGACAGTCCATGGCGAAACCTACGAGTTGCCGGTTCACTCGCCGACTGCAGGACCTGATGTCATCGATATCCGTAAGCTGTATGGCCAGGCGGGCGTGTTCACCTATGATCCCGGTTTTACGTCCACAGCAAGCTGCGACAGCACCATCACTTACATCGACGGTGAAAAGGGTGAGCTGCTGCACCGTGGGTACCCGATCGACCAGTTGGCCAGCAAATCGCACTTCTTAGAAGTCTGCTACCTGCTGCTTTACGGAGAGCTTCCGACGGCGGCCGTTCTGGAAAAGTTTGAAACGACCATCACGCGTCACACAATGCTGCACGAACAGATGCAGTATTTCTATCGTGGCTTCCGTCGTGATGCGCACCCGATGGCGATCATGGTTGGTGTTGTTGGCGCAATGTCGGCCTTCTACCATGACTCGACCGATATCTCGGATCCGCATCAGCGCGAGGTTGCCTCGCACCGCCTTATCGCCAAGATGCCGACCATCGCAGCTTGGGCGTATAAGTATCACATTGGTCAGCCCTTCGTGTATCCGCGCAATGACTTGGACTATGCTTCCAACTTCTTGCGTATGTGCTTTGCCGTTCCGGCAGAAGACTATGAGGTGAACCCGATCCTCAGCCGCGCGATGGACCGTATCTTTACCCTGCATGCGGACCATGAACAGAATGCCTCGACCTCAACAGTACGTCTGGCTTCGTCTTCTGGCGCCAACCCATTCGCCTGTATTGCGGCCGGTATCGCCTGCCTTTGGGGTCCTGCACACGGTGGTGCAAACCAAGCTTGCCTTGAGATGCTGGAAGAAATCGGAAGTGTTGATCGCATTCCGGAGTACATCGCTCGCGCCAAAGACAAGAATGATCCGTTCCGCCTGATGGGCTTTGGCCACCGCGTTTACAAAAACTTTGACCCTCGGGCCAAGGTGATGAAGCAATCTGCAGACGAAGTACTGGATCTGCTGGGCGTGGAAGATAACCCGAAACTGCAGGTCGCCAAGGAACTGGAGCGCGAAGCGCTGGAGGATCCGTATTTCGCTGAGAAAAAGCTGTTCCCGAACGTAGACTTCTACTCGGGTATCATTCTCGAAGCGATGGGTTTCCCGACTTCTATGTTCACCCCGATCTTTGCGCTGTCGCGCACCGTTGGCTGGGTCAGCCAGTGGAAAGAGATGATCGCCGATCCTCAGAACAAAATCGGCCGCCCGCGCCAGTTGTATCTGGGCGAAACCATGCGCGATTATGTGGACATCGAAAACCGCTGATCGCCTCAAATGAACGACAAAGTCCCGGACCTTGCTCCGGGGCTTTTTTACTATAGCAGGCTCAATTGATCACCGATTTGAGCCGGCTTTCGAAATAGATCGCACCGTAAGGGTTGAGTGCGAGTTTGCAGCCCCAAACGCTTCACCGCTAGTGCGAAACGTTTGGCGATCAGACTGGCATATTCGCCTTCACCACGCATACGGTGCCCCCAACGTGGGTCGTAGTCCCTGCCCCCGTGCATTTCGCGCAGCTTGGACATGATTTTTTCAGCCCGCGCAGGTTCGTGATCCTGCAACCAGTCTTGCCAAAGGCTCGACACTTCCCGCGGTAGTCGCAACATGATCCAGCTTGCCGAGACCGCCCCAGCATCCCTGCCCGCTTCCAAGAGATTTTCCAACTCGTGGTCCGTCAGACCGGGAACCACCGGGGACGTCATGACACGAACCGGAACGCCAGCATCTGTCAGCCGTCGAATAGTCGTCAAGCGTCTGGCAGGCGATGGCGCACGAGGCTCCATCGTGCGGGAAAGATTCGCATCGAGCGTTGTCAAAGAGATACCGACCTGGGCCAATCCTTCTTTCGCCATAGGAGCAAGAATATCCAAGTCTCGCTCGATCATTGCCCCCTTGGTCACAACCGCGACAGGGTGTTTAAACTCTTGAAGTACCGACAAACACGATCTTGTAATCGCTTCATTTTTCTCAATCGGTTGATAGGGGTCAGTGTTCGTTCCCAGAGCAATAGTCGCCACCTTGTACGCTTTGGAAGACAGCTCTTTTCTTAAAATGTCGGCCGCGTTTGGGCGAGCGAGCAACCGGGTTTCAAAATCCAATCCCGCGGACAGCCCAAGGTAAGCATGCGTTGGTCGAGCAAAACAATAGACGCACCCATGCTCACACCCCCGATAGGGATTGATTGAGCGGTCGAATGGAAGGTCTGGAGACCGGTTATAGGTGATCAAACTACGGGCTACTTCTTCTCGGACTTCCGTTCGAAGGGGCGGGATATCTTCCTCCAACTCCCAACCATCGTCGAAAGGGACTGTTCCAAATTGCTCAAACCGTCCGGCGTCATTTGTTGACACGCCGCGCCCGCGCGTGTTGGGCAAAACCATCTTTTGTTCCTCTATTGTTCTCATTTATTCATACAGAATCCCACCTCGGAAACAAGCCAACTGTCACGATTGGAGCCGCCCGCGGAATCGGCGTCGTTATATGCCTGCAGGCTAGCCTCAGAAGCCTTTCCAACTACAAACAACCGCAAGATCATCATGTAAAATATTCCGTCGTGTACCGCGAAAATCTGTCATATAAGTCGGTCCCGCAACCGCCGACGTCGCAATCGTCACAGTAAAGCTGCGGCGTTTTGGCCAAAAGGAAAAAAATGCCACCTCGGGCCTCGGGTCCGCACAGCACAGGGAATTGCCCCATGTCCGATGAAGAAGACATCATCCTGTCCGAACTCAACGACGAGGAACTTGTCGAACAGATGTTCGACGATCTTTATGACGGCCTGAAAGAAGAAATCGAAGAAGGCACGAACATCCTGCTGGAGCGCGGATGGACTCCTTACGACATTTTGACCAAAGCTCTGGTCGGTGGCATGACCGTTGTTGGTCACGACTTCCGCGACGGCATCCTGTTCGTACCCGAAGTTCTGCTTGCCGCAAACGCGATGAAGGGCGGTATGTCCATCCTCAAGCCGCTGCTGGCTGAAACCGGTGCACCTCGCGTGGGTAAGATGGTTATCGGCACCGTTAAGGGCGACATCCACGACATCGGCAAGAACCTTGTTTCGATGATGATGGAAGGCGCAGGATTTGAAGTTGTCGACATCGGCATCAACAACCCGGTCGAAAACTACCTGGAAGCGCTGGAAACTGAAAAGCCCGACATTCTGGGCATGTCGGCCCTGCTGACCACCACCATGCCTTACATGAAGGTTGTCATCGACACGATGGTCGAACAAGGCCTGCGTGAAGAATACATCGTTCTGGTTGGCGGCGCGCCACTGAACGAAGAGTTTGGCAAAGCAATCGGTGCTGACGGCTACTGCCGTGACGCAGCCGTGGCCGTGGAAATGGCCAAGGATTTTGTGTCGCGCAAGCACAACCAACTGGCCGGCTAATCGGACACACGAGAATGTTTGAGGGCCGTCCGTCTTACGGGCGGCCCTTTTTGTTCACTGACATTGCAGGTCATCAGCGGACACCCCATTTCTGTCGCATCCAATCCGAGGGGCACCTATGCAGCAGGACGAACTACCTGACGACGCCAGCCTGACGACGTCTGGCTACGTTTCCGACGAAAAAGGCCGCATTCTCTTGTTGGCCTGTGGCGCCTTGGCGCGCGAGATCCTTGACCTTAAACGTCGAAACGGCTGGGATCACATGGCATTAACTTGCCTGCCCGCTATCCTTCACATTCATCCTGAGAAAATAACACAGGCCGTCCAGGATGCGGTAGCCAAACACCAGGATGACTATGATCAGATCTTCGTTGTTTACGCAGACTGCGGAACTGGGGGCCTACTGCAAAACGCCTGTGAGGAGCTGGGTGTCGAAATGGTCAAAGGCCCGCACTGCTATTCATTTTTCGAAGGAAATGAACAGTTTGATGCTCGCGGAGAAGATGAGACCACAGCGTTCTATCTAACCGATTTCTTGGCCCGGCAGTTCGACGCTTTTATCTGGAAACCTCTGGGTCTAGATCGTCACCCCGAACTCCGCGACATGTACTTTGGCAACTACACAAAGTTGATCTATCAGGCCCAGACAGACGATCCCAAATTGACAGAACGCGCGCGTGACTGCGCCGAACGGATGGGCCTAGAGTTCGAGCGTAGGTTTACTGGGTATGGTGACCTTGAAACGACGCTGCAAGGTTGGGCTAAACAAACACCGCCTGCGTGATCCGCAACCGGATCACGCGTTTTCTTGTGCAACTTCGCGGATTCGATCAATCATCGCGCGCAGCCCATTTGATCGCTGGGCCGACAAATGGTCATTCAACCCGAGCCGAGCCAACTCTCCCCCCGCGTCCACTTTGGGCACTTCGCCGACAGGCAGGTCATTATACAGTGACCGCAAAACAGCGATTAAGCCTCGGACAATCAACGCATCGCTGTCGCCGTCAAAACGAAACACGCCATTCTCGATGATCGGGTGCAACCAAACCTGACTTGCACATCCGTGAACCTTGGTCGCCGGCACTTTCAGCGCCTCGTCCAGCGGTTCCATCGCCTTGCCTTGGTCGATCACGTGGCGATAGCGGTCTTCCCAGTCGTCCAGAAACTCGAAATCCTCGACGATTTCTTCAAAGGCAGGCGTTGCCATTTTGAGGCGTTCCTTTCGTTGCGATCACATTTGTGACCTATGCCGCCGAACTGTGCCTGTCCACCCCCCTCCGTGGCTTTTCAAACAGAGGAATTTGGGATAACCCATTGCTGGAATTACTGCTCTGGACGTTGGGACCATGAAAAAAACTCTCATTGCACTTGTGGTCGCCCCGCTGGCCCTTTCTGCCTGCAACAGCTGGAGTGACTCGCGCGCCAACCCATCCAATTGGTTCGGGTCCAGCACACCTGCCCCAACTGAGACGTCGGTATACGACTCCAACGCTTTGGTGCCTCAGGAACGAGAGGGCACAGGTCTTTTTAGCCGGCCTGACATTAACGACTCCAGCGTTCCAATTGCCAAGATCGATGAGCTTCGTGTTGACCCAACGCCTTCTGGCGCGATCGTTTACGTTAACGGCGTGGCGTCACGGCAAGGGGCGTACAACGCCAAACTGGTTCGTGTGAATAGCGAAGAGAATCAAAAGAACGGTGTTCTGGAGTTTGTTTTCCGTGTTAATTATCCGGCCCGTAATACAAACCAAGGCACCGAGCGGTCTCGCATGGTCTCAGACGCGATCAACGTCAGCAAAGACGACTTGCAGACTATTCGGTTAGTGCGGGTTGTAGGTGAGCAGAACGCTTTGGAATCCCGGCGCCGTTAAGGCAATGGTCTCGAGTTAGAGGGAAACCACCTTGACGGTTTGACCCTTTGCAGCCAAGGCGATCTTACCATCGCATAGCTTTAGAGCATCCTCACCAAAGACCTCAAACCTCCAACCTGACATCGCAGGAAGCTTCCGTTCACCCGCGGCGATCTGGTCCAGTTCCGAACTTGTGGCGATCAGCTTTGCAGCGACACCGGAACTTTCAGTTTTTGACTTTAGCAGAACACGCAGCAAATCCGCCAAGGCTGGATTGACCTTTAGCTTGTCGCGACTGTTGTCGACACTCGGCAGTTCGTCAGGTGGGCAATTCACCCCTCTCTTCACCGCAGCCAGAATACCCTCTGCGATCGCCCCCTTGCGGGCCTCGCGCAGCAAGAGACGAGACCCCCCCAGGTCTGAGGGAGACTTGGGTTTGGTCGAGGCCAACTCGATCAGTGCGTCATCCTTGAACACCCGGCTGCGCGGGACGTTGTTTTCCTGCGCGTATGCTTCTCGAAACTGTGCCAGCTCGCGCACAACAGCCAGAAACTTGGCCGAATTGGTGCGCGTCTTTACACGTTTCCAAGCATCCTCGGGTCGAATGTCGTAGGTTTCCGGCAGAGTCAGCGTACGCAATTCCTCGGCAACCCAATGGCTGCGCTGCGATTTTTTCAGCTGCGCCGCCAGGTATTCGTAAATCTGACGCAAGTGGGTAACGTCTGCTAAAGCATAGGTCTTTTGAGCTTCAGACAGAGGACGGCGAGACCAATCTGTAAACCGGGATGTCTTATCGACACCCTGCTTACAGATTTTGCGCACCAGTGTTTCATAGCCCACCTGCTCGCCAAAACCGCAGACCATTGCTGCGACCTGCGTGTCGAACAACGGCTTCGGAAAGACACCTGCCTCCACCCAGAAAATCTCAAGATCCTGACGGGCGGCGTGGAACACTTTGACCACGTTTTCATTTCTGAACAGCTCGTACAAAGGATCCAGCGATAGACCGTTTGCCAGCGGGTCGACAAGAACCGCACTATTTTCGTCCTCGGATGGAACCGCCAACTGGACCAAGCAGAGTTTGGAATAGTAAGTCCGTTCGCGCAGAAATTCTGTATCTACGGTGACATAGTCATATTCCGCCGCGGCCTTACAGAAATCGGCCAGCTCTTGCGTCGTTGTCAGGGTTTTCATGCGCGGTGCTGTTCTTGCTCTTGTTCTCTGCGGCTGACTGTTCTTACCGTACCCAGCCGTAATGCGGACCATAGGCCGATTATGATGCGTGTGTAAATCTTCGTGCGCCGTTCAAGGCAGCAACACCGGAGTCCGGTCTCCACTGGCGTAACGGCGCAACACTGCTGGATATAGCTTGTGTTCCCAAACCAGCACACGGCTAGCCAATTGTTCGGGCGTATCACCGTCATGAATGCGAACGCGTGCCTGCCCCAAGATCGGGCCGTCATCCAAAGCTGCCGTTACTTCGTGAACTGAGCATCCATGTTCAGCATCCCGGGCCTCAATAGCCCGAGCGTGGGTATTCAAGCCCTTGTATTTCGGGAGCAGAGAGGGGTGGATATTTAACATACGGCCCTGAAATCGCGACACAAAATCACCCGTCAGAACCCGCATAAAACCGGCCAGACACACGATATCTGGTTGCGCTTGTTCCAACGGCTTCAGCAACTCTGCTTCGAAAGCGGCCCGGTCGCCCTTGAATGGGCGGTGGTCCACCGAAGCCGTCGGGATGCCGCGCTCAGCCGCTTTCTTCAGACCACCGGCTTCGGCGTCATTTGAGAGGATCAAGCAAGGGCGCGCCGGGTGGTCTCCGACCATGCTGTCGACCAGCGACACCATGTTGGATCCACCGCCTGAAATCAGGATAGCGACGCGTTTATGACTCACAGCAATGAGCCCGAATAAGCCATTCCCGGCGTATCAGTTACCATGCCAAGGCGCGCAACGTTTTCGCCGGCCTCGGTCAGCAGCCCGGTCAGTTCGTCGGCGCGTTCTTCGGCGCAGACAACGATCATGCCGATGCCGCAGTTAAAGGTCTTGAGCATCTCGGCCTCGACGATTCCACCAGTTTCAGCCATCCAACGGAATACGGGCGGCAGATCCCATGCGTTCAGGTCAATCTCAGCGCCCAGCCCATCAGGCAACACGCGAGGCAGGTTTTCGGTCAAGCCGCCACCGGTGATGTGGGCCAAGGCATGTACACCTCCTGCCCGGATCGCTTGCAGCGCGGGTTTTACATACAGTCGAGTCGGGGTCAGCAATGCCTCACCCAGCGAACCGTCACTAAATGGCGAGGCAGCATCCCATCCAAGCCCAGATATCTCAACCAACTTTCGCACAAGCGAATAGCCGTTGGAGTGCACCCCGTTCGATGCCAGACCAATCAGCACATCGCCCTTTTGCACGTCGGCAGGCAAGTGCGCTCCGCGCTCCATCGCGCCAACTGAGAAACCGGCGAGATCGAAATCTCCATCCGGATACATGCCAGGCATCTCGGCCGTCTCACCACCAATCAGGGCACAACCTGACTGCACGCAACCCTCGGCAATCCCTTCGATGATCCGAGCAGCCGTGTCGGTATCCAGTTTGCCCGTCGCAAAATAGTCCAGGAAGAACAGCGGCTCAGCACCCTGACAGATCAGATCGTTGACGCACATCGCTACAAGGTCGATGCCAACACCGTCGACCACGCCAGTGTCGATTGCGATCCGCAACTTGGTGCCAACACCATCAGTCGCGCCCACAAGAATCGGATCTTCGTATCCGGCAGCCTTCAGATCGAACAGAGCGCCAAATCCGCCCAGACCGCTCATCACGCCCGAGCGGTTGGTGCGTTTGGCGGCGGGCTTGATCCGGTCGACCAGAGCGTTCCCCGCATCAATATCAACGCCTGCATCGGCATAGGTGATTCCGTTCTTGCCCGTCGTCATGGCCAACCCCTTATGAATGGTTCCCGCGCGGGTTATTCGATTGTGCGACTTGTTGCAACGGTCAGGCTTGACGCGGAGGTTCACCGTGATAATCAAAGCGCTCAGGCGGGCCTGTAGCTCAATTGGTTAGAGCAGAGCGCTCATAACGCTTTGGTTGCGGGTTCAAGTCCTGCCGGGCCTACCAAATCTCCGCCTTACCCAGTGCTTTCCAGTTTTAATGGGAAGATTCGCAAGAGCTTGCTTATCGCGCCGATTGGCTCTCCTATTACATTCACCAAGGTGGATAAGGTCAGGGCATAATGGTCGAAAACGTGCGCGAAGAAACCCGACTAACAATCTTCGTCGCCCCCAGCTTTAATATGTCCGCAACGATGGCATTCGTCGATCCGTTTCGGGCGGCGAACTACTTGGATGGCAGATCGTACTTCAATTGGCAGTTTGTGTCCGAAAACGGCGGGTTGTGCATTTCGAGTAACGGGGCAGCTATTGAAACCGTACCGCTGGATGATCTCGGTTCGACAAAGCCAGACATCGTGATTGTGTCGACCAGTTGGACTCCAGAAAAACACATGACCGAAAAGCTAGCCGGGGCGCTGCGTCAATGGGCGCGATCCGGTGCAACACTGGGTGCGTTGGACACGGGCGCATTCCTGCTAGCACAGGCCGGTTTACTGAAAGGGCGGCGCGCGACAGTTCACTATGAACATATCGACGCTTTTCAAGAACTTTACCCGGATATCGAAGTTGTAGAAAACCTCTACGCCATTGATGGAAACCGCATCACATGTTGCGGCGGAGAGGCTTCGGCCGACTTTGCGTTGCAAGTCCTCCAAGGCATCCACGGCAGCGCGCTGGCAAACGCGTCTGCCCGGTATCTTTTTCACGACCGGCTACGCGGACCAGCGGCCATGCAACAACCCGAGGGCAGCGAGCCACTAGGGGCCATCGTTCCGGCCACGCTAAAAACTGCGATTCAGGTAATGGAGGCGCATTTGGAAGACCCCCTGCCTATCCCTGATATCTGTGAGCTATCCGGGATCTCTCATCGCCAGCTTGATCGATTGTTTGCAACCTACATCAAGAAAACCCCTGCCCTGTACTATCGGGACATAAGACTGGACCGGGCACGCGGATTGGTGACACAAACAGATCTGCCTATTGCGCAAGTTGCAATGGCTTCGGGGTTCGCGAGCCAAGTTCATTTCAGCCGATCGTACAAAGAAAGGTTTGGCCTTGCGCCGACACAGGATCGCATCGAGGGACGCGTTCCATTTGAATATCGCGCGTGGCCCATGCATCGAAAGCCAAAGGCTTGATCTTCCCGAGCGGCTTAAAAAATCAAATCTACGGCGAAAAAAGTTATGCCAAATTCCTGATTTGCTAGCACCATGTTCTAACCAAGCCAGCACCCGGAATCGATCCGGGACAGTTATGTGGAGCCCCAAATGAGCGCGCTGCCGTCCAAAGAGCAATTCGATCGTATTTCCGATGGTTTCAGCACCGACCCGTTCAACACTCAGTCCCTAAAAGCCGAAGCATATGTTGATCCGGCGTGGCATCAGGTCGACCTGAACGGCATTCTCGCCAAGACTTGGCAATGGGTGTGTCACGTCGAAAAACTCCGGGCTCCGGGGTCTTATGTGACAGTAGAAATTGCAAACCGCCCCATCGCGGTCGTTCGGGACCGTGAGGGCGCGCTGCGCGCGTTCTACAATGTTTGTAAGCACCGCGCTCATCACCTGTTGTCTGGTGAGGGCGAGACAACTCGCATCATGTGCCCCTATCACGCCTGGGTCTATAAACTCGACGGACAGTTGGTGCGCGCACCCGAAACTGAGAGCCTGACCGACTTCAACACCAAAGATATCTGTCTGGATCAGGTGCAGGTCGAAGAGTTCGCTGGCTTTATCTATGTTAATCTTGACCCAGAGGCGCGACCTCTTCGCGAACTTTCCGGCGACCTTGAGACCGAAATCCGCCATTGGGCCCCTGATATTGAAAGTCTGACCTTTGGCCACCGGCTGACCTATGACATCAAGTCGAACTGGAAAAACGTCGTCGACAATTTTCTGGAATGCTACCACTGCCCGACCGCGCACAAAGATTTCTGCGATCTGGTGGATATGGACACATACAAGGTGACCACCTACGGCATTTACTCAAGCCACATGGCCGAGGCTGGCAAGGGCGCGAATACCGCGTATGACGTCTCGAACGCCACCGTGCGTACCCACGCCGTGTGGTGGCTTTGGCCTACAACCTGTCTGATGCGCTATCCAGGCCGGTCTTCGATGATCGTGTTGAACATCATTCCGATTGGGCCGGACCGAACGCTGGAGACCTACGACTTTTTTCTGGAAACACCTGAACCGGACGCCGCAGAGTTGGAAGCTATTCGGTATCTGGACGAAGTTCTGCAACGCGAAGATATCGACATTGTCGAAAGTGTACAGCGTGGCATGAGCACACCAGCGTTTACCCAAGGCCGCATCGTGCACGATCCGAATGGCTCGGGTAAGTCGGAACACGCCGTGCATCACTTCCACGGGCTGGTGCTGGACGCCTACGCGCAGGCCGCTCCGTGACACGCCCAAACATCGTTGTCGTCATGGCCGACCAGTTGGCGCCGCATTTCTGCGGCGCTTACGGGCATCCGACAGTGAAAACACCAAACATAGATGCAATAGCCGCGCGTGGGATGAGGTTCGATGCAGCGTACTGCAACTCACCGCTCTGTGCGCCGTCGCGATTTGCCTTCATGTCGGGGCAATTGATCAGCCGGATCGCTGCTTACGATAACGCCAGCGAATTTCGCGCATCGGTCCCGACTTTCGCGCACTATCTACTGGCACTGGGTTATCGCACTTGCCTGTCAGGCAAAATGCACTTTGTCGGCCCAGACCAAAAGCACGGGTTTCAGGACCGAGTGACCACCGACATCTACCCGTCCGACTTTGCCTGGACCCCGGATTGGGAGGCACCGGACGAACGCATCGAAAAGTGGTATCACAACATGCAGACGGTCAAAGAAAGTGGTGAGGCTGTAGCCACCTTCCAGACCGACTACGATGATGAGGTAGAGTTTGCCGCGCGCCGTTGGCTGATCGACCGAGGCCGTGACCGGGCCACCGGGGATACTACACCGTTCTGCATGGTCGCCAGCTTCATTCACCCACATGATCCGTACGTGGCGAAACCTGAGTGGTGGAACCTCTACACGGACGCGGAAGTACCGATGCCGGAGTTCACCCTGACGCCCGAAGAACAAGACCCGTTCTCTCGCCGCGTGATGGATGGAATTGAAGCCAGCTATGTCCCGCTGACCCAAGAGGAAGTGCATCGCGCGCGACGCGCCTACCTGGCAAATGTCAGCTATTTCGACAGCAAAGTCGGTGCGATTGTGAAAGCGCTCGAAGACATAGGCGAACTGGACAACACAATCGTAATCATCACGGCTGACCATGGCGATATGCTGGGCGAACGCGGGCTTTGGTACAAGATGAACTTCTTTGAACACTCCGCGCGCGTACCTTTGATTATGGCTGGCCCCAATGTGGCACAGGGCTCTGTCGCGAACGCATGCTCGCTGATCGATTTGCTTCCAACCTTCGTCGAAGTTGCGGGAGGCAGCGAGGCGATGTTCGGAGAGCCCATTGACGGCCGCTCTTTGATGCCATTGGCACGTGGTGAGACTGATCCCAAAAACGAAGCTATAGGCGAGTATTGTGCTGAAATGACCCCCTACCCGGTCTTCATGATCCGCCGCGGGTCATTGAAATACATCCACTGTGATCCGGACCCGCCTCAACTCTATGATCTGGCGGTTGATCCGTTGGAAAAGGTCAACCGGGCCAAGGATCCTGCTTATGCGGAACGGGCGCTGGAATTTGCGTCCGAGGTTGAGCGGCGATGGGACAGCGAACAACTGCGCGCAGACGTGATCGCCACGCAGAAGTCTCGTCGGGCGCTGCATGCCGCAATGGAGGCCGGAGGTAGCGAAGCGTGGGACTATAATCCGCCGCGCGACGCCACACAGGAATACGTGCGCAATCACATGGACTGGACGGTTGCCGCGACACGCTATCGCTATCCGCCTTTGAAGGAGAAAAACGAATGATGCTTGAAGGCAAAACCGCCCTTGTCACAGGCGGACGCGGTGGGATCGGCCGCGCCATCGTGGCCCGGTTCCTGCGCGAAGGTGCGCGTGTCTATGCCGCCGACCTGACTCCCCACGGGTCTCTGTCCGCACATGACGACGACGGCAGCATCTTTGTTAAATTGGACGTAACGCAAGAAACGGACGCTATTGCTGCGATGGATCAGGTCGCTGATGACACTGGTCAGTTGGACATTCTCGTCAACGCAGCGGGAATCGAGATCGAAAAGACAATCGAAGAGACAACACTGGAAGAATGGAACTTGTCCTTTGCGGTCAACGTCACCGGCACTTTCCTGACCTCGAAGCACGCTCTACCGCTAATGCGCAAGGCCGCAGCGTCGGGCACATCAGCTTCAATTATCAACTTTGGGAGCTATGACGGATTTATCGCTGATCCCGGCCTTGCGGCCTATTGCGCGACCAAAGGCGCGGTGCATGCGCTGACCAAGGCGATGGCTTGCGACCACGGACCGGAAGGTATCCGGGTCAATGCCATTTGTCCCGGCTATGTCGATACTCCGATGTTGCAGAGCTTTTTCACCGGGGACGGCTCGGGCGGCGGAGGCAAGACTATCGACCAACTACAGCAAGCCGTGCGTGATGTGCATCCGATGCGCACTTACGGCACGCCAGACGACATCGCCAACCTGGTCAACTGGCTGGCCTCGGACGAGGCACGCTATGCCAGCGGACAGCTTTGGGTACTGGACGGAGGGCTGAGTGCGCAGGTTCAGCAGATGAAGCTATGAGAATTCCGGGCTGATGGGGAAAGACATGCAAACAAAGATGTTGATCAACGGAAAGTTGGTCGAAGGCGGCGGCGAGACCCTCCCTGTATTGGACCCAGCCACAGGCGAAACCATCGCCCAGGTTGCCGAAGCCACACCGGAACAAATCGAAGCGGCGACCTGCGCCGCGCACGAGGCGTTTGAAACCTACCGCCTCGTCACTCCCGCCGAACGTTCAGGATATCTCAACACGATTGCGGACGTGATCGAGAGAAACATCGAAGAATTGTCCGAACTAGAAACGCTCGACGTTGGCAAACCCTGGCCAATGGCCAGAGATGAGGAGATGCCTCTAACAATCGACACGTTTCGCTTCATGGCAGGAGCCGCGCGGACGATGAGCGGGTCAGTGGCCGGGGAGTACGCAGCGGGCCATACTTCTATGATCCGCAAGGACCCGATTGGTCCGGTGGCCTCTATTGCGCCGTGGAACTATCCTCTGATGATGGCCGCGTGGAAGATCGCAGCCCCGCTGGCCGCGGGCTGTACAATTGTAATGAAACCGTCCGAAATCACCCCTCTGGCCACGTTGCGATTGGCTGAGCTTCTGGCCGACGTACTGCCCAAAGGCGTACTGAACGTGGTGCACGGCCGAGGTGCTTCGGTTGGCGATAATCTGATCAATGACCCAAGAATTGAAGGGATTTCAATTACGGGTTCACCCGCCACAGGTATGGCGGCGATGCGGGCAGCATCAAACCAGATACGGCACGTGCATCTGGAGCTTGGCGGCAAGGCCCCGGTCATAGTGTTCGATGATGCCGATATCGACGCACTGGCGGAAACGATCCGCTATGGCTCGTTCTTCAATGCAGGTCAGGACTGTGCTCAACCCTGTCGTGTGATGGTGCAAGACGGGATCTATGATAAACTCGTTGCTGCCGTTTCGGATCAGGTCAGCCAAATCAAGATCGGCCCCCCTAAGGGGGAAGGCACCGAGATGGGGCCCATCGTTTCTGCCACTCAAAGGGATCGTGTGGCAGGGTTCGTAGACCGCGCACGCAGCAGTTGCGAAATCGCAGTAGGCGGACAGGTCGCTGATAGTCCCGGCTTTTTCTACCAGCCGACCGTCGTGGCAAATGTAGATAATGATGCCGAGATCGCGTGCAGCGAAGTGTTCGGTCCGGTTGTCACACTTTCACGTTTCTCCGAGGCCGAGGATGCACTGCGGATCGCCAATGCCGGGCGCTATGGTCTTGCGTCATCGGTCTGGACCAAGGATGTCTCGACGGCGATGCGGATGACCGCTCAGCTCCGATATGGCATGACTTGGGTAAACACGCACGGCATGCCAGCAGCAGAAATGCCTTGGGCCGCAATGAAGGGGTCAGGCACAGGCTGTGACATGTCGGTCTATGCGTTGGATGCCTACACTTCTGTAAGACATGTAATGGTGGCGCACTGATGAGACTGAATGGAAAAAGAGCTCTTGTAACCGGCGGCCGCCAAGGTATCGGTCGCGGAATTGTCGAAGCCTTTTTGCACGAAGGAGCGACCGTTACGACCTGCGGACGCGGACCAAGGCCCGAAGGGCTGGCAGACAGCGTGGTCTGGTTTCCACTTGATGTCACCGACGCTACTGCCGTCGAACAACTGGCCATTCAGACAGATGGCACGGACATTCTGGTCAATAACGCGGGTGTTCAGGTTGAAAAGACAGTGGCCGACAGCTCGGACGCCGATTGGGACGCCGTGATCGGCACCAATTGCCGGGGTGTATTCAACATGTGCCGCGCCTACATCCCGCGCATGCCCAAAGGCGGTTCGATCATCAATATCGGCTCGATCGCAGGGAATGTCGCAGATCCATCGATGGCGCTCTACAACGCATCCAAGGCGTTTGTGCATGGGTTGACCCGGTCGATTGCCGTGGATCATGGCCCCAACATACGTTGCAACGCGATCTGCCCCGGCTGGATCGAAACGGGAATGCTGGACGCCGGCTTCGATCTGGCATCCGACTCTGAGGCCGCGCGGCAGGATGCTTTGACCCGTCACGCCATGCGCAGGTTCGGCAAGCCAGAGGATATCGCCAGCATGGCAGTCTGGCTTGCTTCGGACGAAGCGAGTTTTGCCACGGGCCAGTTGTTTACAGTGGACGGCGGCATGACGGCAGCATCTCCCCTCAATCCAGGACTATTCTGATGGAGTTCCAACACACGGCCTGCCTTGGCGGCGGGGTGATCGGCGCCAGTTGGGCGGCGCTGTTCCTGGCCTCTGGCCGCTCAGTTGCAATGTACGATCCCAATCCCGATGTTGAGCGAAGCGTGCGTGACTACATCGAAAAGGCTTGGCCAACTATGGCAGAGCTCGGGTTGACCGAGAACGGTGACCCAGAGGCGATCTCATTCCATACCAGCGCGGTAAGCGCCGTCGAGGGGGCCATGTTCGTGCAAGAGAACGTGCCCGAACGCCTACCTATCAAACACGCAACGTTTGCCGAAATTGAGCCAGCCTTAACCCCAGAAGCTGTCGTGGCAAGCTCCGCTTCTGGTTTGACCCTTAGCCAGATGCAACCGGGCTGGGAAAACCCTTCGCGGTTTGTTTTGGGGCATCCGTTTAACCCACCGCATTTGATCCCGCTTGTAGAAGTTCTGGGGAATGAACGCACCGACGATGACGCCGTTGAAGCAGCACAGCGGTTTTACAAGGCCGTCGGGAAAACCACCATTCGCGTGCGCAAAGAAGTTCCCGGCCATGTCGCAAATCGCCTCCAGGCCGCGATCTGGCGTGAGGCGATCAGCCTGGTGATGTCGGGCGTCGCTTCGGTCGAAGATGTCGACAAAGCGGTCTGGGCTGGTCCCGGTCTACGCTGGGCCGCAATGGGGCCGACCATGTTGTTTAACCTCGGCGCAGGTGAAGGCGGACTACAAGCTTTCTGCGACCATTTCACCGATACATTTAACGGATGGTGGGACGATCTCGGGCAAGTGCACCTGACCGAAGACGTCACGCAGACCTTGGTCCAAGGCGTTATGGAAGAGGCATCTGGCAAGTCCACCGCCCAGCTTGCGGAAACACGCGATGCCCTGATTGTTGCTATGCAAAAGTCTATGGCAGGCTTGCGCTGACGCTGCGATCACAGAATGGAACCACGCTTGGCCCCACCAAGCCGTTCCTCACCCTATCGGCCCAGAATAATGTCGGCACACAGGCCGCCCAACCGTTCGCTCTTAGCCAATCGCAATACTCCGCCATGCGCACGGGCGATATCTGACACAATTGCCAGCCCTAATCCAACTCCGCTGCCTTGGTTCTGGTTTCGTGCCGGATCGAGTCGAGAAAACGGCTTTACTGCTTCGGTGCGCTGTTCTGGGGGAATGCCGGGGCCGTCATCTTCTACTCTGATACGGACAGTCTTTGGCGTTATGAACAAGCTCACATCCGCACGCGCGCCATATCGCACCGCGTTTCCGATCAGGTTTTCAACAGCGCGCCTAACTGCGGTGGGTCGCAACGTTGCATTTCCTTCGCCTTCGATCGAAACGAGGTCTGCGTTGTGCCCTGCCCGCTTTGCATCTTTGACGATCTGTTCCAACAAAACTTTGGGGTCGACAGTCTCCGGTGCTCCCTCGGCTGCACCCCTTGAGAAATCCAGAAATGCGTCCAGCAACAACTGCATCTCATCCACATCCTGCTGTAACGGTGCGGCCTCATCCTCGGGCAGCATCGAAAGACCCAGCTTTAGGCGAGTCAAAGGCGTACGCAGGTCGTGACTAACCCCAGACAGCATCATCGTACGCTGTTCCATCTGCCGTTCGATACGGGCGCGCATATCCAAAAAAGCGCTTCCAGCAGCGCGGACTTCGATGGCCCCGCCGGGGGAATACGGGACAACACGCCCGCGACCAAAGGCTTGTGCAGCCTCGGCCAGCCGCGTGATCGGCCGTAGCTGATTGCGCATGTATAAAAACGAAATCGTCGTCATAATAACGGCGAAAAACACCATTGTGACGATCAATTGGTGAGGTGCTGTTGGCGACAAACGGCGACGGTCAAACGTCAGCTGCAGAGTCCCCAAGTCTGTTTCAAGGTAAAGCCGCGCCTCTTGCCCGCTGGGTAACGAAACAGAAATCAGGTTTGGTAGAAATGTGCGCAGATCGGCTTCAACCTGCGGTGCAATAAAGTCATACCACCTACGAGCTTCGATAACCGGCAGCTCACTGACACCAAGGAACCGAGCCTTCATGTCCAAAGCACTAAGGTCCGGACGCACTGAGGCGAGCGCTTGCTGTTGCGTTTCCGCCTTTTCGATCATGTCGACAACCAGCATCACCTCCCGAGAGGCTGACTGTGTCATCTGCGTGGTAACGTCCTCAAGGTGCTTTTGCAGGAATGCGACACCCACCACCAAAAGCAGTACGATTACCGGCAATACCAGTATAAGCGCAGCACGGGCATAAAGACTGCGCGGCATATAGGGTTTGAGCCACTGTGCGGACATGCGCTAAACCTAACGGGCTGTTACGACAAGAGAAAGAGTACAGAATGCAGGCGCCCGACGATTTCAACCCCATTCCCGGGCAGGCAATAGAATTGCAGCCGGGTTTGCGGCGTATTCTGGCCCCAAACCCGTCTCCGATGACATATCGCGGCACAAATACGTACTTGTTGGGCACCAGCGAAATCGCCGTTATCGATCCCGGCCCCCTTAGCAACGCGCACTTGCAGGCGATTCTGGATGCCGTGCAGCCAGGACAACGCGTTAGTCATATTCTAGTGACCCATACCCATCTGGACCACTCGCCTCTTGCAGCACCGCTGTCCGAACGGACTGGCGCTCCGATTCTGGCCTATGGCGGCCCCGAGTCAGGACGCAGCGCCATCATGCAGGACTTGGCCGAGCAAGGCCTCGCAGGTGGTGGTGAAGGCATTGATGGGCAATTCCGGCCTGACGTCGAAGTTGGCGACGGCGAAACGATCTTTGGGGATGGCTGGCAACTAGAAGTCATCCACACACCGGGGCATTTGGGCAACCACGTAGCATTGGGGTGGAACGATGTCTGCTTTACTGCAGATCACGTCATGGGTTGGGCCAGTTCTCTTGTTTCGCCACCTGATGGGGACTTAACTGACTTTATGGCCGCCTGCCGACGACTGAGAGCACGAGACTGGTCCGTTTTTCACGCGGGGCACGGAGCACCGATTACGGATCCAGCCGGGCGTTTGGATTGGCTGATCAATCACCGTCTCACCAGAGAGGCTCAGATTCTTGACGCACTTGAAGATCTTCCTGGAACGGCTGCAGATCTAGCGAAGCGAATTTACACTGACACTCCTCCGGCATTGCTACCGGCGGCGGAAAGAAATGTTTTTGCCCATCTCGTTGATCTGGCAGGTAAATCACTGGTTAAACCGGAGGAAAAGATGTCCGCTAACGCTCGTTTTTCCAGACTTCCGTAAGCGGCCAAAACTTTTTTGCAAAAACGTTGCATTCCCCTCTGGACGGCGAAAATGCGGGTTGTTATACGCCCCTCAGTTCCGGCGTAGCTCAGCGGTAGAGCAGTTGACTGTTAATCAATTGGTCGTAGGTTCGATCCCTACCGCCGGAGCCAATCTTCCCCCAAAAAAACCTAAACAGATTGGCAAATTTTCCTGCCTGTAAGCCGGAAAAATTTTTCGTCGAAAAATCGCATCACCCCTCTGGACGCCATAGAGACAGGTTGCTATACGGCGCGAACCGTTCCGGCGTAGCTCAGCGGTAGAGCAGTTGACTGTTAATCAATTGGTCGTAGGTTCGATCCCTACCGCCGGAGCCATATCCCCTCAGACTGGCATTTGAGCGTTCTTGACGCACACTAAAAACGGTAACTGACCCTAGTCGGATCAGTTGATTGGCACAGCGCCTTTGTCGCTTTCTGACAGGTTCAGAAAATCAAACAGACCGCGTTCTTCACCCGCCCAGCGGATCAGCTTAAGGCTGCCGTACTCGGACAAGTGGTATTGGTGGTCACGATACAGCGCGGTTTCGGTCTCGGGGTCGACATAGCCGCATTGCTCAGAAGTACACAGCAGTTCCATTGGCAAAATAACCAGGACATCCTCAGTCCCTTCGTACCTCGAGAAAACCGCGTCGGTATAAGCCGCACGTTGCTGCATTTCTTCGGTTGTCATTCTGTAACAACGACCTCTGGGCAAGGATGTATCAGAACCGGGGAAAAGCCCCTGACATTGCGCAAGATCCGCCCCCAGCGCAGGGGCCTGCGAGAAAAGAACAACTCTCTTGCCTGCGGCTAGTAGCTTGGAGACTGTTTCATCCAGAGAGCTTTCGAACAAGTCGCGCGTTTCTTCAAGGCTGGGAGCCTCTTCGCGCAAATGTGTCGTTAGTCGGTCACGCACGAACCGGGGGCGCGGTGTTTCCAACATGGAATACCAGCGCGCCGATAGAACAACGACGTCATATTCAGGTTGAAGCGCCAGAGCTTCCTTAACGGGGATATTGTTAAGACACTGCTTTTCGCGCTCTTTTCGAATTTCTTTACCAACATAGTGGCGCGAAACCCCGAACAACGGCGGGCAAGCTGACAGCCAAGCCAGATCGACAACCGCTCCTCGACTGGCGATTTCCTCAATGAAACCAGTTTGTAAGTGATGCGCATGACTGTCACCCAGCAGAAGAATTCGTTGGGTGGCGGGCCGATCTGTCGGCTCGTACCGGGTGATTTTACGGTTTGGCTCTCCGGGGTACGGCAGCCACTCAATCTTTACGTTCGTAACGCGACTGTCGTCGGGCAAAAGTGCACTGGGCGGCGTTGCAACAAACAGGACATACGCTGAGACGCCAATCACGGCCGCGACGCCTGCGGTCGATGCCATAAATGGTGAATTGCCAAAACGTTTTCCTTCCGGTGCAGGTTGGCGGAAACGTTCTTCAACAAGGTAATAGCTGATCGCCGCCAATGTGATTGCGATCGGAAAGAACGACAGACGCACCCAGATAGACGGCTCAAGCGGCAGGCGATAGGCAAAGTAAACCTGAACCGGCCAGTGAAACAGGTACAGGGAATAACTGATCAATCCGATCCATACCACAGGCGGCAAGCTCAGTAGCTTTCCAATTATCCCGTTGGCCCCAAACGCAATGAGCAAAACTGTGCCCAATACAGGCACAAGGGTCAAAAGCCCCGGATGGCGTGATTCCTCATTCATAAGCGCGAAAGACAGCACCACCATCGCCATCCCGACCAGAGCCAAACCGCCCTTAGCCTTTTCAGATAAAGAGCTCGTCCGCACATACGGAGACAAAGGCGCCAGAAATGCCGCCAGCAAAGCTCCGGCCAACAATTCGAACGCACGTGACGGCAAGAGGTAGTAAGCTGCGCTTGGGTTTTTGTTGTACGTCACCTGAGCCACTAGGACGCCGACAACCAGTAGCGTTACAAGGATACCAGTTCCAAAACGTCGTATCCAAAGAATGCCCAACAGTACAGTTGGCCAAATCAAGTAGAACTGCTCTTCAACGCTCAGTGACCACATGTGCAGCAGCGGCTTGAACTCG
Source organism: Ruegeria sp. BE9 (assembly GCF_056538765.1). NCBI lineage: Bacteria > Pseudomonadati > Pseudomonadota > Alphaproteobacteria > Rhodobacterales > Roseobacteraceae > Ruegeria > Ruegeria sp. BE9. Next base: position 517,719 of record NZ_JBQFTS010000001.1, on the reverse strand, counting down.
GCCGCCGTGTCGAAATAGCCAACTTCGCGGTAGAAGCCGATGTTCGCCAGGGACAGGATCGACAGCGGAATCGACTTTAAAAAGCTGTTGAGATCAGCCGATCCCAGCACCGGGTAGAACAGGATGAAACACAGTGCGATCAAGAACAGCGCTGCGGGCAACAGCCTGCGAATCCTACGAACGTAGAATCGGCGATAGCTGAACGTGCCAGTGTTTCCCTTTTCCTGAATGATCAAACGGGTAATTAGGTAGCCGCTGATAACGAAAAAGACATCAACGCCCAAAAATCCGCCGGGAATACCCGGAATACCGTAGTGAGCAAGCAAAACGCCCATAACCGCGACTGCGCGCAAGCCATCGATATGCTTGAAATACTGACCTTGGCCTTTCACGAGAACCCCTGCTTCTTAAACGTTTTTTGCAGCAACCAGCCCAAAGGCCTCTGCCTGTCATCCGCGTCCCGTCCCCCCCCAAAACAGCCCGCAACAAATTGGTGGCTGAACTACGCGAGCCGCAACCGTAGCACAAGGGTTACGTCTCGATTTCAGTTTGTTGTTGAGGAGTTATTAAGGTTCCTTCACCCCGACAAAACGTCCTCATACTCAGCCCGAAGCTTACGTTTTAGAACTTTGCCGGTCGCATTCAGGGGCAAGGCGTCGACAAACACCACTTTGTCTGGCACCTGCCAATCAGCAATTTTTTCGTCAAAGAATGCCAGCAGTTCCTCTTCGCTCGGATCTTCGTCTGTAGCCTTAACCGCAATCAGGATGGGACGCTCATTCCACTTGGGATGAGGCACACCAACCACGGCCGCCGTTGCCAACTTGGGATGGGCAACCGCGATGTTCTCAAGTTCAACCGAACTGATCCACTCACCGCCTGACTTGATGATGTCTTTCGACCGATCCCGGATCGTCATGTAGCCATCTGGATCGATTGTCACTACATCTCCCGTCGGAAACCAACCATCCTGCAGCAAACCCTGATCCTGCATCTGGAAATAGCTATCCAAAACCCAAAACCCTCGAACTAGAAGATCACCTTGTGTCTTTCCGTCATGCGGCAATGCCTTGCCATCATCATCCACGATCTTCAATTCGACCCCGTAACAAGGGCGTCCCTGGCTTTCTCGCAGCTTATGCTGCTCTTCGATGGGCAGCTCCTTATGTTTGGCAAGCGGATGGTTCGCGGTGCCCAGCGGACTCATTTCGGTCATGCCCCAGGCGTGAATTGTCTCCACATCATACCGATCGCGGAAGGTTTCAATCATCGACGGAGGGCACGCCGCGCCACCGATAACGGTGCGCTCCAAGCTATCGAGCTTGCTTTCAGACGCTTCAGCGCTAGCCAGCAAACCCTGCCAAATCGTGGGAACACCCATGGACAAGGTTACGCCATAAGTTTCAATCAGATTGACCAAAGCGTCACCATGAAGGTCTGGACCGGGCAGCACCATAGATGACCCCGACATCGCGCAAGCATACGGCGACCCCCAGGCGTTGACGTGGAACATCGGAACCACAGGCAGCACCACATCTTTTGCAGAAAACCCGATGGTGTCCGGTAAATTTGCCCCGAAGCTGTGCAATACAGTCGATCGATGGGAATAAAGCACGCCCTTTGGATTACCCGTCGTTCCGGACGTGTAGCAAAGACTGGAAGCCGTATTTTCATCGAAGCTTGGCCATTGAAACGCTTCATCTCCGGCTTCGATCAACTCATCATAGAATTGAACCCCCGAAATTTGTGAAACGGCATCTTCGTTTCGAGGCCCCATCAAAACGAAATGCTCAACCTCTGTAAGGTCTTTCTTCAAAGCGGCGACCAAAGGAATAAAGGTCGCGTCAAAGAACAGAACACGATCTTGCGCATGATTGATGATGTAGGTCAGCTGCTCAGGAAAGAGGCGCGGGTTGACCGTATGGCAGACAAAACCTGCGCCAGATGCAGCAAAATACACCTCAAGATGGCGTCGGTTGTTCCACGCCAAGGTTCCAATCCGGGTCTGCGGATCCAGCCCAAGTCTGGTCAGAGCCGAAGCCATTTTCCGTGAATTATTTGCGAGTTGAGACCAATTGGTCTTTGTGACGGATCCATCGGTTTCGACCGAGATGATCCGGGTCTGACCATGATACCGATCCGCGTGCTCTATCAGCGACGAGATCAGCAATGGCTGCATCATCATCTGTCCCAGCATGACGGTCCTCCCTATGGTGGCACTACCTAAAAAACTACAGCGCCCTGTGCTGGCCCAGAATTCTGCACCTGGCGTCCAGCCGACGACAGGTTCCGGGCGTTTCCTTAGGAAGAACCCTGCCAATCCTTCGCAATTATAACAATAAAGGAATTCGAGTGAGTTTCGGCAGGTTACGACACCGGGATCCTACTCCCGGTGCTTCATAGCAAAGGCAACTAGTGCCGCGGTCGAAGCATCCTTGCCCTCTGTGCTCACTTCTCCATCCACAACCGGGCCGAGTGAAGTCGCAAGCTCTTTGCCTAGTTCTACCCCCCATTGATCGAACGAATTGATCCCCAACAAAACACCCTCAACAAACACGCGGTGCTCGTACAAAGCGATAATCTGGCCCAAAACAAAGGGGGTAAGCTTGGGGTAAATCAACGTCGACGAAGGCCGGTTACCCGGAAATACGCGATGGCGAGCTTGGCGCTCCAACTCATCACCTGTCAGGCCCTTGTCCGCCATACGCTGACGGGCTTCGTCCAACGAACGGCCACGCATAAGCGCCTCGGACTGGGCCAAGCAATTGGCAAGCAACAAGCGGTGGTGATGGGTGAGCTCAGGCTCATGCCCTTCAGCGGCGACCATAAACTCGCATGGGACCACATCAGTGCCCTGATGGATCAGTTGGTAGAACGCGTGTTGACCGTTGGTGCCAGGCTCACCCCAAACCACGGGACCCGCCGGCACCGCCAAAGAACTGCCATCCATCGCAACAGACTTACCGTTAGACTCCATCTCCAACTGTTGGAAATAAGCCGGAAGGCGCAGTAAACGCTGGTCGTAGGGTAAAACCGCCCGGCTGGCATAACCCAGAACTTGTCGGTGCCAAACTCCAACCAGAGCCAACAAAACCGGCACATTCTCGGCCCAGTCGGCAGAGCGGAAATGAACATCCATTGCTTGCCCGCCCCGCAAAAACGCGTCGAAAGCGTTCGACCCGACGGCGATCATTACCGACAAGCCTACTGGCCCCCAAACCGAATAGCGCCCTCCGACCCAATCAGCGAAACCGAAGACACGGTCCTGGGGAATCCCAAATGCTTCTGTCTGGTCCAACGCACTGGAAACCGCAGCAAATTGCCTGGCTGGGTCACCGCCACCGTCCATCATCCATGCGCGGGCAGTGCGAGCGTTGGTCATGGTTTCAATGGTTGTAAAAGTCTTGGATGCCACGACTACCAAGGTCCGCGTCGGATCCAGCGGTCGCAGTGTATCTGCGATATGCGCCCCATCTACATTGGACACATAATGCAACTTTGGTCCGTCATGGTATGGAGCGAGCGCGTGTGTCGCCATAACTGGTCCAAGATCCGAGCCGCCGATGCCGATATTTACAACATCGGTAAAGCTGCCCCCTGCCCCGGCAATCGCGCCGCCGCGCACTTCTTCGGCAAACACCCGCATCCTTTGCAGGGTATCTAACACCTCGGGCATCACATCCTGCCCATCGACCTTGACGGGGCCACCATCCAAATTCCGCAAAGCCGTGTGAAGAACCGCGCGCCCTTCGGTTTCATTGATCTTAGCACCAGAAAACATCGCCTCGCGCCGCTCGGCCAATCCAGCTTCTTCACACAAACGGATCAAGGCATCGCGAACGCTCTCGTCGATCTGAGTTTTGGAGTAGTCAAAAAGAAGATCGCCGGTCGATGCCGAAAAATGCTGCGCCCGTTTCTCATTACGGTCGAACAAATCCGAAATAGATTGGTTCTCGCGATCAGCGGCTAGCTTCAGGAGGTTGCTCAGTTCCATGTTACCTACTCCGCCCAGTGTACGGTCATTCCGCTTAGAACTGCCGAGATGGGGGCGTCCTCAGGCGGCAAAGTCATGGCGCGCTCAAGCGAATCCCGCTTGGCCTCGCCAAAGATAATCAGGTGCTTGGACAGCGCCCCATCCAATACCGGTGCGGTCAAAGTAATGCGCGGTTCCGGCTGTACATCTGTTCGAGCAACGGCCAATGGCGAGGCATGGCTGTCCAGGGCAGCTTCCAAGCCATCCATCCCGGGAAACAACGAAGCCGTGTGCATATCTTCGCCCATCCCCAATACCAACACTGACAATGGTCGGATCGGAGTGATCAGGCTTTCGATTTCTGGCAGAACGTCTTCGGGTTCATAGCCCGTTAGATACAACGGAATGTACTGCGCAACCGAAGCGCGGTTGGTTAGCAGCCTTTCGCGGATCAAACGTTCGTTCGACCGGTCGCTGTCGCCTGGAACACAACGTTCATCTGTCGGCAGAACCCGTACGCGGTCCCACTCCAGATCCGCGGCGCATAACACGTCAAAAATCGGACCAGGCGTCGTTCCTCCCGGCACAGCGAACGAAACAACTTCGTGATGAAGCAAGGCAGATTCAAGTTCGCCAGCCAGTACGTTTGCAACGTCAATCGCCAGCATGTCTCGGTCAGCGTATTCCTGAATATTCATGGGTTTATCCCTTGCCAGCGGCGACCATCTCGTTTCATCAGCAGCTCGGCGTCGCCCGGACCGGTACTGCCACTTTCGTAGGGTTTAGGTACATCTCCGCGCGCCTGCCAACCGGCTATAATCGGGTCAGTCCATGCCCAGGCCGCTTCGACTTCGTCTCCGCGCATAAACAAGGTCTGGTTGCCACGAATAACGTCCATCACAAGCCGCTCATACGCGTCCGGCGGGTCTTGGTTTTCAGGTCCCAAAGCCTCGGCAAAACTCATATCCAGGGGCACATCTACCAGACGCATCCCCCCGGGACCGGGCTCTTTGATTGTCACCTTAAGCGTGATGCCCTCGTTTGGCTGCAATCGAATGGAAAGTACATTAGCATGCCGCCCCGCATCCTCGCCAAAAATGGAATGTGGCGCGTCCTTGAACATCACGTTGATAACAGACGAACGCGCAACCAACCGTTTCCCCGTACGCAGATAGAACGGCGTGCCAGCCCATCTCCAGTTGCTGACATGAGCCCGCAAGGCCACGTAGCTTTCTGTTGTCGAACGCAAGTTGCCAACGGTTTCGCGATACCCGGGACCGCCTGCACCACCCTCGAACTGTCCTCGTACAATGTGGTGCGGTTCAACCGGATCAAGCGCTCGGATAACCTTGAGTTTTTCGTCCCGCACGGCGTCGGGATCGAACTTTGCAGGCGGCTCCATCGCTATCAGGCACAAAAGCTGCATCAGGTGGTTTTGCATCATGTCACGCATTGCACCCGCGCGGTCATAATACTCTTCACGTCCTTTGATACCGACAGACTCGGCAACCGTAATCTGGATGTGATCCACGTATTGGCTATTCCAGAGCGGCTCGAAGAGCATGTTCCCGAACCGGACGGCCATCAGGTTCTGTACCGTTTCCTTGCCCAAATAGTGGTCGATCCGGTAAATCTGCCCTTCAGAAAAATGCCGAGCCAGAGTCTCGTTCAGGGCTTTGGCGCTTTCCAGATCGTGACCAAACGGCTTTTCGACCACGATGCGCGTCTGTTCCGTAGCCAATTTATGAGATTTTATGCTCTCAGCCAGCGGACCAAAGAGGCGCGGCCCAACAGAAAAGTAAAACGCCCTAACGCGATCTTCGGTCAATTTTCCGGCAAGCTGATCCCAGCCTTCGTCGGACAAAGCATCGATCGCGACGTAATCCACACGCTCCAAGAATGCGTTTAACGCGTCAGTGTTCTGGCACTGCTTGGCCGCATGGGCATGCAACGATTCGGTGACTAGATTGAGAAAACCGTCACGATCATAAGCTGTTCGAGCAGCGCCAATGATCTGAACGTCCTGCGGCCATTGCCCTGCGCAATAACGTCTAAACAGCGCCGGAAGGATCTTGCGCTGAGCAAGATCGCCGGTGCCGCCAAAGATGATCAGATCAAACGGATCAACGGGGATGACGCGAGAAACCATTCGTTTTCCTTACCTTGCCCCGATCAGCATGTCCAACGTTAGCGCAATCATTTTTCCCGCCATCAAAACTCTGTCAGATTCGCCGCGTCACCCTTACCAAGGCTGCTCTAACGGACTAAGTCGATAGGAACAGACCAAAAGAACCGGACACGGGTATGAAAGACAACGTCCCTCAGAGCGCCAATAGCGGCAAGTTTCAAAACAAATTGGTGACAGCGGATGGGCAAAAACGCGCCTCGGTTGCGCTTACTAACCCAGAGACGCTCTGGTTTAACACCGGAACCTTGTGCAACATCGAATGCATAAATTGCTATATCGAAAGCAGCCCAACCAATGACGCGTTGGTGTATATAACCGCAGACGAAGTGCGGGAGTATCTGGATCAGATTGAAACCCGCAACTGGCCAGTTCGCGAGGTTGGTTTTACCGGCGGCGAACCTTTTATGAACCCCGAAATGATCGACATCTCTCGTACAGCGCTTGAGCGCGGTTATGAGGTACTGATCCTGACAAACGCTATGCTACCAATGATGCGCCGTAAAATGCGCGAGGGTTTGTTGGAGTTACAGCAGGAGTTTGGAAACAAGCTAACACTAAGGATTTCAGTCGATCACTACCGCTCTGAATTGCACGACGAAGAGCGAGGCAAAGGCAGTTTCGGTAAGACGATTGAGGGTATGGAATGGCTGCGCGATAACGGCTTCAACATGGCCGTCGCTGGACGCACACTCTGGGGTGACAACGATGCAGACAGCCGCGCGGGATATGCTGATTTCTACCAACAGCACGGCTTCGATATTGACGCGCAAAACCCGGGCCAGACCGTCCTGTTCCCTGAAATGGACGAAACAGTAGAAGTTCCGGAAATCACGACAGCCTGCTGGGGCATTCTGAACAAATCTCCAGACGCTGTTATGTGTTCCAGCGCCCGGATGGTTGTTAAACGCAAAGGCGCCGAACGGCCTACTGTTCTGGCCTGCACGTTGCTGCCTTACGCACCTGAGTTCGAGATGGGGCAAACCCTGGCCGAGGCTGAGGCTGACGTTCATCTGAACCACCCGCACTGCGCCAAGTTTTGCGTATTGGGCGGTGCCAGCTGTTCGGGCTGATCAGTTTAACTCGGGGGACTTCCAGAACTTGGTTCCCATAGCCCCCGCCGAGACACGCCAACCCTTTTTCGACAGGACAAAGAACGACCGACCGTCGGTGAAGCGCACGGTTTCATCTGTACGTTCATCACCATACATCGCACCTGTTTCGGCTGTCGCGTCATAGCCGTAGTCAATGAACTTCTGCAGGTCGTCCGGCGTCTCAAACAGGATCACGAATTTGTTTTCAAACCCACCGATTCCAACAGCGGCACCTACACCGCCAGTCCCCATATTCATGTAGGTGTGCTGGCCTGTGTCCTTTGATACGGCGACACCGCGCCCGTAGCCAGCTGAAACCGGAAACACAGTCACTCTGCGCGAGTCAAAGACTGCGTAGCCGGCAGATACATCGTACAGTTCTTTTGCGTCGGGATTTTCAGCCAACAACTGGTCCAAAATCTCAGAGGCCATCACGTCCAGCTTAGCTCGGGTTTCCTCGGGCGTGGCTTCGTTGCTCAAAAGCTCGGTCGTCGACTCAATCGTGTCGTCGACAGCGTTTGTACCCTTTTCAATGGTTTGCCCCACAGTCTCCGCTCCGCGCCCAATCGCGTCGGCCGTGTTTTCAGCACCTTTTTTGATTTTATCCAGAACGCCTTCTGCAAAGGCGGGACCGCTCAGGCAAAGGGCGGCAGAGAGGAGAAGAGTTTTGTGCATAAGGCTGTTCCGTGTTTGACCAATCACTTGGTCGACACCTTAGCCTACGCTTCCCCAAAAACTACACATCTCAATCGTTAAGAGCCAAAAATACTCAGCCGAACACTTAGTTCACCCGGAACTCACCCACCATATTGCGCCATTCCCCGGGGGCGATCATCTTGCGGTGCGTGAACCGTACCGAATGCAGCGGGCCCTCGATCTCGCGCTGCCAAAACTCGACAAATTCAAAGAGCTTCGGATGGTCTGGCGCCAAATCATAATCTTGCCAGATGAACGTATTCAAAACGTGGATGTAGTCGGGCATATGGTAGAAGAATTCCGCCGTTGTCAGCCCGTACCCCTTGAGCATTAATTCTGTTTCGCTTTGCTCCATGCAGACCTCCAATTTTCTTGCAAGGTCTCTTTAGGGTAACACGGAAATACCCTAATCCTTAGTTAACAATATGTTACTCTGGTGTTACGGGTGTTTTTTGCCCGAAATGCGCTGCTTGCTTGCACCTTATGTGCCGGGTCTGATAAGGTACATCCACAAGATATAGACCCAGAACAATACACGGGCAGTTTACGTGAGCGATACGCCAGAAACCCCAGAAAATATGGATGAAACCCCGCCCGAGCGCCCCGTATATGACGGCCCGACGGTGTCCATCGAATCCGAGATGCGCACGTCCTATCTGGACTATGCCATGTCGGTCATCGTCTCGCGCGCGATCCCCGATCTGCGCGACGGATTGAAACCGGTTCACCGTCGTATCCTTTATGCGATGCACGAAACCGGGAACACACATGACAAGGCCTACCGCAAGTCGGCCCGTCCGGTCGGCGACGTGATGGGTAAATACCACCCGCACGGTGACAGTGCGATCTATGACGCGCTGGTGCGGATGGCGCAGGATTTCTCAATGTCGCTGCCGCTGCTCGACGGTCAGGGCAACTTTGGTTCGATGGACGGCGATAACCCAGCGGCCATGCGTTACACCGAAGTTCGGATGGACAAGCCCGCTGCGTCCCTGCTGGCCGACATCGAGAAAGAAACGGTCGATTTTCAGGACAACTACGACGGCAAAGACAAAGAGCCGACAGTTCTGCCTGCGCGTTTCCCGAACATGCTGGTCAATGGTGCTGGCGGTATTGCCGTTGGTATGGCGACCAACATCCCACCGCACAATCTGGGTGAAGTTGTCGATGCCACGCTGGCGTTGATCGACGACCCGGATTTGACATCCGAGCAGCTGATTGAATACGTCCCCGGCCCCGACTTCCCCACGGGCGGTGTTATGCTGGGCCGATCCGGTGCACGTAAAGCCTATCTAGAAGGCCGCGGCAGCGTCATCATCCGCGCCAAGACGCGCGTCGAGGAAATCCGCAAAGACCGGTACGCCATTGTCGTCGACGAGATCCCCTATCAGGTGAACAAAGCTTCGATGATCGAAAAGATCGCCGAAGCAGTACGCGAAAAGCGGATCGAAGGCGTTAGCCACGTGCAGGACGAATCCGACCGTAATGGCGTGCGTGTCGTGGTCGAACTGAAGCGTGACGCGACTCCTGAAGTGGTGCTGAACCAGCTTTATCGTTTCTCGCCGATGCAAACGTCATTCGGCTGCAACATGCTGGCCCTGAATGGTGGTCGGCCCGAACAACTGACCCTGCGCCGGTTCCTGACCTCGTTCATCGACTTCCGCGAAGATGTTGTTGCACGTCGTACCGCATATGACCTGCGTAAGGCACGTGAGCGCAGCCACATCTTGTGTGGTCTTGCCGTGGCCGTTTCGAACGTAGACGAAGTTGTTGCCACGATACGTTCATCGGCAGACGCGGCCGAAGCGCGCGAAAAGCTGATGACGCGGCGCTGGCCTGCGGCCGACATCGAGGGCTACTTGCGTCTAATCGACGATCCTCTGTCCAAGATGAACGACGATGGCACCTACAACTTGACCGAAGTTCAGGCACGCGCGATTCTGGAACTGCGCCTGCAGCGCCTGACCCAACTGGGCGTCAAAGAAGTCACGGACGAGCTGGAAGAGCTGGCAGCTAAGATCAAGGAATACCTCGACATTCTGTCCTCGCGCGAACGCATCATGTCGATTATCGGCGACGAGCTGCGCGCAGTGCGCGAGCAATTCGCCGTTCCGCGCCGCACCGAAATCGTCGATTGGTCCGGCGACATGGAAGACGAGGACCTGATCGAACGTGAAGACATGGTCGTGACCGTCACTTCGGGCGGTTACATCAAACGTACCCCGCTGGCAGACTTCCGCGCTCAGAAGCGCGGCGGTAAGGGCCTGTCGGGCATGCAGACCAAAGAAGAGGATGTCGTCACCAACCTGTTCGTGGCGAATACCCATACTCAACTGCTGTTCTTTACGACTGACGGGATGGTCTACAAGCTCAAGACCTGGCGCCTGCCACAGTCCGGTCGGACCGGCAAAGGCAAGGCAATCGTCAACATTCTGCCGATTCCGACGGGTGTTTCGATCGCCGCGATCATGCCTGTGGATGTGCCGGACGATGAGTGGGAGAACCTGCAAATCGTGTTTGCCACCAGCGCCGGTGACGTTCGCCGCAATGCGCTGAGTGATTTCACGAACGTGAAGCGCAACGGCAAAATCGCCATGGACCTGCCCGAAGATGTTGAACTGGTCAACGCTCGCATCTGTTCAGAAGACGATGATGTGATGCTGGTCACTAACTCTGGCCGTGCAATCCGCTTCCAAACCACCGATGTACGCGTCTTCAAAGGCCGTAAATCGACCGGTGTACGTGGTATCAGGCTCACCAATGGTGACCGGGTGGTCTCGATGTCAGTCATCCGCCACTTTGAGGCCACCTCGGACGAGCGCGCCGCTTACCTCAAGATGCGTCGCCTGATGGCCGGCGTCACGGATGAGACCGAGACGGATGAAGACGAAGGCAATGCCGACAGCGTCCTGCCGCAAGAGCGCTATGCCGAGATGTCGGCTGCCGAAAACCTAATCCTCACCATTACTGCAGGGGGCTCAGGCAAGCTTAGCTCTAGCCACGACTACCCCGTCCGCGGACGCGGCGGTATGGGCGTCGCAGCTATGGATAAGGCAATGCGCGGCGGCGAGCTGGTGGCTTCGTTCCCAGTCGAAATCGACGACCAAATCATGTTGGCCACGTCCAAGGGCCAATCGATCCGCGTGCCGGTTGATGGCATCTCATTCCGATCCCGCAGTGCTGGCGGCGTTCGCGTCTTTAACACCGGTAAAGGTGAGGTTGTTGTCAGTGTCGCCTGGATCGCTGATCAGGGCGATGAGGAAGAAGAAACTCAACCTTCTGAATAAATCCCAAAAGGCGCTGCAACAAAATGCAGCGCCTTTTTCTTAAGTTCAGTTCCGCCTCAAGGTGTCAACGATTACCCACAAGCGGTCCTGCCCCCAGATGCTTTGCCCATTGACGCGAAAGCTGGGAACTCCCCAAAGGTCAATCTGTTGTAGGCGGTTTTGGTTGATTTCAACGCGATGGCGCCAAGTGCTAGAAGCCAATTCATCTTTGGCTTTTTCCCAATCCAAACCTGCCGCACGTGTGATTTCGGCCAGCCCTGCATCTGTCGCGGCGTCTATTCCCTGAGACCAAACCGAAGACATAAAGGCCGAGCAATACTCGGCCAAACGTCCCTGTGACTCAGCATAATCCAACAGACTATAGCCGCGCCCGACCCCTGCCCCCAAAGGGTCGGAAATACACCCAAAGGGAATTCCCAGACGCCGCGCTTCGCGTGTGCAATCATGTAAGATGTACGAGGATTTTGCGGAAGGTACCGGCAACCCTCTCATGAGCATCGGCAATACGGGCTTCAGGATAAGATTGGCCTGGCTTTTGCGGGCAAAGTCCCGAACACGATCGAAGGCCAAGTAGGAATAAGGGCTACGGAAAGAGAAAAAGAACTCTATCTCTGAGCCTCGTGCCGTCGGCGGTTCTGATACTATCTCGGGAACGATCGGCGCTGCCTTTTCCCCCAACCCCATACTTTGCAAACGTGTTTCCAGATAGTGAAGCCGGTCGAGCCCCCAGTAAGTTTCTCCTGCATATGTAAAACTGCCGCCTTGATAACCCCCGACCAAGGATATGGTTTGATCACCCAGCCTAATCGCAGATGCCGGATCAGTCTCTGGCCCATCCGGGATTTGTTCGCCCCTCCAAAGAGCAGCGGTCACCGCCAGAGCAGACAATGCAAAATCATCTGTGCCCAAGGCCCCGGTCAACCTCTTTTTCGCCGTAACAATGGCTTGCGGATCGGGGTCCGTGAGCTTTGGTGGAACTAGACCAAGTTGATTAGCCACACGCACCACATCGCAAAATGCGTTGCGACGGAATGCATCCGGCGCAGGAACCATTTCCGCAGGGGGACCGGATATCAAATATGGCCTTAACTCGATCCGGTATCTACTTTGAAAGGCCTGCAGAACCTGAACTGTCAGAAAGCTATAAGGATCTGACACATCGTGGAAATAACTCACCACGTGCGGCTTCTTGGTCAGTCTTCTTTTGATCTCATACTTATAGCGACGCGACGCTTGGAACGCGTTGCTGGTCACAACCATCGCAGCGCGGGTTTTAAGTTTGCGACTGATCGCCAAGGGCCCCTCCGACACCGTTTAAGGGGCACTGTAACGGCTGCGGCAGGAAATCCCATGCCGCAATACAGTAACGTGACGGCTATAGGTTGTAGAGCGTGCCGAACTTATCCTCGAGATAGCTAAGCAACGGTTCGGGTCCCGGTTCTACCCCACTGGCCTGAAGAATGGTTTCGCGCGGTGTGTACAGCCCTCCGAAACGCTGTAAGTTGTCCCGTAGCCACCCAGTTGCGCCCGATGTGTCCCCTTGCGCCAATTGGGCGTCCAAATTGGGCACCGCCTCGCGGAGTGACTTGTAGAGACATCCAGCATAGACGTTCCCCAACGAATAGGTTGGGAAATAACCGAACAGCCCGACCGACCAGTGAACATCCTGCAGACATCCGTTCGATGGTTTATCAACCGCATATCCGAAATCAGCTTTGAAACGGTCGTTCCACGCAGCCTCCAGATCACCCACCTGAAGATCACCGCTCATGAGGGCGCGCTCTAAGTCAAATCGCAGCATGATGTGCAGATTGTATTGCACCTCGTCGGCCTCGGTCCGGATATAGCCGTTATGGACACCGTTAACCGTTGCGTAGAAGGCGTCGGCATCCGCGATCCCGAAGTCACCAAAAACCTCTAACATTTGCCCGTAGAGCCAACCGGTGAAGGCACGTGAGCGACCCAGCTGGTTTTCATAAATTCTGCTCTGGCTTTCATGTACGCCCATCGACACGCCTTGCCCGAGCGGCGTTAGAATGTAGGTCGGATCGATGCCTTGCTCATAAGCTGCGTGGCCTACCTCATGAATTGTCGAATAAAAGCAGTTAAACGGATCGACTTCGCTGGTACGGGTCGTAATGCGAACATCCAGCCCGCTGCCCGAGCTGAAAGGATGCACCGCCTTGTCTACACGGCCGGTGTTCAGATCATAGCCAAAGGTCGTCGCTAGTTTCTGAGACAATCGCATCTGGGCCAGTTCATCGAACTTACCATTCAAAGTTTGCGGAGCGGATTGGGCCAAAACGGCCGCGCGCAAGGCCACCAATCGCGGGCGCATCTGGTCAAAAATCTCGGCAATTTGCGAACCAGTTGTGTAGGGTTCATAGTCTTCGACCATCGCATCGTAGACATCCCCGCCCTGAGCCAAGGCCGCGCCCTCTTCGCGTTTCAGGTCAACGACCTCTTGCAACACAGGGAGAAATGCAGCCACGTCTTCGTCAGCACGCGCCTGTGCCCAAGTACCCTGAGCTGCAGATGTCACGCGTGCTATGGCCTTCGCCAAATCCGCGGGCACCTTGACCGTTCGCTCATAAGACCGGCGGATTTCTCGAATTTGAGCCCTTCCGACCTCGTCCACCGGATCGGCTTTCTCCAGCCATTCGACCACCCGCGGGTCGGAACGACGAGCATGCAAAACCGCCTCAATCGCCGCCATCTCTTCGGCCCGTTGAGGAGCAGCACCACGCGGCATCACTGTTTCCTGGTCCCACCCAAGCCGCCCAGCGATCTGCCCAAGGGCCGAGGTTTCACGTTGAAAGGCCATCAGGTCATCGTAGGCAGTCATCTGGGTTAGGCTCCGCGGATTGAAGTGGCGATTGGATATGCAGTCAGGAAGCGCGCACGTAGGATCAGTGTCCAGACGACGACCGCCATGAACTGGTGGAAGATAGCAATCTGCCACGGGGCCGCGTAGACGACGGTCAAAATGCCGATAACCACTTGCAGCGACAGCGCTGCGAAGGCTGCATTGAAGGCAAACTTGGTCTGCGGGTGCGCACTGGTGCCGCCGCGCCGCCACACGATGAACCCAAAGATGAGCAGCAAGTAGCCCGCGCATCGGTGGATGAACTGCACGAGACCGGGGCTTTCAAAAAAGTTGCGCCACATTGGTTCAAGCATCGCCGCGTCTGGCGGCAAAAGCTGCCCACCGATCAATGGCCAATCGGTATAAGACCGTCCGGCGTCGATCCCGGCAACCAGAGCGCCGATCAGGATTTGCAGAAAGGCGAAATGCATCAAGCCGGTAGAAAGCGAGAAAAGCTTGGCTTCTTTCGCGCGGCGCGCCTGCATCAGGTCGCGTTCTTCGCGGCCGAGCTCTAAGATATACCAAGCAAGGAACCCTAGGATCACAAAAGCCAGCCCGAGATGCACCGCCAAGCGATAGCTGGCGACGGCCGTCATACCCTCGCCCTGCGTCACGCCCGAGGCAACCATCCACCAGCCGACAGCCCCTTGAACGCCACCCAAAGCGCCCGGTATCAGCAGCTTGCCGGTCCAACCTGTCGGGATCTTCCGAGCGATTAGGAAGCCAAAGAAACCGATCGCCCAAACCAGACCGATCACACGGCCCAGTTGGCGGTGGCCCCATTCCCACCAATAGATGAATTTGAAATCATCCAGCTCCATCCATTGGTTCTGAATGCGCCATTGGTCGATTTGTTTGTATTTGTCGAACTCGGCCTGCCAGTCGGTGTCGCTGAGCGGCGGAATGGCCCCAGTAACGGGGCGCCACTCGGTGATCGACAAGCCGCTGTCGGTCAGGCGGGTCAGGCCACCAACAGCGATCATTACGACGACCAAGGCGAACAGGACCATCAACCACAGACGGATCGCCTTGCGTGCACCGCCCCTGCCCCGATCGATCATACCGGGTTGAACGGCTTGTTGTTTTTCCGTGTCTGAGACGTCTTCGAAGATGCTGCGCTTACCGCTCATGCTGTCCTCATGTCCTGGATTTTGTCGCAAGCTAGGGTGAAGCAGAACATAGGTCCAGCCTCAGCCCTTGTCTTTCCACCGGACCATCTGACGCATGATCCCGTGCAGCATCTGAACATCGGCGCGCGTCATCCGCATCCGAGACCACAGATTACGCAGATTGGTCTTCATCCCTTCGGCCTTTTCGGGCGGGTAGAAGAAACCCGCCTCTCCCAACCGGTCCTCATAATGTTCGACCAGCTTTTCGACCTCAATCCCGGTGGCCCAATCGCCTTTGCCCAGATCAGTAGCCTCATGAACCACGTCTCCGGTTTGACGCATCCATTCATACGCAGTCAGAAGGACACATTGGCCAAGGTTCAGCGACGCGTATTCAGGGTTTACTGGCACCGAGATGATGGCGTTGGCTTTGGCGATATCTTCATTCTCCAGTCCCGCGCGCTCGGGGCCGAACAGAACCGAGACCTTCTCGCCTGACGCGACTTTTTCGGCCGCAATCTGCATAGCGCGTTCCGGGCTATATACCGGCTTGGTCAGGCCACGTTGACGTGCAGTTGTTGCAAAGACGAAAGTGCTGTCTGCCAACGCGCCAGCCAGATCGTCGAACAATTGCGCTTCGTCCAACAAGCGTCCAGCCCCACTGGACATCGCCACAGCTTTGGGGTTCGGCCATCCGTCCCGAGGCGCCACGATCCGCATTCGGTCCAGCCCGAAATTCCACATCGCCCGCGCGGCAGCGCCGATGTTTTCACCCATCTGAGGGCGCACGAGCACAAAAGAAGGCTGAGATTTATCGCTGGGCATGGTTGTCTCCGGAAAACTTGGCCTGCTGTAATCGGCGCGATGGCGCAGGGCAAGGCATCCAAGCGGTCAATTGCCCCATAAACCGGCATAAAAGTTTGCTTCCCCGTCGCAATCCGCTAAACCGCGCAAAAGACTGAAAGCGAAGGACGCGCCCATGGACACCCCCGAGCAGCCGCAGATTTACCTGATTACGCCCCCGACCATCGAGTTGAGCACCTTCACCAACAAGTTGGCAACCGTCCTAGACGGTGCTGATATCGCCTGCATTCGCCTCGCACTGGCAGGCAGTGACGAAGATACTATCGCACGTGCAGCAGACGCCTGCCGCGAAGTAGCGCATCAACGGGATGTCGCCATCGTAATCTCGAACCACGTGCTTTTGGCGCAACGTCTGGGTCTAGACGGGGTTCATCTGGACGACGGCGCGCGTTCGGTTCGGGCGGCCCGCAAGGAATTGGGTGCAGATGCTATTGTCGGCAGCTTTTGCGGTGCGTCCAGCCACGACGGCATGACCGCAGGCGAGGCAGGCTCGGACTATGTCGCTTTTGGTCCGGTTGGCAACGCGACACTCGGTGATGGAACCACAGCAGAGCGTGATCTGTTCCAATGGTGGTCTGAGATGATCGAAGTCCCCGTAGTGGCCGAAGGTGGACTCACTCCTGAGCTGGTCCGCGACCTTGCCCCGCACACTGATTTCTTCGGCATCGGGGACGAAATCTGGGCGCAGGAAGATCCTCTGGCCGCCTTGACAACACTGACCGACGCGATGTGAGCGTTAACCCTTGCACCCACGTCAGGGCTGCGGCATGAGTTGGTCATGACTCAGAACAGCGAAATTCTATGCATCGGCTCGGTCCTTTGGGACGTCATCGGGCGGTCGGCCAGTGCAATGCGGCAGGGTTCAGACGTGCCGGGGCGTATCACACGCCTACCCGGTGGTGTGGCGATGAACATCGCCATGACACTGGTTCGGTTCGGTATGACCCCGACCCTGTTGACAGCCATCGGCCGTGATCCCGAGGGGGACGAGCTGACCAACGCGTGCGCACGCCTTGGTATGGTAACAGACCACATCTACCGTTCGCAGGATTTGCCAACCGATCGATACATGGCAGTAGAGGGTGCCAATGGCCTGATCGCTGCCATCGCAGACGCACACTCATTAGAAGCTGCCGGAGCCAAAATTCTGCGTCCATTGATGCACGGACCGTTGGGCAATGAGAATGCACCGTTCGATGGTCCCATCGCGTTGGATGGGAACCTAACGCTGTCCCTACTGGAAGAGATTGCGCAAAGCCCGGCATTTGCACGCGCTGACCTGCGTGTGGCTCCGGCCTCGCCCGGGAAGGCAGAACGCTTGCTACCGTTTCTCAAACACGCGCGCGCAACGCTATATGTGAACCTCGAAGAGGCCGGTCTTTTGTGTCAGCGCGAGTTCACAGATTCCGAAAGTGCAGCCAGGGGACTGCTGGATCGTGGCGCGCTGCGAGTGCTGGTCACGGACGGGGGCAATTCCGCCACCGTAGGCAGCGCGGATGAAATCCTGACCCAAAAACCACCCTCAGTACTAGTCACTCGTGTGACCGGTGCCGGGGACACCTTTATGGCGGCCCACATCGCCTCAGAATCCGGCGGAGCATCCAGCGACGAGGCCCTGACCCGCGCTCTGCACGCCGCAGCAACTTACGTTTCCGGAGAAACCCCACTGTGATCGACATTCAATATTCTGCCGAGGTCCGCGCCGCCAAAGACGCTGGCCAGCCCATCGTTGCGCTGGAAAGCACCATCATCACCCACGGGATGCCTTACCCTCAGAACATCGAGGTCGCGGCTCAGGTCGAGCAAGACATCCGCGACGCCGGTGCGGTGCCGGCAACAATGGCTGTGATCGACGGCAAACTGCACGTAGGTCTGGAAGCAGACGAACTGAAGTCGCTAGGTCAGGCACAGGGCGTCGCCAAACTGTCTCGGGCGGATATGGCCGCTTGCATGGCCACCGGCGGCACTGGTGCCACAACCGTCGCCGCAACAATGATCGCAGCACACTACGCAGGGATCGAGGTCTTTGCTACGGGCGGCATCGGGGGCGTTCACCAGGGGGCCGAGACTTCGTTCGATATCTCAGCCGACTTGCATGAGCTGGCACAAACACCTGTGACCGTTGTTGCAGCTGGCGCCAAGGCGATCCTCGACCTTGCCAAGACACTGGAGGTACTGGAAACTTTGGGTGTGCCGGTTATCGCCTACGGGCAGGATGAGTTTCCTGCGTTTTGGTCCGCAAAGTCACCGTTCGCTGCCCCACTTCGGATGGACAGCGCGGGTGAAATCGCAAAGGCCCACGCGACGCGCCGTGCGCTCGGCCTGCCAGGCGGCCAATTGATCGCCAACCCGATCCCGACAGAAGATCAAATTCCCGCGGAAGAGCTGGCCCCCATCATAGCTTCGGCTCAGGCGGATGCCGACACGCACCGCATCAGCGGCAAAGGCGTGACCCCCTATCTGCTGCAACGGATCTATGAGCAGACCGAAGGCCGATCATTGACCGCCAATATTGCGCTGGTACGTAACAATGCGCGACTGGCGGCGGGCATCGCTAAGGCCCTCACAGAACGTTCAGATTGACATAAGCCTATTGTACCAAGGCACGGGACTGCTTAACTAATTCGGCGAACCACTCAGGACTGCAATGAACACGCCCTTTGACGAAGAACCACACCGCCGCCCGGGCCTGTTTTCCCGACTGCGCGCGTCTTTCCTGACGGGTATCGTCGTCATTGCACCTGTGTGGCTGACCATTTGGCTTATTTGGTCGGTCGTCGGTTGGGTCGACAGTGCGGTGCTGCCGCTTATCCCCCAGCAGTTCCAACCTGAAAACTATGTTGGTGTGAACCTGCGTGGCGTCGGTGTCGTGATCTTCTTGATCTTCACCGTCCTCGTGGGTTGGATCGCCAAGGGCATTCTGGGTCGATCTCTTATTCATTTCGCCGAAAGACTTGTAGACCGTATGCCTGTTGTGCGTTCGGTCTATTCCGGGATCAAACAGATTTCGGAGACTGTCTTTGCGCAAACCGAACGCTCGTTTGAAAAAGCCTGTCTCATTCAGTATCCCCGCCGGGGTATTTGGGCGATCGGTTTCGTATCAACCACGGCCAGAGGTGAGGTCAGCGACCGCGCAGAAACCGGAGGTGAGTTGCTGAGTGTCTTCGTCCCGACGACACCAAACCCGACATCTGGTTTCCTACTGTTCTTCCCGGCAGAGGACGTCATCATTCTGGACATGAGTATTGAAGAAGCCGCCAAACTGGTGATTTCGGCTGGCCTAGTCTACCCAAATGAAAAAGACCCGACGCAACCGCCTGAGTGATCATCCAAACATATTAGGAAGATCCACGGTGCTACGTTCACCTAAATCGCCTTTGTGATCCTTCAGGAATTGATGTGCCGCTGCCTGCCCCGCCTGTTTTAGCCGATGCAGTATTACCGGGTTTGGAACGGTCTTCGTCGCAGCAGACAGATCGTTCATCAACTCATCATCAGCGATCATATGAACCAGAACGCGGCTCATCTCGCCCGCCTTCAACTTTCCTTCAGCTAGCAAACGCTGCACGAAACTAATCGCTCGCAGCTCTCTAAACAGCGAGGAGTTAAAGCTGATCTCGTTGATCCGGTTCTGAATTTGCTGGGGCGTCTTGGGTACTTCATCCCGTTCCAGCGGATTGATGTTCACGATTACGACGTCGTCTGGCAGTTCAACATTGAACAATGGATAAAGCGCTGGATTGCCTGTGTAGCCACCATCCCAATAGGCTTCGGTCCGATCTGCTTTAGGATCATAAATCTCAACGGCCTGAAACAGGTTCGGCAAACAAGCTGAGGCGAGGATCGCATCTGTCGAAACCTCGTGCCCCGTGAACACCCGAATTTTACCGCTTCGCACACATGTCGCGCAGACAAACAACTGCGGGCCTTCGTCCGCGCAAATCTCATCGAAGTTGAACCGATCCACCACCGGCTCCAGCGGGTTGCGGTAAAACGGACCGTATGCGTAAGGCGACACCATTCGAGACCATGCGTCACCGATAGAAAACGGCAGTGAGTACTCGATGGCGTGAGCTATATGGGCAGGCTCAATCGCCTGCATCCAATTGGCCAGACGCATATCCCCCACGGCGCCCATACGCTCCCAAAGCCCATCAAGACAGGCACGCGCTCCTTCGCGCCCATCTCTAACCATGCCAGACTTAAAAGCAGCTCCGTTCAGCGCCCCTGCCGAAGTTCCGGTTATCGCCGCAACCTCGACATCCTTTTCGTCGAGCAGCCGATCTAAGACACCCCAGGTAAAGGCCCCATGTGCGCCACCGCCTTGAAGCGCCAGATTGATCCGTTTCACGTCGGGCCTCCTAACTCAAAGTGCCGTCCAGCCCCCGTCGACAGAAATCGTAGTTCCCGTGATCTGCGCAGCCGCGTCTGAGCATAGGAACACCGTTGTACCGCCCAGTTGTTCGACCGTTGCGAATTCTTTGGAAGGTTGGCGTTCGAGCATGACGTTCTTAATCACGTCCTCGCGGCTCATGTCGTATTCCTTCATCGTATCTGGAATCTGAGCTTCGACCAACGGAGTCAGCACGTATCCCGGACAGATAGCATTGCAGGTTATAGGTTCCTGTGCAGTTTCCAGCGCCACGGTCTTGGTCATCCCGACCACGCCGTGTTTTGCCGCAATGTAAGCCGCCTTATATGGCGATGCCGTCAAACCGTGAGCCGACGCAATATTTACGACCCGCCCCCAACCGGCCGCACGCATCATCGGTAACGCCGCCGCCATCGTGTGAAAGGCCGAGTTCATATTGATTGCGATGATGGCATCCCATTTATCGACCGGAAACTGATCGATCGGTGCAACGTGCTGAATGCCCGCATTGTTCACCAGAATGTCACAAGCGCCAGCCTTTTCAACCAGCGCGCGGCACTCACCACCGATGGACATGTCCGCCTTGATGTACCGAGCCTCGGTTCCAGTCGACTGTGAAATCTCCGCTGCTAAGGCGTGGTCCTCGTCCCGGTCAGTGAAAGAGTTCAACACTACGTTTGCCCCGGCCTTGGCCAGTTCCCAAGCGACTCCCAAACCGATTCCTGAATTCGACCCCGTGATGATCGCAGTTTTTCCCGACAGGCTCATAGGTTTTCTCCCTCAACTTCCGTTTCAAGCGCACAGTGCCATGCTGCACCTGCAAAGAAAACGGGGAAACATCCGAGCGTAGTATCCGGGGTGAGGCGCGCCAAAAAAAACGCCCGCACGAAGCGGGCGTTAAGTTATTGAGGCAGGTTTCATACAGGCAAGAAACCTATCGAGCAGTGCATCCTTTATAAGCAATTCCTTGCATCCGTCCAAGCTAAAAGTTTGAAAATAAGAAAAATCATCGGTACGGTGAATCCCAACAAAATAAGGCCAGAGCAGGATTGTTTCCAAAATGCGCCCCGATTTTCTACGCCCCGTTCGTCCAATGATCGCGGGAATCGCCACCATTTTTGCCGCAACAATCGCCCATGCAGAATCGGCTCATGGCATAGCTATGTACGGTGAACCCGCCTTACCACCGGATTTTGTGTCCTTACCCTATGCCAACGCAAATGCCCCAAAGGGCGGCAAGGTCGTGTTTGGAAACACCGGTGGCTTCAACAGTTTGAACCCGTTCGTTCAAAAAGGAACTTCGCCTTGGCAACTCAGATTTTGGACGCACGAGAGCCTCATGGGGCGATCTTGGGACGAACCTTTCACTCTTTACGGGTTGTTAGCCGAATCAATTGAGACAGCGCCCGACCGCTCTTGGGTCGAATTCACGCTGAGAGAGGACGCCCGATTCTCTGACGGAACCCCCGTCACGGTGGATGACATTATCTGGTCCTATGAGACGTTGGGCACCGAAGGGCACCTTCGCTACCGCGGACTCTGGGGCAAGATCGATCAGATCGAACAGACCGGTCCTCGATCGGTTCGCATTACCTTTAATGAGGCCGACCGGGAATTGGCGCTAATCGCAGGTCTCCGCCCGATCCTGCAAAAGGCTCAGTGGGAAGGGAAGGATTTCGCTAATGCTCCTCTTAACGACATTCCGATCGGAAGCGGACCTTATGTCATCGAAGATTTTGAAGCTGGCCGCTATGTGAACTTGCGCCGAAACCCAGAGTATTGGGGCAATGACATTCCTTTTCGGCGTGGCACGATGAACCTGGATGAAATTCGGATTGAGTTCTACGGGGATGGCACGGTCCTGTTCGAGGCTTTCAAAGCCGGTGAACTTACAGCCGTTCGCGAGTTCAATGCTGACAAATGGGAAACCCAATACAACTTTCCAGCAGTTCAGCGCGGGGACGTGATCAAAACCGAAATACCGCACGGCAAACCTTCGGGGATGACCGGATTTGTGATGAACACGCGCAAGGCACCCTTTGACGATTGGCGTGTGCGGGAGGCGCTGCTGCTGGCCTTCAACTTCGAGTTCATCAACGACACCATTACCGGAGGCACCCAATCCCGGATCACCTCGTATTTTTCAGGTTCAGACCTCGCCATGCAGCCTGGGCCAGCCTCGGGTCGCGTCGCAGAGTTTTTGCAGAACTATGCCGATGACCTGCCACCGGGTGCATTGGATGGCTACTCCTTGCCCGAAGGCGATGGTACAGCGCGCAACCGGTCCAATATACGTAAGGCCGCCAAACTATTGAACGAGGCGGGCTGGACCATCCAAGATGGAATGCTGCGCAATCAGAACGGCGAGCCATTCACGATCAATGTGCTTCTTCAACAGGGCGACACCGAAAACCAGACCGCAATCGAAATGTTCACTCGCGCGCTTGAGCGCCTTGGGATTCAGGTCAATACCGAACGGGTCGACAGCGCTCAATTTGCTGGTCGCACCACAGAGCTGGATTTTGATATGACTGTCTTTCGCCGAGCAATGTCGTTGTCTCCAGGTAACGAACAGCGCCTGTACTGGGGCAGCGAAAACGCAGAAACCCCGGGAACACGCAATTTGATGGGAGTCGCGTCTCCTGCCGTAGATGGCTTGATCGACACCATGCTGTCCTCGGAAAGCCGTGAGGACTTTGTCGCCGCCACCCGCGCGCTGGATCGAGTGCTCACTGCGGGGCGTTATGTCATTCCGATATGGAACTTTGATGTTGGGCGCATCGCGCATGCCAAGGAGCTGAGACAACCCGAAACCCTGCCAATTTACGGCGACGGGCCTGAGTACATGCCGCAAGTCTGGTGGTATGAAGAATAGTGGCCAATCGTTTTGCAGGGCGCGAAGCCCAATTTCTGGTCAGAGTTGTAAAAGTCAGAGGCAATGCCGCTCATGGAAGCTAGACGGCTTCTAATATAGGCGGAATTCGGCACACCCACACCGCGACACCATATGTTGCGCAAAGGAGACCCCGCCTTCGCTATATTTCGATTTCGCAACTAATTTCAGCAAAAGCTCTGATTTTGACCACAAGGGACTTTACGTAAAGCACCCGCGCGATGTAGCCTGCACCTAACTTTAGACGGCGCAACGGCGAATTAATCCAGAAAATTGCGCGTGATAGCGTAAACAATAGCGCCTAAAAAACAAGTTTCACGGACCGGCCTCCACTCACTCCAACCTCAGGTCCGTCAGCCCGCTGCGGACCTATCGCAGCGGGCTTATTTGACCCAAGGTAATGCAGATTAGGGTGCGACATTTTGTCATGCACTTACACCAACACTGCATTCGTACCCTTAAAAATACGGCCGAGCAGCAGTGAAACCTGAGATATGGAAAGCCACCACATGTTGAATTGGACTGATCTAACGCAAGACTGGGACGCAATGTACTCACGCGCAAAACGGCGTTTCCCAAACTTACGTGACCAGGACAAAACCCGTCTGAGCAAAGACCGACAGGGGTTCGAAGCCTATCTGGCAGAACGCCACCACTTGACCGTGAACGAAGCCCACGAGGAACTAGAAGACTTTTTGTTCACCGAAGGGCTGAACCGAGAGTTCAGCCGATCGTTAAGCAAGTGACGTGACCCACAGGATCGTTGCGTCCTCGTCGCTGACTGAAATTACATTGTGCCCCATGCTGCCGTCATAATATGCGCTGTCCCCCCGCCGCATTTCGACGGGCTCATAGAACTCGGTGTAAAGCCTTACGACGCCAGTCAGCACATACAGAAACTCTTCGCCATCATGACGCACCCACCCGTCAAACTCTTGCATTGATCGGGCACGCACACGAGCGCGATAGGGCAGCATCTGCTTTTTGGTCAGCGTTTCAGCCAACAGTTCATGTTCATAAGTTACCGTCGGATGGGCGGCACCCTGCCCCATGCGGGTCACGGCCATGCGCCCAATCACCTGATCGCGCTGCGGAGGTGTAAAGAGCTGCGGCACCGAAATCTCAAGCCCGATGGCCAGTTTTTTTAGCGCGTCATACGTCGGAGACATCTGACCGTTCTCAATCTTACTGAGGGTCGAGCGTGCCAGACCGGCCTGCGAGGCCGCCTGCTCTAACGTCCAGTTCCGCGCCTTGCGCAACTGGCGCACACGGGCCCCCAGGTCGAGCGGCTCTAGCTCGGTGTGGTCACCCGAGTCACGGGCTATGCGGATCAGAGATGGCTGGTCGTTTGTGCTCATGCGCCAATCTATAGGGCCAGCCCGTCCTGCTTGCAACGCGCCAAGCAGCGCGATAGCCAGTTGCCATGCTTTCTGTATTCGATCAGGGGCCACCCCCGGCCTGCCCCGCGCCAATCAATCTTGCCGCGCATGTACTGCGCCGAGCGGATGCCGTTCCGGACAAAACGGCGCTTTCTGTCCTGCGCCCTGATGGGTCCGAGGATTGGACCTATCAAGCTCTAAAATCGGCCATTCTGGGCACAGCAACCGGATTGCTGAATGCAGGATTGAAATCGGGCGACATTGCTTTGATGCGACTGGGGAATACAGTCGACTTTCCGATTGCCTATCTCGGTGCGATTGCGGCGGGGATCGTGCCTGTTCCAACATCGTCGCAACTCACCGACCCCGAAACGGAGCGCATGATCGCGGAATTGAACCCCACAGCAGTTCTGAGGGATCCGTCAGTCGCCTGCGCGCCTCATGCATTTCAAATCGGTTTGTCAGAGCTTGCCAAAATGCGCACTCTTTCTCCTGCCGAGTTTGAGATGGGCGACCCTGAGCGACAGGCTTACGTTGTTTACACTTCTGGCACTTCAGGCAAACCGCGCGCTGTCTCGCATGCTCACCGTGCCATCTGGGCCCGTCAAATGATGGTCGATGGGTGGTATGGACTACGGGACACGGACCGTCTTTGTCATGCCGGGGCGTTCAACTGGACCTATACACTTGGCACTGGGTTAATGGATCCGTGGACCATCGGAGCGACGGCATTGATCCCTCAGCCCGGCACCAATCCCGATGCCCTTCCAGCGTTGTTGCGTCAGAACCGAGCTACGATCTTTGCGGCTGCCCCGGGTGTGTTTCGCAAGATGTTGAGCACGAAACAGCCCCTCAACCTTCCGGATCTACGCCACGGACTGTGCGCTGGAGAAAAGTTGTCGCGGCATCTTCACGCCCAATGGGCCGAAGCATCAGGCACCGAGCTATACGAAGCCTATGGTATGTCCGAATGCTCGACCTTTATTTCCTCGAGCCCTGCCCACCCCGCGCGCGGCGAGTCCCTTGGACAACCGCAGCCCGGACGAAAAGTGGCGATCCTTGGCCCGGAGGGTCCTGTTCCACAGGGTCAGGAAGGCACGATTGCCATTCACCGATCCGACCCAGGCTTGATGCTAACCTATCTAAACGCGCCTGATGAGGCCGAGGCCCGAATGCAGGGCGATTGGTTCCTGACCGGGGATCAGGGAGCCATGGCAGTAGATGGGCAGATCACCTACCTGGGCCGAGACGATGACATGATGAATGCTGGCGGATACCGTGTATCACCAGTTGAAGTCGAGGCTACCCTGTCCAAATACCCTGGCATTACGCAGGTCGGAGCAGCCGCTGTCGAAGTCAAACAAGACACATTCGTGATAGCGGCGTTTTATACTGGGCCGGAAAAGCTGGACGATGGCGCTCTGCGCACCTATGTCGAGGCAAACTTGGCGCGGTACAAACAGCCGCGCGCGTTCATCCATCTGCCCGAGCTACCAACCGGCGGTAACGGCAAACTCCTGCGCCGGGCGCTGCCGGCCTATTTCAAGGCGACCAATCAATGACCCAGACCGTCAAGCTCGACATCATGTCCGACCCGATTTGCCCGTGGTGCTATATCGGCAAGACCCATCTGGACAAAGCACTTGCCGCTATTCCGGACCACCCCTTTGTCATTGAATGGCACCCTTTCCAGCTGAACCCCGACATGCCTGATGCAGGAATGGATCGCCGCGAATACCTTGAGCGTAAATTCGGCGGTAAAGAAGGCGCGGTTAAAGCTTATGCCCCCGTCGTGGAACATGCCGAAAACGCCGGGCTGAAAATTGACTTCGAGGGCATGAAGCGCACCCCGAACACTTTGGACGCGCATCGACTAATCCACTGGGCAGGGATCGAAGGTAAACAAAACGCGGTCGTGGACGCCCTGTTCGATGCCTATTTTGTGCAGGCCCGCGACATCGGCGATCATGAGGTCTTAGCCGACATTGCAGACAGTGTCGGAATGGATGCTGCAGTGGTGCTGAAATTGCTGAATTCCGACTCTGATCGAGAGGACATCAGCAACCGCGACGCGCATTCTCGTCAGATGGGTGTAAGTTCGGTTCCAACATTTATTGTGGCCAACCAGCACGCCGTTCCAGGGGCGCAACCCCCTGAAATGTGGGAACGAGTGATTGGCGAGATCATGTCTCAACTTGAGGCTTCTCCTGCAAATTAGCACAGAGCCCTGTGCGTTTTGCTCCCTAGCGCCGCCCAGCCTGCCGTGATAGCGCGACTAGGTTAGGAGAACGTAATGGCCAATCGCATGTCTCGGGGTGAATTCGTTGCACTTGTCGCGATGATGTTTGCGACAATTGCGTTTTCGATCGACTCGATGCTTCCGGCGCTGCCGAAAATTGGCGCTCAGCTGAGCCCTGATGACCTGAACAAAGCCCAGTTGATCCTGACTTCCTTTGTTTTGGGGTTGGGCCTTGGCACCTTTTTCACAGGCCCGCTCTCCGATGCCTTCGGTCGCAAGCCTGTCATATACGTCGGATCGACACTTTACATCGTGGCGGCGGCAATGGCCTGGGCAAGCTCCTCGCTTGAGATGCTGCTGATTGCCCGCATCCTCCAAGGGGTTGGTTGCGCTGCTCCACGTGTTGTCGCAATGGCAATTATTCGAGACCTTTATTCAGGCCGCGAAATGGCGCGCATTGTCTCAATTGCCATGATGATCTTTACCCTTGTTCCGGCAATTGCACCGATGTTGGGGGCCGGGGTTATCGCCCTGACCGGATGGCGCGGCATATTTGTATCTTTCATGTTGTTCTCGCTGATCACGATTGTCTGGATGGGGTTGCGTTTGCCCGAATCCCTCGCCACTGAAAATCGCCGACCGCTGCGCCTACCACTGATGCTGGATGCCGCTCGCGAGATGGTCACTCACCCGACAGTGCGGATTTCGATAATGGTGCAAACACTGTGCCTTGGGATGCTGTTCACCATGCTTACAATGGTACAGCCGATCTATGACATCATCCATGACAGCGCCGAGAGCTTTCCCTTCTGGTTTGGCTTTGTGGCTTTGATGTCAGGCTCTGCCAGTCTGCTCAACGCAGCGCTGGTTGTTCGCCTAGGAATGAGACGGATCGTTACCTGGGTTCTTGGCGCGCAGATCGTTTTCACAACTGCTGTCATCGCATTGAACACAATAAACTTGTCGCCGACCCTATCCTTTGCACTTTTTGTCAGCTGGCAAACCGCTGTGTTCTTTATGGCCGGCATGACTATGGGCAATTTGAATGCGATCGCGATGGAGCCTATGGGCCATATTGCAGGTATGGCAGCCTCGGTCATTGGTGCAATCTCGACAGTTTTGGCCGCTGCGATCGCAGCCCCCATTGGGCAACTGTTCGATGGATCAATCATGCCGCTGGCAGTTGGCATTCTCACCATGTGCACACTAGGCTTTGGCTTAATGCTGCACATGGGGCGGATCGAAGACAGAGTGCCCGCCTGATCTGTGCAGGGTGAATGAATCGCGCTAATCTTGCTTCAGGCTAAAGAGGCGAAGATGGCAAAGCAGTTTCAGCATCTTAATCCAAGGTCGCGCAAACCGAACGAGTACCGGGGCACGTGGAAAGGGCGCAATTATCGCCGCGGTGTCATGCGATCGCTCGGCGTGAACTTTTTGGTGTTTAGCGTGATATTGGGATTAGCTTTGTATTCTGTTTACCTCCGTGAAGAAGCAAAGAATAACCCGAGAGTATGGACTTTGAATTCGCGATAAGGGGGTGGCGATGAGTTACGATTATGATCTGGGCACCCATTCCTGTACTGTCACCACATCTTCGGCCGAGGCACAGTTGTGGTTCGATCGGGGGTTGGTTTGGACATATGGATATAACCATGATGAGGCCGTGGTCTGCTTTCAGCGTGCAGCGGAACACGACCCTGATTGCGCTATGGCCTTTTGGGGCGTCGCGTATGCGGCCGGTCCCAACTACAACCTTCCTTGGGACTTACGAGACGATCGCGGACAAAAGAAAGCGTTGGCGCAAGCTTTTGACGCCACCCAACAGGCCCTGGCTTTGGTTGACAAATGTACGCCAGAAGAACAAGCCCTGATCCGCGCGTTACCTTCCCGCTATCCTCAGCGAGACCCGATTGAGGGCATGCAAGCCTGGGATCACGATTTTGCCGACGCCATGCGCGCTGCCTTTGCCGAGCAGCCAGATCATCTGGATCTGCGGACCATTTACGTTGAGTCCCTTCTGAACCTGACACCCTGGCAAATGTGGGATCTCAAGACAGGCCAGCCAGCAGAAGGTGCAGCGACGCTTGAAGCCCAGAAGGCACTGGAAGGTGCAATGGCGCAGGACCCAGCGGCCATGTCACATCCCGGTCTTTTGCACCTTTACGTGCATCTGATGGAGATGTCGCCTACTCCGGAAAAAGCGTTAAAGGCCGGGGATGTCTTGCGCACTCTCGTCCCAGATGCGGGTCACTTGGTGCACATGCCAACCCATATCGACGTGTTGTGTGGCCACTATCACAATGTGGTCTATTGGAATGAAAAGGCGATTGAAGCCGACCTGAAATATTTTGAGCGTGAAGGTGCGTTCAACATCTACACAGGTTATCGCCAGCACGATTACCACTTCGTCATCTATGGCGCGCTGTTTCTGGGTCAGATGGAGCCGGCCTTGCGTGCCAATCAGGGCCTATGGGACACAACACCCGAAGACATGTTGCGCGTCGAAAGCCCGCCGATGGCCGACTACTTTGAAAGCTACATGTCGATGGGGCCACACATCCTGATCCGTTTTGGACGCTGGGAAGAGGCTAAAGCGCTAGAGTTACCCAGCGATCCGGACCTTTATCGCACCCTGACAGCTACGACCCACTATGCCCGTGCTATTGCGCACGCAGCAACTGATCAGGTGGCTGAGGCTGAAGCCGAAGAACAACTCTTTCTTTCCGCGAAAGCCTGCGTTCCCGAAACACGCCTGATGCACAACAATCGAGTGGTCGATCTGCTTGAAATCGCCCGTGAGATGCTGCGTGGAGAGATCGAATACCGAAAGGGCAATTACGAAATCGCTTACGCCCATCTGCGCCGATCCGTCGAGCTGGACGACACCTTACCCTACGATGAACCGTGGGGCTGGATGCAGCCCACTCGCCACGCACTGGGGGCATTGTTGTACGAGCAGGGCCATGTGGCCGACGCCGAAGCGGTATACCGCGAAGATCTAGGGTTAGGCGGCGATCTTAGCCGCGCTTCAATCCACCCAGACAACGTCTGGAGCCTCAAAGGTCTGCATGATTGTTTGAAGTCCCGTGGTGAGACCGTGGAAGTTATTCAGATCAAACAACGACTTGACCTTGCATTGGCACGCGCCGACCGAGCCGTCGGAGCATCATGTTTCTGCGCACAGGCAGCGATGAGGGCCGCTGAATGAGGATCGCACTATTATTGGCTGCGTTGCTATGCGGCCCGGCTCTTGCAGAACGTCAGTCCTTTCCGCCAGTTGATCAGGCTGCTCAAGACCCGTCATTGGTCACGTTTCGCAATGCCCTACTGGCCGATGTGGCTGCACGGAACATCGATGCAGTAGTGGCATCGGCTTGCCCGGACATTCACCTGAGTCACGGAGGCAACGGCGGACCCGAAGAACTGCGCACCAATCTGATCCTCGACCCTGATACGCTGTCGGAAGAGTATCGCGAAGACGCCGACGCGCTTCGTGAGGCTTATTGGAGCGATCTGGAAAGCACTCTTTCTCAACCGGGGTACTTTGACGAAGAAGGTGAATTCTGGATGCCGCATCAATGGCAGATCACCCTACCCGCGTCATTGGATCCGACGACGGCCTACTATGTCACTGGTTCAGATGTGGCTTTGCGCCAGGCTGCAGATCGCAGCGCTTCTGTACTCGACTCGGTGAGCTATGAGATAGCAATTGTCCGCGACTTTCAGGACGACGCCGAGTATCAGCGCGTGTTGTTGACAGATGGAACACAGGGTTTCATTCACCGCGATTTCTTGTGGTCAATGGTCGGGTTTCGCGCCGCGTTCGCAAAATCGGACACTGGCGAATGGCAACTGTGCACATTTGTCAGCGGCGACTAGTCCAAACTGTAGATGTGGGGGCTGCCATTGGGCGGCCCGTCAAAAAAGACAACGAACCTTGTAGCGTCCAACGGCAAGAGGCCTTCAGCTTTCCAATCTGGATCGGGGGGAACGATGTCCATCACATGCTCCGCATTTGCGCTACCCGGTTGCCACCGATGCACCGAAAAAACCCCTGTGAGGTGTGGGCTTGGCTGATCACAGTCCGGCTTGGTACCGGCACCTACTCCTGCATCCCCCAAGAGAAGGAACACACTATCGCCCGACCGCTCCATCCCCCTGATCCCACGCCCCAATTCGGCTGAGACGGAAACCTCGTGCAGAGAGGCATCGGAAAAGTCACCGTTTTCCAATGCATGAAGCGGGAACTCTGCAATCAAGACCCGCGCAGGCTCATCTTTGGGATAGGGCCCACGAAACCCGATCAGTACAGTTTCATCCAAAGCCGCGAGTGCCTCTATGTTCAGCCCATTTTTCTGCAAGGGAACGTCAAAGCTATCTCTCAATTTATCGAACTGCTCGAACAACGGCTCCAGCGAAACCTCCTTTTGCGTCAAAGGGCTTCGGGTGCCTATCAATCGGGAGTCACCTTTCCCCAAAAAATCCGCGTGCTGCGTTTCGGAGATTTGCAGCTTTTACGGCCGCGAGAATGCGAACCCACTACAATCAGGTTATCACCTGCGACCGTCACCCCTTCGAGGTCAAAATCCTTTAACTCCGATTTCTTCTTATTCTTGGTTTCAGCCATGTATAACCGCTGTCCGACGAACACAGCCTCGTCCTTCAGCTTGAATGCTTGAACAAAGCGTCCTTCATCTGCAGCGGCAAAACACAGCCCATTGGCCATACAGGCCGCACCGCTCACATTAACTGAAGCACCGAGTTCGATCGCATCGCCATGCTCTTCGAACTCTTCAAAGGTTCCGATTACCTCCAGTTTCTGCGGCGGGGCCGCTGAAACCGGCAAGGCAAGAAAGAGGTAAACCAAAAAGGGTTTGTGCATTCTAAAATCCAATACCGCTCAGGAAATACAGCACCAGATTGGCACAAATTTTGGATCGAACCTAAGTCTGAGCCTTTTTCTTCTTCTCAGCCATCACCTTCTCGGCGAGATCGCGGGCGATAGCGAAAGCTCCCTTGATCTTGTCGCTGTCCTTTTTCCAATCGCGGCGTACAACGATTTTGTTGTCCTTCACCTTGGCCAACCCGCGTTGGTTCTGGATGAACTCGACCAAGCCTTGTGGAGAGGCGAACTTGTCGTTGTGGAATTGAATTGTCGCGCCCTTTGGACCTCCGTCCAGCTTGGCAATGCCTGCCCGTTTGCACATCGCCTTGATGCGCACGACCAACATTAGGGTGTTCACCTCTTTTGGCAGCGTTCCGAACCGATCGATCAACTCAGCGGCAAAGCCTTCCAACTCAACCTTGGTCGAAAGCGACGACAAGCGACGGTACAGACCCAACCGCACATCCAGATCAGGCACGTAATCCTCGGGGATCAGAACCGGAACGCCAAGGTTTATCTGCGGCGCCCATTGGTCGTCAGCATCGCTGAGCCCTTCCATCTCACCCGCTTTGATCTTGGCAATCGCCTCTTCCAGCATCGACTGGTAGAGTTCATACCCCACATCTCGCATCTGGCCCGACTGTTCCTCTCCAAGCAGATTACCTGCGCCGCGGATGTCGAGGTCCTGGCTGGCTAGCGTAAATCCAGCCCCAAGAGTATCCAACGAACCAAGAACACGCAGACGCTTTTCAGCCGTCGCAGTCAGCTTTTGACGCGGCTTGGTCGTAAGGTATGCATAGGCACGCGTCTTAGATCGCCCTACTCGACCCCGAATTTGATAGAGCTGAGCCAAGCCGAACATGTCCGCTCGGTGTACGACCATCGTGTTGGCTGTGGGAATATCCAGCCCGCTTTCCACAATCGTTGTCGCCAGCAGCACATCATACTTGCCGTCGTAGAAGGCATTCATCCGGTCATCGAGTTCGCCTGCAGCCATCTGTCCGTGAGCTACAACATAGGTTAGCTCGGGCAGTTGCTCTTTCAGGAATTCTTCGATCTCGGGGAGATCCGAGATGCGCGGGACTACGTAAAAGCTCTGGCCACCACGATAATGTTCCCGCAGCAGTGCTTCGCGGATCGTGACCGCGTCAAATTCGCTGACGTAAGTACGGATCGCTAGACGGTCTATGGGCGGCGTGCCGATGATCGACAAATCGCGAACTCCGGTCAGCGACAATTGAAGTGTCCGCGGGATCGGCGTCGCAGTCAGAGTCAACACGTGGATGTCACTACGCAGCTGTTTCAGGCGCTCTTTGTGGCCAACACCAAAGTGCTGCTCTTCGTCGATAATCAGCAAACCCAGATTGTTAAATCGGATCCCTTTTGCCAACAGCGCGTGAGTACCGATTACAATGTCGATCGTCCCGCGCGAAAGCCCATCGCGGGTTTGCTGCGCTTCTTTAGCCGAAACAAAGCGCGACAGCTGTCGAACCTCTAGCGGAAAGCCGCGGAAACGTTCCTTAAACGACGCCGCATGCTGGCGGGCCAACAGCGTGGTCGGCGCAATCACGGCCACCTGAACGCCTGACATAGCCGCAACAAAGGCAGCGCGCATTGCCACTTCGGTTTTGCCGAACCCAACATCGCCGCAGATCAGACGATCCATCGGAGCACCGGAATGCATGTCCTCCATGACTTCCGAGATGGCGCGCAACTGGTCGTCGGTTTCCTGATACGGGAAACGGGCGCTGAACTCCTCCCACGCGTGGGGCGGAGGATCCATGACCGGCGCCTTGCGCAGAGCACGTTCCGCAGCGATGCGGATCAGCTTGTCCGCCATCTCGCGGATGCGCTCTTTGAGCTTGGCCTTCTTGGCCTGCCATGCACCGCCACCCAAACGATCCAGCAGGCCCTCGTCATGGCCGTATTTCGATAGCAGCTCGATATTCTCAACCGGCAGGTACAGCTTGGCCTGCTCGGCGTATTCTAACAGCAGACATTCATGGGCAGCACCAGCGGCGGTGACGACCTCCATGCCCATATAGCGTCCGATACCGTGGTCCACATGCACCACCAGATCCCCGGGGCTTAGAGACTGGGTTTCGGTCAAAAAGTTCTCGGCCTTACGGCGCTTCTTGGGTTGCCGTATCAGACGGTCACCCAGAACGTCCTGTTCGGCAATCACGGTTAGATCTGGCGTCTCAAACCCGTGCTCCAAGGCCCAAACAGCCAGATGAAGACCCCGCTTACCCACACGGGTACCGTTGGTGATTGGGATGGCCTCGGCCAGCCCCTCGTCTTCGATCAGTCCTGTCAGACGTTCCCGGGCCCCCTCAGAATAGGACGCAATCAGCACAGGGCCCTTGGCAAGTTTGTCAGTGATGTGGCTGGCCAGAGCGCCAAACAGACTGATGCTTTCCTGCTGCCGCTCAGGCGCAAAGTTTCGACCGATACGTCCTCCTGCATCAATCACGCCGGGGCCGCTGGCCTGGGGCAATGGGCTGAACTGCATTACCCGCCGATCACCAATAACCTGATCCCACGCAGCATCGTCCAAATACAGCAGACCAGGCGGCGTGGGTTTATACACCGTGTCCATCCGGGAACGGTTCTCCAACGCCAGTCGACGAGTTTCGTATTGGTCGGCAATCGTATCCCAGCGCGCAAGTCGTGCCGGTGTCACCTGATCATCTACCGTAACTGTTGCGTTCGGCAGATAGTCAAACAGCGTCTCTAACTTTTCATGGAAGAACGGCAGCCAGTGTTCGATACCTTGGTGTTTTCGACCGGCGCTTACGGCCTCGTAAAGCGGGTCGTCGGTTCCCGCTGCACCAAACTCGATGCGATAGTTCTGCCTGAACCGAGTAATCGCGGCATCGTCCAGAATAACCTCAGAGACGGGGGCCAGCTCTACAACGTCCAACTTTTCAGTCGTGCGCTGCGACACCGGATCAAACCGCCGAGCGCCGTCCAAAACATCCCCGAACAGGTCCAACCGCACCGGACCGGATTCACCAGGAGGAAAGATGTCGATAATACCACCGCGGATCGCATAGTCACCGGGCTCCATCACCGTTGGGCTTTGAGTGAAACCCATTCGAACCAGAAAATTCCGTAACGCGGTTTCATCCACACGGTGATCAACTCGCGCAGTAAAGGCAGCTTCTCGCAATACCTCGCGCGCTGGCACCCTTTGGGTCGCCGCATTGAGTGTAGTCAACAGAACGAACTGGTCGGGCATCTGATGCACCAGCGCAGCCAACGTTGCCACCCGGGCCGCCGCTATGTCAGGATTTGGGGAAACCCGATCGTAAGGCAAACAATCCCATCCAGGGAAAACAAACACCGGCATGTCGGGAGCAAAGAACGCAAGCGCGGCCCGCATCGCCTCCATTCGCTTGTCATCCCTAGCGACATGGCAGACCGGCCCACCCGAACGTGCGATCTCATTCAGAACAAGCTGCGCGTCAAACCCTTCGGGGGCACCGCCAACCGTTACATGGTTCGGAGCCTTCATCGCCTTGCCTTTCTGATTTTACCAACCTGGAACGCTGATCGAGAAGTTCTGATACATCCCCCAAAGACACGTTATCAAGATCGAAATCATGCCAACGACCTGAGTATAAATCCTGCATCTCATAAGGACTTTGGTCACCCCTTCTATGCCGGGTTCAGTACGGCGCAACTTGCGTGCAGCAGAAAGGTTGATCAGGAAAACAAAGCTAAGGGGAAACAGCAGTAGGAAAACGGCCTGAGCGAACTCGACACCATACACGAACCCAAGCATTGCAAGCCCCGTGAAGATAAAGCAGCTAAGCCCCAGAATAGCCAAACCGGAAACCTCTACGATGTAGAGCAGCCGGTTTCCGTTTATTCGAACGATATCTAACAAGTCTTGCTCAGCCGGCCCTCCGACCCGCTGCGCACGCGAAACAAGATCGTAAGGGACTCCCATCGCCCAATGACTTGCCGAAGACCACAAAACGGCCAGTCCGATCCAGTACCACAGATTCGAAAAGCTGCGCATGTCGATGATTTCGAAAATCGAAGAGTATAAGTCCAAGCGTCAGCCCTTTGTTCCGTGTCTTGATGGGCTTTTCGCTGGGGTGCGATCATCCTAACCCTTGAGACTACGAAGAATTCATGCCACCCAATGCGGGAATATTCAAGGAGAGCGCGACATGAAACCGACCATCGCCCCCTATCCTCTGACCCGTTTTCGCCGGGCGCGCCAATCAGAGGCAGTACGCGGACTTGTAAGGGAAAACACGCTTACCACCGACGATCTGATCTGGCCGGTTTTCGTGCGCGATGGTGAAGGTATCGAAGAGCCCGTACCCTCCATGCCGGGTGTAGTGCGCCGTTCGGTTGACCTGATTGCCAAAGCCGCAGTTGAGGCACAGGCGCTTGGAATTCCGGCGATTTGTATTTTTCCGTACACCGATCCCAGCCTGAAAACCGAAGACTGCGCCGAGGCTTGGAATCCTGACAACCTGTCAAACCGCGCCATCCGTGCAATAAAAGAGGCCGCTCCTGAAATCGCGGTCATGACTGACGTTGCACTGGACCCTTACAACATCAATGGCCATGACGGGTATGTCGTGGATGGCGAAATCGTGAACGACCAGACGGTCGAGGCGTTGGTCAAAATGACGCTCGCTCAGGCCGAGGCCGGAGCGGACATCATTGGCCCATCTGACATGATGGACGGTCGGATCGGCGAAATGCGCCGCGCTTTGGAGTCGGCAGGGCATCAGAACGTGATGATCCTGAGCTATGCCGCTAAATACGCGAGTGCTTTCTATGGCCCCTTCCGAGATGCGGTGGGCGCATCGGGTGCTCTGACCGGGGACAAAAAGACCTACCAGATGGACCCGGCCAATTCGAACGAAGCCCTTCGCCTGATTGAACGCGATCTAACCGAAGGTGCAGATATGGTCATGATCAAGCCGGGGATGCCATACTTGGACATCTGCCGCCGTGTCAAAGACGCCTTTGGCGCACCAACTTATGCCTATCAGGTGTCAGGTGAATACGCGATGGTTCAGGCTGCTGCACAGAACGGATGGATCGACGGCGAAAAGGTAATGTTGGAAAGTTTGCTGGCCTTCAAGCGCGCAGGATGCGACGGCATTCTGACCTACTTCGCGCCCGAGGTCGCCCGCATCGTTCAGAGCTAAAACCCCAAATTATCGCAATTTTTCGCCGATTGCGTCCTGCGGTCACTCAGCTTTCCCGTGACACGCAGCGTCAATCGGCGTATTCTTGCACACAAGATCGGGATCACCCGACAAATCAGGCAGTAATACAGAGAAAAAATTATGAGCAGTTCCAACGCACCCCGACTGAGCCGTCGTGGCTTTGCTTTTGGCATGGCCGGCCTGACGCTGACCGCAGCTTGCGGTAATGGTGTCGGCAATTCAAACGCCGCAACGATCGACGCTCGCGTCGATGCAACACTAACCGAAATGTATGCGCGCTATCCCAACACAGTTGAGATTGCGAACAAGTCCAACGGAATGTTGGTCATGCCCCTGATCACCGAAGCCGGCTTTGTTTTCGGCGGCGGTTACGGCCGAGGCGCCCTGCGTATCAATGGCGCGACAGTCGATTACTACTCCGCTGTAAAAGGCACCGCCGGACTACAGATCGGTGCTCAGCAATATGCCCATGTCCTGTTCTTTATGACGCAAGATGCGTTGAACGACTTCCGCCGTTCCAGCGGTTGGACTGCAGGTGCTGATATTGGTTACGTCGTCAGCGATCAGGGCGACTCGCTGTCTACCGACACAACGACGTTGCGTTCTCCAGTTTTGGCCGCTGTATTCGGCCAAGCCGGGCTGCAAATTGGCGCAACCGTCGAAGGTACGAAATACACACGCATTATTCCGTAACGTCGGATTACCACGACCACTCTTGCAACCCCGCCACCAGCCTGAACTGTGGCGGGGTTTCTTGTTTATAGTGCTGTAAAGACGAATATTCCGGGGCTGTTCCTCTTTCGGTCAGCACGGCCATCCACTAGTCTTGCCGCAATCGGAAATTGATCAGGATTGTGGGTCACAGATGGGATTCGTGTTTCGCTGGCTTGTGCGTATTACCTCTGGTCTGATCCTGCTGGCTTTGGCTGCAATTGGGTTGGTGTATTTTTTGGCCAGCCAGTCTCTGCCGGACTACGATCAGACGGTTGAAGTCAGGGGGCTGAGCGCTCCTGTCGAGATCATCCGCGATACGGCCAACGTCCCGCATATCCTTGCCGAAAACGACCCTGATGTGTTTTTTGGTCTGGGTTACGCCCATGCGCAAGATCGCCTTTGGCAGATGACAATCATGCGTCGTACAGCACAGGGACGCCTCTCCGAGGTCTTTGGTAAGCGAACGGTCCCAATCGACAAGCTGCTGCGCCGATTGGATCTTTACAGCCTGGCGCATCGTTCGGTCGACGTTCAGGACGACTACACCAAAGCAGCGCTGCGCGCCTATGCCGCCGGTGTGAACGCACGGCTGGACGAGATCAACGAAGCCGCTCTGGGCCGCGGTGCCCCGGAAATGTTCCTGTTTAACGCTCCGGTGTCTCCGTGGCAGCCAGGTGACAGCATCGCTGTGATCAAATTGATGGGGCTGCAACTGTCAGGGCATCTGCAGGATGAGGTGCTGCGCGCACGTACTTCTCTGATGCTGAACGACCCTACAAGGCTGGCAGATATCCTGCCGAATGTGCCCGGAGAAGGCATTGCGGCTTTGCCCGAATACGCCGCACTATTTCCCAACCTGCCTCGCTATGCCCGTGGCACACCTATGCCCGAAACCCCGCTGTCGCCATTCCCGAAACGCGGACTGGCGGGGGCATCCAATGCATGGACTGCGGCACCTTCACGCTCGGCCAGCGGCGGCACCTTGTTGGCGAACGACCCACATCTGGGCTTTACGGCCCCCGGGGTCTGGTATCTTGCTCGGTTGGAACTGGCGAAAGGTGGCGTGATCGGCGCGACGATACCCGGCGTTCCAGCTGTCATGACAGGACGAAGTGATCGGTTGGGCTGGGGTCTTACATCGTCGTACTTGGACGATCAGGACGTTCACATAGAACAACTAAACCCGGACAACCCGGAAGAATACCTGACGCCGGATGGCTTCAAAAAGTTCCGCACGCGCCCATCTATCCTCGAAATCAAGGACGAAGCCCCTATTACGCTGACCTTGCGCTGGACGGAAAACGGACCTGTCTTGCCCGGCAGCCACTATGATCTGGAGACGATAACCCCTGCCGGTCATGTGGCTTCTTTATCGTGGACGGCCCTTAGTCCACGGGACACGTCGATGACGGCTTCGATGGCCTTGATGAACGCCGAAACCGTTCGGCAAGCGATTGAGGCCGGAGAGAAGTTTATCGCTCCTTCGCAAAACCTTTCGCTGGTCGACAAGGACACGATCGGCTTGAAACTGATTGGTGCAATGCCAAAACGTGACCTGCGAAACCAAAGCCGGGGTCGCATCCCTACCCCCGGCTGGCTGGCCGAAAATCTTTGGCAAGGTCGCTTGCCCTATGTCGACAATCCTGAATTCGTCGCCCCGGCGGGCGGAATTCTCGGGAACACGAACAATAAGATCATCGACCGCCCCTTCCCGGAACATGTGTCCTATGAATGGGGAGACACCCAACGAGTTCACCGTTGGGAACGGCTGATGCAATCTCGTGAAGTCCACACCCGTGACAGCTTTATCGAGGCGCAGCTGGATACCGTCAGCTTTACAGCTCGATCATTACTGCCACTTATTGGCGCGGATCTGTGGTTCACCGGGGCTTCTGCGCCCGAAGGCACACCAGAACGCCAGCGTCAGATCGCTCTGTCTTTGCTGGCCGAATGGAACGGCGAGATGAACGAGCATTTACCTGAGCCGCTGATCTATGCCGCGTGGTTGCGGGCACTGCAAATTCGCCTGATCTCTGACGAATTGGGTCCTCTGGCGGCCGAATACAAACATGTGGAACCGCTGTTCATCGAACGTGTTTACCGAGACATCGATGGGGCGTCCGTATGGTGTGACGTTCGCCAAAGCGCTCCAACCGAGACATGCACCGACATGGCGCGACTGGCCTTAGACGACGCGATTATTTGGATCTCCGAGAATTATGGAACCGCTCTGGAATCACTGCGGTGGGGGGATGCGCATCAGGCCACTCATGATCATCCGGTTCTGGGGTCAGTCCCGGTGTTGCGTTTCTTTGTTAATATCCGCCAATCGACCAGCGGAGGAGATAACACGCTTCTGCGCGGCCGAACCTCGGGTGAAGGCAAAGATCCATTCCAGAATGTGCACGGCGCCGGGTATCGCGGTGTTTACGATTTTGCCGATCCCGACAGTTCCGTCTTTATCACTGCTACGGGTCAGTCCGGCCATTTCCTTTCGCGCTACTATGACGATCAGGCGCAGTTGTGGCGTCGAGGCGAATATATCCCCATGTCATTGGATATCGACCTAGCGCGGGCTGCCGCAGTCGGCGTCACAAACCTGATCCCGCGCTAATTTTTGCTGCCTCGGCAAGACCTTGCCCCTCACATTTTGCCACCGTGGACGCCGACCCGCCTTTTCGCCTACGATCTTAGGGCCGAGGAGTTGGGACCGGGGGGCACAAATGGCTAGTATTCGGGATAGACTAAATAATCTTGCACGGGACTATGCGATCGCCTGGAGCTCTGGTGACGCAAACGCTGTGGCCGAGTTTTTCGCCGCTGATGGGCAGATTTCGATCAACCGAGGAGACCCGATTGTCGGGCGCGCAGCGGTGGCCGAGATGGCGCGCGGATTTCATTCAGACTTCCCCGACCTTGAAGTCCGATGCGACATGCTCAGATGGGCCGGTCAGCACGCGATCTTTGTCTGGACTTTAGAAGGTCACCACGCGCAAACGGGCAACCTTGTCGTCACCCGCGGCTGGGAAGAGTGGGAACTAACCAATGATCACAAAATTCAGTCATCGTTGGGTTGGTTTGATGCCGAAGACTATCAACGCCAAATTGACGGGCAATAAAGATTAAAGCGCCGAAAACTGTGCGGCTTGTTTGTC
Source organism: Ruegeria sp. BE9 (assembly GCF_056538765.1). NCBI lineage: Bacteria > Pseudomonadati > Pseudomonadota > Alphaproteobacteria > Rhodobacterales > Roseobacteraceae > Ruegeria > Ruegeria sp. BE9. Next base: position 476,807 of record NZ_JBQFTS010000001.1, on the reverse strand, counting down.
CGTCCACAATACGGTGATTTCAAACCCATCTTCGGTCTGTTTTTCTGAACGAACCACATCCTGCCTGAACAACCACGCACGTTTGTCACCTTGAGCAAACGTCAGCGTCAGAGTGAGCTCGTGCCGAACACCCTGTAACTTGGTTGCGATCTCAGCCAACAACGGCTCGATCCCCTCACCCGTCACCGCCGAGATTGCAAAGATCGATTGGTCCCGTTCTGCCCGCGCTAAAGCCGCCTCGCGCTCTTCGGCACTTAGCAGGTCGATCTTGTTCCAAACTTCAAGCCGAGGGCGTTCATCATCCACACCCAGTGAGGTCAGAATAGCCTCAACATCCTGCGCTTGCGCTTCGGTTTCCTCGTGGCTGATGTCACGAACATGAACGACGATATCTGCGCCCAAAACCTCTTCGAGCGTTGCACGGAAGGCTGCGACCAGTTCGGTGGGCAAATCCGAAATAAAGCCCACCGTGTCCGAAAGGATAACTTCGGGGCCGTCGGGTAGTTGGACTCGTCGCATCGTCGGGTCAAGAGTGGCGAACAGCATGTCCTTGGCCATCACCTCGGCACCCGTCAGGCGATTGAACAACGTTGATTTGCCAGCGTTCGTATACCCGACCAGCGCAACAATCGGATAAGGCACCTTAGCCCGCGCCGCCCTGTGCAAAGTTCGAGTTTTGACCACCTTTTGCAGCTGGCGTCGCAGACGCACCAGTTGTTCATCGATTGCGCGGCGGTCAGCCTCAATCTGAGTTTCGCCGGGACCACCGACGAATCCCAAACCACCACGTTGCCGTTCCAAGTGGGTCCAGGCCCGAACGAGTCGCGTGCGTTGATAGCTAAGCGCCGCCATCTCAACCTGTAGCACACCCTCGCGGGTTCGCGCGCGGTCACTGAAAATTTCGAGAATTAGCCCTGTGCGGTCGAGGATTTTGACTTTCCACGCCTTCTCAAGGTTCCGTTGCTGAACGGGCGAAACCGGGCCGTCGATCAGCACCAGTTCGATTTCACTGTCGTGCAGACGCTCGGCCAGTTCTTCAATTTTGCCGCTACCAAAAAGTAATCCCGGCTGTGCGCGTTGCAGGCGCACGACCTCGGACCCGATCACATCAAGATCGGGTAAAGCGGCAGCCAATGCCACCGCCTCTTCCAGCGCTGGTTCGGGGACACGGCGCTGTTCATCTGATTTGATTTCCGGATGCAGCACCCAAGCCCGGGTGCGCGTCCTATCATGTTCCATCAAGAGGCGTCTTCGCCCTCATACAGGCTGATCGGCTGTGACGGCATGATCGTCGAAATCGCATGTTTATATACCAGCTGCGACTGTCCGTCGCGGCGAAGTAACACGCAAAAATTGTCGAACCAGGTGATCACACCCTGCAATTTCACACCGTTGATCAGGAAAATTGTGACCGGTACTTTTGCTTTCCGTACATTATTCAGGAACGCGTCCTGAAGATTCTGTCTGTCCGAAGCCATATTTTATTATCTCGCCATTGTTCTTGCTACGCGCTGCGGACCAACGCGCTCCCTCTGGCAGAGTATGGAGAGTCATTAACCGAGTTTCCAGACGAAAAATCAGTCAATTCGTTCCTGATGTATCTTAATCTCGCCAAAGGCTTGGCGTAATTAGCGCAATGATCGCCAGTGTTTCCAGTCGCCCAATCACCATGGCGGCACACATTGTCAGCTTAGCTCCAGCTGAAAGGTCCACCAAACGGATCGGAACGTCCGTGGCCAGTTCGATCAGTGGCCCCGTCGTACTCAGGGCAGCGATACTCAAAACCATGGCCTGTTCGAACCCTGCGCCCATGACCGCGAGAAGCAGGTTAAAAACGGCCGCAGTAAGCGCGAACATCATTAAAAAGATCCAGGCGATGAAGGCTCCATCGCTTTGGATACGACGGTTGCCGCCGCCCACTCCACTTACGGAGGACGGGTAAATCAGGCGGTCAATTTCGCGTGCACCGTTTAAGTACAGGGCAAAAACGCGAAGCAGTTTCACCCCGCCCGCCGTCGTCGCCACGCCACCGCCGATCAGGGCCAGCCCCATCAGGATCAACCCCGGCGTCCCTAGCCCAGAAAGCTGCTGAGCATCGTTCCAGTTCGCACTCTCGAAACCGGCTGTGGTTAGAAAAGAAAGAACCGTGAAAACCATCCCCCAAGCCACACTCAGCGCCTGAAACGGCTCCATCTGGCCGCCGATTTCGTGGACACCAGCCAGAACACGAAAGAATAACAGCGCGGCGACGCCGACCACAATCATCAGGCCGATCCGAAACTCCGGATCTTTGTCCAACCGCGAGTATCCGGTTGTGGCGGTATCTGTCGAAAAAGTGAGCCTAGACAGAGCGAAGAACAAGAACAGAAACAGTATGGCTTCGCCCGTGATACCAGCCTGCGCGCCCTCCAAACCTCCGACCGGAGAGATACCGGATGTGGCCATCGTTGACATTGCGTGACAGATCGCTGTCAGGCCGTTTTCACCTGCGATCAACAGCAGAAGCCAAATTACGGCCGTCAGGCCTGCATAGACGGGCGTCAATGTTCGGGTCACCCGGATCAGGCGCCCTCTGGGGTCGACCTTTTCACTTTGCGCCACACCCGAAACAGGACGCCCGGGTTGCCCGCGCGCGGTCACCTCAAACCCACCCAGCGATAGCGGAGCCAAAATAGCAGCGGCTGAAACCCACATGATCAGCCCGCCCATCCAACCAACAAGCGCACGCCAAAGGTGTAGAGGAGCAGTAAGCCGGTCTGGATCCGGGAAAATATCCGCCCCTGTAGTTGTGAGCGCACTAACCATGTCGAAATACGCGTTCAAAAACGTTGTGGTTCCAAGAGCATCGTGCAGAGGAATTGCCAGAAACAACGGCAATACGGTGAAACACCCCAACAACACTGCCAACTGTCCCAAAGTTCCACGACGCGGCACGCGGTTTGACGAAGCCACCGCTATCGTCGCAACCACGAACAGGCCGAGCAAACCGGAATAGAAGAACGAGCGCGACGTGTCGTGGTTATCCAATGCCAGCGCATAGATGGCAGGCACCCACATCGACAGAGCAAACACACCCCAAATCAGCAGGAACAGCGGCAGGCGCCGCACCAGACCAATCCGTTGTGCCCTAACCCTCGCCATCAGAAGAAATCGATCGAAACCTGCATAAGCCGCTCAACCTCGGGTACGTCCTTGGCCATTGCAAAGATCGCCACCACGTCTTTTTCCTCGATCCGCAGGCTTCCAGTAGGACGTAGCAGTTCGTCCCCTTTGAGAACAGCTCCGACCAGCACGCCTTCTGGGAAATCAATGTCCCGCAGTTTCTGCCCCGCCATTGGAGAAGTCGAAAGTACCTCAGCCTCAATCACCTCGGCTTCGGCGTCGCCGATAGAGTATACTTGCCGAACGCGGCCGTGACGGATGTGACGTAGGATCGAGCTCACGGTCGTTGCCCGCGGGTTGATGTAGGCATCAATCCCCAGTGGCCCCATGAGCGCTACCATGCTGGGGTCGTTGATCAAGGCGATCGCCAAGGCACAGCCTTCGGCCTTGGCTCTTACAGCCGCCAGCATATTGGCTCGATCATCGTCAGTAACGGCCAACATCGCGTCGGCGCGTTCGATGCCTGCTTCGCGTAGCAGAGCGGCATCCAAACCGTCACCGTTCAGAACGATTGTCCTCTCTAGTGTCTCGGCTGCCAGTTCTGCACATCGGCGATCACGTTCGATGATTTTGGCACGTACCCGGCTTTCGCGCTCCTCAAGGGTCCGCGCAACTTCAAGGCCGACGTTGCCGCCACCGACGATAACTACGCGATCCTGTTTCTTTTGCGCCTTGCCGAAGACCTCCATCGTTCGATCGACATCTTTGACATTCGTAAAGACGTAACACTCGTCACCCACAAACAGCTGGTCTTCGGATTCCGGAGCGAACAGAGTACCGTCGCGCCGTACCCCCACAACAATTGAGCTGAGTGTCGAAAACAGATCCGTCAACTGGCGCAGCGGTGTGTTCACGATGGGGCAGTCTTCGTCGATACGTATGCCCAGCAGTTGCGCCTTGCCGTCCATGAACATTTCTGTGTCAAAGGCCGACGGCGCAGAAAGGCGCTGCATGGCCGCAGCGGCCACTTCGCGTTCGGGGCTGATCACCACATCAATCGGCAGGTGGTCGCGTCGGAACAAGTCCGAGTGGATGGCCTGAAGATAAGATTTCGACCGCAGGCGCGCGATCTTGCGCTGGATCGAAAAGACCGAGTGCGCCATTTGGCAGGTGACCATGTTCACCTCGTCCGAATGGGTCGCGGCAATGATCATGTCGGCGTCGCGGGCACCTGCCCTATCCAGCACATCCGGATAACTGGCAAACCCGGCGATCCCTTGAACGTCCAAAGTTTCGGTCGCGCGGCGCACCAGATCGGGATTGTTATCGACAACTGTTACGTCGTTAAGTTCGCCCGATAAGTGCCGAGCAATCTGCCAGCCCACCTGACCAGCGCCGCAAATGATGACCTTCATGGTATTGGCCTTTCTGCCTGAAATCTTTGAATGACAGATGCCCCCAAAGCGGTCAATTGAATTGTCATAGACGCGAAGCTAGGGCAAGATAACCCTATGAAAACAGTACTTCGTTTACTCATTCCTTTAATAGTCCTTACGTCCTGCGGCCCGCTTTCGCTGTATTACCGCGAGGGTGAAAGCGTATCGCGTATGCAGGAAGAAACGACGCAGTGCCAAGTTCAGGCACTCAAGGATGCCCCAGTCGCCAATCAGTTGCGGCAAAACCCGCCGGTCTATTGGCCCGGGCGCACCTATTGCGACAGTAGGGGTCGATGCCACCGCACCCCAGGTTGGTGGCAACCCGGCCAAGTTTACACCGTGGACGTGAACAAAGGTCTTCGCAACAACGTCGAGGCGCAGTGCATGGCTCAAAAGGGATACCGCCCCGTTAGCCTGCCGCCATGCCGCCAAAACGTTAAGTCAAAGGTGCCCGCGGTTCGCACGACACAACTGCCGCCGCTCAGCACCTCTTCGTGTTTTGTCAAATTTGACGACGGATCGCTCCAGATCATTACACCCGGTCAGCCCGGATAAACGACCGGCGGATCACTCCGCCGGTTCTGGTTCATCTAGCTGAGCCACACGAGCGCCAGCTTTGTTCGAGGTCACAACCCCCAAAGACTTTAGCTTACGGTGCAGCGCGCTGCGTTCCATGCCTACAAAGCTGGCAGTACGGCTGATGTTACCACCAAAACGATTGATCTGGGTCAGCAGATACTCACGCTCGAACGCCTCTCTGGCCTCACGCAGCGGCAAAGTCGCCAGTGCGCCTGACAGGACAACACGGCGCGAGTCGTCGGTCTTCTCTTCTTCCGCAGGAAGCTCCTTTGCTTCGATGGGGCCAGTTCCCTCACCCAAGATCAGAACACGCTCAATGAGGTTCTTGAGCTGCCGCACGTTTCCGGGCCAGGTCATCGTCTGCAATAACGCGACCGCCTCTTCCGATATTTCGCGCTGTGTCAGGCCCTGAGTTTCATTGCACATTTCAATGAAATGCTGAGCCAGCACAGGAATGTCTTCGCGGCGCTCTTCCAGAGAAGGCACGGCAATCGGCACAACGTTCAGGCGGTGATAAAGCTCCTCTCGGAACCGGTCGGCGGCGATTTCATCGTCTAGATCTCGGTTGGTCGACGAAATAACCCGCAGATCGACCCGCACCTTGTCAGAACCGCCTACCCGCTGGAACTGTTGGTCAACCAACACACGCAGAATTTTTGACTGCGTACCCATAGGCATGTCAGCGACCTCATCGAAATAGATTACGCCGCCATGCGCTTCTTCCAACAGACCGATTTCAACGCCCCGTTCTGACGACTCCCGTCCGAACAGAACCTCTTCGACGCGCTCAGGCTCGATACCGGCACAGTTCACTGTGACGAAAGGAGCGTTGGCACGGTTTGAATGGGCGTGGATGTACCGAGCCGCGATTTCCTTGCCAGAACCTGCAGGGCCACTCAGCATGACACGCCCGTTGGATTTGGTGACTTTGTCCAGCTGGTTTTGCATTGCACGGAAGGCTGCAGACTTGCCGATCATATCCGAGCTGGTGACTTCTTTGCGCTTGAGCGACGCATTCTCGCGACGCAGGCGAGACGTCTCCATGGCGCGACGGATCACCACCATCAGCTGGTCGATGTTAAAGGGCTTTTCGATAAAGTCGTACGCGCCCTGTTTGATTGCAGCCACTGCAATTTCGATGTTGCCGTGGCCGGAAATGATCACCACCGGAACATCCGGATTATCTCGTTTGACTGCCTTCAGGATGTCGATCCCATCCATGCGGCTGTCTTTCAACCAGATATCCAAAATCAGCAACCCGGGCGGCTCGTTGTTGATCGCTGCCATGCACTCATCCGAGTTGCCTGCCAGCCGGGTTGAATAGCCTTCGTCCTCCAGAATATCGGACACCAGCTCGCGAATATCGCGCTCGTCATCTACGATCAGAATGTCACTCATCTTTGGCCTGCTTTCAGTTTGTTAGTATGAATTGCCTGCTTTTGAGGCGCAGCGGTCGGGGATAAATTGCCCCCCGGTAATCGGATCACGGCCATCGCGCCAAAATGGTCCTGTCCGTCAAAGACTGGGGCGTCCTCAAGGGTGAGTGCGCCACCATGTTCTTCGATAATCTTTTTGACGATGGGCAAGCCTAATCCGGTCCCCTCGTCTCGTGTGGTCACATACGGCTCGAACAGCCGTGCCCGGTCTTCCGGTAGGCCAATGCCGTTATCTGCAATAGTGATCACCGTACCCGCATCATCAGTAGAAACATCTACACGGATTTGCGGTGCCAGATTCTCAGGCGGGTCTTTTTTCTTGAGGCTTTCGATTGCCTCGCCCGCATTTTTAATCAGGTTGGTCAGTGCCTGACTCACCATCGTTGCATCAACGTCTGCCAAAATTGGCTGGTCCGGTAGCGAGGCATTAATCTCAACATCAGGCTGCCCGGCTTGTTGCAACAACACTGCTTCGCGAACCAATCCAACGATGTCTTCCTCACGCCGATCTGGTTCGGGCATGCGAGCGAACTTCGAAAACTCATCAACGATCCGTCGTAAGTCGTTGGTTTGGCGCACGATAACGTCCGTCATCGATACGAGGCTATCGCAGTCCTCTTCATCCAATTTGCGGGAGAATTTTCGTTTGATACGTTCAGCACTCAGTTGGATTGGGGTCAAAGGGTTCTTGATTTCGTGCGCAATTCGGCGCGCCACATCGCCCCAGGCAGCCATTCTTTGCGCACTGACCAAGTCAGTTACATCGTCAAAGGCAACCACGTAACCTTCCAAGCCGCCATCTTCACCCCGGCGAGTCGCCATGCGGACAAGCAAGTTCTCTAATTGACCTTTTCGCGTGACCTTCACTTCACCCTGAACTGCTTCTTGACCACTTTCCTTGAGGCTTTCGAACAGAGGCAGAAACTCAGGAACAGCGATTCCGATGGCAAGTTGTTCGTCGACACGCGACCAATCCAAAAGACGCTCGGCCGACCTGTTGACGAAAGTCACGCATCCATCTGGGTCAACTCCGACCACGCCCGAAGTCACAGAGCTAAGAACCGAATCGAAAAGACGACGACGGCGTTCAATCTGGCGCGTGTTCTCTAGTAGAGTGTCGCGCTGACCTTTAAGTTGTCGCGTCATCTGGTTGAAATAACGGCCTAACATAGCAATTTCATCGTCGCTGGCTTCTTCGATGACCTGAACGCTCAAGTCGCCTGCACCGACACGCTGAGCCGCCGTGGTAAGCCGCCCCACTGGACGCGAAAGGCGCTCAGCGAACCACATGCCCAATGACATTGCCGCCAGAATAAGAATGACCGCAAAGCCCAGATACAAAAGCCCGAACTCAAAAAGCACCCGGCCGCGTTCGCTTTCAAGCTGCTGATAGAACTGCACCGTTTCCTTGGTGTCGTCGAGCAATGTCAGCAATTGGCCATCGACTTCGCGGCTGACATAAAGATACCGGTCCAGATAGGCTTGCAGCGGAACCAGCGCACGGAATTCGCTGTTCTGCCAATCCGCAATGATCAATAGCCCATCGTCAGCGGCTTCGATCATTTGCTCTGGTGTCGGGGCCTCGTAATTGAACAGGTAAGAACGATCACCGCGCGAGCGAATTTCGCCACTTCCATCAATTACATATGCCTCACGTAGACCCCGTTGGATCTGCGCTTGTCCTTGCGCAAGAACTTCGCGCAGTTCTGCATCTGAGATGTAGAAATCCCGAGACCTAGCGTTGTCCAGGAACCGAGCCAAGACAACCGCGTCTTGCGTCAGACCTTCCCTGTGTTCCTGCTCATACGCTTCTGCCGCTGAAAGGGATGAACCGACCACCTGCCGAACACGATCCGAGAACCACCCTTCAAGGCCGATATTCACTGTCAGGCCTGCAAAGATCGCAACAGTCACAGTTGGAACCAGCGCCAACAGCGTAAATGCGCCGATCAGCCTCAAGTGAAGTCGAGATCCTGCGGATTTCGCACGGCGGGCGGCGATGAGTGTGCCGACCTGCCCCAGAACCAACCCGGCAACGACCAGCACATAAACCAGGTCTGCAAGGAGGATTAGTCGCAGCGTCGGAGCGGTTGCACCCAGATCGAATGGACCAATGACCAGATAGGTGGCAAGCGCCAAAGCTGGGCCTAGAAGAACCAAGCCCAAGGTGCCGAAATTGCGCAGTTTTCGGGATTTCCGCCACCGATTAATCGCTGGAATCGGCCCGCTCTGTGCCCGGGTTGCCACCGTCTGCCCTCATTCTGATGTGCCGCTTGCGCGGCTTACCGCCATATATCGTGGTCTTTGTCGGGCTCGAACCCGAATGCCACGGTTTGTGTGGCGATATTACATCAGTTTGCGTCGACGTGTCACCTGAATATCGAGGTCTGTAATCTTTTTCCGCAGCGTATTTCGATTGATCCCCAGAAGATCAGCACATTTCGCCTGATTTCCGCCAGTTGCGTCCAGCGCCAGTTCGATCAGAGGTGCCTCAACCTCGCGCAAGATGCGCTGATACAGGCCAGGCGGCGGCAACAAATTGCCATGCAGATCGAAGTAACGACGCAAATGGCGAGCTACAGACGCCGATAGTTTTTCCCGCTCACCATCACCCAAAACTGGCTCCGCTTCGGGCTGACTGCCCAGAACCATTTCAACTTCGGCTTTCGAAATCTCGTCTGCACGGCTGGTCAGACTTAGACGACGAATGGCGTTTTCCAATTGCCTCACGTTGCCGGGCCATGAATACCGCCGCACTAACTCTACCGCATCGGGGCTAAGCCAGCGTTTGGTGCCGTGCTCACGCTCTTCTCGCGCAAGGAAGTGATCCGCCAACAAGGTGATATCATCCACGCGCTCACGCAGGGCGGGCACGTGAACCGTCGCGCCGCAAAGACGGTAGTATAGGTCCTGGCGTACTCGACCACTCTCCATAGCTTCGGTGAGGTCCGATTGGCTGGTCGCCATGAAACGGGGTACGTGGTCGCCGGGCGTGTCCATCATGCGCACGATGCGCGCCTGCAATTCATCTTCGATATCAGCGATCTCATCAATCAGCAGTGTGCCGCCCCGTACGCGCGCCATTACACGCGCAGGCCCTTCCAGATCACGCAGATCGGCGGCGGTGGCCGTTACGAACGGCAATGTGCGCCGATCCGAAAAATCGTGAATAGCACGCGCGATCAAAGACTTGCCGGTACCACTTTCACCAGAAATCATAACCGACAGATCCGTGTTCATCACCCGCGCCACAAGCCGGTACAAGGCCTGCATAACCGGGGTGCGCCCAACCAGCGGTAGCTCTTCAGGGCGGTCATCAACGGCTTCGACCACTTCGGTCTGTACGCGCTGTTTCTGCTCCAAAGCACGCGCGGTTCGCTTCATCAGGTCAGGCAGGTCAAACGGCTTGGGCAGGTAGTCATAAGCATCCGCTTCGGCCGCCTGAATCGCCGTCATGATCGTGTTTTGTGCCGAAATCACAATGACCGGCAAACCGGGCCGGTCCTGAGCTATCTTGGGCAGCATCTCAAGGCCGTTGCCATCCGGCATGACCACGTCCGAGATCACCACATCGCCCTTACCCTCACCGACCCAGCGCATCAGCGTTGTCAGCGACGAGGTCGCATGGACCTTGCACCCTGCCCTCGTCAGGGCCTGAGTCAGAACGGTGCGGATCGTGCGGTCGTCATCTGCGACCAGTACTGTGCCATCCATCGGGTGCTCTCCTTATTCTTGCTCTTTTCGGCGTTTGCTTTGTTATACTGCGTCGCGCGGTGCCCGCCTGAGGGAAAGGCGAAACACCGTGCGACCCGGAACCGAGTCAGCTGAAATCCAGCCGTTGTGGTCCGATATGATTTTACTGACCAGCGCCAGCCCAAGTCCGGTGCCGTTTTCTTTGCCCGACACGAACGGGTCAAAAATGTCGCTACGTATTTTTTCTGGCAGCCCCGGCCCGTCATCGATGACCTCGATCTGCAAAGGCAGTGAATGCCCAGATCCATCACTGCGCCGCAATCGGAACGAATGCTCGAAGTATGTTCTTAAGCGGATCGTTCCGCCTTTGGGATCAGCGGCTTCCGAAGCATTTTTGAGCAGGTTCAGGATCACCTGCAGGAACTGATCCGGATCTCCATAAGCCAAAGGAAGCGAAGGATCATAATCTTCGATGATCCGCATATGCGCCCCAAACCCAAGAAGAGCTGAACGTCGCGCTCGGTCCAGAACGTCGTGAATGTTCACTGGTTTGAAGTCCGGCAAAGACAGGTTGCCAAACTGCTCTACTTGCTCCAGCAGCTTCACGATGCGGCGACTCTCAGCCACAATTAAATCTGTCAGTTCAAGATCTTGTTGTGAAATATTCATGCTAAGTAGCTGCGCGGCGCCCGTAATACCGGCCAACGGATTCTTGATCTCGTGCGCAAGCATCTCAGCCATTCCAATGGCCGATTGTGCCGCGGACTTCACGGTATTGCCTCGGGTCATTCGCCCAGCCAACTCGCGGGGTGAGATGATCATTATCATCGACCCCGGGTGCCCAACCAAAGGTGCGATCTGCAGTGCGCATTGTAATGGCGCCCTGCTTCCGGAGCCGACGTCCACATCGTTAACGAAAAGCGGTGTACCATGCTCGCGTGCTCGCAAGAATGATTCCTCAAGCGGCGCGTCGACCGCAATCTGATCCCAGACGGGATGCCCCAGAACAGACTTGCGCGAAGCATTTAGAAAGCCCTCGCCCGCAGAGTTCACATCCGAAATCCGATCATCGGCATCAATAATGAACGCAGGAACTGGCAGCGACGTCCAAATGCTCTGATCCGAGGTCATGCTGCCGCCTCCGCATCGCTGACAAGTGCGTCACCCAGCAATCGCAGCACCTCATTCGTATCGCGCGATGTAAGGACGGCGCGACGCAGGGCAGCCGGTGTTCCGGCCTCATCCATGTACCAACCCAAGTGTTTGCGCGCGACGCGTAAACCCAGATCAACACCATAGAAAGTCAGCATCGATTGGTAATGCGCCCGCACCATGTCAATCAGATCGTCGCCTGCAGGAATGTCAGGAGCTTGGGCCCCGTATAAGTCGTGGCAAACTTGGGCCAACAGCCAAGGCTTGCCTTGTGCGCCGCGCCCAATCATTACGCCATCAGCGCCAGATTGATCCAACGCGACCAGCGCCGCCGGAGTATCGACAATGTCTCCGTTGGCGATGACCGGAATCGAGACCGCCTCTTTAACCGCTCGGATCGCAGCCCAGTCCGCATTGCCCTTATAAAACTGACACCGCGTTCGCCCATGAATCGTGACCATACAGATTCCAGCGTCTTGAGCCCGTCGCGCCACTTCCGGAGCATTCAAGAGCTTATCATCCCAGCCCAAACGCGTCTTCAGCGTCACCGGCACGTCCACGGCTGCAACAACTGCTTCTATCAGTGTCAGCGCATGATCTGGTGTTTTTAGTAGGGCCGATCCTGAATACCCGTTGGTCACTTTCTTGGCCGGGCACCCCATGTTGATATCAATGACACGCGCACCGCGATCCGCGACCTGACGTGCGGCTTCTGCCATCCAGTGCGCCTCGCGCCCGGCCAGTTGAACGGCGGTGTTTTCGACATCCGCAGACAGTTCGGCCCGTTCTCGCACCCCCGGTTTGGCCTGAACCATTTCCTGGCTTGCGACCATTTCACTGACAACCATGCCCGCACCAAAGCGCATCACCAGATCACGAAAAGGTCGGTCGGTGATTCCGGCCATCGGAGCCAGCATAACCGGCGGGTTCAGGTCTTTGTCGGCGAGTTGAAGAGTCAACGTGCTTAATCCTTGGGCAGTTGTGGCTTTGATATCGAATTGAGCGCATATGAACAACAAATCGGCGGCCATCAAGCCTGCAAAATCACCACATGCTTAATTTTTAGGCACTATTACGCGGGTGATTGCCTCCGCATTCACCGCGTCCTAAACATTGCCCCCGAACCACCGGAGAAAACGCCCCAATGACCACCGCCGCCATCATTGTCGCTGCAGGACGCGGGTTGCGCGCCGGCGGAGGTCTTCCCAAGCAATGGCGCCCATTGGCCGGGCGCCGTGTTGCGGATTGGACTATCGACCGCTTTCGTGGCCACGTGGACCATATCGTTCTCGTGCTTTCTGAAGATGACGAAGCCGCGTGGGCAGAATTCGAAAACACAGACCTGATTCTTGTCAGAGGCGGCAGTGACAGAGCGGGCTCCGTGCGCAACGGGCTTTCCGCGCTCACGTCTTATGGGGTGAAACATGTGCTCATTCATGATGTCGCTCGACCCTGTGTTGGACTGCAGACCATTCAAAGCGTTTTAGATGCCCTGTTAGAATCCTCTGCGGCCGCGCCGGGGCTCGCTGTAACGGATGCTCTCTGGACCGGTGATGGAACAATCGTAACAGGTACGCAGGATCGCACGGGCCTTTTCGCGGCTCAAACTCCGCAGGGCTTTCACTATGACTCTATCGTCGCCGCTCACAACTCCCACCCAGGTGGTGCGGCGGACGACGTTGAAGTAGCCCGCGCGTCCGGGGTGGACGTGACAATCGTGCCAGGCGATGCGGACAACATCAAAATCACGCGGCCCGAGGATTTCGCTCGGGCGGAACGAATATTAGGAACGGACATGGATGTAAGGCTGGGCAACGGATACGACGTGCATCGATTTGGAGACGGGGATCACGTAATCCTGTGCGGCGTGAAAGTACCACATGACCGCAGCCTTCAGGGCCATTCTGACGCCGATGTAGGAATGCACGCCGTGACCGACGCGATTTACGGCGCGCTGGCGCAGGGCGATATCGGCCAGCATTTCCCACCATCCGATCCGCAGTGGAAAGGCGCAGCCAGCGAGATTTTCCTGCGCCACTCGGTCGAACTGGCACAAGAGATGGGTTACCGAATTTCCAATGTCGATTGCACGCTCGTCTGCGAATACCCAAAGGTAGGCCCTCACGCGTCCGCCATGCGCGAGGAAATGGCGCGGATCATGGGTTTGCGTGCAGATCAGGTGTCGGTCAAGGCAACCACGTCAGAGCGGCTGGGCTTCACTGGGCGAAGTGAGGGCATTGCCTCGCTGGCTACTGCCTGTCTGGTGAAATCATGAGAGCTGCGCGTCTAATCGGAACTGTCTGTGGAGTTGGCTACCTGCGCCCTGCCCCAGGAACATGGGGATCATTGGCCGCCCTTCCTCTTGCCTGGGTATTGCACTCGCTCGGCGGATTTCCATTGCTCGTACTCGCAACAGTTGCTGCATTCATCGGCGGCCTCTGGGCGACACGCGTGATGACTCAGGGCCAGGAAAATCACGATCCGTCCGAGATCGTCATTGATGAAGTGGCTGGCCAGTTCATAGCCCTGTGGGCGATTTCCTACCCATCCTGGGCGCATGGAATTGATATCACTGCCCTCTGGCCCGGTTGGGTAGCTGGGTTTTTGCTGTTCCGCTTATTCGACATTACCAAGCCCGGTCCAGTCGGCTGGGCAGACCGGCGCAATGACCCGATGGGTGTAATGTTAGATGACGTCATCGCCGGTATCCTTGCCGGGATCGGCGTATTGATCCTCGCGGGTATCACTCATGGAGTTCTGGGGCTGTGACCGTTGCCGAGATTCTCGACCGCGCAAGGGAACAAGGCGTGATGATCGCTACAGCAGAAAGCTGCACCGGCGGCATGGTTGCAGTTGCGTTGACGGATATCCCCGGAAGCTCTGATGTGGTCGAGCGCGGTTTTGTTACCTACACCAATACTGCCAAACAGCAGATGCTGGGCGTTGAAGCCAAAACACTAGAGGCCCATGGCGCGGTGTCTGAAGAAGTTGCTTGTGAAATGGCCGAGGGCGCGCTCAAGAACTCAGAAGCCCAGTTGAGCGTTTCAATCACCGGCATCGCTGGCCCCGGCGGGTCGGAATTTAAACCTGAGGGCCGGGTGTGTTTTGGGCTTGCGATAGAAGATGAACCAACCCGCACACAGACGTTGGAATTCGGTGCAATCGGGCGCGACAACGTGCGTTGCGCAGCGAGGGATCACGCGTTGGACCTGCTCTCACAAGGGCTTTCCGCTATCGCACAAAAATAAGGCAAAGCACTTCAATTGATGCCCGATTAGTCACCGGTTAACAAAAAGCCGTCAAAATAGGCGATAAAATCCGCGTCTGCCTCTTTTTTCCACGCCAACTCTCAGCTTCAAGCCCCGCCACGCAAGCTGAAGAGGAGACCGGCCGATGAATGGAGCCGACACCGCCTGGATCATAGTGGCAACCGCACTGGTCCTATTCATGACATTGCCGGGTCTGTCCCTGTTTTACGGCGGCCTCGTGCGTGCACGGAACGTACTAAGCGTTTTCATGCACTGCTTTAGTATAGCCTGTCTGATGAGCGTCCTGTGGCTGGTCGCGGGTTACTCTATCGCCTTTGGTGACGGTGGCTCGGGTCTATGGGGTGGTTTGGGCAAAGCGTTCCTGAACGGTGTGGATGCTGACAGCCTGTCAGGCACCCTGCCCGAGATTCTCTTCTTTGCCTTCCAGATGACCTTTGCGATCATTACGCCAGCACTGATCGTTGGCGCCTATGTTGAACGCGTCGGGTTTGGCTTTGTCCTCACCTTTTCGGCCCTTTGGATGCTTTTGTGCTATGCGCCGGTTGTTCATTGGATCTGGGGTGGTGGCATTCTGACCGATGGCGGCATTCTAGGTGAGATCGGCGTCCGCGACTTTGCAGGTGGCATTGTGGTGCACGAAACAGCTGGTCTGGCCGCGCTCATCATTGCCGTAGTCCTTGGACCCCGCCGTAATCGCACGACGCCACCGCACAACCCCGGCTATGTGATGATTGGTGCCGCGATGCTGTGGGTCGGTTGGTTTGGTTTCAACGGAGGCTCTCAGTTGGCTGCCGATGGTGGCGCCGCCATGGCGATGACCGTGACGCATATCTCTGCCGCAACGGCATCGCTGACATGGGCCCTGTACGAGCGCATCAAATACGGCAAAGCGTCCATGGTTGGTCTGGTCACCGGCACAATCGCAGGATTGGCCTCGATAACTCCGGCTTCGGGTTACGTTGATCCGGTACAAGCGCTGATAATCGGCGCAGTTGCGGGCGTCCTGTGCCAAGAAGCGGTGAACGTTATCCGCAACGTCCTGAAAATCGACGATACGCTGGATGTTTTCGCAGTTCACGGTGTCGGCGGAATTTTTGGCACCATCATGATTGCCGCTTTCGGCCTGGGTACTTGGACTGCGCAGCTGGGTGGGCTGGTTATCGTGGGTGTCTTTACGTCAGTTGTCACATTTGTGTTGATCAAGGCGGTTGCACTTGTGACCCCGCTTCGCGTAGACGCCGATACCGAAACAAACGGGCTCGATCTGTCGGTACACGGCGAGCGCGCCTATGATATGAGCAGCTAAGCCCACCTTGGCTGCTATGCGCCCGCAAGGGCCAAAGCGGACCCTACTACGGGGTCCGCTTTTCTTTTCGCGCTAACCTCTCGACTCTGGGTCAAGGGTCGGGCTATCAGCCCGCAACGTCATTTCAGCCCAGAGGTACCGTCATGATCCCCAGTTCATTCCCCGACAGCACAGAAATCGCCCGCCTGACTGCGCGGATGCTGCTGGAGATCAAAGCCGTCCACTTTAACGCGCGTGAGCCGTTCACTCTGGCCAGTGGTTTGCCTAGCCCAACCTATATCGACTGCCGCAAGCTGATCTCTTATCCGCGCATCCGCTCAACGTTGATGGATTTCCTGACGGTCACTGTAATGCGTGATGCGGGTTTTGAGGCGTTTGACAACATCGCAGGTGGCGAGACTGCTGGTATCCCTTTTGCAGCTATGGTCGCTGAGCGCATGGCGCTGCCGATGACATATGTGCGCAAGAAACCCAAGGGCTATGGTCGCAACGCTCGCATCGAAGGCGCAATGACAGAAGGTGAGCGCGTTTTGCTGGTCGAGGATCTGACCACAGATGGCGGATCGAAACTTTCGTTTGTGGATGCGATCCGCGAAACGGGTGCGACCTGTGGGCACACTGCCGTGATTTTCTACTACGGCATCTTCCCCGAAACCGAGAAAACGCTGGGCGACCACGGCGTGCAGCTACATCACCTTTGCACGTGGTGGGATGTACTGGCCGAAGCCAAATCGCAGAAAGCTTTTGATCAGGAAACACTGGATGGCGTGGAGGCGTTTTTGAACGATCCGCGCGGTTGGCAGGCAGCTCGCAAGAACTGACGTCACGAAACTGTTTCCCAATCAGAAACACTGAGCGCCTGCGAGACACTTCTCGCACAATATGTTGACGCCTTGCACCATTGTACTTCAATATAGTGGGTGGGCGAGATATGCACAGAATATCCCCAGAAACATACAATTTGCCCCGACTCGACGGGCTAAGTTATGGACTATTCCCACGGGGATGGTGAGAGCAGCAATGAACGAGATAAGCAGTATCGAGCAGGCAGCGGCACAGATTCAGAATGCCGAAACCATGCCCCATTCTATTGAGGCCGAGCAGCAGCTTTTGGGCGCGATTCTGACGAACAACGATTTGTATGACAGGGTCGCCTCAATCATCGGAGCCGAGCATTTCTATGACCCGGTCCATGCACGTATCTACGAGGTTGCAGCCAATCGCATCGCTAAGAATGCGTTGGCTTCGCCCGTTACACTGAAATCCTTTATGGCCGAAGACGAGGGCCTGAAGGAACTGGGTGGCCCCGCTTACCTGGTTAAACTTGCAGGCGCTTCTATCAGTGCTTTCGCGGTGCATGACTACGCCCAGATGATCTATGACCTCGCGATCCGGAGAGAGTTGATCCGACTAGGTCGGGACATCTCGGACAAGGCTGCCCGGGTCGATGTCAGCAGTGAACCAAAAGAACAAATCGTCGAGGCCGAGCAACAACTCTACCAGCTTTCCGAGCAGGGCCAGACCGAACAGGGATTTCAATCCTTCCTCAAGGCGGTCACAGAAGCCGTCAACGTCACCAACGAAGCGTACCAGCGCGGTGGTGGCATGGCGGGAATTTCCACCGGTCTGGCCGACCTCGATAAGCAACTTGGGGGCTTGCACCCTTCCGACCTTATCATTCTCGCCGGTCGTCCCTCGATGGGCAAAACCTCATTGGCGACCAACGTGGCGTTCAACGTGGCCAAAGCCTACAAGCGCGGGGTCAAATCTGATGGCAGCGAAGGCGCGGTTGACGGTGGTGTCGTAGGGTTCTTCTCGCTGGAGATGAGCGCCGAGCAGCTTGCCGGTCGTGTTCTGGCTGAGGCATCTGAGATTTCCAGCCACAAGATCCGCCAAGGCGATATGACTGAGGCCGAGTTCCGTCGTTTTGTGGACGCCGCGAAAGAGCTTGAGGCTTGCCCCCTGTTCATTGACGACACCCCGGCCCTGCCAATCTCGCAACTTGCTGCCCGCGCGCGGCGGCTGAAGCGGACACATGGTTTGGACCTGTTGGTCATCGACTACCTTCAGCTCTGCCGCGGCATGTCCGACAACCGAGTCAACGAGATTGCTGAGATTTCGATGGGCATGAAGGCAATCGCCAAAGAACTGAACATCCCGGTAATCGCCCTCTCACAGCTGAGCCGTCAGGTCGAAAGCCGAGACGACAAACGCCCACAGCTGTCTGACCTTCGGGAATCAGGCTCGATCGAACAGGATGCCGACGTCGTGATGTTCGTTTTCCGCGAGGAATACTACAAAGAGCGCGAAAAGCCCGGTGATCACGAACTGGAAAAGATGGAAGAGTGGAAGCAAGCCATGGAACGCTTGCACGCTAAGGCCGAAGTCATCGTCGGCAAACAGCGTCACGGCCCCATCGGCACAGTTGAATTGTCGTTCGAGGCCCAATTCACACGCTTTGGAAACCTGGTCAAACCCTGGCAGCAGGACGGTCAGATCGAAGGCTACTGACCCTCACCAGAGTTCGGGTCTATTAAATGCACTGACACAGTGCGACGGACCCGAAATCGGTGAACCAGCATCATTCAGGAACTGCCCCAACCACCCATGTGGCATACTCAACGGTAGTGGTGGCTGGGCAATGTCTTCTGTGATGGGGGCAAAGCCAGACTTACCGTAATAGGCCGGATCACCGTATGTAACAGTGAAATCCACACCTTGCTCGCGTAACTCTCCCAACCCAAATGCAATGAGTTTTTGGCCAATGCCTGATCTTTGACGGTTTGTCCGCACAGCTACTGGTGACATAAGAAAAACTTGGCGCGGATCCTGATCATATCGAAGACGCGAGTAGAGAATACACCCGGCCACGACGTCATTGTCTAAAGCCAAAACGCCCTTCAAATCACCCTGCTCCGTCGTATCCAACAGGTCACTTACCAATGAACCGATGGCCTTACCTTCGTCCTCGCCCTCGGACGCAGCAAACACTTCACGAAAAAATCGGGGAAGTTCGGGTGCCCGCGCACTAAAGTCAGCAGTCATTTCTAACATCTCAGGCCCTCATCATCATGCCGTGAACGGCTCGTTTTCACGCTGGATCATCTCCAATTGATCACAGGACAAACACAAAGACGAGACTTCCTCAGACACGGAGAAGCGCTTTTTCCTCCAATACGTTGTCTCACCGGCCATAAGCCGCGCAAGATCGACGCGATCTGCACAAGAATTGGCGTGTACCCCCTTGACCTGCCGCGATCCAATGTCATGAACAGCACCATGAGTACCGCACGTTTGACGATCAATCTTCAGGCGCTGGCCAGCAATTGGCGGGCGCTCAATGCGAAAACGGATGTCGAGACCGGCGCCGTGGTCAAAGCAGACGCCTACGGCCTTGGGGCTGGTCCGGTTTCTGCGGCCCTGGCCGAGGAAGGCGTTCGCAAGTTTTTTGTTGCCGCTGCCGAAGAAGGCATCGCCGTGCGAGCGGCCATCGGGCCCGGTCCGATGATCTGTGTTTTCTCGGGCCACATGGAAAGCGATACCGAGTTACTGCGCGACCACGATCTAACGCCTTTGATCAACTCGCCCCAACAATTCGCGCGCCATCTACAGGCACTGCCTGATCGGCCCTTTGGAATTCAGTTGGACAGCGGAATGAACCGGCTGGGGCTTGAACCCGCCGATTGGGCCGAGTTGCGTCCAAAGGCCGAAGCGTTGAACCCCGTCGTAGTGATGTCGCATCTGGCATGCGCAGATGAACCAGATCACCCGATGAATCGCCAACAGCTGAATACATTCCGCGAGATTACAGACGGTGTTTCAGCCCCTCGATCTCTGGCCGCAACCGGCGGAACACTCCTTGGGCCCGAGTTCCACTTCGATTTCTGCCGCCCCGGAGTCGGCTTATATGGCGGAATGCCGTTTGCAGGCGCAAAACCGGTAGTAACCGTTGACCTGCCCGTCATTCAGGTTCGCCCGGTCGAGGTTGGAGAAACCGTCGGCTACGGCAATAGTTGGGTCGCACGTCGCCCTTCGCGGATCGCGACTGTAGCCGCCGGTTACGCCGACGGTCTGCACCGCGCAATCGGCGGAGGGATCGATACCTTTTCCGGGGACCAACCCTGCCCGGTCGTTGGCCGTATCTCTATGGACCTGATCACTGTCGACGTAACAGACCTGCCGGAAGACCCCGAGCGCCTGCGAATACTGAACGGTCACCAGACAGTTGATGATCTGGCCGAAGCAGCTGGCACAATAGGCTATGAAATCCTGACTTCGCTGGGCAGTCGCTATTCCCGAGGCTACGTGGAATGAACCCTTTGAACCTGTTGGGAGGACTAGGTCGCGCGGTACTGTCGCTACTTGCCACTTTTGGCAAGGTAGCAATGTTTGCGCTGGACGCGATCTCACACATTTTTCGCCCGCCCTTTTATCCGCGTGAGTTTATCGTTGCGTTGATGAATATCGGTTGGCTGTCCCTTCCGGTTGTCGGCCTGACCGCCATTTTCACTGGCGGTGCCTTGGCCCTTCAAATCTACGCTGGCGGCGCCCGCTTCAACGCCGAAGCGGTTGTGCCTCAGATCGTAGCAATCGGTATGGTCCGAGAACTTGGACCTGTTCTTGTCGGCCTGATGATCGCCGCGCGCGTGACCTCGTCCATTGCGGCCGAGATCGCCACGATGAAAGTCACTGAGCAGATCGATGCCTTGGTCACTCTTTCGACCCATCCTATGAAATACCTAACCGCCCCACGCGTTTTGGCTGCCTTGATCACCGTTCCTCTGCTGGTTGGGATAGGCGACATCATCGGTATTGCAGGCGGCTATGTCGTCGCGACTCAGAACCTAGGCTTCAACCCGGCGACCTACTTGCAGAACACGGTCAACTTCCTTGAGACGCGGGACATCGTTTCCTCTCTGATCAAAGGTGCTGCATTTGGCCTGATCGCAGCGATTATGGGTTGCTACTACGGCATGGACTCAGGCCGTGGCGCACAGGGTGTCGGGCGCGCAACCAAATCATCGGTCGAATCTGCCGCCATCATGATTCTGGCCGCCAACTTCATTCTGACAGGGGTGTTCTTCTCGCTATGATCCGGATGGAGAACGTACATAAAACCTTTGGCGACAATCAGGTTCTGAAAGGCATGAGCCTTGAGATCCCCAAAGGCACTTCGATGGTTATCATTGGCGGCTCGGGTACCGGGAAGTCAGTGGCTCTGAAATGTATTCTTGGCCTGATCAAACCCGATAGCGGTATGATCTATGTGGACGGCAAAGACGCAACCAAAGGCGACCGTGACAAGTTTCTGGCCCGCTTCGGGATGTTGTTTCAGGGTGCGGCTTTGTTTGACTCCCTACCCGTCTGGCAAAATGTTTCCTTCCGCCTTTTGCGCGGCCCGCTGAAACGCCCGGCCGAATACGCGCGTGAGATCGCAATCGAGAAGTTGCGTCGTGTGGGCCTGAAATCCGACGTGGCCGACCGGTTTCCGTCCGAGCTTTCGGGCGGGATGCAGAAACGCGTGGGCCTTGCCCGCGCCATCGCCGCCGAGCCCGAAATCATCTTCTTTGACGAACCCACGACCGGCCTCGATCCGATCATGTCCGGCGTCATCAACGACCTGATCCGCGAGATCGTGACCGAGATGGGCGCCACCGCGATGACCATCACCCACGACATGAGTTCCGTCCGCGCGATTGCCGACAATGTGGCGATGCTGCACGGGGGCGTGATCCAGTGGACTGGTCCGGTGAGCCAGATGGATGCCTCGGGTGATCCCTATGTCGAGCAATTCATCAGCGGAAGTGCGGAAGGACCTATTGAGGCGGTACGTTAAACTTCCTCACTCACCAGCCAGTTTTTCGCGCTTGCGACGACCTCATCTGGAAGCAATTCGGCCTTTCGAGTTTCGAGATTTAACAAAACGCATTTGAACACGGTTGAGAAAACAATTTTCCTGTCGGGAGAGCGCAGCAAACTGTGTCGGAAGGTGATAGACTTCCCACCTATTTCTAGTACCTCACTCTCCATCTGAATAGCCTCCCCCGCACGAAGTTCGGCAAGGAAGTTACTCTCTGCGTTTACTACCACAAATGATACTTTTCGCCCAGAACGCATGTCTTCAGCGGTCAAGCCCATCTCTGATTGAAGGGCAAACACCGAATCTGAGCAAGCCGAAAAGTAATGCGAGACATTCATATGCCCCAAGAAATCACAGTCCGAAGGATCAACAATTGACTTGAAAGCCACAAAAGCTGGCATCCGACCTCTCCCCACTGACAAAAAAGAGTTTGAATTCTTGAACTAAGCTAACACATTACTGAAACGCGTCGCCCGACCGGCGGCAAACACCCAAAAAAGTTCAAATGACCCTTCGCCTCGCCACCCTCTCCCTCTTGATCCTTTACCCCATCGCGTGGTTCGCCCCACTGATGCGTGCGGGGCTGCTGCCGATTTTCGGCCTCAGCGAAATCAGTGTTATCACCGGCCTGCAGTCGCTATGGAAATCCGACGTCTTCCTGGCGCTGATTGTTACCGTCTTTGCTCTCTTTGCGCCCTATATAAAAACAATTGGCACCGCCTTGATCCAATGGGACCTGCTGGATGAGCGTGTTCAACCCGCGCTGAACGTCCTCGGCAAACTCGCCATGGCTGACATATTTCTGATCGCGCTTTATATCACACTGGCCAAGGGCATCTCTTACGCGACCATTGAAACAGCGTGGGGTCTGTACCTGTTTACAGCCTGTATTCTAGCCTCGATTGCACTGGGCCTCGTTACGGAAATGACACGCCGCTCACGAAATCCTCAGAATTGATTGATTGAAAACATTTATCTGAGTATCATCTTCATATTTCGAGCAGTCACAATTTGTAGTTTTCGGATCCGTAGCGGATCTTATCGTGTGTTTGATTGTCCTCCGCTTGGGTCCGGTGTGTTCCGGTTTCAAAAGGAGTTCGTCGATCATGACAGCCCTCCACAACATGACATTGCAATTTCAGAATGTCTTTCTACGGCTGACTTTTTTTCTCATATGCGGAGCCGCATTATTCTCCGTCACAGCAACCCTCTTATCGGCCCTTGGGGTATTACCGTGGCTATCAATGCAAGCTGGATTCGGCGACGGCCCGGTGACAGATGCAGGAATGTTTATTCAAATCGGTTTGACTGTGCTGATTCTTATGCTGGCGTTTTATCTGCCTGCTAATGCCCGAATGATGGCGCTTGAGAACAACCATCGAAAGTTCGCGCTGAACATGCACGATATCTCTGCCGCCTATCAGACGGCCCATGCTGCGGATCGCGGCGGGCTGTTCATGATGTCATCCGAGTTCGACGCGGTAAAAGAGCGGATGGCCTTTTTGCGCCAGCATCCCGGTTTGCAATCGCTGGAACCCGAAATCTTGGAACTGGCTGCACAGATGAGCCAAATCAGCCACGAACTGGCCGAGACGTATGGGGATGCCAAGGTTTCTCGTGCGCGGATGTTCCTGCAACAGCGTCAGGAAGAAATCGAACAATTCCAAAAGAGGATCGAAGACGCTCAAACTATTCAGCATGAGTTACGGCAATGGACCCAAGATATTGAGATGGAGGAATCCATCGCCAAATCTCAATTGAGCCGCCTTCGCGACGAACTGTTCGAACTCTTGCCCGAATTGTCGGCCCAACTGCAGCCCCCAACGGATGAGCGCAAGTCTAAGCCATCCCGTGTCGTTGCGATGTCGCCGCCCCGCGCTGCGGAATAGGTGCACCAGCACCCGCCGTGGACGACGGCCCACTAGGCCCGAGGACACGGCCCATCGTCGTAAGAGATGAAAGCCCAGCAAGGGCTTGAAGAGACGCCCATCCTCGGGCACCAAGGCTGCATGGCAAAGACGACTTTCTCCTGCTCGGCCTGTGGCGCGTCGCATTCGCGCTGGTCCGGGCGATGTGACGCATGCGGTGAATGGAACACAATCACGCAGGACGTCCCTCTTTCAGCTGGTCCCGCGAAAAAATCCCTCGGTGGAAAACGCGGCCAGTCCATCGCACTCACGGACCTCTCCACCGAGGAAACTCCTCCACCCCGCACGCTCTGCGGAGTTGAGGAGCTTGATCGCGTGCTGGGCGGCGGCCTTGTCCCCGCCTCGGCCCTGCTGGTGGGCGGAGACCCGGGCATTGGTAAATCAACGCTGCTATTACAGGCGGCGGCTCGGTTTTCGCGAGCCGGAGTCAAAACCATTTACGTTTCAGGCGAAGAAGCCAGCGCTCAGGTTCGTATGCGTGCAAGGCGTCTGGGCCTGGAAGATGCACCAGTTCAACTGGCAGCCGAAACCAACCTGCGCAATATTCTGACGACACTTGAGGCCGAAAAACCGGGCCTTGCGATCATCGACTCGATCCAAACCATGTGGGCCGACAATGTGGACAGCGCCCCAGGGTCCGTGTCACAAGTCCGTGCCGCTGCGCATGAATTGACAACGTTTGCGAAACGACACGGTGTTTCGATTGTTATGGTCGGGCATGTCACTAAAGAAGGCCAAATAGCTGGCCCTCGTGTGGTCGAGCATATGGTCGACACCGTGCTCTATTTCGAGGGCGAACGCGGCCATCAGTTCCGCATTCTGCGTGCTGTGAAAAACCGCTTTGGCCCAGCGGATGAGATCGGCGTGTTCGAAATGACCGGTAAAGGGTTGGCACAGGTTACTAATCCATCGGCACTGTTTCTGTCCGAACGTGGCACTCCCAGCCCGGGTTCTGCGGTGTTCGCCGGTATCGAGGGCACCCGTCCTGTGCTGGTAGAATTGCAGGCACTGGTTGCCCCATCACCTCATTCACAGCCTCGCCGAACAGTTGTCGGGTGGGATAGCGGACGGCTAGCGATGATCCTCGCCGTGCTAGAAGCGCGCTGCGGAATCCCTTTTGCGGGCCTCGACGTCTATCTGAACGTCGCCGGAGGCCTGAAGGTCAGCGAACCCGCAGCTGACCTTGCGGTAGCTGCTGCCCTGCTTAGTGCCCGAGAAGACACAGCCCTGCCTGCAGATACCGTTGTTTTCGGAGAAATCTCGTTATCAGGGGCACTTAGACCTGCTCCTCAAACCGAAAATAGGTTGAAAGAAGCCCAAAAACTTGGTTTCACATCGGCAATCGCTCCGGCGGGCGGTAAAACCGGCACTGTGGCAGGTCTGACACTCACCCGACCCTCTGATTTAGTTGGGTTTGTTGGCGAAACCTTCGGAGCAGGTTAAGATAACGCCTTGAGGGGCAGAAAAAATTACGGGCGAGGGCCATGGAAGGTTTTACAATAATTGACGGGGTCGTTGCCCTGATCATCGTCGTGTCAGGTCTGCTGGCCTATTCTCGCGGCTTTTTACGAGAGGTTCTGGCAATTGCAGGCTGGGTCGCAGCCGCTGTTCTTGCCTTTATCTTTGCACCGCAGGCCGTGCCGCTGGTGAAAGAAATCCCAGTCGTCGGTGATTTCCTGCGCGACAGTTGTGAACTGTCAGTCATCACCGGCTTTGCTGCGGTCTTTGCAATTGCACTGATCGTAGTCAGCATATTCACGCCACTGTTCTCATCACTTGTTCAGCGTTCAGCGTTGGGCGGTTTGGACCAAGCCTTGGGTTTCTTCTTTGGTATTGCCCGTGGCATCCTGTTGGTCGCAATCGCCTTCTTCGTCTATGACACGGTAATGACCGGCCAGTCTTATACAATCGTCGACGAAAGTCGTTCGGCCAAAGTATTCGAACAATTCAGCGACCGGATCGAAGAGCAAAACCCTGAACAAGCTCTTGGCTGGGTTACTCAGCAATACGAGGAACTTGTTGGAAGCTGTGCAGCCGGAACTGAACCGACCACCGAAGAGCCGGCAACAGAAGCCACAACAGAATAAAGAAAAATGCCCGGCTCAGACCGGGCATTTTTTTAAGATCTTGCGCTGATCTCTCAGATCAGATCCAACCTTCGCCTGCACATACTGTGCACCGAAGGCTTTTCAAGCCAACACAGCCATCACAACGACTGAAGATAGGCTTTCCAAAAATATCGCGGCTTTTGATGACTTCGCCGGCCCCGTTGCAAATCTGGCAAGGCGCACGCCCCATTCCCCGACAGCGGTGACACCGACGCTTTGCTGGTTCTTCCTTTTTAATTCCCTGCTTGTGTTGCCACATGGCTGCCTTCCAATCGAAACGTCGACATTAAAATCTAATTGGCAGACATGACAGCACAAGCCCGGGACTGTGTCACGTTTTGATGCAGTCAGAGCCCTATTTCCACGACACACGAACAGGAATTGTGATCCTTTGATGACACAAGCATCGTTAGGCATTATGTGAGTGCCGAACTGACATGGAATCGGAGCTGCCGATCTTGCTGTATCTGTTTTCTATCGCGCGTGTCTCAGAGGCAATTGCGCGTCCGTGCCGCCGATGTGCTGGCCGTGAACCCGCACAGATACAGCTTAGCAGTACTTCCATGCCGAAACGCTTATCAACGTAAGAACGTCATAGAAATTGGAGCCCGTACATGTGTGGGATTTTGGGGATCGCAAGCAGGACGCATGATGTCTTTGCGGAAATCTATGACGGGCTGCTGATGCTGCAGCACCGGGGCCAGGATGCCTCGGGTATCGTCACCTATAACGGCGAGTTTTTCCGCGAGAAAAAAGCCAACGGCCTGGTAAAGGACGTTTTCAACGCACAAGACGCGGAAACCTTGTTGGGTAAGGTTGGCATGGGCCATGTCCGCTATCCGACGGCTGGGTCTCTCAGCGCCTCCGAAGCCCAGCCGTTTTTTGTAAACGCGCCTTACGGCATTTACCTCGTCCATAATGGCAACATCACAAACACCGCCGAACAACGCGAAAAGGTGACTGCCAAGTACAGCCGCCACCTGCGCACTACATCGGATTCAGAAATCCTGCTGAACGTACTGGCCGACAAAGTCGCCGATGCAATTAAGGTGAACGGAAATGGTGAACCCATCCGCAACCTCTTTGCAGGCGTGAAAATGACGATGGAGCGTGTTCAGGGCGCTTACTCAGTGATCTGCTTGGTCGCTGGGGTTGGGATGCTGGCCTTCCGCGATCCTTATGGGATTCGCCCCCTTTCTGTCGCCAAACGTGAGGTGGATGGTGAAGGCGACGACTACGCCTTTGCTTCAGAAGACGTGGCCTTTGGCATCAACGGGTTTGAAAAACTGCGCGACGTCAAACCAGGCGAAGCGATCTTGATTGATCTGGATGGTAACATGCACACCTTCCAGGCCGTCGAAGGCCAGTTGACACCGTGCATCTTTGAATACGTCTACTTGGCACGCCCGGATTCATTGCTGGATGGCGTATCGGTCTACAAAACCCAGATGCGCATGGGGCAGACACTCGCCCGCCAGATCGAAGCCGCTGGCCTTGAAATTGACCGCATCATCCCGGTTCCCGACAGTGCCCGCCCGGTCGCGCTTGAAGTCGCAAAGGCCACCGGCATCCCATACCGCGAAGGCCTCGTTAAAAACCGCTATGTTGGCCGCACTTTCATTATGCCGGGTCAGGAAGAACGACAGAAATCCGTGCGCCGCAAACTGAATGCCGTTCCGCTGGAGTTCAAGGATCAGAACGTTCTGCTGATCGATGACTCGATCGTACGCGGCAACACGATCAAGAAGATCGTCCAGATGTGTCGTGAAGCCGGTGCTAAGAAAGTCTACATCGCCAGTGCCTCTCCTCCGGTGAAGTTTCCCAACGTCTATGGCATCGACATGCCGACCAAGCACGAACTGGTCGCCAATGGCAAAGAGATCGAAGAGATCAGGCAGGAGCTGGGCGCGGATGCCCTCTTCTACCAAAACCTCGAAGATCTCATCTGGGCTGCCCAGGAAGGCAACCCTGAAATCAAGGCCTTTGATTGCTCCTGCTTTGACGGCAACTACATCACTGGCAGCGTCAGCGATGACTATCTGGACAGCTTGGAAAACAGCAGCCGTGTCAGCAAAAAGCGTGCCGACATGCAGGTTCCTGGCGGCTCTTGGAACGGCGCGAAATTGGCTTCGGGATAAGCCGTCAGCCGAATCAACTATGTTTTAGGCCCGCTTCACTTTGGTGATGCGGGCCTTTTTCTGAGCGACTTTCTGACCTGATGGGTGGAAATTCGCGCACAACCTTTCGATGAAGAAAACGTAATCGCAAGGGCTTCTGCGAAGGTGATCAAATCGCTGCTTTAGCCTTTAAATACTGGGGTTTTACTCTCCCCTTCGCTTTGTTAGGCCACCGGCTGCTTACCACTCTTTACAAGGGGTCTGGCTGCGGTCGGACCAGATTTCATGTCAAACACAACCGTCAAAAGCGCGGCCACACAAAAGGGCGCGCTGAAAAAAAGCTCTTTGTCTGTGCTGGGTGTTTTCGGACCGAAATCAGATATGCGCGCATTGATGCGTATGTCTTCCGGTCGTGTGAAAGAGGTGAAACTCGGGAGCCGGATATCATCCGGCACTGTGGTTGCAATTGATGCCGAAGGTATAATGCTGCGACAAAGCGGCCAGACCAAGCGGATCACCATACCCGGCAGCTAAACTGTCTTGACGCCCTGCGTGCAGGGGTTCAAACCCCTTTCATGACCGATCAGACCAAAATTGCACTTATCACTGGCGCCTCTCGCGGACTGGGCGCGGCGCTTGCCGAAGCACTTGCGCCCGAATATCACATTGTAGCCGTAGCGCGCACCACCGGCGGGCTAGAAGAGCTGGATGACCGCATTCAGGCTAAGGGCGGCGCGGCAACACTTGCCCCGATGGACATCGCCGATCCTAACGCAATGGCAACGCTGTGCCGGGGTATTCATGACCGTTGGGGCAAGGTGGATTTATGGCTGCACACGGCCGTTCATACGTCTGCTCTGACGCCCACGTATTTCATCGACCCTAAAGAATGGACCAAAGCCGTAAACACCAATGCCACGGCTACTTCGGTGCTGATCCCTTATGTTGCACCTCTTTTGGGCGAAAGCGGCCACGCAGTGTTCTTCGACGATCCCAAAGCCGGTGAGAAGTTCTATGGCATCTACGGCGCGACCAAAGCGGCGCAGATGGCCCTTGCCCGCAGCTGGGCGCTGGAAACTCAACGCACTGGCCCGCGAGTATCAATCGTCGAGCCAGCGCCAATGCCGACGGCCGTACGTGCTCGGTTCCACCCGGGTGAGGATCGGGACGCGTTAACTAGCACAGCGGACGAGGCAGCCCGGATACTGGCTCTGTTGTAGGATTGGCCCAGTTGGGCCACCCCTCTCCAATAGCATTTTAACCCAACGATACGGGTAGCTTACGCGATATGAACGCCGTTTCGTCCGGCGAGATCCACAAAGAACTGCCACGCGACGCGTCCCGAACGGGCACCACGGGTGGCTTGCCATTCGATTGCTTCCGCACGCAGAGTTTCAGGCTCAACCTCCACTCCGTAAGCACCGCAGTAGCGGTCGATCATGGCTAAGTACTCATCTTGATCGCAGGGATGGAAACCCAGCCACAGGCCAAAACGGTCTGACAGTGAGACCTTTTCCTCAACCGCCTCGGATGGATTGATGGCGCTCGAACGCTCGTTTTCAATCATGTCGCGCGGCATGAGATGGCGACGGTTCGAAGTCGCGTAGAAAACAACGTTTTCAGGACGGCCTTCGATACCACCATCCAGAACTGCTTTGAGGGACTTGTAGTGCTGATCGTCGTGGCTAAACGACAGATCATCGCAGAACAGGATGAAACGGTGCGGCGCAGCTCGCAAGTGGTTTAGAAGCCGTGCCACCGAGCCCATGTCTTCGCGCTGCAATTCAACCAGCTTCAGGTCCGGGAAGTCATTTTGCAGTGTACCGTGGACTGCTTTGACGAGGCTGGATTTTCCCATCCCCCGTGCACCCCAAAGCAGTGCGTTGTTGGCCTTGTACCCGGCTGCAAAACGGCGCGTATTGTCCAGCAACGTATCGCGGGACCGGTTGATGCCCACCAAAAGATCCAGATCAACCCGGTTGACCTGAGTGACCGGCTCCAGCCGGTCGGGTTCTACATGCCAGACAAAGGCCGGCGCAGAGGCAAAATCAGGTGCGGCCAAAGGAGCTGGCGCCATACGCTCCAGCGCGTCGGCAATACGGTTCAGGGCTTGGTCGTCCATTATGGCCTCCGGTCGTGTCTTGCAGGTTTCAAACCATGTTCCGTCCGGCGCAACAAGTGTTCCAAAAGAAAAAGGCGCGCCAGCTTTGGGCGCGCCTGATCTTTAGTGCCTGAAGATTTTACTTTCCGTCCTCTTCCAGCACAATTTCTTCGTCGGCTTCTTCTTCGTCATCATAGTAGCCGTCAGCCCGCAGTTGCTCTTCGCGCTTTTTCTCAACGCGACCTACGAGGAAAATCGACACTTCGTAGAGGCCATAGACCACGACAAACAGGATGATCTGAGTGATTACGTCCGGCGGGGTTACAAGCGCGGCCAGCACCAGAATACCGACCATCGCGTATTTGCGAACACTACCCAGCCCTTCCGCACTGACCAGCCCAGCCTTACCCATCAGCGTGAGCAAAACAGGAAGCTGGAAGCAAAGACCAAATGCGAGGATGAACTTGAGCGTGATGTCCAACGACTCATTCACCTTACCGAAAAAGGTAATCTTCACGCCTTCGGTGGTTTCGGGAACAACAACAACCTCGTCCGGTACTTCCCCTGTCGTCGCCGATAGCAGATTTGCGAAAATCGAACTTACGTCCGCGAACCCAAGGAAGAACTGCATTGCCAGCGGTGTTACCACAAACTGTGCAAATGCTGCCCCCAGTAGGAACATAAAGGGCGAAGCAATTAGGAAAGGAAGGAATGCGCCCTTCTCAGACTTGTAAAGCCCCGGAGCCACAAAGCGCCACAGCTGATAGGAGATTACTGGGAATGCCAGCGCAAACCCAAAGACCATAGATATCCGGAACAGTGTGAACAGATACTCTTGTGGCGAGGTGTATTGAAGCGTCGGGGACGGGTCACCCAGTTCCCGCAATGTCGCTTCAATCGGTTGAACCAAGAACTGCAGAATGGGTTCTGCAACCGTGAACGCCACCACAATGCCCACGATGAACGCGATCACAGAGCGGATCAACCGCGTGCGCAGTTCCGCAAGATGCTCGATCAATGGGGCCGAGCTGTCCTCGATCTCGTCGGTGTTGGTCATGACTTGCTTTCGGTTTTCAGCGCCGCTTCGGCCTCTTCGGCTTTGGCCAGCGCTTCGGCAGCTTCTTTGGCCTTGCGTTCAGCAGCGGCGCGCGCAGTCGAAGCCTGGATCTTCTTTGCCTGCTCGGCTCGCTCTGCTGCCAACTTGCCGGTTTCGCTGTCGGGGTCGAACTTGGTCGGGTCGATGCTTTTCGCCAAATCCTGTGCGGCTTCTTTCACGCCATCCATAGCGCTGCCAACAGGATTGGTTGCTGCGTTGAGACCTTTCTTGATCTCATTCACACCCGCCTGATCCGCGGCTTCGTTCATGGCGCTGCTGAACTCTCGCGCCATGCCCCGGGCCTTACCGACAAAACGGCCGACATTGCGGAACAGCACCGGCAGATCCTTCGGCCCCACAACAATCAGGGCAACGACGCCGATGACCAGAAGCTCGGTCCAGCCCAGATCAAACATCTGGTCTTAGACCTTGTCTTTGTCGGTCTCGGGCGTGACGTCCTTGGCCACTTCGGCTGCGTCCTGCTCCAGCTCGTCCGCGCCTTCTTTGACGCCCTTCTTGAACGAGGTGATGCCCTTGCCCACTTCGCCCATCAACGAGCTGATTTTACCGCGGCCAAACAGCACCAGCACCACAACGGCGATCAGCAGAAGACCGGGAAGGCCGATATTGTTAAGCATGTTTCTTCTCCTATTACGTCGGCGCACCCGCACCGGGAATGTTGTCTGACACTGTGTCTACGCCTCCAAGGCCGGTGGCAAAAGTGACACATGTCAATTCCACGCCGAAATGTGATCGCATCTTGCGTTTTTTGCAGACTCGCAATTTCCAACTGACAGGTTTATGTCAGTTGTAGATCGCTAAGTACGTGGCATCGAAACTTGGTCAACGGAGATTCAAATGACCCATGTTGCAGAAATCGTCACGTTCACACTCGCCAACGGCACCACGCCCGAAGAGTTCGTCAAACTCAGCCAAGCCTCAGAGGCGTTTGTCAGGTCGTCACCTGGATTTGCTCATCGTCAACTGAGTCAGGGCGAAGATGGCCGTTGGACCGACTACGTGATCTGGACGGATATGAAGGCCGCAAAAGATGCCGCCGCCCAATTCCCGCAACAGGAGTTTTGCGCAGGATTGCTGGCGGCGATAGACCCGGAAAGCATCCAGATGCGCCACGAGAATGTTCTATGGAATATGACCGCATAAAATTGGTCAGGATGGCGTGTAATGCGCCGCACTGACCGCTTATTCGATATCATCCAGATCCTGCGCGACGGAAAACTGCACCGCGCGCGGGACATTGCGGACCGGCTTGAGGTGTCGGTCCGCACGATCTACCGCGACATGGATACACTTGTTGCATCGGGTGTCCCGGTCGAAGGTGAGCGCGGCGTTGGCTACATGGTCCGCGAGCAGATCACCCTGCCCCCGCTTAACCTGACCCCGGCCGAACTTGAGGCGTTGAATCTGGGGATGGCCATTGTGGCTGAGGCTGCAGACCCGGACTTGAAAGCTGCAGCGGAATCTCTGGCGGAAAAGATCGACGCCGTGCTGCCCACTCAGGTCGTGGCCGAGGCAGATACATGGAAATTCGCCGTCTATCCCTTTGCCGACGCAGCACGCGGACTTGCGCACATGGCACCCATCAGGGCAGCTATTAAATCCCGACAGAAACTACGACTGTCGTACCGTCGTATCGACGGTGTTCTGACGGAACGCACCATACGGCCCTTACATATGGAGTACTGGGGGCGTGTCTGGACCCTGACCTCGTGGTGCGAATTGCGCCAAGGTTTCCGCGTGTTTCGGATCGACCTGATCGAGGCGCTCTCCCCCCTTCCCGAGGTATTTGCAGACGAACCCGGCAAACGTCTGAGTGACTACGATCCACACGCCTGACAGGTTCGATCTGTTCTAAATCTTTGTGTGACGGCCTGAAACAGGCCGCCTGCCTCATTTCAAATAGGGTTCCGGATCAACCGACTCGAACCCCTTACGGACCTCGAAATGAACATAGGAATTGTCTCCGCCGCGCACGGATGCAATCTTTTGCCCCCTGCGGACGCGATCATCTTTCTTTACCGTGACCTTATCGACATTGGCGTAGACCGTCAGAAGGTCATTGTTGTGTTTTACAACGATGATCGGCACTTGATCCGCATCCGCGGTAATCGCGGCAACTGTCCCGGCTTCAGCAGCGCTCACCGCACTACCCGGAGCACCCGCGATGTCGATCCCTTCATTCTTACCCTTTTTATAGGTTCGGATAATCGTACCGGTCACAGGTAGACCAAGGGCTGAATTGCTCTGACGAGTCGGGGCTTCGGCGGTTACGTCCGGTGCGGGCGGAGGCGCGAGAACCTCTTCGGGCAAAGGTTGCACAGCGCTTGGCGGTGTCGGCGTTGGCGATCCCTGCCCCGGTTGCGTCACGTTGGTCGCAGGAACTGCTGCCTGCTGGGGTGCAGGTTGGTTCTTAATCGGAATTAGCAGGAACTGGCCTTCACGCACGGTGAAGTCCGAACCAAGTCCGTTCCATTCAGCAAGTGAGTTGATCGGAACGTCATAGAGACGCGAAATCGTATACGCGGTCTCGCCCCGTTGCACTTTGTGCCGGACTGGTTCCGGCCCGGCCGGCACAGGCGCCGGCGTTGGAGCTGCGGCAGGTTTCGCGGGCTCCAACGTTGAAGTTCTTACAGAACCGTCCGTTGGCGCTTCGTCAATCGCGGTGCCGGCGATACTGGCAATATCGACATTGCTCGCCGCGGCAACCGTCCGCGGTAGCGCAATGACCTCTCCATCGCGCAACGTATCGGTCGGCTTCAGCCCGTTGAACACTGCCAGTTCACCTTCTGGCAACCCAACCCGGGCCGCTACGTCGCTAACCTTGTCACCTCGGCGGGCGATCGCCACCTGATAGTTCGGATAGGTGATAACTCCGCGGGAGTCTGGCACAGGTCGATTGCTGGTCGCGGTTTGCGCCGCCTCGGTGGTCGAGAAACCACCGACCTGTCCGCGCAAGTCATAATCCAGCGGGCCGTTGCACCCAGCCAGAATCGTTAGAACCGCTACCCCTGTCGCACAGCGGAGCATCGCTGATTTTGAAACTGCTCTCATCTTACTGTCCTCAACACCTGCCCCTGTTCTCCGGGGTTCCGGCGCATATTGCAGAATAAACCTTTACGCTCCGTCCTTACCGAGCCCCTCTAACAGGGGCACAAAACGAACGGGCAACAATTCGTCATAGTCCAGGCCGTTTTCTGTGCGTTTAACTCGGATCAGAGTCTGAACCGCATCCGACTGTCCCACCGGCAATACCATGATACCGCCGATTTTCAGCTGCGCCAAGAGCGGCCCTGGAGGGTCTTCTGCCGCAGCCGTCACAATAATTCGATCAAACGGTGCCTGTTCCGGCAAACCAAAGGATCCATCGGTTAGCATGGCCGTTATGTTGGTCAGCCCCATGTCACGGAAAAGCTGACCGGTTTCACGCACCAAACGCTTGTGCCGTTCCACTGTGTAGACACGTCGTGCGAGCTTTGACAGGATCGCGGCCTGATAGCCCGAGCCGGTCCCTATTTCGAGAACCGTATCCCGTGGACTAACTTCCAAAGCCTGCGTCATCAGCCCCACGACAGAAGGTTGGCTTATTGTTTGACCACAAGCAATTGGTAGCGGCGTGTCTTCATATGCGCGATCCGCGAACAGGCCTTTGACAAAGCGTCCCCTGTCGATCTGCTCCATCGCGGCCAGAACACGAGCATCCGTCACTCCGCGAGAACGCAGAGCAAACAGGAATTGCATAGTTGTTTCGGGGTCTAGTCCGCTCATTCGATTGTCTTCAGTGCCTCAAGCGCGTCATGCGCTGTCAGGTCTGCCCGCATGGGTGTGACCGAAATATAACCCGCCAAGTTTACAGCAGCATCAGTCCCCGGAGCCGTCGGATTATGCTGATATCCGCCTTTAATCCACAAAAAGCGACGACCCGAGGGCGAGCTGTGCGGTTCAACCGAGAAATGCGTGTCTCGGCGATAGCCTTGGGGCGCCACACGCGTTCCCAAAACTTCGTCTGCGGGAACGGGCGGAAAGTTTACGTTGTAAAACAGGCGGTAGTCACCCTGTTCCGATGGGTTAGCATCAAGAATTTTCCGTACCAGCTCTGCGCCAAATCGAGTTGCCGCTTCGAACGGATCTTCCAAGCCAAGGTTACGCGGACCGAAATATTGCGACAACGCAATCGCCGGGATGCCCTGCAAAGCCGCCTCCATCGCACCGCCGATCGTACCAGAGTACAGAGTGTTTTCGGCAGAGTTATTCCCCCGGTTCACTCCGGACAGCACTAAATCCGGCGGGCTATCCTTCATGACGTCGTGCAAACCAGCCAATACGCAATCTGCTGGCGAGCCCTCGGCCGCGAACCGGCGCTCGCCGAGTTTAGCAACCATCATCGGGTGGGTGTAGCTGATGCAATGGCCAACGCCCGACTGTTCGAACGCGGGTGCTACCACCCAGACCTCACCATCTGGTCCTGCGATTTCGGCAGCAATCGCCTCCAAAGCAATCAAACCCGGCGCGTTGATGCCGTCATCGTTGGTCAGCAGAATACGCATATGCCCCATCCATCCCTGCGTTTTGACCTTGATAGACCTGCCCCCGCGTGGCGGCAAGCAAAGCACGCGCGCAATCTGAGGCTTTCGCGCACCACTTGGCCTTAAACTGTGGCTTTAAACCCTATAGGGGGAAAACAAAGCATCGGTCCCTGCGAATGGTCAACCACATGACCCGCCCCGCGTTGGGTACAAACACATTCGGCACAGTGGCTTTTAGGAGCGAGCCGTCGTGATCCATCCGAAACTCCACCAAGCTTTCGTTGCCCAAAAACCGCGCACGCTCTACGACACCACGGGCGGCCACGCCATCGGTTGGTGTGGGTAAAGGACCTTTACCATTACGGTCGAAATCCAGCCGCACGTGTTGAGGTCGGAAAACAATCTCGACATCCGTGCCATCTGGGACGCCAGGTGCCAGAAACTGTCCGAAAGGCGTTTCGGCTAAAGCACCATTAACTTGCGCCCGCAAAACGTTGACATCACTAAAGAAAGCCACCGCAGCCTTGTCAGCTGGCCGCGTGTAAACATTATACGGAGCACCCTGCTGAACAATTTTTCCGCGCCGCATTAGCGCGATCTCGTCAGCCATTCGCATTGCTTCTTCGGGTTCATGTGTCACCAGGACAACGGCGGCATCTTCCTCTTTTAGGATCGCGAGCGTTTCATCACGGATACCGTCGCGCAAGCGGTTGTCGAGGCCCGAGAATGGCTCGTCCATCAGCATGATCCGCGGACGTGGGGCGAGTGCGCGGGCAAGCGCCACGCGCTGTTGTTCACCGCCGGACAAATGATGAGGGTAGTTGTCGATGAAACGGATAAGATCAACCTTGCGCAACAGTTCGTCCACACGCGCACGTTTTTCGTCTTTGCTACCCTTCAGACCAAAGGCAACGTTGTCGGCAACGCTCAAATGCGGAAACAGGGCAAAGTCCTGAAACATCAGGCCAATCTCCCGGCGCTCCGGAGGAACGCGGAAAACTGTATCGCAGATCAGCTTGCCGTCGACATAGATTTCGCCGGTTTCCTGCATCTCGACCCCTGCGATCATACGCAAGGTAGTCGACTTACCACAGCCGGACGGCCCCAAAAGACAGGTCACTTGCCCGGCCTGCACCGTCAACGAGACGTTATCCACAACGACCCGCCCTTCATATCGGGCGATCAGATTGCGGATTTCCAAACGAGGAGGAGTTGCGTCTACTGTCACCGATGGACCCCATTGCCTTTCCCGATCAAAATCATCGGGCTTGGCCGGGGATAGCAACCCCGCCCCTCAGGCGCAAGAGATCAGCAGCACCCGCCTGACGCATCCTCTCCGATGGCTTCAAACGGGCTCTCACCACCGCAGCCTTCGAATATGCCATAGTGGGTCGAAAAATCACCGATGAAGTCGAAGTGTCGGGCAAATCGAGTGTTTTTAAGCATCATCCATGTGTTACCGCAGACAGGGAACACCTTACCGGCCTCGATCGCGTGATGATCATCCAATTCGAACAAGTGAGGCGCGTTGGGAATGGTACCTTTATAGATTACCGCTTGCCCATAATCCTCGCAGGCCGACTCCAGTTCCGGCAGCTTGAACAACCGATAGGTGGCCGAGAGGAATTTCAATGGAGCGACACGCTCTTCCAGCACTGGGTTTTCGATGGTCAGTGGACGATGAGTAACCCTGCGCGGATCACTGAATCCGGCCTTGCGCGAAATCGTAAGGAAGTCGTTCCAGTAGAGCGCACCAGACAAGCACTCACCGTAGAGCACTTCATCCTCGGCCATTGCCTGCGGAATGCGGCGATCAGCGTAGACATCCGAGAAGTACATCTCGCCACCGTCTTTCAAAAGGCGATGCGCCCCGCGCAGAACTGCTTCTTTGTCCGTGGCAAGGTTGATGACGCAGTTTGAAACGATGATGTCGAAAGACCCGGGTTCGAGATCCAGCTCATCCAACTTTTCGATGTATCCGTGATGGAATTCCACGTTGCTGGCGGCATAACCAAAAGCTTCTGCGTGGTAGTCCTGATGGGCGCGCGCGACGTTCAGTTGCTCGGGCGTCATGTCGACACCCACAACGCGCCCCTTTTCGCCAACCATTGCAGACAGCGCATACACATCGCGTCCTGCACCACATCCCAGATCAAGAATGCTCATACCTTCTAGATCCAGCGGCGCAATCAAACCGCACCCATAGTATCGGGTCAGCACCTCGTCATGAATTTTAGAGAGGATCTTTTTGACGTGATCCGGCATGTCGTCAGGTGTGCAGCACGCGTTGGTTTGCAAATCCTCGCTGCCCTGCAGGACCTCGCCATAATAGTTCTGCACTGACTCATGCTTCATTGTGGCTTTCCTTCTCCGTGTGGCTGATTAGCAGCTAATGCAGCGCTGCTTTGTGTGCAATCCACACCCTTTCGTTTTGACGAAAGCGTGAGAACCAGCCTTAGGCCAAAAGCTCAAAGTCGACGCTCGCACGCACACGGCCATTTACCTGAATCTCCAGACGGTGCGGCCCGGGCACCAGTTTGAACGTGGTCGCATTACCCTTGAGCTTGTGCTTCTTGCTCAGATCCAGCGATCCACCCCGCAACACGGTCTGTTTCAGCTTGTGGACTTTAGGTGAAGTTTTTCCACCAGGTCTCTGAAAGTGAACGATATAGTCAACCAAAACAGGTTGCTCACCAACTCCAGTCAAAGCGACATTGAACTCTAGCGCATTACCAATCCGGGCCTCGCCGATTACATCAACACGAGCGGTGACATCTGCATCCGGGTCATATCCCAGCATCTTCATCGCGTTCGGATGACCGGACTTCACCAGCCCCCTCAGGGTGTGCGAAGTCATCCAGCGCAATTCATTCTGATCTTGCCTCTTTGCCGACGCCCATTTCTGCAACCGGCCCAAAACCAGATCTGGGTCTTTCTTGGTGATGTCGTTCAAGTGGTTCGCGACCGACCGCGTGACATAACGAGTGGGATCAGAGTGCAGCCGATCTAGCAATGGAAGCGGGTCGTCCAAGGCCAGCCCAACCGCCTGCCCCCATGGTAACCGCGGCCGCGTGCCTTCGCTAACCAAACGGCGCACGTGATAGCTATCGTGGTCGCACCAACGTTCCATCTTAGCCAATACCCGATCTGGGTCTTGGTTGAGGAACGGCCGAATGGACCACTCCATCGAAAACCTTTGTGTTAACTCCTCAATGACATCCAGAGCCAGATCAGGGTGTTCCAGCCCGACATTCACGACCCATTCGCCAAGTGGAGCGAAGATAAAGTCGCCGAAATCATCGTCAGTCTTGTTTGGGTCCAGAGGTGGTGGCAAAGCCCGCAACAGGATGGGCGCAATGTCCGGCAGATCTCCGGGCACGGACTGCTGCAAGCATTCCGCAATCCATGCCATGCGCTCTTTCAACTCAAGGTCCAGAAGGCGAGACATGACCTGCGCCTCAAAGGCATCGGCATCAAAGGATGGATCAGCATTGGCAAAAAGTCCCGCCAGATAGCGGGTCTTTTCGACATTAAAAAGCTGATCTTTCAAAGAAAAGTTCTCGGCCATCGCTACATTGTAAGATTGGTCGCACCGCCATCCAGCAGGATGTTCTGCCCCACGATGAAACCGGCGTGTTGTGAACACAAAAAGGCGCAGGTGGCACCAAACTCATCCCTGGTCCCATAACGGCGCGCCGGGATTGTTGCTGCGCGTTGGGCGCGAGCCTCGTCAATAGAAATCCCTTGCTGAGACGCCACGCCCCCATCCAGAGAAACCGCGCGATCGGTGGCATGAATACCGGGCAACAGGTTGTTGATCGTCACCCCATGCGGGGCAACCTGCCGCGCTGTGCCAGCCACATAACCGGTCAAACCAGTTCGCGCCGCATTCGAAAGGCCCAGAACCGCAATCGGAGCACGCACGGATTGCGAGGTGATATTCACCACCCGCCCCCAGCCTTTGTCCATCATCCCCGGTAACAGTGCCTTCATAAACGCAATCGGCGTCAGCATGTTCGCGTCTAGCGCCTTGATGAAATCTTCGCGCTCCCAATCCGACCACATACCCGGGGGTGGGCCACCGGCATTAGTAACCAATATATCAACGCCTTGCGCAGCTTCGAGCACCTGCGACTGCCCCTCGGACGTCGTCACATCGCAAGCTACGGCCTGCACGTCTACTTGGTATTCGGAACGCAGGCGTGCCGCCTCGGCTTCCAGGGCCTCTGCGCCGCGCGCGTTCATCACGAGGTCGACACCAGCAGCGGCCAAAGCTTCAGCACAGCCCAACCCCAGCCCCTTGCTGCTGGCACTAACCAAAGCTCGTTTTCCGCGAATTCCCAGATCCATGTGGTTCTCCCCATCTGTTGTTATCCGCATGTCTAACACCGGCCAGACGGGGAAAACCAGATTTCTGCTTGGTTCAATAAAAGAACTCTTCGCGAACAATCTTTCCGTTAGCCACGTGATAAACGCCGACTTCTCGCATATCGAAGGCTTCGCCGGTTTCTTTAACCTTGCCCTGCACCTCAAAAATCACAGCAAAACGGTCATCACCGTGCGGGAACGGGTCACTGACCGACGCACCAGACACTTCGTGAGCACCTTCCCACCATTCGTGCTTACCCCGAATGGCATCGCGACCATGTGTTTCTCGGCCCATGTCCATAAAATCCTGCGCTTCGACCGAAACGGCGTCTGGCGCATAAAGTTTGTCCAAATTCTCTTTGGCGCGGTCTTCACGGCACCCGGCAACCAGCTCGTCTGCAATCTCTTTCAAATTCATTGGTCCACTCCATTATTTGTTCACTATATGTTCTTATTGCCATAGCCACTCGATTCGAACCAGACCCTTTGTCTTGCCTCGGCAGGATTCCCCGCCTATACGCGCGCTTATGCTTGATACCGCCTCGAACCAACCCGTATTGCCACCCGAGATCGCCCGACGCCGGACGTTCGCTATCATCTCGCACCCGGATGCGGGCAAGACGACGCTGACCGAAAAGTTCCTGTTGTACGGGGGCGCGATTCAGATGGCCGGTCAGGTCCGTGCCAAAGGTGAAGCACGCCGGACTCGTTCGGACTTCATGCA
Organism: Ruegeria sp. BE9; assembly: GCF_056538765.1. NCBI lineage: Bacteria > Pseudomonadati > Pseudomonadota > Alphaproteobacteria > Rhodobacterales > Roseobacteraceae > Ruegeria > Ruegeria sp. BE9. The sequence goes on along the minus strand of NZ_JBQFTS010000001.1, from coordinate 435,988 downwards.
GATGGAGAAGGATCGGGGTATTTCGGTCTCTGCTTCGGCAATGTCCTTCGACTACGGGAATTTCCGGTTCAACCTGGTGGACACGCCCGGCCACTCGGACTTCTCGGAGGATACCTATAGAACTCTGACCGCCGTGGACGCGGCCGTGATGGTGATCGACGGCGCAAAGGGTGTGGAAAGCCAGACGCAGAAGCTGTTCGAGGTTTGCCGCCTGCGTGATCTGCCCATCCTGACCTTCTGTAACAAGATGGACCGCGAAAGCCGCGATACGTTCGAGATCATCGACGAAATTCAAGAGATGCTGGCCATCGACGTCACGCCCGCCGCGTGGCCCATCGGTGTGGGTCGCGATTTCATCGGCTGCTATGACATGCTACGCGACCGGCTGGAATTGATGGACCGCGCTGACCGCAACAAGGTGGCTGAAAGCATCGAAATCAACGGTCTGGACGACCCGAAGCTTGCCGAGCACGTCCCCGAGCACTTGCTGGAAAAGCTGCTCGAAGAGGTCGAGATGGCGCGCGAACTGTTGCCCGCACTGGACCCGCAAGCGGTGCTTGAGGGGCATATGACTCCAATTTGGTTCGGCTCAGCCATCAACTCGTTTGGCGTGAAAGAGCTGATGGAAGGCATCGGCGACTACGGACCACAGCCGCAGGTACAATCGGCAGAGCCGCGTCAGATTTCTCCGACCGAAAAGAAAGTTGCCGGTTTCGTTTTCAAGGTGCAGGCCAACATGGACCCCAAACACCGCGACCGTGTGGCGTTTGTCCGTATGGCAAGCGGCCATTTCAAACGCGGTATGAAGCTGACCCATGTAAGATCGAAAAAGCCCATGGCGATTTCGAACCCTGTACTGTTCCTGGCCTCTGACCGTGAACTGGCCGAGGAAGCTTGGGCCGGTGACATCATTGGTATCCCGAACCATGGGCAACTGCGCATCGGTGACACGCTTACCGAAGGCGAGGCGCTGAGGGTAACCGGTATTCCATCGTTCGCGCCGGAATTGTTGCAGACAGTTCGCGCGGCAGATCCGTTGAAAGCCAAGCATCTGGAAAAAGCCCTTATGCAATTCGCCGAAGAAGGCGCGGCCAAAGTGTTTAAACCCTCGATTGGGTCAGGCTTTATAGTCGGCGTAGTTGGTGCGTTGCAGTTCGAAGTACTCGCTAGTCGGATCGAAATGGAATACGGCCTGCCAGTGCGTTTCGAAGCATCTCAGTTCACCTCGGCCCGTTGGGTCAGCGGTGACAAGGCCGAGGTGGACAAGTTCGTCAACGCCAACAAACAGCACATCGCCCATGACCATGACGGTGACATTGTCTACCTGACGCGCCTGCAGTGGGACATCGATCGCGTTGTACGGGATTACCCGGCACTGAACCTCACGGCTACAAAGGAAATGATGACGTGAGCCGCGCAAAGGCTGCATATGGTCGGTAACCCGACTTGGGGAATTGTCTCCACGGTCCGGGGCCCTGCCCCGGATATTTTACGCTTTGTGGCCTATCACCTCGAACTTGCGGCCGAACGTATCTATCTTTTCCTTGACGAGCCCAACCCCGAAGCTCTCAACACGTTGAAGGAGAACCCGAAGGTAGAGGTTCACAACTGCGACGACGGGTTTTGGGCGAACCGCAAGCGCGTGCGACCGGACAAGCATCAGACACGCCAGACCGCAAACGCATCGTTTACATATCGAAAGACCGATCTTGACTGGTTGGCCCACATTGATCTGGACGAATTCTTGTGGGCTGACCAACCGATCCCCCAGCTTCTCGCCGATGTTGAAGACGACATCCCTGGAGTACGTGTTCGACCGATTGAGGCGATGGCCGACTGCGAGAACCTGTATAAGGCTTATATCCCCAAGGGACAGAATCGCGACGCCATCGTCCAGTCAGTCTATCCGAACTACGGTGCCTTTGTTCAGGGCGGATTCTTTAGCCACGTGCAGGGCAAACTGTTTGCGCGCACCGGCCTTCCCAAGATCAACTTCCGTATTCACAACCTTTTTCAGGATGGTGAATCATTGCCCTGCAAGTTCGAAATGCCCGGTGTAGACCTGTGTCATCGGCATGCGCCCAATTGGGAGCATTGGTTCGCTCACTATCGATTCCGACTGGAACGTGGATCATATCAGCCCGGCATGTCCCCAAATGTCCCCCGCGAGCACGGCGGGATGAATATGAACGATCTGCTGAGCTGGATCGAGGCCGAGGACGGGATTGAAGGGCTACGCGCCTTTTTTGACGAGATAAGCGGTGCCAATCCGGACGTGCGATCTCGACTTGAACGGCAGTCTCTGATCCGCCACCGGCCCTTACATCTGGATGAAAAACTAAGAAAACATTTCCCCGGAAGTATCTGAATTGTTGCGGAAAACCCGCAAACACAGGCCACCCGCCATCCTAAAGTTGTCTTCATTTGACCCCGACCAACGATTTTGTTATGTCCCCTTTCAAGCCGAATATACGCAATGAAGCGTAGGCCATCCGGGCCCGGCAAACCTCTGACGCGCGGGCCAGGTCTAGTGTCCGCAAAAACCGGACATACATGACAAAGTTTAACGAACTGAACCTGAACCCGAAGGTCCTCAAAGCCATTGAGGAAGCCGGATACGAAACCCCTACTCCGATCCAGGCCGGTGCGATTCCGCCTGCGCTTGAAGGCAAGGATGTTTTGGGGATTGCGCAAACTGGCACCGGCAAAACCGCCAGCTTTACGCTTCCGATGATCACACTGCTTGCACGTGGTCGCGCACGCGCTCGGATGCCGCGCTCGCTGGTTCTTTGCCCAACGCGGGAATTGGCTGCTCAGGTGGCTGAAAACTTCGACACGTACACCAAGCACCTGAAACTGACCAAAGCGCTGTTGATCGGCGGTGTCAGCTTCAAGGAACAAGAGGCCCTCATTGACCGTGGCGTGGACGTTCTGATCGCCACACCGGGCCGCCTTCTGGATCATTTTGAGCGCGGAAAGCTCTTGCTAACCGGTGTTCAAATTATGGTTGTGGACGAAGCCGACCGGATGCTGGACATGGGTTTCATCCCCGACATCGAGCGCATCTTCTCGCTGACGCCATTTACCCGCCAGACCCTGTTCTTCTCGGCCACCATGGCGTCCGAGATTGAGCGCATCACCGACACCTTCCTGTCCGCCCCGGCCCGGATCGAGGTTGCCCGTCAGGCCACCGCGTCCGAGACCATCGAACAGGGTGTAGTCATGTTCAAGGGCGGTCGACGCGACCGTGAGGCCAGCGCCAAGCGTAAAGTCCTGCGCTCGCTGATCGATGCCGAAGGCGACAAGTGCACCAACGCTATCATCTTCTGTAACCGCAAGACGGACGTTGATATCTGTGCGAAGTCGCTGAAGAAGTACGGCTACAACGCCGCCGCGATCCACGGTGATCTGGATCAGTCGCAACGGATGAAAACTCTGGACGGATTCCGCGATGGGTCTCTCCGCCTGTTGGTGGCGTCCGATGTAGCGGCACGCGGATTGGACATTCCGTCCGTCAGCCACGTGTTCAACTTCGACGTTCCTAGCCATGCCGAAGATTACGTCCACCGCATCGGTCGTACTGGCCGTGCTGGACGCGAAGGCAAGGCTGTAACGATATGCTCGGGCCGTGACGAAAAGGCTCTAGATGCGATCGAAAAGCTGATCCAGAAGGAAATTCCGCGACTGGAGAACCCCGTCAAGGAAGAACCAAAGGCCGAAGCACCGAAGCCCGAGAAAAAGTCCAAACCTTCGGAAACAAAGAAGACTGAAGGCAAAAAAGACGACCGCAAAAAGGGCAAAGAGACCAAAGGCCGTGGCCGTCGTGACGACAATGGACCTGCAGTTGTGGGTATGGGCGATCACCTGCCGAGCTTTATTGCCCTCAGCTTTGATGAGCGCCGAGCCGGCTAAATCGCCAGCACCAGCGCCAGAATAGATACACCAAGTAACGTCATCCCGGCGATCTCACGCCGGGTGATCGTCTCGCGAAAGAACAGAAGCGAGGCGAATAGGCTAAGCAACAGCTCGACCTGCCCCAATGCTTTGACATAGGCGGCGTTTTGAAGAGTGAATGCAAAGAACCAGCAGAACGAACCGCACAAGCTGGTCAGGCCAACAAACACACCGGTTTGGCGTGTTTGCCAAACAGCAAGTAGTTCAGCTCGGTCACGCCACAGCAGCCAAATTCCCATGCTCAGGAACTGGAACGTTACCACCACGGCCAACGTAACCAGCGCGCGGAACCAAGCATCGATGTCACCCAATTCTAGCGAAGCACCCCGATAGCTAACCGAGGAAAAGGCGAATAGGACCCCTGACCCCAGCCCTAGCCGCGAGGCTCGGTTGGTCAGATTCTTCCACCCGGCTCCGTCTCCTCCGGGCGATTTCGATAGAAGCAGAACCGCGAGAAGCCCTAAGAAAATCGCACCCAAAGCCCCGACCGAAACTTTATCGCCCAGCACCAGAAAACCGACTATGGCGGTTTGAATCACTTCGGTCTTTTTGAAGGTAATTCCGACCGCAAAGTTGCGTTGTTTGAACAATGCCACAACGCAGATTGTCGCCAGGATTTGCGCGGTCCCACCAATGACGGCGAAAACCCAAAACCAACCAGTGAGTGGCGGTAACCTAAAGCCGGTGACTTTCATCGCCAAAACAAGCCCAAGCACCGCTAGCGGCATTGAATAAGCGAACCGGGCGAAGGTCGCGCCAGCTGCGGTCAGCTTTACCGTGCTCAGAGACTTTTGCAGCATAAACCGCACCGTTTGAAACGATGCGGCTGCTATGGTGACGGGAATCCACAAACTCATGGCTTCCCTTGTGTCCTCAAATCAGTCCTTTGGCCAGAGAGGATGCGCCACCGGATCCTTGGATCGCAGGAAATACGACCGGAATACCTTCCCATAGGAACTATAGATGTAGGATTCGTTCCTGCTCTGATAGCTCTCTTTTCCATCCTGATACAGGGCCGGCAATCGATACCATGGCGCTCCGGGATTCATGTGATGAACAACGTGTAGATTGTTGTTTAGGAACAAAAAAGCCAGAGGTCCGCGATCTTCGACTATCACCGTTCGAGCTCCGGCGCTTTCGTGCGCGCGATGTTCCAGAAAAGTTCGGATCTTGACGACACCCAACCCGATGTAGGCTGATAAGACATAGGCCCACACTGGCGTAGGAGACTGCGCGACTATCCACAGAACGGCAAATACACCGACCAGATGCAGCGCCCAGGCCCTAGGGATACTTTGCTCACCATGAAGCGCACCGCGAACCTCGTCGCGCATGAACACGATCTGGCCGATGGCTGGCCCGAACACAATTCGCCCCAAGAGAGTGTTGTTCAAGACTAGCAACCGTTTTTGCCATGGGGGCAAATTACTCCAGACTTGCGGGTCCAGATAATTGGATTCCGGATCGTCATAAGGGTCAGTCAACGTCTCATCACGGTGGTGAGCCAGATGTAGGTCGCGAAACCTTTGATACGGGATGAACAGGGTTAACGGCAAAGCCATCAGCGCCTCGTTCAGCCATTTCGCGCGGAAGGGATGGCCGTGCAGGGCCTCATGCGTCAGCGAGGAATGCAACGCGGCGACTAGCCCCATTGCTGGGATTGCCAACCAAAGCGGCAGCAAAAAAATTACCGCTAACCAGGCTCCGTAACAACCTAGAATCAAGGCCAACGTGCCCCATTCGGGTGTCGAGGGCCTAGACATTTCGACCCCACGAGATACCGGCCCAGATGCGTTCGTAAATCACGTACATAGTCAGGCCGATGGCCGTATTTACAATCGCCAACGTTCCGCCAATCGCCGCTGACCCCGTAGCCACCAGACCAACCAGCGTCATTACGAGCAGGCCCATCACATTCCACAATACCGCTTTCACGACTGATCTGCGTCGTGTTTCCATTCCGTCACCCATATTATTGTTATGTCTTTAAAATTACGGGCGACTGCATCAGTTGAGAATTCTGAATATGATTAACAAAATTCATCAGATATAATATTTATCACCATATGAAGGATAAAATCGACAAACGTGTTCGCGCCGCTCAGTTTCGCCTCCGCCTCGCTCGCGCGATGGAGGAGCGCCACGTCAGCCAAAGCGCGCTCGCGCGCCACATCGGTGTGGATCGTTCGACCGTATCGCAACTGTTGACCGATGAGGGCGCGCGCCTGCCGAATGCACATGTGGTAGGCGGTTGCGCTTCAGCGCTGGGTGTTTCGGCAGACTGGCTCCTAAGCCTGTCGGATCGGCCAGAAAGTGCTGCGGAGCTACTTGCCAGCTCACTGACCATGACTGAGGCCCCCCGCGCGCTTGTGGACGAGCGGATTTTCGAATGGCACCAAGAGGCCGCAGGTTACAAAATCCGTTATGTTCCAGCAACTTTGCCCGATATGTTAAAGACCCGAGCTGTATTGGAATGGGAGTACGCCCCCCATTTAGGTCGAACCGCTGACCAAGCGATTGGCGCGTCGGCTGATCGGCTAACTTGGATGCGCAGCGCGCAATCGGACTATGAAATTGCCATGCCGCTGTATGAGATCGACAGTTTTGCCTCGGCCTCTGGCTATTACGAAGGTCTGTGCCCCAAGATACGGCTTGAACAGATTGACCACCTTCTTGAGATTTGCGAACAGCTTTACCCCCGTTTGCGTATCTACTTGTTTGACGCAAAACGGCTGTACTCGGCACCCGTGACGATTTTCGGCCCTCTTCTGTGCGTTTTTTACGCTGGCAGCCACTACATGGCGTTTCGCGACCGTGATCGGATCGAAACATTCACGCGCCATTTTGACCGCTTGGTTCGCGAGGCAGATTTGACTGCACGCGACTTCCCAGAACACCTCAGAAAGCTGCGAACGGCAATTTCAAACAGCTAAGGATGCAAGGCAGACATTCTTGTGCTATCGTCATTCGGCGCGAACCTTCGGGTATTCCGATCAAAGACGGGAGGACGACAGGAATGGACGCAATACAAACTGCTCAATATGCAAGAGCACTGTATTCAGCTCATGGCGACCAGGCCGAGGCTGAGGCCGCCAAGAAAATGCGTGAATGCGAAGCCGCCGGCAATAGACAGCAGGCCCAGGATTGGCAGGCGGTCCGCCAGACCATCCGCCAAATCCGAGGACCAAACCAAGGCTAATCAAAGCGTTTCGGGAAGTGTACGTCGCTTCTAGGACCTTCAAAGATCCACGAGCGTCAGGCCCTGTAACAGCAATGGCAGTTTAGGCTCTTCCCGAAACGATCTGACTTAGATTTTTGGGTCAGGGTTCACTGTATGGCCGTCTACGGCAATCACCTGACCAGATACCAACCGCGCAGCATCCGAGGCGAGGAACACGGCCATATTGGCTATGTCTTGCCCCTCAACGAACTTTCCTAGTGAGGTACCAGCTGCGTAGCCGTCGTAGACCTGATCGCGCGTCATTCCCTTTGCAGCGGCTTCTCTGGCTAGAACACCCTCCATTCGGGGTCCTTCAACAGCGCCCGGACAAATGGTGTTACACCGCACCCCGAAGGATCCAAGCTCCATTGCGAGAGTTTTACCGAGGCCGATTACGCCCCATTTGGCAGCTGCATAAGGCGCGCGGTTAGGATAGCCATATTGCCCGGCTGTGGACGACGTAATAACCACTGCACCCTTTCCCTGTCGCTTAAGGATCGGAGCAGCATATTTTGCGCACAGGAAGGCACCCTCGAGATTTACCGCAAGGCAGGATCGCCAATCGTCTAGCGCCACATCTTCGACTAGAGCTGTAGGTCCCGCAACGCCTGCATTCGCGCAGAGGGTATCCAATCCGCCCCACTGGGCCTCAATCTCAGCGAATAACGAAGCGACAGCAGCCTCGTCAGCAACATTCACGACAGAACGGTTCCAGTTGGCAGGGCATCCGTCCAGTGCAGCCGTATCGACATCAGCCACCCAAACTTGCGCACCAGCTGCATCGAATGCCTCTGCCATTGCGCGTCCGACGCCCGAAGCGCCGGCAGTGATCAAAACACGTCCGCTCATGCTGGTTTCCGGATCGCAGCGCCGGCTCCCTCTGGATATGGCAAATTAGCCTGGGCTTCGGTGATACGGGCCATCGCAGCCTCAATCTCGGGCGACGGCGCACTGGGGCGCCGGGTTTCCAGACTTACGTGTAGCAAAAAGCTTTCGCCGGTGGCCAATAGCTTTTCCCCTTCGTACATGCTGTGGAACACATGCAGTTTCTTGCCCTGCCCTAACAGCAATTGAGTACGGATTTCGATCTTTGCACCTGCGTGAACTTCATCGATGTAACGGATGTGGTTTTCGGCGGTGAAGTAGCTGCCACCCGAAGAGATATATTCAGCGTCACACCCCATGATCTCCATGAAGCGGTCAGTCGCGTCGGCGAAGGCCTCGAGATACCGTGCCTCGTTCATGTGTCCGTTGTAATCGGTCCAATCCAACGGTACCGCACGCGACACGGTAAGGATCGGTTGGCTCAGGTCCGCTTGCTCCATAGTTGGCAGCGCACCGGGTTTAAGCACGGCGTCATGTTGATTCAGCACTGCACCAGCGCCCCAGTTCTGAGCCTTGAGTGCACGCATCATGCCGACAAGGTTGTTGTCACGGATACGCTCCAATTCGCGGATCGAGTGCATACCAGATTGCGCGTCCGACTGATCGGCGATCATGTCCACCAGTTCATCGGTGAATTCCGGTACATCCATCAGCTTTGTCCAAGGCCATTTCAAAGCAGGCCCGAACTGCGCCATGAAATGCCGCATCCCGGCCTCGCCGCCTGCAACACGGTAAGTTTCGAACAGGCCCATTTGTGCCCAGCGGATGCCAAAGCCCATGCGGATGGCCTCGTCGATCTCTTCCGTGGTGGCGACGCCGTCCTTGACCAGCCAAAGCGCCTCGCGCCACACGGCTTCAAGGAAACGGTCGGCAATATGCGCGTCGATTTCTTTTTTGACGTGAAGCGGAAAAAAGCCCACAGATTTCAGCAATTCCTGTGCTGTTTCAACCATTTCTGGCGTATTCTTGTCGGTTGGCACAAGCTCAATCAATGGTAGCAGGTAAACCGGGTTGAACGGGTGTGTCACCACGATTTGTTCCGGACGCAGGGCGCCCTCTTGTAGTTCCGAAGGTTTGAAACCACTGGTCGAGGAACCAATGATCGCCTGTGCCTCACAAGCCTCTTGCAGTCCTTTGTAGACCTTAAGTTTCAGATCCAAACGCTCTGGTACGCTTTCTTGAATCCATGTGGCGCCCTGTACGGCCTCGGCCATTTCATCATGGAAGGTCAACGCACCCTCAGGAGGAAGTGGCACGTTGCTAAGCCCTGGCAACGAGCGCCGTGCGTTGTCCAAAACTTCTCCGATTTTGCGTTCGGCTTCAGGGTCCGGGTCAAACACCCGTACGTCCCACCCATTGAGCAGAAACCGTGCGGCCCATCCGCCGCCGATCACGCCACCACCGATGATAGCTGCGATTTTTTTCATTTTAGAAACTCCTGAACCCTGCATTGCCTGAGGCAGGGAATTATTTCGGGTCTTCGACTTGTAGGACGTAAACCAGTTGTCCTGTGTCATAGCCGTTTTTCTTGAGGACAGATTCCGCCCAGTCTTGGTCCGCTTGGGAAAGGTCTGGCGTTCTTGCCAAAATCCACCCGGTGGATCCTTTGGGCGCACCAACAACCGCAACCGAATAATCCGGCTTTAGTCCGAGAACCCAATAGTCCCCTCGTGCGAACGGAAGCCACGGCACAAAGGTGACGGACAGTTGCCCTGGCCCCTCAACCCTTGCTTTCCCTACGGCTTGTCGAACTGGTCCATCGAGTGTTTCTTCGCGGCAGGTGTTGGTGACGGAAATCTTACCGCCGTCCAACAATCCATATTCCGCAGTGACACCGACGCAACCTTTCTCGAACCTGTTGGGAAAGCGTGCGATTTCGTACCACAAGCCCAAATACCGTTCGACATCCAGGTTCTGTACCGTTGACATTGGAACGCTGCGATCACGATACCCCTTGGCTGCGACTGGCGCAGCCAAGGTTAGACAGATCAGCGCAACAAGCCCCTTTCGGATCATGCAGCCACCGGCGCCCGTTTCACCAGACCCAACTTTTCACGTACTTCCTGCGGCCCTATCACCCGGGCACCCATGTTCGATACGACAGTGTTGGCGCGCTCGACCAGCTGCCAGTTCTCAGCCAGCACGCCCTTGTCCAGCCACAGGTTGTCCTCGAGACCGACACGCACGTTACCCCCGGCCAGAACGGCGGCTGCTGCAAAGGCCATCTGGTTGCGACCCAAAGCAAAGGCGCTGAAGGTCCAATCATCAGGCACGTTGTTCACCATGGCCATGAAAGTGTTCAGATCGTCCGGTGCACCCCATGGAACACCCATGCAAAGCTGGACCAGAGCATTAGGTTCCAGAATCCCCTCTTTTACCAGTTGCTTGGCAAACCATAGATGGCCTGTGTCAAAGGCTTCGATCTCGGGTTTAACACCCATGTCGGTCATCATTTGCCCCATCGCGCGCAGCGCACCAGGGGTGTTGGTCATCACGTAATCTGCCTCGGCAAAGTTCATGGTGCCACAGTCCAGAGTGCAGATCTCGGGCAGACATTCGGCGATGTGCGCCACCCGTTCGGATGCACCGATCATGTCGGTCGCCGCCTCGTTCACAGGGAATGGGCTCTCGACACCGCCAAACACGATGTCACCACCCATCCCCGCGGTCAGGTTCAAGACGACGTCCACATCAGCGTCGCGAATACGATCCGTCACCTCGCGATACAGGTCCAAACGGCGGCTGGGTGCGCCGGTTTCAGGGTCGCGCACATGGCAATGAACCACGGCGGCCCCCGCCTTGGCCGCAGCGATCGCACTGTCGGCAATTTGCTGCGGTGAGCGCGGCACGTGCGGGCTGCGATCCTGCGTTCCACCCGACCCCGTTACAGCGCACGTGATAAAGACTTCACGGTTCATTTCCAAAGGCATGATGTTCTCCCCAAGTTATACCCGCTTTTGCCAGAGTTTTCCCCAGGCTTCTCCACGGATTCCGATTTGCGTTCTGACCTGAGTCTGACGCAGCCTTGGGAAAACACTTGCCAGAATGCGAATCGAACTTGATGAAATCCGCAAAAAACATACTTCAGCCCGAACATACCGCCCTGAAAACGGCGGTGTTGGTTTTGGACGAGTGTAATACGCTCAGCTTTGCGTCGGCTGTTGATCCCATGCGTGCGACCAACCGCCTGGCAGACCGTCCCGCATTCGACTGGGACTATGTGACCGCCACAGAGACGCCCGCGATGCTGACCAGTGCACTGTCCGTACCCGGCATCCCACTTGCCCGCTTGCAAAGCTGTGACCTGATGATCGTGGTTGCTGGTTTCCAATTGGTGCGCCACGCGACGCCCAGCCTATTGGCCGGACTGCGCCGCATCGCTGGCACTGGCGCAACGATGGCCGGCATCGACGGAGGCCCTTGGTTGTTGGCAGAGGCTGGCCTTTTGGACGGCCACTCGGCCACAACTCACTGGGAAGACAAGGATAACTTTGCCGCCCGTTTCCCCGAAGTCGATGTGCGACCTGACCGGTTTACTGTGTCCGGGAATCGTCTGACCTCGGGCGGCGCGATGCCGGCAATTGAAATGATGCTGCACATCATCGCGGCGCGCCACGGCGCAAGGTTTGCCGCCCGCGTTTCCGGCCTGTTCCTATACGATGACGCTCCAGAACCAACGAAACCTCAAAGCAGAACCGGGATCCCCCATCGCCATACGGCACTGACGGCCAAGGCGAACACTTTGATGGAATCGTCTCTGGATGATCCACTGCCTCTGGCACAAATTGCCGAAACTCTTGGAACCAGTTCCCGCACATTGCAGCAGCAGTTCCGCTTGCGCCTGAACACCACGCCTCAGGATCATTACTTGCAACTGCGATTGGCGGAGGCACGCCGTCTCGTGTCAGACACGGACATGCCTCTTATGGACGTTGCTATGGCGACCGGGTTCGCGTCTCAATCCAGCTTTGCGCGGGCATTTCGCACTGCACACGGACTTTCCGCCCGCGACCTGAGGCACGAACGGTCCTACCCGACCCATCACTAAAGGCATCCCGTATTGAGCTGAAAGAACCCCTCTGGGGTGAGCGGATTTCGGCGGTATGCCCTTTAGAACGGCATTGGATGCGCGCGGTGTGCGTTGCCGATTTCGGCCACGACGTCGTCTGACAACCGCAAGTCCTTTCCGGCCAGTATGCGCTCTAGTTGCTCAACAGTGGTCGCGCCGAAAATCGCTGACAGCATGAATGGCCTCGTCCGGCACCATGCAAGCGCCATGTGAACCGGGTCCAAGCCATGACGTTCCGCAACCTCCAGATAAGCCGCGACAGCGGCAAATGTGCGATCTCCGGTGCGGCCACTCATCTCAAGGTTATGAGACATACGCGATCCTTCGGGAACAGCAGCATTCTGGTATTTGCCGGTCAGGAACCCTGCCCCCAGAGGTGAAAAGGCCATCAGCCCTACATCCTCATGAACGCTCAGTTCGGCCATGTCCGTATCGAAGTGGCGACAGAGCAACGAATACTCATTCTGGACCGATGCCACTCTTGGCGCGCCCATCTGCTCGGCAATCCGCAGCCATTGCGCGGTGCCCCATGCGCTTTCGTTCGACAGACCGAAGGCACGGATATTGCCCTTGTCGACCTGCGCCTGCAGCGCCTCGAGGCACTCTTGCATGTTGTTCAGGACTTCGTTCGTGTTGTGACCGGACGGTGAGTAATTCCAGTTCTGTCGGAACATGTAACTGCCCCGGTTCGGCCAATGAAATTGGTAGAGGTCAATACAATCCGTCTGCAAGCGCCGCAGCGAGCCCTCAATCGCTTCGGGAATCGTTTCTCCCGAAATCCATGCGCCGTCCCGGGCATGCGCAAATCCCGCACCCGAGTGTTTAGTCGCCAGAACATATTCGCCGCGCCGAGACGCGTTTGCAGCGTTCCAATTCCCCAGAATTTCTTCGGTACGGCCGACAGTCTCCTTCGAGATCGGGTTGACCGGATACATCTCGGCGGTATCGACAAAATTGATCCCGGCCTCGAGGGCCATGTCCATCTGAGTATGGCCATCCGCCTCGGAGGTTTGCGTGCCAAAAGTCATCGTACCAAGGCAAAGATCGGTCACCATGATACCTGTACGGCCCAAAGGCTTCATTTCCATCTGTCACTCTCCTGAGAATTATTTTGAAGCCAAAGACTTAAGCCTCGGCCTTTTTCTCCCACCGACCCGACTCTTCGGACCAATACTGCGCAGAACATCCCGCACCTGTCAGAGCTTTCCACTGACCACGCGCATGCTGGACCGCTTCTCCGTCATTTCCGTCGAAAAGGATACAGACCCGTTCTAATGCAGCAACCTCTTCAGGGTCGACGGGCGCTCCATCAACGGCCATGACACAGGTTGGTTCGTTGGCAGCCTCTGGTCCTGTAGTCAGCAGGATCGGTTGGGCCGCGTCATGTGGGCCGCCAGCGCGGCCATGCGGCAGGAACCCTTCCTCGGGTCCCAGCCACAATTTTTCATCCAGCCAGTCCATCCGCGCGGGATCGGTGCCCCGAACGGCAATCTTCCAACCGGCCTGACGCGCTTTGTCCAGCAACACCGGCAAGGTGTGCTCTAACGGTTGGCGAGTCAGGTGGTAGAAGTAGACGGCGCCCATGTACTTACTCAAAATTGTCCTGCACAAGACGGTTCAGTGCGCGAACGCCCCAACCTGTGGCCCCTTTGGGGGCGTAGGAGGTTTCCGAAGCAACTGAGGCTACACCCGCGATATCCAAATGGATCCAAGGCGTTTCCTCTTTTACGAACCGTTGCAGGAATTGCGCTGCCGTGATCGAACCAGCTGGACGGCCACCCACGTTCTTCATGTCTGCAATGCGTGACTTCAACTGCTTGTCATAGGCTTCACCCAACGGCATCCGCCATGCGCCCTCATCCTCGGCCTTGGCCGACTTCAAAAAGGCGTCGCAGAACGTGTCATTGTTGGAAAACACGCCTGCGTTCTCGTGCCCAAGACCAATGATGATCGCACCGGTGAGCGTCGCCAAATCGATCATGCCCACAGGCTGGAACCGCTCCTGCGCGTACCACATCACATCGCACAGAACCAGTCGACCTTCGGCGTCAGTGTTGATGATCTCAACCGTATCGCCCTTCATCGACTTAACCACGTCACCCGGACGGGTAGCATTGCCCGAAGGCATGTTCTCAACCAGACCCACAAGCCCAACGACGTTGGCTTTGGCTTTACGCTTGGCCAGTGCGCGCATGGTGCCCGAAACGACACCTGCTCCGCCCATATCCATGGTCATATCTTCCATGCCGCCAGCTGGCTTTAGCGAGATACCACCGGTGTCGAACACAACGCCTTTGCCGACCAGAGCCAGCGGCGCGTCATCCTTGTCTCCGCCATTCCACTGCATCACCACGACTTTCGACGGGCTGACAGAGCCCTGCCCGACGCTAAGCAATGTGCGCATTCCCAATTCGGCAAGCTTGTCTTCTTCCAGTACTTCGACTTCGAGCCCCAGTTCCTTCATCTCGACCAAGCGGTCAGCGAATTCAGTGGTGGTCAGAACGTTTGCTGGTTCGTTAGTCAGGTCGCGGGTCATCCGCACGCCATCAGCAACAGCGTATTGGGGCGCAAATGCAGCTTCTACCTCGTCCGCCTTCTGGTGGCTGACTGTGACAGTACCGGCCTCGTCCGATTCCTTCGTCTTGTGCGCATCAAAGTCATAGCTGCGCAGGGCAATACCCATGGCTAAATCTTCGGTGCGAACCTGATTGCCCGCCATGACCAGCATAGCCTTGCCGCCCGCCAGCTTCGCAAGCGCTGCACCCGCTTTACGGGCCTCGTCGGAGTCAGGGCGGCGCGGCAAGACCAGTATGTCCAAGGCCTCAGCTGCCATTCCACCAGGCCATGCCAACGAGATCACGTCGCCCGTTTTGACCTTTTCAAATCGCGCGCTCTCAACCAAGCGCGCTACCGCTCCACGTGTCAGGCGGTTGGCGCGACGTGCAGCCGGGCTCATCTTGCCATCAGACGGAATGATGATAACCACACGGCCTTCGGCTTGCGCCATTGCGTCCAAGTCAAAGGCTTGAAAACCGATCGGTACAAGACTGCTCATTGCAAACTCCTCAAAATCTGTTCCCCAAGACCTAGCTCGCGCGGAACGACTTGACCAGATAGCAGTTTTCCCCGCCCACCAATTGCATTACAGTCTCCCAAAAATTCCGGCAGGATCGGGGGAGAGCAAATTGGCGAGACAGGGCAGGCATAAGCCGTCGCGCATCCGCGCAGGCCGTGGTGATTCTGACCTGATGATCACGCTTAATCAGCCCGCTAACGCCATGGCGGAGGCTCAAACGTGATCCTTGACCGCTATTTCGCGCGCCGATTCATCCAGAGTTTTCTGGTCATTGGCGGGATTTTCCTGACCCTGCTGATTCTAATCGACCTGATCGAGCAGGCACGCCGCTTTGACTCGGTCGGTTTGTCCTTTGGCCGCATATTACACCTGACGCTGCTCAATACGCCCGCAGCCATCAGCGAAATGCTGCCTCTGCTCGTTATTCTGTCTACCATCGCGCTGTTTGTGGGACTCGCACGTAGTTCTGAACTTGTGGTGACACGGGCAATCGGTCGATCGGGCATACGGGCCCTTTTGGCCCCTGTTCTGTTAGCCCTGCTAATTGGAACGTTGGCAGTGGCGCTGCTGAACCCAATCGCAGCGGCGACATCCGAAGAATACAAACGCCTTTCTGACAACTACAAAAACGACGGTGGCTCGACCCTGTCCATTACCAGCGAAGGTTTGTGGCTGCGGCAAGGGTCCAGCAACGGACAATCGGTTATTCATGCACGCGGGACGACGAATGACGAAAGATTGCAACTGTTTGCCGTGACGATCATCACATTCTCATCCGACGGCAAACCGTCTGAACAGATTTACGCCGACCGAGCGGACTTGGTCGATGGAAACTGGATTTTGTACAATGCGAAAACCTGGACCTTGAATGACGACATAAACCCGGAAACCAATGCCAAGGCCTATAGTCAGCTGGAAATTCCCACGTCTCTGACACGGCAACGCATTCTGGACACACTGGGCCAACAAGACTCGGTCTCTGTATACGATCTGCCCCAGCTGATACGCGACCTGCGCGAGGCGGGGTTTTCTACCAAACAGTATGAGGTTTGGCTGCAAGTACAACTTGCCCGGCCGTTCTTTTTGGTATCGATGGTGATGATCGGCGCCGCCTTTACCATGCGCCACGTGCGCTTTGGAGGCACAGGCATTGCGGTTCTGTCAGCCGTACTGCTGGGCTTTTCGATCTATTTCGTGCGCAACTTTGCCCAAATTCTAGGGGAAAACGGTCAATTGCCTATCTTCGTCGCGGCCTGGGCTCCACCCTTTGCGGCCATTCTATTGTCTCTCGGCCTCTTGCTGCATGCGGAGGACGGGTGATGCGCGTTCTAACCACTATATTGCTTTCCGGTGCTGTCGCCCTGACCTTGCCGTCGGCGACATTTGCCCAGTCTCAGTCCCAAGCACCTGCTGCCCAGAATGCCGATCAGGAAGACCAACCTGCCCTTTTGGTTGCTGACGAAGTGTTCATCACCCCAGAAAGGCTTCTGGTTGCCGAAGGCAATGTCGAAGCTTTTCAGGGCGACATCAAAATCACTGCTAGTCGCATAACCTATGATCAGGACACCGGGGCGCTGACTCTGGAAGGTCCGATCCGCATAGATGAGGGCGGCGAAACTACGATTTTGGCCGACTCAGCTGAGTTGGATGATGGCATTCAGAACGGCCTTTTGATCGGCGCGCGCATGGTCTTTGACCAACAGGTTCAAATCGGATCAGTCCAAGCAACCCGCGCGGCGGGGCGTTTCACCCAGTTCAGCAAGGTGTCGGCAACCTCGTGCCACGTGTGTGCAAACGGCAAGCCCCCCATCTGGCAAATTCGGGCCCGCAAGGTGACGCACGATCAGCTTGAGCGCCAACTGTACTTTGAAGGTGCGCAGTTCCGCTTGCTGGACGTGCCGGTCTTTTACTTTCCCTACCTGAGGCTGCCTGATCCAACGCTGGAGCGGGCGACCGGCTTCTTGGTGCCGTCTGTACGGACGACTTCGCAACTTGGGACCGGCATCAAGGTGCCTTACTTCTTCAAGTTAGGGGATCACAAAGACCTTACTCTGACGCCATATGTCTCGCCGAAAACGAGATCACTGGGGTATCGGTATCGTCAAGCCTTTAAACGGGGTCGTATCCGCCTTGAAGGCGCATATACACGCGATGATCTGCAATCGGGTGAGGATCGCGGTTACTTCTTCGCCGATGGTTGGTTCAACCTGCAGGACGGTTATCGTTTTACATTCGACATCAAAACGACTTCAGACGATTCGTATCTCACAGACTACGGCTTGCCTGACTACGACCGACTTCGCAGTGAGGTCGCCTTAGAGAGAATCCGGCGGGACACGGCCTTCCGCACCAGCTTTATTCACTACAAAACACTGCGGGACAGCGAAGATCAGGATGAAATCCCGTCCAGGATTTTCGACCTGTACTATGAGAAACGCCTGTTTCCCACGTCGCTGGGTGGTGAAGTTCGCTTGGGATTCGTGGGGCATGCTCATGAACGCACCAGCGACGAAGACGTCGTAGGGCGCGACATTGCCCGTGCGACTTTTGACGCAGAGTGGCTGCGCAGTTGGACATTTGCTTCTGGACTACGTGCGGACGCGAGCCTGGGCGCGTCGATTGACACTTTCAACATTCGACACGACAGCGCGTTCCCCAGCCAAGTCACCCGGTCGACTCCGCGGGCAGCACTGACGCTGCGCTACCCTATGCGTAAACTGGAAGCATCAGGTGCGAGGCAAGTATTGGAGCCGATTGCGCAGGTCGGCTGGACGCACGTCTCTGACACCGACGTGCCGAATGATGAGAGCACCTTCCAGGAATTCGATCAGGGCAACTTGCTGTCTCTGTCCCGCTTTCCGGCCCCGGACCGCCGTGAAGACGGCCTTACCGGCGTGGTCGGAGTAAACTGGTCGCGCTATGGTCCAAGAGGCTGGAAGGCACTTGCCACGATCGGTCAGGTGTTCCGCGCAGACGCCGACCCCAACTTCAATTTGACCTCTGGTTTGCAGGGTACGTCATCGGACTTACTGATTGCGGGTCAGCTTAGAACTGCAAACGGTTGGTCTCTGGCCGGGCGCGGTATTGTGAATGGCGACTTCAGCTTCGCCAAAGCCGAAGTTCGTGCGGCATGGCGCAAGCGGACTATGGGTGTTTCGGGTAGCTATATCTGGCAAGAACCCGACCCCGCCGAAAACGTTGATGACGAGATCTCGGAATTCCTTTTGACGGGACGTTACGACGTTGATCAAAACTGGCTAACCAGGGCCTCGGCACGCTATGATCTAAGTGAAGCCGAACCAATCAGATATGGCTTGGGTGTTACGTACCAAAATGAATGTGTACAGGTTAACATGACCGTCAGCAGGCGATTTACCTCATCATCCACTATTGAGCCTTCGACGGAATTCGGCTTTACCGTAGCCCTAACGGGATACTCCGTTGAAGGTGGCGGCCAACAGTTCAAGAGAAGATGCAGTTGATTCCAGGTTTCTCAAGTTTCATTCGGTCCGGTTGGCTGAAACCGGTTGCCCCGGTGTTGGTCGCAGCAATTGTTGCTCTGCCTTCGTCGCAGGCCCTGTCGCAAAGCCTGTTTTCCCCGGCGATCAAGGTCAACCAGGACATCGTAACCTGGTATGAACTGGATCAGAGACAGCAATTCCTGACCGTTCTGGGCGCGCCCGGCGCGACCGAAGAGGAAGTACGTAAAGCCCTGATTGACGAACGTCTGCGTAAACAGGCCATGCGCGAAGCTGGCATCGAAGTTGCCCCCGAAGATATTCAGGTCGGCATCGACGAGTTCGCCGCTCGGGGCCAGCTGTCAACGGATCAGTTCCTCCAACTGCTGGCCGAATCCGGCGTTGATCGTGAAACTGTTCGGGACTTTGTTGCCGATCAGCTGTCATGGCGGGATTACATCAGCGCCCGCTTCCTCTCTCAGGCTCGTCCGTCAGAAGAAGAAGTCAACCGCGCACTCGGACAAGCTGGCCGTGGTGGCCTACAAGTTTTGATGTCGGAAATTATCATCCCGGTGAACCAACAAACCGCTGCTCAGGCAGAGGCATTGGCTCAGGAAATCTCGCAAATTGAGGGTGTTGATACATTCTCGAGCGCCGCAACCCAGTATTCGGCTGCAGCGACGCGCAATAACGGTGGCCGTTTGGATTGGTTGAACCTTTCCGATTTGCCGCCTGCGCTACAGCCTGTGATCCTGGGCCTTAAGAATGGTGACATCACGCAACCGATTTCGCTACCCAATGCTATCGCGCTGTTCCAAATGCGCGGTCTGCGTGAAGTTGCGACTGGTACTCCGCGCTATTCAAAGATCAATTATGCAGCCTACTACCTGCCGGGTGGTCGCAGTGCCGACACATTGGCCAAGGCCGCAAAACTGAAAGAAGAGATCGACACCTGCGACGATCTTTATGGCATCGCCAAAAATCAATCTCCCGAAGTACTGGAACGCATCGACGCCAGCCCTTCGGAAATTCCGCGCGATGTCGCGCTGGAACTGGCCAAGCTTGATCTGAACGAAGTTTCTACGGCGCTGACGCGCAACAATGGCCAGACACTGATGTTCCTGATGCTATGCACCCGCACCGTTGACCGAGGCGAGGATACTTCACGCGTGGATGTCGCCAACGCCCTGACACAACAGCGTTTGCAGGCCTTTGCAGACAGCCTGATCGAACAGCTTCGGGCCGACGCGACCATCGTAGAAAAATGATGTCGCCTATCGCGCTCAGCTGTGGAGATCCGGCCGGTATCGGCCCGGAGATTGCAGCCAAAGCGTGGTCGACCCTGCGCGGTACCTGTCCGTTTTTCTATATCGGCGACGCAACACACCTGCCATCAGACACTCCGGTCGCGCGCATCTCTGAGCCGAGTGAGGCGATTGAAATCAGCAAAACGGCCCTGCCGGTACTGCACTTTGACTTTCCCGCCCCCAACGTGCCGGGGCATCCAGACCCAGCCAATGCACCCTCGGTCATATCCGCAATTGAAAAGGGCGTCGCCCTGACACAAACCGGCGCGGCTTCGGCAATCTGTACTGCTCCGATCCACAAGAAGGCGCTGATTGACGGCGCTGGGTTCGCCTATCCGGGTCACACCGAATTTCTCGCCGCTTTGGCTGGGCGGGAACGCGTTGTCATGATGCTGGCGAGCGAACAGTTGCGCGTCGTACCTGCTACGATCCACATTGCTCTTTCCGAAGTTCCAGCCGCGCTGACCCCTGATCTACTGCGCGATACAATCGATATTACGGCTAAGGGGCTGCGCACTCAGTTTGGGATCTCACATCCGCGTATAGCCATCGCAGGGCTCAACCCCCATGCCGGCGAGGGCGGCAAAATGGGGCGTGAAGAACTGGACTGGATCGCCGATCTAATCAACGGACTGCCGACTGATACTTTCACGGCGACCGGACCTCATCCTGCCGATACAATGTTCCACGCCGCCGCCCGCTCTCGCTATGATGCGGCGATTGCGATGTACCACGACCAGGCCCTAATCCCGATCAAGACGCTGGACTTTGACCGCGGCGTCAACGTGACACTTGGTTTGCCCTTCATACGTACTTCGCCCGATCATGGCACCGCGTTGGACATCGCGGGGCAAGGTATCGCCACCCCCACCAGCTTGATCGAAGCCCTTAAACTTGCCCAACGAATGGTACAAAGCGCTTGATCCTTCACCCGGCGCAAAATATCCCGGCCCAAAGTAAGAAATCACTGGCGCACAGCTACAAAACCGCGCCACGGTAGACGGATCATGAGCGCAATCGACACCCTGCCCCCCTTACGCGAAGTTATCGCGACGCATCAGCTTTCGGCGCGAAAGTCGCTGGGGCAGAACTTTTTGCTCGATCTGAACCTGACAGCCAAAATCGCACGTCAGGCCGGAGACTTGACGAACTGCGACGTTCTGGAAATTGGCCCCGGCCCTGGAGGCTTGACCCGAGGACTGCTTTCAGAAGGCGCGCGGAAGGTCGTAGCGGTCGAAAAAGACACGCGCTGCATCGCCGCCCTAAACGACATTGCATCGGCCTATCCCGGGCGTCTTGAGGTGATCAACGGCGATGCGCTGGAAATCGACCCGCAGGAGCACCTAACACCGCCGATCCGTATCGCGGCCAACTTGCCTTACAACGTTGGCACAGAACTATTGGTGCGCTGGCTAACCCCTCCTGAATGGCCACCCTTTTGGCAAAGCCTGACACTAATGTTTCAGCGAGAGGTTGCCGAACGAATTGTCGCCCAACCCGGCAGCAAGGCTTATGGTCGTCTGGCTATCCTTGCCCAATGGCGGTCCGAGGCTCGTATTGCGATGTCTCTTCCACCCGGCGCATTCACTCCGCCACCCAAGGTTTCCAGCGCGGTGGTCCACCTGACTGCCCTGCCCGAGCCCCGGTATCCCGCTGATGCTGCAATCCTCTCACGCGTTGTGGCTGCTGCCTTCAACCAACGTCGAAAGATGCTGCGCGCCTCGTTGAAAGGTATCACCCCGGATATCGAAGATCGCTTGCTAGCGTCCGGCATCCAGCCGACAGAACGCGCGGAACAAGTCCCGCTTGAGGCGTTTTGCGCGTTGGCGCGCTCTATCGCTGGTTAGAAACGGCTTTTTGCATTCTGAAACAGGCAATTTTTTTAGTAAATACCGTTAAAAATTATTCCTTAGCCCATCACCACTTTCATTCTTGGTAAGGCGGCACCTGCACTTGCGTCAGGCCAGGAACACAGCTGCAACTTTGTGCCTGGCAATCTAAAATCATTGATGAAAAACTGGCTTCACTTTCGACATCGGCTTTGAATACGTTGTTATTTCAAACGAAATTATACTCGCGCACGCAACGGCCTCATACGGGTCAAGATTATACTGCGGCGCAACGGAGACTATCAGGCGCTGTGGCAGTTAGACTTGCCGATAACCATCAGCGGTGAAGTTCAACAAGACGATTTGAAAACAAAGTACAGGCGTTATTTAAGACGCCAAAACTTCTTCCAACTTTCGCAGAGAAAAAATGGACGCCAGCCTAAGAAGATGTCCGAAGTAGAGGCGAGTTCCGACCCAACAATTAGCCAACCACAGACGCCTCGTTTGCGTGGGGCCTGAGCGAGGGTCTATTAAAGAAAAAAGCTCCGGCGAACTCGCCAGAGCTTTTCGTAAGTCATTTCTGCCGTAACTATTCGGCTGCTTCCGGTGCGTCGCCGTCTGTCTTTGGCGCATCCTCGGTAGGAGCAGCCTTAGGCTTTCGCGCACGCGGCCGACGAGCAGGTTTCTCTTTCTTTTCCGGTGCCTCTGCCGCCGGTGCTGCATCTTTGCTTTCCGGAGTTTCAACCAGACCGGATTCAGGCGTCGAAGCCTCGGCCCCAAAGTCCATTACGTCGGGCTGAGGTGCCTCAGCCGGATCGGCCTGACGCGCAGCTTCGCGTTCCTGACGCTCGGCGCGCTCTCGGTCACGCTCGGCCTGTCGTTCGCGGTTTTGGCGCTCTTGCTCTTCGCGACGCGCTTCGATCTCGCGTTGCGCTTCGCTCAGCAAACGCAGGTAGTGCTCCGCGTGCTGCTGAAAGTTTTCGGCGGCCACGCGATCGTTCGACAACTGAGCGTCGCGCGCCAGCTGGTTATATTTATCTATGATCTGCTGGGGCGTACCACGCACCTTGCCTTCAGGTCCCGAGCTATCAAAAACCCGATTTACAACGTTGCCGCCTGAAGGACGATTGCGGTTATTCTTGGCCCGTGAGCGGGATTTGGAAGATCTCATCTTACTTTACGTCAGCCTTGTCATTCGATGCCGATCATCCCGCGTCCTGCACTGCTCAGAGGCATTAGCCGTGACGCGATGTCGACTTTTTTGGGCTTGGCGTCAGGGGCCCGCTGAAGCAGCGTCAACCTCTCCGACTAATCCTGAGTAAACATGTCCTGCGCCTACAGACAAGAGGTTTGTCCATTATTTCGCAGCTTTTTTACATCAATCGGCGCTTTTCGGCCTCAGAACCCCCGTATTTCTACGGCATTCTGGCAAAAACGACACGATCCCGACCATCGAGGTCCTGAATAACGCGCGTTTTGGCCAAGCCTGCTGCCTGAAATAGGGCTGCTACGCTTGCTCCTTGTGTCGGGCCAATTTCAACCAGCAACCGCCCTCCGGGCATGAGGAAATCAGGCACCCCTGCCGCGATTCGACGATAGGCACCCAGCCCGTCACCTTCGTCGGTCAAAGCCATACGGGGCTCGTGCTCGCGTACTTCTGGAGAAAGTTCCGCTAACTCTGCTAGAGAAATATAGGGCGGATTGGAAACAATGAGATCAAATTGACCATCAATGTCGTCAAACCAGTTGGATTTTATGATTTCCGCCCTATCCTCAACTTTATGCTGAATGGCGTTGGCGCTGGCTTGCAAACAGGCGGCTTCGCTTAAGTCAGCGCCAATTCCAGCGGCGCTGGCGCGCTCGGCCAACAAAGTGATCAGTATGCAACCAGAGCCCACACCCAGATCCAACACATGATCGAAGGGCTCACTTAGTGCAGCCTCAATCAGTGTTTCGGTCTCAGGACGCGGGTCCAGAACGTCTCGGCTTACACGAAAACGGCGGCCGTAAAACTCACGCTCGCCTAAGAGGTGCGACACTGGCACCCGAATGGCCCGCAGGGAAATTAGCTGGTCATAGCGCTCTGCTATTTCTGGCGAAAGTTCCTCGGGCGCAATTAGCGTTACCCGGCTCGCTTCAATACGCGCCGCGTGCGCCAACAGCACCCGCGCGTCTCGCGCAGGGTCCGCAACACCAGCAGCCCGCAGACGCGCTGTTGCGGCGACCATTGCTTGCGCAGCTGTCAAAGCACCGATCATTGCGCCATCTCAGCCAACAAACGAGCCTGATCATCTGCTGTCAGCGCGTCGATCACTTCATCCAGGTCACCCTGCATCACCTGATCCAGCTTGTAGAGCGTCAGGTTAATGCGGTGATCAGTCATGCGTCCCTGTGGGAAATTGTAAGTGCGAATACGTTCGGAACGATCGCCAGACCCTACTTGGCTGGCACGATCAGCTGAACGTTCACTGTCAATCCGCTGGCGTTCAAGATCGTAAAGACGTGTCTTGAGAACCTGCATGGCGATTTCGCGGTTGCGGTGCTGAGATTTCTCAGAGCTTGTGACAACCAACCCAGTCGGAAGGTGCGTAATCCGCACAGCCGAGTCAGTGGTGTTCACGTGCTGTCCACCGGCACCAGAGCTGCGCATCGTATCGATGCGGATATCATTCGCGTCGATTTGTATGTCCACATCTTCGGCCTCGGGCAGGACCGCTACAGTCGCGGCAGACGTGTGGATGCGACCGCCACTTTCGGTTTCGGGAACGCGCTGAACACGGTGCACACCCGACTCATATTTCATACGGGCAAAAACGTTGTCGCCTTTGATGTGGGCCACGACCTCTTTGATGCCACCTAAGTCTGATGCCTGCTCTTCGATAATCTCAAATTGCCATCCGCGCCCTTCGGCATAGCGCTGGTACATCCGTAGAAGATCACCCGCGAACAGCGCAGCCTCATCTCCTCCGGTGCCGGGTCGAATTTCCAGCATGGCAGGTCGTGCGTCGGCCTCATCACGGGGCAATAGAGCCAGTTGCAGCGCATGCTCAGCTTCGGGGATGCGTGACTGCAGTTCAGGAATTTCCTCTTCTGCCAACTCCTTCATATCCGGGTCGGCCAACATCAACTCGGCTTCTGCCAAATCCGAAACCAATTGGCGCCACGCCATGATTTGGTCCACCACAGGCTTGAGATCCGAATATTCTTTGGCAAGCACAGCTATGTCCCCGCCCGACGCGCCATCAGCCATGGCAGCTTCGAGGTATTGGAATCGCTGGGTGATCTGTTCTAGGCGTTCTTCGGGGATCATCCGCGCGGTGTCTATCAATCCGCGGCTTTGGTCAAGGGCTGACCCTGTGCTAAGCTTGCGCTTATGAAACGATTGGCACTTGCTTTAATGCTATGTACTGCCCCTGCCCTGGCTGACGTGGTCGGCCCCGGAGGCAAGGTTCAGGACTGCTATTGCACCGACAAATCCGGGTCGCGAATAGAACTGGGTGAGATGATCTGCCTACAGGTCGATGGACGAATGTTTACAGCCCAATGTCAGATGTCACTGAATGTACCAATGTGGCGTGAAGTGCAGGAAGGGTGTCTTTCCTCAGGGCTGCAGGGCAGCCAGCCACCCATCAACACGGTTTCTGTTTACCCCAAAATCTGATCTCCCAAACCGCAAACGGCCATGCACCAGCAGGACATCACCATCTTGTTGCGCAGTGGTGTAATCGGGAAATCCAATTACTTTGGTTCGGGTAACATAGGTAACCATTCCCTCACCAACACTCCCGGTCAGAACCCGGGTGCGAGGTGTTGCACGGGCAACTGCATCCAGCCTCGCAAGACCATCTGACCCAGTTTTGACGACCCGCACAACACCACCTTGCATGTCCAGATCGGTTTCTCCTACTGGTGCCACATGCCATACGTCAGGATCAGATGGTGCAATACGGATATAGACACCCAGCGCCACAATCAGACCGCCGATTAGCCAAAGCACCATTTTCTTCATCCCGAAACCATTCTTTTCAGGAACTTTATTCGGATCATCACGTCCAGCAAGACGCCAATCCCCCTACCGTGACGTCACTCCGGGTAGAATGCACAGAAGTTCGAACAACAAGTTCGCAGCCGTCAGCGCCGTGTTGCCCGATGTGTCATAGGGCGGAGATACTTCGACCAAATCGCAACCCACTACCTTCAATCCACCTAGCGCGTGAATCAGCTGCAGAGCTTGCGGGGTCGTCAGACCTCCGATTTCTGGCGTACCAGTCCCAGGCGCAAAGGAAGGGTCAAGGCTGTCGATATCGTATGTGATGTAGGTGGGGTGCTCTCCTACCGTTTTCCGAATTTGCGACCCAATCTCTGTCAGGTTCTGCTGCCACAATTCCCACGCCGGGAACTGCCGGAACCCCCAATCCTTGGCCTCGGTGAAATCCGACGATGCATAACCTGATCCACGAATGCCGATCTGGAATGTTTTGTCGGGAACGATCAAACCCTCTTCGTAGGCGCGGCGGAAGACAGTGCCGTGGGTTTCACGCTCGCCAAACATCTCATCATTCACGTCAGCATGGGCATCCACATGGACCAAAGCCACGGGGCCGTGCTTAGCCGCAATCGCCCGCAGAATTGGCAGGGTGATTGAGTGATCACCGCCCATCGCAACGGGCGTCACCCTCTGCGCCAGAATGGCATCATAGCTTTCTTTGATGATCCTCAGGCTGTCGGCAAGCGAGAATGTATTGATCGCCAGATCGCCGATGTCCGCAATTTGAAGGCTATCAAAAGGTGCCGCAAAAGTAGCCATGTTATACGGCCGGATCATCGCACTTTCACTGCGAATTTGCTTTGGCCCAAAGCGAGTTCCCGAGCGCCACGATGTCCCGATATCCATCGGAATGCCTAATACGGCGACATCCAGCCCGGCTAGGGAGTCCGCCTGCGGTAGCCGCATGAATGTGTTTGGCCCCGAAAAACGAGCCAGATCATTGCCGCTGATCGGTTGATTGAAGTCCGTCATGACTGCTCCCCATCTATGTTCTTTGACAAGCAGATACCGAAGATATGCCTAACCAAAGGTTAAGCCGGTACAAGCTTATTCCATCCAAGCAGACAGATGATCTGAGTGGCCACATGGGCACCAGCAATCGCCGTTGCTCCGGATGTGTCATAAGGAGGTGAAACCTCGACCACATCTCCGCCCTTTATGTTGATACCGGCGATATCCCGCAGGATGATCTGTGCTTGTATCGACGTCAGCCCACCCCAAACTGGGGTTCCGGTGCCGGGGGCAAAGGCCGGATCCAGACCATCGATGTCGAAGCTCAAATAGACCGGGTTATCACCCAATATCCCTTTGATCTTTTGCGCCACGGCTGCGGGGCCGCTTTCGTAGACCTCGCGAGCATCGATGATGTTAACGCCCAGAGTGTCTTCGTTCGTTGTGCGGATGCCAACCTGAACAGACCGCTTCGGGTCCACGATTCCCGATTTCACTGCCTTGTAAAACATCGTGCCGTGATCAACGCGATCCAAATTGTCGTCTGCCCATGTGTCAGTGTGTGCATCAAATTGCAGCAGGGACATTGGACCGTACTTCTCAGCGTAGGCTTTCAAGATTGGAAAGCTAACGTAGTGATCCCCACCCAACGCAACCGAGGCTACGTCTTCCGCAAGGATGGTGCGTATATGGTCGGTCAGCGTATCCGGAAAGGCTGGGATATTGGCATAGTCAAAGGCCAGGTCGCCATAATCAATAATGGCAAGCTCGGACAACGCTTTGAAAGGCCATCCGTAAGGCTCATCCGGAGATTGCAGCGTGCTGGCTTCGCGAATGGCCCGCGGCCCCAGACGAGTGCCCGGCCGGTTTGTGACGGCCTGATCGAACGGGATACCTGTTACTGCAATATCCACCCCGCTCAGGTCCTTGGTGTACAAACGGCGAAGAAATGAAACCGCGCCTCCGAACGTATTTTCGTACGAAACCCCCTTTAGTTCCGGGGTGGTAAACGCCTCATCGACGTACTTACTTGAGTCTTCCAGTGACATCCCTGCGGTCCTCGTCTCTGTGTCTTTCTAAGATTTACACCAATCACACCTGTCAGGTTACTGGCAGCGCCTTTTCCACAACTCTCGCAAAAAAGGACGCACCCACTGGCGCGATCTCATCGTTGAAGTTGTATTTCGGATGATGAAGGCCAGGCCCCTCGCCCTGCCCCAAGAACAAATAAGCACCCGGGCGTGCCTGCAGCATGTAGGAAAAGTCCTCTGCTCCCATGTCGCGCCCCATGTCGGCTACAACACGTTCGGCACCGGACACCTCGCGAGCTACCTCTGCAGCAAAAGCGCACTTATCCTTGTCATTAACAGTCGCAGGATAGCCGACCTCGTAATCCAGTTCAGCCTCCACTCCGTACGATGCGGCTTGCCCTTTTACGATCTGCTCCATCCGCTCAATCACCATCTGCTGCACTTTGGGATCAAACGTCCGGATGGTGCCGTTGAGGTAAGCCGTTTCTGGGATCACATTGTTAACCGTGCCAGTATGGATCTGCGTTACAGATACGACCAAGTCTTCGACCGCATAGTGATTGCGGCTGACAATGGTCTGAATAGCCTGTGCGATACCGCAGGCGGCCATTACAGGATCGCGAGTTTGGTGCGGCATAGCTCCATGCCCCCCGACACCCTTCACATGAATATGGAACGTATCCACGGCCGCCATGATTGGCCCCGGTGTGGTGTAAAACGCGCCGACCGGGTTGCCCGGGTCATTGTGCAACGCATAGACCTGAGAGATATCGAACCGCTCCATTATGCCTTCTTCGACCATCACGCTTGCCCCGCCGCCTTCTTCCTCTGCAGGCTGAAAGATCAGTGCGACGCGCCCCCGGAAATTCCGAGTTTCAGACAGGTATCGGGCTGCACCCAACAGCATCGTTGTATGCCCATCATGTCCGCAGGCATGCATCTTGCCCGGATTTTTTGAAGCATAGTCGAGGCCAGTTTCCTCGGGGATCGGCAATGCATCCATGTCCGCACGCAATCCGATCGTCGGCCCTTCGCCCTGTCCGTTGATGATGGCCACGATCCCGGTCTTTGCGATTCCCTCGTGCAATTCATCAACCCCGAACTCTCGTAGACGCTCGGCAACAAACGCCGAAGTCTCGAAGCATTCGAACTCAAGTTCTGGAATAGTATGCAGATGCTGACGCCACGCGGCCATATCGGCAGAGAAATCAGCAATTCGGTTGACGACGGGCATAGGGGGTGGACTCCTGAACGTGGCTGCGGAATGGATGCATCTGACACCGGAACGAAAGGGTTCGCAATGGCCGAAAATCCTCTGATCCACGACAGCGACGCGGGAATCGAGCGTTTACTGGAAATCATGCGCCGCTTACGCGACCCCAAGACAGGCTGCCCGTGGGACATTGAACAGGATTTCGCCACCATAGCCCCTTACACAATCGAAGAGGCTTACGAAGTCGCCGATGCGATTGAACGTGAGGCTTATGATGAGTTGAAGGGCGAACTGGGCGACCTTCTTTTTCAGTCGGTTTTTCACGCCCAGATGGCCGAAGAAGCCGGACATTTTTCCTTTCAAGACGTAGTGCGCACGATGTCAGACAAGATGGTTGCGCGCCATCCGCACGTGTTTGGTGAAGAATCCCGAGAGAAATCGGCCGAGCAACAAACCGTGGATTGGGAAACCATCAAAGCCGCAGAACGCGCAGGCAAAGAGCAAAAAGGTGCACTGGACGGTGTCGCGGCCAACCTGCCCGCTCTTTTACGTGCTCACAAACTGCAAAAGCGTGCTGCGCGCGTGGGGTTTGACTGGCCTGATGCCAGCCACGTTCTTGCAAAGATCACCGAAGAGGCGGCCGAACTTGAAGAAGCGCGCAACAGCATGGACGCTGACGCGTTAGAAGACGAATTCGGCGACCTATTGTTCGTGATGGTAAACCTTGGACGTCATCTTGGGATTGAGCCCGAAGCCGCCTTGCGCCGCACCAATGCCAAGTTCACTCGCCGTTTTGAACAAGTCGAAGCACGCCTCGCAAACCGTGGGAAAACGCCTTCTGAAAGCACTTTGGAAGAGATGGATACGCTTTGGGACGAGGTCAAAATTGAAGAACACCGTGCCAATGGCAAACTCCCGCCGGTGAGCGTAGTCGCAGACTCGTAAAACGGGTGGACAAGTGCGGCCGCAGTTGCGAGTGTCCGACCTTCACTACCCCCCGGAGACGACCATGCCCCCCCGCAAAGTAATCATCGATACCGATCCCGGACAGGACGACGCCGTTGCTATCCTGCTCGCATTCGCCAGCCCCGAAGAGATCGAAGTGCTAGGGATCACCGCGGTTGCGGGCAATGTTCCGCTTGAACTGACCGCAAAGAACGCACGCATCGTCTGCGAACTTGCGGACCATACCAACATTCCTGTCTACGCCGGGTGCGATCGTCCATTGAAACGGCCGTTGGTTACTGCGGAACACGTGCATGGCAAAACCGGGCTGGATGGTCCGGTCCTTCCGGATCCCGAAATGCCTCTGGCCGAAGGGCACGCTGTAGATTTCATCATCGATACGCTACGCGCGCACGAGCCGGGCACCGTTACCTTGTGCCCTTTGGGGCCGTTGACCAACATTGCCTCGGCCTTTTTGAAAGCACCGGATATTATCGACCGGGTACAGGAAATCGTCCTGATGGGCGGTGCGTATTTTGAAGTTGGGAACATAACACCAGCGGCGGAATTCAACATTTATGTCGACCCTGAAGCTGCTGAAATTGTGTTTAAATCTGGCGTTCATATTGTCGTAATGCCCTTGGATGTCACACATGATGCGCTAGTCACAAAACATCGCAACGATGCCTTCCGCGCTTTGAACTCCAAAGTCGGTCACGCAGTGGCTGAAATGACTGATTTCTTCGAACGGTTTGACAAGGAGAAATACGGCTCTGAAGGGGCGCCCCTGCACGATCCTTGCGTCACCGCGTACCTGATCCGACCAGAGCTATTCTCGGGTCGGCACATCAACGTCCAGATCGAAACTGGGTCCGAGCTGACCATGGGCATGACCGTGGCGGACTGGTGGCGCGTCACGGATCATCCGCCAAACGCAACGTTCATGGGCGAAGTAGATGCCGATGGCTTTTTTGACCTTCTTACAGAACGACTGGCCCGACTATGAGCGCTGCACTTAGACTAGCCCGCCCCGAAGATCTGGACCGACTAATGGGTCTCGTCACCGCCTTCCACGCCGAAGCCGGAATTACCCAGGATGCGGATCAAACCCGCAATGCTCTGGCCCCGCTGTTAGAGGGTATTCCCCACGGCTGCATCTACCTGATTGGACCTGGACGCGCGCCGCTGGGCTACATCGTCCTGACATTCGGCTGGTCAGTCGAGTTCGGTGGCATGGACGGTTTCGTAGACGAGATTTACATCCGCCCCGCCGTTCGCGGCCGTGGCATTGCAACCGAAGTCTTACTGGACCTCCCCAAAGCCCTTGCCGGAGCCGGATTGACCGCCCTGCATTTAGAAGTCGATCGAACGAATGAAGCCACGCAGAAGCTGTATCTGCGCACAGGTTTCAGGCCCCGCGACCGCTATATGCTGATGAGCAAACCGCTCTGACATAAGGTTCGGTCACGGGCGCATAAGCCTGTGACCCTTCCAGGTTTGCTTAGCGAACTTCTCCGCGGAAGACGTAGCCGGGCATATCCATGTCATGAACCGGATCGCTCGCCGAGACAGTATCTCCGGTAATCGGATAAGTACCCGGCCCTGCGCAGGCCGCCAGAAATACAGTGCTGATAACTGATGCTACGAGAAGGAATTTCGAACCAGTCATGGTATTCTCCTTTTCTGTAATGCACTCAGAATACAAAACCGTCAGCATCACCGAATAGGAAAAAGTTCACACATAATGCCAATTATGGTAGAAAAATACAAAATTTTTTAAAAATAAGCGCGTTTTTAAGGGGTTATACGGTCACCTTTTTTGCACTAAATCCGTTTCAGCCAAGCCGCCGAGCTAAATCCACAAAGTCCTTGGCCACAATATCCCAGCTTCCTTCAGCCCGCAGATCATGTGTTTGGGCAGGGCCATGCTCGGTTGGCCGAGCTATAAAAGCGGTCTTCAACCCCGCCTGCCGTGCCGCGTAAAGGTCATCATTGTGCGCCGCGACCATCATAACCTGATCGGGATCCAGCCGTAGCGCAGCACAACTGGCCAGATATACCTGAGGCTTGGGCTTATAGTCCCGCGCAATCTCGGCTCCGAGGATGCAGTCCCACGGTAAATCACCATATCGGGCCAATCGGGTCATTAAGCCAATTGAACCATTCGAACATGGCGCGATGATCCTTTTACGCTTCAGCTCCAACAATCCCCTGACGACATCGGGCCAAGGGTCAAGCCGTTCCCAAGCCGCGGTTAAACCCGCGGGATCCGGCACTTTGACTCCGAACCGCGTTGCAACAACCTCAAGGTTCTCGCGATGCAGGTCATCTAACGCAATGTAGCCACGGCCGCCTTCTCGAATGGCGGCCATCGACGGATCATATTCACTTCGCCAGGCATCCGCGAATTCCAAGGCGTCCAGATCAGGAAGAACAGCGGCCACTTCGCGCGCGACAGAGCTGCGCCAATCAACGCAGGTGCCAAAAACGTCAAAGATCAAAGCCTCAACCACGGTTCAAATCCCATCCGGAATTAGCCCTGCCCGACTGCAGACAGGGCTGTTCGGGCAGAATTACCGCTTCAGGATAGACCGCCCGGCGTATTCCGCAACCTCGCCCAGCGATTCCTCGATTCGGATCAGTTGGTTGTATTTGGCCAACCGGTCCGACCGTGCCAACGAGCCGGTTTTGATCTGCCCGCAATTGGTTGCAACGGCCAGATCAGCAATGGTCGCGTCTTCGGTTTCACCAGAGCGGTGCGACATGACATTGGTGTAACGCGCGCGGTGGGCCATATCTACGGCGCGCAGTGTCTCGGTCAAAGAACCGATCTGGTTCACCTTGACCAGCATCGAGTTGGCACAGCCACGCTCGATCCCTTCGGCCAGACGTTCGGGGTTAGTCACGAACAGATCGTCACCGACCAGCTGAACGCGGTCACCCAGCATATCTGTAAGTGCTTTCCAACCGTCCCAGTCGTCTTCGGACATGCCGTCTTCGATCGAGATAATCGGATAGTCATTTACCAGAGCTTCGAGGTACGCCGCGTTTTCTTCCGAGGTCAGGCTCTGGCCTTCGCCCGACAATACGTATTTGCCGTCCTTGAAGTACTCTGTGGCGGCACAATCCAACGCCAGATGGATTTCTTCACCAGGCTTGTAGCCAGCTTTTTCGATGGATTTCAGAATGAAGTCCAAAGCTTCACGAGTGCTTGCGATATTCGGAGCAAAACCGCCCTCGTCGCCAACTCCGGTGGCCAGACCTGCGGCCGACAGCTCTTTTTTCAGAGTGTGGAACACCTCGGACCCCATACGCACGGCTTCGCGGATATTCGCGGCCGAAGTCGGCATAATCATGAATTCCTGAATGTCGATCGGGTTGTCCGCGTGCTCGCCACCGTTGATGATGTTCATCATGGGCACTGGAAGAACACGAGCCGAGGTTCCCCCAACGTAGCGGAACAAAGGCTGCGTAGTGAAATCAGCTGCGGCTTTTGCCGTTGCCAGCGAGACACCCAGAATGGCATTCGCGCCTAGGCGGCCCTTGTTCTCGGTTCCGTCCAATTCAATCATTGCCTGATCGATGGCGACCTGCTCGGTCGCGTCGAAACCCACCAGTTCTTCGGCGATTTCACCGTTTACCGCAGCAACGGCTTCCAGAACGCCTTTGCCCATGTAACGCGCCTTGTCGCCATCGCGCTTTTCTACCGCTTCATATGCACCGGTCGATGCGCCCGAGGGTACGGCAGCACGGCCCATGGTGCCGTCTTCCAGGATCACGTCCACTTCGACGGTCGGGTTGCCCCGGCTGTCCAGAATTTCACGTGCATGGATGTCGATAATGGTGCTCATGAGGCCATTCCCTGTGGCTGAAATCTGTTGCAAGCCTCATAACATCACCGGGTCAAATGTAAACCGTTTATGTTACCGCTAACACGTCTATTCCCGAGCCTTTAGGGCTAACAGCTTACTGTTTGCGCCAACGTGCGACGATCCGTCAGGCTGCGAGCGCCATCTCCCGGGCAAGCTTGCGCTCACGAATGAACGAATACATGCCCGACCCCATAATCAAGGCGGCCCCGGCTAGTGTCATGAAGTCCGGGCGCTCGCCGAACATCAGCATACCGGCCATAATCGAAAAGATTAGTCGCGTGTATCTGAACGGAGTCAGCGCAGACGCCTCGCCAATTCGCATGGCGGTGACAATGCCGTAGTAGCCCAAAACGCCGAAAGCAACTGCGCCAAGATAGGGACCGAATTGCGCGGATTGCAGCGGAACAATGGACTGTGACGTGAACACCATCAATGCCGCCCCTGACAATGCCACCGCAAAATAGGCCTGCAGCGCGACTACGGAAGAGGCAACCCGGACGTCCAGTCGCCGAGTGATCAGATCCCGTGCAGCAATGGCAATAACGGTCGCCACGACAAACAAGGACTCCGGCTGGAACCCCTCGAGACCGGGGCGAATGATCATCAGGACTCCGATAAAGCCCAGGCCAATCGCACTCCAACGACGCCATCCGACCTTTTCGCCCAGAAACAGGGCCGCGCCCATGGTTACAGCCAAAGGCATCGCCTGAAACACAGCGGCAACGGTGGACAGCTCGACCAGTGACAACGCAGTGACGAAAGTCAGCGCGCCAAACATCTCGGTCGCGGCACGGACCAGAGGCAGAGGCTGCCAAGCCACCGGGTCAAAGATGCGCTTTCGGGTGGCCAGAGACATCACCGCAAAGGCGAGGCCGCAAACCACACCTAACACGACCATGATCTGGCCGGTCGGTACAGTCACCGACAAAAGCTTGATAAACATGTCCTCAAGCGCAAAAGCAGCCATCGCGCCGACGACCAGCAAAATGCCGTTTACGTTGTTCATAGTCGTGTCCGTAGAGATACGCGGTTCAAACCAACCGCCCTTAGCTCCACCAAAAACCGAAGAAACGCGATCTGGCAAGAAATATTACCGCGGAAAACATGATTTCCCGTGGGGCTACCGTTCGCGTTTTGTGATGTGTCAGTCTTGCTCCAGCGGTACGCCGTATAGTTCCAGCCGGTGACCCTTGAGCCTATACCCAAGTTTGGCGGCGATTTTTTCCTGCAGCGCTTCGATCTCAGGATCCACGAATTCAATCACTTCACCAGACTGCATGTCGATCAGGTGATCATGGTGGTCCCGCTCGGCATCTTCGTAACGCGCACGGCCGTCGCCGAATTCAAGACGCTCAAGAATCCCCGCCTCTTCGAATAGCTTTACGGTGCGATAAACCGTGGCGATGGAAATGCCCGAATCCACCTCTGAGGCGCGCGCATAGAGCTCTTCTACATCCGGGTGATCTTCGCTTTGCTGCAAAACCTGAGCGATTGTGCGGCGTTGACCCGTCATGCGCAGACCTTTGGCTTCGCAGCGGGCGATGATCGTATCGGACATGAGTGACCCTCAGAGTAGTTCGGGTCTCTGTCTTAAACCGTCTGAGCGGTTGGCGCCACAGGGGAATTGCCTGTTAAGCAACACGACGCAAATCTGCCCAGATCGGCAAGTGATCCGACGCAATATGCGCTGGCCGTGTATCATGAACCCCGTGCAAGACGGCCTCCAATCCCGCGCCCAGCGCGATCCGGTCCAGCGCGCCCAGTGGCTGAGCAGCAGGAAAGCTGGGAACCGGAGGCAAAAACCGCATGTCAGGCGCAAGGTGATCCAAAACGGGTTGGCGTGACCATTCGTTGAAATCCCCAGCCCAGACAGTCGGCATCTGCTCAAGGTCATCGTCGCATCGTCGAATGTGTGTGATCTGCTGACGGCGAGAGGCTGGCAGAAGTCCGAGATGCATTCCCATCACACGCAATGGTCCAATTGGTGTATCGAAATCCACCCGCACTGCGCCGCGAGGTTCAAGGCCCGGCAATTCGTGATGCCCCTTGCGGCGCTCACGGATCGAATCCCCGCGCCAGATTACTGCGTTGCCATGCCACCCCAGACTGCCAGCGCCCCCGAGATCCACAATCTTCCACCCAGCCTCATCAAGCATGAAGTGCGGCAAAGCAGCAGGACGCGGAGGTAAGCGCTTGTCAGCCTCTTGCAGCACCACGATATCGGCTTGCATGCTGTCGATGACCTGCATGATCCGTTGAGGCTGCCGCCGAAAGTCGAGACCGACGCATTTCTGAATGTTGTAACTTGCAATGCGCAGGGTTGAGGGTTTGGTCATAGACTTCCTGTGATTGGCATAAACGGCGTTCGGTAGCCCGGCTTCTATCAAAACTGCGTAACCATGAGGTTTGCGGGTTCGTCACCTTCGGCAGACGAGGAATGCCCAGTTCCGGTCGTATCCTCGGCCCAGAACAAATCGCCCGCGGTAAAGTCACGGATTTCACCTGACCCGGCCTGAACCCGGAAAGTCCCGGACAGAACTGTGGCAAGTTGGCGTTTCGGAGAGCGGTGCTGAACCCCCTTCCATCCCGCAGGCAATGTCAGGAATACAAAGCGCGAGGCATCATACTCTTTGGACACCAGAAATGCATCGGCCGGAGGCGCAAAGGTTTTGAGTTCGACATCTACATCCCGATCTTCAAAATACGAAACACCGTTCGCGTCTTCCAGCAATAAGGAGTAGCGCATTATGAGCCCCCTGAAACAAATCCGAGTATTTCCGCTTTAGGTCCCTGTTACGCCTATTATGCAATATTGTTCCTGTCAGGTAACCCGCAAGGCGTTGTCGTCGGTCAGATTTCCTAATGGCTGCCTAAATACACCTCGTGATGCAGAACTTCTGACAATCAAGTTCCACAAAACGTCGCGTGCACCACTTCGTTGTCGGCTGGAGGGCGCGTAAGGTCAACTGCGTCCGGCTGATCCTGATACGGCTTTGCTAAAACCGTGTTCAGGCGATGGAACG
This sequence comes from Ruegeria sp. BE9, assembly GCF_056538765.1. Lineage (NCBI taxonomy): Bacteria > Pseudomonadati > Pseudomonadota > Alphaproteobacteria > Rhodobacterales > Roseobacteraceae > Ruegeria > Ruegeria sp. BE9. The sequence goes on along the minus strand of NZ_JBQFTS010000001.1, from coordinate 399,107 downwards.
GAGCATAGTCCCCCTGTACGGCGGCTTGTATCATCTGCTCGACCCGGTGGTTGCGTGGGATGAAAGCAGGGTTGGCCGCTGTCATTACTTCAGTTGGGTTTTCTTCACGCTCCATACGCGCCTGCCACCCTTCAGCCCATTGATCCAACGCCTGAGGGTCGGTGAATTGATCCCGCGCGGCGTTACTACCCAGCGCACGGAAGGTGTTGGTGAAATCGGCCTGATTATGCGCCATCCGGGTCAATAGGTCCGTGATCAACGCTAGATCGCCTTCCTCGTCCGTCACTAAGCCGATCTTGGACTGAAACCGGCTCAACCAGTTCTGTTGCAGGAGGTCAGGCATGGCATGAACAATCTCTGTGGCCTCTTCGACGGCAGCTTCTTTATCCTCCATTTGCTGGATGAGCGACGTGGCAAGCTGCGCCAAGTTCCACACAGCGATATCTGGTTGGTTGGAATAGGCGTAACGGCCCATTCTATCGATCGAGCTGTAGACCGTGTTCGGATGGTAGCTGTCCATAAACGCGCAAGGACCGTAGTCTATGGTCTCACCAGCGATCGAGCAATTATCCGTATTCATCACCCCGTGAATGAAACCGACGCTCATCCACCCTGCAATCAATTTAGACTGCGCATCAACTACCGCACGCAGCAAACCCATCGGGCCTTCTGCTTCCGGGTAGTGGCGCTCAATAGCGTAGTCGGTCAGGCGGCGCAGACTGTCCAGTTGCCCGCGCGACGCAAAAACCTGAAACGTTCCGACGCGCAGATGGCTCTGAGCAACACGGGTCAACACAGCACCGGGCATTGGGCCCTCGCGTAAAACAATCTCTCCGGTTTCCACAGCTGCCAAGGCCCGTGTGGTTGGTATGCCCAGCGCGTGCATTGCTTCGGACACTACGTACTCGCGCAGAACCGGACCCAGCCATGCGCGGCCGTCCCCTCTCCGCGAGAACGGTGTCGGGCCTGAACCCTTTAATTGAATGTCCCGCCGCACCCCATCTATACCTACGGTTTCACCCAAGAGCACCGCACGACCGTCACCGAGTTGAGGGTTGTAACTACCGAATTGATGCCCCGAATACAGCTGTGCAATCGGCTCGGCGCCTTCCGGCAACGAGTTACCAGCAAAAGCTTCGGCCATTTCCTGAACATCGCCGGGAGTAACCCTGAGAATCTGCGCCAAATTATTATTGAATGCGATCATTTGTGGTGATCGCACAGGGACCGGAGCCTGCCGCGCATAAAAGCTGTTAGGAAGGCGGGCATAGCTGTTGTCGAATGGGATAGTCAGGGTCATGGGCCAAACATATTCCTCAAATTCGCGAATACCATAGCGGATCGCGAACCCGCGTGCATAATCGCCTCAAACCACGAGGGCGCAATATGACCGCACAAGAGATCATCAATCACCTAAACCTGCAAAGCCACCCCGAAGGAGGCTGGTTCCGCGAGACATGGCGCGCAGACAACCAAGGCCGCGCGACTGGAACCTGTATCTACTTTCTGCTGCAGGCCGGTGAGAGCAGCCACTGGCACCGCGTCGATGCGACTGAAATCTGGCTGTACCATAGTGGTGCTCCCCTCGTACTGTCTCTCAGCGAAACCAACGAAGGCCCTGCCGTGGATCGCGTGCTTTCACCCGACCTGTCCCAAGGCGCACCCCAGTTAATCGTTCCAAAGGGGCACTGGCAATCGGCCCGCACTACCGGAGATTACACTCTGGTCAGTTGCACCGTTTCGCCGGGGTTCGAGTTCGAAGGGTTCGAACTAGCCACTCCCGGGTTTGATATTCCGCGTGAATGAAATGGGGTTCATCAGAACGAGCTGGCTGTACCAAATTAAACGCTACTTAGGCTGTTAGGGCTCCACTAAGCCTTTGCCCATATCCTCCGAAAAAATGAAAACGCTAAAAAAACTGGTTCCTAAATAAACCAAAAGGTCATCTTTTTCGCTGTGCCCAATAGTGTCGGACGCCAGTCGAAACTGAACTATAGCTGACCAATCGCATTTTCGTTTACAGAACGCCGGTCCACGTGAGTTAACTCTGAGATGTCAACCGAAGGGGTATTCAGAAATGCGTCGAACGAGCTGTGGAAACTGATTGATGCGTTTTCGACCCCTGGCGGTTTTGCTCGATTGCGCCCGCTCTTCGGATTACAACCGGCTTTCTGTTTAGGTCCGTTTAAAAAAATGGGTGCAAGTCAAACGACGCTAACTGCAAGTCATGAGCGAACTCGACAGCGGCTGGTGACGCCGGTTCTTCACATGAAAACCGGTTGCGTTGAGGTGGTAAAATCAACGTTCCCTCACCCCGCGCCACCCTAAACTCAGCCCAAAGGGTTTCGGGCTGCGCTAGGGCAACAGATACCCAAAGCGCGCCTATAAGGGGCAATAAAATTTTGGTTTTCATGAAAACCTAATCTGAGTGCTCCTAAAAACCTGAAGTCAACTCAATACGGAACTCACAACCCCACCTCCGACCAGGGCTTTTACTCCCGTTGTCCCCGGGCACGATGTTGGCAACCCTCGCGCAACGCGAACAGCCAAGTAGGCAAAAGCCTGAGCTTCCAGCATGTCACCGTTAAGACCCACGGCCTCGACAGGCTCGACCGCGCAATCAAGCGCAACACGCAACATCTCCATCAACACCGGATTGTGTCGCCCGCCTCCGGTGACCAGCAAACGAGAGGGTGGTTTGGGGCAATGCTCCATTCCCTGTACGACACCGGCTGCACACATACCGGTTAGTGTTGCCACTGCATCCGCGTCGGACAGCTCCTGCACCAATCCGATCATCTCGGAAAAATCGTTTCTATCTAGAGATTTTGGCGGCATTCGCGAAAAGAACGGCTCGGCCAGAAATAGCTCGAGCGCTCCGACTTCGACGGTACCGCCCCGCGCGACCGCTCCATCGCGATCCATTGGCAAACCAAGGCGTTCCTGCATCAAGTCATCGACTGGCGCGTTTGCCGGACCGGTATCAAAGGCCAGCAAAGCACCCGGCGCTTCTGGTCCGTCAAAGCTGGGGTCAACATAGGTCAGGTTACCGACCCCTCCGAGGTTCAGAAAACACAACGGCTCTGATGCCCCAATCCACTTGGCACAGGCAAAATGGAAGAACGGTGCCAAAGGCGCGCCCTCTCCTCCCATTGCCACATCATCGCTACGGAAATCCCAGACGACCGGTACGCCCAGCGCTTGCGCAAGTCCTTTGCCGTCGCCAACCTGCAAGGTTCCACGTCCTTGTGGTTCATGGGCAAGTGTCTGCCCGTGAAAGCCGATCAGATCGACCTCTTCAAACTCGGCCATTACGTCCGCATGAGCGAAAGTTACCAATTCAGCAGCCTTATCCACCGCCTCGCCATGCCAATGCCCCAAGGCGCTTCGCAATTGGGTACGCTCTGCTTCAGTGTATGCGCGATAAGCGCTTGGGCCGAAGCCAATGATGTTGTTTCCGTCTGTCTCGACAACAGCGGCGTCCACGCCGTCCAACGACGTGCCCGACATCGCTCCCAAAGCCCTGATCGCTCCGGTTTTTCTGATGGCCCGGTTCACGCTTACCTCTTATTTTTTTGTTTTATTCGCGCTGCAGTTGAAGAACGCGGCGCAATCAACCTGCCTTTTTCCGCACCCTCATAGCAAGTCACATCCGGCGTTTTGTAAGTGTATGCGCGTCTGAAACGACAGAAACATGCCGGACAGTTGCACGAAATCCCCGCCTGAGTAACCATTGGGCCAAGTCAACCCCAAGCGGACAGCCATGGACGACAAACAGACACCAAAGCAGCCCTCGGAAGGCAGAAACTACCAGTTGATATTCTGGTCCGGGTCACTGGCCACAATCGGTGGGCAGTTGGTGAACCCCAATCTGGTCCTGCCCTTTCTGTATCTGGCTCTTGGCGCGCCCACTTTCTTTGCCGGGCTATTACTGCCCTTCGTCACTGGCTCTCGACTGATTGCCGAGATCTTCGTGTCCCCCTTTGTAAACCGGGTGACCCGAGCAAAGCTGGCTGTGTATGTTCCCAACATATTAACTGCAGCCATCCTGTCCGTGGTCGCCCTGTTCGCGACAGGCTTACCCAATGTTCTTATTGTACTTCTGTTTTTGACCACGGCGGTCGTAATGGGGTTGTGTCAGGGTATCGCCAGCTTGGGCACGAGCCAGATTTACGGCATTTCCGTTCCCAACGAAAAACGTAACCGCATGGTTTTCGCCCAGGCCACAATCTCAGGAATTTTGGCAATTCTTGTAGTTTGGGTGACGCGCGATCTGCTGGCCTCGGATCAGCCAATGCAGCGCCACATCGTTGTTCTGTGGTGCGGAGTATTTGCCATGTTCGCCGCGGGAATAAGTTTTGCCGGTGTTCGACTACTGGAAGAAGAGCAAAAAAATGCCCCAGATAAGCCTGACAAAGCAAAGCCACTGGCGGAATTGGCTACCGGATTTAAAACCGGCATGGCCTACAAGTGGTATCGGAAGTTCCTAACCGCTCGGCTTGTGTTTGTCTCGGTTGAGTTGGCGATGCCGTTCTACACCATACATGCTGCTACCTTTCACGTAGGGACCAAACACTCGCTTAGCTATTTCGTTATGGCGGCCAGCCTCGGGATGGTAATTGGCTCAGTCTTGTGGGGATGGCTCAGCGGTCGAATTTCGGTCAAACCCGTAATGTGGCTGGGGTGCCTAATCTCGGCTTTCTCTGCCGTGTTGGCGCTCGTCTTTGCCTTCCTGGGTTACGCGCAGGACGTATGGCTTTACGCGCTGGTCATTCTTCTTTTGTCCCTGGGCGGCAATGGCGTGATCTATGGACGCTACTTGTACGTCATCGAGATGACGTCCGAAAAAGAGCGCCCTTACCTAGTTGCCCTCGGTGATGTTTGCGCTGGGTTGGTCGGGATGGTCTTTGCAGCAATCCTCGGAGCCGTCGCGCATCTGCACGATCCAATTACCCCGATTTTCGTATTGGCGGTGCTAAACCTCATCGCAATGCTATACGCCTTTCGCCTTCCCCCAACCAAAAGCTAGAACAGGCGCGTTTTTCTTGGAAAAGGTGCCTTTTCCTTGGCTCCAGCGCCCCCTATACAGTGCCCGCAACTTCAACCCAAAGGGCACGATATGACCTACCATCCCAAATCGGATTTCATCGCCACGATGATCGAGCGCGGCTTTCTCGCCGACTGCACCGATTATCAGGGCCTTGACGAAGCGCTGATCAGTGGATGCAAACCGGCCTATATCGGCTTTGATGCAACGGCCAAGTCGTTGCATGTGGGCAGCCTGATCCAGATCATGATGCTGCGCTGGTTCCAGAAAACCGGCCACCAGCCAATAACGCTGATGGGCGGCGGCACAACCAAAGTGGGTGACCCCTCGTTCCGCTCGGACGAACGCCCTCTTCTGGGCCCCGAACAGATCGACGAGAACATCGCCGGCATCAAAAAGGTATTCTCGGCCTACATCGATTATGACTCAGACGCCGAGAACAAGGCGTTAATGCTGAACAATGCCGAATGGCTGGACGACCTGAACTACCTCGATTTCCTGCGGGACATCGGACGGCATTTCTCGGTCAACCGGATGCTTTCGTTCGAGTCCGTGAAATCGCGGCTGGATCGTGAACAATCGCTAAGCTTCCTCGAGTTCAACTACATGATCCTGCAGGCCTACGACTTCCTTGAACTGAACCGCCGCTATGGCTGCGTTCTGCAGATGGGCGGGTCGGACCAATGGGGCAACATCGTTAACGGTATCGACCTGACCCGCCGCGTGCTGGATCACGAGATTTACGGTCTGACCTCGCCCCTGTTGACCACCAGCGACGGCAAGAAGATGGGCAAGTCTCAGGACGGCGCGGTGTGGCTGAACGCCGACATGCGCTCGCCCTATGAGTTCTGGCAGTTCTGGCGCAATACCACTGATGCAGATGTCGGGCGGTTCCTGAAGCTCTACACTGAAATGCCGGTGGATGAGTGCGACCGTCTGGGCGCGTTGCAAGGGTCCGAGATCAACGAGGCCAAGATCCGTCTTGCCAACGAAGTAACCACCCTTGCCCACGGTGCCGAAGCTGCGGCGACCGCCGAAGCCACCGCGCGCGAGGTTTTCGAAAGAGGTGGTGTTGGCGGTGACCTTCCAACTCTAACGCTCAGCCCTGCCGAGTTGGGTGACGGAATGTCTATTGTACAGATCATCGTAAAATCGGGTCTGGCGAAGTCAGGGAAAGAGGCCAAACGCCTGATCGCCGAAAACGGCGCAAAGTTGGATGACGCGCCACTGACTGATGCAGGACTTATGATTGACGCAGGCGCGCTGTCGTCGCCGATCAAGCTGAGTGCGGGTAAAAAGCGCCACGCCTTGGTTCAGCTAGGCTGATCAGTACTTAAATAAACGCACGTAACGGCCACCCAAACGGGAGGCCGTTCTTTATTGCTAGAGGCTTAATGCCTGCGGCAGTGCGGCTACTTCTTTCCGCCTTTGCCGCCACCATGGCCACCTTTACCGCCGCCTTTTCCATCGCCGCCTTTACCGCCGCCATGGCCACCCTTCCCGTCGCCATTGCTGCCACCATTACCGTGACCGCCGCCGCCGTGACCGGAACCATTGCCGTGGCCGTTGTTCCCCCCACCGTTACCGGTGCCGGGGCCAGAACCACCATTGTTCCCTCCGCCGTTACCGGGGTTACCGTTGTTTCCGTTGCCGTTACCGGGGCCACCGTTGTTTCCGCCGTTGCCACCGCCGTTATTGCCGCTGTTGCCGCCGCCGTTGTTTCCAGCGTTGCCACCGCCGTTGTTTCCACCGTTGCCGCCACCATTGTTTCCGCCGTTGCCGCCGCCGTTGTTTCCGCCGTTGCCGCCACCGCCATTGCCGGGATCACCGCCGCCGTCACCAGGATCGCCGCCGCCGTCACCGGGATCACCACCTCCGTCGCCAGGGTCGCCACCTCCGTCACCGGGACCACCTCCACCGTCACCAGGGCCACCACCGCCATCGCCGGGACCACCGCCGCCTCCGTTGTCTGGGTCGGCCTGAGCAAACTGCTCATTTCCGCGGTTCTCTCCCGGATTTGCCGAAGCCCCAATTGAACCTGTAGGCATATCCGTCAGCAAAGAAGCCAGTCCGGGACATTGTGCTGTGGTGTTGCGAAGGGTCGCTCCAAAGTCGGAACGAGATTGCAACTTTTGTAGGAAACTGGGGGTAACATGCGTACAATCACACATTGCCTGATAGTCCCCGCGATTTGCTGCATCCCGCGCGGTTCTCCAATCGCAAACTTCGGTTGACGCGGATGCACCGCTTGCGGCGACCACCGCCATAAATGGTGCTGCAACCAAGGCAGACAAACCCAATTTCATACTCTTACCCATAACGCTTTACTCCTTGTCCGGCGCTCACTCGACTCGATAAATCTCTGATATCGATGTGAGACTCGCGTATTAAGCAAAGTTAAAAGTCTTATGAGAAAGCTTTGAGAAACGGCGCTAAGCCCTGACGTGTTCACCAAATCTGTGGACAGAGCCCTGTCTCTCAGATTAAATGAACACACGTTCAAATCCTGATGAGAAGGAACCTGTCATGCACTTGTCCACCACAGCCGCAATCGTAACCGGTGGAGCGTCAGGGCTGGGTGAAGCCACCGCACGTCACTTTGCTGAACAGGGCGCTCAAGTCACAATTCTGGACCGAGATACTGAGCGCGGAACAAAAGTCGCCTCTGAAATTGGCGGGTACTTCGCAGAAACAGATGTGACAGACGAGACCTCCGTAGCGGCAGCCGTCGGTTTGGCGAAGGACAAAATGGGCAAGATTTCGGCCGCCGTGAACTGCGCCGGTATTGCCTATGGCATCAAAACGGTCGGAAAAGACGGACCTCACCCGCTAGACGCATTTCAGCGCACCATCGATATCAATCTAGTAGGTACGTTCAACGTTTCGCGCCTGGCCGCAGCAGAAATGGCCAAAAACGATCCGGAACCGGACGGCGCGCGTGGAGTTATTATCAACACTGCCTCGATCGCAGCATTTGACGGTCAAAAGGGTCAATCTGCATATGCGGCGTCTAAAGGCGGTGTGGTGGGAATGACCTTGCCTATGGCGCGCGATCTGGCCTCGACCGGAATCCGGGTGATGACCATCGCACCGGGGATATTCATGACTCCGATGCTGGCTGGCCTGCCCGAAGAAGTGCAACAACAATTGGCAGCTGATGTGCCAAACCCTGCCCGCCTAGGTGACCCGAGAGAATATGGCCGTCTGGCCGGGTTCATTGTTGAAATGGGTTACCTCAACGGAGAAGTGATCCGCATCGACGGCGCCTTGAGGATGCGGTAAATCGGTTAGAATGACCGAGAGGGAAAAAATGCAGGCTGGGCAGTGGTATTGCTGCCTGGATCCGGAACTGGACGAAATGCGCGCAAAAGCGCGCCGCGCGGTTCATGCACACAACACCTGCCCTCCGGACACCCGTGGCGCCATTTCGCCTGAGCTTGCTGATCTGTTCGCTTCAGTCGGACACGAATGCTTTCTAGAGGCACCGTTCCATTGCGCTTATGGGGTGAACGTTCACCTCGGAGCACAAGTCTATTTCAACGCCGGTTGCGTCGTACTGGATACGGCTCCGGTTCGGATCGGCGACAACACTATGTTTGGCCCACATGTTCAGATTTACTGTGCGCAGCACGCCAAAGACCCGACTGAACGAGCGCAAGGGCTGGAGATCGGGCTACCAGTGACCATCGGACGGAATGTCTGGGTCGGCGGAGGCGCCATACTAATGCCGGGTATCACTATCGGTGACAACGCGACCATCGGTGCAGGTAGCGTCGTGACCAAGGACGTTGCGGCCGGAGAAACGGTAGTCGGCAACCCTGCCCGACCGCTGGCCCGCCCCTAAGCGCCTTCGGACTTTTCTTCCAGCGTTAGCCACTCTTCCTCAGCCGCGGCCAGTTTTTCCTGCCGTTCAACCAAAGCATCAGTCGCTTTTTGGAACTTGACCGGTTCGCGCGTGAAAAGCTCGGGGTCAGACATCAGTTCTTCCAGTTTACCGATTTCGGCCTCAAGGCGTTCAATCTCCGCCGGCAGCTTCTCCAACCTGTGCTTTTCTGAGAATGATAGGCCGGGCTTCTGTTGGCTCTCTTGCTTTACTTTCGGCTTGGAAGCTTTTGGCTTGTCAGCTTTCTTTTCAAAAACATCGCCCCTTTGTGCGATGTAGTCCGACCACCCTCCGGCATAGACTGTTGCGCGACCATTGCCTTCCATCGCGATGGTCGTAGTGGCGATCCGATCCAGAAAGTCGCGATCGTGGCTGACCAGCAGAACCGTGCCGTCATAGTCATCCAAGAGTTCCTGCAGCAGATCCAGCGTCTCGACATCCAGATCGTTGGTCGGTTCGTCCAGCACCAACAGGTTCGACGATTTCGCCATCAGCTTGGCCAACAACAGTCGAGCTTTTTCCCCGCCAGATAGAGACTTAACAGCCGCTCTTGCCTGACGTTCGTCGAACAGAAACTCTTTGAGGTAACCGACCACATGCTTGGGCTGCCCGCCGACCATTACCTGATCGGCCTTTCCAGAAACCCGCATCTCGGGGTCGCCGGTCAGGCTGTCCCACAAGCTCATCTCGGGGTCCAATTGTGCGCGGGTCTGGTCAAAAACAGCGACCTCAAGATTGGTGCCCAACGCAACCGAACCCTCATCCGGTTGTTCCTGCCCCAGCAACATCTTCAACAGCGTCGTCTTGCCCACGCCGTTGGGTCCGACAAAGGCTACTCGATCGCCACGCTGCACCAAAAGATCAAAGTTCCGAACGATCTGCTGTGCTCCGAAAGACTTCGCTAAACCTCTGGCTTCAATAACTTTTCGACCGGACTTTGGACCGGCCTCCAACGTCATCGCGGCAGAACCTTGGCGTTTGATCTGCGAGGCTTTCTCGGCCCGCAATGCCTGCAACGCGCGTACGCGGCCCTGATTGCGTTTGCGGCGCGCGCTGATGCCTTCGACGGCCCACTTGGCCTCGGACTTGATCAGCCGGTTGAGCTTGTGGCGCTGTTGATCTTCTTCTTCCCAGATCTTGTCGCGCCAGGACTCGAAAGCGTCAAAGCCCTGCTCTTGCCGCCGCACCATTCCGCGGTCGATCCACAACGTCGCGCGGGTAAGAGCGCGCAGGAACGCGCGGTCGTGCGAGATCAGGACGTAGGCTGCTCGGGTGGCACCCAACTCTCGCTCCAACCAAGCGATGGCTTCGATATCCAAATGGTTGGTCGGCTCGTCCAGCAGCATTAAATCTGGTGCTTCGGCCATTAGCTTAGCCAAGGCTGCGCGCCGACGCTCACCGCCAGAGGCGGTTTCAACTGCGCGGGATGGGTCAAACTTCAACCCCTCTCCTGCGCGCTCAACCTTATAAAGCTCGCCGGGTTCAAGACCGCTTGAGGCATAGTCGCCCAGTGTCGCAAAGCCTTCCATACCCGGGTCTTGTTCCATGTAACCCACCGACTTACCAGGAGGAATCACAATGTCACCGTGATCCGGCTCAACCAAGCCAGCCATAACTTTCATAAGGGTGGATTTACCTGACCCATTCCGCCCTACCAGCGCAACACGGTCGCCCGGCTGAACCACCAGATCCAGCCCCGAAAAAACCGGATCGCCCCCGAAAGTCAGGGAAATGCCGGACATCTGCAACAAAGGAATTCTCGCCATACCCGCCAGCTAAACCGGCAAAGTCAAAGCGTCAACGCCGATTACCTCGCCACCGCTCGCAACAACCGTTTCCGTGCCGGTGGAATAGCTCCGATTTCCAAACCGGTGAAAACATGCAAAGTGTTCATATGGCGATCGACCACCGCATGGTCACTGACCCACCCCCCCATCATCAGATAGGTCCGCAGCAAAGGTGGCATGCGCAGCATCGCCTTTTTCACGTCTGGACGACGGCGAAGACGTGCAGCAAACCGAAACACGTCCGGAGCTTTCACCCGAGGCAACCAACGTTTAGGCGCAAGGTGGCGGTGTTTGAGCATTGCAAACGCGTCAAGGTACTCCGCTGTCTCAGTCCCGGCAAATGACGAACACCCGAACAGCATTCGAATGTCGTTCTGATCAACATACGTGGTCATTGCCCCCCACGCGACGCGAAGAATATCAGGGTCCGTCCAATTGGGATGAATACAGAACCGCCCCATTTCAACTAACCGCCCCTCAAAGCATTCGAGCGCGGAAAGGTCATAGAACTGGGCCGAATAGCTGCGGTGTATTTCAGCCCCGTGCTGCATTGCAAGCATGCGAAAACAACAAACCAGCTGCCCTCCTTCGCGCATGTCTTCGACAAGGATGTGGTCACAGATCGGATCGAAATCGTCCTGATCTGTTTGATCCGTTCCAAAGGCCAGCGTGCGCAGTTGCTGCGCAGCGTCCAAGTCCTGCGTCGAATGCGCAAGGCGCGCTCGGTATCGACCCTTGCCAAGCAATAGTGCCATGGTCGCATCCTCCGCGGTTGCTGACCTGAATTCTTGCTGTGTCTCTATCATAAGACGTGTGAACGTCCTGTGACGGAGACAAGAGCCGACACGGAATTAATTCGAAGCGCCCGGTATATTGGCTGGGTTGAAGTTGCCGATATTACCCAAGAGCTGACGGACCAAGCCCTGCCCCTGAATCGTGGATTCTGTGATACGACGATCCAGCTGAACGACGATGCCATCCTCAAGTCCGAACCGCTCGATGTTGCGGACCACGCCGCGACTGTCAAAACTGATTGCTACCAGCTCGCGCGAAACCACTTCGGGCTTCTTGGGTCCATAGTGGCGAATGCGTGACCGGACATAGTAAAAGCCGGAATCGCGCACCACACCCGACGAACTGGGCGCTCCGACCGCTTCGACCACGCTTTCGCGGGTGTCTACCCCGACCTTGATCTCGGCCAAGTCCTCGGCAGGTGGAATGTATCCATGATTCTTGAAGATCGGCGTACATGCACCGGCGGCTGCCAGGCAGGCCGCAAAGACAAGCGTTTTAGACGCCGGTTTCAACCTGTTCACAACCTTCAACATTTACACCCTCTTGCCTTGCCCCCTTGCGGACCCTATCCGATTACATCAAACCGCAGCCCCGGTTCAACACAGGAAAGGGTCACGAATGAGCAACCATACTTCTCTGCGGGTGGCCGACCTGCCCCAAAACACCCCCACCCCCTTCGAGCTACGCCCTGATGCAAAGGGTTTGGACACCATTAAAGAGGATCTTGGCCTATTGGGCCTCCGCAAACTCAGCTTTGTAGGTGACGTAAGGGCACAAGGGAAACGAGACTGGATTCTGAACGGAAAACTGGGCGCAACGGTGATACAACCTTGTGTCGTGACCCTTGAACCAGTCACCACGCGCATCGACATTCCGGTCGCTCGAGTATTCGTTGCAGATTGGGAAGACCCCGAAGAACCCGAGTTCGAAATTCCTGAAGGGGACGAAACCGAGCAGCTGGGTACCGAAATTGATCCTGCGCTTGTAATGGTCGAAGCCCTATCGCTGGCGCTTCCTCAGTATCCTCGCAAAGATGGCGCGGAACTCGGTCAGTCCGATTTCACAGAGCCGGGAAAACAAGCCATGACCGATGAGGACGTCAAGCCATTTGCCGGACTGGCAGGTTTGCGCGATGCGATGAAAAAAGACGAGTGACATAGGTCTGTTTTCCTGTCATAGCACGCCCTCAGAAAAATCGCTTGAACATGTCGAGAATCGCAGTATTTTCGCGCGCTCATCGGAATTTGGGTTGGACATTGCGGGGCTCGTCGCCTAAACGCGCGTCAAACCACGAGAAAAACGAAGAATGAAACCCGGTCGGCGGCGAATCTGCTGACCCTCAGTAGACAAAGGTTGAGACCATGGCCGTCCAACAGAACAAAGTTTCCAAGTCGCGTCGCAACAACCGCCGCGCACACGACGCTCTGGTTGCTGCAAACCCGAACGAATGTGCAAACTGCGGTGAGCTGAAGCGCCCGCACCACGTCTGCGCGTCCTGCGGCCACTATGATGACCGTGAAGTCGTCGCTCAGGCCGACGAAATCGACCTGGACGAAGACGCGGCCTAAGCCTTTAAAAGCGCAGGCTCGGCATGACAGAACAGCCCACGCAGGCCGATCGGATTACCATCTCGGTTGACGCTATGGGCGGAGATTCGGGGCCCGCAACTGTGGTTGCGGGCATTGCCAAATCGGCAAACGTAAACCCGGAAATCTCCTTTATCCTGCATGGGCCTGAAGAGGTGCTGCGTAAACTTGTCGCCAAACGGCGTGTCCTTCAGGGGCGCGTCGTTTTTCGTGATTGCCCAGACGTGGTCACGATGGAGGACAAGCCAAGTCAGGTTGTGCGCAGCGGGAAGCAGACGTCGATGTGGTCGACGCTGGATTCGGTTCGCAATGGCGAAGCGCACGGAGCCGTGTCCTGTGGCAACACAGGCGCTCTGATGGCGCTTTCGATGATGCGTTTGCGCAAACTGCCGGGTGTGAACCGCCCGGCAATTGCGATTCTGTGGCCATCACGCAACCCGCAAGGGTTCAACGTGATGCTGGATGTTGGGGCAGATGTACGCGCCGACGCCAAAGATCTGCTGCAATACGCACTGATGGGCGCCTCTTACGCTCGGAATGGCATGGCCTTGGAGCGCCCCCGCATCGGGTTGCTGAATGTCGGCACCGAAGAACACAAGGGCCGCGCCGAATTGAAAGAAGCGCACGCAATGATCTCAGAGTTCGCAGAGCAGGCGAACTTTGATTTTGTGGGCTTTGTGGAAGGCAGCGATATCCCCGGCGACAAAGCGGATGTCATTGTAACCGATGGGTTTACCGGCAACGTTGCAATTAAGACGGGTGAAGGTACAGCCAGCCTGATTGGAGATCTCCTGCGCGAGGCCTTCAAATACTCGCCCCTTTCACGATTGGCTTCGGTTCTGGCGATCACCTCATTGCAGCGTTTGAAAAAGCGCATCGACCCACGCCGTGTGAACGGTGGGGTTTTCCTTGGCCTCAACGGAACAGTGGTCAAATCACATGGTGGCGCAGACGCCACCGGAGTATCAGCGGCAGTCAAGCTGGCCTTTACATTGGCCCAGTCGGGTTTCGCCGAAAAATTGGCGGCACGGGTTGCATCAACAGCCGAGCTTGCACAAGATGCCGCCCACACACCGCCAAAGGCGGGCGAATAACAATAAAGGCAGTAACCCCAAATGGCAGGCCGTTCAGTTGTTGTAGGTGTCGGACACTATTTGCCAGAGCGCATCGTTCCGAATTCCGAATTTGAAAGTAAGCTCGATACGACGGACGAGTGGATCAGAACCCGCTCGGGTATCGAACGCCGCCATTTTGCCGCCGATGACGAGACAACATCTGATCTGGCCACCAAAGCGGCCGAAGCCGCACTGGCGGATGCTGGCCTAACAGCAGACGACATCGACGCCATTGTCCTCGCAACATCAACGGCGGATCTGACATTCCCTTCTGCGGCCACTATGGTTCAGGCGCGTCTTGGAATGACGAAAGGCTTTGCGTTTGACGTTCAGGCCGTCTGCGCCGGATTCGTTTTTGCGCTTAGCAATGCCAACGCCTTGATCCTGTCGGGCCAGGCCAAGCGGGTTCTGGTAATTGGGGCTGAAACCTTCTCACGAATCATGGATTGGTCCGACCGTTCCACTTGCGTTTTGTTTGGAGACGGAGCCGGCGCACTGGTTCTCGAACTGCAGGACGGCGAAGGAACATCGCAAGACCGCGGAATTCTGGCGACCGATCTCAATTCGGACGGTCGCTACAAAGACTTGCTGTATGTCGATGGCGGGGTCTCGACCCAATCGACAGGTCACTTGCGCATGCAGGGCAACCAAGTCTTCCGCCATGCCGTTGAAAAGCTGGCAAAAACTGCAGGTACAGCCCTAGAGACTGCAGGGCTCAGCAGCTCTGATGTCGACTGGATCGTACCACATCAGGCCAATATCCGAATTATTCAGGGCACAGCCAAAAAGATGGGCCTGCCAATGGAAAACGTTGTGGTTACCGTTCAGGACCACGGAAATACGTCGGCCGCGTCTATCCCACTTGCTCTTTCCGTTGGCAAACAGCGTGGGCAAATCAAGCAGGGTGATCTGATCGTCACCGAAGCTATCGGTGGTGGCTTGGCCTGGGGCGCTGTTGTCCTGCGCTGGTAACCGGCGCAAAACGGCTTACACACAGGCTTGCAATTCATTGATATTGACAGTGAATTTGCCTCCACCATATTCTTTAGTATCAACAGGGGAAATGGTATGGGCGATAAAACACTGACCCGAATGGATCTGAGCGAGGCCGTCTTTCGTGAGGTTGGCTTGTCACGCAACGAAAGTGCGCAGCTGGTTGAGAGTGTTCTGAATCACATGTCCGACGCGCTGGTGCGCGGCGAACAGGTTAAGATTTCGTCTTTCGGCACCTTCAGTGTTCGGGACAAAACAGCTCGTATCGGACGCAACCCCAAAACCGGCGAAGAGGTTCCTATTCAGCCCCGCCGCGTTCTGACATTCCGCCCGTCGCACCTGATGAAGGATCGCGTCGCCGCAGGGAACCGCAAGTAAGATCAGGACAACACGATCATGAGCAAGTCCCCCGACGCCTTTCGCACCATCAGTGAAGTTGCGGACTGGTTGGGTGTTCAGGCTCATGTCCTGCGCTTCTGGGAAAGTCGCTTTAGTCAGGTTAAACCAGTAAAACGTGCCGGTGGTCGACGTTACTACCGGCCCAATGACATGCGGCTATTGGGGGGCATCAAGAAGCTGCTGCACGAGGATGGAATCACCATCAAAGGCGTCCAACGCATCCTACGGGAACAAGGCGTTGCGCATGTCGCCTCGCTGTCTCAGGGCCTGGACGAAGTTGCCGCGCCCGAAACACAGCCGGACGACAACGTTGTTGTCCCTTTCACATCCAAACCCTCTTCGGGCAACGGTCAAATCGATTTGGATTTGGGCGATTCTGTTTTGCCCGCTGAACCGGCGAGTCCCTCGGCGCCTACCGCAGAACAACCACCTGCCGAAGCTCCGCAAGCTGAGCCTGAAGTAGCAGAGCGGGCAACTCAGAAGGTTGAACCGGACTTCTTGGATGAGTCTCCCCTACTTGGTGGGATCGCGACTCAAGCCTGGAATAGGACCGAGTTCGACGACCGGCTGTTGAAACAAATTGCACCAGTGGCAAAGGACCTGCGGGCCGTTTTGGACCGCATAGAAAATCGATCGGCAGGATAAGAAAAAAGGCGATGATTTCCTCTTGCCCCTGCCGGGAAAGTCTTTATGAACACCTCAACGTCGGGCTATGGCGCAGCCTGGTAGCGCGTCCGTCTGGGGGACGGAAGGTCGCAGGTTCGAGTCCTGCTAGCCCGACCAAATCACACCGACGTTTATGGCACACAGGCCAGATCCCACTCTGGCATCAGGGGGGATCGGAATGACAGGTGTATGCCCAAACCAACAAATCGAAACGATGATTGCACGCGGTGAAATCGCCGCCAGCCCAGAAATCATCCCAGAACAGGTTCAACCCGCAAGCCTTGATTTGCGATTGGGAACAGTGGCTTACAGGGTGCGTGCATCCTTTCTGGCGGGTGAAGGTCGCTCTGTCGCTGATCGGTTGACGGAGTTCGAGATGCACCGCATCGACATCTCAGACGGTGCCGTGTTGGAAAAGGGCTGCGTCTACCTCGTGCCTCTCATGGAATCTCTGGCGCTGCCTGCGGATGTGACCGCCGTTGCAAACGCCAAAAGCTCGACCGGCCGCCTGGACTTATTGACCCGCACCATAACGGATGGAGGCACCGAATTTGATCGTGTGCCAGCGGGCTATACTGGTCCGCTGTACGCCGAAATCTGCCCTCGCTCCTTCTCGGTACTGGTGCGTCCGGGCATGCGGTTAAACCAGATTCGGTTCCGCCAGGGACAAGCGGTTCTCAGCGATGTTGAGTTGACGGCGCTGCACAACGACTCACCGCTGGTTGACGGCCCTGCGGTCATACAGGACGGGTTGGGCTTTTCTGTTGATCTGCAATTGCCCGAAACCGATCTGGTGGGTTATCGCGCCAAGCCACACACCGGCGTCATCGATCTAGACCGGATCGGCGAATACGATCCGCAGGAGTATTGGGAAGAGGTACGTACCAGAGATGGCCGCATCATTCTTGATCCCGGTGCGTTTTACATCCTCGTCAGCCGTGAGGCGGTTCACATCCCGCCCCTATACGCCGCAGAAATGGCGCCGTACCTAGCAATGGTCGGCGAATTCCGTGTGCACTATGCTGGCTTCTTCGACCCCGGTTTCGGGCATGCCGCTGCCGGTGGCGCGGGATCACGCGGGGTGCTTGAAGTCCGCTGCCACGAAGCACCGTTCGTGTTAGAGCACGGACAGGTCGTTGGCCGATTGGTCTATGAGAAAATGTCCGAAATGCCTACACAACTATATGGCGCGGGCATCGCATCAAACTATCAGGGACAGGGCCTGAAGCTTTCGAAACATTTCAAAGCGGTTGGTTAAAACTTCATGAACCGGCGCATCTGGCGGGACATCCGCTGCGCCTGTTTAACATTCTGCGAAGGGCGTTGCCCTTTGTTTTGCGGACGATTGCGCCCACCGGATTCTTGATCCGACTTGCCGCCCATACGGCTGGCTACGTCAAACCCTTTGTCCATGCCTTTGTTGACGACGCGGCGCATGACTTGGCGCACTATCATGTCGATGATTCGATTGGCATTCATTGCTCAACTCCGTGTTCTGTCCACCTACATAAGCAAATTGTAGCGGAGAAAAAGGGGACTTAGATCACTCTTCCTCGAACAGTTCAGTCTGATCCTCATCTTCTTCGTCATCACGCCCTTCACCCAAAGGAATCGTTCCTGGCGGCGGACGGTTCTCAAGCAATCCTGCCGCGCGCAACTCTTTGAGACCGGGCAGATCGCGGGCGTTCTCTAGCCCAAAATGGTCAAGGAATTGCGGTGTCACAACGAATGTGACTGGTCGACCCGGAGTCATGCGACGCCGTCCCAGACGAATCCACTCCATCTCAAGCAATTGATCGATGGTCCCACGCGAGACTGAGACTCCGCGAATTTCTTCAATCTCGGCACGCGTACAGGGCTGATGATAGGCGACGATTGCAAGCGTTTCGATCGCCGCACGGCTGAGTTTTCGTGTCTCAACCGTTTCTTTCTGCATCAAAAATCCCAAATCGGGTGCTGTGCGGATTGCCCATGCCTCACCCACACGCACAACGCGTACGCCACGCCCCTCGTAACGTTTTCTAAGTAGATCGACTGCCTGTGCTGCGTCGCTGCCATGGGGCATTCTTGCCTCAAGATCCGAGATTGTTACAGGCTCAGCGCTGGCGAACAGGACAGCTTCGACCATGCGTTCCTGTTCGGCCAGTGGCGGAGCTTCAAACAGGGTGCCGGTGCCTTCGTCTTCGGGGGCGTCAGTCACGTGTTTCAGTCCTCTTACGCAAATGGATCGGAGCAAACGTCTCGCTCTGCTTGATCTCCATATGTCCTTCTTTCACCAACTCCAGCGAGGCCGCAAAAGTCGCCGCTGTGGCCGAGCGGCGGCGCACAGGATCCGCGTCCCAGCCGTCGGGCAAATAGGTCTCCATATCTGTCCAAGTGCCAGCAAATCCAATCAGCGGACGCATTCGTTCCAGCGCCTGCTCCATCGTGAACACCGCATCGCGATCCATCACAAAGGGGCGGAATTCGTCCCGAGTACGAATACGGGCATAGCCCTGCATCAGGTCCAACAGCGTAGCGGAATAAGTCACGGTGCGGATGCGGGTGATGTCCTCACCCTGCCCCCGCTTGAAGAAATCGCGGCCAAGCTGATCGCGTGCCATCAG
The DNA here is from genome assembly GCF_056538765.1 of Ruegeria sp. BE9. Classification (NCBI taxonomy): domain Bacteria; kingdom Pseudomonadati; phylum Pseudomonadota; class Alphaproteobacteria; order Rhodobacterales; family Roseobacteraceae; genus Ruegeria; species Ruegeria sp. BE9. Next base: position 380,230 of record NZ_JBQFTS010000001.1, on the reverse strand, counting down.
TCGGGCGGCAGAATCGCGCATAGCCTGAAGACGCTCCAACTGGAACGCCAGGTGCGCAGCAAGTTCTTCACCCGAAGGCCCTTCGTCATCGGGATCAGGAGGAAGCAACAATCGGGATTTCAGGAATGCCAGCCACGCGGCCATCACCAGATAATCGGCGGCCAGTTCAATCCGCAACGCACGGGCCTTTTCCACAAAGGCCAGGTATTGCTGTGCCAGCGCCAGAACAGAGATTTTCCGGAGATCAACTTTTTGCGTCCGCGACAAGGTCAGCAAAACGTCCAGCGGGCCTTCGAACCCGTCGACATCAACGATCAGCGCTTCGGCCGCAAGACGATCTGCGACCGAGACCGGGTCTTCGCTGAAAAGGTTATCGTTCATATACCTGCCCGCCCATTAGGGCAGATAGTTCAGCCTCGGCGGCTTGGATGTCAAGTTCCTGTGGTGCTTTACGCATCGCCAAGGCGCGTTCGGCCCGGGTTTGCGCAGCATCGGACATTGCGCCTGCGGCCTCCATCACCTCGGCGCGCTCCGCAAAACTGCCATTGCAGTGCAGAACGACGTCGCACCCAGCTTGCAGCGATTTTTGCGACAAGTCCGACAAAGACCCGCTGAGCGCCTTCATCGAGATATCATCCGTCATTATCAGCCCATCAAAGCCAATCTTATCGCGGATAAGGCCGATCATCGTCGGTGAAATCGTCGCCGGTTGCGGATCGATACGGTCATAGACCAGATGCGCGGTCATCCCCATCGGCAGGTCATTCAGAACACGGAAAGGGGCAAAGTCCTGACTGTCGAGTTCTTCCAACGGCAAATCAACATGAGGCAGGTCATAGTGGCTGTCCAAAGTCGCAAGACCATGACCCGGCACGTGCTTGACCACTGGTAAAACACCTCCGTCCAGATGTCCTTGCGCGACAGCCCGGCCAATTCGGGAAACCGCTTCAGGATCCGCCGCATAGCAACGGTTCTTCAGGAAAGCGTGCGTCCCTTCGCGTGCAACATCAACCATAGGCGCGCAGTTGCTGTCGATACCAAGGCCGAAAAGCTCATCCGCGATCAGGCGATACCGCAAGTACATCGCCCGTTCGGCCTGATCACCAGCCTGTTCAGCGTGATCCAGCGGAGGCATCCACTCCCGAGCGATAGGTGAACGCAGACGCTGCACTCGGCCACCTTCTTGGTCGATGGTAATGGGACAATTTCGACCTACAGCCTCGCGGAAATCATCGCACAGGGCTCGGACCTGATCCGCCGTTTCGATGTTTCGGGCAAACAAAATGAACCCGAACGGGTTCATTTCACGGAACAACCGCTTCTCTTCGGATGTCAGGCGCAGGCCTTCTGCATCAGTGATCGCTGCGCCAAAAGTCAACGAGCAGCCACCGGAATACAATCGGCGCCCCGTGCTTCGAGTGCGGCGCAGAATTGACGAGAGTCACTCAGGTCATCAAACCCAAGTACACGCAGACGATAGAAAGTCCGTCCACCGCGCGAAGTTTTCTGAATAACCCGCTGTTTTCCGTCCATATAATCGCCGAATTTTGAGTTCAGGCGGCTCCATTCAGCACGCGCCACATCAGAGCTTTCGTATGCGCCAAGCTGCGCCATACGTGTTCCCTTGGACAAAGTGCTGGGATCGACATCCACACCAACGGCAGCTTTCACCGCGGCGTTTATCGCATCTTCGGTGCTGCTGTTTGCTGAAACCCCGCTGCGGACCGTCCGAGCCGGACGTGTAATCGGACGCAACGAGCGGCGAACACCGGGCAGAGCAGCCAACTCTGGATCGGGCAACTGAGCAGCCAAATCGGCAGGGTCAATTGCGGGCTCTTCCTCTGGCGTCGTCAGAGAAGCCAGCTGCACGCCTTCCTCTGTCGGTTCGTCGATTTTTGCGGCCTCTCCAGCCAGTTCAGCAACCAGCGCATCAACAGAGCCTTGACGCAGTTGCGCAGCCTCTTGGTTCGAGATCTGTTCCTCGACCACGTGCACAGCAGGAGTCGGCTTCAGGGGCTCAATTGGCGTGTCCTCATCAGCCAGGGACACAGGACGCGGCGCAAGGATCAAACGATCCGCCGGTGGCGCTGCGGTTCCGACAGCGGCAACAGCGTTCACAGCCAACCCTTGGTGATCTGCAGGAGTTCCACCCGGGTTATCCGGCTGGATACGCATCGGTCCCTCAATCGCCCGGACAACCGGCACACCGCTGACGTCGCGCATGATAAGTTTATAACCCCAGACGCCGATACCAGCGACAAGAGCCAAAGACGCAACAGCACCCAACGCATTTACGATACGGCCCAGCCCCGCGGCGCGTGGTGCTTCTTCGTATCCGTGCATGTCATCGGAATATTCATACCCATCCTGAGGATGCGCTTGATTCGTGTAATGCATCTGCTCGGGGCGCATTTGCCCCGAGTAATCGTAACTAGCCATGTCCGCCTCACCGCCCGATTCACGCCGGAAAATAAGGCGCGCGGGTCATTTCTTGCCTACCTCGTACCGGCGCGTCGGGCGGAGTTTGTTACCGCATCTCCTGCGCCGGAGTGACGCCAAGAATACCCAAGCCCGCTGAAATCACAACAGAAACAGCCCGGGCCAATGCGATTTTTGACTGGCTTGTGGCAACATCGCCATCCTGGATGAACCGCAGTTGCGTTTCGTCATTGCCCTTGTTCCACAGGGCGTGGAAATCCCCTGCAAGTTCATACAGGTAAAATGCAACGCGGTGTGGTTCATTGGTGCGCGCGGCAATCTCGACAAGACGCGGCCATTCGGCCAGCTTCTTCGCGACGGTCAGTTCAGAGGCGTGGTCGTTCTTGCTAAGATCAGCCCCCTTGAGGGTCGCATCATCGGCGGCGATATCAGCTTCGGCAGCACGACGCAGGACGCTCATAACGCGAGCATGGGCGTATTGCACGTAGAACACGGGGTTCTCTCGGCTCTGCTCAAGCACCTTGTCGAAATCGAAATCCAAAGGCGCGTCGTTCTTACGTGTTAGCATAACGAAACGGGTCACGTCGGGGCCAACCTGATCGACAACGTCGCGTAAGGTAACAAAATTCCCCGCCCGTTTTGACATCTTGAACGGCTCGCCATTCTTCCACAGCTTCACCAACTGTGTCAGCTTGATATCCAGCGGCACCTTGCCATCGGACAGCGCTGAAACTGCCGCTTTCATCCGTTTGACATAACCGCCGTGATCAGCACCAAACACGTCGATCAGCGCATCAAAGCCACGGCTCACCTTGTCATAGTGATAGGCAATATCCGGAGCGAAATAGGTCCAGCTGCCATCCGACTTCTTAACCGGGCGGTCGACGTCATCACCATGCTCGGTGGACTTGAACAAGGTTTGCTCGCGCGGCTCCCAATCCTCGGGTTTCTTACCCTTCGGCGGTTCCAGCACGCCTTCGTAGATTAGGCCTTTCTTTGTCAGCGATGCCAAAGCAGCCTCGATCCGACCGGTGCCATAGAGCGATTTTTCCGAGAAGAACACATCCATCTCTACGCCCAGCGCCTTCAGGTCTGCGCGGATCAAATCCATCATCGCGTCGGTGGCGAAGTTGCGCAGGTCTTCCAGCCATTCGCTTTCTGGCTTGTCAATCAGACTGTCGCCATATTTCTCTTTCAGCGCTTCGCCGATCGGGATCAGGTAGTCGCCGGGGTAAAGCCCTTCGGCAATCTCGGGGCTAAGGCCATTGGCTTCGCGATAGCGCTCATAGGCCGAGCGCGCCAGTACATCCACTTGCGCGCCGCCATCGTTGATGTAGTACTCGCGGGTCACGTCGTGGCCGGAATAGGCCAGCAGGCTCGCCAGCGCGTCACCAAAAACCGCGCCCCGGGTATGGCCAACATGCAGCGGGCCGGTCGGGTTGGCGGAGACGTATTCTACGTTGACCTTCTGCCCATGGCCCATAGCCGAGCGGCCATAATCGGTACCCTTCTCAAGAACCGCCGCAAGCACTCCTTGCCAAACCGACGGCGCAAGCCGCAGGTTCAAAAAGCCCGGTCCGGCCACTTCGGCACTGGTGATGCGGTCATCAGCTGCCAGTTTCCCGGCCAACACATCGGCAATGTCGCGCGGTTTCATTTTGGCCGGTTTCGCCAGCACCATCGCAGCATTGGTCGCCATGTCGCCATGCGCGGCGTCGCGCGGCGGTTCGACCGCCACGTTATCAAAGCTCAGCCCCTCGGGCAGCGCGCCTTCGGACTGCATCTGTGCAAGCGCGTCCAGTACGAGGCCGCGGATCTCGGAAAACAGGTTCATTTCGGATGTCCTTTTGCTTGCCGGGCGGTTTATCACGAGAAGCGGTAAGGTCAATGGAAGCGATCAGTTTCCGCTTGGATTAGCCGTAAACGGGGCTAAGGTCACAGGAAATCAATGCTTCGGAGTCCGTTTGATGCGCCTTGCCCTGCCCTTTACCCTTTTGCTGACAACATCCTTGCCTGCATGGGCCGACATCCCGGAACCCACAGGCCATGTCCTGCTGACACTGGGCGGAGCAGTTACCGAAGCAAATCTACCCCCACGCGGAGAAAACGACGGCGGCCTGCTAGGGTATCTTGAGGTTCAACACGACGGTGCGGCAGGTTTCGACGCCGCCATGTTGGATGGTCTGGAACAGGTTGAAATCAGAGTCACCTATGGCCCGGAAAACAACCGCCGCGACATCGCGTTTTCAGGTCCTTTATTGTCGGATGTTATGACAATGGCCGGGGCGGCGGGAAAAACAGCCAAGCCCATGGCTCTGGATGGTTATCAGTCCGAAATTCAGTGGGATAGCATCACAGCACACCAGCCCATTGTTGCCACGCATGCAGATGGGGCTCCTATGGGTATTGGGGGTTACGGGCCTACCATGATCGTATTCCCCCCAACCGAGGATGCGGAACTGGCGCAAGAGCAGGCCGGCCAACAGGTCTGGGCACTTGCCTATATCGGGGTCGAATAATTATCGCCCTATTAGCCGTTTATGGTCCTGTAGGGCGAACCGATCGGTCATTCCGGCAATATAGTCCGACACAATCCGGGCCAAAGCAGTTTCGTCTGGCGCAGCGTCGATATCGCTGTGCCAACGCTCGGGCATTTGCTTAGGGTCACTTAGGTAAATCGGAAACAAGTCACGCACGACCGAGCTGACTTCGGCACGAACCACCATCACGCTGGGGGCACGATACATCCGTTTAAACAGGAATGACCGAATTTCTTTAAGCTGCGCCCAAAGGGCCTGGGAAAACTGAATAACCGGGTAGCCCAGATGTCGAATGTCTTCGACTGTATTGGCCCCCGATCCGGCAATCAGCGCGCGCGACGTGTCGATTACATCCGCAACCATCACACCAAATACACGCCTTAACGCTTCGTGCCGTCTGCGATAAGGATCAAGGCCCGGGTATTTGCGGTCGACCTCGGCGTAACACGCATCTATGATTGGAAGCTGCTGGATTTCATCGTCCGTAAAAAGGTTTGCGCGCAGACCATCCAGCAAATCGTGGTTGTTGTAAGCAATGTCGTCGGCCAGTGCGGCCACTTGTGCCTCGGCACTTGCGTGTGTGTGAAGCTCGAGATCAAAGGCGCCGTTGCATTCTGCCAGGGCCCAAGGAAGCTGGCCCGTAACAGGCCCGTTGTGCTTGGCAATTCCCTCAAGACACTCCCAGGTCAAATTGCAACCGTCGAACTCGGCATAGTGCCGCTCCAAACTTGTAACGATCCGAATGGCCTGTGCGTTATGATCAAACCCGCCATACGGCTCCATCAAGTCATGCAACGCGTCTTCACCAGTGTGCCCAAAGGGCGTGTGTCCCAAATCATGCGCTAAGGCCACTGCTTCTGTAAGTTCGGGGTTCAGGCCAAGCGCACCTGAAATCGTCCGAGCCACCTGTGCAACTTCGATCGAATGAGTTAGGCGTGTCCGATAGCTATCCCCTTCATGCTCAACAAAAACCTGAGTTTTGTGTTTAAGCCGCCTAAACGCGCTGGCATGAATGATCCGGTCTCGATCACGCTGAAAGCACGACCTGAAACTGTTCTCTTCCTCCGGCACAAGCCGCCCTCTCGCGCGGCCTGGGTCCGAGGCAAAACCCGCTCTGTCCAAAGGTCTTGTCCTTGTCGCCTGTCCTAACGTTCCATATATTGTAATGTGCTTAGGAAATAAACCTTTGGAGTCTGGCATGAATCTGCCCCCAACAGTCACTGAACGCGCCTTTGAACGACTCGCCGAAATTGGCGCGGCGGATCAGGGGCAAGCTTTGCGCGTCGCGGTGGAAGGCGGCGGATGTTCCGGTTTTCAATACGAAATCGCGCTGGACGAACCAAAAGAAGATGATCTTGTTTTGGAAGGCAAAGGCCAAAAGGTCATCGTGGACGCGATTTCATTGCCGTTTCTTGAAAACGCGGTCATCGATTTTACACAAGAGTTGATCGGCGCGCGGTTCGTTATCGAGAACCCCAATGCGACCTCATCGTGCGGTTGCGGCACTTCATTTTCAATGTGACCTTGCCCTGCTCGCACGGTTGAGGGATAGATCAACCGGCAGCCAGCCGGAGGATCGCGCATGAAAATCGCCACGTTCAACATCAATGGCATCAAAGCGCGGGCCGAAGCCCTGCCCCGGTGGCTGGACGAAGCGCAACCGGATGTTGCGCTGCTCCAAGAGATCAAGTCGATCGACGAGAACTTTCCACGCGAAATGCTCGAAGAGCGTGGCTACAACGTCGAAACGCACGGGCAAAAAAGCTTTAACGGCGTTGCGATCCTTTCGAAGCTGCCCCTCGAGGATGTCTCGCGTGGCTTGCCCGGCGATGACGAGGATGAACAGGCGCGCTGGATCGAGGCAACGGTGATTGGCAAAAAGGCGCTGCGAATTTGCGGCCTATATCTGCCCAATGGTAATCCGGTTCCCGGTCCGAAATACGACTACAAGCTGGCCTGGATGGAACGCCTGTATCACCGAGCACGCGATCTGATGGCAAGCGAAGAGCCCGCGCTAATGGCAGGTGACTACAACATCATCCCACAGGCCGAAGATGCGGCCAGACCGGACGCTTGGCGCGAGGATGCGTTGTTCCGCCCTGAAAGTCGGGCGGCGTTTCGTAAGATTCTGAACCTCGGGTTCACCGAAGCCTTCCGGGCGCGCACCCAAGGCCCCGGCCACTATTCGTTTTGGGATTATCAGGCCGGCGCCTGGAATAAGAACGATGGTATTCGCATCGATCACTTTTTGCTCACTCCGCAAGCCGCTGATCTGATGCGTGACTGCCAGATTGATGCTGCTGTGCGCGGGCATGAAAAGCCTTCGGATCACGTACCGGTTTGGGTCGACCTCGACCTGTAAACCCTCAAGCCGTTGCGTCGTAGCTGTAAATCCATTCGTATTTTTTCGCCAGTTGAGCACCAACTGCCATAAGCGCCAACTGTGCTGCCAACCGCATCGGTCCGCGCAGGTGGAAATTCCGCGCGTTGGCTCCGGCGGCCGCAACCACCCGACTTGCTCTTGTGCGTCGTTGAGCTTCGTAGGCGGCCAAAGCCTGCGTTGCACCCGATTGCTCCTTGAACGCTCGCGACAGAACCCATGCATCCTCAAGCGCCAAACAAGCGCCTTGAGCCATAAAGGGCAGTGTTGGATGCGCAGCATCACCTAAAAGAGCCAGACGTCCGTTCTGCCAGTTTTGCGCGACCGGGCGCAGGAACAGAGCCCAAAGATGGGTTTCGGTCACTTCGCCGAGAATCTCGGCTACAGGACCACCGAAATCCGCAAAGCGCGCGCGAAGATCGTCGGGGTTGCCTTGCAGACGCCACCCTTCTTCCTGCCAGTCCGATCGTTCTTCTATCGCGACCACGTTCATCAGACCTTGATCGCGTAGCGGATAGGTGACCACGTGGCGCCCCGACCCCATTGTCAGAGAAGCGCGCGGCATCTCTTCGCGCTGCGACCAAGGGATCGTGGCGCGCCAAGCAATCTGATGCGTGAATTGAGGCGCTTCGGCTCCGTTCAGAATTGGCCGGATTGCACTGCGACCACCATCTGCAGCGACAACGCATTCCGAAACAAGACGTTGGCCATCCTCTAGAACAACCTCTGCCTCATTTGGATGTTTGACAACACTGGACACACGCGCACCCAGACGCACGTCGACACCCGCCTCTACCGCCGCCCTGTGCAACAGATCAAGTAAGTCGGCACGATGGTAATAGTATGTTGGACCTGCTGCAGGAGCTGGGATTCTGCTGATCACACGACCCTTGCGGTAGTCGCGCAGTATCGTTCCATGCGAAAGCTGTCCGCCTTCGGGCACGTTCCCCACAACGCCAAGAGCCCTTAGAACCGCCATCCCGTTTGCGCTGATCTGAAGGCCAGCGCCTACCTCAGTCAGGGCTGGCGCCTGTTCCAGAACCGTAACAAGAGCCCCGCGTTGTCGCAGCGTCAGAGCGGCAGCGAGCCCTCCTATTCCACCGCCAATGACACTGAATTTCAGACCGTCGATATTCATGGCACTGCCATAACGCAAAAACGCCGAGGCTACAGGCCCCGGCGTTTGAGAATTCCAGTATTTCCCAGCGATCAATCGTCGCGGTGAACCTTCTCGCGGCGCTCATGACGCTCTTGCGCCTCAAGCGTCATCGTCGCGATAGGACGCGCATCCAGACGTTTCAGCGAAATCGGGTCACCCGTCATCTCGCAGTACCCATATTCACCTTCGTCGATACGGCGCAGCGCCGAGTCGATCTTGGCGACCAGCTTGCGCTGGCGGTCACGCGTACGCAGTTCCAGCGCGCGGTCGGTTTCCTCGCTTGCGCGGTCGGCAACGTCCGGAATGTTACGGGTGTTGTCTTGCAGCCCTTCGATCGTATCGCGGCTGCCTGCCAAAAGTTCGTTTTTCCAGTCCAGCAGCTTACGACGAAAATACTCAAGCTGCTTGTCGTTCATAAATGGTTCGTCTTCGGCTGGACGATAATCCTCGGGCAGAAATACTTCCTGCTTCATTTTTGCTCCCTCGGTGCGGCCTGCAACGCCGGTCTCTCTCTCATTTCCCGACATGCGGCATTCCCCTTCTGCGGAGCGTTTATCCGACGACGCAGCGAATGTCACTATCCAAACGTCGCTCCTCCGCGGCGTCACCACACACCGTCTAAATATGAGACTACAAACAACAAAACCTTGTTTTTCTGTGAAAATTGGCAGGCGATTTTTGGGCAACTCCAAAAATGTCGCGGAGCCTGTTAGCGCCCGAATCAACCAAAGGCACTGTAGTTGCACGGCAATTTCCCTCTGAACGACGCAGCGACGCCGCTTGTCAAATTTCTTGCCCCGCGATAACCCCGTGTCTGTAAGCAGGGCGACACTTGATGAGGGGCCAATGACCGCACGTTTCCAAGGTACAGCAGAATACGTTGCCACAGACGATCTGACCATCGCGGTGAATGCCGCCGTGACACTAGAGCGGCCTCTGCTTGTCAAAGGGGAACCCGGAACTGGCAAGACCGAGCTGGCCAAGCAAGTAGCAGGCGCACTGGGTCTGAAAATGATCGAGTGGAACGTGAAGTCCACAACTCGTGCGCAGCAAGGACTGTACGAGTATGACGCCGTAAGCCGATTGCGCGACAGTCAGTTGGGCGATGAACGCGTGCATGACGTTTCGAACTACATTCGCAAAGGCAAACTGTGGCAAGCATTCGATGCAGACGAAAAGGTCGTGTTGTTGATTGATGAAATCGACAAAGCTGACATCGAGTTTCCCAACGATCTGCTGCAGGAACTCGATAAGATGGAGTTCCACGTCTACGAAACAGCTGAGACGATCCGCGCCAAAAACCGCCCGATCGTCATCATCACGTCAAATAACGAAAAAGAGCTGCCTGACGCGTTTTTGCGCCGCTGTTTCTTCCACTACATCCGCTTCCCGGACGAAGAGACCATGCGCCGGATCGTCGAAGTACACCATCCCGGCATCAAGGATGCGCTTCTGACAACCGCGCTGACTCAGTTCTATGAAATCCGGGAAACGCAAGGATTGAAAAAGAAGCCGTCGACATCGGAAGTACTGGATTGGCTCAAGCTGCTACTTGCGGAAGACCTGACGGCAGAAGACCTTAAGCGTGACGGCGCAAACGCTTTGCCTAAGCTGCACGGCGCTCTTTTGAAGAATGAACAGGATGTGCATCTGTTCGAACGCCTTGCTTTCATGGCACGCAGTAAACGCTGACATTTCTGAACTTCCGGTGATCCCTGCTTGATTTGAGGATGGCCGGATGTCAGCATTGTCCGACCGCCGCTCGGTTTTGCCGGGCGTTTCTGACGCGACTGTAAGAGGCTTCTTGATTGGCTGACACCCTGACAATCCGCGCGCTGCGCCCAGAGGATCGCGCCGAATGGTACGATATGTGGCGGGACTACCTAGCTTTCTATGAAACAACGGTTGCGGATGAGATCTACGACAGCACTTTTGCCCGGCTGCTTGCAAATGATCCGCATGATTTTTCGTGTTTTGTCGCGGAGAGCGACGGACGTTTGGTTGGGTTAACCCATTACCTGTTCCACCGTCATGCGTGGAAAGTTGAATCTGTCTGCTACCTGCAAGATCTTTTTACCCGTCCCGAGTCACGCGGCACTGGTGTTGGGAAGGCTCTGATCGAAGCCGTATATGACGAAGCCGACCGCCAAGGCGCTCCGTCCGTTTATTGGCTCACGCAAGAGTTTAACCATACGGCGCGCAAGCTATATGACCGCATTGGCAAGCAGACGCCATTCATCCGGTACCAGCGCCCATGATGCGATGGGCCGTGATCCTTTTTGGCGCGGCCCTAACCGGATGTGCCTCAGTCGACCCACCGGACACGCCGACCAAAGTTCAGGCGATTGAAGAAGCGCCTTTGCCCAAGGCATTTACACGCGCGACCCCTACCCCGCCAGCTCGTTCGAATAAGAACATCGCAGCAGACTTTATCTCGCTGCATTTCGCACTTGAGAGCGGCACAAGTTTACCTGCCTTTACCCGGTTTGATCCCCCGGTCTCTGTGCTTTTGACGGGCGCAGCCACACCAACAATGGAACAGGACTTAGATCTGCTTCTGAATCGCCTGCGGCGTGAGGCAGGCATAGATATCCGTAAAGTCAAAAAGGGACCGGCGAACATTACCATCACAGCGGTCAGCAAGGAGCAGATCGCGGACGTCTTACCTCAGGCTGCCTGTTTTGTTGCCTTGAACGTGACGACCCTCGAAGAGTACCGCCGCGACCGCATGAAGCCGAAAAGTGACTGGGCCAAGTTGCGACGTCGCGAAAGGCTGGGCATTTTCATCCCGTACGACGCCAGCCCGCAAGAGAAGCGCGATTGCCTGCACGAAGAGATCGCTCAGGCTCTTGGGCCACTCAATGATCTGTATCACCTGCCGGATTCTGTGTTCAACGATGACAACATTCACAGCGTCCTGACCGGTTTCGACATGCTCATCCTACGCGCAACCTATGCCCCTGAACTGCGTAACGGCATGACCCGAGACCAGGTAGAGGCTGTCCTTCCGGGTATCCTGACCCGCCTCAACCCGCGCGGCGACCGTGTGCCAGCGCAGCAGGTTTCTGAAACGCCGCATAATTGGGTGAAGGCGATCCACAAGTCCTTACACCCAGATCGCAGTGCTGAGAGCCGCCTGAGGTTTGCAGAAAAAGCTGCCCGAATTGGCCAAAGAGAGGGCTGGACTGACCACAGACGTGCCTACCCTCATTATGTAATCGGCCGCATGGACCAGTTCGAAAACCCTGAAGAAGCGTACATCCAGTATGAAACCGCCCTGCAGTATTTACGCGCTACTCCGGGCACCGAACTACATCAGGCCTATATCACTGCTCAACTGGGTGCCTATGCTCTGGCTCAAGGACGAGGCCCCGAACTTTTACCCGAACTGGACGATGCAATCGACACCATGACTCAGGCCCAAAATGCATCGCAGCTCGCAATACTCCTCTTGCTGAAGTCCGAAGCGCTCAGCCAGGCCGGTCGGTTCGAAGAGGCACGCCCCGTCAGGCTGGACAGTCTGAGATGGGCACGATACGGATTTGGCTCGGGAAAGTTGGATCGGATGCTAAAGCAGGACGATGCTGACAACTCGACCAATGAGATAGAAAGATAACGCAACATGATCGTGGTTCTGGGAATGGCGGTGCTCGGGGCAATCCTGGGGGCGCTGACAGCGCGCAAACGCAATGGAAACAGGGCTGATATGGCTCAATACGCAGCCGGTTATGGCATTGCTTTCGCGCTTGTCGGATTAGTGTTGTCTCTGATCCTTGTGCGTTTCGTGGTGTAACCGATGTTTCTCCCCTTTTTCGAAAACCTCCGCAAAGCTGGCATTCCCGTTTCCCTACGCGAATACCTGACGTTTCTGGAGGGCATGAAAAAGGGCCTGGCCACCTATGACGTCGAGGCGTTCTACTACCTCGCGCGCGTCTCGATGGTGAAAGATGAACGCAACATCGACAAGTTCGACCGTGCCTTTGCAGCGAGTTTCGAAGGTCTGAACGAGATCAGCTTTGATCAGGTTCTCGAGGCAGTTGATATCCCCTCGGACTGGTTGGCCAAGATGGCCGAAAAGCACCTGTCTGAAGAAGAAAAGGCCGAGATCGAGGCGCTTGGCGGCTTTGACAAGCTGATGGAAACGCTGCGCGAGCGTCTCAAGGAGCAGCAAGGTCGCCATCAGGGCGGAAACAAGTGGATTGGCACCGCCGGTACATCACCGTTCGGGGCCTATGGGTACAATCCCGAAGGCGTCCGCATTGGCCAAAAGGAAAGCCGCCACCAACGTGCAGTCAAGGTCTGGGATAAGCGTGAATTCAAAAACTTAGACGACACAGTTGAACTAGGAACCCGCAACATCAAGGTCGCCCTCAAGCGGCTGCGTCGTTGGGCTCGTGAAGGCGCTGCCGAGGAACTGGATCTCGACGGAACTATCCGCGCCACCGCCGAGCATGGCTATCTGGATGTGAAGACCCGCCCCGAACGTCACAACGCGGTAAAGGTACTGCTGTTTCTGGACGTCGGCGGATCAATGGACCCGCACATCAAAGTGGTTGAGGAACTATTCTCGGCCGCCCGGACCGAGTTCAAGCATCTAGAATACTACTATTTTCACAACTGCCTCTACGAAGGTGTCTGGCGCGACAACCGACGCCGTTGGGATCAGCAGACCCCTACCCATGAGGTCCTGCGCACCTATGGACCGGACTACAAATGTATCTTCGTAGGCGACGCCTCGATGAGCCCGTATGAGATCGCCTACCCAGGCGGTGCAAACGAGCACTGGAACCAAGAATCCGGTCAGGTCTGGTTACAGCGTGCGCGCGATCAGTGGACATCAAATCTGTGGATCAACCCCGTGCCCGAAAAATACTGGGGGTACACGCATTCTATCGGCATGATTCAAGAGATTTTTGAAGATCGTATGGTGCCGATGACACTAGCTGGGTTGGAACAGGGTATGCGCGAGTTAACGCGGTAACTCAAAGCTCATCTGCTCATGCGTGAGTGGCGAAGGTTGCGCAAGTCGGCGCTTGTCGTCGGTTCCACCGGTACCGGGGCATTCGTCTGGGTCGGCGGATTGGATTTACCTTTGCTTGGCCAAATCCCATAGATCAGCGCAGCCCAGCCCATCACATTCCCCAACACCAAAGCTGGCAGAGCGATCAGTATCGACAGAGATTTGCCTAAATCTGACTCCAAACCCAAGGGCACGACAATCGTCATCGCCACTACACCAAACAGAAGCATCAGCGGGCCCGAGCCAACAAAGATGATTATCCCCTTTAGTATGCCGTCCGGATCAGCAAGCCAATTAGGCCTCAACCTTGAAAGGCCCATTGTCAAACTCAGACCAAACGCAATTACCGTGGAAAAGATCAGTGGCCCAATGTGAAACCCGTGAGACAGACCGTAAACCAGCATCCCGGCAGCAGCCACAGAAAGGAGAATTCCGTAATGCCCAAAAGATCGAAGGCACGAACTGTAAACCCGTAAACAGAAACCCTTCATGAGCAACTCAACCTTACTAAATTTCCCCTGCGAGTTTCGGGCTATAAGGAAATTCTGACGAAAATAGGACGCCCACTCTTTACCGCACAAATGTGCTAGCCCGGTTGCCTATCCTGCCGCCCAGAGCCATATCAAACGTATGCTTCGTTTAACCCCGATCCTTTTGGCAATTGCCTATGCTTTTGTGATGTACCGGATTTCCGTCTGGCGCACTCATCGCGAACTGGACGCAAAGTCGACCGAACTGGCCGATCCGGCACTAAAGCGTATGACCGACCGCTTGGCAGCCGCGCTCGAGATCGACCGTGTACCTGTCTACATTTACGAGATTGATCCGGTGAACGGCTTAGCCGCCCCTGACGGGCGAATTTTCATCACTCGTGGGTTCTATCGAAAGTTCCTTAACGGCGAGGTCTCGGCCGAGGAAATGGCCAGCGTGATTGCTCATGAGTTGGGTCACGTAGCGCTAGGTCATGCGCGACGTCGAATGATCGACTTCTCCGGCCAGAATGCCATGCGCGCGGCGCTGATGATGTTGTTAAATCGGTTCATCCCTTTTATCGGTGCATGGATTGCCAATATGCTGACCCACTTGCTGGCTTCGCGCCTGTCGCGTGGGGATGAATATGAGGCGGATGAATACGCCGCCGCCTTGCTGACCAAAGCAGGCATCGGCATCGGGCCGCAGAAATCCTTGTTCCACAAATTGGAAGACCTGACGCAGCAACGTGCAGGTGTTGTCCCTGCTTGGTTAATGAGCCACCCCAAAACGGACGAACGCATTGCGGCGCTCGAGGCACTAGAGCAGCGCTGGAATACAGGCGAATAGCTTCCTTTTTTGTAGGCAAAACCCCTCCAAGTTAAAGAGGGCCTAAGACGTGAGGGCCTTGCCCAGCCTTGGAAGACGTGCCTTTTTCATCAAGGCTCGCAAATCCCATTGGCTACCGGAAAGGCGGTTCGCTTCGGACAAAACACGGTTCGCTATTTCGGCCATACCATCAGGATCGCTCTGCCAGATACCTTGTAGCAGTCCATCGGGGTCGCGTCGATCAAGCCCTTCTTCCAGAAGGATGTTATTGGGAAAATCCTTGGCGTTCACCGTCACGATTACATCCGCCGAGGCCGATACGGCCGTAGCCAGAACATGGATGTCAGCACTATCTGGAAGCCACAAACGTTGCTCTAACCCAGGAACCGCAGGATGTTCCGCTGCTGGCCAATGGGCGCGGGTCAACGCGATTTCACTGCGAGCCTGCGCTTCGCCGTTCGGGCCAAGTTTGCGAGCCGCGCGCGCCCATTCCTCTAGGATGCGAGCTGACCAGACAGGGGTGAAATGGCCTTGCCTTGCAGCGCCAAGAAGCATCTCTCGCATCACCGTAGGGTAGATGACGCAGGTATCAAGAACGGCCTTCACAACCGATAGAACACAGCTTTGAGGTATCCGCTTTCTGCCAACTGCGGTAGCTGCGGGTGATCCGGACCGGCAAAACCCGTGTGGATCAACTGTGCCTGGCGCCCCGCCCGGCCAATACCGCGCGAGGACGCATCGCGGAACCGCCCCAAATCGGCCGCATGAGAACACGAGCACAAACCTAAATAACCGCCCGGCTTAACCAACGGCGCGGCTAGACGTGCAATACGCTCATAAGCACGAAGACCTGCGTCCAGCGCCTGTTTCGAGGGTGCGAAAGCAGGAGGGTCGCAGATGACCACGTCAAATTGAGCACCCTCTTCACCCAATTGAGTCAGCACGTCAAACGCGTCTCCTTGCCGTGTCTGAAAGCGGTCTCCACAGCCTGTCGCTTTGGCTCCTTTCGCAGCCAACGTTAATGCAGCAGCAGATCCATCAACAGACAGCGCTTGTCCTGCTCCACCAGCCAACATGGCAAGTCCGAACCCGCCCACATGGCTGAACACGTCCAACACATCAGCGCCGGGCTTCACCAACTTTGCAGCAAAAGCGTGGTTTGGTCGCTGATCGTAGAACAGACCGGTTTTTTGACCGCCGGTAAGGTCGGCCATGTAGGTCGCACCATTCATGGGAACCGGTAAAGGCGCATCTGGCGCTGTGCCACACAGCGTTTGGTTAACTTCATCCAGCCCTTCGAGCCCCCGCGTCCGACCCGAAGCGTTTTTGAGAACGGTCTTTACCCCAGTGACCGCGACCAGTGCATCAGTGAGGGTTTCCAAATGCGTTTCGGCCCAGGCCGCATTTGGCTGAATCACACAAGCATCGCCAAAGCGGTCAATAATCACACCGGGAAAACCATCAGCCTCGGCGTGGATCAAGCGGTAGTACGGCGCATCGAAAAGGCGTTCTCGCATTTCCAGGGCGCGTTGCAACCGGGTTTCGAACCATTCGGAATTCAATTCCGCATCAAGATCGCGATCCAGAACACGGCACATGATCTTAGAGTCGGGGTTTACTGCGACCAGCGCAATTGGCGCGCGCTTCTCGTCTTCGAGGATAGCCAACGCTCCGGCCGGAATTTTGCGGGTCCGGCGGTCAGTGACGATGTCGTTGGCATAGACCCAAGGAAAACCATGGCGCAGACCGCGCGCGTTGGCTTTGGGTTTCAGACGAATACGGGGGCGGTCAGTGGCTTGGGTCATGACGCTCTCATAGTGGTGAACGCGCCGGGGGGAAAGCCCTAGCGCGGCCGGGAACGCCACCCTCCGCGCCGTTTCGGCGCCTGAGCCGATTGTAGACCTTCGGCAAGCACCTGTGTCATCGGATGATCAGCGTCCTGAGCAGAATATAGCGCGTGCAATTCGGTCAGGGCCTGATTTTGATCTCTGTCGGCAGGAAGGCTAAGTGCCCAATCCAAAAAGATGCTTCGGCATTCAGGCAAGGTAATCCCGTCAATCCGATACGCCTCGCGGATCAGGCCCTTGTGGTCGTTCGGATCGTCACTGCGCGCCATCTTCTTTCTCTCCGATCACGCGACCGATTATCTCGGCGGCGGTTGTATAGCTTTCCTGCAATGCGGCTTGCAACTGTTCGACTTGCTCGAAACCGGTAGCGCGGCACAGAAACGCCGAACCACCTTCGCCGATTTTGTCGGCTTCGATAACCTTGCCAGACAGCAACCGCGCCGCGCATTGCACCGACCAGCATAAATCGTAGCAGTTCGTGAGCGTTTGCGCCTGAGCGACGTCCAGTAAGTCGGCTGCGACAGCGCCATCTAACCCAGCATGGACATCACGTTGCGCGATGCCAGACATCAGCGCGCCGGTTTCGGCCATCAGCTCAATGTCCATCATTCGACCAGCCCCGTTCTTGGCATCCCAAATTCCCGCCGGGGACTTGGCCGCGGCAAGTCTGCTGCGCATCTCGGCCACTTCACACAAGACCTTTCCACGATCTTGACTTTGCGACAGCAAGTCAGCGCGAAAAGCTTCGATATCCTGCGCAAGCTCTGCGTTTCCAGCAATGACGCGGGCGCGGGTCAGGGCCAAATGCTCCCAGACCCAAGCTTCGTTTTTTTGGTAGTTCGTGAAGCTCGCCCAACTGGTTGCGACCGGGCCTTGGTTCCCCGAGGGGCGCAGGCGCATGTCGACTTCGTACAGCCGACCTTGGGACATGGGTGCCGAAAGCGCCGTAATCAGCGCCTGCGTGAACCGCGCATAATAGGTGCGCGTGGCAAGCGGACGCGGACCCTCTGACATGTCCTGATCCAGCGGATCGTAGATGACAATCATATCCAAATCAGATTGCGAGTTGATCCGACCCGCCCCCAGTGATCCCATACCCAACACTGCCGCACCGCGCCCCGGTGCCGGCCCATGCTTTTTAGCAAACTGTTCTGTCACACACGGCAGGATCGCTGAGATAACCGCACTCGCCAGTTCGGCGTATTGCTGTCCGGCTTGCACGCCATTGATCAAGCCACGCAAGTGGTGGACACCAATCCGAAAATGCCACTCTTTACACCAGCGCCGGGCGAAATCGAGTTGAGCTTCGTAGTCAGCCTCTTGCGACAGCGCCTGTGACAGTTCCGACTGCAAGGCAGGCTGCCCCGGCCAGTCATCAAAGAAACTGCCGCCAATTACAGCATCGAAAACGGCCGCGTTGCGCGACAGATGTGCCGCCAAGGCATGGGACGTGCCCACGATATCAACAAGCAGGTCGATCAGATGCGGGTTGGCTTCGAAAAGAGAGAACAGCTGAACCCCGGCTGGAAGGCCGGACAGAAACCCATCCAACGCTCGCAAAGCTTCGTCCGGTTGCGCGGTTTTGGCCAACCTTGAAAGCAGTTCGGGCTTAAGCCGTTCGAAAATGCGTGCGCCCCGTTGCGAGCGCAATGCGGGATAGGTCGTCCAACGGGCGAGTATGCCCTGATCAAAGCTCACCTCCCCGCTCGGCGCGGGCGCAGTGGAACCCGGGGCAAAAAAGCCTTCGGTCAGTTCATGCACCTCAGTCAGGCGACGGGTTAGATCAGCGGTCAAATCGGCACTGTCGATCCCCATCAGACAGGCCACACGTTCGATACCGTCCGCCGATTGCGGAACTTTGTGGGTCTGAGCATCGTGCACCATTTGAATTCGGTGCTCGACTTCTCGGTGCGCTCGGTAATGCTCAGTCAGTTTTTCGGCGACATCCTGCGGCACCCAGCTTTTTTCGGCCAATTCTGCCAAGCCGGGCACAGTTCCGCGAACACGCAGATCCGGATCGCGCCCCCCAGCGATCAATTGGCGGGTTTGCGTGAAAAACTCGATCTCACGGATGCCGCCCTGCCCCAGCTTCATGTCGTGCCCGGGAATGGACAATGCGCCCCCTGTGCCTTTGTTTTCCCGAATCCTCAAACGCATGTCATGTGCGTCCTGAATCGCCGCAAAATCCAGATGGCGCCGCCAAACGAATGGGCGCAGCGCGTCCAGGAAACGCTGTCCGGCGTCGATATCCCCTGCACAAGGACGCGCCTTGATATAGGCGGCACGTTCCCACGTTCGCCCAAGACTTTCATAGTAGCGCTCGGCTGCCTCAGCCGCCATACAGACCGGTGTTACGGCAGGGTCGGGGCGCAGGCGAAGGTCGGTACGAAACACATAGCCATCGGCCGTCTTGTCGCTGAGCGTCGCGCAAAAGTTCCGGGTCGCCCGAACCATTCCGTGCCGAGCATCATAGAAATCATCCGGGTCAAATCGGGTTTCATCAAACAATACGATGAGGTCGATATCCGAACTGTAGTTTAGCTCGTGCGCGCCCATTTTACCCATTGCCAGAATGATCATCCCGGCGGCGTTTTCGACATCATCATCGGTCATTCCCGGCAATTTGCCCCGCCGAATAAGGGCGGCAATCTCAGCCTTTGCCGCGACATCAGCCGCCAGCGCACCGAAGTCTGTCAGGGCGGCGGTTACTTTTTCCAACGGCCAAGCGCCTGCCAAATCTGCCAATGCCGTAATCAAAGCCATCCGACGCTTGGCTTGCCGCAGTCCGGGCTTCAACTGATCCGGCGGCAATGCGCGGACACCATCCATAACATCCGACAAAGCCTGATCTGGTTGGTGAAACGCCTGAGGCAGCCAGTCCTTTTCGTGGTCAATTAGGCTTTTGAGATACGGGCTGGAGCCTGCCGTACCAGCCACCAGCTCACCTTGTTCCGAGGTTATGCCATGCACAACCGCACGCGCTTCTTCACCCAAAGAGGCATCAAATGCACGCGGAATTCTTTGAATAGCTAGAGGTTCGGTCATTTGCTCTCCAGCGGCGTATCCTGACTGAAACTGTTGATCCAGGCATCCTCGCGACGCTCCCACAAGGATGAGACCATCATCGCCTCCCACAGTTCAGTTCCAGGACGCTGATAGTCGGCCCGATAGGACAGCAATACGATATCAGGCGTAAGCACTCGCAGTCGCGGATCGCTCAGTTCATAACGCTGCATCGTCGGAGCGTCTGCAAATTGGTCAACATGTTCGTCCCGGCCAGCAAAGCCAGAAGTATAAACCCCAAGAAAATCGGCACTCAACAATGCTCGGTCAGCGTCAGCATCACCATCCACCAAGGTCTGCCAAACCTGCTTTTCCAGCTTTAGGATATCATCGAGTGTCGGGGGCGTCGTTTCATCAACATGTTGCATAGGCGGAAAGTGCGCCCGTTCAAAGGGAACGTCAATATCTGCATTTCGGCAGATGTAAATCATTTTTACATTGACCTCTTGCAACTGCCCAAATTCACCCCATCTAGACAATGTGAACGCAATTTACATCAAACCCGGAGAACCCAAATGACCGCATTGTCCGACCACGCCGTCCCTGAAAATCCGGGGTGGCTATACCGCGTCGAAGCCTGGCTTGACGACAAAGGCAAAGGGGCCTGGATCGCCGTCATGGTCCTTGGTTTCATTTTCTTCTGGCCTGTCGGCCTCGCCCTTCTGGCTTATATGATCTGGAGCAAACGCATGTTCAGCAAGTCCTGCAGCCGTCGTAAATCCTGGCACAGCCACATGAGCGCAATGAAGCCCTCAGGCAATAGCGCTTTCGACGCCTATAAATCCGATACTCTGGCACGGCTTGAACGTGAACAGCAGGACTTCGAAGCGTTCCTGCGCCGCCTGCGTGAAGCCAAAGACAAGGCCGAGTTCGATCAGTTCATGGATGAGCGCGCCCGCGAAAACCGTGACGAAGCTGAAAACGGCGAACGCGCCTGATACAAACTTGCCCTGCCCCGGCGTTCGGGACAGGGTTATTCCAATCAACCACCCGGATTATCCTGAATGACTCACCTGCCAGATCCAGACAGTCAGCCCGAGTTTTATCGGTCTGTTGCGACCAAACGCTTTGTCGCTTGGCTCTTCGATATCGCCTTTATTTCCCTGCTGTGCATCGTGCCGATATTCCTGACGCTCGGCATGGGCGTGTTCTTTCTTCCCCTGATCTATGCCGTCATCAGTTTTGTCTACCGCGTTGTGACGATCGCAAACGGGTCGGCCACACTGGGAATGCGTTTCATGGGCATTGAACTGCGTGACGCGTTCGGCGCTCGCATGGATACGGGTAAAGCAGTGGCCCATACCGCGGGCTACTTTGTCAGCATGGCTTTCCTATTGGTTCAGGTGGTTTCGGTCATCATGATGCTGACAAGTTCAAGGTGCCAAGGCCTGACAGACGCGTTCCTTGGAACCGTTATGATCAACCAGCGGGCGTAAAAAATTCTGCAGCGTGAATCACTTGGCGGTTTGCGGAACCGTTGTTATCATCGGTTCACAGGAGACACGCGACCTTCATGCGACACACGCTGCCAATAGCGCCACAATTCTATGTGACGGCACCACAACCTTGCCCTTACCTCGAGGGCAGGATGGAGCGTAAGTTGTTCACCGCCCTTCAGGGTGAAGGTGCAGACCAACTGAACAACTCTTTATCGCAGCAAGGTTTCCGCCGGTCTCAAAACGTTCTTTATCGTCCTTCCTGCACGGATTGCGCTGCGTGTCTATCCGCTCGCATCGACGTATCGGCCTTTCGTCCAAGCAAAAGCCAGAAACGAGCAGTGAAGAAGAACGCGTATCTGCAGCGCAGGGCCAATTCACCTTGGGCTACAGATGAGCAATACGATCTGTTCCGGCGGTACCTGGACACACGCCACGCCGACGGCGGTATGGCCGACATGGATGTGTTTGAATTCGCTGCAATGATCGAGGAAACCCCGATCCGTAGCCGTGTCGTTGAGTATATCGACCCTGAAACCAGCAACCTGATAGCCGTCAGCTTGACCGACGTGTTAGACGATGGGCTGAGCATGGTTTATTCATTCTACGACCCCGAGCAACCTCAAAGCTCTTTGGGGACTTATATGATCCTTGACCATATAGACATCGCTCGAGAGGCGGGATTGCCGTACGTTTATTTGGGTTATTGGGTGCCCGGCAGCCCAAAGATGGGATACAAGGCCCGCTTTTCTGGCCTTGAGGCCTACATGCAAGGTGGATGGAAGCGTATCGATAACCCTTCGGGACTGAAGGACTCAGATCATCACCCGCTGTCCACTGCGCCGATCGCCGAGCAGGTCGCGAGTATTCAGCTGCCTGACCGTCATCCCACCAAAGGGTAAATCTCTATGCGACAGAGTCTTCATGCGGTGACGCTTGTCGTGCCGGATTACGACGAGGCTATTGCCTTCTACACCGGCACTCTCAACTTTACGTTGCTACAGGACATTGATCTGGGCGATGGCAAGCGTTGGGTTCGGGTCGCGCCTCCCGGCTCAAGCGGAGCGTCCTTGTTGCTTGCGAAAGCAGACGGAAGCAAACAAGCAGAGGCGATCGGCAATCAAACCGGTGGGCGTGTAGGGTTCTTTCTTGAGACCGATAACTTTTTC
Source organism: Ruegeria sp. BE9 (assembly GCF_056538765.1). Lineage (NCBI taxonomy): Bacteria > Pseudomonadati > Pseudomonadota > Alphaproteobacteria > Rhodobacterales > Roseobacteraceae > Ruegeria > Ruegeria sp. BE9. The sequence goes on along the minus strand of NZ_JBQFTS010000001.1, from coordinate 357,878 downwards.
CGCGACCACGCTACCATGGTTTCAGCGGGCGTAGAGTTTGAGGAAGAACCTCGGCATGAACTTTATGGAACCGTCGCAGTCTGGCGCGACGCGTTCGGGAACCGCTGGGATTTAATTGAGTTCAAAAATCAGGCTAACTAACTGTTCTTAAATTTATTTTCCAAACCACCACGCGAAGGCCGCTTGCAAAGCGGCCAATTCAAAGACGCCAGAATTCTGCCCGTGTCGCCTCAAGTGGTTGAAAACTTACCTAGCGTCACCACTTAACCCTGACTTCGTGCAGTATCGCACACTTCGTCGGCCCGGATTGCAGGGTCTCAGTGACTTAATGATTGCAGCAACAGGTTCCCGACCTGCTGCTTTGGTTTTGGCAAAGGGGAAGATGAATGACAAATGTTGTGCGCAAACTGCTTTCAGCACATCTAACCACTCAGATTCTGGTGGCACTCACCGCAGGGGCGGTCGTCGGACTTGTGTTGAACTATTCTGATGTGCCGATCCTTCAAGAAAACCTGGTTAACGGTTTTTTCACCATGATTGGCCAGATGTTTCTGAATGCACTTCAAATGCTGGTCGTGCCCTTGGTTGTGTTCTCTCTGCTTTGTGGAGTGGTCGGGATCGGCGACATCAAGGTTCTGGGCCGCGTTGGGGGACTGACATTTGTCACATATCTGGTGACCACCGCGTTGGCGGTGACGACGGCCCTGCTGTTTGCCAATCTGATCAACCCGGGCATGGGCTTCGACAGTATGAACTTGGCGGATCAAGACGTCACGGTCGCATCGCAACAGACGACCTGGCAGATCTTGGCGAACATTGTTCCAAAAAACCCGGTTCAGGCGCTGGCCAATGGTGAGATGCTTCAGATCATCTTCTACGTCATTGTTGTCGGCATTGCCGTCCTTATGATTGGAAACCGGGCCAAGTCCTTTGTCGAAGGCTGCACGTTCATGAACGATCTCTCAATGAAGATCGTCGAAATTGTCATGGCGTTTGCTCCTATCGGTGTATTCTGCCTGATCGCCAAGACATTTGCGCTGGAAGGTTTTGGACTGTTCGCACCGGTTATTGGATATCTTGCAACTATCAGCCTTACACTGGTTTTCCATCTATGCGTAACGTTGATGGTCGTGCTGTGGGCGTTCACTGGCCTCAGCCCCCTCGCCTTTCTCCGCAAGATGCGATCAGCTCAGATCTTTGCGTTCTCAACCTCCAGTTCGAACGCAACAATCCCAGCAAGTATGCAATGCGTGACTCAGCGCGTGGGCGTAGACCGCTCAGTTGCTTCGTTCGGCATACCCCTGGGGGCGACGATCAACATGGACGGTACAGCAATCATGCACGGCGTGGCGACGGTATTTCTGGCCAATGCCTATGGCATTGATCTGGGTCTGGGGGGCTACCTGACGATCATCTCGGTGTCCGTGCTGGCCTCGATCGGTACTGCAGGTGTGCCGGGTGTTGGCATCGTTATGTTGGCAATGGTCCTGAATCAGTTGGGAATGCCCCTAGATGGGATCGCCATTATCCTGGCCGTTGATCGGATCATTGATATGATGCGCACGGTGGTCAACGTAACCGGAGATGCCGTCGTGACCACGATCGTTGCGGACCGCGTCGGTAAACTGGATCGGCAGGTTTTTGATGATCCTGATGCGGGCGCGATGACGACACCAACTCTGGATATCGATCACGAGGCCGAAAAGGCGTTCGCCCGGCTCACGCACGAAAAAGCCGATGCCTGAAACGAAAACCGGAGGCCTTTGGCCTCCGGTTACTGGTTTGGTTAGTTCGGGATCAGATCCGGTACGATTGTCACGATCGACGGGAAGAACCAGAGGATCGCGATACCAACCACCTGGATCAGCACGAACGGAATGATCCCGCGATAGATATGGCCCGTTGTGACCTCTTTCGGCGCAACTCCCCTGAGGTAGAACAAGGCGAACCCAAACGGCGGCGTCAGGAACGAAGTTTGCAGGTTCACCGCCACCATGATTGTCACCCATTTGGGATCGAACGACCCGCCATAGATGACCGGCCCCACAATTGGGATCACGATGTAGATGATCTCGAGGAAATCCAGAACAAAGCCCAGAATAAACAGAACCAGCATCACGATCAGGAAGACCGTGAACTCGTTGTCAAAGCTCTTCAGGAACTGTTGGATGTAATGCTCGCCCCCGAATGAAATCACAACAAGGTTCAGCAACTGTGACCCGATCAGGATTGTGAACACCATCGATGTCACCTTGGCCGTTTCACGCACCACCGGGGTCAAAACACCGCTTGTGAACAGAACCCAGCAGCCAAACAGCAGCCCGAACAACGCATAGATGTAGGTCGCATAGGCAAAGATGAACGCGATCCAGGTCTCTACGGTCACGGCCCCCTGATTGATGCGCAGGTCAAAGTTCACCCCAAGCAACAAGCAGATGATGACTGCGAATGTCGACCAGATGATCACGTTGCCTGAACGTCCCTGATCCTGCAGCTTGCGATAGGCGGCCAGCATGATCGCACCACCCGCACCAAGCGCAGCCGCCGGAGTCGGGTTGGTCACACCACCAAGGATCGAGCCGAGCACCGCAATAATCAGAACCAGCGGCGGGAAAACCACCCGGATCAGATCATTGGTCGCGCAGCGTGCTGCAGCCTCTTTGCAGCCGTAAATGGCCAATGCAAAAGGCAGCGCGAGCAACAGGAATGTAATCCCCGATGATGTCGTCGGTGCAATCAACAACACATCGACCAGAAGCATCAGCAACAATCCGATCGCGCCGAGGATCAAAGGCTGCGTTGGTTTGGACGGTGCGATACCGCGCCCCAAAACCAGCGTCAGCCCAAGCAGGACCACGATCACCGCAACCCCTGTTCCAATCGGAGCGGCGGCTGCAATCTTGGCATCACGCGCAGCCGTCAGTTCTTCTTCGCTCAAACGCTGAGCTTCGGCCGCACCACCTGCAGCATCAATAGCTTCCTGCTCGGTAACGGCCTGATCCCAAGCTGACTGACCGTGCAGTTCGATCATGGACAGCTTGCACTCTTCTGAAACATTGGTGCGAAGCGAAGCACCTGCCCCAACATCCGAGAAAGCCGAGATCGAAATGTTCTGACTACCGATTAGGCCTGCGCTGCCCAGCAGCACCGCACCAACGATCAAAGCAACCGGTGCACCCAGCAACCATGTTAAACCTTCAGCGCGCGTAATGGGTTCTCCGCTGCCACCCGACATTTCGACCGCCGGGGCCTTTTCGGGATTCAGCAACGCATAACCAAAGGCATAGAGCGCATAGAGCAGAGCCAGCATGATCCCAGGTAGCAAGGCAGCCTGGAACAGTGTCCCAACCGAAACCACCGCAGGCTCACCCAGATAAGTCAGCGCGTCAGTACACCCTGCTTCGACAGCTCGGGTTTCCTGAGCTGTCGAATAAAGGTCACCGGCTAGTGTCCCCAGCAGAACGATCACGATTGACGGTGGAATGATCTGCCCAAGCGTACCGGATGCCGCAATCACACCTGTCGCTAGTTCCGGCGAATAGTTGTTTCGGAGCATCGTCGGCAGCGCCAACAGACCCATTGTCACGACGGTTGCGCCCACGATACCCGTCGAAGCCGCGAGGAAGGCCCCCACAACAACAATCGATACAGCCAGACCACCCGGCAAGGGGCCAAAGACGCGCGCCATAGTTGTCAGCAGATCGTTCGCGATTTTCGAACGTTCCAACGTGATACCCATGAGGACGAACATCAGAACGGCCAAAAGAGTCTCAATGGACTGACCGGCCAGAACGCGTTCGTTCATGCGGTTCACGATGAAGGATACGTTGCGGTCCAGCGCGGTTTCCCAACCGGCGGCAAATACCGGCTCGGCGATCCTTGGTAAGTCCGGGTATCGGAAAACGGATATCACGTCAGGTTTGACGCCCGAGTTCACTACGTCCCGATAGGCTTGTGAACTGGTGTCAATCGCCTGATGGATCAGCAGTCCGGCGCTGTCCAACGCCGCGATAATCCCGAATGAGATGATACCGGCACCGCCGATGGCAAACGCCACAGGGAAACCAGAGAGGATGCCTCCGAAAAGGCAAAAGAAAACGATTATGAGGCCTATCTCGACGCCATCAAGTCCGAATAACATAGTCTGGGTCTCCGTCCCTAATGTGCGCCTTCGTAGGCTTCTTCACCCTCACCAAGGCTATCCTTGTCGAGGTACTTTCCAACGCTGTCAGGTCCTTCGACGTATTCCAGGTACGAACGGTACAGGAATGCGATGGCGTGAAGGAACACCATGCCCGCAAAGGCAATCAGCAAGATTTTAAACAGGAAGTAGGCGTTGAACCCGTTGGGGCTGAAACCGATGGTTTCAACATTCCAACGCAGCGCGCGAGACTTCATCACCAAACGGTCCAACGTGTCACTGGCCGACGGTTTCGGCACGATCAGATGCCGCCACATGAAGTACCAGCCGTACATCCAAGTCAGCACCGCCATCGGCATCATGAAAAGCAACGCGCCCAACATGTCGACGACGCGCTTGGCGCGATGGCTGATTCCTGCATAGATCAGGTCAACACGCACATGGCCGCCTTGAACAAAAGTGTATGTACAACACAGGCACACAACCATTGCGTTGTAGAGCTTGAGCTCTTCGGCATACCAGCTGATGTCCATCTGGAATGGAATGCCCAAGCCAAAGGCCATATCGGGGCGCGCAAATACACGCTGCATAAACACGATAACGATCTGCTGGATCACCATCAGCAGGCCCGCCCAGGCAAAGAACCGGCCAGTGGTGTTGGCAAAGCCCTCAAGCCCGCGCACCATCCCCCACATGAAATTCCGGTAGTAAAGGCCGATGGCCGTCAAAACCAGGAAGATCGTGAAGATCACAAAGAAGAACTCGACTGACCCACCATAGTAGACAAAGCGCATGATCGCTTCTTTGTCCGACCAGTTCAGCCAGAGTTGCGGATGCGTGATGGCGTATCCGAAATTATAGAAGGCTTCGGCAATGTTCTGGACGAACCACACAAGTCCGTTCCACAGGGCGCCGAAAAACGAGATACCGTTATCGTCCTGCATGTTGTCCCCAGGTCGTATCGGTTGCACTGTTATGTTTTGCGGCTTTGTCCGAACCGCTCATGTGCAACAAGAAAGGCTTCCCCACTATTGTGGGGAAACCATTTTAGCATAATTTCAACGATTAGCCGCGTACGCGGTTACGCTGTGTCGTGTAGACACCCGACGACAGGTCCAGCCAACCGGCCGACGATGCCGACGACGCCATTGCGCTGTCGTGGATCTTTTTGAACAGGTCGTCGCCCATGTTCTCGTCCAGAACTTCCTGGCTGGCCGCACCGAAGGCGTCCCAGACGCTGTCCGGGAATTCCATGACCTTTACGCCACCCGACTGCAGACGCTGCAGCGCGGCACCGTTGTTGGCCAAGAATTGCGCCAGGTTCCACTGGTGCGCTTCGCCCGCTGCGATCTCGATGATCTTCTGCTGTGCAGGTGTCAGGCTGTCGAAAACGTCACGGTTGGTTGCCAGAGACAGGCCCGCATTCGGCTCGTGGAAACCGGCGGTGTAGTAAACCTTGGTGATTTCCTGGAAGCCAGCCTTTTCGTCAGCCCAAGGACCGATCCACTCGGTGCCGTCGATCGCACCCGAGGACAGCGCCTGATAAACTTCGGAGCCCGGAATGTTCTGAACCGATGCGCCCAGTTTACCCAGAGCTTTACCGCCCAGACCCGGCATACGGAATTTCAGACCGTTAAAGTCATCGGGGCTGTTGATCTCTTTCGAGTACCAGCCACCCGCCTGCGCGCCGGTGTTACCGGCCAGGAACGATTTCAGGCCAAAGATCTGGCCCAGTTCGTCATGCAGCTCCATGCCGCCGTCTTGGTAGTACCAGTTCACCATTTCCTGTGCGGTCATGCCGAACGGAACAGCGGTGAAGAATGCGTAGCCAGGGTGCTGGCCAACAAAGTAGTAGTCTGCCGCGTGATACATGTCGGCTTGGCCCGACGATACAGCGTCGAAAACTTCAAAGGCGCCAACCAGTTCACCGGCAGCTTTGATGTCAACGGTCAGGTTGCCATCCGACATCGCCGTGATGCTGTCCGCACAACGCTGTGCACTGTCGAAAACGCCAGCCAGACCGCGACCCCACGAGGTCACCATGGTCAGCGTGCGCTTGCCCTGTGCATATGCCGGTGCCGCCAGTGTGGTGGCTGCAGCTGCCGAGCCGCCCAGAGCAGAAGTTTTTAGAAATGAACGACGATCCATTTAGGTGTTCCTCCCCTACATATTCAAAACCCGGACGAAGCCGGGCGCAGTCGTTATCAGTGCGCGACAGATTAAAGAGCGGTTTTTGAATGTGAATACCTATTACTACGTAGAGGGTCGGGTTTTTGGCCGGTCCCAGATCAAATTCACCAAGAAAGACCAGCGTTTCCGGGAGTGACAGCCTTCCGATCCCCCCTTTCGTTCAAAATTTTTGCATTTTCGTGAACTCTTGCGTATCGATTCGACCATGAGGGGATTCCGAAATCTGATTTCGCTGACTTACGGCCAGAAGCTATCGCTCATTGCCGCGATTCCACTCGTCGCTGCTGTGGCGGCCATTGCGCTGCTCGTTGCATATGAATCCCGGGCGACTGCTGAACGCGAAATTCAGGCGCTGGAACGGCGCCTGATCGAGGCGAAAAAGGAAGAGCTCAAGAATTACGTCACACAGGCCAGAAATGGTTTCGCATATATCTATGGACGAGCGTCGCCAGACGACGCGGTTGCAAAGAACCTCGTGACGCAAATCCTGTCGGCCATGATCTATGGGAAAGACGGGTTCTTTTTTGTCTATGACTACGACGGCAAGAACCTTGTCAGCCCACGACAGACACAGTTCATCAACCGTAACTGGGAAGGTCTGACAGACAGCGATGGCACGCCCATTGTTGAAGAGTTTATCAATCTGGCCCGCCAAGGGGCGGGATGGCACAGCTTCATGTGGCAAAAGCCTTCGACCGGAGAAGAGGCCCAAATGATCGCCTACGTCGTTGGCCTTCAAGATTGGCGATGGGCGGTTGGAACCGGAGTATTCATCGATGACATCGTTGCGACCGTCGCGACGGCGCGCGCCGAGGTCGAGGACCGGGTTCAGCGAACATTTATGTATATTGGCGGTATTGTCGTGGCTGCAGTTCTGATCGTATTCGCTTCAGGCATGCTCCTTAATGTAAGAGAGCGGCGACTAGCGGATGCCAAGCTCAAGGAACTGACACAGCGCGTGTTCGACGCACAAGAAGAAGAGCGCGGTCGTGTAGCGCGAGAGCTGCACGACGGGATCAGCCAGATCCTTGTTGGTGTTCGCTATGCGCTGGACAATGCGCGACGAAGATTGGAACGCGGTGATGAAGGTGGCGCGCGCGATCCACTAGACAAAGGGATTGATCATTTGGGCACCGCCATCAGCGAGGTTCGCCGCATCAGTCGCGACTTGCGTCCGGGGGTGCTAGATGACTTGGGTCTCGGTCCTGCTCTAAAGGCACTCACCGAGGACTTCCGCGAGCGCACCGGGATCGAGACCGAGTTCTCAACAGTCGTTTTCCGTAACCGGCTGGATCAGGACAGCAAAATTGCCCTTTACCGCATCGCACAAGAAGCTCTGACAAATATCGAACGCCATTCTGGGGCCACCCGTGTTACTATTGACCTGCGCGGCCACCAAAAAGGGGCAACAATGCGCATCACCGACAACGGCCAGGGGCTGCCCAGTGGATCGGGTCAGGTCAACACCGGGATTGGGTTGCGCAATATGCAAGAACGCATCGAACAACTTGACGGATCGCTGCGCATTCTGTCATCACGCGGCCCACGCAGCGGCACAGTGATCGAAGCCAGCCTGCCCCTCAGTCACTTGCTGCCGCCGCAGGAAGACTCGCCATCCAACCGAAAGGCCGGCACATGAGCGAACAAACGATCCGCGTCCTTATCGTAGACGACCACCCGATGGTGGCCGAAGGGATTCAATCGATCCTTGAAAGCTATACCGAAATTGAAGTCGTCGGAACGCTCAGCAGCGGCCAAGATGCGGTCGATCAAGCCTTTGATCTATCGCCAGATGTGATCCTGATGGATCTGAATATGCCCGGACTGGGTGGTCTGAGCGCTACAGAAATCATTCTGGAGCGTTTGCCGGAAACACGGATTTTGATCCTCTCTATGCACGACAGTCCCGAATACATCTCCACCGCACTCAGCCACGGCGCTAAGGGCTATGTGCTCAAGGATGTGCCTACTGATGAAATCAAACAGGCTATCGACGCGGTCATGAGGGGTGAACAATACCTTTGCACAGGCGCCAGCGGTTCATTGCAGCCGAAAGGGGGCAGCACGCGCGAGGCATTGACCGGGCGAGAGCAGACAATTCTCTTGGAATTGGCGCAGGGCAAATCTAACAAAGAGGTTGCAAGCGCGCTCGAGATTTCGGTCCGCACGGTCGAAACCCACCGCAAGAACATCAAGCGCAAGCTGGGTATTTCCTCGACTGCAGGCCTCACAAGATACGCGCTTGAACATGGTGTACTGCAAGGCACTAGCCCAGGCTTTTGAGCGGCCAAATCACCCAGAGAAGATGCAGCGCAGAAGCATCAGCTAAGTGCAGCATAAACTACTCTCTAGGCCGAATGTCTTCCCCGAAGAAAATCAAAGTGCCATCTTCGTCGATTACGTGGAACTCTCGCTGCTGATACGGCTGATCGAAAGGCGCACGCACGCGGCCTTCTGGCAAGGTAGCCAATCCGGGTCTCAGGGTTTCGTACAGTTTGTCGATTTCTTCGACATCCACATAGAACGACTGGTTTTCTCCCAACGGGCGGCCATCTTCGCGTGGTGGGCATTCCAACAACCGAATGGCCACCGGACCTAAGGATAAGAAAGCGTAATTGTCCTGCCTGAAGCCGCAGGCAAAGCCCAAACAGTCACGATAGAAATCTATTTGCTTCTGCAAATAAGAGCAAAGAACAAACGGCGTTAGCTGTAAAATACGAGGCACCTTGCCCTCCGAGCCGATAGGTTTACCGCTTCAGCGTAACACAGCTCAGTCCAGCAGATGGTCCTTTCTCAACCCTGCCCGCTCATAATGATGCGGTAAGACGCGCCCATAGAGTTGTTGCGTGCGCTCTACGCCGCCACACATTCCTTCCACCTCGACAAAAGAGAAGATCCCGACATATCTGCTCCGTGCCCCCTTTACTGGCGCGACACGATGAAGGGCGTACCGGCCTTTGAATAGCTGCAAGTCACCGGGCTGCAATTCCAGTTCACGCACTTTCGACCTGTTTCCATCAAGGATTGCGGCCACCTCCTTGAAGTTCTCGTCCTCTGCTGTTCTCAGGTTAGGCACGTATTCAAACGCACCGCCGGCCTCTCCGTTCTGAATTGCCAAGGTGACGGTGTAGTTGTTCGTGTCAAAATGCCATGGGAACCCCTGCCCTTCTTCCACCACGTTGATGATCACGTCGGCCAACGGGTCATCGTAGCGAAAGAACCGGCCGTCGGGTTCGTTCAGGGCGTCACGTATGAACGGCATAAAGCCTTCGAACTCATAGATGCGCCGAAGCGGTCCGGACTCAGAGAAGTTGTCTGCGGGAACAAACGCGTTCGACCGATCGTAGAAACGGCGAGCCGGGTGCCCAATTCCCAACTTTGGATTGTCCTTAGTGAAATAGGCATTTGTTCTGTTGAAAGAGCGATGCGCAAAAGGCGCGACTTTGTCAGCCTCCTTTACCAGAGCTTCAAGTCCCGACGTGTGGACAAACCCGGGTAAAACTGCGCATCCATCCAGATCCAAGTCCCGCCTTAAATCCGCAATCATCTGATCATAGGCACGCGAGTCTGGGCGATCGATAGGATACCGCCCCAAATCAACTAAATCCGTTAACATAATCCGCCTCCCTTATACCTGCTTTTGGATTCAGCGTGGCGCAGGCGAAGGGGGTTCTCATGTCAGTTTAAGACATTGCGCTGACGCAATCTGACAAGTGCAATTGCAGATTCTCCCACTCAAAATGAGCCCAAATTGACGGAAATTCCGCACCTGCGGCAATCTGCGCAATAAAATGTCGCAAAATCCACTGCCCAGGTTACAAAATTGGTGCATTTGCCTGTTGACGCTCCGTCGCCCCACCAATAATGTCCCCCCCAAGCTAAAAGGAGCCTCTGGCGATGAGAACGCTAGTCGTAATCGTAGGAAACATGCGCATGGGCCGGTAACGGTAAACCATAATTGAACCCATGCGCCTCCGAAAACCTCGGGGGCTTTTTTTTGGCAAACGCAAGACACATGTCGCGAACGGAGCAAAGCAGATGACACGTGAGATGACCGGCGCAAAGATGGTAGTTCAAGCCCTCAAAGATCAGGGCGTGGACACAGTATTCGGATACCCCGGTGGCGCCGTCCTACCGATCTATGATGAGATCTTTCTGCAAAACGACATCCGTCACATTCTGGTGCGGCATGAACAGGGCGCGATCCATGCTGCCGAAGGTTATGCACGGTCTACCGGCAAGCCGGGCGTTGCACTGGTAACTTCGGGCCCCGGCGCGACCAATGCCGTAACCGGATTGACGGATGCGCTGCTGGACTCGATCCCGATCGTGGTTCTGACTGGTCAGGTTCCAACATTCATGATCGGCTCGGACGCCTTTCAAGAAGCGGACACAGTTGGCATCACCCGCCCCTGCACCAAGCATAACTGGCTGGTTAAGGATACAGACTCGCTGGCTGAAACGCTGCACGAGGCCTTCCATGTCGCAACTTCGGGCCGCCCCGGTCCGGTGCTTATCGACATCCCAAAGGACGTACAGTTTGCGTCAGGTGACTACCAAGCGCCCAAGCCGTCGACTTCGCACTACCAGCCCGTACTGAAAGGTGATCTGGAAGAGATCACCGAATTGGTTGCAGCCATCGAGACGGCCAAAAAACCTGTCTTCTATACCGGCGGCGGCGTTATCAACTCTGGTCCCGCGGCCAGCCAATTGCTGCGTGAACTGGTCGACTCGACCGGTTTCCCGATCACTTCTACCCTGATGGGTCTTGGCGCGTATCCGGCGTCGGGTGACAATTGGCTGGGCATGCTCGGTATGCACGGCTTGTACGAAGCGAACTTGGCGATGCACGACTGCGACCTGATGATCAACATCGGTGCACGTTTTGACGACCGGATAACCGGCCGGATTGATGCGTTCTCGCCGAACTCGAAAAAGGCGCATATCGACATCGATCCTTCGTCGATCAACAAGGTGATCCGCGTGGATATACCAATTGTTGGCGATGTCGCGCACGTGCTTGAGGATATCCTCAAGGTTTGGAAGGCGCGTGGTCGGAAAACCGACGCTGCTGCCGTTGCCAAATGGCAGGAACAGATCAGTGACTGGCGCAAGGTTAACTGTCTCGCCTACACTAACTGCGAGAAGACCATCAAACCGCAATATGCGCTGCAACGTCTTGAAGAACTGACCAAAAAGCATGACCGCTACATCACGACTGAGGTCGGTCAACATCAGATGTGGGCCGCGCAGTACCTTGGTTTCGAGGACCCTAACCGCTGGATGACGTCGGGTGGCCTGGGCACAATGGGCTATGGCACTCCGGCTTCGATCGGCGTGCAGATGGCGCATCCCGAAGCGCTGGTCATCAACGTGGCTGGTGAGGCCTCGTGGCTGATGAACATGCAGGAAATGGGCACTGCGGTTCAGTATCGCCTGCCCGTCAAACAGTTCATCCTGAACAACGAACGTTTGGGCATGGTTCGCCAATGGCAGGAACTGCTGCATGGCGAGCGGTACTCGCATTCGTGGTCAGAAGCCCTGCCCGACTTCGTCAAGCTTGCCGAAGCATTCGGCGCCAAAGGGATTCTGTGCTCTGACCCCGCCGATCTGGACGAGGCGATCATGGAAATGATCAACTACGACGGTCCGGTGATCTTTGACTGTCTGGTTGAAAAGCACGAAAACTGCTTCCCCATGATCCCGTCGGGCAAGGCGCATAACGAAATGCTGCTGGGCGAAGCCGAGACGCAGGGCGTGATCGACTCCAAAGGCTCGGTTCTGGTTTAACAACATTCGACGAATTTTGTCGGGCGCCGCAGCGCCCGGCCATCTCAGGATGATGAAAGGGACATAAATGTCTGCCCTACATATCAAAAAAGGCTCCAGCCGTCATTCGGCCTACAACCTACGCCCCACCTTCTCGGACGTGCAGGAACGTCACACGATCGCTGTTCTGGTCGAAAACGAACCCGGCGTTCTAGCCCGCGTAATCGGCCTATTCTCAGGCCGCGGGTACAACATCGAAAGCCTAACCGTGGCTGAGGTCGATCACACTGGTCACCTCAGCCGCATCACTATCGTCACCACCGGAACCCCGCAGGTGATTGAACAGATCAAAGCGCAATTGGGCCGTATTGTTCCGGTTCACGACGTACATGACTTGACCGTCGAAGGTCCTTCGGTCGAGCGTGAACTGGCGATTATCAAAGTCGTTGGCGAAGGTGACAAACGCGTCGAAGCGCTGCGGCTCGCGGATATCTTCCGCGCCAACGTTGTTGACAGCACTCTGAACTCTTTCATCTTCGAGATCACCGGAGCGCCAGACAAAATCGACGCCTTTGCCGATCTGATGCGCCCATTGGGACTTATCGAGATTGCTCGCACAGGTGTTGCCGCCCTCTTGCGCGGCGAATAAGAACACCCCCGCCCTGTCGCAAGAACGATAAGGGCGGGGAAATCCGATCCACTTTGGATGGATCACGTACTGAAATTGCTTGCAGCAACCGCTATCAAGGCAAATCAGTCCAAAAAGATCATGCAAAAAAGAAAATAAACCCTATTGCGTTTGCCGCGTCGGACATTAGCCTCAAGGGGTGATGAGGCGTTGGGATGCGCCCATCGGTGTCAGCAGTACGATTGCTTTAATCCGCGTTCGACCGAAAGGTCGGTTGCGTTGCGGTATTAGAAAAACAAGTGGTAAGAACCTGGGGCAACAATGAACAAAGAGATCCGCAACCCGGCCGAGCTGCGCAAGATGTTCGGCGCAAATCTCAGACGTCTTGCCCAACAGTACTCGTCGGTCTCAGAACTCTGCCGGCAGCTTGGGATCAACCGGACACAATTCAATCGATACCTCGGCGGAGAGAGCTTTCCGCGCCCAGACGTGCTGGACCGCATTTGCCGGTTCTTTGAAGTGGACGCTCGAATTCTGTTACGCCCTCTGGATGAGATCGAACGCGTTCCGGCCCACCCGGCAGCTTCCGCGCTGAGCGACTTTCTCGGCTCAGGGCCAAGCACTTTGACAGAAAGCCTTTTCCCGGCGGGTTTCTATTATGCTTCGGAAACTGAACTCGACGAAACGACGCCTTCACGCCATCGCCTCTTTCACGCGAGGCGCTTGCCTCAATGCACTTTGGTGCGCGGTTACGAACCCCGCCCTGTGATGCCGAACCTGCCGCCCCCTGCCCGCGAAGTACAGGGGATTGCGGCTTGTGCTGGTCGCCAGATTTACATCTTGATGTCCTGCCGGTCGTCGCAGAACAGCCGAATTTATCTGGTGACGCGCGGAACAGAAGAATACGCGGATCGCTGGCGTGGCGTCGCCATTTGCTTGTCAAAAACTACGGCCAGCGCGACCACGATGCGGCGAGTGCTGCTGAGACACTTGGGTAGTGACACGAGTACCGTCATGGCCGCAGCGCGCACCGCCCGCAGTTCAGAACAAGCAACACCGCAACTGGTAAGGTGACGCTGCCTTTTTCGTCAGGCCTGAGTAATCAGGCGGTATAAGTGCCAGCTGGCGTGCCCCAAAAGCGGTAGGACGATGAGCAGCCCCAAAAACCATGGGATCATCGCCAGAAAAGTCAAAACAGCGATAAAAATACCCCAACCCAACATAACCTTGGGATTGGCCCTGACATAGCCAAAGCTGGCGATCATCGCCGTCACGAAGTCCAGCTCGCGATCCAACAGCATCGGGATGGACAGCACAGTGATCATGTACAACACAGTCGCGAACACTGCCCCCACGGCCGACCCGACAAGCAACATCGTCAGACCGTTTGTCGTCAAATACACCTCAAGAGAGGATGAAACGTTAGTCATCGTTGATAGCCCCATGAAAAGGGCGAAAATCATGTGCCCCAGAAAGAACCAGAATAGAAACATCACAACGATAATTGCGCAGATTGAAGGTAACTGTCGGCGGCTTTGCTGAACAACAACACCGAAGATCGCACTAAAATCCAAGGGCTCGCCCTGCTCTAACCTATGAGAGACTTCGTAGAGACCAACGGCAGCAAACGGTCCAAGCAGGGGAAAACCGATTGCTGCAAGGACCAACCAATATGACGTGCCCGTCTCAACCGTCACCCAGGCCATGGCCCAGCCGGCCAGGACATAGAAGCTGGCGAACAACAGGCCAAACACCGGGGCGCGCCGAAAATCGCCCCATGCCCGCCTCAAGGCCAGCCGCAGCATTTCGACATCCACGGGCCCCATCTTGGGAACGCCAAATTGCTTATCCATGAACTCTCTCTCCTCCCTTTCCAGCCCTAGTGGCGGGCCGGTCTTTTTTGTGGCCACTGCGTAGCGGCATGATAGGCAGCTCCGATCCCTAGAATCCTTGCATCAGACCCGCGCGGACCGAAAAGCTGCATCCCCATCGGTAAGCCTTCGACACCGAAACCCACAGGGACCGACAAACACGGCAGGCCGGTCAAACTGACCGGAACAACAACCTGCATCCATCGGTGATAAGTATCCATTCTTTTCCCATTAATTTCAGTGGGGTACGGATTTTCCACCGAAAATGGCCAGACCTGAGCCGAAGGTAGAACGAGGGCGTCGTAGTCCTCGAACAGCTTAACTGCCCGACGAAACCACTCAGAACGTGCGACGCTTGCACGATGCACCTGCATCGCGGTCATGGCCAAACCCCGATCCAGCTCCCATAACGCGGTGTCTTTCAAAGACGATCTGTGCTGCGTGAGCGGTGCAAGGCTCGCGGCAACGCTCCACGACCGCAACGTTGCCCAGCTGTCCCACATTCTCTCAGCCTCAAACGGAGCGGCAACGGGCTCCACCTCGGCTCCCAGATCGGTAAAGACTGACAATGCGCTTTGACAAAGTTCTTGAATCCCGTCTTCGTAAGGAAACGCACCGCCCCAATCATCCAGCCAGCCAATCCGCATTCCCTTCAAGTCCAACGTCTGAAGCGGCGAGACCGGAGTGCTTGGCACTTCATGGGGTTGCAGTGGTTCAGGTCCGGAAATTACATCCAGCAAAAGACCCAAATCCTGTGGATCACGCGCCATGGGGCCAAGAGTGGAAAGCTGGTGCAAGAACCCATCCCCCTCGGGATGGGAAGGCACCCGCCCCCAACTGGGGCGAAATCCATAGACATTGTTCCAAGCAGCTGGATTGCGCAGGCTTCCCATCATGTCCGACCCGTCAGCCAGGGCGACCATACCAGTCGCCAGCGCGACAGCCGCGCCGCCAGACGAACCACCACAGGTGCGCGCATCGTTGTATGGATTGCGCGTCGCCCCATAGACCGGATTAAAAGTATGAGACCCCAATCCAAATTCCGGTACGTTGGTCTTGCCGATTAGAATTGCTCCAGCTGCCCTCATCCTCGCAGCAATCAGATCGTCATTTTGCGGTACAAAATCCCGAAAGATAGGTGATCCCTGTGAGGAAACAACGCCGGCTACATTCACCAAATCCTTCACTGCAATTGGTAATCCGTGCAGCGGGCCGCGGTTAGGTCCTGCATCCATTGCCCTTGCTTCGGCTAGTAAGTCATCTGGCTCTCGCATTGAAACGATTGCGTTTGCCGCGCCGTTTACATCGGCAATCCGATCCAATGTCCGCTGCATCAGTTCGGCCGCTGACAACCGCCCTGCAGCCATCGCATTCAGCAGTTCGATCGCAGTTACTTTGCTCAGATCCATCCCTAGCTCGCTCCTCTTCGAGGATCAGCCTAGCCGGGGCACATGCCTATTTAAACCCACTGTTTGAATACATCTTTTGGCGAAAGCTGTTGTGATCAACGGGTCTCTTGGCCAAATCGCAAGTTGCTGTCGTCGCCAAGGAAAAACTTTAGGCACAGGAAGATCGAAATGAGGCTGAGAACAAGCCACAACGCGCCCCACAGCATAGCGGTGCCGCCGAATTCCTCAGCCAGCATAAACGCGTCTGAGCGTATGCCCGAGCGTCGGATCGTGTCGTCAAAAATATCGTAAGGAACATAGATCATGCTGGTCAGTGCGATGACCCGCAGGACCAGATCACATAGTGGTCGGCTCAGATACCAACCCATTGCAACCATCCCGGCACCCACGACGCCGCAGAAGAGCATCGCGAATGGCTCTCGAACATAAAGCAGCGTTACCAACAGCATGACGCCGCCGAAACCTCCAAGCTCGGCCCGATCCCAATGCGTGCGCAGCGCTACAGCCAGCAATCCCATACCAAGCGCTAATGATCCGAGATAGCCCGCCGACAAGCTCAGGAAGCGACTGCCACCTCGTGCAGTTACAAGTCCACTCTGTCGTGGAGAGATAGTGAAGCTTTCCACCGATCCGCCTGTAACAACAACTGCGATCGCGTGTGATAGCTCATGCAGGAAAACAACCAGTATCTTTAGCGGAAGAACAACCGAAGTATTCCAAAGCGCAAACACCAGCGCGACGATTAAGATCAATTGCCAGTGGCCCTTGATCACGCTCATCAATTGTATCCTGAAGGATTGAAGTTAACCTTCACCCTGCGCCTCAGAACGGCTTTTTCCTGCGACGTTCAATGCCAGCGTGGCCGCCATGAACCCATCCAGATCACCGTCCAGCACCCCTTTGGTGTCCGAAGTTTCAAAGTTCGTCCGCAGGTCCTTAACCATCTGATAGGGCTGCAAGACGTAAGACCGGATCTGGTTACCCCAGCCCGCATCACCCTTGGCTTCGTGGGCTGCGTTGATATCTGCGTTACGGCGATCCAGTTCTTGCTGGTAAAGGCGCGATTTCAGGGCCTTCATCGCAATGTCGCGGTTTTGGTGCTGCGACTTCTCGGATGACGTCACCACGATCCCTGTCGGAATGTGCGTAATCCGAACCGCCGAGTCCGTGGTGTTGACGTGCTGTCCACCGGCGCCCGAGGACCGATAAGTGTCGATGCGGATATCCGACGGGTTCACTTCGATCTCGATATTGTCGTCAACCACCGGATAAACCCAGACTGAGCTGAACGACGTGTGCCGTTTGGCCGCCGAGTCATACGGAGAGATGCGGACCAGTCGGTGTACGCCGCTTTCCGATTTCAGCCAGCCATAAGCGTTGTGGCCCGAAATCTTGTAGGCGGCAGATTTGATACCTGCTTCTTCACCCGCTGTTTCAGACTGAAGCTCGACAGTATAACCCTTTTTCTCAGCCCAGCGTACATACATCCGCGCCAGCATCGATGCCCAGTCGCAGCTCTCTGTTCCACCAGCACCCGAGTTGATCTCAAGGAAGGTGTCATTGCCATCCGCCTCGCCATCCAGCAGCGCCTCAAGTTCTTTCTTGGCGGCTTTGCTTTTCAGCTTCTTGATGGCGTCTTCGGCGTCGGTGACAACCTCTTCGTCCTCTTCCATCTCGCCCAATTCGATCAGCTCGATATTGTCGCTCAGATCGGTTTTGATGGATTCATAAGTTTCGATGGCATCAACCAGCATCTGACGCTCACGCATCAGTTTCTGCGCGTTTTCCGGGTTGTCCCACAGGTTGGGATCCTCGACACGCGCATTGAATTCCTCAAGACGATGAGGAGCGGTTTCATAGTCCATGCGCTGCGCCAGCAGCTCCAGCGACTTTTCGATTTCCGCCACGGTATTCTGGGTTTCGGCGCGCATGGTCTTGTCCCAACTTGCTCAATCAGGCCTGCGTGATAGCAAGAGGTTCAGGGCACCACAAGACAGCGGAGCCCTGAAACCCATCAGTTGTTAGTAAAGGCCGCCACCCTGCAGGTCACCTTGGCTAGCATTGGGGCCGACGGTAATGGTGTTGCCGGTGGACGTGGTGACCTGACGACCCGAGCTGGCCTCTTCAAACAGCGGCAGGTCGGAACCCATTGCAAAGCCACCATCATAGACCCGATCGATGAAGCCATCGACACCGTCGCGGAAATACTCTGCCACCACATAGTCGCCCGTTGCATCTGCAGGCAGACGCGCGCCGCTGAAACGGTCGATCTTGATAAAGTGTCCACCCTCAGGCACTTCGAATGGGCCACCACCGTATTTCGCAACAGCTGTTTCCATAAAGCTTTGGAAAACCGGTCCGCACATGGTTCCACCATAGGCACCCCGGCCCATTGGGCGGGGACGGTCATAACCGATATAACAGCCTGCGACGATGTTCGAAGTAAAACCAATGAACCACGCATCCTTGGATTCGTTGGTTGTACCCGTCTTGCCTGCAGTCGGAACCGGAAGGTTGACATATGACGACGCAGTGCCGCGATCCACAACACCCTTCATCATTGACGTCAGCTGATACGCTGTAATGGCATCCATAACTTGGCTGCGGTTAGTTTCGATAGTCGGCGATTCATCGGGCTCCAACCAGGTGGAGTTACAATCCAGGCACTGGCGGTCATCGTGGCGATAGATCGTCTTGCCGAAACGGTCTTGAATACGGTCAACCAGAGTGGGTTCTACCCGCTCGCCACCATTGGCAAACATCGCGTAGGCGGCGACCATCTTGTAGAGCGTGGTTTCCTCGGACCCCAGCGAGTTCGCAAGGAATGCTCCCATCCGGTCATAGACGCCAAACCGTTCGGCATAGCCAGCTACAACAGGCATTGTGACCTCTTGCGCCAAACGAATGGTCATCAGGTTCCGCGATTGTTCGATACCTGTACGCAGAGGCGTCGGACCGTAGAATTTGTTCGACGAGTTCTTAGGCCGCCACAGACCCTGCGGTGTGTCCACTTCGATCGGAGCATCAACGACAATAGTGGCCGGGCTGTAACCACTGTCCAGGGCCGCAGCGTAGACAAAGGGCTTAAAGCTTGAACCGGGCTGGCGCTGCGCCTGCGTGGCGCGGTTAAACACCGAGTCCTGATACGAGAAGCCACCCTGCATCGCTAGAACTCGGCCCGAGTTCACGTCCATCGCGACAAAGCCGCCTTGCACTTCGGGCACCTGGCGAGCGGACCACTGGCCCTCTTCCGCTGCCATCACCAGAATGACGTCACCGCGTTTAAAGTTGGCCGCGAAATCGCCCTGCATCCACTTGATGTCTGAGCGCGGAACGACTCCATCCGATGGGCCATCCTCGATACCGACTGTCAGGGATTGATCGCCCACGTTAAGCACGACCGCCGGGAACCATTGTGTTGGCAACACTACGTCACGGGGAATTTCCATGATTGCCAGCGCCTCACGCCACTGAGCTTCATCGGACAGTTTTTCCTCGGGGATAACTTCGCCAGTGCCACGCCATTTTCCGCGCGATCGGTCGTATTTCTGCAGTGCTGTCCGCAAGGCTTCGGCCGCTTCGACCTGCATTTCCTCGTCCACCGAGGCACGCACAGTAAAGCCGCCAGTAAAGAACTCCCCTTCCCCAAAATCTTCGCTCAGCTGACGGCGGATTTCGTCGGTGAAGTAATCACGCGGTGGCAACGCAGTGCGGAAGCTCTCGAAATCACCATTCTGAACCGAACGCAGGGGCTGCTCGACCTCGGCCTGGTAAGTGGCCTGATCGATATAACCGTTCTGCTGCATTTCGCGCAGAACATAGTTGCGGCGCGCCAAGAGCCGGTCTTTTTGTCGGACAGGATGGTAATCTGAGGGCGCTTTCGGCATAGCGGCCAAAGTCGCGGCCTCATGCGGGGCAAGCTCTTGTAGCGTCTTGTTGAAATAAGTTTGCGCTGCAGCAGTCACACCATAAGAGTTCTGACCCAGAAAGATCTCGTTCATATAAAGCTCGAGGATCTGTTCCTTGTCCAACGTATCCTCAAGCCGTGTGGCGAGGATGATCTCTTTGATCTTGCGTTCGGCCCGGCGGTCACCAGACAGCAAAAAGTTCTTCATCACCTGCTGAGTAATGGTCGATGCACCGCGGACGTTTTCGCCCTTGGATTTCACCGCCTCAACCCCGGCGGCGATGATACCGCGCGGATCATAACCCTGGTGGGTATAGAAATTCTTGTCTTCGGCAGAGATAAACGCCTGCTTTACCAGATCGGGAATATCTTCGGACGGTGTGAACAGGCGGCGTTCCTGCGCAAACTCGTCGATCAACTGACCTTCGCCCGAGTAAATCCGACTGATCGTCGGTGGCTTGTACTGCGCCAGCGACTCATGGCTGGGCAGGTCGCGCCCATACATCCAGAAGACCGCGCCAATCACCAGCGCAGCCATAAAAATACCCAATGTGACGAGGCTGAAGATCGCCCCGAAAAACGAAAGAATAAAACGGATCACGTTACTGCCTTTTACTCGCGGTGCAGCCTATATAGGGATGACCCGGCGCAGGGTCAAAACACGATGGCCAATAATAGCCGTTTTGCGCCGCAAGGTCACTGACCAATCAGGGACCGCTTAACCAAATCGTCTTGGCGCCATTGCTCTAAACCATTCAAAATCCCTAGCGCCATACCCTTGCGCCATTCCGGGTTTTGTATGTTTTTCAGATCCCTAGGACTAGAAAGAAACCCAAGTTCGACCAAAACCGATGGAATGTCGGCAGCCTTTAGCACAGAAAAAGACGCCGTTCGGATTGGGCGGCTGTTCATCGGACCACCCTGCTGAGTCATCCCAGCGGCCAAAGCACGCGCCAACGCATCAGTGCGCGGTTTGGTTTCCTGCCGGGCAATATCGAGCAAAACGTCAGCCACTTGATCGTCAGCGCCGCTCAGGTCCACGCCTGAAATAAGGTCGCCACGGTCGTGCCGCTCGGCCAGTTTGTGGCTGGCCACATCCGAGGCATCGTCAGACAGCGTATAAACGGTCGCTCCGTGCGCACGGCCCTCTGCCAGAATATCCGCATGTATCGAGATAAAGACGTCCGCCTCTGCCCGGTGTGCCAACGCAATGCGGCGTTCAAGGCTGACGAACTGATCGTCGACCCGCGTCATGACAACTTGATATCCACCTGCGCGCAACAGTGCCTCTCGCAGTTCGCGCGCGAAAGTCAGCATCAGAGTTTTTTCGTCTGTACCTCCGGCTTCGGCCCCCGGATCGATCCCGCCGTGACCGGGATCCAGCATAACCAATAAAGGCCGCCCACCATTCGCCCCTGGAGTAGCGGGAGTAACTGCAGGCTCGGGCAAATCCCACCCCGGCTGACTTGGCGCACCCGCACTGGCTGCAAAGCTGTCGAAATCTGTACCTCGCAGGCTGAGAGCCAATTTCGCCGTTCCAGAGGCTTCGTCCACCCTCAGATCAGCCACGTCTACAGCCAACGGCGCCCCAAGTTCGAGCACCATTCGGGACCAGCCCGGAACATAAGCTCCAAATTGTACTCCACTGATACGATCGGTTTGCAGGAAGGTTTCACTATTCAGACCAGTCCAATCGACCTCCTGAAAGTCCAGAACCATGCGATAAGGGTCGCGAAGGGTAAAAACCCGGTACGGCACGCCTTGGCTCAGGCCGAGTTCGACACGCACACCGGCACGCCCGTCATCAGCGATGCGGCTTTCATCCGGCAACACACGTGCTAAGGCGCTAAAATCATGCGCAAAAGCAGCGCTGGTCAGCGCCCAAAACAGCGCGATGGCGAAGATAATCCTGCTCATGGCCTCAAGTTTTTCTGAGATCGTTTGATAACTAGCCTATCTCACCCAAGCGCTTTTGTGAACGGTTTAAGCCTGTTCAGCGACTGTTCCCCGTTCAGCCACGAACTGCCTGAGCCTGCTTAAACCTTCCTCGATATCCGAAGACGAACGCGCGTATGAGAACCGCAGCGTCCGGTGCCCGCGCTCAGGATCGAAATCCAACCCCGGAGTTACAGCGACCCCGGCTTTCTCCAAAATCTCAGCAGCAAAAGCGCGACTATCATCTGTCAGATCAGAGACGTCAGCATACACATAGAAAGCGCCATCAGGCGGAGCGATGTTGGTGAAGCCAGCTTTTGGCAGCCCCTCAAGCATCAGCGCGCGGTTACGACGGTAGACGTCCAGATTGGCTTGCAGTTCATCATCACAATCCATCGCCGCCAAAGCAGCCACCTGACTGGCATGGGGCGCGCAAATGAACATGTTCTGGGCGATCCGCTCGACCACGCGCACCTGGTCCTCTGGCACCACCATCCAGCCAACGCGCCAACCAGTCATCGAAAAGTACTTCGAGAACGAATTGATCACAAAGCACTCATCGGTCAGCTCCAGCGCAGTGACGGCCTTTGCCTCATATTCCAGCCCGTGATAGATTTCGTCGCTGATAAACGACGCTCCCTGACCTTGGGCAGCATCAATCAGAGCGCCCATCGAAGAATGATTCAACATTGTTCCAGTCGGGTTGGCCGGCGATGCAACCATAAGCCCCTGTAAATCCAAACCAGAGAAATCGGCGGGCATAGGTTGCAGACGATTTTCTGGAGAAGTCGGCAAATCGACAGGTACCAGACCCAGAGCTTTCAGAATTTGGCGATAAGACGGATATCCCGGCGCCCCGATTCCTACCCGATCACCGCTGTCGAACAGCGCGGTGAAGGCCAAAAGGAATCCTCCGGACGAGCCCGGAGTAATCACCACCCTCTCAGGGTTAAGATCGACGTTGTACCATTCGCCATAGAGCCGCGCGACCCGCTGACGCAACGCGGGCAACCCCAACGCCACCGTGTAGCCCAAAGGCCCTTGCTCCATCGCTTTTGCAAGCGCCTCAACGGCACCCTTAGGCGCGCCGGTTCCAGGCTGGCCGACCTCCATATGAATGATGTGGCGCCCGGCGTCTTCGGCCTTTCGCGCAGCTTCCATCACGTCCATCACGATAAAGGGATCGACCTCGGACCGGGTTGAGTTTCGCATGTCCATCTCCCATGTTGCAGCCATGGCTTTTGAACGTGTATCCAGGCTGGCGTCAATCCCGGCCCTGTTGCTGGTTGCAGTGACATGGATGACAAGCGCTGTTCAATCCGCTGCTCAGGGGCTGATCCGCGACCCCGACATCGAATACGGCTTGCGCGAACTGGCCTTTCCAGTTTTACGCGCTGCTGGGCTGAACACGAACCGGGTGCGAATTCTTGTCGTCAACGACAGCACCTTCAACGCCTTTGTCATCGACTACAACGCAATCTACTTGAACTACGGGCTGATCCTGACAGTTGAAAGCCCCGAGATGTTACAGGCCGTCATCGCCCATGAAGCCGCACATATCGCTAACGGTCATTTGGCCCGCCGCGCCGAGAACCTCAGGGCTGCACAACGCAATGCGCAGCTGGGTACGGCGTTGGCGCTGGTCGCCGCAGCTGCAGGGGGTGGTGAAGCCGCAGCAGGAATTGCCGCTGGTGCATCATCGGCCGCTTTGCGCAGCTTTCTAGGTCACACCCGTGCCGAGGAGTCGTCGGCAGATCGCAGCGCAGCCAGCTATCTCAGATGGGCCGGTATATCCCCTAGCGGGATGGTTGCCCTGCATCAAAAATTCGCCGGTCAGGAATTGCTGAGCTTGGCCAACCAAGACCCCTACATGCGATCCCATCCCACCAGCCGAGAGCGTTTACGCGCGGCCGAAGCGTTTATGGAGGAGTTCGGTGACAAGTCGACGCCGAACGAAACCGCCGACTATTGGTTTGCCCGCACTAAAGGAAAACTGTCCGCCTTCCTCAGGTCTCCGACATGGACCATGCGGCGCGCGAAAGAGGAAAGCGCCGAAGATATCCGACTGATGCGTGAGGCAGCAGCCTATCACCAGAACCGAGACCTTGTTAACGCGCGTCGCTCTATCAACGGTGCATTGGAAATTCGCCCCGATGATCCGTTTTACTATGACCTAAAAGGGCAAATTCTTCTTGAAAACAGGCAACTACAGGGCGCTGTAGAGGCATACGAGAAAGCGGTTGAATTGGCTCCGAACGACGCTTTGATCCTCGCAGGATATGGCAGGGCATTGTTGGCTCAGGGGAAGACTAAGAACGCCCTGCAAGCGCTTGAAAAGGCACGCGCACGTGACTATCGAAACGTGCGGCTGATGCAGGATCTTGGTGTGGCATATGCCAGGGTTGGGAATACAGGAATGGCTTCTGCGGTAACGGCAGAGCGCTATGCCTTGCAAGGCCGGCTAGCTGATGCCGGCATCCACGCAAAACGAGCAGTCAGGCAATTGCCTGAAGGTTCACCGGGTTGGCAACGGGCGCAGGATGTGCTGATTGCTGCTGAAAGAATTGAGAAAAAGAAAAGGAAACGGAAATGATCCTAAGACACGCTGCACCGGCCCTTCTGGGTCTTTCCCTGATCACCGGCCCCGCGCAGGCGCTGGACCTGAACGCCATGAGCGACTCCGAGCGCGCGGAATTCGGGGCGCAGGTTCGGGAATACTTGCTGGAAAACCCCGAAGTGATCATTGAGGCGATCAACATTCTGGAACAGCGCAACGCCGTTGCCGAGGCTGCCGCGGACAAAGAGCTTGTAACCGCTAACACCGACGAGCTGTTCAACGATGGCTATAGCTGGGTCGGTGGCAATCCAGACGGCGACATCACCTTGGTTGAGTTCATGGACTATCGCTGTGGTTATTGCCGTCGCGCGGTGCCCGAGGTGGCAAGCTTACTGGCCGAAGACGGCAACATCCGGTTGGTGATCAAAGAGCTCCCTATCCTGGGTGAGGCCTCTGTCATGTCTTCTCGCTTTGCGGTCGCAACCAAACACGTCGCGGGCGATGATGCTTACAAGCAAGTACATGATGCGCTGCTTGAGTTCAGCGGTGATCCTTCCGACGTCACCTTGCGCCGAATTTCAGACGGCCTTGGGCTGGATAGTGATGCGATCTTGGCGGCGATGGACAGCGACCAGGTAACAGACGAGATCAACCGCACACGTGCCTTGGCGCAGCGGATGAAAATCTCGGGCACGCCGTCATTTGTTCTGGGTACTGAAATGCTGCGGGGATACCTGACTGCAGATCAAATGCTGCAAATTGCCCAAGGCGTACGTGCTGAGCAGGGCTAACCCGAAACGGAGGCGGAGATCCCGCCTCCCACCGCTCCTCTAAGAACGATGTGCGCCCTATCAATAGGGATAGGGTGCATCACACTTAAGCCAAACCGTCCATCGCGGTGTTCCATCCGATCGGAATTCCGCAGCAGGTACACGCGAACCTTTAACACTTGCAGGTATGACATCCCGCCCCTGTTTTCTGCTTTCAATCAATACAGCATTGATATCTTGCGGGTTTGTAATTCTGCGGACACCGTTATCCGGCGTTATTGGTCCTGACCTGCAATATGTCGAACGGGCGACTTGCTTAGCGACACCTAACGCGGCCTGAGAATCGCTCCCGTTGCGAAGTGAAACCGCAACCCGAGAAGCCAACGTCGGATCCGCCAAAACCTGCGACTTTCCTTTGGGGATTTTGGTTTGGCCACCTGGTGACAATGTAACAATTATGCTGGTCACAGTCCCATTGACGTTGTACGGCGCGAGATTGGCGGACAAATACCGCAACGGAGTCTTTGCGACCGCTTCTGGTATTGGCACGTATACGTAGGACGGCCGTTTATCCAATTCTCCCGAGCCAGTACTGCAAGCGCCCAAAAGAATGCTAGCAATTGCAGCTATGTATGATTTTAGCTTCATGAAACTGTGCCTCTAAACCAATCGAATTTAGAGGCTTTGTTCACGTTAATTTTGGCAAAAGCGTGACAGGCTATACGAGAACTTCCGGAAAGATAATCAGCTGCGGCGAGTATATGTCCGAACGGCAATTTCATGCATGCGGAGCAAAGAAACTCTCAGCGTTTGTTACTCTGCGGCTTCCGCCGCAGCATCCAGCTCTGCAGCCTTCTTCTCGACCTCTTCGACGATGTGGTCGATCATTTGGTCGTTCGACATTTTGTGGCTCGCCTTGCCTGCCAAATAGACCATGCCCGACCCTGCCCCACCGCCGGTAAAACCTACATCGGTCATCAAAGCTTCGCCCGGCCCGTTCACCACGCATCCAATGATCGACAGGCTCATTGGTGTTTTGATGTGTTCCAGTCGCTGTTCCAGCGTCTCGACCGTCTTGATCACGTCGAACCCCTGCCGCGCGCAAGACGGACACGAGATGATGTTGACGCCACGATGGCGTAGACCAAGAGATTTCAGGATCTCGTAGCCGACTTTCACCTCTTCGACCGGGTCGGCGGACAGGCTGACGCGGATCGTGTCACCAATCCCCATCCACAACAGATTTCCCAACCCAATGGCAGACTTGATTGTGCCTGAAACCAATCCCCCTGCCTCGGTGATACCAAGATGAATGGGGGCGTCAGTTGCTTCAGCAATACCCTGATATGCAGCTGCTGAAAGGAAGACGTCACTGGCCTTGACGCTAATTTTGAAGTTGTGGAAGTCGTTATCTTCCAGAATACGGATGTGCTCGAGTCCGCTTTCGACCATCGCTTCTGGGCACGGCTCACCGTACTTTTCGAGCAGGTGCTTTTCCAAGCTGCCTGCGTTCACTCCGATCCGGATGGAACAATTATGGTCACGCGCAGCATTGATGACTTCCTTGACCCGCTTTTCATCACCGATATTGCCCGGGTTGATCCGCAGGCAGGCCGCACCGGCCTCGGCTGCTTCAACACCGCGACGGTAATGAAAGTGGATGTCAGCAACGATCGGCACAGGGCTTTCGCGCACGATTTCTTTTAGGGCCTTCGATGACGCTTCATCTGGGACTGAAATCCGTACAATATCCGCCCCTGCCTCGGCTGCCGCTTGTACCTGAGCGACAGTCGCTGCCACATCGGTTGTCAGAGTATTCGTCATAGTCTGTACCGCAATCGGGGCATCGCCTCCGATGGCAACGTCCCCGACCATGATCTGACGGGATTTACGGCGATAAATATTGCGCCACGGACGAACGTGATTGAGCGACATGGGAGCGGGTCCAAGACAGCCTGAGTTGGGTTTTAAATAGTCCGCCTACCGGGGCATCGCAATGGCTAGATCACTCAGCCGGTGCGTCTGTTACTTCGGCCTGGAGTTCCGCGACCAATTGTTTCAGGGCGCTGTTCTGCTCCGCTTCCAGGTCCGCAACCGCATAGACTTCGGCAACTGCGTCTTTGGACAGCACGACGCCCTTGGCAACGGTTCCGGGCGCCCCGGCCGGACCATAGTGTTCGCCGTTCATCGAGAAATATACGGAACCTGAAGCACCCGCGCGAAGCTGAGGTGGCTCTTCAGTCAAAGGTACTTCGAACACGCTGCCCTGCTCGACTGTGCCAAGCGTACCTTCGAATATGATGCTGCCATCTGCGGCAGTCACACGCATCCATGCAGGGTCAACGGCGACGATTTTGAGAGTCGTATCAATCTGCTCAACCACCTGCGGCAACGCCTGACGCTCAACTGTGTGAACTTCGGCCACTTCGACCTGAGGCAGTTCTTGTGGGCGGAATGTCCCAACCGTGCGCGGATCCAAGGTCGAAATCGGCGCGTCCCGAGCAACCAGTACCGGAACGTCCAACGCCTGAGGGCGATAGAGCCGGTCCAACGCTTCTGCACTTGGCGTTTCTACGGCTGCCAATTCTGTGTCGACCGAATTCCGAGCAGCGTCCAGCGGGTCAAGATCAGACAAAACGACCGGCGCCTGTTCAACCGGGCTAACCTGCACTTGTTGAATCTTGTTCAACACGGCCCACCCCCCGTATCCGATACCGCAAATCACGGCCATCAGTACAAGCGAAGATCCTATGGCGCGTGGTTCAATCTGGCTGACCAGAGACTCACGACCAGGAATGTATGGTGTGTTGGGTGAGATAAAGGGATCGCGTCCCATCGGACCACGTGCAGGCAAATCGCCAGAAGGCTTTCGCACGACAGAGGCCTCTGCAGACATGCCATGCGCAACCTCAAACCCACTTTCCCTGCAGAAAACCGCGAAAGTTTCGTCAGGGTTCATACCCAGATATCGGGCGTAAGAACGCACATACCCGGCGATAAAGCCGGGTGTGTCAAACGCTTCTGGATCGGCGTCCTCGATTGCAGCGATGTAGTTGGCTTTGATCCGCAGTTCCCGTTGCACATCCAAGAGAGACTTGCCCATGGTGGCACGCTCACCGCGCATCTTGTCACCCAAGCGCACCTCATAGTCGTCATAGCCCTTTGGCCTAACGTCAAGATCACCTTCGGAATCGCGCTGAGATCTGCGCCCAATCATCCCTGCTGCCCCATTCTGCCTATGCGTGTTTCACGCTAATGGCGAATCATTCCCATAACGATTCGTCCATTACTTTTGTTAGCGTAAGCTTAACACGCGACAAACTCGTTGCACACTTTAGCGTGAGGTTAACCTGCAAGTTCGGCGCGATTTAGCGCACAATGTGACCAAAGTTCGTCCATAGCTTGTACCAGACGGTTCATTTCGTCGGGTCCATGCACCGGTGAAGGTGTAAAGCGCAGACGCTCAGTTCCGCGCGGAACAGTGGGGAAGTTGATCGGTTGAACGTAGATTCCAAAATCATCCAGCAGTTTGTCGCTGAGAATTTTGGTGTGAACAGGGTTTCCAACAATAACGGGAACGATGTGGCTGCCGTGATCAATCAGCGGCAAGCCCATTCCCTTTAGGCGCAGCTTGAGAATTTTAGCCTGCGTCTGATGCTGTTCGCGCAGTTCTGGCGCAGTCTTAAGGTAGGCGACTGATGCCGCCGCACCCGCAGCTACCGCAGGCGGTAGCGAAGTGGTAAAGATGAATCCCGGCGCATAAGAGCGCACGGCATCACACATTTTCTCACTGGCCGCGATGTAGCCACCCATCACGCCATAGGCTTTCGCCAGCGTGCCGTTGATGATGTCGATGCGGTGCGCCAGACGATCACGCTCGGTCACACCGCCGCCGCGCGGACCGTACATGCCAACTGCGTGCACTTCGTCGATATAGGTCAGTGCGCCGAATTCGTCGGCCAGATCGCAAATCTCTTCGATCGGACCAAAGTCGCCATCCATGGAATAGACCGACTCAAACGCGATCAACTTTGGCGCTTTGGGATCGTCAGCTTCCAGAAGTTCGCGCAGATGCTCTACGTCATTGTGGCGGAAGATACGCTTGGCGCCACCGTTGCGGCGCACGCCCTCAATCATCGAGGCATGATTCAGCGCATCAGAATAGATGATCAGACCGGGGAAAAGCTTTGGCAGAGTGCTGAGCGTCGCGTCATTGGCAATATAGGCGCTGGTGAACAACAGAGCAGATTCTTTGCCGTGCAGGTCAGCCAACTCAGCTTCAAGCTGCTTGTGGTAAACCGTGGTGCCCGAGATATTGCGCGTACCGCCCGACCCTGCACCGGCGGCATCAACAGCTTCGTGCATCGCGTTCAAAACGACGGGGTTTTGCCCCATGCCCAAGTAGTCATTGCCACACCAAACGGTGATGTTTTGCTGCGACCCGTCAGGGCGCGTGCGCACGGCATGCGGAAAGTGGCCGTTCCGGCGTTCGATATCGATGAAGGTCCGATAGCGTCCTTCGTCATGCAGCCTGGCAATCGCTGTATCGAGCTGAGCAGTATAGTCCACCAATGTCTCCTTGCATGCCCGGCCTTGTTCGCGCTGAACCGGACGTCTTTAGCGGCACCATAACAGAAGAGTCCGCTCTGGCACCAATGCGTTTCCTCTTACCCCCAAACATATAGACGACAAAAGCAAAGCATATTTGATTTGCATCAAATATCCGCTCTACGCCACCTCGACAAGTAAACTTACGGCTATAGGGCGTGGGGAAACGACGCAGGGTTGTCGGCGCGCGTATCCATCCTTTGCATATAATACCTGATTTACGGCAAAGCGCACTGGACGGCACTGTTGGCGCTGATAGGGTTCGCGCAAACATTTACCCAATCAGGAGCCCCCTATGTCGCTGGACGCTGTTCTGAACCGCATCGATTCTGATCTGCAAACCTCGATCGACCGACTGATGGAACTGCTGCGCATTCAATCCATCTCGACGGACCCGGCCTATAACGCTCAGGTCGATCAGGCCGCCGACTGGCTGGTCGCCGATCTAAAGAGCATTGGCATCGCAGCGGAAAAACGCGAGACAACCGGCCACCCCATGGTCGTCGGCCATATCGGAGAGGACACCGACACGCCGCATGTCCTGTTTTATGGCCACTATGATGTGCAGCCAGTTGATCCAATTGAGCTATGGAATCGCGATCCATTCGACCCTGCCATTGAAGAGACCGAAAACGGCCCGGTCATTCGTGGTCGCGGTTCGTCAGATGACAAAGGCCAGCTTATGACCTTTGTCGAGGCCTGCCGGGCATGGAAAGCCGTGCATGGCACCCTTCCCTGTCGCATAACCTTTTTCTTTGAAGGAGAAGAAGAGTCGGGGTCTCCGTCTCTGGTTCCATTCCTGCGGGAAAACGCTGCTGAACTAAAGGCCGACTTAGCTCTGGTCTGTGATACCTCGATGGTATCACGCGGCGTTCCGTCAATTGCGTCACAGCTGCGCGGAATGCTCAAGGATGAGTTCACCGTTATCGGCCCTCGGATTGACCTGCATTCGGGCCACTACGGCGGCCCCGGTCTCAACCCGCTGCGCGAACTTTCCAAGATTGTAGCCTCGTTCTATGACGACGAAACCGGTCGCGTCGCTGTCGAAGGCTTTTACGAAGGTGTTCACGAAGTACCCGCCGAACAACTGCGCCAGTGGGAAGGTTGTGGGTTTGATGAGGCTGAATACCTGAACTCTGTTGGCTATTCACAGCCCCACGGTGAAAAAGGCTATTCGACACTGGAACAGCAGTGGGCACGCCCGACACTTGAGGTGAACGGCCTTTGGGGTGGTTACAACGGAGCGGGATCGAAAACAGTGATTCCATCTCAGGCTCACTGTAAAATCACTTGTCGCCTTGTCGGAGATATGGATCCCGACGCCCTGCGCGATAAAATTCGAAAGCACGTGGAAGAACGCCTTTCACCAGACGCTAAAGTTGAGTGGGACAACGATCTGGAGGGCTCTCCCGCCTCGGTCATGAACCTCGACCGCCCCGAATTCGAAGCTGCGCGCGGCGCATTGTCTGACGAGTGGGGACGCGAGGCCGTCTTTACCGGTATGGGTGGTTCGATTCCGGTCGTGGGCTACTTCAACACTGAACTCGGTTTGGATTCGATGCTGGTCGGTTTTGCCAACGATGACGATGCCATCCACTCACCGAATGAAAAATACGACGTGAAGAGCTTTCACAAGGGCATTCGCTCGTGGGCTCGCATCTTGGAAGCACTGACACGCTAAAGAAAAAAGGCACCGCCGGATTGGCGGTGCCTTTTTTTGAGTGGTTTCACAAATTACATGTGAATGACCTTGCCGTAAGCGTCCAGAACGCTTTCGTGCATCATTTCCGACAAAGTTGGATGCGGGAAGACCGTGTTCATCAGGTCTTCTTCAGTAGTCTCCAGCTGACGCCCAACCACATACCCCTGGATCAATTCGGTAACTTCGGCACCAATCATGTGCGCGCCCAAAAGCTCGCCCGTTTTGGCATCGAACACTGTTTTGATCAGACCCTCAGGCTCGCCCAGAGCGATGGCCTTGCCGTTGCCGATAAATGGGAAGCGACCTACTTTTATGTCATACCCAAGCTCTTTGGCCTTCGCTTCGGTATAACCGACCGAAGCCACCTGAGGCTGACAATAAGTACAGCCCGCGATGCTTTCAGGTTTCACAGGATGTGCGTGTTTGCCGGCGATCAGCTCAGCAACCATGACACCTTCGTGGCTTGCCTTGTGTGCCAACCAAGGTGCGCCCGCAATGTCACCGATCGCATACAGTCCATCGACGCCAGTGCGACAGAACTCATCGGTTATGACATGGGTCCGGTCAATTTTAACGCCCAGAGCCTCAAGCCCTAGGTTTTCGACATTGCCAACAATCCCAACAGCCGAGATGACAGTGTCAAAGTCGTGTTTCTCGACCTTGCCTTTCACTTCGATATGAGCGGTGACCTTACCTTTGGCGCGATCCAGTTGCTTGACCATCGCTTTTTCCATGATGGTCATGCCTTGCTTGGTGAAGGCTTTCTTAGCCAAACCGCTAATCTCAGCGTCTTCAACCGGCAGCACACGGTCCATAACCTCGACCACAGTCGTATCTGCGCCAAGCGTGTTATAAAAGCTGGCAAATTCGATACCGATGGCGCCAGAGCCGATGACGAGCAGCTTCTTAGGCATCCGCGGCGGTTGCAGCGCGTGCTTGTAAGTCCAGACCAGATCACCATCCGCCTCAAGACCCGGCAGTTCGCGCGCCCGTGCACCAGTGGCTAAAACAGTGTTCTTCGCGGTCAGCTCTTCGGTTCCCTTGTCGGTTTTAACCGTAACCTTGCCCTTGGCGGGGATCGTGGCCTCACCCATCACCACGGTGACTTTGTTTTTCTTCAGCAGGTGGCCGATACCCCCCGAAAGTTGCGCCGCTACACCGCGCGAGCGTTTGACCACAGCGTCTAGATCATAGCCGATCTTGTCAGCCTTCAGGCCGAAATCCTTGGCGCGCTCCATAAGGTGGAAGACTTCGGACGAACGAAGAAGTGCTTTGGTTGGAATACAGCCCCAGTTCAAGCAGATACCGCCAAGGTGCTCACGCTCTACGACGGCTGTCTTCAGACCTAACTGCGCCGCTCGGATTGCGGCGACATACCCCCCAGGACCGGCGCCGATTACGATCAGATCAAAAGATTGTGCAGCCATGTTTCCCTCTCGGCCCAGGTCGATTGAAAATTTAGTTTACCGTTAAACTATTTTCCACAACGCATCAACAGGCCTTCCCCGCGACAAAAGCGACGCAAGGTCAATGGCAGCAGTTTCTGCAGTTTTCAGCCTATACCGAGCACACTTCTATGGCTAGAACATAGATACCGGGCACCCCCGGTCATCTTTAAACACAAGTCATTCGAAAGGCTTACCATGGCCAAAACGCTCAAGGACCTGCTGCTCGCCTTGCTGAACGCCACTCTCATTCTGGTCGCGTTGTG
Organism: Ruegeria sp. BE9; assembly: GCF_056538765.1. Classification (NCBI taxonomy): domain Bacteria; kingdom Pseudomonadati; phylum Pseudomonadota; class Alphaproteobacteria; order Rhodobacterales; family Roseobacteraceae; genus Ruegeria; species Ruegeria sp. BE9. The sequence goes on along the minus strand of NZ_JBQFTS010000001.1, from coordinate 324,680 downwards.
CTTATTTCTGGGATGGAAGCTTGCCTCAACGGTAGAAGATGTCACCACAGTTTTCAGCGAAAAGGTTCAGGTTGTCGCGCCTTTGAAGGGTGAAGTTCAGGGCCTGCGTGGCGAACTGACTGCGCTGCGGAGTGATCTGGCGTCCCTTCAACCGAGCGACCTTGCGGACAACAGTGTCGCTGCTCAAAAGGTTATGAACGCTTTGGATAAGCTCGAAGCACTCGAGCAGAAAATGCAGAAAACTCAGTCACGGATTGCTGAGATAACAGAAGCACCAGACGAGTTGATAAATACTGCAATAGAGAACTCGGCCGACGTCGTCGCCGACCGGATCATTGCCATTCGCGGATGCGTGCCGGCGTCTTAGCCAGCAGCCTGCAGTTCGCGAACTGTTGAGCCGTATCCACCCATGTCGACATAAGCCGCTTCGTGTTGGGTCATCGGACGTTCAAGCGCTTCGTTGCGATATGGGAAGCGTCCAAACTTGCGAATGACCTCACGATGCGCCCGAGCATGCAAAAGATTGCCCGAGTTCTTGTCGCTCATGTTCTGACACATGAGACGCACACAGCGTTCCTGATCGCACAGGTTTTCCGAGTGCATCATCGGCAGATAAAAGAACTGTCTCGCGGGCTCGTCGATCTTCAGATCCCAGCCCTTATCAACTGCACATTTTGCAGCCGACAATGCTGCGCGATCTGAGGCAAAAGCCTTTGCGCTGCCGCGGAACATGTTGCGTGGAAACTGGTCCATCAAAATGATGTAAGCCAAGGCGCCACTTGGATATGTCAGCCAAAGAGAAAACTTGCCCTCGTTAGCTACTTCCCAAGTTTTCAGAAACCTTTCGCGAATCTTCGCGTCCAGTTCGTCATCCTGCAGGTACCACCCCTCGGGACCGACCTCATCTAACCAGAAACTCAATACGTCTTCAGGCCCTACCATTGCCCTCACTCCGTCGTGTTGCCCTCCCCAGGGACGTAAGGTCATTTAAAGCCGTTTTACAGATTTGTAACAGTAAAAAATTGCAACACTTGCGACATAATCCTGTGTTTTAGGCCACATCTTGCGTTTCTTGCTCCGCTTCGGCGGCCTCGATGGCCACTTCTTGCGCAACTTCGAGCGCAACCGGTGACGCTGTCGGATAAAACGGAGACATCGTTCCGGTTTCGTCAACCGGGATCGCAGCACGCTGTGTGGTGCGATATAGGGCGTATGCCGCCATTATAACCAGCAGCGCAGCGATGAACAAAAAGAACCCTGAGGGACCAAAAACAGCGTCCCCCATCAGCCAACCGGTGATCAGGGGGCCGGCGATGGCCCCAAGGCCGTTGATGAACAGCAAACCACCCGAAGCAGCGGCCATATCCTCATGCTCCAAAAAGTCGTTCGCGTGAGCGATCAAAAGTGAGTACAGCGGGTTCGACATCCCGCCGATCACAAAGGCCGAAGCCAAGAGCAACGGGAAAGTAAACCCGAACAGCATGCCCACGACGGCGGCGCAGGCCCCTACCCCTGCAACAAGCATGATCAAGAAGCGACGGTCCATGCGATCGGACATCCACCCCAGCGGGTATTGCAGGACCAAAGCACCGACATAGAAAGCAGCGATAAAGGTTGAAATTTCGACCAGAGAAAGACCTGCTCGCGCGCCGTAAACCGATGCCATACCGAACTGAGCTGAGAAAACGCCCCCAAGTAGGAACATGCCGACGCAGCCCAACGGCGAGCTATTGAACAACTCCCGGAGTGTCATCGGTTTGGTTGTGTCGAAGGCGGGTGTAGGTGAGATCGACAAAAGGATTGGCGCAAACGAGACCGAAACCAGAATGGATGCGATCACAAAGGTATCGAACCCTGCCGGATCACTCAGTACGACAAGACCTTGCGCACTGATAATACCAGTCATCTGGAAGATCATGTAGAGCGACAGAGCCTGACCGCGGTTTTCGTTACTGGCGGCGTTGTTCAGCCAGCTTTCGGCAGTCACATACACTCCGGAAAAGCAGAACCCGATAACGAAGCGACCCAAGATCCATACGAACGGGTTGGTCATCAACGGATACAGGATCATAACCGCAGAAATGAACGAGGCTAGTGCCGCGAACACGCGCACATGTCCAACCCGTCGGATCATCTCAGGCGCAAGGCGTGAACCGCCCAGAAAACCCATGAAGTACGCCGACATCACGAACGACATCTCAAGGGTTGAGAAACCTTCGATCTCCCCGCGGACACCAAGAATGGTGCCCTGAAGACCATTACCGACCATCAGCAGGCCAATACCAAGAAGAAGCGCCCATGCGCTGGAAAGGACCTGAAGCATTGAGGCCTCCGAAAAATTTGCCGACCGGACTTAAGGATTCGTTTTGATATGAAACACGGCTCTGGTCATGCTTGTCTACGACATAGCATTGACTCGATCCCGACATCGCGCCCCTTAAGGGATTAAAAGCGACGCATCTCCATAAGAGAAGAACCGATATTTCTGTGTGATCGCATGCTCATACACTTCGCGCATCCGTTCCTGACCCATCAAGGCCGAAACCAGCATCAGCAGCGTCGACTTGGGCAGATGGAAATTTGTCATCAGCGCATCGGTGACGTGGAACTGGAAACCGGGATAGATGAAAATATCCGTCTCGCCTTCCCACGGCTCGATCTGGCCTGAACGCGCCGCGCTTTCGATCAATCGCAACGCAGTTGTTCCAACAGGAATAACTCGACCTCCGGATTCTTTGGTTGCGCGTATTTCCTCAGCGGCCGTGACGCTGACCCTGCCCCATTCCGCATGCATCTTATGAGTGGTTACATCTTCGACCTTTACTGGCAGGAAGGTGCCAGCGCCCACATGCAGGGTTACGTGGCTAAAAGTAACTCCGCGCTCCTGAAGCGCCTGCATCAGCGTTTCATCAAAGTGCAAAGAGGCGGTAGGAGCTGCTACGGCCCCGGAATTGCGCGCCCAGATCGTCTGATAGTCGGTTTTGTCCTGTTCATCGGCCGGACGTTTGGCAGCGATATAAGGTGGCAAAGGCATCGCGCCGGCCTGTTCCAGCGCAGAATCGAAATCCTCCCCCTTAAGGTTGAACCGAAGATAGGCTTGCCCATCGGCGACGCGTTCTAGCGCGGCATTAAGATCCGCTGAAAACTCAATCTCTTCACCCAGCTTAACCTTTTTGAGCGGTTTAATGAGCGCGGCCCATGTCCCATCAGCCTGAGGGTCCAGCAAGGTCGCCTCAATCGCTGCCGACACCGGGCCCTGTGCGCTGTCGCGATGACGGCGGCCATTCAGTCGCGCGGGAATAACCCGGGTGTCATTCAGCACCAATCGATCTCCGGGCTGCAGCCAATTTGGGAGTTCAAAGACCTGCGCATCTGACACAGCATCACCGTTCGCCACCAACAGTCGTGCGGACGAGCGCGGGTTCGCCGGCCGAGTGGCAATCAGGTCTTCGGGCAAGTGGAAATCAAAATCGCTGAGTTTCATGCGCGCGCCTTACATGGCCCCGTCAGATTCGGCCACATCCCAGTTCACCGATCTGTTTGCGGCGAGCCAAAAGATTGCTTTGGCTCGTCCGGTTTGGGGCGCTGTGAATTCGGCCCATCAGTGACCGTCGGCGCCGGACTGCGAAGCAAATTTCGAAGGAACAAAGGCGCAAGCCCTGAAAGCGGGTTCACAGACACCTTTGGTTGGGTCAGCGGCCCTTTCAGGGTGTAGTTAAAGCCGATCACGCCCTCACCTTTCTTGGTAAATACACTCCCGATTGCGTTGACCAGATAGATCGGGGAAATCGCGCCTCGTAGGTTCAAAATCCCAGAGACAGTGTCGACCGTACCGTCAAACGAAAGGCCCATAGAAGGCCCGATGGCACTTCCGCTTAGGACTTTGATTTCGGTTGGGGTGACCCGCATCCGGCTCTCAATGGTTGAGAAAAAGATGCCCTGACCTGCCATTTCGTTCAAAAGACCAACCAGGCTGATGGCGTTCAACAATGCCGCCATCGCAGGAGCATCCTTAATGCGAGTATTGGTGATTTTCAGGATAACGTCATAAGTCCCGGGGCCGGCCACGGGTTCAAGCTGCAGGTTCATGGACCCGCCACGCGCTTGAGTGATCACTCCTGCCGACCGCAAAACGGCCCCAGCATCGCCGGAAGTCAGAGTTACCGCGCTGCGACCTGCGCGCGGAGTGACCTGTCCGCGAACCGGGGCACCCCCATTTACGCGGGCCGAGAATGAACCATTTACGCCACCGGTCGTTTGGAACGCACCGGAAAAGCCCGTCAAAGCCACGGTTTCCGTAACTTGCAAGCGATCTAGGGCCACGTCCAACTTGGGCCCAACACCCGAGCCGCCACCGCCGCCGCCCTCACCGAACGTCGAACGCCCTAGGTTCATGACGCCCCCCAGCACTCGGATATCAGGCACCGCTGAACCCCGGTTAATCAGTTCTGCCGGGACCGCCAGCCAATTGCCCAAGTCAAACGAACTGAACTGCACGCGGTCAAAGTTCCCATTGGCAAAGGAAATTGAAGCCGTTGTTCTCAGGCCCGCCGCGTCGAGTTTTAGCTCGTCGACTTTCAACCCATCGCCCAACGTTGCAGCGGCTGTAAGGGTTCCTTTGGTGTTCGCCCCCTTACGCCATCCCAACTCGGGAATGGCCAGAACAACGCCGGAAAGGTCGGACGACGCTGTCAGTTTCGGCGGCTCTCCTGCGCCAATTCCCAGCGTAATGTCTGCGCTGCCTTTCCCGGTTAACATCCCTTGGGGCAACCCGGCCTTTAGCTCGGTCATCAACTGGGGTGAGAGCTCGATTTGCCCCGTCAATTGGCTGCGCTGTGCTTCGGTGCCCCCGATTGGCTGCCGCCAGGTGGCTTGCATCGGAACATCTCCGAACAGACCTTGCCCACCAACCTCAACTTCGGTTTGGTCACCACTCAGGTTCAACCGATCTGCACTGACGAAAAATCCTGGGACGAGCCTGTCGCTTTGCACATTGTCGATCTCCCCAAGAAAATGGAACTCCGTTTCCTCGAACTTCAGCCCCTTTTTCATGGGTATGGCCAGAGTGCCGGAAAGGCTCACCTGACCTGAGGCCAAGTTAACTGGCAGCCCCGCCTTGCTCAACAACTCGAGAGGAGGACGGTCCAGCATAGACAATGCCGCGGTCGTACTGCCGCGGGCACTAATCCGAGTGATCGAGGGGGCAACACCTCGGATAGCTGAGTCCGGAATGATGAAAGATGTACCAGACGCATCAATGGCTCCTCCTTCATCAGCAACAACTACGCCAGCCTCCGCTGTCGCGGTAAAACGACTATCAATAAGGCTTGCTTGCCCTTGCGCGTTTTCAATGGGCGGCAAAGTCTTGGCAAATCTGATCTTCGCCTTATCGAAACCAAAATCGAGATAAATGTCGGGTTTGCTTCCTGGTTCTAGGCGCAAAGCAAAATCGACGTTGGAAAAATGACCTTCATACAGGTTTTCCGCCACCCATTCCCGGGGTTTGGGCGCTAAGAGTTCAGGCCAGTAGTTCAGCAGCTGATCCGAGCCCATACTATCGAGCTGTGCATCCAATCCAGCTGCCCACCCCTCCGGTTCACCAAGCAGGTAGCCAGTAGCTAGTAATCTATGACCAGCGTCCTGTACTGTCATCTGCCCGAGTTGCAGCTCGAACGGAGCCAGTTTCATCTGTACATCCAAATCCGCGCTGGCCAATTTCAGCGGCTCGGGAAACAGATTAGCTGGATTGATATTGATACTGCTAAGCTTCAGCTGTGCAGTCAGGCTTTCCAGTGCACCGTTTTCGATGCCCTCAAGGAAAGCTTTGCCCTCTGCCTGAACGGCCCCCCATTCAGAAACAACCGATACCTCGTTGAAATTCAACTCTTTTCGCAGAGGATTGTAAGCAAAATATGTTCTGGCTGATTCAAACGGGATCGGGCGCGTTTCCTGCGTAGGCTGTACGGCACCCGCACCCAGATTGAGCGTCGCGTAAACCGGCCCAAGAGCGCCGTTGCCGTTAATGCTCCCTCTGAGAGCCCCTGATATCGGTGCTTTGAGAACCTGTAGCCAAGAAAGGGCCAGGCTTTGGCTGGCAAGATCCTCGGCCGGGAGATCTGTGATCGAGACACCAAAGCTCGCGCTGGGAGTGCCGAGAACACTGGTATAGTTCGCCTCGATCAAGCTTGCGTAATCTCGACCAGTAAGAACGGAAAATCCGGTGGACAGGCGCATCTCGTCCCCGGATCGGTTAACCGTGATATGCCCGCCGTCAAATACCCAAGCCCGCCCGAGACGCAGGTCCTGATAATCGAGCGTCAGGGATTCCAATTCGACAGACCTTAGCCCGGACAGGATTGGCGACAGAAAGACATCATCTGACGCCTCGATCAGCTGCGCCAGATCTGGTGCTTCCTGCACCGGAGCACTCCCTGAACCGACAGTCAGAGAGAGCGCACCATCCAAGCCTCGGGTCAAAGCAATCTGCGCATCCCGCAAGATAATACGACGAGGTCGAATTTGTCCCCGCAACAGCCCTCGCATGGATAACCTTGTTCGCAGATCAGCAACCTGTGCGATTTGCTGTCCGGCTGCGTCGCTGATGGTCACATCCGTCAGCCGCAATCTGGGGCGCCATTCCTCATTCACAATGAAACTGGCGTCGCCAAATCGGAATTTCAGACCACCAAGGCTTTCCTCCAAACGTTGCTCGACCCGTTTGGTGACCCATTCGGGCGCGTGCACATTCTGGCCGAACAAGAACAACCAGCCCGCAAAGACCAAAAGTCCCATAAGCAGCACGGTCCAGATAGAAAAATGCGCAGCTATTCGACGGCGCGAACGGCAGCGCCGAGGTTTCTCGGGCTGCTTCGCACTTTGATCTTCGTGCTGCACCAATTTTCTATCCACGCCTTTCAACCCGCTCGTACCGCCCTATTATGCCGGGCAGCCCTTAAAAAACTTTAGCGGAGTTTCCAATGCCCGACGTTTCAGACATCGCCCCTGATTTCACTTTGCCCCGCGACGGAGGCGGCGAGGTCACACTCTCTGACCTGCGCGGTAAAACCGTCGTTCTTTTTTTCTATCCCCGTGATGATACGCCGGGCTGCACTAAGGAATCCATCGGTTTCTCGGAACAACTTCAAGCCTTTGCAGATGCAGGCGCACAGGTTTTCGGGATCTCGCGTGATAGCGTCGCCAAGCATGACAAATTCGTCGCCAAGCACAGCCTGACGACACCATTGCTATCTGACGAAGGTTCCACGGTTTGCGAGGACTATGGCGTTTGGGTTGAAAAGAACATGTACGGTCGCAAGTCGATGGGGATAGAGCGTTCGACCTTTATCATCGATGGTGAGGGTAAAATCGCCAAGGTTTGGCGCAAGGTCAAAGTCCCCGGGCATGTCGACGAAGTGCTGGAGAGCGTGCGCGCAATCTGAGCCCTTCAACACGGTCGCCATCCGGTCTAAGACCCTCTCAACGTAACGAGCGGAGAAATCTGGTGTCAAAAACACTGACCCAAATGGCGACCGAAGTTTTGACCACGGCTGACGGGCGGGCAAAGACAAAACTGTCCAAACGTCATGCCGAGGCGTGGTTTGCCTCGCGCAAGGGCGAGGCCCCGACGATTGAAATCGGAACAGCGACACCTCCACTGCAACCGGCGCGCCCGGACCAACCTGAGCTACTCTCTCCGCGTGAAGTCCCCAAACGTAAGCCGGGAACCGAGGCTGGCCGTATCGCTCTTTTACATGCGGTGGCACATATTGAGCTGAACGCTGTCGACCTACATTGGGACATCATCGCCCGCTTCGGCCACGTTTCGATGCCAATCGGCTTTTACGATGATTGGGTCAAATGCGCCGAAGAAGAATCGCGCCATTTCGATATGGTCTGCGATTGCCTTGAACAGATGGGCAGCCATTATGGCGCCCTACCCGCCCATGCAGGGATGTGGCGCGCTGCCGAAGACACTGCCGAAGACTTAATGGGGCGCCTTGCTGTCGTTCCTATGGTGCTTGAGGCACGCGGACTGGACGTGACCCCTGGCATGATCGACATCTTCCGCAAAGCCAAAGCAGAACAGGCTATTGCAGCTTTAGAGGTCATCTACGCCGAAGAAGTTGGCCACGTGGCTTATGGGTCGAAGTGGTTCCATTTATATGCCAACCATTTCGTTCCAGAGGAAGCTTCGAGCACCTAAATTCTTGTAAATTATTTAAAATATTCTCATCAGGTCAGGTTCTCTCTTCAAAAGACTTGCTCCATCACTTGGGATTACAGAACAAGTATTTTTCGGATGGAACTTTCGAAATGTGCCCATGTTCAAATATGCAGCGCCTATAAAAATATAATTTTCACAATGCTTTACAAGATTTGACGTTTTGGAAACAAAAATGACCGACAGCACTCAATGCCAATTAGTTAGGTGCTCGTTGCTGACTAGATTTGACTTACAGTCACGGACGGAGACTCAGATGGTCCCAACTACTTCAGGTGTCTTCATTTCTGGACTGCCAACGGCGGTATGTTTTCCGACCACTGGGAGGCGTAATACCCGGCCATTTCAGAGTGACTGGCACCTTGGCACGCGCGCTCTCCAAATAGCTGGCGTGTGCCGAGGTGCCTTGGTCCGTCAGGACCAATCGAAATTCCATTTCAAGAGTCGTCTTTGAGCTGATTTGCCTGCTCTGCGTCAAGCTATAGCTGTCATCGTTCACCTTAAGAATTCTGACATGATTGGTAAGCCTGCTGAGGCCGCTTGGACCCGTGCCTCCTAGTTGGTTTGGCTGTCGAGGTTGTTCCCTTCGATCACTTGCAGTTGCGGGCTCTCCGGTGATTCGCAGCGCTGGTCAAAACTGGCGCCGACAATGCTTAAAAAAGCGTTAGACCGGCAAAAAAATTTTAGGGGCCTCATCGCCAAGAATAGACATTCGTAGGGCACTATCGCCTTTCTACTCTTATTTTATCCTTGGAACCAAGAACAGCCCTCTCATCTATCCATTAAGGAGCAAGAATAGTATAAGCGTCTGTTCTTGCTAAATATTTTAGACACCACCAAGCGCGAGAAAGTTGAAGATTGGCCCCCATTCGAGTATCGTTTGGAGACCATCCACTGCCTCGGAGAAACCCTTGAAGCCCATTTCAACAATAGGCCGACAACCTGTGAAAAAGACTCAAACTCGAGCTGGCGAAACCCGGTTTTCGATTTACCGTGAAGATGGCAGCATCGCTCTGTGGCCTTGGGCTTGGGTTGTCAGCGAGACACGTCAGCGGAACTACACCCCTGATACTATTTCCACTCGACTGTCTCACATCACCATTCTCGAACTTTGGGCAATTCACCGAGGTATCGACCTTTACACCATCATGCTAGATGGAGAATGCCTGAGCTTAGAGCAAGTCGCAGACTTAAACTACTTCCTGAATTTTCAAATCCAGGATTTGCGTAAGCTGGCGTGGGTTTTGCCCATGAATGAGCAAAAGTTTCTTACCAGGTGTCTGGAAGAGCGAAGCGTTCAAGCTGGCACAATAATCCAACGGCAGATTGGTATTGAAGAATACCTCCATTGGCTCGGCGAATATGGCAATCGCTTGCTTCGAAAAAAGCCAAGTCCAGGATCCGGACGGAAACTGTGCCGTCGCAAACAACTCTTGGAACCAGCGATCAAGCTAAGTGACGGCGGCTACCACACAGCGCCGGGGAGTTATGCGCATTACTTTCGAAAGGTTCGCAAAGGTATGCCACAAAGCCGCATCAAGGCATACGATCATGAGGAAGCTGCTGACCGCTTTTACCTATGGTTAGCGATATGCAATCCGTATGATGTTTGGCCTAAGAACCGAATTCGAGCACTACGAAACTACCTAATTTTATTGATGTTTGCCGAACTTGGTTTGCGCGCTGGCGAGTTGGGTCAAATGAAGACCGAAGATTATAAGAGCGAAGATGATTTGATCGAGGTCGTTCGCCGCCACAACGACCCAGAAGACCCTAGGAAACGTCAGCCAAACGCAAAGACCTTCGACCGAAAAATCAGTTTGACAGCGTCGCCGTTGCTGATCGAGACCCTCGATGAATGGATGGATGCGAGGGACGACATCGATTTTCAAAGCGGCCGAAACTCAAATTCCTTCATGTTTGTCAACTTGGCTCGTGATCCCGCTGAGTATGGCAAGCCCATGTCCAAGACCGCAATTGACGATGTGTTCAGAGACGCCTCCAAAGCAGCTGGAGTTCGAAAACTGACGCCGCACCCTATGCGACACAAGAAGGCTCGAGAAATGGCCAAGCATCTAAACGAACGTGGAACCAGCGGCGAAGAAGCTCGAAGGGTCTTCACCTATCACTTTGGATGGTCGCAAAAATCTCACATGATCTCTCGCTATCTCGGAGGAGAGTCCGACATTGGCGCGGCTAAAAGTATCCGAACGATCTGGGCGGAACAGGAAGCTCGAGCCGCTGCCAAAGACACGGAATCCCTCAACATAATTGGCTCAGAAACAAGTGAGTACATTAGCCTGCTCGTTCACCGCGAAAAGTTGGCCGAAGAAGCCGCGACCAAGAAGAAAGAAAAGAAATGAACAAGCACAAACCGTGCTCTCACGGCATTCCAGCACTGCGCCCAACCAATATCCGCCGAGCTGCCAATGGTGAAACTTTCGATATTACTTCCGATTACTGGGAGGTAAGTGCAACAGGGAGCATCGCTAAATTCAATTTTGAGTGGTGTACTGAGGTTTTGTCGCCGTTGATGAAAAACGCGCTCAAGGAGGTAGTAGCTTACCGGCTTGAGTCCAATCTTGCATCGACGATTAGTGGAGAGTTAACAGCCTTCAAACGGCCGTGCCTCTGGATTCAAGCGCAAGCAAACAGTCCAGTTGCCAATATCAGTTTAGAAGATGTGTTGGCGTATCGTTTGGACGGCGGAACTAAAAACGATTATTCGATGAGGAACCTTGTTGCCACGTGGCTCGATCTTGGGTTCACAGGCATAAAAAAGGAAGCGGCTGATTTTATTAATAAAATCCCTCCGCAGAGTAATGAGAAAACTCACATTCTAACTCTTGATCCGGTATCCGGACCATATCTGGATGGCGAAATCGCAATTGTGGATCGCGAACTGCAAGTCGCGTACGAAACGGGTGAAATCAACAATGCTCAGTATGTGTTGGTTCAGATGTTTCGACTTTATGGGCAGCGATCAAGCATGGTGGCGAACCTGAAACTCAGGGACGTTAAGACCCCGAAACACCATGGAGAGGAAACCTCGGTTAGATTTGAAATCCTGAAACAGAAAGGGAGCCAAGCCCAAAGGTTTGGCCCAAAGCGCCCTGCACCGATGCTGTTTACGCACGCATTAGAAGCTTATTTGGACGAATTGACAGGGGAAACTGCTGCTTCTGAGTGGGATGAAGATCAACCGTTATTTAGGGCAAAGACTGATGTCTTTTTGACCAGGAGACATGCAAACGACATACGACGGTCCACGAAGGTTAAAGGTCAAATTGCGGTGGGGTACAAAGCCCACATGACAGCCGAAAGAGCTAGAGCACGGTATCAAACTATCCTAGCCAGTTTGCGCATTATAAGCCCTCGCACGGGCGAGCCAATGGTGTTTAACCAGTTGAGGGAAAGGCACACAATCGCGACAATTATGGCGATGCGAGGATGTACGGCGGAAGAAATCGCGGCATGGCTACATCATACAAGCCCTGGAAGCTGCGAAGCCTACATCGAACTAGCCTCGCGGCATCATCAGCTCATGAGTAGTCTCCTTGACGGTAAGATGGTGCACGTCGCCGGTAGGTTCTTGGGCCAAGTGATCGAAGATAACCCTGATGACTTCGAGGTCGGTTCGGTTATCACAGCGACCGAAGCTGACGGCGCTCCTGATCTGGGTACATGCGCTTCTGGAGGTTGCAGCGCGTTGGATAGCCTCGCGGCGCCATATGCATGCTTTCTCTGCCGCCATTTCAATCTCTCAATTGAATCCGAGCTTGACCCGTTACTGCGCCTTCTAGCTGGCAGAAAGGCAGAAGCTAAAATGCATGGCGATGACGAATATTCTCGAGAACTTAATCGGCACATTGCTGCGATCTTCGCTGCTAAAAAATCGCAGCATCAGGCGCGCAAAGAAAGGGAGAGCACCGCATGACTTTTCATTTCAAGTCGAAACAACAGATTTCAGTTGAAGAATACATCGCAAAGGCCAAGAAACTGTCGATCCTTGACCCCCGTGTCGAGGGACATGTCGTTTGGGACAGTGCCACTTGGGACATCACTGCTTTTGTAAAACGGACAAGGAATTCCAAAGGAGAAACGATTGGTTTCCATCATGCGGATCGATTGCGGTCCCGCGCGAATGATCCCGAGTTCGCAATGAACTTGCCATTTGGTGACTTTGCAAAGGCATACTTCGCCTTTCAACTCAATGAAAACGCCACAAAAACAGGAAAATTTAGAAAATCCAATGTCTTTGGTCACAAAGTGAAGTTCTGCCGCATCTTAGACCGCGTTCTCGAAAGCCGAGGACTTCCCGGCCGCCTAGACCTTATAGCAAAGTCAGACCTGAACAAAGTCGTCGAGATAGCGAGTAAATCGCATAAGCGTAAGGCTGCGGAGACCATGCGATCTATTGCGAGAGTGTTGGAGGACGCGGGCATCGCGCATGACTTAAAGAGCTGGTGGCATCCAGAACTCCAGGACAAACGCTTTCGGAGCAGAGTGAATGAGGACTTTCTCCGAAAAAACTTGACCGAGGAGGAAGTGTCATGCTTGGGAGAAGCCTTTCACCGGGCAAAAACGCCGCGAGATCAAGTCGCTATGGGCATTGTCGCACTTTTGATGTGTGCCCCCTCTCGAAAAGAGGAAGTCTTCATTCTACCAGCCAAGGTTCAGGCTTTGGATAACCCGGGCGAAGGTTACGTCAACCCAGATGTGCCCTTCAACGAAGATTGTCGTTTCAAGGCTGGCCTCAGGTGGTGGCCAGTAAAAGGCGGCAAGCCTATGATAAAGTTTGTTCCGAAAGAAATGGTTCCGGTTGCTAAGTTGGCACTCGAAAGGATTTGTGAACATACTGAGAAAGCGCGCAAGTTAGCAAAGTGGATGATGGAGAACCATGGTAGGGTTTTTGTACCTGAGAATCTTCAACATGTTCGGGCCACCGGCGAAATCACACGTTCAGAGCTAGAAGAATTTCTTGGTGTCGATGGAAATTTTTGGCTTCAGTCCAGGCGCATCCTAGCAGCCAAGTATAGGACCGGCGAAAACGGAAAACCCATAGCTGTGTACGACTTCGCTCAGGTTGAAGAGAAGTGTTTGGCCGAAGCACCCGACGGTTTGCCAGTACTCAGCGAATTGTCTTCTGTAGAATACTCCGAGGCGCTGTGCGTCTGTTTGAAAAACCAATTTGCTTACAATGCTGAAGCACGGCCTTACATGATAGAAGCGTTAAGTAGTGATGTGGTCGACCTCGTCCTATCAGGCAGGCCAGAAAGATCTAAAAAGAGTGGCCAAACTCAACCTGCGGTTCCCTCCATTTTCGAGCGTTTCGATATCCGGTTAAAGAACGGTAAGTACCCCAAAATCACTACACACCAAATGCGCCATTACCTAAACACAATGGCTCAACGCGCCAACGTTCCCCAATCGCACATAGCCTACTGGAGTGGGCGTGCGAACGTAATGCAAAACCGAAATTACGACCACACAGACAAACTTTATCAAGTCGAACAAATAAAGCGCGGTGGCAAGGATGAGAACCTACCGGCAATCAGGGTCGTGGACGACTCGGATGTCGAAAATGCGGCCTACGAAACTGCAAACCTGAAGATGCATCTTCTTTCGACGTTATTCGGATATTGCAATCGTCGCTTCAATCAAGAGCCGTGCGACCGAGCTGGTGCCTGTAGAACATGCACTAGGCTGGTATGCCTAGGCGGTTCCAAAAGAGCCGCTGATCAGCTCCTTAGAGATGCGGAAAGAGATCAGAAATCTCTTGAGACCCTGCGTGCTCGCCAGGCTAAAGGAATGCGGGTCAATGAAAAAACCATAGAAGCTATCGAACATAGTCACGCTCGTAGCCAGGCTCTCGCTGAGGCCGTTATGGATCCGGCAAACGAAGGGACTCTGATCCGCAATACCGACCTCGGCCCATTGATCGAGTTCAGCCACGCTGAACGGATCATCGACAAAAAGCTGGCAGAGCTTGAAACCTCTCGAACCACGAGGAATTTGACGTGAAGCTTACGGCCGAAAAAGTGGATAAAATTTTGGTCCTGATTAGTCAAATGAGGGGCGAAATCACCCAATCCAAAATACATGTCAAAGTTGAATCCAAAGTTGTCAAAATCTCACTTAAGCAGTTGTTCAAACACCCTCTCATCCATGCGGCCTACCTAGACAAAGCGGCAGCCTTCTCGCGCAAAAAAGAGACAGATAAAGGTAAGAAGACCCGAAAGGCACCAAAAAACGCCGCTGCAATAATGGAAGAACAGCAGAAAAAGATCGCTCGACTCGAAGAGAAATTAGACGTGATCTTGTCAAACGCGGTGGCACAAGGGGTTGATCCTCGCTTGATGAAGCAACCGCTTAACGTCTCTAGACTTGGGAATACCTACCCAGAGGGACGCAGAAAATGAGTCGCAGCATGGCCGATGCTGCGCGATGCCCCAAAGACTGCAATGCGCAGTATGCGGACTTTGCAAAGTCTTTGGTACGGGTCGCAACAGAAGCCTATTTTCGCAGTATTGAACAAGTGCCCATTCTGCGGATAACTCTGTTGTGTTCTCCTATTTCGATGTCGCGCTGATACTGACAATTGTTCAAACGGTTATCGTGCCCTGAGAAGAGTTTCAGAAGGGCTTTCACCAAACAATTCACGATAATTCTTTGCGAAACGTCCAAAGCTTACAAATCCGTATTTCAGTGCGGCCTGCTTGACAGATTGAGGTGGGTCAGAAGGATCTGACAGCCAATCTTTAGCGCCAGTCAGTCGCAACTTATAAATGAACTGCATAGGTGTAATTCCATAAACTCCTTCAAACGCTTGATATAAGGTGGTTCTTCCTACTCCGGCGCCTTCACACAGAGTAGCCAAATTAACATCTTCATATCTGGTCTTTCGCGTGAATTGGAGAGCTCGACTCACAGTCTTAAAATCGCGGCTTGGAAGCAAATTCTTGTAGGCCTTCTGAGGCACGCATTCGAGAAGAAATTCGCCTAGAAAGGAAAACATATCTTTTTCATGTGTTGGTGGCATGAACAAACCGCCAGTGAAGTCTCTATGGAATTTAGTGACGGAAAACATGCGTGTTATGCGGGATTTAAGTTGGTGTAGTTGAATGTCGTGGAGTTGCAGTAGCACGTGGTTCGGGTCGATCTCGATGAAATTGGATCCAGCAATGCGGTGAATCGCTTCGATCAACCGCGTTCTGCGTATTGCAAGCATAATGGATGTACGGTTGCTAGCGCTGGTAGTGAACTCAACTCTGCCATCAAGCAGGAACACATCTCCTGGTGCTGCTTCCCAACCATCCAGTTTGTAGGTTCCTTGCCAAGTGATTGGCAGGACAAGCCCGACCCAGTCTTTTGCAGCGAGCATTCTCCAAACTGTATTGGCATCACATTTGACCTTTGAGAGGACAGCGTCGGCGCCAAATACCATCTCTGCACGCAACCCAAGCGGCCCACCACCCAGTTGAACCAACTCGGCCTCTCTGACCGGGAAGTCATTCATATAGGTGTGAAAAGTCGTTTTAGGTGACCACATTGCAATCAAAAATCTTTCAGACTCTCGGCGGTTATTCTGAAGAGTGTAATTCACGAACTTTAGTTGTCCCAACATTAATGCAAACTCGAAGTCGCAAAAATTTTAAGCAACGGAAGAATCGAACACTGAATCCTCTTTGATGAGAGCATCTTTCGTGGAAGCATCGCTAATTAAGCGGGTTAAAACCATTTAAATGCAGGAACTTAAGCAACTTTCTCCGAGGGCTTACGAGAGCTCGGTTCTCACGACCATTGGAGCAAATAGGTAAAGAAAAGGCGGGGGAGTTCCCCTGATGGGAGGCAAGATTGAACAAGAAACCAATAATTTCAGCAATTGGGCTTTCTCTTCTGTTAGCGCCATTTGCTTACGCCCAATCCTTTGACATCGTAATCAAAAATGGCCGCGTAATGGACCCCGAAACGGGTTTCGACGCTACGGCCAATGTTGGAATCAACAACGGCTTTGTTACTGAAATAAGCACTGACAACTTGGAAGGCATTAGAGAGATTGATGCGTCCGGACATGTGGTTGCGCCTGGGTTCATAGATTATCATTCACACGGTCAGGACCTATTTGCCCAACGCCTATATGCTCGTGATGGCGTAACAACTCCCATGGATTTGGAAATCGGTCAGTATCCGATAAACAGCTACTACGACTATTGGGACGGAAAATCGATTGTAAACTACGGCGCCAACGTATCCCACGCTTTCGCCAGATTGGCTGTTCTGGATGGATTGGACCCCGGGGGAAGGGTTTTTTACGAAGGTTC
This sequence comes from Ruegeria sp. BE9, assembly GCF_056538765.1. Classification (NCBI taxonomy): domain Bacteria; kingdom Pseudomonadati; phylum Pseudomonadota; class Alphaproteobacteria; order Rhodobacterales; family Roseobacteraceae; genus Ruegeria; species Ruegeria sp. BE9. Next base: position 308,135 of record NZ_JBQFTS010000001.1, on the reverse strand, counting down.
GGCCACGCGCGCGATGGATGATGGTCAGCAGTGGAAAACGAAGCTGTATGATCCCCTGGACGAGGCCGCAATTTTGGAGGCGGTCGAAGAAGGATTGCAGCAGGGTGGTATCGGGATTGCATACCCGATTGGGTACTACACCGTTGTTGGAAGTCCGGAGGTCATGGCCGTTACTTCTCTAGCGGCAAAGTACGATCTCCCGATAACAACACACGTTCGGTATCTCTCTCAAATTCCACCCAGCGGCTTCATGGGTATTACCGAAATGCTGACAATTGCCAGGGAAAACAACGTTCCGCTGCTGGTTCACCACGTCCCAAGCAATTGCCTTGGCTTGACAGAGAAGTGTTTGGATTTAATCGACAACGCACGTGCGCAAGGGCAGAAGGTCATCGGTGAATTCTATCCGTATAATTACGCAGGAACCTACGTGGATGCAGACTACAACAAGCCCGGATACAAGGAGCGATTGGGCGTTGAAGCGTCAGACTACATTGTAACAGAAACTGGAGAGCCGCTGACCGACGAAGAGTTTGATCGACTGCGGACGGAAGCGCCTGAAACACAGTTGCTAATGTACACAATGAAAGACGAATACATCATGGAGGCGATGACCAGGCCTGGTGTAATCGTTGGTTCAGACGCGATGCCCTACATAGTCGACGGCGGGCTGAATGGTGATTTCGAGACGCCGTACGGTGCCGGCGCCGGGCACGCGCGGGGTGCTGGTACTCATGCAAAAATACTCCGCATGGCGCGGGAAACTGGCGCCATCTCGCTGATGGACGCGCTTTCTAAGATGACCTACGAGCCAGCGGCTTTTCTGGAAGACCACGTCCCGCAGATGAAACTTCGCGGGCGCATTCAGGAGGGCTCAGTCGCGGATATTACAATTTTCGATCCGGAAAACGTGACCGATAATTCCGGGCCGGAAAACGGAAAAAACTCTCTCCCATCGTCAGGTATTCCCTATGTGATAGTCAATGGCACCATCGTTGTGGACGACTCAGTGGTTCAGAATGTCTCGGCCGGCGTACCGATTAGAGGCAAGGTGAGCCAGTAGCCATAGCCGGTATACCCGACTCAAAACAACAAATGTCACACCTCATCAAGCTCCATGGCGCCGCTTAACCGAAAAATCTTTGACCGGTAGAGAGCCCTTCAAATCAAGGAGAACATCATGACTTGCAACAGATTATTCGGAGCAATTTTTTACACGGCCTCGATCTTTGGAGCCACAGCGAACGCGCAAGATAGCTCTGTACTCATTACCAATGTTGATGTTTTTGACGGCGTAAATGAAACGCTCATAGAAGATGTGAACGTCCTCATCGACGGCAATATCATCTCAAAGATTTCGCAAGAAGAACTTTCGGCAAACGACGGCCTGGTTGTTGAGGGAAATGGGCACACTCTGATGCCCGGCATCATTGAGGGACACTCTCACTTAGCTTTGTCTGGGATTACGTTCGCTGACGTGCTTTTCGAGTTGCCAGGTTACCAATCCATCCGTTCGGTCGATACGGCTCGAAACATGCTGATGAATGGTGTGACCACAGCACGCGATATGGCCGGTGAGGTTTTTAGCCTCAAGCGTGCAATTGACGAGGGTTCTATTGTCGGACCTCGTATTTACCCGTCAGGTTCAATGATATCTCAAACAAGCGGCCACTCGGATTTCAGAGTTAGGAACGAGCGCAACCCATTGCTGGGTGGAGAACCACCAATCACCGACTTAACGGGAAACAGTACACTGGTAGATGGGGTCCCAAAGGTGCTCGCCGCGACACGCGAACAACTGCGGCTTGGAGCATCACAGGTCAAACTTGCTATTGGCGGCTCAGTTAGCGGACCCAACGACCCATTAGACACAACGCAGTTTACGTTTGAAGAAATCCAAGCAGCTACAGCAGCCGCGGAAAACTGGGGAACTTACGTTACCGTACACGGCTACACTCCTCGAGCCGTTAATCAAGCAATTGATGCCGGAATTAAGGTGGTCGAGCATGGTCAACTTCTCGACAAGCCAACATTGGAGAGGATGGCGAAAGATGGGATCTGGCTAAGTATTCAACCTTTTACGCTATGCAGCGAGCCTGGACTGAATGATGCACAGAACGCAAAACAAGCTATTGTGTGCCAAGGTACGGGATCAGTCTATGAGTGGATCAAGGGGCTTCCTGAACTAAAGGTTGTTCACGGAACCGACATCTTTATTAGCCCTGGGCCAGGAATTGGTGTCAGCGAGCAGGTCGAACAGATGGAACGGCTTCTGGACTGGTTTACACCCTACGAAATACTGAAAATGTCGACCGGTAACTTTACAGAGTTGCTCCAGCTTTCCGGGCCAAGAAACCCATACCCAGGTGTGATCGGGCGCGTTGAAGAAGGCGCGTTGGCGGACTTGTTGCTAGTCGACGGCAACCCACTCGAAGACCTAAGCGCAGTGACGGATCGCGAAAACATCAAAATCATCATGAAAGACGGGGTGATCTACAAAAACACTCTCGAGTGAAGGTGTTGTACGCAATCGGAAGGGATGAAAAGTGAATTTTCTCGAACCCAAAAGTCTATCACAACTTACACTATCTACCCTCGCCGCAGCGACACTTACAGCATCCACGGCAGCAGCTGAGGAAGATTGGCAATGGGGTGCCCAACTCTACTTCTGGGGAGCGTCCGTTGGAGGAGAAACCACAACTGGTGGCAATGTTGATATCAGCATAGACAAGATTATCGAGGACCTGAATTTTGGTGTCATGGGCACTCTCGTCGCGCGAAACGACCGATTGTCTTTGATAGCTGACGTCATCTATCTTGATGTAGATGAGTCTGATAGCACTTCCGTCAACTTGGGTGGAGCAAGTGTTCCAGTTACTGCGGATATTGGTCTCAAAGGCTTCATAACCACGTTAGGAGCCGGCTACCGCGTGCTTGAGACTAGTGGTGGGTCTCTTGATATCACCGGTGGCGCAAGGGCCTTGTATTTAGATGGCGACGTGAGTGTTAGTGGACTTGGCGCTCCAATCGCCGAGTCGGAATCTGGCACAAACTGGGATGCGGTGATTGGCTTCAGAGGTGAGACAAATATCAATGAGGATTGGTATTTCAGCTACTACGCAGACATCGGCACCGGCGACAGTGATCTAACGTGGCAAGCAGCGGCAGCCATTAACTACAGGTTAAATTCTGTCGACCTAACCGTCGGCTACCGATACTTGGACTGGGACTTAGGCGAATTTGGACCTTTCAATGAAGTTACCCTTTCCGGCGCATTTTTGGGAGTAAAAGTACCTTTCTAACGTTGCGGTACGTAAAAGTTGAGCCCCGCGAAACTCGAATGGTTCGACTTAAAAATCTGAACGGAAGGGATTAGCCGGATGCCAAGATTCTCGATGCGCGGAGCCGCAATGGCTTTTCTTACATTCGCTTTCTTCTTTGCGGCAGTGCCGTTGCTGGCCGCAGAAGATAACCTTGTTTCGTGGGATGCCCTTGTGCCCTCGGTAGAGCCTTATGACGACCCGTTTCTGGAAATGAAGTACGAGCATAAGTCCGACCTGCGGAAAATTCTGCTTGACCAAATTGCCAAAGAACAAGGCCAAAATAACCCCGAAGCTAGCAAAGCAGCCGAGCAGGCCCGCAACAGGTTAGATGCAGCTGGGCTCAATGCCGACCAGCTCTTGGAACAGCGTCTAGTTGTCATGGAGCGGCGCGAAGAAGAATCAACGGGTGTGACCACCAGACTCCTAGGTGCTGAGCTGACTTTGGACGGCTATGCGCTGCCACTGTCTGTCACGGCGGGAAAAGTTTATGAATTCCTTCTGGTGCCTTGGATAGGCGCTTGTATCCACACTCCGCCTCCACTGCCAAACCAGATCGTCCATGTGTCGGTCCCAAAAGGTTTGATTCTGGAAAACCGTTTTCAAAGTATTCGTTTGTCCGGCGTTCTGCGGCACGAGCCTAGGGTTCATAAGCTGTTCCTCGTCGACGGATCTACTGACATCCCTGTGTCATACAGTATGGAAAACGTCACAATATCCGGAACACCGCAGAATATTGTTGCATCATCAATGTCGGATCTGCCTGTTCTGGACCGCGCGCAGGTGTGGGTAAACAGCCTTTTCACAACGGCCATGACATCTATCCGTAATGGAGAAACAACCGGGGCATTGTTTACAGCCTTATTTCTTGCCTTCGGATACGGCGCTTTACACACCTTGGGCCCGGGGCACGGGAAAGCGGTCGTTATTTCCTATTTTGTCGGCTCTGGCGGTAGCTTGCGGCGCGGACTCGTGATGGGCTTCCGTATAGCAATAATTCACGTTGTTTCGGCCGTGGTAATTGTATTCTTGTTGGATTTCGCCGTACGTCAAACCACTGGCGCAGCACCTTCAGACTATCGAGCCATTCGCCTAGTCAGTTACGGGCTGATTATTGCGATTGGTATGTTCATGCTATGGAAAGCGCTTTCAGCAATGCGGCTTGCGTTGAAAGCGGGGGATCTCGGAGCCCCGGCACATGATCACGATCACCACGATCACCATGTTCACGGATGCGCCGCCTGCGCCGCGAGCACCGCTCCAGCGGGCAGCGTTTGGATCGCGGCTGCTGTCGGTATTGTGCCGTGCACCGGCGCTTTAATTGTCATGCTTTTTGGGCTCGCAAACGACTTAATCGTACCAGCAATTCTAATGGTTTGCGCAATATCACTCGGCATGGCTATGGCAATGTCAGCCATTGGCATTGCTGCCCTTTGGGGCCGCAGCTGGGCCTATGGCCGCTTTGACATGACGGAAAAGAGGCGACAAACGTTCGAACTGAGTACGCGCTTGGTAGGTGCCATTTGTGTTCTTGCAATCGGCGTGACCCTATTCTGGATCAACTACAAGCATTCACCCGCTGTGACTTTGCCTCAAGCAGAGTTGGCTTCAAGCTTTTATTAGCGAGAGTTCTTGTAAATTGACGACAGCAGGTTTACTCGCCCCGCTTCTATTAATCTTGATCTGGCGAGCGGTACGTCGAGCTAGAAGAATTCAACATGTTCTGACAGCTCACCTGTGGATTTACGCAATTTGGAGAAAAAGCGTTCCAAACATATTTGCTCTCGGTATCAAAATGAAACGATTTGGTACTGTCAAAATGGAGAGTTCGCAGACCAAGGACCTGTCGAAAGCAACATGTAACCTTGTGCTAAGCAGCCGTCCAAAATCCTTTTTCGTGGCTTCCTTATTGTTGGTTTTACCCTCAACCCTATGGGCCTTGGATCCAGCTAACCGAGCCGTGAGTATTACTGATGATGTAGCAACTGACTCCGACGTGGGCGTTCGAAGTGGAGATTTTATAGCTGCACCTATTCCGTTTTCGAACGAAACGATAGGAAGTGGCGCAACACTTGGCGCTGGATACCTATTTGCCCTCCCGGGATCAAAGACTTCCGGTATTGGTGCCGGATACTTCGGAACGAATGAGGGATCCTCGGGATATGGAATCGGAGGAACGGTTAACTTCAATCAAGGGAGATGGACTGTAGGTGCAATTTATGTAGATGCCGATTTGAATTACGATCTACCGATATCCGGCAGCTTTGAACTACCTTTAACGCAGTCAGTTGATGGTTATGCCATTCGTATGGAGTATGGTTTCACAGACACGACCAAAATCGGGTTTGGATATGCTTTTGCGGATTCTAAGTTGTCACTCAACTCCGATTTCATCCGCCAACTCCCAGAGTTTCTCCAACCCGATTTGCATATCCTATTGAAAAGGCTGACATTCGATGTTGTGCACGACACAAGGGACGATACATTTTATCCAAGTTCAGGACTGTTGGTGACCGGCAACTTCTCGTATGGCGATGTCACAGACAAAATTCTCAATGATAGACTCACAATAAGTGACAGAAACTACGGTAAAGTGTCCTTTCGTTGGCGTCCTACAATCCGGTGGGACGGAAAGGCGTTTTCGCTTGGCGGGCGGTAATGTGCGGTGCAGCTAAAGAAGCTCCATTCTTTGATGGGTGTGGTGTCGGATTTGTCGATGGGTTGAGGGGGTTTTCTGCATTTGATGCTCTCGCTAACTGGTCGACATCCGCACAGATCGAATACCGTGGCCGCCTCTCTCAACGTTTCGGATATGTCTTGTTCGCAGGAGCAGGTGGTGGTGGACCAGGATTGGATTCCTTGTCATTTGACCGAGGTGGTGCCGGGTATGGTGCAGGCTTGCGTTATCGGTTGTCGAAGCAGAACAGGCTCGACTACTCTATCGACTACGCCTTCAATGACGATGGTGATGGCTTGCTCTATCTATATATCGGCCAGCGTTTCTGAGACGAAAATGAAATCTGGGGCGAATGAGAAATTGATTCAAGCAAACGGCTTTAACTGTCTTGGCTCTGACTCCAAAAAAATGGTCCCCGCCCGTGTCAGCGCTAAAATCAAGGTAAGCGTAGAAGATACCGATGTCTAATCCATCCGATGTTTTGACGGCAGAGTCACCCCAACTCGTCCTCGCCTTTGCGGCCGTCGTTTTTCTTCTTGTTTGGCGGCTTGCGTTGCTAAGCCCACACATTCGAAATTGCGCGCGCGTTCATCTTTGGCCAGCAGCCATACTCGACATGTTCCTCCTGCCAGCTGGAGCACTTGGACTTTATGAGTTAACTGCCGCCCTGTCAGAAATCGGTGAATCATTCTACTGGACGCGACATGTCCTGACACTATCCGAACTCCTGGTGTACCTCGCTGTCGCATCCAGTCTCGCAAGGCTGGTTGAAACCTGGGTTCGATATCACACGTACAGTGGCCACTCTGGCCAACACTCGCATCTTACACTGACAATTCTCTATGCACTCTTTTGGCTCATCGGCGTTTTGGTCTTTCTTGCAGTCAAGGATATAGCACCAACCGAGCTGTATTTGTCGACAGGGGCTGTTGCCGCAGTTTGCGCTTTTGCAATGCAACAAACTCTTGGTGACTTTTTTGCCGGGATAGCCGTGGGAATGGAACGGTCTTTCAAAATCGGCGATTGGCTGCGGTTCGATGATGGAACGGAAGGCAAAGTCATCGACATCAATTGGCGCTCTACCCAGTTAAGAGGATGGAGCGGAGGAACTTATGTCATTCCAAATGGACAGCTGTCACGACAGCGTTTTTTGAACCTTCACGGTCAAAACAGCCCATATGCGGAAGTGTTCGAAGTACAAATTTCCAGCAAAGCAGACCCTACCACCATAGTTAATCTGCTTTCGGATGCGGTTGGAAAGTGTAGCACGGTCATGAAATCACCACAGCCGTCAATTCGCTTGAAGAACGGATCAAGCCAGCCCTACATCTACTATGCATGGGTATTTTTCCCTAACTATCCCAGCATGTTCCAAGGCCGGGAGGAGTTGTACACAAACATCCATGAAGCGCTGCTGAACGCCGGATTGGAAGTATCTGCGGATGTTTACGAAATCAAGAGCAACAAAGTATCGAACAAAGACTGATCGTTCTCCCGCAGCACCTTTTGTTATTCATCCCATCTTCGAACACTCGAATACACTTAGCAATTGCACCGCTTTTTGTCGGACGTCAGGAACGGCGTCGCTAGATCGGTGTTAGACGGGTCATGTGTGGCTTAGCGCATAATCCCCCTCTAAGCGAATTTCGGATACGCAGCCGTTCAGGCAAAGGACCTGATCTAAAACCAGCTAAAGAGCGGAATTAACATTGATTTTGGGCGAGCTGGATGGCGTTAGAATTTCGGATTTAACCTTGAAACAGAAATGGGAGGTCACTTTGACCTCCCATCAACATTTTACCACAAGGCCTTGAACGGAACGTGCAACACTTTTTCGTCTACCATTCCTTAGTGGCCGGCGTGGTGGTTGTACGCTCCAAGCAGAATTTCTGCGCGCGAGTTTCTTATTGTATCTTCAGCGCCCGTACTTCACCCGCCAGAGACACGTATTCGCGCACCGCAATGATATCCTCTGGCGAGGTTAAGTGCCCAGCCTTTGGGAATTCGGCAAGCAGCTTTGATTAGCTCCATTCTGCACGGCCTCCGAATTGACGAGCAACAACCGGGGCAATCGATGGTTCATTCTGCAACACCGTTGCAACAGCGCCTCGAACAACATTTTGCGTTTCTTCATCCCCGGAAAGACTGCGAATTGCGAATGCCTCAACAATCTGTTTCCGTTTTTCAAGCGGAAGTGTCACATCTGCCAAGTAACGCATCGACAACTCAGTAGCGGCGCTAGCGAACCTCGTATTCAGGTAGTTGGAGTAGAAGACCGCATCATCTATCGTCGAACGCATGTCGGACAAAGGGCAACATTTTCAACGAAGGTTGGCGGCAATACTGGCTGCGGATGTCGTTGGGTATTCGGCGCTTATGCACAAAGATGAGCAAGCTACAATTCTAATGCTTGATCATCTGGAAAGCCACATCGTCAACCCAACGATAGCAGGCCAATCAGGTCGTGTCGTAAAGAGCATGGGCGATGGTTGGCTGGTGCAATTTGACAGCGCCGCGCAAGCTGTAACTGCTGCAATGCAGCTACAAGAGCAGTTGGCTGACCACTCATTAATGAACATGCGGATCGGTGTTCATGTGGGTGACATCACAGAAAAAGGTGACGACATTCTAGGCGACGGCGTGAACATTGCCGCTCGGCTTGAGAGCATTGCGCCATCCGGTGGTATCGCAATTTCTGAACCAGTACATTTGAACCTTGAACACACTCTGGCAGACGCTTTCAAAGCAGTTGGGAAAAAGAAGCTCAAGAACATCCAGCGCAGCTTAGACGTGTGGATTCACGATGGACCACGCCTGGGTGCGTCGCAAAGCGCGCCTTCTTTCACAGAGACGAGCTTGCCAAAGCTATCCATCCATCCTGTCACGTGCAGCGACCAACGCGCTGAGCTAAAGGAAATGGCCTCTGCTCTCACTTCAGATTTCGGTTCTTATTTTAGAACGATCAACTGGTTAAACGCTGCGATATCTTCCACAGAACAATCAGAGGGATATGCACTTCGCGGCATGCTGCGTGGACACGGTAACCGATTGCGCCTGGAAGCCCGCTTAAATGACCCTTCTGGTTCCGAAATCTGGACCCAGAAGTTCGATGGCTTGGTCGAAGACATCTTTGATTGGCAGGACGAGGTTGTAGAAAAGCTGTTGGATGCGGTTAGCGGACTCTTGATCCAGTCTGAGACCGCAAAGCTCGCCGCATTGCCAGAAGACGAACTGACTGCCGAGCAGTGCGTTCTTATGGGCATGATCGCTTGGTCGGATGCCGGCATCGACAGCTATGAAGAGACGTTGTCGTATCACGCCAGGGCCATCGAAACCAAACCAACCCTCGCTGCCGCCTATGCCGAAGCTATTTGGACAATGAATGGCGCGAAAACCTATGATTTGCGTCGCCAGCTGTCATCCTACTACGAGAAACTGCCACACTGGATCGAGGCCGGAAGACAGATGGCAGGGCAAAGCCCAACGCTTGATCTGAGTGTTGCAGTGGCTGACTACAATGTTGACGGAGACGCAGATCGACTTTCCGTGGCGCTGGAGCAAATCCGGCAACGAGCGCCACTAGATGCGCGCCTCCAATTATTCATGGGTTGGGGGTACAACTGGGCCGGGTTTCCAAAAATGGCACTAAGCTGTTTTCAGACAGCGCTTCGGTTGGGCCGATATGGGGCTGTCTTCGTGGGTGCTTCCGGAGGTGCTGCAACCTCGTGCGTAATGCTTGGTCGAGACCGTGATGCTATCGCCTACGCAGAGGCAGGTTTGCGCTTCTCAAAAAACTATGCCGCACTTCACAGCACGAGGGCCGCTGCTCACGCCATGCTTGGGGAACCTGAACAAGCGTCTGCTGCTTTGACGCAAATGCTGCAAATGGAACCTGGTGAGACGATTTCGAAGTGGCGTAGCAACGTGGACTATGGTGGCTCTGAAGGCGCTGAACGCTACTTTGAGGCGCTCCGCCGCGCAGGGTTGCCAGAATAGCAGTGCCGGAACCAAGTTGCGTTAAAAAACCGGCAACTTGATCGCGCATCTTAGTAGTTGCAGAGCTCGGATTTGAAGGGCCGCTTTGGGCTGCCATCAGCCAATCCGCACACCGCAGATAATGACTATTTCGAGCGTCGATGCAACAATCGCATCAGGCCATGCAAATGAAGCGGTATGTCAATAACCGACGTTCATCCAGAGCAAGAAGTTGGTTCTGAACCATATCGCTGGCGATGTCCCCAAATAGAATCTGTGTCGTAACAGGCATGGTGCTCTTAGACTTGGGCTTCGAAATTCTCGCCTTAAGCCATTCAAAACTTTCAGTCGTCGAGTCTTCTTCATGCAATACCTTAAAACCCGCATCTTGCAGAAAGCCGACCATTTCTTTCGGGGTTGCGAGATAACTGATCGAGGCGTCCATAGCCCACGGCATCGGATAAACGACGTCACCACCTTCACCCTGTAGTATGTCGTAAACTCCAAATCGTGCTCCCGGCTTCAGAACACGATGCGCCTCTTTGTACACCGAAAGTTTGTCCGGGATGTTCATCGCAACATGAACCGTTACCGCGCCGTCAAAACTGCTGTCCGAAAATGGGAGCTTTGTGGCATCTCCCTGAGTAAACGTGGTTTGTTCATTGAGAGCGACCCAATCTGAAATGGTTTTAGCTGCGTCGCAAAACTCTTGCGTCAGATCAATGCCGGTAACCTTAGCGCTTGCTTCTTCGGCAATTGTTCTGGCCACCCCGCCCAGGCCACTACCAATATCAAGCACATTCGAACCTGGCGCTAGCTCCAGTTTCTCCAATAGCTGTAAAGTCGCCTGTCTGCCTCGAAAATGAAACTCATCAACTGGTTCAAAGTCAGCAGCGCGCAATTTCTCCGGGTCAATGCCCTCGGCCTTCAGGCTATCAGCTATCTGGTCGATCAGTCTGCGGCTGCGACCATAGTGGTCGGAAACTTGCTCTCTCATTCTCAACCCCTGTTGCCAATCATGTTGAATGCTACTGAATGCCCATCAGATCAAAATTCGCGGAGGGTCGGCGGGCACTCAAGTGCTCAAGGTAGAGCTTCGAACCAGTCGAGCACCGCGTCCCGCCAGCCCTCTGGCACACCGTGCCCGCCTTTGGTGACCTTCAACCGGATGGAGCCTGCGTCACAGTCCACCCAATCCTTCTGCATCGAGTCATCGTCGCCAAAGCTGTTTTCCGCGCTACCGAAGCAGGCGTTCTCGCGGCGCCAGACATCCAAGCCCTTCATGACGTTACCCTGGTGAAAATCAACACCCTCCCATGTCAGCTGTCGGCCTTCGAACGGCACCATTCGGTCTTTGAAGCCATGTACGTGAAATAGGTGAACTGGCGCATCGCACTCAGTGGTCATGGGCTCCCAGAATGCTCCAGCCGCAGCGGCAAAGCCTCTTGCCATCTCTGGCGCTTGGCACGCAATGTCCCAGACCATCGAACCACCGCGGGAGAAACCTGCGATCAGTATTCTCGACGGGTCTATACCGAAGCGCTCCACTGCGTCGGCGCGAACTGCGCCGACAAAGGAGACATCATCGCGCGCCAGATCATACCCGTCAGCCACACCCCAATCGAGGTCTTTGCTATTAATACTGGGCTGCCCGCTCGGCATAATCACAGCGTAGCCGCGCCGGATGAAAGGATCGACATAGGCGGAGTTCTGGATCATCCCTTTCCCAGACCGTCCATAACCGTGCAACCAAATGACGGCAGGCGGTTCATCCGGAACATCTGGTAGGGCCACGTAGTACTCACCGCCTTCCAGTGTGCAAGGTGCATCTGGCGCGCCACACTCTCCGTCCGAGGCAAAGGCCTCTTTCGGACTTGCAGCAATAACAGCAATGACAATACTGAGCGTCAAAATGCGATTGCGCGTTTCGGGTCGCATCAAAAGTGTACCTTTGTGGTTAGGTCACAGAAAATCATAGCACAGCGTTGCGCATCTCCGAAGGCAGCGGCCAAGCGTTTGTGAACTATCTGAAGTTTAGGCAAAGTTGGCCGGTCGATCTCTTTCCAAATGAGTAGTTATGAGCTTGGGTAAGAACTTAGATTTTGTTCGAGAACCCAGGTAACTTTCATTAAAGTGGTACGGGGGGACTTATGGAACGCCGTCTAACCGCCATTCTGGCTGCGGATTTTGTGGGATTCTCACGCCTGATCGGGCGTGATGAAGAGGGCACGATTACCACCCTAAAGAGCTACCGAAAACTCATTGATGACCTCATCTCAAACTATGGTGGTCGCGTGTTCGGCAGCGCGGGTGACAGCGTCATCGCTGAATTCACAAGTGCAACGGACGCGTCCCGCTGTGCATTGGAAATTCAAAGAGAACTGAAAGCTCGCAACCTCGATCTGCCGGAAAAAGGGCGCATGAACCTTCGTATCGGAATACATCTCGGTGACGTCGTGGCAACTGGCGATAATCTGCTGGGAGACGGCGTCAACATTGCCTCTCGGTTGGAAGCAATCGCACCGCCCGGAGGCATTTGTGTTTCCAAAGCAGTTGCCGATCAACTTTCGGGAAAGGTGGACGCGGAATTTGCGCATGCTGGCGCCCATGCATTGAAGAATATCGCCAATAAGGTCGAGGTTTGGACCTGGCCTCCGGAACTTGCGGTCAAACCCAAGCGCAGCGCAGCGATCCGATGGACTGCCGCGACGGCTGTTGTCGCCACAGTTACCGCGATTTCAGCTTTTTTTGTCTTTGGAAGAGATGATCCGCGCGACCTTCCGTCAGGTGCGCGGATTGTCATTACACCTTTTGAAACAATCGGGGAAAACAAGGAAGACGAGTATTTCGCTGAAGGTTTGACGCGTGATCTTAACGCCTTGTTGGCGAAGTTCTCAAACCTGTTTGTTATAGCTCCCGAAGCTGGCGCCGACTTCAGCAGTCAGAAAGATTGCGAAGCGATCAGGGATGCGTTAGGGGCCGATTACATACTTGGCGGCACGGCCCAACGGTCTGACTCGAAGCTGCGGGTGACAACTACGTTCATCAATGCAAGGACTTGCCGTCAACTCACGCCGCCGGGCCCCTTTGATGTGGACCTAAGCATCGCAAATGTCCTGGATATCCAGGTTGAGATTGCAAGAAAGGTCGCCTCGCAAATCGGCTCAAGCGATGCCCCGTTGTTCAACGCTTCTGTACAGCAGGCTATCCGCGACAAGGCACCGGAAAACCTGGAAGCCTATGAATGCTATCTGTTGGGATTCTGGTTTTATCAAAGTTTCAGCATTGAAACGCATCGCAAGGCTCGGGACTGTCTACTGCGAACCGTGAAGGAAGAACCTGGTTACTCTCTTGCTTGGTCGCGATTGGCCTTTAACTATCTCGAGTCTAAGAAACGATCATTCGACACCGATCCGGATTGGGCAAATAAGGCCCGAGACGCCGCCACACGTGCACTTGAGGAAGACCCGGACAATGCGGATGCGCACTACGCCCTGGCAATCCTCAGCAGAATGACGGGAGAAGACAAGGCGATCTTCTTTGAACACGCAAAAAACGCCACGGAGCTTAGTCCCAATGATTCCTGGATCCTCGCGGATCTGGGTATCTTTCTTGCTTACTCCGGCGAGTTTGAAAAAGGTAAAGAGTGGATTTCCCGCGCAAAAGACCTCAACCCCAAACTTCATCCTGGCTACAACAACGCTTGGGTGCTGCACGCGATCTTGCAAGGCAATTATGATGAAGCACAAAAAGTCATCTTGAGCTGGGGTACGCCGAAATCCACCATGTCGATGGCAAGCCTGACTGCAAGCTATGCTTTGGACGGCGAGCAACAAAAGGCGCAAGAGATGGCGCGACGCTTACAAAACGAACACCCGGAGTTTCTTGACGATCCACGCGCACCGTATCGAGCACGTGGAATGCCAACGGAGCTGATCGAAAAGATTATGGGTGGGCTTCGCATTGCCGGTATTGAAGTTTCAGAGAACTAATGCCGAGATTGCTTGCAAACATCGCCTTCAGAATGGCGGGCATAGAATGTTTGTAGCGGTTCTGGAACCAAGTTGCGCTTGCTACCTAACGCTGTTGCCGACACCGAATTAGGAGATTCGTTATTTCTAAGGACAGTTTTGCGGACACAGAGATTGGAAGACACTTGGCGAACGCAGCACGTCGTTGCCGCATGGTTTTCTTCACTGGATTACCGGCATCTGGAAAGTCATTCCTGTTGCGTCAGCAGATATCCATTGCGATCTCCTTGGGACGTCCTGTGCATATCATGCGTTGGGATACGGGGCTCGCGGCGTTTCAAACCGAAGATATACTCGCGAGGTATCCGGATGTTTCGGATGGAACTCATCCGTTGATCCGAAAGGCAGCCGGGCTGTGGGGGCGGAGAGCACTGACGCGATGGCTGGCGGAGAATACCGACCCCACAGGCATGATTGTCGGTGAAGTCCCTATCATCGGAAACAGGTTTTCAGAGTTCATCCAGACGCAGCCCGATCAGATTGAGCCTGCCTTAGCTTCCGAGGAAACCACATTCATGTATCCGGTTCCTACAAAGGGCTTGCGCGGCAATCTCGAAGCTATTCGAAGATCTACATTTGCGAACCCCAGACATCCTGATGAGGCTAGGGACGCGCCACCATCCACAATGGAACTGGCTTGGCGCCAGACATGCGCCAAGGCTGCGGAGTTGGGCTTAGTCTCTGAGGTGGACATCCATTCTCCGTATGAGGAGGCGATCTATGTCCGGTTTTTTGAGCACCTGCTGCAACACCGAAACGTCGTCAGAATTGCGGTCGATACGATTTTTTCAGGTGCCGGGTCAGCCCATGACCTGAATGCGAACGTCTTAGAACTCAGTGCTAGCTCAGACGAAGTAAAGTACGCAATCGCAGAGGTAGAGACTACTTTTACAGCCGAAGCAGCCGCCCGAGAAGTTGAAAACTGGTATCGGGTGTAGTCTCGGACAAAGGTCTGTTCGGTTGGCATTTCGGAATTTGCAAAGCTTGGTTGCGAAGGTCCGTTTTGGGCTGCGACCGGTCAGTCATGCTCGTTGCAGAAAATGTCGACTACTCCAAACCGGTCACTGCGGCACTCCGGCTTTTCGCAGCCCCTCTACCAAATGTTCAAAGTAGTCTTGATTGTAGCCGGGCAAACTTTGGGCGACGAATGACAGCGAGAATTCGGGGTTGAGAGCTAGAGCTTTGGTAACGGCTGCGCGGGCTTCATCTAAATTGTCTTGTTGCGCCAGTGCTGCTGCTCGGAACAAGTTTGGCCAATACTCACGCTCGTTTTCTCTAACGGCTTTGCCCGCCCAGTGTTCTGCAAGCTTGTAGTCTTTCAATTGATAGTGAGCTGATGCGTTGTTGACATAGAACGTCCATAACAAGGGATCGTTGGGACTAAGTTTAATGGCCATGGCCACATGAGCCAGCGAGTCCTCCGCACGCCCTCCGGCTTTCAGCGCGAAGGCCATGCCGTGATGTGCTAGGGCAAAGTTTGGATTGAGCGCGATGGCCTTTTCCAGGCTGGCGATCCCTGAATCCGTGTCCCCAGCAAGACAGAACGCCCGGCCGAGTGCGTAATGGGTCAAAGCTTCACGGTCGTCCAAAGCCTTCGCTTTTTCCGCCAATCTTATGGCATTCTTCACAGTCTCGGAAGACTGGTCGGCAATTCGCATTATGACGTCTGAGACGCCTACAAGAGCGCAGCCGGCGTAAGCCAAGGCAAAATTCGGATCAGCCCGCGTGGCCGTCTCAAACAACTGACGAGCCTTTTCATTGCCTTGCTTGGTAAAGCGATTTAGATGCCAGTTTCCCCGTTGATACAGGCCCCAAGCGTTGAGATCTGAAGTTGGCTTATGCTTCGCCCGGTCTTGCTCAGCGCCGCGCAGTTCTGAATCGATACTGCCAACGATTGTCTCAGTAATCTCGTCTTGCAGTGCGAAAATGTCATCGAGCTCCCGGTCGTAACGGTTGGCCCAAAGGTGATTGGAACTTTCGGCATCAATCAGCTGTGTGGTGATGCGAACCCGGTTTCCGGCTTTTCGGACACTGCCTTCAAGCACGTAACGAACGCCAAGCTCTTGTGCCAACCGACGCACATCCACCGCCTTGCCCTTGTGAACAAACGTTGAATTGCGGGCAATTACAAACAACCAGCGAATGCGTGATAGCGCGGTGATTATGTCCTTGCTGACCCCGTCTGCAAAATACTCTTGCTCGGGATCGCCGCTCATATTGTCAAAAGGCAAAACAGCAATCGATGGTTTTTCGGATGCCGATTGCGTACTGTCGGCGGTGGGTTCGATTGCGTCTTGCTCATTTGGTGCGGACCAATGCCAAGCTCTCACCGATTGGGCAATGTTTTTCAGATTTTGCTCACCAAGATCTCTGAAGATCGGCCCGGTTTTCATGCGCACGGCTTGTTGGACAATATCGGACACACAAACGCCGCCGGGTTCTGCCAACGCCTCCAGCCGCGAAGCGATATTGACACCGTCGCCATAGATGTCGTCCCCATCAATGATAACATCACCGAGATTGATCCCGATGCGTAGGCGGATTGGGCCACCGCACTGCACCAGCGCTGACTGGACGGCCATTGCACAATTCACAGCATCCACAACACTGGCAAACTCCACCAGCGCACCATCACCTATCAGCTTGATAATACGGCCGTTATGTTCGCTGACCGTCGGATCGAATGTTTCCAGTCGATGTGACTTCAAGCGTCCCAGCGTGCCTTCCTCGTCGTCTTCCATAAGTTTGGAAAAGCCAACAACATCGGCGGAAAGTATGGCGGTCAGCTTGCGGTCCAATTTCCGTTCCTCCACAGGGCAACGTTAGACCCGATGGGGCGCAAAATCCATGCAGTACAGTTGATGATAGAGCGGCCGCGTTTGGCAAAAAACTAAGGCAACGCTTGGCGAATTCGGGCTGCCGCCGCTAACCCATCGGCAAGACGTTCAAAATCATCCGGTCGCCGCCACATAGACCGAAACCCGCGAGCAAGGCTATCTAACGTATCATCCTCAACCACAATACCTCGACTTGTGAACTCATCGTGACGTTCAGAAACAAATTCTTGCAATGCGTCAGAGGCGTCTCGCTCCCGTTTGAGCTGCGCGTAGGACGCGGCGACAAATGCTGTGGCCAACGAGTTAAGCCGCGCTGCTCCCATTAGAAAATTAAGCGCTGCTTCAAAGTTGCCGTTGAAAAATTCGACCTGCCCCATAATCCAGTCGATGGCAGGCGGATGTAGCGGGTCCAGCGCCATAGCTTCCGAAACTACGTCGCGCGCCTTTTCGTGCAAGCCGAGCAATAGGAAAGCGTAGCCGCACCATGCCATCGACTCCGCCTCGCTTTCTATCATGGAAAGTGTCTTGTTGAATTGCGCTTCGGCCTCGCTCCACAGCCCGGCACAGAGATAAGCAAACCCAAGCTGGTCTTGAATGTAGACGTCCCGGTTATCCAGTGCCACGCCCTTTCGGGCGATCTTCAACGTGTGGGCCGGTGCGTCAGCGTCTGCCAGACCAAGCCACAAGTCTATGACATACGTGTCCGAAAGATACATGTAAGATCGCGCGATGGTCGGATCGAGCGCGACCGCTCGTTCCAACAACGCTCTCGCCTTGGCCGTATCTCGTGCGTTCAAGCCGTCGCGTAGTGCCTTGCCCTTTAGCATCAGCTCATAGGCCTTCATCTGATCCGTTGGTTTCTGTGTCGAACGGTCGACAACATCGTGCTGGACCCTGCCTGGCAACACTGCGACGATACTTCGGGCCACCTCGTCTTGTACCGCCAGAACGTCCTCCAGTTCGTGGTCGTATCGATCCGACCAAAGTTGAGTACCTGTACGGGCGTCAGCGAGCTGTACCGAGATCCTCACGCGGCTGCCAGCCTTCCGCACGCTGCCTTCAACCAGGTAATCTGCGCCGAGAGCCTCCGCGATTTTGGCTGGATCTGTGTCCTGTGTCCGGAACCTGAAAGACGCATTTCTGGAAACAACCTTGAGCGTTCGAAAACGCGATAAGCCCACAATAATGTCTTCCGCAATCCCGTCGCTAAAAAAGGCCTGCTCGGGGTCATCGCTCATGTTGTGTAGAGGCAGGACCGCAATAGTGGCTTTTCCTGATGATTCAGGCCGAGGCGGTTCAGCACATACTGCGCTTAACCCGCCAATGCGCCAAGCATGTACCGGTTCGGCAACGTTCTTTACCGTGTGCTGACCAGCATCCTCCCAGGCGACCGGTATACGGTTCCCGACCACACGATATACAGCGTCAGACACCAACACACCGCCGGGTGGGGCAAGCTGCTCCAACCTAGACGCAAGGTTCACACCGGATCCAAAAACATCTCCGTCGCGCATGATAATGTCGCCAAGAGTGACACCGATGCGAAAGCGAAGTGGGTCGGAGCCCACCACTGGCGAATTTTGCAGTTCAACCGCGCATGAAACGGCATCGACAGCACTGTCGAACTTGGCGAGCAGACCGTCACCCATCTGTTTGACAATGCGACCGTGATGCCGACCAACAAGCGGAATAAAGGTTTCGTCAATGTGCGCTGAGCGGACTTCGAGCGTGCTTTTCTCGTCCCGCTCCATTCGGGCGGTAAAGCCGACAAGGTCAGCAATCAGGATGGCCGCCAGCTTTCGCTCCAAGTATTGTCCTCCTTTCTTTTTCATACTGGTCGCTACGTGTTTAGACCATGCGAAAGTGCACAGGACTGACTTCTGACTTTGCTTGAAGTCGGCTTCAGCGTTGGGAAGCGCTGCGATACGTCTGCTTGAAGAGCTCACACCGCAAACGGCCTTTTTAACCTCATCTTGCAAAAGGTCATGGCCGGTTTGGGTAGTTGCTATCCATTCGAGTTGAACACCTATTACAGTTATATCAAGTGAGCAGGCGTCCATCTGAAAAGGCTTTTCTCATATTCGGTAATTGAGTTCGAAAGCCACTTCTGAAACACCTTTGCCGCTGGGCGAACTGGTCCAGGCAGCGTGACGAGGTGATATCCGATCTGCGGGATTGGATCATCGAATAGCGCCACGAGATCTCCAGACTTCAATTCATCAGAGATGAATGCCGGAACCGTCGCCCCAACACCATCACCCCGGCGGATTCCATCAAGCAGCATGTTGCCCGGCAGGCGAACAACTCTCCTATCGGCATTGGGTGGTACTCCAACCTTTTCCAACCACAGGTCAAATTCGACCGAAGCCTGCTCCTGAAGAAGAGTAAAGTCGAGCAATTCAATTGGGTCTTTGAGCACTCGTTCCCCAATCAATTCTTTTGCAGCGACCACTGTCAGACAGCCAGGTAGCAACATTTGCGAGATCAGTCCCGACCAGCGCCCGGTGCCGTATCGAATGGCTATGTCAATGCCCCCTGGTTTGAGGTCGACAGCTTGGATTGTTGAGTCGATCCGAAGCTCAATATCCGGGAACTCCTGAACAAATGCCGATAGACGCGGCATGAGGAATGCGCTTGAAAACATCGGTGTCGCACTGACTACCAGCGGGCGAACCGCCTCTGCACTTGATATGCTCTCAGTCAGGGACGCCATTGAGGCGAATGCTTCATGCAGACCTGCCGCTAAGAATTCTCCCTGTGCAGTCAGAGCGATACCGTGTCGCGTCCGAGTAACAAGCTGGGTTCCTAGGTGCTGCTCCAGGCCTCGGATTTGTTGGCTGACCGCGGAATGGGTCACATTCAGCGCCTCTGCTGCGCGGGTCAAGTTTCTAAACTCTGCGGCGGCGGCAAAGGCTCTGAGAGACGTCAACGAAGGTAACGTGTGCCAATCCATAAGTCAGAAAATCTTACAATACAGAAAAATTTACAACTACGCGATTTCTCAATTCTCACGCATGTTGACGAGAAACACCAATGACCAGAACAGGAGGGAACCATGGAAACGCTTGCGGTACTCGGATTGGGCAACATGGGTTCTGCGCTGGCGCATTGCCTGCTCAAATTAGGTTACAGCGTCTGCGTCTGGAATCGGACACCTGAAAAGACAAAGCCGTTTGCAAAGGTAGGTGCAGTTATTTGCGTATCGCCGGAAGATGCTGTTGCCGCGTCCGATTTCGTCATCGTCTGTATCAAAAGTCACAAGGAAACTGTCGATTTGATCAGCGGTCTAAGTGTATCGTTGAAGGGGAAAACAATCTGCGACATGAGCACCGGCGACACGTCCGATGCTGATTCACTGGTCTCATTTCTCAGCGAAAAAAACGCAGACTACATGCTGGGCATGATCAATGCATACCCTTCCGGCATCGGTAGCAGCGACACCACCATCCTTACCGTGGGCAGTGCCGGAACTTGGGATCGCTACGGCGAAGTGATAAGGTCTCTTGGGGGAAAGTCCGCTCAAGTCGGTGAGAAACCCGCAGCTCTTGCAGCACTTTTTGCTGGTCTCTTCACTGTCCGGCAAGGGTTCATGTTTGGGATGATATACGGCGCACTGGTTTGCCAGAAAGCTGGTGTTCCTATGCAGGTCTATGCCGATCAACTTCCTGCGACGATCAAGCTGGTAAATGACTACCACGATCTCTTTGTCCGTACCGTTCCAACCGAGGACTATGACGACGCCGAAGCCTCGTTGAAAGTCTACGCATTGGCCCAAGAGGACGCGCTAAAGACCTGCGTTTCTCTGAATGCACCAGCTGACTTTATCCGAATGATGCATGACCGCACAAAAGCGGCGTGGGCGGATGGATATGGGGACAAACAATTGACCTCGTTGGTCGAGCACATGGCGGACGCCGGATAACGTCGGGCGATTTCTGTCAGAATGGTAGTTCGACTTGGACAAAAAACGGCTGCAAAGCTGCATACACGGGATTGCGAAGTTTCGGCGCCAATGTCTAGTTTGGGCTGAGAGCGGTCATCGATTGGTCGGGTTCTCTACTAAATTAGACAAAATCATCCCCACACGACTTATCCACAGGACACACTGTCCGGGAATTATGGGCACAGTGACATTTGTAGAAGCGCTTATCTTGTTTTTTGCGCCTTGCAAGAAAGAACACCCCCGCGCAGTGCGTCGCCATAGACTTGTCCTTTCGGCCCTATAAAGACCAGACGCGTGTGTGGACCTGTCTCTGTCCAACAGTCGCCCTCTCGCATGCTCCATCTGGAACCGACTCTTTGGAAGATCAAACGCTGATCCGGCTTTTGGGCAATGAAAACAAATCCCTTTGCCCTGAGTATCGTATCAGGCAGATCAGAGAAGAACTGCTGCAAAGCTTTTTCGTCGAGCGCGTCGTTGGTTTCCACACTGATGGTTTCAAAACCGTGTTCGGCTTCGGGCACAGGGGATTCATAATCGGAGACGTCTTGTTTTGTGTCAATGCCAAGCGCCACATCTGTCGGTATCCGGCCTTCAATAGCCTCAAGTATTGGCGTATCCGCATACAGAGCCCCGACGCGCGACTTTGCTCGAGCGCGGCTTTCATCGGAAAGCAAATCAAGTTTGCTCAGCAAAATCATGTCCGCTGACACGAGTTGGGCGTTGAATAATTCGCGTGTCGCAGGGTCGCTCGCACGTGCTTCAAGTGTTTCCGCGTCGACAACTGTGATGATACCGTCAAGCCGGATCGCTTCATTTGCAAGCGCGATCTGAGCAATCGAGCCGGGTTCGGAAATGCCGCTACATTCCAGAACGATGGCATCTGGGCGATCTCTACGCTGGGCAATGTCGACGAGTGATTTGGACAGGTCACTCGCAACAGCACAACAGGCGCACCCGTTGGTCAAAGTAATCGTGTCGTCGGTTTGTTCGGCAATAAGTTCCGCATCGATGTTGATCTTGCCGAAGTCGTTCACCAAAACAACGATTTTGCGGCCTTGCGGGTCCGCCAGTAACCGATTGAGTAGAGTGGTTTTCCCCGCGCCGAGAAATCCTCCGATGATTGTTAAAGGCAGCGACCTTGCAGGGGCCGCCAATTCGCGAGGCATCGACATGGCGGCAAAGATCAAGCCAGCAATTGTTTGCCTCTGGTCAAGCGCTCGCATGAATTGATCATGCCGCGACGCGGTGTTTTGAGCATGCGGGCGCTCAGTCATTCGGCGCCTCAATAACGCGTCCACCCAAGACTGTGCCCCAAATACCAATGTCTTTGATTTTCTCTGGTTCGACTTCCATCGGGTCTTCCTCCAAGACGCAAAAATCCGCGAACTTGCCAACTTCAAGGCTTCCAATTTCGTTTTCGAGATTGAGAATGTAGGCGGCATCAATAGTAACAGCGCGCAATGCCCGCTCCACACTGATCCGCTCGCCAGGTGCGACGACTGTCTTTTCGTCTTCGGCCAGACGAGTGACGGCTGCATACACGGCAGTCAAAGGATGCATTGGCACGACGACCTGCGGGTAATCGGAGTGCAGCGCAAAAATCACGCCCTCTTTTTCCAAACTTCCAAGGCGGGCTTCGGTCTGCGCGCGGTCTGGGCCATAGGCATTTTCAGAATGCAGGAGAGCGCGGAAATGCGAGAAGTAATTGTTCACACTGGCGTTACCGCCTAGGGCCTTAAGGCGGCGCGCCTGCATCGGGTTGCTCATGGCATAGTGCTCGATGGTAAACCGATGATCGAACCGAGGATGTTCTGCCTGTAATCGAGCAAGTAAGTCCAAAGTAAAGTCTACCGCCTGATCGCCATTGGCATGGCAGTGGATCTGGTGGCCACCTTTCCAAAACGGCACCATGCCTTCATAAGTGGCGTCGCCCGGGAAACCATTTCCACCGTCCAGGTAGCCGGGAAAGTTCAACAGCGCTCCCATGAGTGGGAACGACCCGTCGCTCAGGAATTTAACACCGCCAATAAACAGGTTGTCCTTTTCGTGCTTGGCGAGCTCCCAAACAACGTCCGATGCCTTGTCCCCATGCGCCCCCACAAAGGACATGGCATGCGGTTTCAGACAGAACCGGATAGGCAGGTTCGGGTCTTCTGTTGCAGTTTCGTGGTCATTCAGTTCGGCGTCAATGTTCATCACGCCGAACATAAGGTCGGCGACTGTCGTAATGCCTGCCTTTAGAGCAATTTGACCAAAAAACTTCAAGCCGTCCACGCCACCCAATTGGGCGATAATTGGCATGATCGGGGCGATGCCAATCGAAACACCTTCCACCTCCGTGAAAACGCCGTTCAAGCGCCCGTCCGGATACTGCAAAATGTGGGTCGGGTTTGCACCATCCGCCACGTTGGCCATTTCGATGGCAGCTGAGTTCAGATAGGCGAAATGCGGTGCAAAACCCAAAATGTAAATGGGCCGCGTGGCCGTGATCTTGTCGAGCGTGTCACGATCAATCGACCCGCCTTGGTTCGCAGGGTCAAAGCCCCATGCGATGATGGGTTCACCTTCCTTTTTCGTCTCGTGGAGTTCGCCAAGATATTCGATCACATCGTCAAAGTGCGGATGCGCAGGGTTCATGCCCTCGCGTCCCGGCCAAGGCAGCGGCCCGATGTAGTCGACCGCCATGAAGCCTGCGGACATCCAGCAATGCGAATGCGGCTCGATCAAGCCTGGCAAGACGATTTTGTCTTTCAGAGTTTCATCGACCGTCACGTCGTAGCGCGACAGCCAAGGCTGCATCTGATCTATCGTTCCGAGCGAAAGGATACGGCCGTTCAAAACCGCGACGGCATCAGCCTCAGGTCGGCCCGGGTCCATCGTGCGAAATTTCTTAGCGATGAAAACCGTGACTTTTTCCTTGGTCATCCCAAACTCCTAAAATATCTCCATAACAAGGTTAATGCTCGGGATCGGGCAATCAAAGTAAATTGTGGAGAGTCGGACAATGCACACAACCGCAATCCTCGCCTAAAACGAAAAATAAGCATTTTGAGTTACGTGAGTGGGAGGATCCGTGTCAGCATCGTGTATGAGACTGGACACAGATTCTTATGAGCCACTTCGGGCTTATCCCTCGTGATTATGGAAACAAGAATTCTAAAATGTCGTTTTGGACACTTCTCATGATAAAAGTGCCTGCGGAGAAGGCAAAGCAAACCGCAGAAGCATTCATTCACCGCAACATTATCGAGGAATGCGCCGATGCCATTCCAGGCTTTCGCCACGGCGAGTTGATGGTGTCGCATGAAGGCGATGGGCAGCTTTGCGTTATGTGCAACTGGACGGATAAAGCCGCCTACGAGCAATGGGTCGCAAGCCCCATTCGTGACAAGCAAAATGTGGACGCCCTCGGCTTCCTAACAGAAAAAGGTTACGAAGCGACTGACATGCATACACTCATGTTCGACAGTCTGCACACCGTCGCACAAAAATAGCAACAAAATCGCTTTTGCTTCTTGGCTTTTCCCTGCGCCTGAGGGCAGACGCAGGACTCCGTTTTTAGTGCGTCATTTGTAAGACTGCGCCGCCGGGCAGCGATGCTGGCTCTTTCGATGGTTTGAACCGATGCACAATTTCGCCACTGGCCGGCACCCCGTCACACCCGGCGGGTTTTTTGTTTTTAGCTCCAATCATTTATTGGCTTGAGAGAGCTTTGACTGATACCGCCCTGCCCTTCTCAGATAGCATAAGTCCATTTTTCATTGGCATCTCACATATGCATTTGTATGAAAAGTTTTTTAATCATGCAGTTAGCCGCATAGTCGCCAAAGTTTCAACGCGTTCCAGAAAGCGACCCCAAGACGGAAAATTTTCGGCCCTCTAAGTTGAGGTTCGCCGCTGCGGTAGTTCGCTGGGTTCGGAACCATAGGACTCTTCCGCGGTCACGGAATCTGGGATTTCATCCCGCTTGAACTTTGTAATTCCAATACCAATCAAAACGACGGGTGTGATCCAGAGCAGGACGGCGTAAGGAGCTATCGAAAGAACGCCTATGCCCATTGTGCCCGCCACAAAGGCGCCATGAACGTTCCACGGAATCAATGGTGAAAAAATGGACCCTGATCCCGCTATTGCTGCTGAGGCGACATATGGTTCCAGACGAGCCTTTATATAGCGTTCTCGATAGGTCGCTGAATTTAGTATTATCGACATGTAAGGATCTGCCGTAGCCGCGTTCAAGCCAATTCCAGTTACTGCTGTAGCGACAATCAGACGTGCGCCTCCAGTGGCCCATGCCAGCAGCGGAGCAAGCAAGCGCCTAAGCATCCCGGAAAACTCGACCAGCGCTCCAAATGCAGCCGCAACGAGTATCAACCAAATAGTCGGCAACATGGACACAACGCCACCGCCTACGAATGTGGAGTCGAGTGTTTCACTCCCGCTGTTTAGTGAAAAACCGTTGCCCAATACTTCAAGTGAAAGCTTACCCCAGCCTCCTAACGTTCCAAGGCCCTCGTCGATCATTAACGCGTCAATCAGATCCTGCTGTGTAAATGCAGCGAGTACTGCCGCAGTTATTGCTCCTGCCATTAGCGACAAGAACGCGGTCGTCCGCGCCGACAGCACGAGAACCAAGATGAGTGGCAAGAATGAGATGAAAGACACGGTAAAATGCTCTTCAATAGCCTGGAGTATTTGAGCACTGTCATAGTTGTCAGACATACCGTGTCGCCAACCAAGAAAAAGGAAAAGCACTGCGCTAGCAATCCAGCCAGGCGCAAGGACAGTACGTAGCGCGCGTGCGTGGTCCTTAGCTTCGGCACCCACCACCGATGCCGTGAGAATGAAGGTATCCGAAATTCGACCTAGGCTGTCCCCCGTAAACGCTCCACAAACGGCAGCGGCTGCTGTGACCAGTGGAGAAACATGCATAGCTGGTGCGAGAGCTACAAACGGCAAACCCACAGCGGCTATCGTGGTGAATGAACTTCCAATTGCATACGAAAGACCAGATGCGACCACAAAGACGATTATGTACAGAAAGCGCGGCGAACCGTATTGAGCTCCGAAATAAATCACTGAAGCAATCGTCCCAGACATAAAAAGTGCTCCAATTAGAGCACCCACCGCAATCAGCACAAAAATTGTTCCCAGAGCTGAATTGATACTATCGGACATGACCGCCGCGAGGTCTTCGGCGGAATTGCCAGTCGTGATGGCGATCACAAGTGCAAGTGTGAGACCAAGCGTCATGGCAATCTGTAATGGACCATCTTCGGCTTTTTCACCGAACAGCAAAACTGATGCGAATATCAGTGACACCATTCCACCGACGGTTACGAGCGAGGCGATCAAAGAACTGGTAGCGCGAGATTCCACTTCATCGTTCATAACATCAATCCCCTGAGCCGATTATTTTAAGGTTCAATTGGTTTGCAACCTGGCGTTGCTTCCATATTGATATCGAAACGTGTTTCCGTCCCGCAGACTGCAACAAAGCATACTTGGTCGTATCTTTCTAGTTTCCGGTTGTTTGCGGCCAAGTTCCTAAAACCAAGTGGGGGTTTGAAGGTGGGACTTTCCACGGCTTTCGTTCATGAGGGTTTGTCTTCTCGAGATTGACGGAGCGGGCTGTTTTCTTCATCGTTCGGTGTACTTTCCTCGCTCTTGCTTGTTTCTTCAGCCTCAGGCTCCTCAACCGACAACGGTTCCTCAACACTGCTTTTCTCATCGTCCGGGCCATCAAATTCCGGAGATCCTCTTGGGGGATAACGTAACGTGCCCTCAAGCCTGTCGCGTTCGGCAGTTGCAAAATCCGGGAATGGAAGTTCACGCCGGCGGCGCCACTGTTCAACCTGTTCGACGGCATGCTTTGACTTTGCAGCATCAAGCCCTCCGTCCTGAGACATGTAAACCGTTTGGCTGGGAAACGCGAAGCCAGTACCCGAAGCTTCGACAATTTCCTTCATTCTGAACAAGACATCTTCCTGAATAGCATAAAAAGCGTTCCACTCGCGGGTTTGAGCGTAAACACGGATTTCAATATTCAGAGATGAGTCTCCATACCCTATAAACCTCACCCGCGCTGTATCTGAAGTGATACGTGGGTGTGCGTACATCATTGAACGAGTTTCGGCGAGAACATACCTCAACTGGTCAGTATCCGTTTCAAGTCGCAAGCCAAGCGTTGTCCGGATCATCATTTCATCACAACGGGCCCAGTTGACGAGCTCCATATTCACAAACTTTGAATTCGGAATGGCTATCGTGGTTCGGTCCAATCCACGAACATGGGTTGATCGTACTCCAATGCTTTCAATTGTTCCTTCCTTGTCGAGGAACGAACAATAATCACCAACCTTCACAGCCTTTTCCATATAGATCACAAAGCCGCTGATCAGGTTCTCAAGGGTCGGGCGGATCGCGAGCGCGACTGCAAGACCGCCAACGCCAAGTCCTGCTATAATGCTTAAGAGCGGGAATCCTAGGGTTTGCGCACCGTAGGCGAGAATCCATGTGGCTCCAACAAGAGCGATAATATGGTTGAGCAAACGCATCATACTTTCATCATACTGACGCACAATGGACGTTTTTTTCTCGGCTACCCTGTCGCTTAAGAGCGACATAAATCGCCAGAAGGTTACAGCCGCAGCTGCATAGATCGCGATTGTTGCAAAGAACGTCTCCGTTAGAGCCAAAGAACCTGTCAAAAAGAGTTGGTTGTTAAAGAAATTGTTGAGCGCGAGTAAGATCAAAAGCCCTGCGCTGGCAAAAACGAACTTCCTTGTCGACTCTGGCATTTGTCCCGAAGCAACGCGACGGTTAAGCAGAAACCTAAGCCCGTAAAGAAGTGCCAGAGAGACAATTAAGAAGAAGACAGTGAAACAAATCTTCCAAATTGGAGTTCCCCAAAAGATTTTACGGGAGGCGGGGGGAAGGGCGTTTTCGACAAACAAAGGGATAAACGGTCCACTCAGTTGAAGAAAACGAGTGCTCCATAACTCGCCGATGCGATGCGGTGACTGCATTGCAATTTCACGCAAGTAGCGTGGAGCGATTTGCGACGAACTCGCCGAGAAAAGAAACTCACCCTCCCGGTTTCCCGCGTTGACCCTTTGGATTATTAGTGGGGTATTGGGCACCAAAAAAGTAGTTCGATCCTCCAAGTACACCGTCTCATCGTCGGGTAGAGCTTCCGCTTCTTCCGTTCCAACTTCACCAATGATGTCGATGAGAGCCAGGGCAGTTCTAATGCTCGCATCACGTCTCTCCGCAACGTTTTCTTCCGTTAGATCAAGAAGTGAAATGAGCGCATCACCGATTAGAACCAGTTGCTCCCATTGTTGAGCTGATTTCCCAACCTGGTATTCCAAGTAGATACCAATGAGTGCATCGCGCAAATTTTCCAATGACTGCAACGTGTCTCGTGGCGAATGCGTCAAAACTGGCGGCAGGCTTTCGAATGGCTCAATATCTTCCGTAATTGCCTGCGCAATCACTTGCTGACCGATAAATATCCAGCAAAGAAATGCGGCGATGACCTTTGTCCAGCGGCGTAAACCAAGAACACTCAGCACTGACGTGCCAAAAGAACATCTTTTTGCAGCACACTTCGCGCAAAAATCTTCTTGCTTTCGGGTGACGCGTAGCTCGTGTTCTTGGCTTGCTGGAAGGTTGATCATGCGCTCATTTTTTCCTCAAACCCCCTGATCCAATGCTTCCCGGAGATCATTCGTCCAATCAGCATCCCTAGGCCAATCGCGAGGAGATTACCAAACAGCGGCATGAGGTCTGCAATACCTGTCATCTCACCATGAGAAATCCACGTTTCGATTTCACGAACACCGTGAGATCCCGGCGACAACGCAAAAACGACCGGCACCATCAGCACAAACGTCGGAACAGCGCGTGGTTTTTGTGAAATCCACAAGCTTACGTACATACACACTGCTGCTGAAACCAACGTCCCAAAGATACCATTTGTGCCTATCGCTACGGCCTGCGCTGTTGCCGTGGAGAGCAGCAAGACGCCCAGTGCAGTCAGGAAATGGTCTTTGTCCATCTGAAACGCCCACATGATACCAAGAAGGAATGGAATTCGAGCAAAATAGATGGCCCACCACGGAAACTCCTCGCCGTCAGGCGCAACAGGGAGAAGAGCTGAGACCGGTGTCGAAGTAACAACCGCAGCGAAGTATGCACCAGAAGCCAACAGCACCAGTATGAAGACACTGTAGAAAAATCGATCTACCGCAGGCGACCACCTACCCTGCGCCAGCTCGTAAGCCTGCATACTGATGGAGTCTCCTGGGATGAAGACAAAAGTGGATGCGATCAGCAAAAGTCCCGGTGCAGCTAAGGCATAACCCGTTTGCCAACCGACCATAGCAATCAGGCCACTCGCAAATGCTGCAATTAAGGGACCAAGCCTCGCCAAAGCCGGGTTCTTGTCCACGGCCAAAAACACAGCACCAGTTGCCATGCCCGTCAAAATACCGAAAAAGATACCTTCCCACGTACCGACGACTTCAACAGCAAAAGCCGCCGACACCGAGACGACGCCAAGCCAAACGAGCAATGGCGAATAAGGAGGTTTACTCGACTTCAGATCAGAAAGATTTTTGCAGGCTTCTTCCGGAGTCAGCTTGCCTTCAAAGACATCTGCGAGGTGGTTCTTTAGTTTTTGAGTGTTCGTGAGCGCCGGGAACCCAGGCATATCTACCTTCACGAGAACCGTCTGACCTTTGTACTCCAATATTGCAGACTCTGCACCATAGACGACCGTGACATCCTTTACACCAAAAGAGGCCGCAGCCTTTTCTACGACTTCCTCATGGCCTACGACGCCTTCCCAACTCCACGATAGAAGGAGCTGCATTAGATCGACCAAGTATTCCCTGATTTGTGCGTCGGGTTTCGCCGGGTCTGGTGTTTTGTTAGTCACTCGTTTTCCCTCTCATACGCTGGTCAAAGAAATCGTGTTGCACGCTTGGCCTACTATTCCATCTCCAGGAATTCGACTGTGATGCCGTCTGAGTTACGGACCCAAGCAACGGCATTAACCGGGCTGGAAAAATGATCGCTGTCCACCTCAATGAAGTCACCCAGAAGCGCAAAGCCGTGCCCGGTGGCTTTGGCAACCGCAGCCTTGGCATCATCAACGTAAACTCCGATGTGGACGGACCCCGTATCTACTGGCGTTGAGGAAATGACCGTGCGATTGGGCGGCGACTGGTAACAAAGCAACTCGATACGACTTCCGTTACCGGTCAGAAAAGCCTGCTCTGCCGTCGCATCTGCCACACCGATAAGGCGTCCGATCACCCCCGGCACCTGCTGCCGGAGCTCTACTTGGTAACCGAGACATTCCTCGAAAAACTGAATAGTCTTTCCAATATCGGTGACCGTAAAGCATGTATGATTCAGACTAACACAGTCGCTTTGTTCCACGAGCCTCTATCTCCGGTCCTAGAATAGTGCGATGTGGGCCGCGCGAAAGCATACGAGCGGCCCATCGATATTCAACCGCCTGCCAACTGCTTTGCCGCTGCGCGCATATAGCCGGGGTTGAGGTCCGGCGCGAGATTGACAGGCGACGTCGAGAAGAACACGCCCACGACATCGCGAGCCGGATCGGTGTAAATGCCCTGATACAAGTTACCGTGCTTGAAAAGCGCTCCGTCTTCCCACACTGCATCCCACTGGTGCGAGTTGAAGATTGGCATATCATTACCAAAGCACATCTTTACCCACGAATGGTCGGTAAAATCACCCGCCAGGTAGGCCTCTTTGCTGCTGGCGGTCTGCATCTTGCGCAGCACATCCGGCGACACTACGGGCTCTGCCGAAACCTTGCGCCAGCTTGGCGTAAATATCAGCGCATAGCGCGCTAGGTCTTCAAGCGTGGAATTCAATAAACCATAGCCAATGGCCAAACCGGCAGGAGAAATATTGATCGCCAATGGCGACCGCGCGCCGATTTTCGACCAGATACGCTCGCCAAGATAGGCGGTGTAGGTTTGTCCGGTCACGCTTTCCACTGCTGCGCACAATACTTTGGTGATAACGGAGCTATAGCGCGCAACTTTGCCCGGCGACTCGCCTGCTATGGGGGCTACGTCGCGCAGCACCTCATATTCATCTTCCTTTACCCCATCCGCATTCGGGATCCCAAAATCAGCCGCCAGCATCCGTTGAAACACAGAATGGGGGTCCATCGTGGCCTTGGCATCCTCGGAGATATCGAGACCTGACGCCATGTTCATCGCATCGATGAGCGCGACCTTGTCCCACTCGGACCCTTTTAGCATAGCCACAAAATCAGTAACTGGCTTGGATGTGTCGACCTTGCCTTCAAGCTCTAGCATCGTAAGCAGAGTGCCCACGGCCGACTTAGCGACTGAAGCCCAGATGTGCATCTGTTCAGGATGCATGCCCGGAAAGGCTTCGTAGACGACCTCGCCTTTGTGCAGGATCATCACGCCTTGAAGCCTCGTGTCAAAATCCGCGATGTGGTCATCCAAGGTTGCACTTTCACTGCCGTCACCCAGCATGTAGGTTAAGTCCCCCAGCGATGGGTTTGGTCGACGAGCTAGTTCACTGACCGGACCTTTGGAATAGGTAAAGGCAGCCGGCACGAATTCGGTCATGTTTGTGGTGTAATACAGCGCGTGGTCGCCACCCAACTGCATGTGCGTGTTGCTAAAGTTTTTTCGGGCTGCGGCGACGAACTCGAGGTCGAACCCATCGTGTACGGCACCTACTGGCAGCGTTACTTTAGCGCCTGGTACGCTCATTGGATCGTCTGGTGCATGAACAATACGATGGCCTAAGGGCAGAAAAATACCAGAAATCTCTGACAGGGGCGTTCGTGGTTTCATTTCAGTTTTTCCTTTTCACAGTGCATTAGTTTTGCTCAGTCAAAAAGCCCCGACGTCGCGATGGGCCTCAGGTATTGCATGATCGAATCGTCCGCCGCGTTCACCGAAAAATGCACGATAACCAAATCGCGAGACGACGACGCATAGATTGCCTGCCGTTGGAAGCCAGCCTTGAACATGTCGCCGTCCGGCCAGAGTGATTGTGCCGAAATTCTTGGGTTCAGTCGCGATTTTACCGATTTCCGGGTTGATGGGCTTCGGCAGGGCAGCTGGTGGCAACAGGTTCGGGGCGGGACCACTGGTCATAATTGCTTACTCCTATTGAAAAATCAGATCGGAGGAGGCAGAATCTTCTCACCTTTTTGGCTATTCACAATTCGGCTGGGTTGAGCACTGATCCGCCGCGCAACCACGCCAGTTCTTTTGATGGATTGAAACAGTCCGAAACCTCTCCCGTTGCTCGAATGTCCTTCTTAAGATCGAACATTACGACCGGCGCTCCGTCGCTCAGGTTGAGCTTGTGCAAATCTATCCAAGCGACTGTCGGATTCTGAGTGAACTCGAAATAATACCTTCCATTGGTCAGATCACTGATCGTGCGCCAGCGGGTGGGAGAGACGTTGGGCCGGGTTGGATCACTAATACCCCAAGGCGTTGACATGTTCCGAATGACGGCCAGTACATTTGCGACAGCCTCATGGTAGTCAGCCGGCTCCTCAGGCAGCGCACTGAGATAATAGGCGCCGCGCACAAAACGTTCGTCGGCCTGCGAGCCGCCCGGAAGCGGTTGATCCCCGCCAAGACCAACATACTTCTTCATGTTTTCAAGCTGTTGTTCGTATGGTGGCGAGTTCGTCATGATTGTGACATCACGGCCTTTGTGAACGCTGAACTTTCCGTCCAAAACCTCGATTACCGCCGAGTTGCCGGTCTTGTCGGCAATTGAGTAGTGGAAGGGTGACTGCACCTTGTCATCAAAATGCATCATGTAGATCGGCACGATCTGAATGCTGTCTAGCGCAGCGAGCACTTCGTCCACCGTCGCGAAGTTGTCGAGCATCCATTGCGCAAAAATCGAAACTGACAGACCGCCCTTTGAGGTATCGCGAGGGCCAAAGTCCGACTCCGCGAGATACAACAGGTTGGCGTTCAATCCCGCTTCGTTCATGCCATCAGTAATTGCCGCGCCGTAGCAGGCCCCAACTATACTTCCGTACTTCGATGTCCAGGTCTCAGGATTGTCGTCTACCGCGCCGTCACGCTTCATCCCTTTGGGAAACGCGTAAACTTTGGTTTGCAAGCTCTCGAACCAATCCTCATTCCGGCCTACCAGCATTGGTTGGCCATCCTTGTTGAAAAAAATGCGCGAACACATGGTCTTCTCCCTGTCTCAGACTCTACTGTTGATCTTGGCCTGACTGTCGCTTCAAAACTTTGAAGGTTACCTAGGCAGCGGATTACCGTTGATTGCCCGAACGATAGCACGCGCCATGCCTTCTTCCTGGTTTTCCCCATCACTGGTGCTGAAGAATGCCACGACGGTGTCGGTCTCGGGTGAGATGTAAATCCCCTGCCCGCCCACTC
This sequence comes from Ruegeria sp. BE9, assembly GCF_056538765.1. Classification (NCBI taxonomy): domain Bacteria; kingdom Pseudomonadati; phylum Pseudomonadota; class Alphaproteobacteria; order Rhodobacterales; family Roseobacteraceae; genus Ruegeria; species Ruegeria sp. BE9. Next base: position 274,888 of record NZ_JBQFTS010000001.1, on the reverse strand, counting down.
CGGCCTTGAACAGGTCGCCGTCTGAAAAGACAGCATCCCACTGGTAACGGTTAGAGATCGCGCCGGCATCATCCCAGAAGGTGATGCTGTTCTTCTTGCCGATCCAGCCCTTGTCGTACATGTCGAGATACGTCCGGTCATAGATCTTGGCCATGACCGCGTCAGGGATCAGTTGCTCACCAGCCAGCTTCGCGCAGCTTGGCGAAAAGGCCATGCCGAACCTGGCCAGATCGCGCAGCGTAGAGTTCATGCCGAAAAAACCGAGTGTATTTCCGGTCGGGCTGACCACGTAAAAAGCGTCATGCTCCATGCCAAGCTTAGACCACAACCGTTCTGAGAACTGCGCGTAGAGCGGTTTGTCGGCGATCCGCTCATTAATCCGGTTCATGACAAAGGTGTCGATGGAGTTGTATTCAAACTTCTGATGCGGTGGAGAATGCCGCTCCATATCGCGCAAGACATCAACCCATGTTTCATTGCGACCGCGCACATCGGGCAACATGCCGACCGCGCTCGTCGCCGCCCAGCGAAACCAGATTTGGTCAGGATCGGTGCGCGAGTTTGGCTCCGGCTCATCGTGCTCTGTGCCGTTGAGGCCCGTGGCCATGTCCATGGCTTCGACGACTTTCACCGTGTCCCATACCGATCCTTGCAATTCTGTCAGGTAGGAACTGACCGGCGCGTCCACATCGACATTCCCCTCATGTTCATGCATCGCCATCATGGTTGACCCGGTGACTTTGGTGACGGACATCCACAGATGCTTCTCATGCGGTTTCATCGTGCGATAGCGTTCGTAAACGATCTCACCACCTTTCACGACCATCATGGCGTCGATTGGTTTGGTGGCAAAATGTTCATCCACGCTGACCCAGTCACCATGCTTGTTCCGGTATTCGATATTCCCGATTGACGGGTCGACTGCGTAGGGCAGGTCGACCACGGGTCCACCGCGCATTACCTGCGCCGTTGGTCTGATTTTTGAGAAGTTCACATAGGAGTACTGCGTTTCAGGAGATGGAAACTGTACCTTGACCATATTCTCCGGCGCGTTGAGATAGGCGCTGATCTCGAGAACGCGGTCAAGCGGCACGTTTGTACTAAGATCTTCGGGTTTCGCGAGGATAGGTCCATCGGTCGATGTATTCGCCACTTTTTTGCTCCCAGCTGTAATGAAACTTGCGTTTGTCCAATATCACAATGAAATCAAACAAGATCATGAATCGAGATAGATGCAACTGTTTTCTGGTCAAACTTGTGGGTCATTCGCTTGGCGCCCCTATCTTGACCAAAGGTGCCTTACCAAAGACGTGGAAAGTAACCTTCCCCCGGTCTTTCGCGTGATGGGATACAGCCCGCCAGACCGGATCAAAGTCGGTGAATTCCTTGGTATCGAGGCGGAAGCCTAAAGTTACCCCTGAAGCTTGCGAGTCGCCGTTGAAAAAAGCTGCCCACAAGTAGGCACTTCGACAGATTTTTCTTTTTTCGCACTTTCACCAGTCGAGAGATGCACGTGCACCTCGCGACCTGTTTGATCAACAGCAAGACAATACACAATCGATTGAGAAACCGATCCAGTGGCGGCAAGAAGTCTTTTCAGGGCACTATGGCCAGAATGACGAGTCCGACGACGATAAATGTCAAGCTGGATACAGCGCCTGGTAAGCCAAAGGCAACAGCCGGTGCGGAACTCTTGGCATCCTTGCAGACCTCAGCGATTGCGACGCCTGTCATGACGCCAGTCGTGGCACCGGCGTTCTCAGCAACGTTCAACCTCATGATGAAGTGCCCGAACAAGAAACAAGAAATCGTGCAAACCGTCGTCACAAATGCTCCGGCAATCAGAAGGTTTACCCCAAAAGCCTGCATGGTCGAAATCAACGAACCACCTGCGCCAATTGCGACAGCCGCGATAAAGAGTGACAACCCTAGGTCAGAGAGCGCCGTTGCCGCGGGCGCGGATACCGACCCCATGCTGGGGCTGCGGGTCCTTAACCAACCGAGAATAGCCCCGCCAAACATGGCACCCATTGCGGACCCCCCGAGGGGTGGAATTTCAATCCCGGCTACGGTCACTGAAATCGTACCCAAGGCCGCAAATATGGCGATGAAAAATGAAGTATTCATCAAATCAGTCGTCATCTGGTTTGTGACCTCGTAACCGACTTCGTCGGCAAATATCGACACACACCGTGCTGAACCAAACACAAACAGCACGTCCCCAGCGATCAGTTCAAAATCCTCGTCGTCTATTGGCATTTCTGTACCGAGCCGCACTACGCGCTCCAGGCTGACACCGTAGCCATGCTCGTTTAGCAGTTCCGAGAGTCTTCTGCCGACGTGTGCATTGTTGGTGAGAACGAGTTCTGCCGATGCCATATCCACGGCCAAAGCGTCATTATCCACAACTTCCGGCCCCAGCGTCTCATTACCCCTCAAGAGCAAATGGCTGGGCGCAAGGAAGGTCAAGATATCATCTTTTGCAAGGACCAGATCATCGGTGACGGTCAAACGTTCTCCATTGCGAATTACCTGCTCAAGTGAAGGTAAAGCTCCTTCTTCTCGCCGCTTTTCAACGTTTTTGACAAGCTCGCCAGTTGTACTTCCGATGTACTTCGGTAATTCCAGCCTCCAGGCCCGAACGGATGGCGCTACGCGCTTCTGGGGCACACTCCCGACTGCGTCAAGTTTCGCCGCTTCTTTAGCTATGTCTGCTCCCACAAGCGTTGGGCACAATTTAATAAGGATAATTAGTCCAAATGTGCCATACAGATAAGTGATGGCGTAGGCGCTGGCGAGGATATTGCCCGCATCTGACGGCGCCATACCCTCTGGAAGCTGGACCGATCCGGAAAACACAGCGCCTTGAGCGGCGGCTAGGACCGCAGATGTTGTGACCGCGCCGGCAGTCAGCCCACCGGCGACAATGTTGTTCAAGCCAAACACCAAAGCCATGAGATAAACCGAGACCCCAGCGACCACGGCAGTAAAAACGCACATTACCAAGTATTTGAAAGCCGACTTACTTTTAAAACACGCACCAGGCCAGGTCCAACCATCGTTCCCAGAACAAAAAGGTAAATTGTAAACGTCAACCCTTTGATTATTTCCGGAACTTCGATTTGTGCCAATCCGATAACCAACCCGACAATCAGTATTCCTGTAGTTGGTCCAAGCCCGATACCGGCAATCTTCAGCTTGCCGACCAGATACCCCAATCCGATGACAACAAAGAGAAGAATGACAACATTTTCTCGAGCATAAGAAATCAAAGCTTCCACACGTCTCTCCCGATCAGGCTAGTTCCTCAACTGCAATATTGCGGCACACCAATCGATGTCCAAGGCCAAGTATTTTGTTTCAAACACCTTCGTTTCTGGCTGCTTTAGGCAAGTTATTCAGCAAAATATGACTTGTCATCAAGCGTTTTCAACAGCTTCACAATGTAGGCAATCATTCTGTGACACAGGGCTGTCACACGGGGCAAGGCTAGCTAAGGAGGAGAGTGAACGCGCCATTTCAGCCTGTTTAGGATTGCAATTGGAAAACTCATAAGATCAAGATACATCTCGATTAATGCATTATTGTGATCTCATCAAACGATGCCATGACCATGGACTCCTTGCGCCTTAAAGCTGCTATCAAATTGGCGTTGGCTTTGGTGCTTGCGTATTGGATCGCTTTGTCGATGGACTGGGCTAAGCCCTACTGGGCCGGTCTCTCAATAGTTGCTTGTTCGTTGACAACATTTGGCGAGTCCTTTCACAAAGGACTACTCCGGCTGGGTGGCACGTTCTTGGCAATTGTCGTTGCGATTGCTCTGCTGTCGCTGTTCCCGCAGGATCGTTGGCTATTTATCGCAGCGCTCAGTTTATGGCTGGCATTCTGTTGCTTCAATATGTTTCGAACGTCTCGCTCATACTTCTGGATGACTGCCGGATTTGTGGTGCCCATATTGGTCATTGGAGGCGGCGAAAACCCGGTCAATGATTTTACTGTTGTGGTTCTTCGGGCTCAGCAAACCGTCCTTGGTATTGTGTGCTTCAGTGTCGTCTACTCACTGCTATGGCCCTACAGCAGTCGGGAACAGTTCGAAGAAGAAGTACGCAAAGCACTTACTTTAAAACGACGTCTTCTCATGGCGACCTTGGACATCTTGACTGGAAATGAGCGCAAGGAAGACCTGCCAAAGCTTCGGATGCAGATCGCTCAATTGCGCTCCACTGTCGAAAGGCTTTTGGATGCCGCAATTGTCGATAGTTATGACGTCTGGGATAGACGCCTTGTCTGGCGGCAATTCGTGGCAAATATGGCGTCACTGGACCGAGAGCTTCAGCGTTTATATTTGAACGCAAGAGACTTGGAAGACTCCCGTGACACAGCCCAAGTCCAATCTCTTTGCTCCGCGATACTGAGTACCGAGCAATATCTTCTTGAAGCGGAGAAAATTCTGTCCGCAACCGCATCGCAAGCTGGGTATCACACCGAAAACCAGATTACCCAAGAAATGGTCAACAGCGGGCTAGGACACTTCCAACTTGCTGCCATGACTGCCACCCGTCACAATGTCCAACGGTCGCTAGAATACAGTCGGTCTTTGTCAGATTTGATGACCAACATTAAAGATGCAAGCTGGAAGGCAAACACCCGGCATTTGGCCTCATCCCAACAACCTAAACCCACATCCGAATTCCTTGATCGGGATATGTGGAGCGCGCTAATCCGTGTTCAGGTTATATTTCTTGCGACAGTGGCATGTGTCCTGTTTGTTCCAGGCTTTCCCAATCCGGCTCTTGTAATATGCATAGGCGTTTCTCTCGCTCTGAACCTTGCTTTACATCCGCAGGCGTCTGTCTCCGTCGCGCTGCCTTTCGCAGCGATCCTACTGTTGATTGTTGGAACTGTGCACCTTGTTCTATTACCGCTATTGGCCACCTTCTGGCAGTTGGCTTTATTAATCTTCGGCACCACAGTCCTGGTGGCTTACTTAACTTCCCGCCCGGAACAAATGATTGTTCGAAGTTTTTTCCTGAACTTGTTTCTGGTCGGCCTTCAGATCGATAATCAGCAGCAATACAGTTTCCTCTTCTTTGCAACCATGTTCATCGGTTTGTTCTGTGTAATTGTGATCATCGAATGCACGCGTTTTTTCCCGGTTTCTTTAAGGCCGGAAATCCGTGTGGAAGCTCTAATAAAGCGTTTCTTTTCTAGCGCGGATTATGTGGTCCGACACAGCCTTACCGACCAAAGAGAGCAACCAAACTGGTTTAATCGGATGCGCCTTTCGCTACATGTCAGCGAGATAGATAGCATTCCGACCAAACTTGTTCCTTGGCTATCTGCATTGTCGGAACCAGCACTGGGCAATACCAAAAGGACGGATGCGCTTCAAATCGCGACAAGTTTGGAAGCGCTGAGCAGCAAGCTAATTGAATTTGCCGCAACCCGAAGACTGTCACAGGCAGCTTCACTGAGAGAAGGCGGTGGCGAAGCAATGAAGCAGTGGCGCTTGGCCGTTGCGGATGTAATGTTGGATATTGAACGCGACCCAGGGGGGATTGACCCTGAATATCTGCAAAACAGGCTTCAAAGCGCTACTGTAGCCCTTGAGAAGACTGTAGAAGTCCTAATTAACAAAGAGTCTAGTTCAAATTTGAATACCGCTGACTACGAAAACATGTATCGTCTTCTTGGCGCGTATCGCGGTCTTGCGGAGGGTGTTTTGGGGTACACCGGCAGAGCGGCGTTCATTGATTGGCACGCACTACGAGAGTCCCGTTTCTGAAGTCGAGGAAAAAATGCTACCTGTTCCAAGCGAATTCGACTTTTTTGGCGTCTACCTCTCACCACTTTTCATATCTTCCCTACTGGCAGTCGTTCTAACTATGATGACGGCGCGTGTTTTGAACCGTTTCCGAATGTCGCGTTTCATCTCTCATCCGGCGTTGGTTTTTGTTGCACTTGTAGCAATCTATACGTCCGTCATCGGAACCTTTCTTATCCCGGCATAGTCAAATGAACCGAAACACCAAGTTGATCGTCACAGTTGCAATCGTACTCGTCGCTTTGGGCGCCGTGTTCTTGAAATATGCCATTTACGTATCCAACCCATGGACGCGCAATGGGCAGGTTCGCGCAAATGTTCTAGAAGTTGCACCGCGCGTTTCCGGGCCAATCGTCAACCTTCCGATACGAGACAACCAGTTTGTAAAGGCTGGGGATCTTCTCTTCGAAATCGATCCGCGCACTTTCGAAGCAGCACTGTCGCAAGCACAAGCGAGATTCGACAAAACCGTCGAAGATCTGGCTTCTTTGGATAAGCAAATTGAGGCCGCCCGTGCGAGTGTTCAGCAATATGAATCGTCGATCCAACAAGCCGAGTCTCAATTGTCTTCCGCAAAAGCCCAGCAGTCAGAGGCACAACGTCAATTTGACCGGGCCTCTGTTTTGGTAAGCGACGGTCGCATCCCCGAGTCACAGTTCGACGAATTACAAAGAGATTTGGACGTTGCTCAAGCAAACACCGCCAGAGCACAAGGCGGAGTGGTTCAAGCCAAAGCCGCGCTCGCCCAAGCGCAGGCTTCGCTGGAGGGCTCAATTGCAAGCCGCGGCGTAACTGGTGAGGAAAACTCAAGCCTCCGCGAGGCTAAAGCTGCTCTAGAAGCTGCGCGCCTCAACCTTGAATTCACTAAAGTACATGCCTCAGTTGACGGATATGTGGCAAATCTGACATTGCGTCTCGGCAGCCAGGCTGTCGCTAATCAACCGATCCTTGCACTCATTGATGCCCAAAGCTTTTGGGTCGACGCTTATTTCCGCGAAAACTATGTAGGCGATATATCCCCTGGTAACCGCGCCGCCATAACGCTCATGTCTAACCCCGATATCGTAATTCCTGGGGTGGTGGATAGCATCGGGCGAGGAATTGCCAAAAGTGATGGGAGTGTTGGAGTCAATCTCTTGCCAAACGTGAGTCCAACGTTTGAATGGATCCGACTGGCACAGCGAATTCCGGTAAGAGTAGAAATTGACCAACTCCCCGAGGGAGTCGAATTGCTTGTAGGCACAACGGCGTCGGTTCTTGTGATGACTAATACGGATTCAACCGATGTAAATGAAGCGTTACCACCGCCGGCGCCGACAATTCTACAATAGTCGGTTCAATAGGTTCGGTACTCGCGAGGCCTACAAGACGACTGGTTGGTGATACGTGAGTGGTTGGAAGCGCACGGTGTCGCTGCCCCTGATCGCGTCTTTTCTAAAGTGCCTGAGTTGGCGGGCAACATGTCCGATTGGCGCCCTATGTCAAAGCATGGCGCACAAGACTAGTGACGAGACGCCAGTTCTGCTGGCCACCAGTTGTAGTGCCGCATTCCTAGTTATAACAGTGCTTTGTCAGTATCGAGAGGCGCAAAATGAGCAGAAGACACCCCATTTGGTATGGCATAGGCGTTACTATTATCCCGTTGGTCGTTCTGATTGTCGGGTACTTTAATATCCACCCAGAAATCTATCGAGGAATCCCGCAAGGCTTTGGATCGGAGCGAGACTCTTCGCGATCTGGTATCGCGTGGGACGATGATGAAAAGGAAGATCCGCCCTTGGATTATGTGTCTGATTCTTTCGAGGGATTGTACATTTCAACCGAACGGGCGTCCGTGACTAGCTTTTGGAGCCTTTGGAACGCACCAAGCTCAGAAATCGAGTATGAATGGCGATACCGAGTTAAGAACCTGACTGATGATGACCTACGAATTTCCGTCGAATATGAACTCGTTGGAAAACATGATCGGGTTTTTGCCACGTCTGACGGCTACGAAGATGCCAAACCCGGCGAAACGGTGGAAATCACCGGCAAGGGCCGTATCGACTATTTCGACGCCAGACAGGTTTTGGGTTCAAGATGGGGAATTCGTCGAAGGCCAGTTCCTGGATCGTAGCACCGAGAGATTACAACGAGCACAGGGTTTGCCGCGAAACGAGGACTCAGGCACAGTGTCCGCACGGGGGTAGCTGGATAGGATTGTGCCCGCGGACACATCTAAGTGTGGCATGAGAGGCACTTCACAACTGTGACGTCTTGAGCTATGCCTAAGTTATGACTTGCTGCGTACACCAATTGAGCAACCGAATAACTCGCTGATTCAGCGAGCCTTTGGGAGTGCCATGGTGGGCCAGGAGTCTTATAAGCTCTTTACGCCAGATTAGCGTCGACGGTAAGGGATCATGCCCCTCCACTCCTACCATTTAGGAGGAGTCCGTCATGTCGGATAGCAATATCGGCGTCGTCGATTATGGCGACATCAAGAATTCAGTTGAGAAAGAGCTGGGTTACACGCCCGACGGCTGGGCAGGTCATGTCACGATCTTTTCCAGAAGATCAAGGAGCACTGCGACAAGCAGGAGATCGAGTATCCTGTGGTCTCTCAGATAAAGCAAAAGTTTGGCCAGTTGCGTATCTATTTCAGGACTGTGGTTAAGGACGAGCGGATCGACAGCTTGTTTCAAGCGACAATCGAACGAGCCAATCACAGCTGCGAAAAGTGCAGCAACGCAGCCCAGGTGCAGCTCGTAGAGGGCTTTGTCACAACGCTGTGCTGTTGGTGTGCACATGAGCTCGTGTCGTCCAGGCGTCCGCAGAGTAAGCGCCTATTCGGAGATGGGCGGCCTTTGAAGGATGGGATGGCCTGCAATGTGTGTGGCTATAGGGGTCAGATCGACCGGACTGATGAGCACGGACGTTGCCCTGCTTGCGTGAAGAAGAATTGGTGAAACATGCTCAAAGTCGTTGTCTTTGTGAATGAGAGAGAGGTTGCCAGGGCGCACCTGAGCAACATCAGCGACCTCGCTGAAATCTCCGACTATGAAGTCCAAATGAACGAAAGAGAATGCGCCAAGCTCGGCATTGCAGAGCGAGGCATCAAGGGCGAGATCCTGAGCCACAAGCGCAAGCAGACCGTCTGGGCTTTGGTCGAGAAGGCCGCAACGCTCTGGATGCGGAAAACAGGTGAGCGAGGTGATGAACTGACTAGGGCATTCCTGGCAAGGAGAAAGGCCGAGTTTATCGCCGGGCGACTGCCGCTGTCTGATCCGATCACCGCAGAAGAGATCAGGGCGCGCAAAGTGTATGATGAGAATGACGATGAGAGTGATTGAGCCGGTTTACACCGAGACTGAAGATCCGCGTTTTAGCGGATGACATTTGCTGTCAGAGACGACGAAAGCGGCCGGTGGTTTCCCATCGGACCAAAGGATCGCGCAGACCTGACTTATGAAGAGATGGCGGAAAAGCGGAGCTCTGAGTTCATCGACGCGAAGGCGGAGTAGCTGAAAGGAGGGCGAAATGAACGGAATCCATTTGAGGCCTGAAGAAATCGCCTATGGCTGGGCCGCATGGCGAGAGCAGATGGTCCTTCAACTCGAAGACGATGATGCGCCTGAGTATATCAAGCGAACCGTTAGGGAGTGGTTTTTCGAGGAATACGAGAAAGCCACCCTCCGCGGCATGGAGATGCCCTGCCCTGATTTCTTCGACATCCGGTGGACCGGCAATGATGGACTTATCACGCAACATGAGGACACGCCCATGGCAGACATCCTAGCATCGACGCTGCGAACGAAGCTCCAAGCTAACGTCATCCAGATCGAGAAGTTCATTGATCGGTGGCAGTTGTGACTATCGTCAGAGTTGTTTTCTGCGATAGATTCAATGTCCAGAGGTGTACCGAGAGAAATCGCTAGATTCTACTCAGCTTCTTCTTCAATTTCGGATACCAATCTGGTCAAAGATAGACCAAGTGCGCCACTGAGAAGTTGTAGCGTTCCGAGAGTTGGTTGGTGGTGGCCGGATTCCAGAAGTGAGATGTATTGCATGCTTCGGTTAGCCTGCGTGGCGAGCTCTAGTTGCGATAACTTCTTGGCGAGTCTGTGGCGACGCAAAACTCTTGAAAATGCCAATAGCAGAGGGTCGTTTTTTGCGTTCGCCATATTTTGACAAATCGCCCACGTAACGCTAGTCGTCTATACAGTATACTTTGAATCTCGGGGTAAATTTCAACTGCACAAAGGTTTGGCAAAAAGCGGGGGCCGTTAAATGGCGGAAAGAGTTCATCTGACAGAAACCCAGATGATTGAAATACTGAACAGACTGGAAATGCGCTTTTTGGAGCGATTGGCTCTCGAAAATGAACACAAGATTTTTGTCAAACCGCACCTTGCATCAGGTGAAAAACCAACTCGAACAGGTAGAAGGCCAAGGTCTCAATACGTTGGGCAACTGCATCTCTCGATTTTGGAGGAAGATGAAGCTTGGTTCAAAAAGACTGCACAAGCCAACAACCTTCAATACGGAAAGTTCTTCACCTGCTTACGCCAAATTTTCGAGCGACACGGTTAGGTTCGTAATGAAAGAAGGTCAAAAGCCAAACAGCTTTATGCTTAGCAAAGGCGCGAAAGTATAAACGGGATTTGAATCCAAATACCTGGTGGGGGTTCTCAAGGGCTACCGCACCGCAATCTAGGGCTGCGATGATTAAGGTCGCCGCCCCAGATAGCAGTGCTGTATCCCGCTTCGTCTAGTTTACCAGCCCCGCTCACCGATCCGTTCGCCAGTATCCCGAGTTAAAGGGCTGGCTCATCAACCGTCCGATCTTCTAATGAACCGGTCACTCAATATGCGCTCTCACGGACACACAGCCGTTGAATCGGGAGCGCATGATGGTTCAGACCACGCAGCAACCTGAAATCTGGACGCAGGCTGCGCCCTATAGTAGGCGTAGCGGGCAACCTTAAAAAGTTTGTTGCACCATTTGGTTAAAAGCCAAGCTCTGCTAATTCTACCGACCCGGGAGCAAGTTACCCATTGTCTAGCCGTACTGAAAAAGATGCTGAAACGCAGCATCCGACTACGCTAACTGCGATGGCAGTCGACGTGCTCTCCACGAAGGATGGTCACGCAAAAACAGCCAAATCACGAGCTTACGCTTCTGTTTGGAAAACTGCGCGGACTACAGGTGAAGTCATTGAAATCGGACGTTCTATTCCACCAGATCATCCTGCCCGCCCGCGGCAACCAGAGTTGCTCAGCCCCCGCAACGTACCAAAGCGCAAGCCGGGATCTCCGGCAGGAAGAATAGCGCTCCTGCATGCAGTCGCTCATATCGAACTCAATGCAGTCGATCTGCACTGGGATATTATCTCACGTTTCGCCCACGTACCGATGCCGATGGGATTTTATGACGATTGGGTGAAAGCCGCAGACGACGAAGCAAAACACTTCAATCTAATCTGTGATTGCCTGGAAACGATGGGAAGCTACTACGGAGCCCTGCCCGCTCATGATGGAATGTGGCGTGCGGCATCAGATACTGCAAATGACCTGCAAGGGCGGTTAGCTATCGTTCCAATGGTATTGGAGGCACGAGGGCTAGATGTAACGCCAGGAATGATAGAAATTTTCGAGAAAGCCGGCGAGACCGCGGCCGTTGAAAGCCTCAAAACCATCTACAGCGAGGAAGTCAGCCACGTAGCGTATGGGGCGAAATGGTTTAACTTCGGCTGTGGCAGAGACAATAGTGATCCAAAAGAAGTATTCCATGCGCTAGTAAAGCGCTATTTCAAAGGAGGTTTGAAGCCTCCGTTCAACGAAGAAAAACGCGCAGATGCCGGATTGCCACCTGACTTTTATTGGCCGCTCGCTGAGGAGCTTCCTGCTTATGTTCGCTGAGAAAATTGGCATTTGACCGCGCCATTGAAGCATTTTCCTTTGCGGACCTCGTGCTTCAAGTAATCACCCTGCGCGCTGATACACAAGGCGACAGTTACAACTCATCAAGGGCGAGACCGTTTCAACAAACGGGATCATTCTGTGTTTTCTTCCTCTTGCTCCGCTTCCAGAATTAGCTGGCTCAAGGGCGGTCTCAGAGCACGACTTAATCGGATTAATGTATCCAGGGTCGGTTGATGATGGCAGCTTTCCAGCAAGGAAATATAACGCATGCTTCTTTCGGTTCTGTGTGCGAGCTCCTCTTGGTTGCAGAAGAAGTTGGCTTGTGATGATGTAATGATATGGCCACGAAAAATATTTCTGAAAATCTCGATGTGTTTCCTATTTCTTCGAAACGTCCAAAACGAAAACATCAATGAAGCCTCTAATTTCTAATGAGATTTTGGCTTCTAGGTCGCGCTTTAGCTCCACCGGTTTTTTGATGCCGTGTTTCTTCTTTCCTGCAACTTTTTCTTTTTCGCCGAACCAAAGGACAAGATAGTTACCTTGTTTCTCTGCGTCTGGATGGATTGCATACAAGTTATTCAATTGTTCAGTGGCAGCCTCGTAAAGCTTTGGATGCCATTGCCCTTTGACCTCGGTTACAAGCAGACGTCTTTCGCTGCCTAATAGCTTTCCAGCCGTAAAATCGCAGCGCTTATCATGCTTTAGATGGTGTTCTGGCGTGATTGTAATGCTTTGAGGCCGCAGTATCAGGTCCAGCCGTTCAGCAATGATCTTGGTGCACGGTTCTTCGTCTAGCCTCTTATCTCCAGCGTAGAACAGAGATGCCGTATCGAATTCTCCACCGTCTATTGCGCCTTGAAGTTTGAATAGCTCGTGCAGCACGAGTTTTCTTAACCCATCGACGGTAACAACTGCGCCGTGGTCTAGCATCTCCACAATTTGCAGTGGTGTCGGTGGGGTGAAATCTGCAAGAGCTTTCTTTCTGGTCTGTGCGGAGCGTATGCTTTTGAGGTCTTTGACCATATCAGCGCAACGGCTATCCGAGATCAGGCGTTTCAACACGGGTATTGCCGCGTCAGGGTGATCGCTGGAAATTGACCACACCAGTTCAGTGAGGCAACGATAAGCCTTTTCTCCATTTGGGCTTTCCGATCCGTGGCTAATGGGCAAAGGTACTTTTGGCCATACTCCTATGAATACATCAAGGATGGCCTCGACTTTGCAAGAGGACAGGCTTGCTCGCTTTGGAAGATCGCAAGCTGCTGCGGTCTGACCAAGAAAGACTCGCTTGGGCCATGCGGAACTTTGCGTGATCCGAGCAGGCCCAGCTTGCACCAATGAGTAACCGCCTGAGCCTTCCAACCTATCCTAGTGAAGCAGAAGGATTACCCAAGCCAAACCTAATGCTCTTCCCGTTCGCCGTTTCTGTCCTCGTTTCGATCAAGATTGGAACTCAAGTACATGGGACTTTTGATCGGGTTTTGAGGCGAAAAAGTTCCACAATGTACGTGGAACTTTTTGAAGTGGAAGTATCTCGGTTCGATGTATTGATTGTTTTCAAGGGGATTGCACTGATGAATACAATGATAAAACGATTTTAGTTGGTATAACGAATCTCTGTGCGGGCGTGAAAACGCCGATCCAAAGGACGTCTTCCACCAGCTGGTCCGGCGCTATTTCCATGGCGTTCTCAAACCACCCTTCAACGAAGAAAAACGCGCCGAGGCCGGGTTGCCCCCCGACTTCTATTGGCCACTGACCGAAGAGCTGCCCCCGCCCGGTCACGCGTAAGATTTGCGCTCAAGTTGACGTTATCGGCAATTTCCCGCCGAGAATTGGCGGGAAATTCCTGCTTTGTTGTGTGAACTGGTTAACATTCTTGCCCAAATCAACATGGCGCTCTATGCACGTCGCCCAAGGGACGGCTACAACTCACGACCGATCCCGATCTTGGGGATGAGAGGTGAGGACGCGTGCGAACACGTCTTGCAATCAAACTACATTCACTGCTTGAGCGGCATTTTCCAGAGCGCCGTGTTTTTCTGAAGTCTGACAACGACACGCGGTTTATCCGGCTGAGCTCGGAAACGCAGGTGGTCGCTGTTGCCGGCGTTGCAGTTATTGTTGGCTGGACGGCGGTCGCCACTGCGATTCTGCTGATGGACAGCATTGGATCTGGCAACTTCCGTGATCAGGCAAAACGCGATCAGGCGACCTATCAGGAGCGCCTTAATATCCTGTCGGCGGAACGTGACGCTCGTGCTCACGAAGCTCTGGCCGCGCAGGACCGCTTTAACGCGGCACTTGAGCAGATTTCCGCGATGCAATCGGAACTGCTGGCTTCGGAAAACCGTCGGCGTGAGCTGGAAACCGGTATCGAAGTTATTCAGACCACCCTTCGCGCCACTATGAAACAGCGCGAAGATGCCCGAACCGAACTGGCAAACATGCAACAAGGGACAGGTGAAGGCGAAATGTACCTCGCCGCGATCGCCGATCCTGAGCAAATGAACTTCATGACCGAAGCTTTGGCCCGTACGGCACAGGAACGCGATCTGATAGCAGCCAATGCCAAGGACGCATTGGACCAAAGAGACGAACTTGAGTTGGAAATTCAGTTGATGCAGGAGCGCAGCGACGAGATTTTCCGCCAGTTAGAAGAAGCAATGGTTATCTCGGTCGAGCCACTGGACAAAATGTTCCGTCAGGCCGGTATGCCTACTGACCGTATCATCGAAGAGGTCCGCCGCGGATACAGCGGTATGGGCGGGCCTCTGACTCCCATCTCTTTCAGCACGCGCGGTGAGGAACTGACCCCCGACGAGATCCGCGCAAATGCACTGCTGCAACAGATGGACCAGCTAAATCTGTACCGCCTCGCCGCCGAAAAGGCCCCCTTTGCCAACCCCGTTCATTCTGTAGTGCGCTTTACCAGTGGATTCGGCAACCGCCGTGACCCCAAGACCGGTGGGCGGCGCATGCACAATGGTGTGGATTTTGCTGGACCACAGGGCACTGATATCTTCGCCACTGCCGACGGCGTTGTGACCCACGCGGGATGGCAATCCGGTTTTGGCCGTTTGGTGAAAATCAAACACGCCTTCGGAATTGAGACACTTTATGCCCATAACACCAAGATCCGGGTTAAGGTCGGTCAAAGGGTCTCGCGCGGAGATCATATTGCTGATATGGGTAGCACCGGACGGTCTACCGGAACGCATCTGCATTATGAAGTGCGCGTAAACGGAAAACCTGTTAACCCAATGACTTACATCAAGGCTGCGAGAAATGTTTTCTAAGAGCAAAATCAACGAGCCCGGAACCAACGCCCCCGAGGCAGCCAAGCCTGCCGCTCCGGCGACTCCGGCAACGCCAGCGCCGGCGGAACCCAAGGCCAGCACCGCGCCCAAGCCCAAGCCTCCGGCATCGGTTCTGTCATCGGACCTGCACATCACCGGTAACCTCAAGACATCCGGCGACATTCAGGTCGAAGGCACAGTAGAAGGCGACATCCGCGCGCATCTGCTGACCATCGGAGAGACTGCGACCATCAAGGGTGAAGTCACCGCTGATGATGTCGTGATCAACGGCCGTATCGTGGGCCGCGTTCGTGGTTTGAAAGTGCGCCTGACTTCGACCGCACGTGTCGAAGGCGACATCATCCACAAGACCATCGCAATCGAAAGCGGTGCGCACTTCGAAGGTTCGGTGCAGCGTCAGGACGACCCGCTGAACCCAGGCCGCAGCGCCAAGTCAGGTGCAAACCCAGCGGCTGAAGTTAAGCAGTAACTCTGCGCGAATAATCTAACAGCCAAACGCCGCAGACCATTCTGCGGCGTTTTTCTTTTACCCTTGCTGCAGGAATTGGTCGGTATAGGGTTCTGACATGCTGATCTTTTTTTCCATTCTTTTGTTGATCGTGGGTTTCTTTCTGTACCGTCACTGGTCCAAAACCCAAGTTCGGCAAACTTTGCTGTCCACGCCTCTGACCGTCCACCAACGGGATGTGATCGAACAGCAGGTTCCCCTAATACGTCGCCTTCCACCTGATCTGCGCGCAAAGCTGGACGGCAAAGTGAACCTGTTTTTGGATCAAGTGCAGTTTATCGGTTGCGATGGGCTGGAAGTCACCGAAGAGATGGAACTCGCGATTGCCGCGCAGGCAAGCTTGCTGCTGGTTAACAGTGACCTTTGGTATGATCACTTAACAACCATCCTGATCTATCCAAATGCCTTCAAGTCACGCCAACGCAGGCAAGACGGCTACGTCGTGAGCGAGAAGGAAATCGTTCGAACTGGCGAAAGCTGGGATCGTGGGCCAGTGATCCTGTCATGGCGGCACAGCAAAGAAGGTGCTCAGAATGATCGGGACGGTCACAATGTTGTACTGCACGAATTTGCTCACCAGATTGATGACCTTTCAGGTGGTACCAACGGCGTCCCGATCCTCAGCGACGGACAAAGCTTTGCCGAATGGGAGCGTGTGTTTCTGACTGCCTACGATGCCCATGTTCGTGCAGTTGAACACCGCCGGCACACGGTTATTGATCCCTATGGTGCTGTTGGTCACGAAGAGTTCTTTGCCGTCTCTGTCGAAGTGTTTTTTGAGCAGCCAAAACAGCTGAAGGCAGCTGTGCCGGAAGTCTACGAACAGCTTTCAAAACTGTTCCTGTTGGACCCAGCGACCTGGCCTTAGACAAACGCAGTTATCCTCATATCGCTTGATTTCCATTCGCGAAAAGAGCCCAAGAAATTTCCCCTTACCGCACCGTTTCACAAAATGTGATTTTTGAATTAACCTTAAAGTGGTGTTTTCAGGAGGATTTTTCATGTCATCAAAACTCATGGCCGAGTTTTTCGGCACGTTCTGGCTGGTGCTGGGCGGTTGCGGCAGTGCCGTACTGGCAGCGGGCGTTGCCGATGTCGGCATCGGCTGGCTAGGTGTTTCCTTTGCATTTGGCCTGACGGTCCTGACAATGGCATACGCTGTAGGACACATTTCGGGCGGCCACTTCAACCCCGCTGTCAGCTTGGGTTTGATGATCGGTGGCAGATTCCCTGCCAAAGACCTGATCCCCTATTGGATCGCACAGGTGGCCGGCGCGATTGCTGCTGCTGCAGTGCTTTACCTGATTGTCAGCGGCGCGCCCGGTTTCGAAGGCGTCGGCGGTTTTGCGTCCAATGGTTACGGTGAGGCATCGCCAGAGGGCTACTCGATGATGTCTGCTTTGGTGATAGAAATCGTGATGACCGCCTTCTTCATTGTGGTCATCCTTGGCGCCACTTCAAACTTTGCACCAGACGGCTTTGCCCCTCTGGCAATTGGTTTGTGCCTGACGCTGATCCATTTGATTTCGATCCCAGTCACGAACACTTCGGTCAACCCGGCGCGTTCTACTGGTGTGGCCCTGTTTGCCGACGGCCCGGCCCTCGCACAGCTTTGGCTATTCTGGGTTGCTCCGCTGATCGGTGCTGCCATCGGGGCAGTGATCTGGCAGGCAATGGGCGACGACTAAACTCAAAAGTACAAAAAGCCCCGGCGTTTCGAGCGCCGGGGCTAGCTTTTTAGTCTGTGACCGTGACTTTTTTCATCACGTCCGGCTGACCAATTACAGTGCCGTTGGGGCCGTCGCCGCGCTTAATCGCGTCTACCACGTCCATGCCATCAGTCACCTGACCGACAACCGTATATTGACCATTCAAGAACGGGCCCGGCTCAAACATGATGAAGAATTGCGAGTTGGCACTGTCGGGGTCCTGTGCTCGCGCCATGCCTACAACCCCGCGGTCATAGTTATAGTCCGAGAATTCGGCCGGCAGATCAGGGCGGTCTGACCCACCTGTACCCGCCCGGCGCATGTCGCCACCGATACGACCGTACTGAACATCACCAGTCTGCGCCATGAAGCCCTCAATCACGCGATGGAAGACCACCCCGTCATACTTACCTTCTGCGGCCAAAGTGCTGATCTGTTCGACATTTTTCGGAGCCAGGTCTTCGAACAAATCGACAGTGACGGTGCCGTTGGCGCCCTCACCCTCGATATCGATCTGAAGCCCGGTGGCCAGCGCAGGGCTGGCCAGAAGGGCAAAAGCAGCGGCCAGCTTATACATCTGCTGCCACCTTGACGCTGATCATGCGGTCAGGGTTCGCTGGCGGCTCACCGCGTACGATTGCGTCTACATGCTCCATCCCGTCAATGACGCGGCCATAGACGGTGTACTGACCGTTCAGGAAATGGTTGTCCTTGAAGTTGATGAAGAACTGCGAGTTGGCCGAGTCAGGGTTTTGCGAACGGGCGGCACCCAGCGTGCCACGGTCATGCGGCAACTTTGAGAATTCAGCCGGTACATTCGGCAGCGATGAGCCGCCTGTGCCCGCCATACGCAAGTTGAACCCGTCTTCCATGTCACCGTGCTGAACGTCGCCAGTCTGCGCCATGAAGCCATCAATCACACGGTGGAAAGCCACGTTGTCGTACTCACCGCCGCGGGCCAGTTCTTTCATCCGCGCGCTGTGCTGCGGGGCAACATCCGGCAGCAATTCAACGACGACATTACCGCCTTTCAGTTCGATGATGATTGTGTTTTCGGGATCCTTGATCTCGGCCATGAGGCCCTCCTGTCGTTTGTCTTGCGCAAATACCTATGACGCGGGCGCATGAATGCCAAGTGACGCATTGACCTGAGGGCAAAATGCAGGAAAAGAACCGCCTAAATCACTTTCAAATCTTCGAGGATTGCACGATGGCCTGGAAAACACTGGACGACATGGATCTGAACGGGAAACGCGTGCTGGTGCGCGTGGATATCAATGTGCCAGTCGTAGACGGGGTCGTGACCGATGCAACACGTATTCAGCGCATTGTGCCAACCGTCCGCGATATTCTGGCTGCAGGCGGCAAACCCATTTTGCTTGCGCATTTCGGACGCCCCGGCGGCGAACGGCGCGAGAACCTTTCACTGAAGCAACTCATCCCAACCCTTGAGGCCGCCTTTGGTTCCAAGGTTCTGTTTGCAGCCGACTGCGTCGGTACCGAGGCGGAACTGGCAGCTGATGCACTGCAGCCCGGTCAGGTTCTGCTGCTTGAAAACACGCGCTTTCACGCGGCTGAAACTAAGAACGACGCTGATCTCGCCGCCGGAATGGCCAAGCTTGGCGAAGTCTACTGTAACGATGCATTCTCTGCCGCACACCGCGCGCACAGCTCGACCGAGGCCATCGCCCGCTTGCTTCCCTCTTGCGCAGGGCGTTTGATGCAAGCCGAACTGGAAGCTCTAGAAGGCGCTTTGGGCGCACCTAAGCGCCCTGTCACGGCGGTTGTGGGCGGTGCTAAAGTTTCGACCAAGTTAGAGCTTTTGGGCAACCTGATCGACAAGGTGGATTACCTTGTTATCGGCGGCGGCATGGCCAACACCTTCCTTGTTGCCAAGGGCTTGAACGTGGGCAAATCGCTTGCTGAACGGATCATGAAGGACACAGCCGCTGAAATCCTGGCCAAAGCCGAGAACTCTGGCTGCACCATAGTTCTGCCTGTTGACATCGTGGTTGCCGAAAAGTTTGAGGCTAACGCCCCTCACAAAGTGTTGCCAGCCGACCAGTGCACCGACGAAGGCATGATTTTGGATGCCGGACCAGAGAGCGTGGCGGCCATTACCGAGATCTTCGCCAAAAGCCAAACCCTGATATGGAACGGACCACTTGGCGCGTTTGAGATTGAGCCTTTTGATGCAGCAACCAACGCCGCCGCTTTGAAAGCCGCAGCACTTACCCGTTCTGGTCAACTGACTTCGGTTGCCGGTGGCGGAGACACGGTTGCCGCACTGAACGCTTCTGGGGCAGCCAAAGACTTCTCCTATATTTCGACCGCTGGCGGCGCGTTTCTTGAGTGGATGGAAGGCAAAACACTGCCCGGTGTTGCTGCGCTGGAAGGCTGACCGGTCGGGAAAATTGGTCGCAAACTAGGTCTTGTGGTAAAATCCCCATCATTCGGTGGAGGTTTTGCCATGAGATGTATTGCCGGCCTTTTTGCCCTCCTCTTGCCCATGCCCGGCCTCGCACAATCCAGTTGCAGCGGGCAAACGCAGTTGGATGCGAATTTTTGCGCTAAGGAAAAGTGGGAGATCGCGGACCGCGAACTCAACCGGATCTGGAAAGAGGTCAAACCGCTGGCAGATACGCGCGGCAGCGGGCAAGCCTTGCTAAACGAGCAGCGCGCTTGGTTGAAAACCCGAGATGCAGCGTGCGAGCCAGAGTTGGAAAGCGATGGCAGCGCAGCACCCATGTTCTATTGGGTCTGCATGGAAGAGCAGACACTAACCCGAAATCAGGCACTCGAAGCGTGGCGATGACGGCAAGCAACAAACAAAGTGAAAAAAGTGCGAATCAAGGGATTCACAACCCGAATCGCCTGTGACATAGTGCGGACAGATGCCCGGAAAGGGCACGTTTTTTGAGGCAAGCTTCATACGGCGGTAAACAGAGTGTCCCGTTCCCATCGGCCCGGTTTGGGCGCAGTCGTTTTCTTCATGGTGGCATTTATGCTGGGTGTCTATTTCACCTTCGCTGCCGTGCAGGGCGACTATGGCCTGTTCAGACGGGTCGAAATTGCGGCGGAACGGGACGCCCTGTCACGCGATCTGGAAAAGCTTGAAGCTGAGATCGCCGAAATGGAAAACCTGACCCGTCGTCTTTCGGACACCTATCTGGATCTCGATCTTTTGGATCAACAGGCCCGTTCGGTTCTGGGCATGATCCGTTCGGACGAGATCGTCATTCGCTGATCCAGCCAGCCAAATCTTCTCCACCTTAGCTGCAGCCCCTTTGGTCTAGGCTTAAACCAGCCATGTTTTGCGGGTTCCGACGCTGCGTCACATTTACCCTCGCCAGAAAGCCGGAAATGCTTTATGAGATAGTTTAACGCTAAACTATCTTGCCGAGAGGGGGAGATCGCCACAATGGCTGCGCGAAAAACCACAAAGAAACCAAACGTTTCTGCGGAAGAGCTAACTACCTACTACCGTGAGATGCTGCTGATCCGCCGATTCGAGGAAAAAGCTGGCCAACTCTATGGCATGGGTCTGATCGGGGGCTTCTGCCACCTTTACATCGGACAAGAAGCGGTTGTTGTCGGCCTTGAGGCCGCCGCCAAGGAAGGCGACAAACGGATCACATCCTATCGCGACCACGGCCATATGCTGGCCTGCGGCATGGATCCGGGTGGAGTTATGGCCGAACTGACCGGGCGTATTGGCGGCCTGTCCAAAGGTAAGGGCGGCTCAATGCACATGTTCTCGAAAGAGAAGCATTTCTATGGCGGCCACGGCATCGTTGGCGCCCAGGTTCCGCTTGGTGCGGGTCTGGCTTTTGCGGACAAGTACAAAGAAAACGGCGGCGTCACATTCACCTATTTCGGAGATGGTGCTGCCAACCAAGGACAGGTCTACGAGACATTCAATATGGCTGCCCTTTGGGATCTGCCTGTAATTTTCGTGATCGAGAACAACCAGTACGCGATGGGCACCGCTCAGGCGCGCTCGACCTCGACCAAGGACATCTACCATCGTGGTGAAGCCTTTGGCATCCCGGGTGAGATCGTTAACGGTATGGATGTGCTGGCGGTTAAAGAAGCCGGTGAAAAAGCCGTCGCGCACTGCCGCGCTGGCAAAGGCCCTTACATTCTGGAAATCAAAACCTACCGCTATCGCGGACACTCGATGTCGGACCCGGCCAAGTACCGAACACGCGAAGAGGTTCAGAAGGTTCGCGAACAAAGCGACCCGATCGAACACGTCCGCGAGTTGCTTCTGACTGGCAAACACGCGACCGAGGATGACCTGAAGGCGATCGACAAAGAGATCAAAGAGATCGTTAACCAGGCCGCCGAATTCTCGAAAGAAAGCCCTGAGCCTTCGGTTGAAGAGCTCTGGACCGACATTTACGCCTGAGAGGACGAATAAGACATGGCAACCGAAATTCTCATGCCCGCCCTTTCGCCCACGATGGAAGAGGGCACGCTGGCCAAGTGGCTGGTCAAAGAAGGCGACACCGTTTCCAGCGGCGACATCATGGCCGAAATCGAAACCGACAAAGCGACGATGGAATTCGAAGCTGTCGATGAAGGTATCGTAGGCAAAATCCTAATCGCTGAAGGCACCGAAGGGGTGAAGGTGAATACCCCCATCGCGATCCTCGTCGAAGAAGGTGAGGACGCTTCCACCCTGCCCGCGGCCGCCCCCGCAGCCGAAGCGGTGGCTGAGGCCGCCCCGGCGGCGGTTGAGGCCCCCGCTCCTGCCGCTGCCCCTGCTGCGCCGGTTGTAGACCTGTCGCCCGACTGGCCTGCAGACGCTCCTATGGCACAGCAAACCGTCCGCGAAGCCTTGCGCGATGCAATGGCCGAAGAAATGCGTGGCGACGAAGACGTCTACCTGATGGGCGAAGAAGTCGCCGAATATCAGGGCGCCTACAAAGTTTCTCAAGGTCTGCTGGACGAATTCGGCGGCAAGCGCGTGATCGATACTCCGATCACCGAGCATGGTTTTGCTGGTATCGCAGTTGGATCGGCCTTTGGTGGCCTGAAACCGATTGTCGAGTTCATGACCTTCAACTTCGCCATGCAGGCGATTGACCAGATCATCAACTCGGCCGCTAAGACGCTTTATATGTCCGGCGGCCAGATGGGTTGTCCAATCGTGTTCCGCGGCCCGAACGGTGCTGCGGCTCGTGTGGCTGCTCAGCACTCTCAGGACTACACGGCTTGGTACATGCAGATCCCCGGCCTGAAAGTCGTGATGCCCTATTCGGCAGCCGACGCTAAAGGCCTGCTGAAATCGGCGATCCGCGACCCCAATCCGGTGGTCTTCCTTGAAAACGAAATTCTCTACGGCCGCTCGTTCGACGTACCGCAGGTGGATGACCTAGCCATACCGTTGGGCAAAGCGCGCATCTGGCGTGAAGGTTCGGACGTGACCATCGTCAGCTTCGGCATTGGTATGCAATACGCGTTGGAAGCCGCCGACAAGCTGGCCGAAGAAGGCATCAGCGCCGAAGTTATCGACCTGCGCACCATCCGGCCCATGGACACCGGCGCGATCATCAACTCGGTGATGAAAACCAACCGCCTGGTGACCGTTGAAGAAGGCTGGCCGCAAGGTTCGGTCGGCAGCTACATCTCGTCCGTCGTGATGCAGGAAGCGTTCGATTACCTCGACGCCCCGGTTATCAACTGCACCGGCAAGGATGTTCCAATGCCTTACGCCGCCAACCTCGAAAAGCTGGCCCTGATCACCACCGATGAGGTGATCGCCGCCGTCAAACAAGTTACCTACCGGTAAGGAGCGACAAACAGATGCCCACCGAAATTCTGATGCCCGCCCTTTCACCGACAATGGAGGAAGGTACGCTCGCCAAGTGGCTGGTTAAGGAAGGCGACACTGTCTCCTCAGGCGATTTGCTGGCTGAGATCGAAACCGACAAGGCCACGATGGAGTTCGAGGCCGTTGACGAAGGTACGATTGGCAAGATCTTGATCGCCGAAGGTACCGAGGGGGTCAAGGTCAACACTGCCATCGCAGTCCTGCTAGAGGACGGCGAGAGCGCTGATGATATCGCATCTGCGCCTGCCGCAGCGCCAGCGGCTGCCCCAGCAGTCGCTGCGGGCAACGAGGCCGCCCCTGCGGCGTCCGAGGCGTCCGCCCCTGCCCCGGCTGCTCCGGTCAAGGCCGATGGCGGTCGTATCTTTGCCTCACCTCTTGCGCGCCGGATCGCATCACAAAAAGGCCTGGACCTGGCGCAAATCACAGGCACCGGTCCGCATGGTCGTATTGTCAAAGCAGATGTAGAAGGTGCGTCGGCAGCACCCGCCACGACAGCCGCTCCGGCCGCAGCTTCTGCGGCAGCCCCTGCAGCGGCTGCACCTGCCGGTCCATCAGCAGACGCTGTTGCCCGTATGTACGAGGGACGCGAATACGAGGAAATCAAGCTCGACGGTATGCGCAAGACCATTGCTGCGCGTTTGTCTGAGGCCAAGCAGACCATCCCGCATTTCTACCTGCGCCGCGACATCAAGCTGGACGCACTGCTAAAATTCCGCAGCCAGTTGAACAAGCAATTGGAAGGCCGGGGCGTGAAGCTCAGCGTCAACGATTTCATCATCAAGGCGGTAGCCAACGCGCTGCAACAGGTACCAGCCTGTAACGCGGTCTGGGCCGGTGACCGTGTGCTGCAACTGAAACCTTCGGATGTGGCTGTAGCGGTAGCAATCGAAGGTGGCTTGTTTACGCCGGTCCTACAGGATGCCGACATGAAATCGCTGTCTACGCTGTCGACCGAGATGAAAGACCTCGCATCTCGCGCACGCGAACGCAAGTTGGCACCGCACGAATACCAGGGTGGTACTTTTGCGATCTCGAACCTCGGTATGTTTGGCATCGACAACTTTGACGCAATCGTGAACCCACCTCATGCCGGTATTCTGGCTGTGGGTTCTGGCGTTAAGAAACCGGTCGTTGGTGATGACGGAGAACTAACCGTCGCCACCGTCATGTCGGTTACCATGTCGGTAGATCACCGTGTTATCGACGGCGCGTTGGGTGCAGAACTTCTGCAAGCCATCGTCGACAATCTGGAAAACCCGATGGTCATGTTGGCGTAATCGTTCGCAGAAACAAAAAAAAGCCGCCTCGGATACGAGGCGGCTTTTTTTGTTCATAAGCTGACGATTACTTATCTTTGCCCAGCATGTGATCCATCGAGATCGACGGCTGATCACACCCGGCCTCACCCACAATCTTGGCTGGAATGCCAGCAACCGTCGTGCAAGCCGGAACCTCTTGCAAAACCACCGAACCTGCGGCGATGCGGCTGCAATGGCCCACCTCGATATTACCCAAAACCTTAGCACCAGCCCCGATCAGAACTCCATCACCAATAGTGGGATGGCGTTGCTCTTCTTCTTTGCCGGTTCCGCCAAGGGTCACCGAATGCAACATCGAGACGTTGTCGCCAACCACGGCCGTTTCACCAATCACGATCGAGTGAGCGTGATCGATCATAATGCCCTTGCCGATACGGGCAGCCGGGTGAATGTCGATTCCGAAAATCTCGGAAGAACGCATCTGGAAGAAATATGCCAGATCATGGCGGCCTTTATTCCATAGCCAATGCGCTACGCGATAGGCCTGCATTGCCTGATACCCTTTGAAGTACAGGATCGGCTGCAAGAGACGGTGGCACGCTGGATCGCGTTCGTAGACGGCCATCAAGTCCGCACGGGCGGCCTCGACCAGAGACGGGTCATCCGCATAAGATTCATCTACGATTTCACGCAGCACCATCATCGACATTTCATTCGAGCACAGCTTGGCCGAAATCCTATAAGACAGAGCTCTTTCCAAACTGCGGTGGTGCAGAACACACGCGTGCACCAAGCCTCCCATCAACGGCTCGTCGTCGACGGCCGCTTGGGCTTCGGTGGTAATACGGGTCCAAACCGGGTCAACCGGTGTCACGTGACTGCGCTTTTCCAACATGGCTTTTGATCCTTTGCTGCGCCTAGAATGCCATTTAGTTGTAAAAACACCAAACGCAAACCCGTGATCTGCTGAGTAACAAAAATGAATGAAACCGAGTTAGCGGAATTTGAGGCCCGTATAAGAACTAGGCTAACCGAACTCGAAGAGCATTCTGCTTCGGGTAAAAGCGCGCAGGCTATTGTAGAATTGGACCAGCAAGCAGTTGGCAGGCTCAGCCGAATGGACGCGCTACAAAGCCAAGCGATGGCCAAGGCCCAGCAAGCAAATCGTGATCTGGAAGCGCGCCGGTTAAGCGCTGCCCTAACTCGGATACAACAAAGTGATTTCGGATATTGCGAGGATTGCGGCAGTGAGATTCCAATCGGACGATTAAACTTGGACCTTGCCGCAACAAAGTGCGTCAGATGCGCATCCGGGTGATTTGTAATCGGATCAGGTGGCGCAAAACGGTTTCAAAACACAGGCAATAATTCAAATCGTCGAATCCCGGCTCGTCAGCAAGCTGTCTGATGCGTGCAACGGCCATCAAGGAACCGTTGCCAAAAACGGGGTGTAATCGCCCGGTTTGGCCAACATGTTTGTCGGCCAATTCCGCTTCTTCTAGCATCCGCGAACATAAGTCTTCGCGCATTTCTGGGCGCGCGCTTACAAAGTGCGCGCGCCGCAGCCGAGACATCTCCATGCAGGACAGGTCGCATATTTTTCAACCGACCCTTAACGCTGCGGGCAAACCCGGCCCATAGCTCGCCGAAACTTGCGATACCTGCACTTGATAGCTGTCAGTCACGCCATCGGACGCTTTCAACGACGTCGGATAAGTCCATTCTTGCGCTGCCAATACGTGCTCACGAACAAGGCTGCCGTCAGCAAAAACTCGAAGAAGATACGACTCGCTTTCTTCCCCTAAAGGCACGTCCAATCCGGCCCAATCATCACCGTCTATCCGGGTGCGACGAATCCACGATATCCGGTCACCAGCGGAAGAATGCGTCGCCTTCAAATGAACTGGTGCGTAAGGACGCAGGCCATTCCCTTCAAAGGCTTCTACCAGATGAACAAAAGAAGGGTCGTCGTATCCTCGCACCCCAGGACCGATGCGGTAGTGTTTCGCAATGCGTCGCTCCGCGCGCGACAGGTTCGTTTGGTACACACGCTGATCGAGCAACACGAACATCGAACCTTGCGGCCACACATCAGGCATATTTGCATCAGTACCCAATTGACCTCGTAACCGACTGGAAAGGTGATAAATTCCCGTCTCTTGCAATGCTGCTTCCGCGAACTGAAAAACCTCCCAATTTCCGGGCGTTCCATCGCCAATTGCGGCTAGATTTGCTCCGTTCAGCAGAGCTTCCCTTGGTCGAGAAGACAGCACCCCGTCGATTAGGTTAACCGGTAGCGCAGCGCCTTCGTCCCAGACACCGGCGCTTGCACGGTTCAACGGGGTTTCGGTGAAACCGATGACCGCTTGTCCCGAAATCACATCTTGCAAGGCATAGTCTTCATCGCGGGCCGCTGAATACACAGCTACACTGCCTGGCCAAGGAGATGCGGATGTCGCCAGATACGGAGCGTGCGGCACTTCTGATCCAGTGATTAAAGGCAGATCCATAAACACAGGCAGCACCGGTACTGGGGCTACAAACTGTTTAGGGGTTACAACATCATCTGGCAGGTCAGCCGGAGCGTATACAGCGGGCTCGATCCGAACGGCTTCGGCCAATTGAATATCGGCTTGCTCCAATCGATCGATACGATAGCGCGCCTCTCCTCCTTCTCCCGGCAAGGTGACAACATCGCCCGCCCCGACATGCAAAAGTGAAGGAGGCAAAGCGAACCGAGCCGTTTCGCGAGATATCCGCGCTTCGCTCAACCAACGCTCGGCGGTTTGTCGTCCCTCGGCGCGCGTCAAGGACAAGGGCATTTCGTTAACCGACACTGCGTGCGTCCGCGTATCGGGCAGAACGGCCTCTTCCGAAACGATGTCATGATTAGCATCCGACTGCACAAAGCGCAGGCGCACGCGCCCGGTCATCTCGGCCTCGGCTTCTCTACGGTATTCAACGCGGCCTTCGACTTCGGAACTGTCGACAAGTTTCTCGGAATCCAATTCAATGACACCGCGCCCATCCCGCATCCTAAACAGAAGCAAACCTTCTCGCTCGATTGCGTCGAATCCATAACTCAGCATAAGCGGTTGCAAGGCGGCCCGAGCGCTGGAGACATCCTCAACGGCATAACCGCGTACCACTCCATTAAGCTGTGTTACGTCGATATCGGTCACACCGGCGCCATGACAAATCTCTGTAACGACAGAAGACAACGTCCGGGACCCGGACCGCCCGTTCAACCAGTGGCCTCGCGCGTAATTTTCACCGTCGCTCCATTGGCTGCGCAAGTTGGGGAATGTTGGAAACGGGCGTGCGTCCCATGCCCAAACATAAGCATTCGCCAGGTCAACCATTGGGGCTAGGTACAAGTCCGAAACCGGATTTTTCTTGGGGTCAGACCAATACCCTAGCATCGCCTTCAGATATTGAGTCTGAATAAAATCATCCCGCAATCCGTTGGAGTACTTAGGTAATTTGGACTCCGAGGACTTCGCGTCCAAAAACTTATTCGGCTGATTTGTGCCTTTATTGATGGCAGCACAACCCAATTCCGTAAACCAAATTGGTTTCGAACCAGGAACCCAACTGGTCCGGTTACTCTGCCGCACACCACCTATGCGTTCATGATGTGGCTTTGACCACCAGTTACGCAAATCTTTGTATCGCCAAATCCATGCTTCGCCGTGGTCGGCGTCTGCTATTGGGGTACGTACCTGCGCCTCAGCTTCTTCCGGGGACGCGTAGTACCAATCATAACCTTCACCGCCTTCGATATTGCTGCGAAGATAGTCGAGATCATAAATCGAATCCGCACCGGCCAAGGCATCCAGATGGTCTTCACCATCCCGCCAGTCTGACAGGGGCATGTAATTGTCGATGCCAACAAAGTCGATATTCTCATCAGCCCACAAAGGGTCCAGATGAAAAAAGCGGTCACCGCTCCCATCTTTAGGTTGGTAGCCGAAGTACTCGCTCCAGTCCGCTGCATATCCAATTTTTGTTCCAGCGCCCAGAATTTCCCGCACTTCCGCTGCAAGCGAGCGCAACTGTAACACGGCCGGAAATCCAGATAGTCCGCGGATCTGTGTCAGCGCTCGCATTTCAGAACTGATGCAGAATGAATCCACACCACCAGCGGCTTTGCAAAGCACAGCGTAGTGAAGAATGAACCGCCGCAGTCCCCATTCATGTGGACCGCTGTAAATGACCGTTCCATCGGCGATTGCAAAGTCGCTGGCCCGCGCATGCCCAAAGAATGAAGCCACCTGGCTATCAGCCTCGGCAGTTTGATCAGGCGATCCCTCACGCCCCGGAGCGGCGCTCAGAGTAATACGTCCTCGCCAAGGCAATTGCGGCTGGTTAGCAGCACCAGACCAAGGATCGGGCAAACCGTTTCCCAGCAGTTGATCCATTAGGATAAACGGGTAAAACATCACGCGTTTTCCCGTCGATTTCAGGTGCTGTATCGCTTGCACAACGGAAGCATCAGCCGGAGTCGCTCCGTAAACAGGGCGCTCATTATCGTGGCGGACCACTTCAGCGTTCGCGCGATCGACCCCGGCCACATGCCACGGCATATTTTCGCCTTCTAATTCCTTATGGAGTACCTTCGGCTGAATTTGGCAATCACCACAACGCAGGTCATTCCCGAACCACGAAACGATAAGCGAAGCGGCATCACACGCTGGCAATTCTGTTTGCAATGCACGCGTCGAGGTCACCAAATCGGGAAGACCAGAGGCCGAGTTCACATTAGCGGCCCAACTCTGCCCCGGCCCTTTGGTATAGTTTACCTGTTCGCTGGCCAGTGCATATTCGCCCGTACCCGGCATGAGGGCCACGCCGCGCACAGTTTGGGAAACCGAGTTTTTTGTGTCTGGAAGCTCAGGTTGTTCCTGACGAACAACTTCAAATGAGAACTGTGGCACCCGGTTCCCGAAAGGCGCCAGTTGCAAGTTTTCAATCACGACATAAGCTGTTCCACGATAGGCTGGAACATTACCGGCTCCTTCGATGGCTTCGATCAACGGGTCCGGCAGTTGGCCTTCTGTACCGCGGTAGATGCGCATGTTGAGCCCAGCGCGCTCTAGTTCTTCTCCGTCCGCCCAGATACGCGAAACGTCAGAGATGCGGCCCGCTCCGACAGCAATGGCCAACGAAATCGAGTAGCTATAGCTGTGCGTCGTTGTCGTAACTTCGGGCGATCTGGAGGAGCCCTTGCCCCCACCACCGCCTGATTGTGTCGTCGTACTCGTACTTTGGGTTTCCAAAAAACCCGAGGCCCAAATAACCTGACCTCCGACGCGCATCCGCCCAAAGATTGTTGCGATTGCAGCTCCTTCTCCGGACTCCGTAAGACGAAATCGATCCAGTCGTCCGGTCTCAACAACTTCACTTCCGCCGCCCATTACGGATTGGCTCATTAGTCGTTGATCGATGACTCGTCCCAATGTTGCGCCAATCGCGCGCCCGATAACAGCCGTAGACAGCCCAGCAACTGTGCCGCCAACGGCCCCGCCAATCGCAGCACCTGCCGCCGAAAGAACAATCGTAGCCATTTACTTTTTCTCCAACGGAAATTCAAAACAGGCGACAATTCTTCGACGCCAAGGCTCACTCAGTGAGTTTTCGACCACGCCGTATCCTGAATACGCGTGAATAAACCGGGGAAGGTCGCCATCCTGACTGACGATGCCAACATGTTTTGCGACCCGCCCATCACGCATCCGAAACAGCAAAACATCCGCGCACTTTAGGCAACCTGGATTTTTTTCGATCAAGTGACGCCGGGCCGCAGCCCACATACGTTCTTCGCCCTGGGGTTCGGACCAATCCATACTGTAGCTTGGGACAGGTTCAGGTTCGTGACCCAGTTGAGCACGCCAGACGCCGCGCAATAGCCCCAGACAATCAGTACCGGCGCCCTTCACCGAAGCTTGATGGACGTAGGGGGTACCCATCCAACTGCGAGCCTCTTCTACAATGCTTTGGCGGCTTACCTTCATCTCCGGCTGCCCCCTGTATTTGGATTTCCTTGCTTGGGCACAGCCATAACCCAGTCTTCGCCCGGTAAATCCGGGAAACCCTGAAAGTTCAGCATGTTATTGAACTTCTTTCGGCAAACGCTCATCGTTTTATTGCAGCCAGCCGTCAGCCTAACCCGATCCCCAACAGCCAAGCCTCCCCTGATTGTTGACCACAAAGTTACATTGCGCCCTAGCTCCAGCTGCTGATCTTGTTTAATCGCCGCCCAGAGCCCTGCTGCGCGGCCAGATACGACATCCAACCTTCCCCGCTCGAACCAAGCGGTATCGTGCGCTTCTGCCCCCTTAAGCTGCAGAGCACTGTTCCCGGTCAGGTTTACGATTTCCGCGGTGGCCCAATAGCCAGGGGACTGTAGGTTAAACTTGCAGTTTCTATCGCCCAAAACGGCTGTACACGGCTTTTGGTAAATTCTACCCAACGGACGGTTCAGAAGGTCGGTCAGGCCACGCAACTCTGCGTGAAAGGCACCTCCCGCGCGGCGCAGTTCTCCGATTGAGCCCCTGAACTGTAGTGCACGTTGTTCGGGCGCAGCCCAATTCACCAGCCAGGCACGAACCTCGGCACCGTCAAACCGGCCTGCCTCAATATCTTCATCTGTGACAGCCGCATTTGAAAGGGCACCCATCGCCTCAGAGTTGTCGATAGACAGTCCTGTCGCTTGCTCGATCGCTGACGCTGTCAAACCTGTGCTTGCTTTAAAGTCCACGCCCTCAAACTGAAGATCCAAATCATGATCTGTAAAACCGTAAACCTGCCCGTCTGAACGTTTGATTGCCCAGCATCGGCATGTTGTCGTCAAACCGCTTTCCAAGTGCGCCCGTAAACCCGATTTATCCCCTCCCATCAGACGCGCACCTCCACCACAGGAACGTTGGGAACGTCACCCGCCTGAAAACTGGCCACACTTGTTTGGATAACGTTCGTGTCGAACCGAACCGGAACGTCGAATTCAAAACCTGCGGTAACCTCAACCTGTTCGGGCGGAGGATCTGAGAAGGTCACCACCCCTCGGGTTACATCCACTTCAAAATCGACGCCCTCACGCACTTCGTCCTGCTCAAGGCCCATCTTAACCGTCCCAAGCACCGGTTTTACGATTGGCCGAACGTAGCTAAACCCGCCCGAGCTGTATGTCTTGACCAGTTGAAAGGTGGTTTGTGTGCCGTCACCGCGGGCAATGACCTGATCGCCCTTGTCTGCATCTGCGGTCGCAGCGCCCGACTTGTAATCCGACCAGTCCTTCCAGCGGAACCCATACATTTGGCCTTGTCTTGCCTCGAAAAACGAAATCAAGGTTTCGATATCGTCCAGAGACCGCATCCCCAGCCCTGCATCGTAGCGCCGCCTTGAATGTGCCCACGGCGTGTTGCGTTCTTCAAACCCGTTCGCAAGCGTTACAATATCCGTGCGCCGCTCAGGACCGCCGACCGAACCAAAGCTTAGGCTGGCCGGAAATCTAACCTCATGGAAATTCATTTTCTGCGCCTCGTATTAGCCGTTGCGATTGCCGCGCCCCAAAGCGCGGCTCATCTGTGCTGCTATCTGTCCCTGGCTACGGCGAAACCCCTGTACGTCGGGCGTAGAAATGTTCATGACCACGTTCACTGCACGACCGCCTCCGGATGTCCGAACACCAAGTTTGCCGTCTGAGCCACGCGCCAATGGCATGATAGCTTCTGGACCCGCTTCGCCCATCAAGCCGGTGCCACCGCGCATGGGGAAAGTCGTCGGACCGCTTACAACTCCTCCATTTGCAAATGGCATCACGCGGCCTTGCGAAAAGCTGCCTTCATCTGCAAAGGGCAAAATCCCCTGCACCAAACTACCTACCCCGTTGGCCAACATTCCGCCGAAGTGTTCCGTCACCGGCCTGATAGCCGCAGAATAGGCCGTGCGGATCATCGAGTTCTTCAACACGTCAAGAGCGTTAGACAAGTTCATCCCGTCCAGAACAACACCGTCAAAGGCCTTGCGCAATCCGCCGGACATTCCCCGCTCCAAAGTGGCGACATCCTTGCCGGTCTCTTCAAAAGCTGCACTGATACGTTTCATCTGGTTATCGAATGCAGCAGCCATTGACGCAGCATCCCCCAGCGAGTCGCCCAGCGCCTCGCCCCTTTCCTGCAGGTCGTCCAACCCGTCACGATTGGTCATCTCGCTCTCCTTGTTTTTTATCGGGGTAAGTCGCAAGTAGGGCAGCCAGCCCCGCCCGATTCATTGCTGGCATGCTGGCACCCTGCCCAAGCATCAGTCGAAACTCGGCCGGGGTCAGTTGCCAGAACTGATCGGGCGTTAGGCGAAGGCCGACAAACCCGGCTCTCATCAACGCGGACCAGTCAAACCCGCTCATGACGGCTCTGGTACCATGAAAGCCCGCGCCAAAAGCTCAGCCGCTGCACGTGCGCCGGCCAACGGACCACCCTGGATCTCGGCCTTAAACAGGTCAGAACGGTTTGCATCGGCCCCACCTCCGCGCAATCCCGCTACGATCAGCGCAAGCACATCACCGCTGGAAAACGTCCCGCTTTCAAACCGCTGCACCAACTCAACCAATGAACCAGTGCCCAGTTCTTGTTCCAATTCCGCCAAAGCACCCAGCGTCAGCTTGAGCACTCGTTGCTCCCCATCGATGGTCAAAGCCACCTCGCCCGTCCACGGATTGGCCATTGGATTACAGAGCCGTGAAGGCCAGAGCACCAGCGCTTGCCATGCTCATTTCGTATGTGGCCTCGCCGTTGTGAGAGCCCGCATATTCGATGCTGGAAACCTGAAAGGCCCCTTCAACAATTCCGAAATCAGGGATGATCACCTGAAAGCTCGGCGTTTCTCCGTCAAAGAACAACTGGCGCGCCCGCTCATCTGTATCCGCATCCTTGAATACGCCCGAGCCCGAGATCGCGGCTGATTTGACCCCTGCACCAGATAGCAGTTCACGCCATCCGCCTTGGCTCTCAAGACTGGTGACATCAACACTTTCTGCGTTGAAGCTAATCCGCGTGGCTCGCAAGCCTGCGATGGTTTCGAACAGGCCCGAGCCGTTCATGTCCACTTTGACCAACAGGTCTTTTCCGTTCTGGGCAGCCATATGCTCTCTCCGTTGATTGCTTAGTCGTCTTCCACGCGGGCGCGGAATCTCAGGTCGATCTGGCGGATTGCGCCCCCTGTTCCCGTCCGCCGGGCGGAGGCGCGTTCGAACCACAGCCCGACAAGGCGGCCTCGGTTCAGTGACAGTGCGGCACCTTCCAGCGCGTCGCATACGGCCCCTGCAAGTGTCTTCGCAGCACCAAAACCCGCAGCCTCTGACATTATGGACACCGTGAAACGATGCATTGCACCGGCTCCGGTTTGATCCGAAGCGTCCCGCACCTCTTCCGGGCCGAGTGTCACGTAGGTCTGAGGCAATGATCCGCTGGGAACTGCGTCGTAAACCGCTCCACCGGCAAGAGTTTGGACCTGTGCGTTAGTCGCAAGCTGTTGGTACACCGCCGCCTGCAAATGGGCTGAAATGCCATAACTCATGCCGCCACCTCTTCGTCTGCAAAGCAGGTAAGGTATTGACCACGAGGGTCGCGCTCGGCGACCGCGCGGATGACAAAGCGCCTAGAACCTTCCGTAAAGCGCTGTTCCGGCGACGGGCGTGAGGCCGATCCTTCGGGCGCACCGCGCACCACAATGCGATATCCGACACGCGATACGGGCACTCCGGCCACCTGGCGCTCAGACCCACTGCGTGCCGTAACTTCGGCCCAGACCGCTCCAAGAGATTGCCAGGTCTCGGTATACCCACCGGCTCCATCAGCGATGCGAACTGGCGCTTCGAGCACGAGCTTTCGGTTCAACCGTGGTGATTTCATAGTACCCCCCCCGCTCCAAAGCGCACTGCGCGGTAACGCTGGATCAGGCTCGTCACACCGAAAGGCATACACCCAGCGCCTAGGGACGTTTCATCGCGGTATTCGTAGTAATGCGCTGCCAAGAGCAGTACCGCTTGCCCTAGGTCTGCAGGTAGGCCTTCCCAATCAGGCGCCATCCCAGCTGTAAAGGCGATTTCAACCGACCCGCCCGTAACAATTGCCGGCAGCTTTGAGCCCGTGGTGCGTAATCTGGGACGCTGACTGTCACGCTCTAAGCGGTACACACTGGCCGCCATTTCCTGGTCGTTGCCTTGTGCGTTGGTCAAGGTTACGGCATCAATCGACGTTACTGGCGCCACTGGGAGAACCTCAGCCTCTTGGCTGCGCCACCCATTCAACCTCCACGAAAAACCACGTTCAATAAGGGCTTTGCCCGTGCGTGCTTCGATCGCCGCTATCGCGGCCCGCAAAAAGCCCTTCAACACCTCGTCCTGCACATTGTCCTCGGCAAAGCCTGTGCCAAGCCTGAGGTGCGCCTTGAACTCGTCCACCGGCAGCGCCGCATCCGCGATGGCGGTTTCTTCGATCAACATCATCCATTTACTCCGCAATCTCGGCCCCCTCCGGGGTCGTCACTTCAAGAAATTGGCAGGCACGCGTCGCCCCACGTTGCTCGGACGGAGGGGAGCAGCTAGACAACGCAGGGGATCTCACCCCGACACGGGCCCGCCACCCGAAGGGCTGGTTGCCCAGCCCCCCGGTTTCGCCACCGCTTATGCAGTGCCGAATTTCACTAGCTTGATCGCAGCAAAGTCGCTGACATCGCCGCCGACGCGCTTGGTCGCATAGAATAGGACATGCGGCTTGGCGCTGAACGGGTCGCGGAGGACGCGTAGATCTGGTCGCTCAGCGATGGTGTAACCGGCCTGGAAGTCACCGAAAGCAATCGAGAAACTGTCAGACGCCGCGTCGGGCATGTCCTCAGCGATGAGGACAGGATAGCCCATCAGTCGCGCAGGTTCCCCTGCCGCCAACCCGTCCGACCATAGGAAGCGGCCGTCGCTGTCTTTTAGCTTGCGGATCACACCTGCGGTTTTCGAATTCATCACGAAGGTGCCGTTCACCCGGTACTGCGCGCCCAGCGCATAGACCACATCGACAATTGCATCGGCATCAACACCGCCATCAACGCCAGTCGGAACGTAACCGATGTTGCCCCACGCCCAAACATCGTTGTCGACTTTGGCATGGTCAAGAATGCCTTTCGGCTTGTCAGCTCCGTCCCCCGAAATGAACGCCGCCGCTTCAGCCCGAGCGAACTTGTCCGCGATACGACCAGCCAGCCAACCTTCGACGTCAAAAGCGCTGTCATCCAACAAACGCTGAGAAGCTTTGGGAAGTGCACTCAGCTCATGCAGAGCAATGGAAATACGGTCAATCGAGGGGGTCGCGGTCTCTGTAGCGGCCGAGGCCTCATCGGCCCAACCCGCGCCGACATCGGTGTGGTCGATCAATACATCGAACGAGTTTGCTTCGACGTTGACTACCGACGCGATCGAACGGATCGACGCGGTAGACTTCAACACCGACTTGATGATTTCAGCAGTCTGAGGGTCAACAAGAAAACCACCATCGCTGTTGACCGCACTCGAAAGCGACTTGGCCTCCATCTCCAAACCTCGGAGGCCATCATCGTCGCCCGATCGCACATAGGCATCAAAGGCTTTTTGGTGTGGAGCACCGTCTTCAATCGATGCCGCAAGATGCGGGCGCGCCGCGATAGTTGATTTACGATCCAGCATATTCAGTCGCTCTTCTGTGTGTTGGAGTTTGGTCTTAACTTCGGACTTCAGGCCTCTGAATTCATTTACGAAGCCAGCCATCGCCTGCTTCACCTCCTGAACCAGGGGCGCACCCTTTCCGGTCAAGGCCAGGTTCTCGGTCTTGCTCATCAGCACTTCCATTTCTTGGGTGAGTTTGAGGCGCGCTAGGGTCGCGCCAGCTCCCGCCGGGCGTGGTCAAACACCTCGGCGATTCTGCGCAAAGTGTCTTCGGCGTACGGGGATGTCCCTTTTGCCGCCACTCGCGCACTAGGCAGCATAGGGAATGTCACTAGAGACACTTCCCACAGCTCCAGTTCGGTGAGGACTCGTTGGCCCTTTTCGTTATTTAAAGCCCGCTTTGTGCGGTATCCAATCGACAAACCGTCCATCGCTCCGGCTCGGACCAACTCGGCTGCCTCGTGGCCTTTTTGCGTGCTTTCCAACAAACGGCCTTTGACCCAAAGCCCCTTGTCGTCTTCTCGCACTTCGTCCCAAACGCCAATGGGTTGCGCCGGGTCGTGCTGCCACAACATTTTGACCCGCTGTCCTGATTTCGCCAGAGCGTCCAGTGACGCACCGTAAGCGCCTCTCTGCACCACGTCGCTACCCTGATCCACCTGGCCGAACAGACTGGCGTAGCCTTCGATCACCGCATCTTCGGACACAGTCAGACCATCACCAAACCGTGCGAACTTGTGCTCCAAATCCATGAACATCTCCTCGTAAGACTCTGACTTCACGGCGTTGCCGCAAGGAAAGACTGGAAAGCCTGCGCCAGTATCACTGCCGCGACGCCGTAGACCGTTAGCCACAGCCGGCGCTCCAACCGCCCCATCATCTCTTCGATCTGATCCAGCCTTTGGCACAGATGCGCGTGCTGGATCTCGGCCACTCTCTCATGCGCGGCCAGACGCAAGCCTGGCGCACAGTCGAACGGCTGATACCCCTCAGCCATCCGTGTCCTCCGCTAGTGCCGGAAGTCCTAAAAGAGACCTCTTCTCAGCATCCGTTAGGAATTCGGCACGGCTGACCCGCGTCCATTGCGCATCCCTTTCGGTCGCCAACGCGGGCACCTGATCCAGGTCGGGCTTCAGCATCAAATCTTCGCCGGAGTAACCTGAGAGCCACTCTGACACCGCCGCCGCCACCCGCGTCACCAGAGGCAGCACGGTCAGGCGATAGAACGCCCGGTTGGCCTCTTGATAGTTCGAATAGGTCGCGTCCCCTTGGATCCCCAGCAGCATCGGCGGGACTCCAAAGGCCAACGCGATCTCGCGGGCAGCGGCTTCCTTGGTCTTTTGAAACTCCATATCCGAGGGCGAGAAGCCCATCGGCTTCCAATCCAGCCCCCCTTCCAGAACCATCGGTCGCCCGGCGTTCCGCGCGCCACGATAGTTCTGCTCAATCTCGTCGGACAGCCGGCGGAACTGATCCTCTGCCATCACACCGTGGCCATCGCCGCCTTTCCAAACCAACGCGCCAGAAGGCCGCGCGGCATTATCCAACAGTGATTTTGACCACCGAGACGCGCTGTTGTGCACATCAATCGCCATGGCTGCAGCTTGCATTGGCGAAAAACCGTAATGGTCGTCTTGTGGGTGGAAAGACTTGATGTGGCAAATGGCATGCGCCGGGAAACGATGCGTCTTACCGCCGGCTGTATAATCATACGCCTTAGGCCAACCATCTGCCCCCGGCACGACACTCATCCGGTCCGAACGCAAAACATGAAGTTCAACAGGCAACCCATCTTCGGCCTGCACCGCTTCGATGTAAGCATTGCCTGACAAAAGAAGCTGACCAAAGACAGCCTCCATTAACTCTGCCCGTCCCTGGGCAGCATTCGGGCGGCGCATCAGGGTTAGAATTGGGTGCACGTCGTAGCGGTGTTCACGGTTCTGCAAAACCAGTGGCAACGCAGCTGCGGCCTCAGCAATCAGCTTGACCGAACGAAACCCCACCGGATTACCGGAAAACCCGGTACGCGTCAGAGACACGGCATCACGAGGGCTCCAGGCAACGCGTCCATCTGTTTGCCAGGCCACAACTTTTCCCGCTGCACTTGCCTTTGCTTCGGGCGCTTCTTCAGCCGCTCCACGACGTAAGAAATCGAATACCATGTTCAGATGCTCCTTTCTTTCGCCGCTCTGTCCGGCTTGTTGAAAAGAGTTATGGAGGAAAGAAGTTTAAACCTTGGGAACTGGGCGTTCGGAGCTTAAGCAACACGTCCAATAAGAAAGGGCGCCCCAGTGGGCGCCCATCCAAGCCTGTCAGAAGTAGTGCGTCAGGAATGAACAATTCGGCTAGTACTAAGCGACATACCGTTTGCGCCTTACCTGTTCAGCTAAACAAAGGGTCCAGCTTCAGAGGCACCAGGTACTTTTCGGTCATCTCTTTTTCAGTTTTCTCAAACATCTCACTAAAATACTGGAAATCGCGGATATTACGGGCTCTTTTGATTTCCCGTTCTCCTTTGTTTTCCTGCTCGACATACCGAGCAAACCCTTGAGTGTTCTCCTGAATCGAAGCTTCTAACCTCTCCTGATCCACAACATGGCCGTCCGTCGAGACGAACTCGATTATGTCAGACAGGGTTTGACGTGGATTATCGTACAGATCCTTGTAAGCCACCCACTTTATCGAAGGGTGGTCTCGTACGGCTTCATCCAGGCACCACTTATCAACAAACCGTTTCCAGTAAGCCAGGTTGCCCAGAAAGAAGGCGTTCCATATTTCTTCGGTGTTTTCGTCATTTCCATGTCGAACAGCAAACTCAAAATATGAGGCTATGCTCTCCAAGGGATGCCTGTATTGAACCAGATATACCTTCCCTTCCTCGAGCTGAGCAGGAAGGTCATTGGCGGCACATTCAAAGTCATGATCTTTTATATAGTTTGCCCGTTCAAGGGCCTCGCCATCGTGATTGTACACGCTCGCGAACCGCATGGAATCCTGAAAGTAACTACTGCACAAGTTACGTAAAAACCTATGCCCTGAACGCGGGAAACATGGGTTTAGAACGGGTTTCATCACCTCTGCGTCAGAAGCACGACCCCAGTACCTATCAGAGATAAGGCGAAATTTTTGTCTTATGTTCATAGATTTCATATTCGGCATACTTTTATCTAAAACGCCATGCAGTCAACCAGAACCAGTGATTTGCAGATCGCTTCATAGCATCCGCATCCTTGGCCGCCGGAAATGCGCCGCAGGTGCAATGATCAGATCATGTAATGCCCAAACCAAAGAGTCCACGCGGTCTGGCGAACCCTGCCCTTCGTAACCGCGAGAGGTCATCTGGCACATTTCCTCCTCCAACGCGTTTAATCCTTTGACGTGTGACACCCTACCTTGTTCGTACAAGGCAGCTGCTGGTTCTGCACGGGCTATTTTTCCGCGTGAGGCCCGCACCGCTCGGAACGGAACCAAAGGATCGATTTGCCGGACGACTTCTTCAACAAGTTGACCACCTTGGTTAACCTCGGCAACCAACCGCTCCGCCTTGAACTCATCCATTGCTTCTACCGCGGCGCGTGCCCAACCTGACGGGCTAGCGCCCTGAATCGTGCGATCCGCCAATACACAAGCCCGCCAATCCTCGGGCGGTCCTTGCAATTGCGCTCCAACGACCACGATACCACAGGCGTCAGCCTCAGACCCAGACGTGACTGCTGGGTCCAAAGCGACCACAACCCGATCCAATTCAGGTGCACACTCGACCCGCGCGGCATCTAATATCGAGGCCGTCCAAAGCGCCCCTTCGGCATCTGAAAGCAAAACACCGTCCAATTCCTGTCGCCCTAGTCGTGTATTCGCATAGCGAGCACGAACTTCCAGCAAAAAAGACTCTGCTAAGTTAGCCCGGTTCGCCTCGGTTGGGGCATGGGTCGTGACGGTCGACGGTGACGCCAGCAAGTCCTTCAAAACCTTAACGTTCCGAGGTGTTGTCGTGGCGCAGACCCGAGGTTGATCTCCTAGGCGCAGTGCAAATTGCAACATGTCCCAAGTCTCACCAGCCTTTTTCCATTTAGCCAGTTCATCCACCCAAGCCGCATCGAATTGCGGCCCCCGCAATCCTTCGGGATCGTGCGCTGAGAACGCCTGAGCTTCGGCACCGTTAGGCCAGATCAACTTGCGCTCAGAGGCCTTCCAACTCGGCCGCCGATCCGGAGGAGAGCACTGCAATATCCCGCTATCCCCAAAGATCATCACATCACGTACTTGGTCAAAGGTCTCGCCCACCAGCGCCACGCGGCACGCTTTTCCGTTATCAAGTGGTTTTGGTCCTTCAACCATCGACCGAACCCACTCAGAACCGGCGCGTGTCTTTCCAGCACCGCGCCCGCCCATGATCACCCATGATCGCCACTCGCCCTCAGGCGGCAGCTGGTGTGGGAACGCCCAAAACTCGAAAAGAAAAGGGAGGGCGCACAGCCCTCCCTCCCCGATATCACTCAGAAATCTTTCCTGAACCGCAGCATCTGCGGAGGCGAGCCAACCTGCACCCGATTTCAAATCGAGCGCCCTCAAGGTCGAGTGCATAGCCCCCTTGGGCGATTCCGGCTTGTCTGTGATGTTGTTCGACAAAGCTTGTCTCCACTTTTTGGCAACTTCGGATCAGCCCCTCTAACTGCC
The DNA here is from genome assembly GCF_056538765.1 of Ruegeria sp. BE9. Lineage (NCBI taxonomy): Bacteria > Pseudomonadati > Pseudomonadota > Alphaproteobacteria > Rhodobacterales > Roseobacteraceae > Ruegeria > Ruegeria sp. BE9. The sequence goes on along the minus strand of NZ_JBQFTS010000001.1, from coordinate 234,156 downwards.
CGAGTTGTTTGCTGGCTCCAGCAAGATCTGCATCCTCCCCGGCATCAATCTGACTGCGCAGTTCTTCCGCTGCTTGGCGCAGACCGCGAATGGATGTCTCAAGCGACTGCAAAAGTTCCGCAGTTTGGGACATCCGCTCTTCCGGGGTAATCAAAGTCATGTTTGCCTGTGACCTCATGCGTGAGTTTTCTCCGCACGAGAGAAACGAAAAACGGCCACCGGGTTTCCCCGGGGCCGTTGCCCACTTCCTCTAGCATGGCACAACTTATACGGGTAATCGTGCATTATGTCAAGATTTCACGCAACGGCGACGCAACACTCAGCGCACGGTAAGACCCTGTGTACGAGCAGCCGGCATCGCTTCTCCTAATCGTGGCTTTAAAGTCGCGACCTTGGAATTCCGCGCAACACTTGGGCGACTTGAACTTCAGCCTAGCGTTCAAACCTTGACATTTCGCTGCGCAACGATCATGTGCCCCCAATCACAGCGCTGACGCGTGAGCAAAAGTGGGCCGTGCTGCCCCTACCAGCGCCAATACATATCTCCTAGTTCCCCTTCACGCAGGGTTCTTGACGCGATGACCGGATGTCTCAGGATTGGCCTGAGTATCCTGAGGTCTCGCACAACCCCTGCCGGTCGCTGGAATGCGGCCAGTCTCGACACGTCCGTGGGCCTTTGCCTTTGGGCTGCAAAGGATAATTATTTGTTCGACTTCGACATGCTGGGTCTAGCCCCAGCTCTTAACGATGCGCTTAAAAACGCAAACTTCACTCAACCGACCCCAATTCAAAACAAAGCCATCCCGCTGGCTCTGGAAGGTCACGACATATTGGGCCTTGCGCAAACCGGCACCGGTAAAACACTTGCTTTTGGCTTGCCGTTGATTGACCACCTGCTCGCCCAGCCGGGCAAACCAGCCCCTAAAACCGTGAAGGCATTGATCCTTGCCCCCACCCGTGAGTTGGTTAACCAGATCGCTGATAGCCTCCGCAACCTGACAAAAAAAACCAAGTTGCGCGTTGCTACTGTGGTAGGAGGTCAATCGATCGGCAAACAGATTTCTTTCCTGTCTCGTGGCACGGATATTCTGGTCGCAACCCCCGGTCGCCTGATCGACCTGATGGAGCGCGGCGCAGTTGACCTCAGCTCTGTCCGTCATCTGGTTCTGGATGAGGCTGACCAGATGCTCGATATGGGTTTTATCCATGCTCTGCGCAAAATTGCCCCCGCTTTGGGCACACCACGCCAAACCATGCTGTTCTCGGCCACTATGCCGAAACAGATGGAGGAATTGAGCCAGTCCTATCTAACAAACCCCCAACGGGTTCAGGTCTCGCCTCCTGGCAAAGCGGCAGACAAGATCACACAATCCGTACATTTTCTCAGCCGCCCGGAAAAACCGCAAAAACTGCGAGAAATTCTGTCTGCGGATATGGGAGCCCTTACGCTGGTTTTCGCCCGCACAAAACACGGAGCTGAGAAACTGATGAAAGGCCTCGTGGCGGATGGTTTCAATGCGGCCTCGATCCACGGCAACAAAAGCCAAGGACAACGTGACCGAGCGATCAAGGCGTTTCGGGCCGGAGAGGTCAATGTATTGGTCGCGACCGACGTGGCTGCTCGAGGAATTGACATTCCCGGTGTTGCTTACGTGATCAACTACGACCTGCCGGAAGTTCCAGACAACTACGTGCATCGGATTGGTCGGACAGCGCGCGCCGGTCGTGAGGGTGAGGGCATTGCCTTCTGTGCCCCTGACGAGCTGGATCAACTGCGCCAAATTCAACGTCTGATGAAGATCGAAATACCGGTCGCCAGTGGTACGATGCCTGAGTTCGCCGAACCCAAGAAACCACGCAAGCGCGGAGGGTTTCAGGGACGTAGGCCGCAAGGTGCGAATAAGTCGTCGAAGCCTTCGTCCTCCAAGCGTCGCCGTTCACGCCAACGCCCTGCTGCTTAAGCACCTAATAGAAAGGGCCGCGCTTTCGACGCGGCCCTCAAACTAGTTGCCCGAGCTATTCCTCTCGGCCTCAATCTCTCGCCATTTGGCGACGTTGCGATTGTGCTCCTCAAGAGTCTCGGCGAAAGCATGACCGCCTGTTCCATCCGCCACAAAGAAGACGTAGTCGGTGTTTTCTGGGGCGACAGCAGCCTCAAGGCTTGCCAAACCAGGGTTGGCGATTGGAGTGGGCGGAAGACCGTCAATCACATAGGTGTTCCAAGGCGTTGCCCGGCGAAGCTCACTTCGGCGCAAACCCCGTCCAAGCACACCCTGCCCCTTGGTTACACCGTAGATTACTGTCGGGTCAGTTTGCAGCTTCATGCCGCGCTCAAGCCGGTTGACAAAAACGCTGGCCACCTGGCCACGTTCGTGTGGAACACCAGTTTCCTTTTCGATGATCGATGCAAGGATCAGCATTTCTTCGGGGTTGCTGATAGGTAGGTCGCCCTGTCTGCTCTCCCAGACAGCATTGATCCGCAACTGCTGTTTATCCTGCATGCTTTGCAGAACTGCACCGCGATCGCTCCCCAGCGCCACATCATAACTGTCAGGCGCTAGCATGCCCTCGGCCGGGATTTCTGTTACATCGCCGGCCAAGGCGTCGATGGCTTTGAGCGCTTCGACAACCTGCCACGAAGTCACGCCTTCGGCGACAGACACGCGATACCGTGTGTCAGCGTCCTGACGCTTTTCAGCATACTCAGCTGGCGCTTCCTCTTCACTGGCTTCAAAGCTGGCGATCTCAACGAATTCGAGTGTACTCGGGTCCAGTTCCCGCACTCGGGTCTGAACCCGAGTTACACCAATACGATACTCGATCTCAGATCCGCACGTGCTGGCACCGCTGCTTGTAATCTCGTCGATGATCTGTTCCATCGACGCGCCTTCGCGGACCAGAAAACTACCTGCCTTGAGCTTTTGCGCCTTATCAGTGTAGTCCGCCGCCATGCGAAAGATCATGGCGTTGCTGATGGCGCCCTCATCCTCAAGCTGCTGGCTGACGCGAGTCATGTTAGACCCACCCTTCACCTGCAGACAAATTGCGGTTTCCAGGGGGCCTGCGGATTTATATTGCGACTGCCCCCACAGAATTAGACCGCCCATCAGGAACAGGCCGACCACCAGAATGGTCAGCGCGTTCGAAGCCAGGGCCCGCCACATTTAGCTGACCTTTCCGAAGATCACACTGGCGTTGGTTCCGCCAAACCCGAACGAGTTCGACAGCGCAACGTTGATCTCACGCTCACGCTTGGCATTAGGTGCCAGATCAATCGGTGTCTCAACTGCAGGGTTATCCAGGTTAATTGTCGGCGGCGCCACTTGATCGCGGATCGCAAGGATCGAGAAGATCGCCTCGATCGCGCCTGCCGCGCCCAGCAGATGGCCCGTGGCAGACTTGGTCGAGGTCATGGTCGCATTGCTTGCATGATCACCCAAGAGGCGTTCCACCGCGCCCAATTCGATCGTATCCGCCATGGTCGAGGTGCCGTGGGCGTTGATATAATCCAAATCCTTCGGCTCAAGCCCGGCGCTACGAAGAGCTGCTTTCATCGAGCGCTCGGCACCATCGCCATCTTCGGACGGAGCGGTGATGTGGTAGGCGTCGCCTGACATACCGTAGCCCAAAACTTCGGCGTAGATTTTCGCTCCACGCGCTTTGGCGTGTTCGTATTCTTCAAGAATAACGATTCCCGCCCCTTCACCCATAACGAACCCATCGCGGTCAACGTCATATGGACGGCTGGCCTTCTTTGGATCGTCAGCGTACTTGGTCGACAGAGCCTTGCATGCGTTGAAACCTGCAATACCGATTTCACAGATGCACCCTTCGCCGCCGCCGGCGACCATTACGTCTGCGTCACCAGCACGAATAATGCGGCTGGCATCGCCAATCGCGTGAGCGCCAGTTGAACACGCGGTCACAACCGAATGGTTCGGGCCTTTAAATCCGTGACGGATCGACACCTGCCCCGAGGCCAGGTTGATCAGAGCGCCAGGAATAAAGAATGGCGAAACTCGGCGCGGACCCTTGTCGCGGATCAGGTTTGCAGTTTCCGCGATGGACCCAAGCCCGCCAATGCCGGAACCAATCAAAACACCTGTGCGCAAGAGCGCCTCTTCGTCCTCTGGAAGCCAGTCAGCATCCTTGCAGGCCATTTCGGCCGCGGCGATCGAATACAGAATAAAGTCTTCGATCTTGCGCTGTTCTTTCGGCGGAAGCCAATCATCAGGATTGAACGTCCCGTTGGTTCCGTCGCCACGCGGAACTTCGCAGGCATAGGTCGTCGTGACCCCGCTTGCTTCAGCATCGAACTGAGTGATCGGTCCCGCGCCGGATTCTCCGTCCAGCAGCCGCGACCAGGTTTCCTCGACCCCGCTGGCCAAAGGAGTGACCAATCCAAGACCGGTTACAACGACTCTGCGCATGAAGTGCCTCTTGCCTGCTTCCTGTTTGAGAACCGCTCATACCCCGGCCCGGGGGCCGGGGGCAAGAGCAACAGCAGATTCCCTTCCGGCATCATCTCGCCAAAGCCGAAAGAAATTAAAGTTTGCCGTTACGTTTGAGGTTCCAAAAATAAAAAACCGCCTGCTGCTTTGACGGGCATCAGGCGGCCTGTTTTTGACTATCGTCTTATTGGAACTGCGCAACCGGTTCGTGTGCAGCCTGCGCAGTCTGCAGCGCTTCAACCAGATCGATCGACTTACGGAACAATGCCCGCCCGACAATCGCGCCCGAGATGTTCGGAATGTACGCCAAACGCGAGATGTCATCCGAAGTCCGAACCACACCGCTGGCGATGATAGGAGTTCGGGATTTTTCGGCAACTCCGGAAATCAAGCCCAACTGCGCCTCTACGTCTTCCATGTCGCTGTCGATGTCCGTCACAACAATGGCGGCAAAGGGTGTGTCAGCAAACGCCTCGATAAACGCCTCGGGGGTGAAGGCACTCTGGCTGCGCCAGCCCTCAGTCATGACCAGGCCTTGCCATACGTCCACGGCCAGAACGATCTGGTCCGGATACAGCTTAGCCAGCTCTTTCACCAGTATTGGATCGCGTGCAGCTAACGTGCCAATCACAACACGCCCAGCGCCTTTGTCGATCCAGTGCTCAACCTGCTCGCGGCTACGCATACCGCCTGCCAATTGAACAGGCATCTCAGCCGAGCGAATGATCTCTTCGACCAGCTCCGAATTGGTATCACGCCCTTCAATCGCATCGAAGTCCGTCAACTGCATCCATTCCGCACCTGCAGCGGACCAGCTACGGGCCGTTTCGACAGGGTCTACGTGCCAGATCATTGCTTCGTCCAGACGGCCTTTCTCGAGTGTTACACACCGGCCGTTCTGCAATTCCATAGTGGGATAAATCCTCATGAGCACGCTCCTCCGCTCAATCGCTTTGCACAACCATTACACCATACACAGCGAGTCGCCCACGGATTTACCAGTTTCGGCAAACTACAGACAAATTGCGGCATTGCAGCAGACGACGTTTTTTAGATACGAGCCGGAGGACCGTTCCGACGCAACAGTTGAACAGGAGTGTTGTTGTACTGGCACTCTCGCATCATTATATAACCAAGCTTTTCAGCCAGCTTTTGCGAGGCCGAGTTCGCGGCATCGATCATTGCGACCAGCGGCCCCGGCATAACTCTGTCGAACCAGTCATGAGCGGCCTGAGCGGCCTCGAGCCCCAATCCCTGCCCCTGAGCCTCGGGGACAAGAACCCAACCAGCTTCGGGAAAACTGTCAAAGTCTTCACCTATTTGGCGGTTTCCATAAAAAAACCCGGCCTGACCGATCATTTGGCGATTCGACTGCTGAAGAACCGCCCATTGGCCAAATCCAGCCATTTGCCAGTGCCCAGCATTTCTAAGGAAAGAATCCCAAGCTTCGCCGCGTGAACGCGGTTTGCCACCGATATGCCGCACGATGCACGGATTCTGCCAAATCTCGGCGAACCGGTTGAAATCTTCAGGCCGCATGGCGCAAAGCGTCAGGCGAGCCGTATTTATCATCGGGGTGGATCGTATCATGCCCTGCCCGCTCTGAATTATTGCGCCTCACACGAGAGCGTGCGAACGAATACTATAGCTGGCAAGCCTGAATTCGGTTCAAGCACAAAAAACGGCGCCTCCGTTGCCCGGAAGCGCCGTTTTTAAGAGATTTCGAAGCGATTAGGAAGCTTCGGAGATGAATTTGACGGCGTCGCCAAAGGTCTGGATGGTTTCGGCTGCGTCATCCGGAATCTCGATGCCGAACTCTTCTTCGAAGGCCATTACCAGCTCAACAGTGTCCAGGCTGTCTGCGCCCAGATCGTCGATGAAAGACGCGTTTTCAGTAACTTTGTCTTCTTCAACACCCAGGTGCTCAACAACGATCTTTTTAACGCGATCTGCGACGTCGCTCATGTCTATTCCTCATTCCATTTCAGGGCGTATTGCCCGGTTCTGCCCTTGCCCGCTCAGGCTGGCTTTGATTTGCCCGGTCGGGCGGTTTGGGTCCCCGATTACCGGGAAAGTAGAAGGCCGACCAAACGGTCGACCCCTGCATTCATGTGCCGCCTATAGCACAGACAACGCCCGAGGCAAACGCTTTCGCACCTGCCTCGATCCGCGTTTACAACATGGCCATGCCGCCGTTCACATGCAAGGTTGTTCCGGTAACATATCCAGCTTCGGGGCTGGCAAGGTACAGAACTGCTGCGGCAATTTCAGATGCCTCGCCCATACGTCCGGCCGGAACCTGTGTCAGGATTCCGGATTTCTGGTCGTCCGTCAGCTTGTCCGTCATCGCGGTCGTAATGAAACCCGGAGCCACCGCGTTTGCCGTGATTCCGCGACTTGCTACCTCATATGCCAGCGACTTGGTCATACCAACCATACCTGCCTTGGACGCGGCATAGTTGACCTGACCCGGGTTGCCGGTCGCGCCGACCACGGACGAGATATTGATAATCCGGCCCCAGCGCGCCTTCATCATTCCGCGCAGAACACCTTTGCACAGCTTGGCTGTGGCGGTCAGGTTCACGTCGATCACGCTCTGCCATTCGTCGTCAGACATGCGCATAAACAGGTTATCTCGAGTGATGCCCGCGTTGTTGACCAGAATGTCGACCGAACCCATCGCATCCGCCGCCTGTTTCGGCAGCGCCGCAACGGCTTCGGGGTCGCTCAGGTTACAAGGCAGAACATGGGCGCGCTCGCCCAGCTCATCTGCCAACGCCTGCAGAGGCTCGACCCGCGTACCGGACAGCCCGACAGTAGCGCCAGCGCCGTGCAGGGCGCGTGCAATATCGCCTCCGATACCACCCGAAGCGCCGGTGATCAGCGCGTTCTTACCTGTCAAATCAAACATTCGGTTTCCCTCTTGGTGCGCCCCAACGGGGCGTTTTCAACTTACGATTCGGCCTGGGTGACCTTTTGCACGTCTTCCGGCGTACCTACGGCCTTGCCTGCGATGTCGCGGTTGATCTTGCGGATCATGCCCGACAGCGCCTTGCCTGCGCCGATCTCCCATGTCTCGGTCACGCCTTGCGCTGCCATATACTGAACGCTTTCGCGCCAACGGACCGAGCCGGTGACCTGCTCGACCAGCAATTGACGGATCAGGTCGGGATCGGTGACAGCTTCGGCACGCACGTTCGCTACCAGCGGCACGGCAGGTGCCTTTATTTCGACAGAGGCCAGCGCTTCGGCCATGACATCAGCCGCGGGCTGCATCAGCGCGCAGTGGAAAGGAGCACTGACCGGCAGCATCACCGCCCGCTTGGCGCCTTTTTCCTTGGCGATCTCTGCCGCGCGTTCAACGGCGGCCTTGGCCCCCGAGACAACAACCTGTGTCGGATCATTGTCGTTCGCAGCCTGACATACTTCACCCTGTGCGGCCTCTTCGGCAACTGCACGTACAGCGTCCAGATCAAGGCCCAGAATGGCCGCCATTGCACCCTCGCCGACCGGCACGGCGCTTTGCATTGCTTGACCGCGCGTGCGCAGCAGACGGGCGGTATCCGCAACCGTCAGCGCACCAGCCGCTGCCAGAGCCGAGTATTCACCTAGTGAGTGACCGGCAACGAAAGCCGCATCCGACACCGAAACACCTTCGGCCTCAAGCGCGCGCATCGCGGCGATAGAAGTTGCCATCAGCGCCGGTTGCGCATTTTGCGTCAGCGTAAGGTCCGCAATATCGCCGTCCCAGATCAGGCTGCTCAGTCTTTCACCCAGTGCCTCGTCGACCTCATCGAATACAGCCTGAGCTGCAGGGTAAGCCTCGGCCAAAGCCTTGCCCATCCCGACAGTTTGGGCGCCCTGCCCCGGAAATACGAATGCGCGTGTCATTGCGACCTCATGGATGACGTTAGGTTGCGGCGGGGTGTAAACTGTGTGCGAGCGCGGCACAAGCATTGCCTGACCTCTGCACTGTGGCACTTTTGATGTGCGTACCGCGCTATTGAGTCCTGATCCCATGGCTTTAGGTTGAACGCAGCCCTTCCAGCCCGGAGCAACTGATGCCTTCAACCAACACCTTTTCAAGCTATGGCAGCGTGACCAAGACGTTTCACTGGTTAACCGCCCTGTTGATCTTTACGGCATTGCCTTTGGGGTGGTTCGCCAATGATCTGGCCCACGCAATCTATGACCCGTCCGTCCCTACCACCGAAGAAGACATTGCACGGGCCGCCCGTCTGTTTTCGTTACACAAGACGGTAGGTGTCACTGTTTTCTTTGTCGCTCTTGCCCGCATCCTTTGGGCAGTGACGCAAACCAAGCCCGGATTGCTGAACGCAGAAAACAAGCCCGAAGCTTTCGCAGCAGAAGTCGTCCATTGGATGTTGTACGCTGCGTTGGTTTTAGTGCCGTTGACAGGTTGGGTGCATCACGCCGCTGCCGAGGGTTTCGCCCAGATCCTGTGGCCATTTGGTCAGAACCTGCCATTTGTACCCAAGTCACCTTACCTAGCCGAAGTCACGGCTGGTCTGCACTGGCTTTTCATCTGGGTTCTGGCTGGGTCTTTGGCGCTGCACATCGCCGGAGCACTCAAACACCACGTGATCGACAAGGACAGCACTCTTCGACGCATGCTGCCGGGCAATTCGGAGGCACCTGAGCCTCCTGCGCAACATCACTCGACCGCGCCTGCATTCGCGGCCCTTGCCGTCTGGGGCGCAGTTTTGATTGGCGGTTGGTCTACCGGCGTGTTTTCGGATCACTCTACCGCGGCGACCGACACAGCTGAACTGACCGAGGTGCAATCGGACTGGAAAGTTCAGGACGGCGACTTGTCTATCACGATCGCCCAACTGGGCAGCCCGGTTACCGGCAGCTTTGCCGATTGGACCGCAGCGATAGCCTTTGAAGACCCGGCAGAACCGGGCCAAGCCGGGACGGTGGATGTAACGATTGCGATCACGTCTCTGAGCCTTGGAACGGTCACTGATCAAGCCATGGGGGCTGATTTCTTTGACAGCGCTCAGTTCCCGACGGCCCAATTCAAGGCAGATATCTTCAAAACCGAAACTGGTTACGAGGCGCGCGGACCGCTGACTATTCGCGACAAATCCATGGATGTCGTCCTACCCTTTGAATTGGAGTTACAGGACAATACCGCAACGATGTCTGGCGAACTGGAACTGAATCGAATGGATTTCGATGTCGGCACATCCCAGCCGACCGAAGACTCGCTTGGTTTTGGCGTTGTTGTCTCGGTCAATCTTACTGCAGAACGCGGGCAATAAAAAAACCGCCGGGGTGATCCCCCGGCGGTTTCTTCTTAGAAAGTTTGAACTGGATTATTCAGCTTTCTGAGCTTCGACTGAAATACGAACCTGAACTTCGTCGCTGACGAACGGTGCAAATTGACCTAGGTCGAACTCGCTGCGGACCAGTGTGGTCGTCGCGTCAAAACCAGCCCAAGGCTTGTTGGCCATTGGGTGATCGCCAACTTGGTTCAATTTGGCGTCCAGAACGACTGACTTGGTCACACCATTCATGGTCAGGTCGCCAGTGATGTTGGCTGTGTTCTCGCCGGTGACTTCGATACCTGTCGAAGTGAATGTGATCAAATCGCCTTCGGCTACACCGAAAAAGTCTTCGGTCATGAAGTGATCTTCACGGGGCTTCCAGCCAGTAATCATCTCAACAACGGGCATCGACACGGACACACTCGAAGCAGCAGGATCCTCCTGATCGAACATGATCTCGCCTTCAAAGCCCGAGAACATGCCAGTTGTGGTAGAATAACCCAGATGGTCATAGCTGAAGACTACCTGGCTGTGGCTGGGGTCCAGAACGTATTTCTCGGCGCTGGCAAACGCCGAAGTTGCCGAAACGGCCAGCGCCGCAGCAAGAAGGGTGGTTTTCATGACAATCTCCGCAATTTTGTGGATGCAAACCGAATTGGTTGCTCGATAACGAAAATGTGCTGCCCAAGGGCAGCACACAAGTTCTATTCACTCACAATGTCTGTTCCTAGATGAACAGAATAAATCTTAGGCGAAGATTGTTACACTTCCGCTAAGCTGTCCCTTAAGCGCTCGGCTAACATCCGCCGATTCCAGTGGCAACTTCATCAGCAGGCTGCCATCCACGTCGAACAGTTCCACTTGATCTTCGGCGAAACGTGCACCGCCTAGAGTGTCATAGCTGCGACGCAGAACAGTCTGAGGACGCCCATTTTCGTTTTTCTGCAGAACCCGGACTTCGCGGCGGATCGGGTCAAAATACGCGTCAGGACGAGAGTCCAGCAGTTGGACTGTCAGCAGGCTGACGCCAATCAGCAGGAATGTCAGGGACGCTGCCAGTTTAATTGGCCATACTTCGGCCGCCATTGCGGAACCAGGGACCAACCACATCGAAAACGCCATAACGATCAGGAAAGCGCCAACTACGCGGGCCAAAATCATTCGAACTTTCCAGTTCGCAGCAAAGGTGATCAGAACTGGTACGGATTTTTCATAGCGCGCGTCGCTCGCAGACTGTTCGAAAGCATTCGTATTCATCGCGGTCATTTCTCTCACCCTGTTTTCAGGTTGCCGTCCTGGGTTCGTTCTTCGGCGTGTTGCCGGTATGCAAAACAACTTTGAGCCGAAAAGCGTCAGGAATTGGGCAGCGCAATGTTAATTGGATGTTAATAGCACGACTTCACCAAGGCATGTTCCGAGGGGTTGCCCCCCACTCGCAAAAGTGTATACGGGGCCATCCTTCGCTAATCGTATGAATCGCGCAGCCTCTCGTGGCAGGGTCGCGGAGGGTTTAAAGACCCCGCCTATGAAATGCGCCTTGATAGAAACAGGAGTGCACATGCCACTGTATGAGCATGTAATGATCGCGCGTCAGGATCTGTCCAACGCGCAGGCAGAAAGCCTCGTCGAACATTTCGGCACCGTTCTGGCTGACAACGGCGGCAACGTCGTCGAAAGCGAGTACTGGGGTGTCAAGACGATGGCCTACAAGATCAACAAAAACCGCAAAGGCCACTACGCCTTCCTGAAAACTGATGCCCCTTCCGGCGCGGTACAGGAAATGGAACGCCTGATGCGCCTGCATGACGACGTTATGCGCGTTCTGACCATCAAGGTCGACGAGCATGCCGAGGGCCCTTCGGTCCAGATGCAGAAGCGCGATGAGCGCGAAGGCCGCCGCGAGCGCCGCTGATCAACGCCTGACGAAAGGACATAAACCATGGCCGCAAAACCATTTTTCCGCCGCCGCAAGGTCTGCCCGTTCTCGGGTGAGAACGCGCCGAAAATCGACTACAAAGACACTCGTCTGCTGCAGCGCTACATCTCTGAGCGTGGCAAGATCGTACCTTCGCGCATCACCGCCGTTTCGGCGAAAAAGCAGCGTGAACTGGCCCGTGCTATCAAGCGCGCCCGCTTCCTCGCCCTGCTGCCCTACGCTGTGAAGTAAGGAGAGACTAACATGCAAGTTATCCTTCTGGAACGCGTTGCGAAACTGGGTCAAATGGGCGACGTCGTTGACGTTAAGCCCGGCTACGCCCGTAACTTCCTGCTGCCCCAAGGCAAAGCTCTGAGCGCATCGAACGCCAACATCGCGTCGTTCGAAGCCCAGAAAGCTCAGCTTGAAGCGCGCAACCTGGAAACCAAGAAAGAAGCTGAAGCACTGGCTGAAAAGCTGGACGGTCAGCAGTTCATCGTGATTCGCTCGGCATCGGATGCTGGCGCTCTGTACGGCTCGGTCACTCCGCGTGACGCGGCAGACGCTGCGACTGAAGCAGGCTTCACTGTCGACAAGAAACAGATCGCCCTGATCGCACCGATCAAGGAACTGGGTCTGCATTCGCTCGCCGTAAAGCTGCACCCCGAGGTCGAAGTCGAGATCCAAATGAACGTCGCCCGTTCGGAAGAAGAAGCCGAACTGCAGGCGTCGGGCAAATCGATCCAAGAACTGGCTGCCGAAGAAGAAGCTGCTGCTGAATTCGAAATCGCCGAACTGTTCGACGATATCGGCTCCGCTGCTTCGGACGACGAAGATCTGGTATCCGAAGAAGCTCCGGCTGAAGAAGACGAAGCTAAAGCCTGATCTGGCAAAATTGAGATTGAAAGAAGGCCGCGCATTTTGTGCGGCCTTTTTTTGCGCTCGCTCCAAACGGGCAAAATTCAGCCAGTATTTTGTAGCAGACTTGCAGATGCATCATCGTTTCCTATCATCGCACCCTGAATTTCGGAGCACCCAGATGACAAAATTTATGCGCCGCAGCGTCTTGGCCGCATTTCTAATTGCCCCAATAGCAGCTTGCGGCGGACCGGATACCCCTACACCGGTTGAGTTTGACCCCCCGCTACACCCCAATGAAACGCCCCAGCTGCGCGCCTCTATCAACAAGTGGGCCGACCACTATGAATTACCGCGCGAATTGGTTCACAAGCTGGCAATTCGTGAAAGCACGCACCGCCCCTGGGCTGTTAATCGCCCCTATTACGGCCTGCTACAGATTTTGCCCGCAACTGCCAGATCGATGGGTTACACCGGCAATGCACAAGGATTGTTGGACGCGGATACGAACCTCGAGTTTGCCGGGAAGTACCTCAAAGGCGCCTGGTTGCTATCTGATGGAGATCAGCAACGTGCAATTTTTCTGTATGCCAAAGGCTTCTACCCCGAAGCCAAGGCACGGGGGATGCTGGTTGAAACCGGGTTACGGCCAGAGTAGAAAAACCGTGCATAATACAGTTTACAACTGGGAAATAGTGTAAATCTGTTGCATCATTGGCCCGTCGTGTTGCCTCAAGCACGCAATATGTCTGTGTCTCTTGCACAAATGGCTTGCACTAAGCACTGCAATTGACGCAACGTATGATTTGAATGGACAGAAAGGCTTTTCCTTTGGGGAAAGAAAAGCCGCACAAGGGTAGGACAGGTGAAACTCATAGACTTGGCTGCGCTCGACCATCAGGAGAAGTCGACCGCCGATATCATTAACTCAGTCTGCGAGGAACTTGGCTTTGACTATGCGTCTTACGCCACCATGAATCCTGTCAAAGGTGATGTTCAGGGCTATGCGAACTACCCTGACGAGTGGAAACTGCACTACGGGCGCCACGGGTATCACCATTTTGACCCGACGATCTACCAGTCCGTTCTTAGTATCGCCCCAGTCGACTGGGGACGCTTCAATCACGACGAGAAGTTCAACACTGTTTTCCGTGATGCACATGATTTCGGAATAACTCCCAGAGGGTTGACCGTTCCTGTCCGCGGTCCTTATGGCGAGTGCGGCATTCTCAGCGTGACCCGAGATTGCTCGGATGAAGAGTGGGAAAAGCTGAAAACTCAAGTCATGGGGGACTTGCAGATGGCCGCGGTCCAAGCACACGACATGGTTATGCAGTCGGGCGTTTTGGCTAAGGCTCTCTACCTTCCAGCACTATCCACGCGAGAAAAAGAAATCCTGCAATGGGTGGCAGAGGGCAAATCCCAGCAGGATATCGGTGACATTCTTTCGATTTCGCACCGGACAGTAGAGGTGCACATGCGTTCCGGTCGGGAAAAACTGGGCGCGTTAACCACACCACAAGCCATTGGTAGAGCAATAGGTTTAGGTCTAATCGCTCCAGGTTAACAAAAAAGCCCAAAATCTACGGGAAACCCCCAATAGTCTCAGACAAGAACTTAGTTAACATCTTCCTTACGGTAACCAGACTGTAGGGGGATGGAAATGATCATCGTAATTGATGGTATCAACCAACATAAGTTTAAAGACGTCCTTGATGACATGTTCAAACTGCGCGCGCGCGTTTTCGGCGACCGCTTAGGCTGGGATGTAAATATTAAAGATGGGCGCGAACGCGACCACTTTGACGACCTGCACCCTGCACACGTTGTCAGCATCAATGACGAAGGGGACGTCGTTGGTTGTATGAGACTTTTGCAGACCACAGGGCCACATATGTTGGCGGACGTCTTTCATTCAATTCTCGACGGCGAAGCACCGCTTCGCAGCTCACAGGTCTGGGAAGCGACCCGCTTCTGTGTAGACACTAAGAAATTGGGCCGTGGGCGCGGAGAAAACTCGGTTTCCTATGTGACCAGCGAGGTTATGATCGGGTCCTTCGAATACGCAAAGGCGGCAGGAGTTCTTGACTCGATCGCCGTGATTGACCCGGTCATGAATCGCGTTCTGCAACGGTCTGGAAACGCGCCATACGATTATCTAGGTTCAGCCAAGCCAATGGGCAAAGTGGTTGCCATGGCAGCACTTATGGACTGCTCGGATGAGCGTATCTCAGGTATTCGGGACTATGCCGGCATTGCGCATGATGTCTTTCTGACAGATGAGCAAGCGCTTGAGTTGGTCGCCAGCTCTCAAACACAAGAAGATCCCGGTGTTGCGAATTTCGACCACCAGCCGCTAACACAGCTGGAAAAGTACTTTGTGGAACAAATGCACACCGCAACTTCGAAAGACGAAGTTGAAGCAGTTCTGAAGTTGATCGAAGCCCTTTCGGACAGATTTACGCCAGAGCAAAAGACCGCTCTGCTAAGTACCCCCCGTGCTTTTGCTCAAGAGGCCTGACCCCCTCACCTCGTAGAGCTAAAAGCCACCCACGCGGAGCCGTCTAATTTCAGACGGCTCCGCTTTTTTGTGCCCATATGGGTGAAATGGGCGGAAGAGGATTATTCCTCTTCCAGTGCCTCAACGGCTTTCTGCAGGTCGTCTTTGCTAACTTCTTTGTCAGCAACCTGAGCCAACTCGACAATGTAATCGACGACTTTGTCTTCAAAGATCGGCGCACGCAGCTGCTGCTGCATCTGAGCGTTCTGCTGAACGAACTCAAAGAACTGACGTTCCTGACCAGGGTACTGGCGCGCTTGGTTCATAATCGCCTGAGTCATCTCGGCATCGGTGACTTCAACCTCGGCTTTCTGACCCAGCTCAGCCAGCAGCAGACCCAAGCGAACGCGGCGCTCGGCCAGTTTGTTGTGCTCGTCGGTGGGTTCGATCTCACCGTGGTCGTGACCTTCGACTTCTGGGTTTTCTTCGTGCCACAGCTGATGTGCGATCTGCTTGGCCTCTGCTTCAACCAGCGACGGCGGCAGGTCGAACGAAACTTTCTCGTCCAGAACGTCAAGCAGCGCGCGCTTCATGACAGCACGGGAAGCACCCGCGTATTCAGCTTCCAGACGCTCAGCAATTTGGCCTTTCAGCGCGGCCAGATCTTCGGCGCCGAACTTGGTGGCCAGCTCGTCATTGATCTCGGCGGCAACGGGCTCTTTCACTTCCTTGACGGTGCAGGTGAAGACAGCGTCTTTACCGGCCAGATGCTCGGCACCATATTCCTCGGGGAACTTGACGTTGACGTCTTTTTCTTCTTCGGCCTTTACGCCAACCAGCTGCTCTTCGAAACCGGGGATGAAGCTGTTGGAGCCCAGTACCAGCGGATAGTCTTCGGCGGAACCGCCTTCGAACTCTTCGCCATCCACTTTACCAACGAAGTCGATCACAACCTGATCGCCATCTTTAGCTTTCGAACCTTTGCGGCGCGCTTTGAAGTCCTGAGCGGTTTCTGCCAGGTTGTTCAGCGCTTCTTCGACGGCTGCATCGTCTGCCTTGACGACCAGTTTCTCCAGCTCAACGGACTTCAGGTCAACTTCTGGAATTGCCGGCAGCGCCTCATAGGACATTTCGACGTGGACGTCGTCGCCCTCTTTCCAGTCCTCGTTGGTCATCTTGACCTGCGGCTGCAGCGCAGGACGGTCACCGCTGTCTTCGAAGTGCTGGTTCATCGCGCCGTCGATGCTTTCCTGCATCGCTTCACCCAGCAGACGCTGACCAAACTGCTTTTTCAGCAGAGCCATCGGCACCTTGCCTTTGCGGAAGCCCTTCATCTCAATTTCAGGCTGCGCTTCGACCAGTTTTTCATTCACTTTGTCGTCCAGCTCAGCTGCGGATACGACGATGTTGTAGCCGCGTTTCAGACCTTCGTTCAGCGTCTCGGTAACCTGCATTATGGTAGTCCCCATAGGATTCGGGGCGCGCAAAAAGGCGCGCCGGGCAAATTTGACGCCTTCTATTTGCCAAGCCGCCTGCGTGCAAGGGGGCAAAGGCCGGATCGGTCTTGTTTTGCCGCCGAATTGAACAAAAAAACGCCCCGGAAACTACCGGAGCGCCATTTGTGTCGGAAACAGCTGGATCAGAACTGCCAGCGTGCGCCCAATACCCATGCTTCGTTATCGTCAAAATCTACCATATCGTCGAAATTGTGGTTACGATATTTCAGGTACGTATCGGTGTTGATGCTGTCGATCCGCTGCACGACCGCAATGCCCCAAGCCTTGGTGCTAGAGCCGTCATTTTCGAAATCAGAGCCATCGAAATAGTCGATACCGATGCCGGTCTTTCCCCACGAAGGGATCCACTTGTCGGTTTCGTAGGCCAACTTGGTGTACCAGTAGTCCGGATCACTTGCCCCGGCGGATGTGTCATCGCGCGTACCCAAAGCCGCAGTAAAGCTGAACCCGCTGGGCAAAAGAACAGAGCCCGATCCGATCCAGTCTTTCCGCTCGCCGGACGAGTCATCGAAGTCGCGGACGGCATAAGCTATGCTTGCAGCGAGTTTAACGCCTCCGGCAAATGTTTCGTTATAGGACACAGCGACATCGTAGTAGTCATCGTCGTCGCTGCTGGACAGGATGTTTTGACCATAGGCGATGGAGGCTGAGAACCCGTTATCATCAGTACTTCCACCGAATTTTGGCGTGTCGTAACGAATACGGCCTCGGCGCGCGCCGTCGAAGTTATCGGCCGAGTCCCCAACAGTAATGTCGCTCAGAATGCCAGTGGGGTCTCGGTAGAAGAAAGCCCCGTTTTCATCATTGGTGAACGAATACAGCGCAGTGCCGACATAAGACAGATCAGTTTCGGCTGCCCCATCCGAGGCCATGCTGCCCTGACCCGCCGAGAACTTACCGTAACCACCTTTCAACGAGAAATCGACGTGGCGGATATCTGAGCGCGTCCATCCATTGGTGTTGGTGCCATCCTGGTTTGCGGTACCTGTGCTTGGCAGACCCAAACCAGTTTCAAACCGGAACATGAACTCGTTGCTGCCATAAGGCTGCATGACACGCAGGCCAACGCGGCTGTTGGACAGATCGTTGTCCAGTACCCGAGTTTCGGTCTCTTCGCCGTCGTCAACCGACACCAAAGCCGGGTGCAGCTGTCCGTACAACAGCACATAGCCGCCGCTGTTATTTTCGTACTTTAGCTCTGCCGCGGCAGGAATTGCCGTCGTCGCGGCCAAAACTGCTGCTACCGAAGACAGTTTTAGTTTTTGGGTCATTTCACTCACCATGAAAAATTCCGGGTTCAGGTACCATTTGATTGCGCATCAAATTCATAGGTTCCAGTGACATTTCCCTATACTTTTCAAAGTATTGCACGATCGCCACTCAGGTCACAAAAGGCCGGAATTAATTTCCTTTATTTTCAATTTATTAAGCGCAGCTTTGCTGCGACTAGAGACCAGCTCCAAGGAAATTTTGACGCCCGCCCATGCGTCTGGCAAACACTCGCTTTGCTGTAGCCGCAAGCCTATCGGCCGAATGCCGCCGACAGCACCGACCTTCGGCCAAAACTTGCCGAAATCATCAAATATTCAGTCCTTTAAAAACCTTAGGCAACTGCTCGGGCAGATCTTCGGCAATCAACCCAGGCCCAAATGCGCGCGCACATTCCACATGTAGCCATGCGCCGGTCTCTGCTGCCTGCATTGGATTGAACCCGCGCGCAAGCAACCCGGCAACGTAACCCGCCAGCACATCTCCCGAACCAGCAGTCGCCAGCCATGGCGCTGATCGCTCATAGAACGCCGCGCTTATTGAACACCGACCATCCGGCGCCGCAATTACAGTGTCCGGCCCTTTGAAAAGCACGATGCACCCTGCCCTTTGTGCCGCCTCGCGGGTAGCATCCACCTTGGAATAGGCAGGGCCTTTGGTTGGTTTTTCCACAAGTTTCTCGGCGATATCAGGAAACAACCGCGCAAACTCGCCGCCATGTGGGGTGAGAACGCAGTTCTCGTGTAGAAGCGGAAACAGCGATACCGGATCACTGGCAAGAACTGTCAATGCGTCGGCGTCCAGCACCGTTGCCCGTTTAGCCCCAAGGGCAACCGGGATCATTTCTCGAGCGCGCTCCACTCCCAATCCTGGGCCAAGGCAAAGGGCGTTCAGGCGCTCATCCCGCAAAGCTTCGGTCAGGCCGTCCGCGCCCTCCACCCGCTGCAACATAATGGCCGTCACCTGCGATGCTACCTCCATTTGAGCAGACGGAGGAACACCCAACGTCACCAGCCCCGCACCAATGCGCAAAGCCCCCCGAGCCGCCAGACGCGCGGCCCCGGTTTTGGCTGGTCCGCCTGACAAGATCAGGGCATGACCGTGGGTATACTTGTGATGCTGTTTAAACTTGGGCAGACGATAAAGCGGCAACCCACCCCATCTTCGCTCGTCCTCTACACGGCCCGGCGCCTCAACAAGGGTGAGAAATGCTGGACGGTTCGCCCTGGGAAAAGGCTTGGGCCCCAAGGTGAACGCGCTGTCGTATGGGTCACCGTTCCAGCGGCAACGCTGAGAGGATATACCGATGTCTTTCACAACAAGCTTGCCACATAAGTCCGGCCCCTGTGCCAAGAAATGTCCCGGCTTTGGACTGTCGAAACACACGGTCAACCGCGCAAAACGGTCGTGCAAAGCGCGTCCGCCGCCCGCACCGGCAACCTTGTTCCGCATCTCTACAGGAATACTGTCCAGCAACTCGCGAGGCCATAGATTCAAAGGCTCTTGATGCAACACCCGCCCGCTATCCAAACACAAGCCCGATGGGGCGTCGATACTGACAATTTGGTCTGTATAATAGTCCCCATTCATACCAGAAAGATGCCGAACAACTTTGAACAACTCACCGTCCAAGCCGCGCTTCAGCCCTGTCCCGAACAAGGCGTCAACGTACAGATCAGCGGAACCGCCCTTGCGCATGTCTCGTTCGGTCAGCGGCAGAACCTCTCCTAAACCCAGCCACCGGTCGTAATTTACCCGCGCATCCGGCGGCAGTTTATCGGCTTCCCCATATAGAAAAACCTGACCCTCCCAACCCTGCTCGTGCAACAAACGCGCCACGACAAACCCATCACCGCCATTGTTCCCCGGACCGCACAAAACCACCGCCCGGCCAGCCGCTTTTGCCAGTTCGGGCCACTCATCGAAAATCGCCTCGACCACGCCCTGCCCGGCCCGTTCCATCAGTTCCAGCCCGGTCACCTCACCGGACTCGATCGCGGCCTGTTCGATGGCCCGCATTTGCGCGGCTGTCAGCAATTCCGTCATCTCAAATTCCTCTGGTGATTCAATTCTGATTACTTTTTGTGCAAGTTGACCAAAATTTAATCCACCGCCTATTTTCTCGGCACACACTCGCCATCATCTACGCAATCAGATTGCCGCCTGATCTTAGACGTGATCAGTGCCATCGAGACAAGTGTTATAGGGAGCCCGGGATGAAGAAGATCGAAGCGATCATCAAACCGTTCAAACTGGACGAAGTGAAAGAGGCACTGCAGGACGTCGGTGTCCAGGGTCTCAGCGTGATCGAGGTTAAGGGTTTTGGCCGTCAGAAAGGCCACACCGAACTCTATCGCGGTGCTGAATACGTCGTGGACTTCTTGCCCAAGGTAAAAGTCGAAGTCGTACTGGACGACGACCAAGTTGACGCTGCAATCGAGGCAATCGTATCCGCTGCGAAAACCGACAAGATCGGCGACGGCAAGATTTTTGTCTCGCCCGTTGAACAAGCCATCCGCATCCGTACCGGCGAGACCGGTTCGGAAGCGCTGTAATCGAACACACTCAAACCAGAGGAATAGAGAGTATGAGCAAGGACGCAGTTCTTCAGCTGATCAAGGACGAAGGCGCCGAGTACGTCGATGTTCGCTTCACCGACCCGCGTGGCAAGCTGCAGCACGTTACCCTGATGGCCGATCAGGTTGACGAAGACTTCCTGGACGAAGGCTTCATGTTCGACGGTTCATCCATCGCAGGCTGGAAGTCGATCGAAGCTTCGGACATGAAGCTGGTAGTCGACACCGACAGCGCGTATGTCGATCCTTTCTACGCGGAAAAAACCATCTGCGTTCACTGCTCGGTTGTCGAGCCCGACACAGGTGAAGCGTACGAGCGTGACCCGCGCGGCACCGCTCAGAAAGCCGAAGCGTACCTGAAAGCATCGGGTATCGGTGATGTAGCCTACATGGGCCCCGAAGCCGAATTCTTCCTGTTCGACGACGTCCGTTTCTCGAACAGCATCAACAAGGTATCTTACGAAGTTGATGCAACCGACGCGTCGTGGAACACCGACACCGAGTACGAGATGGGCAACATGGGCCACCGTCCGGGCGTCAAGGGCGGTTACTTCCCGGTCAACCCGATCGACGAAGCACAAGACCTGCGTTCGGAAATGCTGTCGACCATGAAGCGTCTTGGCATGAAAGTTGACAAGCACCACCACGAGGTTGCGTCCTGTCAGCACGAGCTGGGCCTGATCTTTGACAGCCTGACCAAGCAAGCCGACGAGCTGCAGAAGTACAAGTACGTCATCCACAACGTTGCTCACGCCTACGGCAAATCGGCCACCTTCATGCCGAAGCCGATCGCAGGTGACAACGGCACCGGTATGCACGTGAACATGTCGATCTGGAAAGACGGCAAGCCTCTGTTCGCTGGCGACAAGTACGCCGACCTGTCGGACGAAGCGCTGTACTTCATCGGTGGCATCCTGAAGCACGCGAAGACCCTGAACGCCTTCACCAACCCGTCGACCAACAGCTACAAGCGTCTGATCCCGGGCTTTGAAGCACCTGTTCTGCGCGCCTACTCGGCTCGTAACCGTTCGGGTTGTGTCCGTATTCCGTGGACCGAAAGCCCGAAAGCCAAGCGCGTCGAGGCTCGCTTCCCCGATCCAGCTGCGAACCCCTACCTGGCGTTTGCCGCTCTGCTGATGGCCGGTCTGGACGGCATCAAGAACAAGATCGATCCGGGCGAAGCCATGGACAAGAACCTGTACGATCTGCCTGCCGAAGAACTGGCGGACATCCCGACAGTTTGCGGCTCGCTGCGTGAAGCACTGGAAGCTCTGGCATCCGATCACGACTTCCTGCTGCAGGGCGACGTGTTCACCAAGGACCAGATCGACGGCTACATCGCACTGAAGATGGAAGAGGTCGAAACCTACGAGCACACCCCGCATCCGGTAGAATACGGCATGTACTACAGCTGCTAATCCGGTTGCAGACCTACCTCGGCAAGGGCGTCCATTTGGGCGCCCTTGTTTCGTTTGGCTTGATCTACCAAACTCGGGACCATCCCGGTTAGGAGAAGATCGCATGTCATCCGACGCCCCATTCTCGCAATTCTCGAACTTCGTAACTTCGGCAGAAGAACTGAAACGCATCACTGGCGCACCCCTACCCCAGATCCTAGCTAAAGAGCTTTCGGCACTGGATCAGATGTGCCGTGACTTCATTTCAAAGTCGACTTTTTGCCTAATCGCCTCAGCCAATCCCGGTGGCTATCTGGATATCTCTCCCCGAGGCGACCCGGAAGGTTTTGTTAACGTGGTATCCGACACGCTGCTTGCCATCCCGGACCGTCCGGGCAACAAACGCGTGGATACGTTTCACAATGTACTATTAGACCCTCGGGTCAGCCTGATTTTCTTTGTTCCCGGCAAGATGGAAACACTACGCATTCGGGGAAACGCACGAATTTGCACCGACGCTGACCTGCTTAACAGTATGTCCGTCAAGGATCGTCCGCCCAAGCTGGCACTATTGGTTCAAGTCCAGACCGCCTTTGCGCACTGCCCTAAATGCGTCATCCGATCGAACCTTTGGGAACCGGATAACTGGCCAGATTCCTCGAAGTTGCCCAACATGAACGCGATGATGGTTAAACACGCGAAGATCGATAAAACGCCGGAGGAGTGGTTCGAAAGCCTCAAAGGCACAGATGAACTGGACCTTTATTGACCCCCTTTCCGGATTCAGAAACCCAGCTTAGGCTTGACCGTGAATTACAGGCTTTTGGATTGACCTCATGTTTCGCACATTGCTTTTGATACTTACGCTTTCCACACCGACTTATGCCCTGGCCGCACCCTGCGGGAATACCAGCGCTGGGTTTGATGCGTGGAAAAAGGACTTTGCAAAACAGGCCAAACGCGCGGGCGTAAAAAAGAAAGGGTTACAGGCATTGGCTCAAAGCCAATATGCAACCCGCACCATTGCAGCGGATCGCAACCAGAAAAGCTTTAAGTACTCGCTGGACAAGTTTATGCGAGTGCGCGGGGCCGACACCATTGTTGCACAGGGGCGCAAACGCAAAGCCCGCAACCCTCAGTTCTACGCCGCCCTTGAAAGACAATACGGTGTCCCGGCCGGTGTGCTGATTGCCATTCACGGCATGGAAACCGGGTTCGGAAATTTCATGGGAGACAGTCAGGTTGTTTCCGCAATCACAACACTTGCCTATGATTGTCGCCGATCCGAGTTCTTTATCCCTCATGCCATCGGAGCACTGAAACTGGTGGATCAAGGCAGCATTACGACCGCCACAAAAGGGGCAAAACATGGCGAGCTTGGACACACGCAGTTTTTGCCAGGCAATGCCCTGACCTACGGAGTGGACGCCACCGGTGACGGCAAAGTTGATTTTTACAACATGACAGACTCTTTGGCCTCGACCGCCAATTTTCTTCGCAAGAAAGGGTGGAAACCGGGTCGAGGCTATCAGCCAGGCCAACCAAATTACGCTGTTATTCAACAGTGGAACGCCGCCTCAGTATATCAGCAATCGATCGCAATCATGGCCGCCCGAATCGACGGGTAGTGGATTAACCGAAATTGAATGCAGACACCCCAATCCGGACACAATGTTGCCACAGAATCCGAACGGCCCTCAAAATGCCTTGGTTTCCATAGTGTAATCAATCAAGCGAATTTCTCATTTTTTTCCATTTGCGCCCAATTTTGCCCCATATCGATTGCTAAATTGATTGTTAAGAAATCGACGACAGAGGACAGGGCGGTGACTCCGAAGCACAGTTATCACGGTGGTCTGCAATTCAACGGCAAGACTGAAAACGCGATCGAGCGTTTCGGCGACATCGTTGCAACGACCCTCGAAGACTATGGGCATCTGGTCGAGCGCAAGAACTTTGTGAACGCGACCGAAGCCAGCATAGTCTCCAGCCAGTACCTTGTGCGTCTGACGCTAGACACCCAATTGGGCGAAAGCACTGACCGGTTCGAACGTCTAGATCGGTTTGCAGGCCTGAAAACCATGCATAAGCCGATAGTGAGTTTGCCTGAAAACAGGCTGACAATCACGATCTCTCCGGTTTCTGCACTGTTGGACGACAACGAAATCTCTGAGCTTATGATGGTGGTAATCCTCTACCGCATGGTCGACATCTGCGCGACACAGCGTGTCGAGTGGTTGTCCCCCAACACTGTTCTGACACTTGAGCAGTTCATGAGCGCATTCGATACACTGACCCCAAACAAACAGAGGGACAGAAAACAAATATTCGAGGCAGTTTCCGGCCCGTTCGCGGGCTTGAACATTCCTGCAGAAGAAGACCTGGATGAGTCAAAAAAACAGGCGCTGAAACCAGTAGCCCGACCGATCCAGTTGTCAGATGAGCAACTCCTCAGCATTGCTTTTCGGACAGAAACCAACGAGCAGCCCATTGATCGGGACGAAGACACGCGCCCCCTCGACCACGACCGCCCCAGTGACATCCTCCGACTGACAAGTTGGGGTCTGACAGGTGCCGTGGCTAGCGTGTCAGTTCCGATCGCGGCTTCGATGGCCGCAGTTAACCTGATCCGAGGCGAGGATTTTCGCTTGAATACTCAGGTACTTGCCTACACCGTCGCAATCTCCGCTCTCAGCACAAGCGGGGCATTCGCCGGTGTCGCAAATGTGCTCGGCATGTAGCACATTGTAGAAAGACCCTCCTTGGAGGCCCCGCCAATCGGCGGGGTTTTCCATTTTCAGGCTAAGCGGTCTACTTCAACAACATAGGTGTGAATCGTAAAGATCACCGCTCGTGTTTCCGGCAATCGCAATAATGTTTGCCGTTCACTGCGCATATAGCGGGTTGCTCCGGGGTCTTTGACTTGGCGTCGATCGCTTGCGCTGCGTGGTTGAAAGAGTTCGGCATCCTCGTACCTTAGCGCATTAAACCGCCACAGAGGTCGGCCCGGCTGCACACCGTCAAACAAGCGTTGTACTCGGCGGGCAATATCATCGGTGTAACTGTCCACAGGCACGTGAATATCAATCAAAGGGCGCATGTATTTTTCTGACAAGCGCCAACTTGCCGGGAAACATAAAATTGCCCCCGTCAGAACGTGCTCTGCCCCGTGCTTTTGCAGGATGCAAAAATCCTCTTGCACCAACTGGCACAGCGTATCCAGCGGGTGGTCGCGATCAATGTGAACCTCTTTCCCATCTGGCCGCGTCACGCTGTCCGAGACACCGGAATAGGCCTGTGTGAGAACAATATCCAGTAATTCCTGCGCCGCAGGTTTGGCGCTGGAATCCAAGGCCAGAACGTCCGACCGGCGTTCCGCTAACAGAGTTTCCCGACGTTGCATTTGACCGGCAAAGGCATCGTCAACGTGCAGCCATTCTTCCATGGTAGTCGGTTGAATGCCCGGCATAGGGCGCGGGTTGAACGGGTCGTATGGGATCGCTTTCTGTAGAATTGTTTTCATGAGTTTGACCTAACACTCGCGCGATCGATTGTCGGTCAAAAAGCGACGGGCAATGCGTCGCAAATTTTCAAGACGCCTGTTCATTCCACCTTCACGCTCAATAATGAGGCAAGGAGGTCCACAATGAACCGACATTACCGCGACAATCGCAAGATTGACCCAACCAAGGGCGCGTCACTTGGTGATGGCACTCCGAACGATAACGACCGTATCGAAATCGGGCCCACGCAGTTGGCCTTTGCGGAATGGGAAGCTGCCGGATTGACCTTGCCCGACTTGGTCCGGATGCGGGAATACCGTTGGAAGCGATTGACCAAAGCCATCGTGGATCGCGGCTTTGGTGGGCTTTTGATGTTTGATCCTTTGAACATTCGCTATGCCACTGACAGCACCAACATGCAGCTATGGAACACGCACAACCCATTTCGCGCCGTACTGTTATGCGCCGATGGCTACATGGTTATCTGGGACTACAAGAACTCTCCGTTTCTGTCCAAATTCAATCCCTTAGTACGAGAACAGAGGTCAGGTGCTGACCTGTTCTATTTTGACCGCGGTGACAAAGTAGATGTGGCGGCGGATGTGTTCTCAAACGAAGTGCGTGTGCTGATTGACGAACACGGCGGTGGGAACAAACGGTTGGCCGTCGACAAGATCATGCTTCACGGCCTACGCGCGCTTGAGGCGCAAGGGTTCGAAATCATGGAGGGCGAGGAAGTCACCGAAAAGACCCGTGCCGTTAAGGGCCCGGACGAGATTTTGGCTATGCGCTGCGCAAGCCACGCTTGCGAAACGGCTGTCGCGGAAATGGAAAAATTCGCACGCACCAACGTGGGAGACGGCAAGACTTCAGAGGATGATATCTGGGCAATCCTACATGCCGAAAACATCCGCCGTGGCGGAGAGTGGATCGAAACCCGCCTGTTGGCCTCGGGTCAGCGCACCAATCCTTGGTTTCAAGAATGCGGACCCAGGATCACCCAAAAGAATGAGATCATCGCATTCGACACTGATCTGATCGGCTCCTATGGCATCTGCGTGGATATCTCGCGCACCTGGTGGATCGGAGATGAAAAACCGCGGCCTGATATGGTCTATGCAATGCAGCACGCCCATGAGCACATTATGACCAACATGGAGATGTTGAAACCCGGCGTAATGATCCCTGAACTAACCGCAAACTGCCACCGACTGGATGACAAGTTTCAAGCTCAGAAATACGGGTGCCTAATGCACGGAGTCGGGCTGTGCGATGAATGGCCGTTGGTTGCCTACCCTGACAAGGCTGTCGCAGGATCATACGATTACCCGCTTGAGCCGGGAATGGTGCTGTGCGTTGAGGCCGCCGTGGGCGAAGTCGGCGGGGATTTTTCCATTAAGCTGGAAGATCAGGTTCTCATCACCGAAGACGGGTATGAAAACCTGACCACTTACGCTTTTGATCCCCAGCTCATGGGACAGGCCTAGTACCTTAGCTCGGCCAGTGCGAACGCCGGACGTTGCCGTGCCAGTCTTCTGTGACCGGGGCGCTGAATTCGGTTGTTGGTGACGCTGCAGGCCAAGTCTGGCCAAGTGCAAAACCAAGCAGCCCGGTGAGGGCAACGACAATCAGAATCTCGGGGCGCAATGCAACGCCACGCGGTGCGGGTACGGTATGTGCCATGAAAGCCTCCTTGGCTGTGAATTTGCTATGGCCAATACATGAGGCTTAACCAGAAATAGTTAAAACGAATATTTGATGGCCAAATCATCACAAATGTTGATCATATTGACTGGACCTGCATTGACGCGTTCGTTCCTCGAAAACATGTGCCTCTCACTCACCTTCCCGTGACGCTTCTTACATTGGGGTTGAGCCGCCCCACCGAAGCACACAGTATTGGTTCCATCCCGACACGTAAGGAATAGCCATGCCCACTGAACGCATTACTTTTGCCGGTCATGACGGCAACCAATTGGCCGCGCGACTTGATCTGCCGGATGGGCCAGTGCTTGCAACCGCGTTGTTTGCTCACTGCTTTACCTGTTCCAAAGACATACCGGCAGCGCGCCGTATTGCGACCCGGCTTACGACCATGGGCATAGCTGTCTTGCGTTTTGATTTCACGGGATTGGGGCATTCCGGTGGTGAGTTTGCCAACACGACTTTTACCTCGAATGTCGAGGATTTGATCGTGGCGTCGCGCTACCTTGCCGATAGGAAGATGGCGCCGTCCCTGTTGATCGGTCACTCGTTGGGCGGTGCCGCCGTTTTGAGGGCCCGCGCAGGAATTCCCAGCGTCAAGGCTGTGGTCACTCTGGGGGCCCCCGCCGACCCCGGCCATGTCTCGCATCACTTCGAAGACGCGCTGGAAGAGATACAGCAAGAAGGATCAGCCGAAGTCTCACTGGGCGGACGTCCGTTCCGCATTGGGAAGGCGTTCGTAGATGACATTTCGGAAACGGCTTTAACACCGGCGATTGCTGACCTTAGAGCAGCCCTATTGATCCTGCATGCTCCGCTGGATGAAACCGTGAGTATCGAGAATGCCAGCACCATTTTTCTGGCTGCCAAACACCCAAAGAGCTTTGTGACTTTGGACGATGCCGATCACCTGATCACTCGTGCGTCTGACGCCGAATATGCGGCCGACGTTATAGCGGCGTGGGTGTCGCGATATGTCCCCCTGAACCCGCCAGCCCCACCACCGGGAGCACCCGAAGGCGTTGTGCGCGTGACTGAAGTAGACCCGGGCGGCTTCTTGCAGGACATTCAGTCCGGCCCCCGGCATCACACCATCGCGGATGAACCCGCCTCTTACGGAGGAACTGACCGTGGCATGTCGCCTTATGGGTTCGTTTCATCCGGCTTGGGGGCATGTACATCGATGACTATACGCATGTACGCCCGACGAAAAGGATGGCCACTGACCGGCATCACCGTCGATGTATGCCACGATAAGGTCCACGCACAGGACGCGGGCCTCGCGGGTGACGGTAAGGTTGATCAGTTCCGCCGCAAGATACGTCTTGAAGGACCGCTGGATCAGGGACAGCGCGCGCGTTTGCTTGAAATCGCAGACAAGTGCCCTGTCCACCGCACACTCGAGGGGTCAGCCCAGATCACAACTGAGTTGCTGGCCTGACCCTTTGTTTGCTCTGCTTAACGCCGACGTGGCGCAGGGCGGTGGATCGGGGGCCTGGCCGCGGGTGGGCGTGCCACAGGCGGACGCGGACGCGCTGGCGGTTTTGCAATCGGTGGCTTCGGCCGTGCCGGGGGTTTACCGTTAGGCGGTCTGGGCCTATTGGGCGGTTTACCTTCGGGTGGGCGCGGACGAACAGGCCTGTCGATATCGATGTCGACGTCAACATCGCGATAGTAATCGTTCCACAGCATCGAGTCGTAGAACGGGTCATATCCGTAGCCATAGCTGGCGCCAACAGTGACACCATCACAGGCTGACAAAGTAAAGGTTGCTGCGCCCAACCCCAGTGCAAGGAACGTGCGTTTGATCAGTTTGCGGGTCATTTGCGCCTCCTCACTGCAGGGAACGGAACGACGCAAAGACATCGTTCAGGTCATCTACATAGCCGGGATCTGCCCCATCCCGCAGGATCGCAACAACCACAGCTACGCGGTCCCTCGGCAAGTCGATCACGGTTGCTGTGAAATTGATTCCGCGGCCCTCACGGGTGCCGGTACCCCGAATGACACGAGCTGGCAACCCTCCGATACGCGTGTCGCTTGTTCCGGAAACTTGGGGATCTTTGACTAGAAACTTGTCTATTTCTTCCAGATACCTGATGCCACCGTCGATCGATGCAACACCCGCAGGCGATACGAACCCCATCCAAACATTATCGTCTGTAACTGGGCGTACTCCAATGACACGTGCCACTGCGCGAAGGTCGCCCAGTTCGGTGTCCTCAATCTCTCGCGGGCCACCGGTTCGAACGGCCCAAAAATCAGGAACGGAAAAGCTGAACAAAGCACGATCGTCGTCAGTATATGTGATCGGCGTTTCAGCCGCAGATGGCGCGGCCCAAGACATCCAAATGGCAGCGCAAGCTGTAAGCGCTGAACGTGGGGACAAAAGCATATCTCAATAACCTAATGATTTCGCTGATGTCAGATTGGACTTTCACTGGCAACTTTGTCCAGCATCGGGTTGCTTGGGCAACAAAAAACCCGCGCCGAGGTCCAACCTGAGCGCGGGCATTTTTCTTTGAGTTTTTCTGAAATTCAGGCGCGAGCGTCGCCCACCAGTTTCCAGAGGCCGGGGATCAACAGAGCGGCAAGCGCCAGCTTGATCGCGTCACCCAGCAGGAACGGCGTCAGACCCCATTCCAGGATCGGCTTGTCCCAACCATACAGCTGACCCAACCACAGCAGGCCAGGCACGTAAATCAGAACATTTGCCAGCACAAGTGCCAGAGCCATTTTACCGACCGAGCGGTCCCAACCGCGCGCTGCCAGTGTACCAAGTAGGACAGTGGCCATCAGGTAGCCAACCAGATATCCACCGGTTCCGCCCATCATGTAGGTCAGACCATATTTTTCTGCCGAAGATGTCGCGAAGACGTCAAAGCCCAGCGCACCGATCAGCAGGTAACCCAGCATGGTGACCAGACCCAGACGCGCGCCATATGCTGTGCCAATGGTCAAAACAGCAAAGGTGCCCATGGTGATCGGAACAGGCCACATCGGCACTTTGATTTTGGCGGCGATTGCTAGGGCTACAATACCCAGCGCAACCAGAACAACTTGCTTTACGCGCAGTGCCGTGCCTTCGCGCGGACCAAACGCGTTGGCCAGTACGTTTGCATTCATTTCAATTTCTCCCAATTCGGACCAGGATTTCTGCATTAGCAATGCCTTGTCTCGGGCCTAGCTGCAAGATGATTACGCTATCGCGGCGCGTAATCTGTACTCATTTCATAGGATTTTCTGGGTCCGGCCACCTTCCAGCACACAGACCATTGCGGCCAGTGTGAGAAATCATAAACGGCGTCGTAGCTGTCTGGAGGGCAATCGTGGTGGTCAGATGCCTCCGGCGACCCCAATTTCAGAGCATGGAAAAAGCGGCCATCATCAAAATTCACCAAGATACGATCCTCACCGTTGTGCCATAGGTAACGGCGCGTTCCCTTCATCTCGGGCTGACCTGGAATGCGTAGGGTGACCTCCTCGTCATAAATCAGCCCCCCCTCACCTTCGTAGAGGTGTGCAACTCCGTCTGCCTGCACAACCTGCCCCGCTCGCGCGTCGCGTATAACGCGTTTTAAACTCCAGCGCCCTTCGAAGTCGGTCAGCTTTCGCGGCAGGTTCATGTCCACCGACACCCCGGCCAGACCGTCAAAATCAGGGCAAACCGTCTCATCCCAGCACTCGCATCTTGTTCCTTTGGCCGCGCGGGTTTAAACCCCGCCGCATCGCTCTCTGCCAAATCATAAAAAGGTGCCGCTGCCAATGATTCCACGTTATTCCCGCCCCGACATGGTTGCCATCTGGTCGCCCGAGACCAAGTTCCGCATCTGGTACGAGATCGAGGCACATGCCTGCGAAGCAATGGCAAATCTGGGCGTGATCCCGCGTGAAAATGCGGATGCTGTATGGAAAGCCAAGGACGTGGAATTCGACGTGGCCCGGATCGATGAGATCGAGGCTGTCACCAAGCACGACGTCATCGCATTCCTGACCCATCTGGCCGAGCATGTTGGCAGCGAAGAAGCCCGTTTCGTGCATCAGGGTATGACCAGCTCGGATGTTTTGGACACCTGCTTCAACGTACAGCTAACGCGCGCCGCCGACATCCTGATCGCTGACCTGGAAGGACTGCTGGCCGCCCTGAAGCGCCGCGCCTATGAGCACAAAGAAACCGTCCGCATCGGTCGCAGCCACGGCATCCACGCCGAGCCGACGACCATGGGTCTGACATTCGCCCGGTTCTACGCTGAAATGGACCGCAACCTTTCCCGTATGCGCGACGCGCGTGCCGAAATCGCAACCGGAGCGATCAGCGGCGCGGTTGGCACCTTTGCCAACATCGACCCGCGTGTAGAAGAGCATGTTTGCGATCAACTGGGTCTGGTCCCCGAGCCGATCAGCACGCAGGTTATCCCGCGCGACCGTCACGCGGCCTTCTTTGCCACGTTGGGCGTCATCGCCAGCAGCATCGAAAACATCGCCATCGAAATCCGCCACATGCAGCGGACCGAGGTTCTGGAGGCCGAAGAGTTCTTCTCAAAAGGCCAGAAAGGTTCGTCGGCGATGCCGCACAAGCGCAACCCGGTTCTGACCGAAAACCTGACCGGTCTGGCCCGTCTGGTGCGTATGGCCGTGGTTCCAGCGATGGAAAACGTGGCTCTGTGGCACGAGCGCGACATCAGCCACAGCTCGGTCGAGCGCAACATCGGCCCCGACACAACAGTCACTTTAGACTTTGCTCTGTCGCGCCTGACCAGCGTAATCGACAAGCTGGTGGTTTATCCTGAAAACATGCTGGCCAACATGAACAAGTTCCGCGGTCTGGTGATGAGCCAACGCGTGTTGCTGGCCCTGACGCAGGCAGGTGTTAGCCGCGAGGACGCATATCGCCTGGTTCAACGCAACGCGATGAAAGTCTGGGAAGAAGGCAAGGATTTCAAAACCGAACTTCTGGGTGATGCCGAAGTCACCGCCGCGTTGAGCACCGAAGAAATCGAAGAAAAGTTCGACCTTGGGTACCACACCAAACACGTCGACACGATTTTCGAACGCGTTTTCGGCGAATAGATCCTGATCATCAAGTACTTTGAGGGGCCCGGGTCGCGAAGAACGATCCGGGCCCCATTCTTTTGCCAGATTGGGTCAAATCGGCTATGCTGCGAAGGTATTTCCGAACTGGAGAAACATTATGACCCGCACTTTACTCTGCGCACTCGTTCTTAGCTGCACCGCCTCTATCGCACTGGCTTGCTCTGGAAATTCCAAGCAAACGCAATCCTGCGCACCCGGCACTTATTGGGACAGCGAAAGCCAAACCTGCGCAAAAATTGTAAACAGCTGAGAAAAATCTTTCCTACTTGTGAATAAAAGCGAGGGCGCGATTGTTAGCTTTTTATCAGATCGCGCTATGCTTGATGAGAGCAGCCCAGAGAACGGAGTAGGAAAATGCGTCTCGTACTAGCCTCAGCAATTGCCCTTCAGGCTTTTGCCTTTGCACCCGTCGTTTACGCCGCCGGCGGAGGTGGCAGCACTGCCCCCAAGCCAACCAATACCACCAAGAAATGCCTCTTTGGACGCGTGTACGACAAAGATGCCGGTCGGTGCGTAAAACCAGACAAAACCAAGTTCTCTGAAGACGAGCTGTACGAAGCCGTGCGTGAATTGGCGTATGACGGCCAATTCGAAAATGCCCAGAATATCTTGCGCATCATGGATCAGAACGATGATCGGGTGCTGACATACTGGGGTTTCACCTACCGCAAAATGGGTGAGCTTGAACTGGCAAACGTGTTTTACAACAACGCCATCGAAGCTAACCCAGATAACATTCTTGCCCGCAGCTATATGGGTCAGGGCTTTGTCGCCGAAGGCAAAACCGACTTGGCGATCGAGCAATGGCGTGAGATCAAGGCGCGCGGCGGAGAAGGCACATGGGCCGAGACGTCTCTGCAAGAGGCAATCCGCACCGGGCTGACTTATAGTTACTAGGCTTCAGTCTTTCTTTACCCGACTCTCCGTAATCTGCCTGTGGAACAGAAACTTGGCACCACAGGCAGATGCAGGACTTAAACTCTTTGATACAAATGGAACCGGGGACGGCAGCTCCGGTTATTGATCAGAACGACGACGCTTCGTGCCTTGTCCCGCAGGCATTGAACAGTCGGCAAAAGGCCGCGATCGTCGTTCGACTATTGTTGAACGAGGGTGCTGATATCCCTCTGGAAGAGCTTCCCGACGAGTTGCAGGAAAAGTTAACCCACCAGCTTGGCCGAATGGGGCTAGTGGATCGTGTGACCTTGGATGCAGTGGCCGAGGAATTCGCAGATGCATTGGAGAGCGTTGGTTTGTCCTTTCCCCACGGCTTGGCAAGCGCGCTTGATGCGGTAGACGGTAAGATCGCCCCCGCAACTGCGGCTCGATTGCGCAAGGTGGCTGGAGTGCGCCAGATCGGCGATCCCTGGCATCGACTGCGTGACATCCCGCCAGAGGATCTAGCCGCGATCGCCCAGGCGGAAAGTATCGAAATCGCAGCAGTAATGCTGTCAAAGCTGGAAACCGCTAAAGCGGCAGAGCTTTTGACTCTACTTCCCGGGCCACTTGCACGCCGCATTACCTATGCAGTATCCAAAACCGCCAATATTACTCCAGAGGCGGTAGATCGTATCGGTTGGTCTTTGGCTGCCCAACTGGATCAAAAGCCCGCGCAAGCATTCACCGATGGGCCAGGCGCGCGCGTTGGCGCGATCCTGAATCAGTCGACGGCGACCACACGCGATGGTCTGCTCACCGCCCTCTACGAAGAGGATTCAGATTTCGCCAGTGTCGTGCGAAAATCGATCTTTACCTTCGCCCATATACCCGAGCGTGTCATGCCGCGCGATGTCCCAACGCTCATACGCAGTCTGGATCAGGCCGACCTAGTTACAGCGCTTGCAGGCAGTACTTCGGAAGACGATGCAAACACGGCCGAGTTCTTGCTTTCGAACATGTCCAAACGGATGGCCGACAACTTACGAGACGAAATAAACGAACGTGGTAAGGTCAAACACGCGGATGCCGAAGCATCCATGGGGCGGGTCGTCGGCGCAATACGAACTCTGGTAGACGAAGGCACGATCTCTCTTATCGAGGAAGACGACGAAAAATAATGCGCTACCGATGCCCAAGCTATCCATCGGGGCGCTTGTGATCAGGGGGCGTGCCTTGTATGTCTGACCCGGCCAATCGCAACAGCCGGTGAGACCAGATTATGCCCGTCGAAAAGTCGGAACTAAGCCGCGGAGAGCTTAGAAAGTACTACATCACCGGTCTTTTCCTAAAAGGTGTAATCCGTGCGATGGGCATACTGCCCTATGAGCGTCGCATCGCAACTATGGGTGCAATCGTGCGCGGCCTCGCACCCCTTGTTGGGTTCACCAAGCGGGTACGCAGCAACCTGAAACTCACCTGTCCCGACCTACCCGAGGCGGAGGTCAAGCGTATTTGCCGTGCTGTCCCGGACAACGCCGGGCGTGCCATCATGGAGCATTTCTCGCCCGAAGGTTTCACCCAGCGCCAGAGTACCGCCAAGATCTCGGGGCCTGGTGTGGCTGCCTTTGACGCTGCTGTGGCCGAAGGTCGACCAGTCATGATGATCACCGCGCATTTCGGACACTATCTTGCTGCCCGGATCGCGTTACAGGCGCGCAGCGGTCAACCAATTGGTTGCCTGTACCGCCGAATGGCAAACCCTTACTTCAACGACATGTATGTGGACGCCTTTTACAAAACCGGTGCGCCCATGTTCGAACAAGGGCGCCGCGGGATGGTCGAAATGGTTCGGTCGCTTAAGAAAAGCGGCATCATCGCTATTGTTTCGGACCTCCACGCCCACGGCGGCGAAGAGCTGATGTTCTTCGGCAAACCGGCCGTGACCTCGGTTCTGAATGCAGAGCTGGCAATGAAATACAATGCTGTGCTAATCCCGTGCTATGCGGTGCGCCAACCGAACGGGATCGATTTTGAGATCGTCTTACATGACCCGGTGCCGCACACCGATCCCAAAACTATGACCCAGTTCACCAATGACGACCTTGAAAAAATGGTCAAACAGCACATGGGGCAATGGTTCTGGATTCACCGCCGCTGGAAAGCGTGGAATGGCTTAGGCGTGCAGCCCGAAGATATGCCCTGACTACTGAATATGCGCTGCCGCAACGATTGGGCCGTGCCCTACCCTTTGCACCAAAACGACTGCAGGCAGGTCCGAGGCTAACTCTGCCGTAAACTGTTGTGGAGCAACGCCGTCCCACTGCCCGGCTACGTACCATACCTCTACAACATTCGCGTAATCCAGTTCGTGCCCGGCCAGTTCACCACGTCGGATCGAAGCGTGCCGCATCGGGGAATACTGAACGATGCGCACATCATAGGTTTCATCCGCAGGTAATTCGACCGGAGCGACCTCAACCATAACATCGCTGCCTGAACGGCTTGCGCTGACCGTAGCCTCTGGTGCCGCCGTCAGATGGGCATCAATGAGGCGATCTAGTTCGAGAGACTTTGCACCAACGATATCATGCTGACCATTCACCACCATTTGAGGTGTGTAGATCATCGACCGTCCGCCTTCCCGTGCATACGCGCGTTGGCGCAGCGTGTGATCGGGTTTAGCGTATTCGTCTTTCCAGCCGATGTAGTCCCAATAGTCCACATGCAGCGCCAGACCAATCACATCATCTCGTTTTGCCAACTCATGCATAATGCGATCCGCAGGCGGACAAGAGGAACATCCCTGCGAAGTAAAAAGTTCAACAACAACGGGATCATTCTCGGCTGCCGCTGACACTGTCATAAACACGCTGATCACGGTCGCCAATGCTGTCGGTTTGAGCATTTTCACCTCGGTACGATAGGTTTTTCGCTTGAATTCGATAACTTGCCTAAATGGTCTAACGCTTCCGCCGCTCAAGCTCCAATCAAGGTTTCTTGAGACCGAAGTTTCTAAGCGCAGCAAGTGGCGGACAGGGTTTCAAAAAACACCAAACCTTGAACCGACGGCCCCAGTGATGCAGAAAACTTTTAGCGAATCCCATACTTCACGTCATTTGAGAGGGAGGCCATCAGATGCCTATCAATGTTGGAAAGGATACCGCCAACACACGCCGCAGTCTGAGCGTGAACGGCAAGTCGATTTCCTATTATTCAATCCCCGCTGCGCAAGAGGCCGGTCTGGGTGATTTTTCCAAGCTCCCTGCCGCACTGAAAGTCGTGCTTGAGAATATGCTGCGGTTCGAGGATGACGGCTTTTCCGTCTCGGTCGACGACATCAAGGCATTCAGTGAATGGGGTGCCAATGGCGGCAAGAACCCGCGCGAGATTGCCTACCGCCCTGCCCGTGTTCTGATGCAAGATTTCACTGGCGTGCCGGCCGTGGTCGATCTGGCCGCGATGCGCGATGGCATTAAGGGTCTTGGTGGCGACGCGCAAAAGATCAACCCGTTGAACCCTGTTGATCTGGTCATTGACCACTCGGTCATGATCGATGAATTCGGTAACCCACGCGCGTTTCAAATGAACGTGGACCGTGAATATGAACGCAACATGGAGCGGTATCAGTTTCTCAAATGGGGTCAGTCGGCATTCAACAACTTCCGCGTTGTGCCCCCCGGAACGGGCATCTGCCACCAGGTGAACCTGGAATACCTCGCGCAAACGGTTTGGACTGACACCGATCAGAACGGCGACGAAGTCGCCTATCCCGACACGCTGGTCGGCACCGACAGTCACACCACCATGGTCAACGGCATGGCCGTTCTGGGCTGGGGTGTCGGCGGGATCGAGGCTGAGGCAGCAATGCTGGGTCAACCGATTTCGATGCTGATCCCAGAGGTTGTGGGATTTGAGCTCACAGGATCGATGGTCGAGGGCACCACCGGCACTGACTTGGTTCTGAAAGTCGTCGAGATGCTGCGTGAAAAGGGCGTAGTCGGCAAATTCGTCGAGTTCTACGGCGAAGGTTTGGATCATCTGCCGCTAGCTGACCGCGCGACTATTGCCAACATGGCACCAGAATACGGCGCAACCTGCGGCTTTTTCCCCATTGATGGAGAAACCCTGCGCTACATGCGCAACACCGGCCGCGATGAGGACCGTCTCGCGCTGGTCGAAGCCTATGCCAAAGAAAATGGTTTCTGGCGCGATGAGAACTACGAGCCAATCTACACAGACACCCTGTCGCTGGATATGGGTACCATCGTGCCCGCGATCTCGGGCCCGAAACGCCCTCAGGACTACGTGGCGTTGACAGATGCCAAGGCTGCCTTCACCAAGGAAATGGCCGAGACCTTCAAACGCCCGATGGGCAAGCAGGTCGAAGTCAAGGGCGAGGAATACGGCATGGAGTCCGGCAAGGTCGTGATCGCATCGATCACCTCCTGCACCAACACCTCGAACCCCTACGTGATGATCGGCGCTGGTCTGGTGGCGAAAAAGGCGCATGAACTGGGTCTGAACCGTCAGCCTTGGGTCAAGACCTCGCTGGCACCCGGCTCGCAGGTCGTGTCCGAGTATCTTGAGGCGGCTGGCCTTCAAGAGCATCTGGATGCAATCGGGTTCAATCTCGTTGGCTATGGCTGCACCACATGCATCGGTAACTCCGGCCCCATCCAGCGAGAGATCAGCGAAGCGATCGCCGAGGGGGACCTAGTCGCTACCTCGGTGCTGTCGGGCAACCGCAACTTCGAAGGTCGAATCTCACCGGACGTCCGCGCCAACTATTTGGCGTCACCCCCGCTGGTCGTCGTCTACGCGCTGGCCGGTACTATGGATATTGACCTGACGTCCGAGCCAATTGGCAGGGATAAGGACGGCAACGATGTCTTTATGAAAAACCTCTGGCCAAGCCAAAAGGAAATCGCTGATTTGGTTCAGGCGACCGTAACCCGCGAGGCGTTCCAGTCGAAATACGCCGACGTCTTCAAAGGTGACGAAAAGTGGCAAGCGGTTGAGACCACCGATGCCGAAACCTATGACTGGCCGCCGAACTCGACTTACATCCAGAACCCGCCCTATTTCCAAGGGATGGGTCCGAATGCCGGTACGATTTCGAACATCGATGGAGCCAAGGTTCTAGCCATTCTGGGTGACATGGTCACAACCGACCACATCTCACCTGCTGGTTCTTTTGCCACGACAACTCCAGCCGGTAAGTATCTGACCGATCGCCAAGTTCAGCCGCGTGAGTTCAACTCGTACGGCTCGCGTCGAGGAAACCACGAGGTCATGATGCGTGGCACCTTCGCCAACATCCGCATCAAAAACGAAATGCTGGACGGTGTCGAAGGTGGCTACACCAAGGGGCCCGATGGTCAGCAGACGTCGATCTATGACGCTTCGATGGCCTATCAGGAACAGGGTACCCCGCTGGTTGTCTTTGGCGGAGAGCAGTACGGCGCAGGCTCCAGCCGAGATTGGGCGGCAAAAGGCACCGCACTATTGGGAGTCAAAGCCGTGATTGCCGAAAGCTTTGAGCGTATCCACCGCTCGAACCTGGTCGGCATGGGCGTCATTCCATTCGAATTCACAGGCGGAGACAATCGCAAGTCGCTGAGCCTGAAAGGTGATGAAACCGTCTCGATTGACGGTTTGGATTCGGTTGAACCGCTGCAGGAATTGCCCTGCAAAATCACCTATGGGGACGGCACTGAAAAGACCATCACCCTCAAGTGCCGCATCGATACCGCGCCTGAGATCGAGTACATCGAAAACGGCGGCGTGCTACAGTACGTCCTGCGAAACTTGGCGAAAGCCGACTAAAAAACAAAGCCCCGGCCAATATGCCGGGGCTTTTTCAATCTGTGCGGATCTACTCAATCCGCCTAGCCAAGATAACAAGCGGGGGCGCAGCCTCGCACCGCTTGGTACCGATCAGATCTATTGCCCAGCTTTCTCTAGCGCAGGCCGGATCGTGCTTTCGATAACGCGTTGGGTGATTGGGCCAGCAAAGCGCAGGATGATCGTACCCTCGCCATCAATGACGTAGGTCTCAGGCACACCGTAAACGCCCCAGTCCAACCCCATTCGTCCTTGCTCATCGCGCCCAATGCCGGTGTAAGGGTCGCCCAGTTCGGTCAGAAACGCCTCAGCGTTGCCCAACTTGTCTTTGTAGTTAATCCCGTAAACCGGAATGCCCTCTGCAGAGAGTGCCTCAAGGTTTGGATGTTCAGCGCGGCAGGGTGCACACCAGCTGGCCCAGTAGTTGACCAGTTTGACTTCACCATCGCGGAGGGTCGCATCATCGAACGATGTCTTGCCCGGAAACTCAGTCAGGACGACCGGCGGTGCCGGTTGACCCTCACGCGCCGAAGGCAGTGCGTTGGGGTCATCGCGAAACATACCGATGCCAGCCAGCACAGCGAATGCGGCAAAGATCAGTGGCGGCGCGATCATCAGAGGCGAAACTTTAGCCATTGCGCGTCATCCTTTGTTCGACCTTCTCCATCTCGGCCCTGACCTTGCGTCCTCGGGCAATGCTGAACACGATCAACAGCACAAGCAACGAGATCGAAGCCGCATAAGACCACAAAACCGTATCTGCATATTTTCCAAGATCCGGAATCATCCGCTCACCCTTTCACGTGCCAGCAGCGCTTTGATCCGTCGGGCGCGAATTTCAGTACCAGTACGATACAGGACGAGCGCGATGAACAGCAGAACAAACCCGATGATGCACAACAGCAGCGGGTAGAAATAAATGTTGCTGACTTTTTCTTCGGTATCTGTGCCTGTGATCGCCGCCGCACGCATCACCGACGCACCTTGATGCAGGCCCTGGTTCCAAAAGTTCACCGCGTAACGGCTTAGGATCGCAAAGACCGACCCGACGAGACACAGAACAGACGTCAGATCAGCTGCCGTATCGGGGTCTTCGATCGCCTCCCACAGCGCAACGTACCCCAGATAGAACAGGAACAAGATCAGAAATGATGTCAGGCGCGGATCCCATTCCCACCAAGTGCCCCACATGGGTTGACCCCAGATCGCCCCGGTAACCAAAGCGATCAGTGTCATGACGATGCCAATGGGCGCTGCTGCGCGGGCAGCCAGTGCGCTGACATGATGTCTGCGAACCAACCAAACCAAGGACGTCGCAAGCATCATTAGCCAACAGTTGATTGCCATCAACGCGGCCGGCACATGCAGGTAAATAATCTTAACGGTCGAACCCTGCTTGTAGTCATCTGGTGTGAAGAAGAAACCCCAGACCAGTCCGACAACAATACACGCAAGAGAAGTCACCCAGAAAAACGGCATTACCCGCTCACTGGTTGCAAGGAACTTGCGTGGGTTGGCGTATTCCCAGAGGGCGTTGGCTTTGGCTGCGATAGACATGGGCCTTATCTAGTCCGAGTCGGGTTCGTTCTCAATTGACATCGGTCAAAGTTTGACCGCGTCACCGAAGGTTGATGCGCAGAACAGCGGCGCTGGCAAAGGGTAGCAAGGCGATTGTGGCCGCCGTTATACCCGCGAGCATCAGTAGAGGGGTTTGTGTCTCCATCCCCGTGGCACCGCGTCGCGCGACCTCGGCACCGAAAATCAGCGTCGGCACGTACAGTGGCAAAACGAGCAAAGACAAAAGCAACCCTCCGCGTTTCAGGCCAACGGTCAAGGCGGCACCGAAAGTGCCAATAACGCTCATCGCGGGGGTTCCGACCAGCAACGAGATCACCAGCCAGAAAAAACCTGGCACCGGCAGATTCAGCAACACGCCCAGAAAAGGAGCAGCCAGCACCAGCGGCAACCCGGTCGTGATCCAATGAGCAAGGGCCTTGATCGAAACTACCGATTCCAGCGGCAGTGGTGCTGTCGCCAACAGATCAAGCGAGCCATCTTCCCAATCCAGAGCCAACAGGCGATCCAGCGACAGCAGACAGGCCAGAAGCGCACCCAGCCAAAGAACGCCCGGCGCAATCGTTGACAATAGCGAAGATTGAGGGCCCACCGAAAACGGGACCAGAACGGTCACGATCAGGAAAAACGCCAAACCAAGACCGAACCCTCCGCCCGCACGGAAGGCCAGTTTCAGGTCACGCAGTAGCAAAGCGATCACAAGAAGCCTCCGTCGAAGTCGTCGATAGGTTTCGGTTTGGCCTTGTTGGGCCCCACGTCCAGAACCTCACCATCCAAACCAAGATCGATATGGGTGGCGATCAAGGCCGAACCGCCCTGCCCCAGATGCGCGCGCACGGCATCGGCGAACATCTGAACTGCGTTGCGGTCTAGCGACACAGTCGGTTCGTCCAGCATCCAAATCGGCCGACCGGTCACCAACATCCGCGCCAAACCCAATCGTCGCTTCTGCCCCGCCGACAGGTTGCCCGCGTGGCGATCGGACAACTCGTTTAGTGCAAAGGCGTCCAAAGCAGGTTGAATATCATTTGTGCCGAAAACCGAGGCCCAAAAGGTAAGGTTCTCAACCACCGTCAGCGTCGGCTTCAGTCCATCGGAATGTGAGGCGTAAGCGATTTGATCTTCTGCCCCTTCGATCTCTCCGGTCAGGGGCGGTTGCAATCCCGCAAGCGTCCTCAGCAAGGTGGTCTTGCCGATACCGTTCGGCCCGCGCAAGATCAGTGCCTTGCCCGGTTGCAGCTCAAAGCTCAGCCCCTCAAGAACAGGAACGCCACCACGGGCGATGGCCAGATCAGTCACAGTCAGTGTCATGAGTTCCGCTTATCTCATTGCCGTCAGAGGCAAAAGGTGAGATTTGCCGCAGGCTCTGTAACCAGATCAGACCGGCAATAGCGCCAGCGCAACACGCCGCCCTTCGGACAACAGCACGTTGTACGTGCGGCAAGCCGCCGGAGAGTTCATAATCTCGACGCCAATACCAGCACCTTCAAGTGTAGTACGCAGATCGCTCGGGATATGCGTCAGCGCCTCTCCGGTACCAATAAAGAGAACATCAACGGTATCAGAGAGCGCAAGTAGAGGCGCGTCGTCCGTGTACCCACCCCATTCTAAGGTTCCCGTCGGCCCAGTCAGGACTGACCCCTCGAAAACCTTCCCGCCAATTCGGAAAAAACCGGGGCCATAGCCGTCGACCGGAACTGCATTGTTATAGCTGATCTCATTCAAGCGCATGGCGTCTTCTAGCCCCAAAGAGGCAGTCCCGACAAGGCCGCAAGAGCAATCGCCAGGTAGGCCGCAGCACGATAGAGCTTTTCGCGCTTGGGCCGGAACAACCATCCCCCCAGCCGATTGCC
This sequence comes from Ruegeria sp. BE9, assembly GCF_056538765.1. Classification (NCBI taxonomy): domain Bacteria; kingdom Pseudomonadati; phylum Pseudomonadota; class Alphaproteobacteria; order Rhodobacterales; family Roseobacteraceae; genus Ruegeria; species Ruegeria sp. BE9. The sequence continues at coordinate 191,927 of NZ_JBQFTS010000001.1, read as the reverse complement.
AGCAAGGTTCGGGACAGCCAGAACCAAACCAAGCATTGCTGCGGAAAATGTCACCCGCCCCATCCCCGTAAGGTATCCAAGGATAAGAAAGTCGAAGACAAACAGGAACAACAAGATAGTCGCCCGGATCACTTCAACCGGCAGTGAACGCGACATGTAAAACAGGATAACAGCTGGCCCGGGCAACCCAGCGCCCCCCCCAAGGAAGCCTGCGGCCCCGCCTATACCCGCAACCATCGTTCGGGTGACAACCCCATTGTACCGAACCCCCATTATCAGCACAGCGAGCATGAAAAAGGCCAAAAGGCTGACCGCATAGCGAAACACTTCGGGTTCAACTTTTGTAAGAACCCATAACCCTACGGGCAGCAACAGGGCACATCCCGTCACCAGCCTTACCAGATCACTCCGATCCACCACGCGCCATGCTCCGCGCAGGTTTGGCAGCGGCCCGAAAATATCCATGATCGTTAGGCCGATCAGTGCTCCGAACGGTCCAAGATAAGGTGTGGAAATTGGGAGAAAGATAAGAGCGGTCCCAAAGCCGGAAAAACCGCGTACGACACCACCCAAAAAGGCGGCGAATAGAATTATGGCCAGCCCCGTGGGGGACTGGCCAAAGAACTCAGGCGTCGATGTTGGCAAACTGATTGCCCGCCGTATTCGACGGCTTAGACCAGTCGCGTTTAACACCCAGCCACAGCAGAATTGTCGAGGCCACGAAGACCGAAGAATATGTTCCCACGATCACACCCCAGATCATCGCAAAGACAAATCCGCGGATCACGTCGCCGCCCAGCACATACAGCGAGATCAACGCCAGAAGCGTCGTGACCGAGGTCATCACCGTCCGGCTGAGCGTCTCGTTGATCGAGATGTTCAGAACCTCTTTCAGCTCTTTCTTCTTGTACTTACGCAGGTTCTCACGAACCCGGTCAAACACAACAACGGTATCGTTCAACGAGTAGCCAACAATGGTTAGCAACGCTGCAATAATCGCCAGATCAAAGCGGATCTGCAGTTCCGAAAAGATGCCTATGGTCAAGATCACGTCGTGCACCAAAGCGGCCACAGCGCCCAGCGCGAACTGCCATTCGAAGCGCAGCCAGATGTAGACCAACACCGCCCCGATAGCGAGCATCACCGCGATCACGGCGGTCTGGATCAACTCGCCCGACACTTTGGGACCAACGGATTCGACCGAGACAAATTCGATATCCGGCACGGAAACCTTCAGCGCCTCTTCCACTGCGGTGACCGTGGCGGCCGAGACCGCCTCGGCATCGGCCTGCGCCTGAATACGGATCATGGCGACGTTTTCGTCTTCGCCAAAGGTTGGGTCAAAGATTTCGGTGATCGTAACATCGCCCAGCTCAAGTGGAGCAATGGCATCACGATAGGCACCAATATCGATTTCCTGCGCGGATTGGGTCCGGATAGTGGTCCCGCCGCGGAAGTCGATGCCAAAGTTCAGCCCTTGCAGCATGAATGAGGTGAACGCAATCACCATCATCAAAGCCGAAATGCCCAGCCACAATTTCCAACGAGTGAAGAAATCGAACGAGGTGTTTTGGGGTACGAGTTTCAGTCTCATGTCAAACCTCGATCGTTTTCGGACGGCGGCGTTCGAACCACATCACCACCATCAGACGCGTCACGAAGATCGCGGTGAAGGCTGAGGTCAGAATACCCAGACCCAGCGTAATCGCGAAACCGCGCACCGGTCCGCTGCCCATTGCAAACAGGATCACGGCGGTGATGAAGGTGGTCACGTTGGCGTCGACAATAGCCGATAGCGCCTTTTCATAACCCAGCTCGATTGCGCGCGCCGGACCTTTGGCTGATTTCAGTTCCTCACGGATACGCTCAAAGATCAGCACGTTGGCGTCCACCGCCATACCAACCGTCAGAACGATACCCGCGATACCCGGCAAGGTCAGCGTCGCCCCAATCAAGGACAGCAGGCCAAACAACAAGCCGACGTTGATGATCAGTGCGATATTCGCGAACACACCGAACAGGCCGTAGCTAAGCGCCATGAAGCTCAGAACCGCGACAAAGGCCACCATTGTCGCAATCTTACCTGCGTCGATGCTGTCCTGCCCTAGCTCAGGACCAATGGTGCGTTCTTCCAGAAACTCCAACTCTGCAGGTAGAGCACCAGCGCGCAGCAGAACGGCCAGATTGGTGCTTTCTTCAACAGTGAAGTTTCCGGTGATGATCCCGGACCCACCGGCAATATGCGCCTGAATCACTGGCGCCGAGATCACCTCGTCATCCAGCACGATTGCGAAGGGCGCGCCAATGTTGTCTCGGGTATAGTCACCGAACTTACGGGCGCCCGATGTATTGAACCGGAAGCTGACCGCAGGACGGCCGTTCTGGTCGAACGACGGCTGCGCGTCCACCAGTTCCTCGCCGGTTACGACAGGGGCGGACTCGATGATGTAAAACACACCATTTTCGTCGATCGAAGGGACAACCTCTTGCCCGAAGTTCGGCGTAACATCCGGGTCAGTGCCGCGCCCAACAACCGGATTGAAGGTCAGCTGCGCCGTGGTACCGATGAGATCTTTCAGCTCACCTGCGCTGCCGATACCCGGCACCTGAATAAGAATACGGTTTGCACCCTGACGCTGAATAGTCGGCTCACGGGTCCCCACCTCGTCAATCCGGCGGCGAATGATTTCCAGCGACTGACGCACTGTACGGTCGTCAGAGGCCAGTTTCTCTGCCTCGGAAAGCTGTACGATGAGCGTGTCGCCCTCTGCGCTTACCACGATATCGGTGGCCCCCACCCCAGTCAGCGTCTGCACCTGACGGGCAAGGCCACGCACAACCTCAAGCGCACGGGACATGCCTTCGGGCTGGCTTATGCGAACACGAATCTCGTCCGGGGCTGATTCCTGCTCTCGGATTGTGCCGACCGTGGCACGCTCGCCCCGCAATGCATCGCGGATTTCGGGCCACATCGCCTCCATGCGGGATTCGTAGACATCTTCGACCTTAACTTCGGCCAGCAGATGAGCTCCACCACGCAGATCGAGGCCAAGATTGACCAGCGATGACGGCAGCCAATTCGGCCACTGCCCCGCTTGGGTCTGAAGCTCTGGGGTGTCGATGCCAAGCTCGATCTCGGCCTTGGCATCGTTGGATTGCTCGACGCGCGTATAGAACGCATTCGGCAGGGCCATGAGCAGGCCGATCACGCAGACCGACCAGATCAGAACCCGCTTCCAGGTATCAATTTGCAGCATTACCCTGCCTTTTCAAGGAATTGTCGCGCGAAGTTACTTCGCAGGTTCAGTCTTGTTCAAAACCTGTGCAATGGTCGATTTGACCACGCGAACCTTGACGTTCTCAGCGAGTTCAACCTCGATCTCGTTCTCGCCTTCCTTGACCTTCGAAACTTTGCCGATCAGACCACCTTGGGTGACGACCTGATCGCCCCGGCGCACGGCCTCGACCATGGCCTGATGTTCCTTCATCTTCTTCTGCTGCGGGCGGATCAGCAGAAAATACATGATCGCAAAGATTAGGATCAGTGGGAGAAACTGGGCGATTGCGCCACCTTCCATGGGATATTCCTTTTGGTTTGGAGCTGCGGAGGGGCTCCGCAAATTTGGCGAGAACCTATGCCTTGAACCGGCTGTTTGCAAGCAAAGGCGGCACCGGATTGTGCAAGCTTGCTTCTGGAAGCGTTAAGGATGTTCAGAAGCGTTGCAGATATGTCCTAGGAACGAGCGCTGTCTTGGATATAGTCAGGGGAAAGGAGGACGAATGACGAGAAACTTCAATCCCTTCCAGCTGTTGATGCATCTGTTGCTAACGGCTGTAGTCATCGTTCTTCTATCTGGACCAAGCGCGGCGCAGGAAGCACCCGCCGCACCAGCAGAGGTTCAAGAAAGCGACACGGACGTATTCAAAGCCCCTGTGATCGTAGACGGGGACACGCTGTTCTTCTTGCGCGGCTCCAGCGCCCTTCCGGCCTCGGAGCGGGCCGAACGCGTTCAGAACAGCATTATCGAAGTTGCCGAAGCATCCGACCGACCCAACGTCGAAATCGCCTTTGAGGAAACTGAGCTGGGTACGCGCATCAGAGCTGATGGCGTCCTCATATCAATCGTAACGGTGGCCGATGCCGAGTTGGACCAGATGGAGCTGGATGTTCTCGCCCTTCTGCACGGTGACGCTATCAAAGAGGCAATCGTATCTTACCGGGCCAACCGCACCGAACAGGCACGGGTGTCCGGCGCCATCGAGGCCGCAGCTTGGACGTTGGGTTTTGTTGCTTTCGTCGTGGCCATCCTATGGATCCACCGGCGTATTCGCCGCCGTACGCTCAAATTCGTGAAACGTCAGCTTAAGGATGTAGAAACCGCTACTGCCAAAAGCGTTCAGGCCGAGGCGATTGCCGCTTTGGTGAGGTACGGACTGAATTTCGCTCTGCTGGTGATCTTTTTTCTTGGCTTCTACTACTACCTTTCTTTCGTCCTGCTCGCCTTTGCCGAAACCCGCTACTTCGCACAGCTGCTACTGACCTACCTGACCGAGCCGGTCCTGCTGATCTTTAAGGGTATTCTGAGTTATATACCGAACTTGATCATGCTGGCCCTGATCGCGTGGGTCACGATGTACATCATCAAAGGTATGCGGGTGTTCTTCGACGCGGTTGAGGCAGGATCATTCGATCTAGGCGATTTCGAAAAGCACTGGGTCAGCCCAACATTCAACATCGCACGCGTGATCGTCATTTTGATCGCGCTGGTCTTTGCCGTGCCTTACATTCCGGGGTCGGACTCGGCGGCCTTTCAGGGACTAACTATTCTGGTCGGTGCGATGCTGTCGCTGGGTGCAAACTCGGTTGTATCAAACATGCTGGCTGGCCTGTTTGTGATCTATCGCCGTTCGACGTCGATCGGTGACCGTATCCAAATCGGAGATCACATCGGCGACGTGGTGCAGATCAAGCTGATGGAAACGCACCTGAAGTCGATCAAGAATGAACTAATCTCGATCCCGAATGCGCAGTTGATGAACTCGGACGTCGTGAATTTCTCAAAGAAAACCGACGGCAGCGGTCTGCTGTTACATACAACCGTTGGCATTGGCTACGAAGAGCCGCCCGAGAAGGTAGAAGCCATGCTGGTCGAAGCCGCCAACCGAACCAAGGGGATCAAGGCCAAACCCGAGCCGTTTGTCTTGTGGACGGCTTTGGCGGACTACGCGATCAATTACCAGATCAATGGATTCACCACGCGCGGTAGTATCATCCCCAAGATCCGTTCTGACCTGCATCGCAATATCGTGGCGGTATTCAACGAAAATCACGTGCAGATCATGACACCCTCGTACATGGCCGATCCCCCTGAACCCAAGATCCCGGTCGAAGAATGGGACGGGCATTTGGCACATGAATCGCACGAGGTCTCCGATAAGTCGTAACCGGTGCTACACCCCGCCTTTCAGATGGTGCATAAGCGGTTCCAGTGATTCACACATTTAAGGATCTGAACCATGCACGACATCCGCGCCATTCGCGAAAATCCAGCCGCCTTCGACGCCGCACTTGCGCGCCGTGGGGACGCGCCGGTGTCGTCAGACCTGCTGAGGCTGGACGAAAGCCGTCGGGCGAAAATTCTGGCCGCCGAAACTGCGCAGGCTGAACAGAACAAAGCGTCTAAAGAAGTGGGCGCTGCCAAGGGACGCGGTGACGAAGCAGAGTTCGAGCGCCTCCGCGCGCTGGTGGCCGAAAAAAAGGCCGAAGTCGCCCGTATGCAGAACGAGGCCAAAGACCTCGACGCCTTGCTGGCCGACCAGCTGATCCGCATCGCCAATCTGCCAGCCGAAGATGTGCCCAAAGGCAAAGACGAAAACGACAATGTCGAAGTCAACCGCTGGGGTACACCGCGTGAGCTGGACTTTGCGCCGAAGGAGCACTTCGAAATCGAAGCCGTCAAAACCGGGATGGATTTCGAAACCGCAGCGAAACTCTCCGGCTCGCGTTTCGTATTGCTGTCTGGTGGTGTCGCACGCATTCACCGTGCATTGGCGCAGTTCATGCTGGACACGCACGTCAACGAGAACGAACTTACTGAGGTGAATGGGCCTGTTCTGGTTCTCTCCGAGATGATGCAAGGCACCGGTCAATTACCGAAATTCGGCGAAGACAGCTATCAAACCCGCGAAGGTTGGTGGTTGATTCCGACATCCGAAGTCTCGCTCACCAACATGGTCAATGACACCCTGACCGAGGAAGAGATCCTGCCCCGCCGTTACACCGCGCATTCGCTGTGCTTCCGTTCCGAGGCTGGCTCTGCGGGCAAGGACACTCGCGGGATGCTGCGGCAGCACCAGTTTGAAAAGGTCGAGATGGTCTCGATCACTCATCCGGACAAGTCGGATGATGAACAAAAGCGCATGCTGCGTTGCGCCGAGGGTATTCTGGAAAAGCTGGGCATCCCCTATCGCACGGTGATCCTGTGCACTGGCGACATGGGGTTCGGCGCCCGCCGCACATTTGATATTGAGGCGTGGTTGCCCGGTCAGGACACCTATCGCGAGATCAGTTCGGTTTCGACGTGTGGTGATTTTCAGGCGCGCCGGATGAACGCGCGTTTCCGTCCCGAAGGAGGCGGTAAACCCGAATACGTGCATACTCTGAACGGCTCGGGCTTGGCGGTAGGACGCTGCTTGATTGCTGTTCTCGAGAATGGACAAAACGCCGATGGTACTGTGACACTGCCCGAAGTTCTGGCGCCTTATCTGGGCGGCAAGCTGACGCTGCAACTGGACGGCACACTGGCATAAAAAACCGGCGCACGCGCAACGCGGCACCGGTTCGAAAATCCGAAAGGCGGAGAAGGCTTACTTCTTCGCCTTTTTCTTATCTTTACTCTTATCTTTCTTTTTTTCTTTGCTTTTGTCTTTTTTCTTAACGTCTTTTTTCTTCTTATCGTCTTTCTTCTTTTCGACTTTTTTCTTGCCGTCCTTCTTGGACTTTTTGTCCTTTTTGGTCTTGGCCTTCACCTTGTCCTTGGCTTTTGAAAACACAGCCTCCATTTCCTGGAGCTTCTTGGCCGCCTTTTCAGCCTTAGCTTTGGCCTTGGCTTTCTTGCGCGCCTTTGCTTCGGCAGCTTCTGCCGCAGCTTTTTCTTCGGCCGCCTTTCGCGCGGCTTCCTCAGCACGTTTTTCCGCCGCTGCCGCCGCCACGGTCTTTCGAGCAGCTGGCCTACGGGGCGCTTTTTTCCTTGTCACTGGCTTTCTGGCAGGCGCACGACGAGCGGCTGGTTTTGCAGCTGCCGGTTTGGTTGCAATCGCTTCTTTCGCCGCCGCGATCAAAAGCGGCGCGCTTGCGGCGCCTATTCTGGGGACTTTGACCAGGTCTGCGGGGCTTGCCTTGGCGATGGCTTCTGCGGTTTTGAAGCCATTGGCGACCAGCGCTTGCCCTAGCGCCTCACCTACACCCTTAACGTCAGTCACTGCGGTCATTACGGTTCCTTTCTTTCTCCCCAACTCTTCGAACGTACGCGTGATACACGCGCCTGCAAACTTTGGATCGGCAGATCAGCCTTCAGATGTCACCCTGTACGGGCCAAGCTACCGTGTTGATCCTTTTTGGGAAATGGCACAAGGCGCTTTGCGTCCTCGTCCCACAGTTTCAGATTTAACGCCGCCACGGCCTCGGGGAATTTGATCCGGCGCGGCGTGAATTCCGGTGGTAAGTTATAATGGCAGGCACGCAGCCGATAGGATGGGATGCGAGCGTTGAAATGGTGAATGTCATGCAGCGTGATACAGGCGACTGCGTTATCAAACCACCAGCCGAAATCCAGAGCCGAAGACCCCTGCAGAGCAGCTATTTTGGGGTCCAGTTCAGGCCGACGATCCCAATAGGTGTCTTCAAAGTTGTGCTGCAGGTAAACAAGGAACACTCCCAGCATCCCACCCAGCAAAGAAAACACCAGCCAGACTAGAATGCCCGTGCTGCCTGCCGCCAAGTAAAGAAGGCCCAGGAAAACAACGATCGACAGGTTGTGTAGCAATACTCCCTTCACGCCGAACCGCATGGTGTTCTTGGGCCAGCGATAGCGGATGAAATAGGTGAACAACGCCCCCACCGGAACAAGTATGAAGGGATTGCGATACAGCCGGTAAAACAAACGGGTTTTCCAGTCTGCCTGGTTCCATTCCCGCAATGTCATTGTGTGGATTTCACCGGTCTCGCGATGCTCAAGATTACCGATACCCGCATGATGCAGGTTGTGGTTTTGCTTCATTACCTCGAACGGAGCGAACGTGAATGGGGACAGCCCATGCCCTGCCCATTCATTCTGCTGTCGCGTTTCAAAAAGAGAGTGGTGTCCGCAATCGTGCTGGAGTACGTAAAGGCGCACAGCAGAAAAGGCAAAGACGATCCCGGCCGGTATCATCACATACCACCGATCCACAAAAATGATCGCCAGCGCAAGCGATGTGAAATACACCGCAAAAGTTCCAAAATAGCTCAGTGCGGCCAACCTGTTGTCTTGCACCGCGTATTTTCGAGTATATTCCCTCAGATCCATCCAGTCCGCTCCCCACGATGGCCCGGTTCAATGTAGTTTCAAAATTAATGCGGTTTGCCCGCATACAAGCTGCGCGCGAAAACAGATGCACGCAAGCGAATGCTAGCGCGCAGTCAGGGGAGTGTCACGCCCCTGAGCCGAAAATGCTGAAAATTGGCGCAGTTACGCGCGACCCTTGAGATGTTTGGCCAAGGCACCAGCGTTTTTCTTGCGCCGTCCTTTATAAGGGTTCTTGTCTCCCTGGCCGCGCAACGTTAGGCGGATAGGAGTTCCCGGCATGTCGAAATCCTCGCGCAGACCATTGACCAGATAGCGTTTGTAGCTGTCTGGCATCTTATCCGGGTGCGAGCACATGACTACAAACCCGGGGGGGCGGGTCTTGGCCTGTGTCATATAGCGCAGCTTGATCCGACGACCTTGTGGGGCTGGCGGCGGGTGCTGCTCCAACATTGCGGTTAGCCAACGGTTCAGTGCTGCGGTGGGGACGCGACGGTTCCAGACGTCATGCGCACGCAGGATCGCGGCACGCAGACGCTCCAGGCCGCGGCCGGTCTTAGCCGATACGGTAATCAGTGGAGCGCCACGCAATTGCGGCAACAGGCGTTCGAAAGACTCTTTGAGGTCGCGCAGTTTTTCCTGCTTGTCCTCTTCGATGTCCCACTTGTTGATGGCAACGACAACGGCACGACCCTCGCGTTCTGCCAAATCTGCAATACGCAGGTCCTGTTGTTCAAACGGGATTGCTGCGTCCAACAGCACCACCACGACCTCGGCAAACTTCACGGCGCGCAGGCCATCCGAAACCGATAGCTTCTCCAGTTTCTCCTGAACTTTGGCCTTTTTACGCATCCCGGCGGTGTCAAAAATCCGCATCGGAGTGCTTTCACCATCCGGGTCGGCCCAATCAATCCGCAGGCTGATCGCATCGCGGGTGATACCGGCTTCGGGGCCGGTCAACAGGCGATCCTCACCAATGATCTTGTTGATCAGAGTGGATTTACCAGCGTTCGGACGCCCAACAACCGCGACCTGCAGCGGTTTTGCCGCAGTGATCAGTGGGGTTTCCCCTTCGCCGTCCTCATCCAACTCGATATCAGTTTCCGGCGCATCGTCCTCGGCTTTTTCGGCCGCAGCATCTGCCAAAGGCATCAGTTGAGCATAGAGGTCTGTCATGCCTTCACCATGCTCACCCGACAGCCGAACAGGCTCGCCCAAGCCCAAGTTATAGGCCTCAAGCACACCCGCATCGGCAGCGCTTCCCTCTGCCTTGTTGGCGGCGAGGATCACGTGCTTGGAACGCTTACGCAGGATTTCAGCGAACATCTCATCGGTAGGTGTCAGACCTACGCGTGCATCGATCATGAACAGGCACACATCAGCCATGTCCACAGCACGTTCAGTCAGGCGACGCATACGCCCCTGAAGGCTGTCATCCGTCGCATCTTCCAAACCAGCCGTGTCGATAACGGTAAAGCGCAGATCACCCAGACGCCCTTCGCCTTCGCGCAGGTCGCGCGTTACGCCCGGCTGATCGTCGACCAAAGCCAGACGTTTGCCCACAAGGCGGTTGAACAGTGTGGATTTGCCCACGTTGGGGCGCCCCACGATGGCGAGGGTCAGCGACATGATACTCAACTTTCAAGACTCAGACGCGCCCTTTAGCGCATCTTTTCGTCAACGGAAAGCGTGCAGTTCACCTTTGGACGATACGACATACAGCGTTTGGCCAGCTACAACCGGCGCTGTAGTGGCTCCGCCGGGTACTTCGACACGATGCACAAGCGTGCCATCCACCGGGTTAAAGAACCGCAGATATCCGTCATTCGAAGCGACAACGATACGTCCACCTGCAAGGATTGGACCGTAATGAGCGACGATGGGGCCGCGCCGGTTCGGCTTGTCTTTCACAAAGCCCGGCAAGTCCTGCGCCCATACGATAGAGCCGTCCGCAGTACTCAGGCGGACCAGCTGACTACGGTCGCTGATCAGAAAAATACTATTGCCCGCGGGCCAAACCGTATCAACCGCACCTTCATCGGCTGTCCACTTCCGCTCACCCGAGCTTACCTCGAACGCGACTGTTCGGCCCGAGTGGTTGCCAATGTAGATCGTGTCTCCGACGACCATGGGCCCACCTGTCACATCCACAATCTGAGCAGCCGCGCGTCCACGACGCCCACCGGCCACCGAGGCGCTCCAACGACGGATACCGCCGCGCCGGAAAGTTGCGGTTATGTCGCCCGACCCGAATGCGAAAACAGCAAACTCAGATGCGATCACTGGTGCCGGAGCACCCAGAACGTTCCCCACGCTCGGCGTACCTTGGATCTGCCACGCGATCCGGCCGTCCTTGGTATCAACAGTCCATCCCGTTTCATCGCCAGCGACCAGATACAGTAATCCGTCGCTCACCAACGGAGATCCACTGCCGGTCGCATTCAAGCGTTTTTGCCATTTGATGGCGCCAGATTTCGCATCAAGTGCAGTCAACCGCCCGAAACCAGACGAGACATAAAGAACACCGTTGGCATAAGCCATGCCGCCGCCCGTCGCATCAGCTTCACCGTCAGTGGCAGGGATCAGCTTAGTGTTCCAGGCCACCTGCCCTTGCGGAGTTACGGCTGATACGGTTGCCCCGGAGTCCAGGGTGTAGATCAACCCTCCGGCCACAACAGGTTCTGCCGTGATCCGTTGCTTGCGGGAATCCCCTTTGCCGATAGACGTCGACCAAATCCGTTGAGGTGTAGTCCGTAGCGCGGCATTCGTGGTCCGGAATGCCGAAGTTCCCGGGCTTTGCGACCAACTGCTGTTGGCTTTTTGCGCCGGTAGGCTGATCGGCTTGGAACCACGGGTCTCGACAGTTTCCAAGTCCGACGCCGGGCGAATATCTTCGCGTGCACCCGGAAGAATAACTTCGGGTTCTTCACAGGCGGCCAAAACAGTCAATGAGGCGGCCGCAACCGACAATCCAATGCGGGAGAAAAGACTTGTCACCATGATGCTCCGAACTCGCCTGTCATTATTTACGCCGCCGTATCAGCCCTGCTGGGCAACCAGCGGTTCCGGTTCGCCACCAAGGGCCACGATCAACTGCGCAGCGCGTTGTTGAAGGTCTACGCCAATTTCGGCGTCTTGGCGCATCGCCTGCAACCGTGTGATAGCGGCGTCAACATTGCCCTCAGACACTTCAATCAAAGCCAGCTGTTCTTCGGCGAGCAGCCGCAAAGGCGCACCCGGCGCGGCCAGGGCTTCAAACTGTTGACGACGATCTGCCACCGGCAGCGTATCAGTTTGCAGAAGTAAAGCCTTAAATGTCGCGATAGCACGGTAGATTTCCGGCAACTCGCCTTGAACGGCAATGGCATTGAGGCTGTCCACCGCGTCCTGCCTGGACCCAGCCTCGATCTGCGACGAGGAAAGCAGCATGTTCAGAACGGCATCCCCACCGGGTGTAGCCGCCTCAACCCCTGCCAAAGCTGCGGCACGTTCGGCCGAGTCATTCTGAGCCAGCGCGCCAAGGATATCATCACCGAGTTCCTCGGCCTGCGAGGTGGCGCGCGATTTGCGAATTTCGTTGAACGCGGCACCGCCGACAATCAGGACTACGGCCAATACGCCGACCCAACCCCAACGCCGAAGCAAAAGGAACAAACGATCGCGGCGGACCTCTTCGGTCACCTCTTCAATGAAACTGTCGACGTCGCTCATCCCTGCTCCCCAGGCTTAGTCCTGCTGTATAGCGCCATGTCATAACCCGGCGACTTTGCCAAGCCAAGGGTCCGAATTCGCCCAGTAAGACCTTGGCACGCTGCCCTTGCGAAAAAAAGTGAACCGAACTATTCAGTTTAGCGTAGAAAAGGCGAACGTCTGACCCCATTTTTAGACTTACAAGTCGTAGGACAATCGACAAAAATTCTGGGAGAAATTCTGTATGCGATTGATTTCATTCGTAAATGCGATTCTAGTTATAGTCGTTTTGTTCTTCTTGGTTTTTGAGCGCGATGCGCTGTTCGCCTTTGCAGGCCGCGGCGACACAACCGAAGATACCGCTTCGGGTGCCGAGTCTGCAGATCAAAATTCGGGGGATCAAACCCTGATCGGCGTAGTTGCCCTTAGGTCAATCGCGCGTGAAATTGACAACGCTGTTCTCCTGCGCGGTCAGACGAGAGCCAATCGCCAGGTCGAAGTACTGGCCGAGACGACCTCGACAGTGATCTCTGAACCGAAGCGGAAAGGGACATTTGTAGAGGCAGGCGACCTGTTGTGCGAACTGGATCCCGGCACCCGCCCTGCGAGCCTTGCCGAAGCAATGGCCGGCAAACTTGAGGCCGAGAGCCGAGTGCCCGAAGCTGAAGCTCGATTGGAAGAGGCACATGCTCTTGTCGCCGAAGCGGAAATCAATCTAACCGCTGCGAATAAGCTGTCAGAGACAGGCTTCGGCTCGGAAACCCGCAGAATCTCGAGCGAGGCGGCAATGCGTTCCGCTGAAGCGGGAGTAAAGACCGCCGAGGCTGGGCTGGAAGCCACGCGGGCAGGCATCGAAGCCGCCACAGCCGAAGTCAAAGCCGCCCAGCGCGAGATCGAACGCCAAACCATCGAAGCGCCTTTCAAAGGTCTGCTGGAAAGTGACACAGCCGAGTTGGGCAGCTTGATGCAGCCCGGATCACTGTGCGCTACTGTCATTCAATTGGATCCAATGAAGCTGGTCGGATTTGTACCCGAAGCCGAGGTAAACCGGATTATTGTTGGATCGGAGGCATCGGCGCAACTGATCACGGGCCTTGAGGTTACAGGGCGTGTCACTTTCCTCAGCCGCTCGGCGGATGAAACTACTCGGACATTCGAAGTTGAGATCACGGTGCCAAATCCTGACCTCGCCATTCGTGATGGTCAGACCGCCAACATCCGCATCGCAGCAGAAGGTGCCAAGGCACACCTGTTGCCACAATCCGCCCTGACCTTGAACAATGAAGGGCAAGTGGGCGTTCGTACTGTTGGTGCGGGCAATGTTGTCGACTTCAAGCCGATTCGCCTGTTGCGCGACACAGCTAATGGCGTTTGGGTCAACGGATTGCCAGAAACGTCTGACGTCATCGTTGTCGGACAAGAGTTTGTGACAGAGGGAGTAACCGTTGCGCCCACATATCGGGAAGCTGATCAATGATAAGTATTGTCAGCTGGGCCGCCAGTCGGGCCCGTATGGTTTTGGCGTTTATTGCGATCTCGCTCGTCGTTGGGGGGGTTGCCTATGTTGGCTTGCCCAAGGAGGGTGAGCCCGACATCGAAATTCCCGCCCTTTTCGTATCAGTTCAGTTTCCGGGCATCTCTGCCGAAGATTCCGAGAACCTGCTGATCAAACCGATGGAAACAGAGCTTGCGGATCTAGATGGTCTCAAAGAGATGACCGCCACCGCTGCCGAAGGCTATGCGGGCATTGCTCTTGAATTTGATTTTGGCTGGGATAAAACCGCGATCATGGCGGATGTCCGCGACGCCATGAACAGTGCTCAGGCTGATTTCCCCGAGGGAGCAGAGCAGTACTCGCTGTTCGAGATTAACTTCTCGGAATTCCCGATTGTCATCGTCAACCTGACCGGGGCTGTCCCGGAACGCACAATGGCGCGGATTGCCAAAGACTTGCAGGACGATCTGGAAGCTTTGGATTCAGTGCTTGAAGCCGGTATCGCGGGCAATCGCGATGAGATGCTTGAAGTCATTATCGATCCGCTGCGGCTTGAGGCCTACAACGTCTCGGCTGATGAACTGATCAGCGTTGTTCAGAACAACAACCAATTGATCGCCGCAGGCGAGGTCGATACCGCGCAAGGCACGTTCTCGGTTAAAATCCCATCGTCGTTCAAGACCGCCGAGGATGTCTATAGCCTTCCCGTAAAGGTCAACGGTGATCGCGTGGTCACCATGGGTGAGTTGGCCCAGATCAACTACACCTTCGAAGACCGCGAAGGTACAGCCCGTTTCGACAACGAATCCACCGTGGCGTTGCAAGTGGTCAAACGTAAGGGTTTTAACCTGATCGACACCGTGGCTGACGTCAAAGCAACTCTTGCCACAGCACAGGTAAAGTGGCCCGCCGAACTGCGCGCCGCCGTCGATGTCGGAACCTCGAACGACCAAAGCCGTATAGTCGCTTCGATGGTGCGCCAGCTGGAGGGCTCGGTTCTGACCGCCATCGCTCTGGTGATGATCGTGGTTCTGGCGTCACTGGGCACACGCGCAGCATTGCTGGTGGGTTTCGCCATTCCAACCTCGTTTCTTCTGAGCTTTGCGTTTCTCGCGATCATGGGTGTCAGCATCTCGAACATGGTGATGTTCGGGCTGATCCTGGCCGTTGGGATGCTGGTCGATGGGGCGATCGTAGTGGTCGAATACGCCGACAAACGCATCAACGAAGGCATCGGCCCGATGCACGCCTATGTCGAGGCCGCCCAGCGGATGTTCTGGCCCATCGTGTCCTCGACCGCGACGACGCTCTGTGCCTTCCTGCCGATGCTGTTCTGGCCCGGTGTGCCCGGCGAATTCATGAAGATGCTGCCGATCACGCTGATCTTTGTGCTTTCCTCGTCGCTGATCGTCGCGCTGATTTACTTGCCTGTCGTGGGCGGCGTGTCCGGTCGCCTCAGCCGCATATTTGACCGCACGTCCAATTGGCTACGCGGAGTGGCCCCCTGGTGGGTTCGTGCGGTGCTGGTGCCGCCGTCGCTATACATGATCTTCCTCGGCGCGATGCAGATGCTGAACCCCGGCTATTTGTTGCCCGATGGCAGTGCTGGCGGCGTGGTATTCGGCGCCCTGCTATTCATAGCAGGCGGCTTTGCCGGGTCAGTTACATTGAGCGCGGCAAAAATCGAACGCCACCGAGAAGAGCACGTCCACACGGCCCGTGAGCACAGTCCCTTTGGGTATCTGATCAAATTCTTGGTTGGCAACCCAATCATGCCCGTGGTTTCGATTGCTATTGTCGCCTTCAGCGTCATGTCCGTGATGGGCTATTACGGCGCGAACAACCGTGGCGTTGAATTCTTTGTGGAGACAGAACCAGAGCAAGCAACCGCCTATGTGCGGGCTCGGGGAAATCTGTCACTGCAGGAAAAAGACGCAATGGTGATGGCTGCTGAGGAAGTGATCAGTGCCCACCCTGCCGTTACCAATGTGTTCGCGTTTGCCGGTGAAGGCGGGTTGAACCAGAATAACGGCGGTGCCGAAGCCCCAGCCGACACCGTGGGCCGTGTACAGTTTGAGATCACCCCTTGGGAGGATCGCCCCAACGTATCCGAACCGGCGTTTTTTGGCTTGTTCGACCGCCAGATAATCGACCCTGAATATGACGGTGACTACGTTCTGGACGAGCTGGCCGCGGAACTTTCAAAGCTGCCCGGCTTCGTTGTCGAGCTTCTGCCGCTGGAGCAGGGCCCGGCCTCGGCCAAACCAGTCCATCTGCGTATCAAAGGTGACGGATGGGCGGAACTGACCGAAGCGACCGAAGCAGCGCGGGCCGTCTTTGACGAAACACCCGGTTTGATCAAGATCGAAGACACCATGCCTTTGCCCGGCATCGACTGGCAAATCGACGTAGACGTTGCCAAAGCAGGTCGCTTTGGTGCGGACGTCGCTACTGTTGGTGCAATGGTACAGTTGGTCACGCGCGGTATCTTACTGGGCGAGATGCGCCCCGATACGACCGACGAAGAGGTCGAGATACGCGTGCGTTTGCCCGAGGATGACAGGGTGCTGTCCACACTGGACACGCTAAAAGTCCGCACACCTGACGGTCTGGTACCGCTGTCTAACTTTGTCACCCGCCAGCCTGTGGCCAAATTGGCCGAGATCAACAGGATCGACCAGCAGCGCTACTATGATGTGAAGGCCGATGTAGAGCCGAACCTATCGAAAGTGGTAGTTGATGGGGCGGACGGAGCAGAGCAGCGTCTGGCAGTTGTACGCGCAGTTGAAGACGGTGCTGAAGCAAATGGAACAACCGTCACCAACCAGGATGGAACAGTTTATGAGCTGTTCCAACTGACAGGCGCCGAGACCGTAGATGACCTGCGTGCCACCATCGAAAGCGGCGACGCACGTTTTGCTCTGGTCAACCCTAACGAACGGATCGAGATTCTGACCGAATGGCTGAACACCGACCCCTTCCCTAACACTATCAGTTGGGAATGGACCGGCGACCAGGAAGATCAGGCTGAATCCGGGGCGTTTCTGATGCAGGCGTTCTTGGGTGCGTTGGGTTTGATGTTCGTAATCCTGTTGGCGCAGTTCAACTCGCTCTACAACTCAGTACTGGTGTTGCTGGCGGTGGTCTTGTCTACCACTGGGGTTCTGATTGGGATGATCATCATGCAGCAACCCTTCTCGATCATTATGACCGGGACGGGCATCGTGGCGCTAGCCGGGATCGTGGTGAACAACAACATCGTTCTGATCGACACTTATCAGGAATACAGCCGCTATATGCCGCGTATCGAAGCGATCATTCGGACGGCCGAAGCACGTATCCGCCCGGTTCTGCTGACAACGTTGACTACGATGGCCGGCCTGACACCGATGATGTTTGGTCTTTCGCTGGACTTTATCAACGGCGGGTATTCAATCGACAGCCCGACGGCACTGTGGTGGAAGCAGTTGGCAACGGCTGTTGTATTCGGATTGGGTACGGCCACCTTCCTTACCCTGATCGTGACACCTTCGCTGTTGGCGCTGCGTGTTTGGATTTCCACTTATACGGTATGGATCGGTAAGCTTCTTGCGCGCGCCACGGCCGGACGCTCCAGCCAGGTTGCACAGGACATGGCGATCGGCAAGGCAGCGCGTCAGGCACAAGCAACTGAGGTTATCTGGAACGACGGTGCACCCGCAGTTCAGGCAGCGTCCGAAGAGAGTACCAGCCCCCCTGACCGACCATCAGGTACGCCGTTAAAGGCTGCGGAATAACGAAATGGCGAGCTCTAGAGCTCGCCATTTTTTGTTTGAGATTTAGTCGTCAAAGTCGGGTTTGCTTAACTCAAACAGATGCACACATCAGTGCTCTGAAGCGGAACTATCAGATCATCCACTTCGTCGGGTCACGGCCATGCTTCAATTCGATAGACGCGTCCAAGTTTGATGACCGCAAACAACGTGTTCACACCCGCGCACGGTTAGAGAGTTACCACTTAGTGTCATCTGCGGAACGACATCAACATCGACCATTGGAATCCAAAAGTCGCCACCGCCGTACTTTCCGCCGCCTTCACTGGCGACATCCCAAAAGAGCTTCTTACCAATATTTGGGGTTTTCACCTGCTTGCCCGATGCGTCGTAAGCGGACTCAATCTCACCGCAGAATTTCCCTCCGCAGTCCGAAATTTTGATGTGTGAGATGAGGTTCTTTCGATCGGGCTCGGTTTTCCATACGCCCACGATGGGATCTGCTGCGGCGAGCGCAGGAGCCATGACAAACGCAGCTACGATTACGGCTTTCAGCACGGGTTTACGCATTAGCTCTCCTCACACAAGGTCGAGACATCATATCACAATTCTGGTCGAAGCCCCGTGGCAGTTTAGGCGGCTTGTGAGTCCGATTGCTGACGGTTCCAAAGCTGGGCATAGCGCCCTGCCCGTTTCAGCAGCTCATCATGCGTTCCCTGCTCTAAAATCTCACCCTGCTCCAACACAACGATAAGATCCGCCTCAGCAATCGTGCTAAGCCGGTGCGCAATGGTCAGAACCGTTCGTCCCTCACCCGCCCGTGCCAGAGCGTCCTTGATGTCCTGTTCAGTATCAGTGTCCAACGCTGAGGTCGCTTCGTCCAAGAGTAGGATTGGCGGGTTCTTTAGCAGCGTGCGCGCGATGCCAACGCGTTGTTTTTCTCCACCTGACAGCTTCAGACCACGCTCACCGACCTTGGTGTCGTAGCCCTCGGGCAAGGTGACAATAAAGTCGTGAATTTGAGCAGCCTTTGCGGCGGCTTCGACATCGTCCTGACTGGCGCCATCGCGGCCATAAGCGATGTTGTAACGGATCGTATCGTTGAACAGCACCGTGTCCTGAGGCACCACACCAATTGCCGAGTGAAGGCTGGTTTGCGTAACGTCGCGCACATCTTGCCCGTCGATCTTTAGCGCCCCACCCGTCACATCGTAGAACCGAAACAACAACCGCCCTATGGTGGACTTACCAGACCCTGTCGCCCCCACGATTGCCACGGTCTGGCCCGCAGGAACTGTCAGGGAAACGCCCTTTAGGATTTCGCGGTCCGGCTCATATCCAAAATGGACATTCTCCAACGTGACCTGACCACCGTTTACCTGCAGATCGGCTGCGCCGGGCTTGTCGGTCACCTCGGCCGGCTGTTCCAGCAAGTCGAACATCTGCCCCATATCTACAAGTGACTGTCTGATCTCGCGGTACACCGTGCCAAGAAAATTCAATGGCACCGTAATCTGGATCATGTACGCATTGACCATCACGAAATCGCCAACGGTCAGAGAGCCATTCTGAACGCCGACAGCAGCCAGAACCATCACCCCAATCAGGCCGCATGTGATCAGAAAAGACTGCCCGAAATTCAAAAAAGCCAGCGAATAGGCTGTTTTCAGCGCAGCGCCAGCATAAGCCTTCATGGACACATCGTAACGTTCTGCTTCGCGCCGCTCGGCATTGAAGTACTTTACGGTTTCAAAATTCAACAGGCTGTCGATTGCGCGCTGGTTGGCCTCGGTATCCTGATCGTTCATCTCGCGGCGCAGCTTTACCCGCCATTCTGTCACCGCAAAGGTAAACCAGATGTACAAAGCGATCGTCACGGCAACGACGACCAGATACCAGACATCAAACAACCACATCAGAATGATCGCGACCAAGAGAAGCTCGAGGATCAGCGGTCCGATTGAAAACAACAGAAACCGCAGCAGGAACTCTACCCCCTTCACACCGCGCTCGATAATCCGACTAAGACCACCTGTTCGCCGGGTCACGTGGTATCGCATCGAAAGCTGATGGATGTGCTGAAACGTCTCAAGCGCAAGTGCGCGCAGCGCACGTTGGCCGACTGGTGCAAAAGCCGCATCACGTAATTGCTGAAAACCCACGGTCATCATCCGAGCGACACCGTAGGCAACAGTCAGCCCGACTGCGCCCAACGCCAGCGGCGGCACGCCTTCACCCGCCAAACTGTCGACCGCACCTTTGTACAGGATCGGCGTGTAAACAGCGATTAGTTTGGCCAGCACCAACATGCCCAAGGCCAAAACCACGCGGCGTTTTACCCAAGGCTCATCATCGGGCCATAGGTAAGGGGCAACCCTGCGGATCGTGCGCCAGCCAGAGCGGCGTTCGTCGGTTTGGGGCATATCTTCAGAATGCATCGGGGCTGATCGTCTCATCACGTACCTGAACTGCGGTCAGAGATAGTGCTCAGCCCCCGAAAGGGCCAGAGGCAGCGGCTTATTCCGGAATAGTAAATATCTGACCGGGATATATCAGGTCAGGGTCTCGAATGGCATCCCGATTGGCGTCGAACAGTTTCACGTACAGAACACCATCGCCAAAACGCTCGCGCGAAATCGCCCAGAGTGTATCGCCCTCTTGAACAGTGACTGATCGGATTGGCGGCGCATCTGGTTCCTCTCCCGAGGCTTCTGCAACGCTCAACACCTCGACAGGTTCACGCTTGAACGGAGTCTCCAGGCGACTGACCACGGTTCCGTCGGCAGAAACCTCATCCACGCGCAGTGTGTATACACCAGGGTCGATACCTTCCAGCTCACTTCGCCACTTGCCACCGTCGGCGGGTGTCAGGTCGTCCACGAGGCGATTGTCTAGGTACAAGCGAACAACCGATCCGTCCGGAACCCGACCCGTCAGTTCGACGTCACCTGCATCCGAATACCCAATCGTGTCCAGCGCAACCTGCTCTGGTGCCTGGCTCTGAGCGGTTGGGGGCTGCACAAGCTCGACACCGTCCTCACCCGAGCGCAAAATTGCGACCTGCTGGTCTTGGCCCTCGTCCGTGATGGTTTCGGTTGTGTCTTCTGCAACCTGTTCAACCTCTTCAACTGCCTCATCCGCAGGCGGCTCGGCCGCGGTCGTCTCCACGGGTGCATTCTCGGCGGTTTCAGCTTGTGAAAGCGCCTCGTCCTGAGGTTCAGGAGCGGGCAAAGCCGCGATAACATAGTCATCCGAGCGCAATGGCTGATCACCACCGGCCTCCAGCGTCAGACCACGCGCCGATTCTGAGAATGGGATCGAAACGAATTCCGCAAACTGGCCACTGGAATCCACGGTAAAGCTGTGCACCTGCTCTCCGTCCAGCAATACGCGAACGTCGGCACCAGGTTCAGCATTTCCCGAAAGCACGGCATTGCCATCGGGTTCGACAAAGATTTGATCCAAGATCGGAGCTGTCGGTTCGGCAGGCACATCCGCCGTTTCCACTTCCTCGGTTTCTGGCGCCACTTCCGGTTCTTCTACCTCAAGTGTATCAGCTGTCGCGGATTCCACTTCGGCTGGTGCCGTTTGCACAGCAACATCCGTTTGCGGCGCGCTGTTTTGCGGCTCGTCCTCCAGAATTCCAGACAGGTACAAACCACCTGCCCCGGCCACAACTACAATACCGGCGATCACCCCCCAGGTGAGCGTGCCAGAACTTCCGCTTCCCGACTCAGCGTTCATTCGCTTCCTTTCACTCCGCAGTGCAAGTGCTTTGACTATAACACATTCTGCCTGACGGTTGAGCCAATCTATCAATCCCGCTATCAGGGGTCAAAGTCCCAGATACAAGTCGAGAGAAGCCCCCTCATGTCTCAGAAGTCGGTGTGTGTGTATTGCGGGTCACGCAATGGAGCTCAGCCTGCCTATTCAAATTCCGCCCGAACCTTCGGAAAAATGTTGGCTGAAGAAGGTTGGCGGCTGGTCTACGGGGCTGGCGATGTGGGCTTGATGGGCGAAGTCGCGCGTGCGGCCCAGTCGGCTGGCGGAGATACATTTGGTGTCATTCCTGTTCACTTGCTTCGACGCGAAGTCGGCAAGACAGACCTGACCCGTTTCGTGATTACCGAAACGATGCACGAGCGCAAAAAGGTCATGATCATGAACGCGGATGCTGTTGTTGTTCTGCCAGGCGGCCCCGGCTCGTTAGATGAGCTGTTCGAGGCGCTGACATGGCGGCAACTGGGTCTTCATGAAAAGCCCATTCTCATTATGAACGTCGACGGGTATTGGGATGCTCTGCGTGAGCTGATCCAACAAGTCATTGGACAAGGTTTTGCCGATGGGTCTTTGGCAGAATTCATAACTTGGGTCGAAAATCCACAAACCGCGATCGCCGAACTTCGCCGCGTCCTGAACTAGGTCGATCACCCAGCGGACGGGTCGAACCGTCCGCTGAGGTCCACAGCTTAAACTGCTGGTTTCAAACGGTTTGTTAGAACCTGCTCTACCTTGTGAAGCGGGTGATTGGTCAGAGTTTTGTCGACCTCAGCAACCACTTTGCTGAGCACTTCACTATGCAACCGACGGCGTAGCAGCCCCAAGACATGCGGACTTGCAACTAAGACCAGACGGTTGAATGCGCCTTTTAGGCCTTTGCGGTTCAAAAGGTTGGCAACATCCTGCACGAACAGGGTTTTCGCATGGGTTTTCCACTTGGCTTCCTCAACCGCAGATTTTTGATTTGGCCCGGTATCTGCGCGACGTCCTGCCCGATCTGTGGGCTTAGCAATCGGCACGTCACTCTCTTCTACTGAAACAACCACCAGATTTGGATCTTCGGCATCTGTGATGTTTTCCATGAACAACGCCTTTTCCCCGTCGGCGATGACAACCCATGTTCCCTGTGCAAGTGCTACCATTGTGATCTCCTGTTATGGTTTTGAAACCATCCCTCATCCGTTAAGCACAGCTCTACCCGAGACGCGCTGGCCGATGGCCTGCGCGCTGACTGCTTGCTATATCAATTGGTTGGCGGCTCTCTCCCTTCCGCAGACTTTAGGTAAGCACTGCCCAGTCCCATACAATGCCGTCAGGATCGAAAGTTGACCTATAGGCAAGTTTCCACCTGTCAGGCGGACATCTCGATCACAGTGATTTCTGGCGTCACGCCGAAACGAACAGGGAGAATCGAGCAACCGATTCCCCCCGAAACGACTAAATCACGGGAATCCTCGCGCACGTGCCCATAGGCATATCGGTTGCCAAATCGCGAAGGTACGACCGGCGACCAGCCGAACAGCCGCACCTGCCCGCCGTGCGTATGGCCGGATAGTGTCAGCGCAACGCGCGCCGGAACCTGTGGAAAAATATCCGGTTCGTGCGCCATCAGCACGACCGGAGAGTCATCCGTGATTTGCGCAAGTGTTCCGGGCAAATCGTCCAACCCTCGGAACTGACCATGACCTTGGGCGATGGCCAGTTGGTCCTCAAGACCGGCTAACCAGATGCCGGCGTTCTCAAGTTTGAGCGCCTCATTTGACAGCACTCTGATACCGTTTTGCTGCAGGGCATCCGCATAGAGATTTGGTCCACCACCCCGCTTTTGGGCCTTTAGGTCATCCCACCAGTCGTGGTTTCCCAACACGGCGAAAACACCTTGCTTGGCCTGCAGCTTAGCCAATTCCGGGGCAAGGTCAGCTATAGCTACTGGCTGAGAAACCATTTTGTGCCCAGCAGCAAAATCACCCAGCAATAGAACCAGATCGGGGGACATTGCGTTTGTTCGGCGTACGACCTGCTTAATCCGGTTCAACCCGACATGAGGCTCGCCAACATGCAAATCAGCGAGAACCACTATGCGTAATGGCGGCGCAGTCCAGTCCGAACGCTTCAAGCGCCACTGCTGAACACGCAACCGAAGAGCGGGCTCGATAAAGAACCCGTATAAAGAAGCAAAAAGGCCTGCCAGCATTACCGCCAGCAGGCCCTTTATGAACCCTCGTCGGGTCAAAGATTACATCCGCGATGCAACGTTTTCCCAGTTCACCAGGTTGTCGAGGAAGTTCGACAGGTAAGCCGGACGCTTGTTGCGGAAGTCGATGTAGTACGAGTGCTCCCAAACGTCACAACCCAGCAGAGCGGTTTGGTTGAAGCACAGTGGGTTCACGCCGTTTTCGGTCTTGGTAACGGCCAGCGAGCCGTCTGCGTTCTTAACCAGCCACGCCCAGCCTGAACCGAACTGACCGGCACCAGCCGCGCTGAACTGCGACTTGAACTCGTCAACCGAGCCGAAGCTCTCGACCAGAGCTTTTTCCAGCTCGCCCGGCATCGCGTTGTCGCCGGGGCCCATCATTTCCCAGAACTGGTTGTGGTTCCACAGCTGGCTGATGTTGTTGAAGATGCCGTTTTGCGCGACAGCGTTTGCATCGTAGGTGCCAACGATGATCTCTTCCATCGACTTGCCGTCCCACTCGGTGCCGGCGATCAGCTTGTTGCCGTTGTCGACATAGGCCTTATGGTGCAGGTCGTGGTGATATTCCAATGTTTCCGCGGACATGCCCTTGGCTGCCAGCGCGTCATGTGCATAAGGAAGATCAGGAAGTTCAAAAGCCATCTCGGCCCCCTGTTGAAATGAATGTTGCGGTTTCCAAAGGTTACATGCTTTGGCAAGCGCCGTAGGTCAAGGGCCGTGACAAGAAAACCCGGAGGTCCGCGATGCTGACGCAGGCGCGCAAGATGTTTTACCGCGCCCGCGGATACTATGCAGGCAACCTGAACGGAGAACCGTTCCGACTGGATCCCTATCATTCGAAGTTCTGGCGCAAAGCAACCGCCGGAGCGTGGGAACCTGAGACATTTGCGGTACTCGATCAATACCTGACGCCAGAAAGCGATTACCTCGACATTGGCGCGTGGATCGGCCCCACGGTGCTCTATGGCGCACGCAAGGCACGCCACGTTTGGTGTTTCGAGCCCGATCCCACAGCTTACCGCCATCTTGCATGGAATCTGGAGCTTAACGACATAAGCAATGTGTCGGCTTTTGGAGTGGCACTCTCGGACAGGTTCGGCGTGGCCCGCATGGCGTCGGTGCGCGGCGAACCCGGCGACTCAACCAGTTCGTTGCTGCATGACGCGGCTCACGGAAACGATGCGCTGACGATCGGCTGGGATCAGTTTGAGGCCGCAAATGATCTTTCTGGTGTTTCGCTGGTCAAGATGGATGTCGAAGGGGCTGAGTTCTTCGTTCTTCCCACGTTGCTTCCTTGGCTAAAGCAGGTCCGACCCGCGCTCTACCTTTCTCTACATTCACCGATGATGGCCCAAGAAGATCGTTTTGAAGCCACATTGAACTTGCTGGAAAGCCTTTCGTTTTACTCGGAGATATACGACGAAGCTGGGCAAAAGATCAGTATCCAGCAGATGTTGGAACCGCAGGAATTGGATCGGTACAGAGCGATCGTTCTGCGAGGCTAAATCGCGAGTTCCTTACCCCGCATTACTTGCATTGAGATTTGTTCTCATCGGCAATGTACGCGCGTCCAACAAGCCTTACGGAACCGGGCGCTGCGTGCTGGTCAAATGAGAAAAGCCCCAGAACTTCCCGGGCTTATCAATTCCGATCGGGCTGATACCGGGGCCCGCAAAGATTAGGAGTCGTAAAGTGAATCGTTGGGCTGCACGGTGTAGCTGCCACAAGCCAATGGCCTATTGAGCGCCTTAACCTGCGGGAATCTTGCGTTCAAATCTAAACGCTTTCTTTCCGGGTTCAGTTTGGCGGTGCAATTCAGTGAAACAAGTCCACTGTTGCAGGCAGGGATTTTCATGTTCCACATCAATCTGAACTCGCCCTTGCGGGTTTTCTTATATCTTACGTCCTTGGGCTGCTCGTTATTGTGATGATGTATGTATGCATTATAAACCCGCCCTCGTTTGTTTTCATCTTCCACGCTCAGGATCACACGCTCGAAAATTCATCCACGCTCCATCCGATACAGGCTGCAGTCATAGGTGAAGACTTCGGCTTTTCCTGAAGTTGCGGCCAAGGAAATTACAAGGGCAGCTGTACTTTTCTTAAGCTTAGATCGCACATTACCATCTCCGATAAGATGCGCTCAAAGGTTTTACATTCCCGAAAGCAAGACGACCGCCTGATGGAACAGGCGGCCGTTTATTGTGACACTTCTAGTTTGGAGGAGATTAGTAAAACCCAACCTCACTACCTGGCTGCGCAGCAACCTTGAGTAGCTTG
This sequence comes from Ruegeria sp. BE9, assembly GCF_056538765.1. NCBI lineage: Bacteria > Pseudomonadati > Pseudomonadota > Alphaproteobacteria > Rhodobacterales > Roseobacteraceae > Ruegeria > Ruegeria sp. BE9. The sequence continues at coordinate 166,172 of NZ_JBQFTS010000001.1, read as the reverse complement.
AACGCGTAGTCGGCAGCCGACCGGAAACAAACGATGCGGAAGGTCTCTGCATCATCCATCCAGAACGCCCCTGCGACCTGTGCCAGACGCGAGCGGCGGATTTGACCCGGCTGAAACGCCTCAGCCGAGAGGTCGACCGGTGTGAGCTTGCCCAGAACCTCGCGTGCGTTTGCACCCGAAACCCGGAAAACTGCACGCGCGTCAGAAACGTTCACCGCCAAGGCGTGCGTACCGCTGAGCGCGTTGGCCATAGCAGCCAACTTGGCTTCGACCTCGGCATAGGGGACCAGGATCAAAAGCTCATCGGTGGACATCCAGCACACGCCAGTATCGCCATTGACCAGAACTTCACGCTGACCGGGCACAGCCTGCCCGGTCGCGTCTTTTACGGCCTTGGCCAGCACTTTGTCTGACAGGTCGCCGCGCAAGGTGATCATACCCTGCAGGCCGCATTCCTGGACCTTGGCAATGCCATCATAGCTGGCGTGGTTCAGTGCGCTGATAGGCTCAGACATTCTGCTTCTCCCCATCTTTGTCGAAGAAGATCGGGTCCACGATCTTTGCTTTGTAAGATTTACCGTCGGTGCCCGGGAACTCGACAATCTCGCCCATCCGATCAGGACCGTGCTTGATCAGACCCATGGCAATGCCCTTACCAAGGTTTGCCGAGTAATAGGTCGAGGTCACGCGACCGATCATATTGCGTTGACCGTTTGCGTTGACGCCCTCGCCCACTGCGTAAGCGCCGTCAGGAATGACCGAACCATCCACAGTCTCAAGCCCAACCAGTTTCCAACGCTCTGGATCCGCCATGTGAGTACGCGAATGGGCGCGTTTTCCGAGGTAGTCCTCTTTCTTTTTCGAGAGCGCCCAGTGCAGCCCAAGATCCTGCGGGATCACAGTGCCATCGGTCTCGTCCCCGATCATGATAAAGCCCTTCTCGGCCCGCAGAATGTGCAGACATTCGGTACCGTAAGGCATCACTCCGAACTCTTTGCCTGCCTCCATCAGAGCGTTCCAGAACGCCTGACCCTGGCTGGCAGGAACGGCGATCTCATAGGACAGCTCACCCGAGAACGAGATGCGGTAGGCACGGCAATCGAACTCACCGATCTTACCGTCGCGCCACTCCATGAACGGCAACGCCTCTTTGCTGACATCCATGCCCCCAAGCTTCTCCAAAACCTTGCGGGCGTTGGGGCCGACAACGGCGACCTGAGCGTACTGCTCGGTCACGTTGGCGACATAGACTTTCCAGTCCCACCACTCGGTCTGCAGCCACTCTTCCATGTGCGCGTGGATACGTTCCGCTCCGCCGGTGGTTGTGTGACACAGCCATGTATCTTCATCGATACGGGCGACAACGCCATCGTCGATCAAGAAGCCGTTTTCCGAACACATCAGGCCATAACGGCATTTGCCGACCTTCAGAGTGGACATCATGTTGGTATACAGCATGTCCAGGAATTTACCGGCATCGGGGCCCTTAACGATCAGCTTACCCAGCGTCGAAGCATCCAGCAGGCCGAGGTTTTCACGAGTGTTCTTCACCTCGCGATTCACGGCGTCATGCACGGATTCACCGGGACGGACATAGGCATAAGTCCGGCGCCAGTGACCGACGGGTTCCCAGTCAGCACCGTTCTTGTCGTGCCAGTTGTGCATCGGAGTTTGGCGAATCGGCTGGAAGACCTCACCACGTGCCTCACCACCGATCGACGCCAGCGAGATGGGCGTATAAGGCGGACGGAATGTAGTGGTTCCGACTTTTGGAATCTCGGCATTAAGTGCATCAGCAAGGATCGCCAATCCGTTGATGTTGCTCAACTTTCCCTGATCGGTAGCCATACCCAAAGTGGTGTAACGCTTGGTGTGCTCAACGCTCTCGTAACCTTCACGGGCTGCCAGTTGGACGTCGGATACTTTGACGTCGTTCTGGAAGTCCAACCAGGACTTCATGCGCAAGCCGATCTCGGCATTAGATGGCATCAACCAAACAGGCTCCATCGCAGCTTCTGCGGTGGTCTCTCCTTTCGGAGCATCAGCCGACTTGGGCTTGAAGCCAGCACCGTTGGCTGCAGCTTCACCTGCGGTCTGAGCGTCTGCTAGTACGTCGCCCAGCGCCAGCGGGCCATTGGCCGAACCGGCGGCGACGACAAAGCCTTCGCCATTTGCACCCAGCGGCGGGCGTTCTGGATCGGGGCGGAAGTGTGCGTTCGCCTCATCCCAGATCAGCTTGCCGCCGCAATGCGACCACATATGCACAACTGGGGACCAACCGCCGGACATGGCAACTGCATCGCACTCAACTTCTTCGCGAGCACCGCCGATGCCTTCCTGATTACACAGTGCGACCTTTTTAACGCGCTTGCCACCTTTGACTTTGGCGATCGCCTTGCCTGGGTCGACCTGGATCCCAAGCTGACGCGCTTCCTCAGCCAGAGGACCGGCCGCAGTCCGGGCGTCTACGATACGCAGAACGTCCAATCCGGCTTGCTTCAGGATGATCGCAGTGCGGTAAGCATCGTCGTTGTTGGTCGCAACAATTACGCGCTCACCCGGGGTTACGCCCCAGTTGACAACGTAATCGCGCATGGCCGAAGCCAGCATCACGCCGGGCACATCGTTACCCGCAAAAGACAGCGGACGTTCGATTGCGCCAGTGGCGGTCACAACCTGGTTCGTACGGATGCGCCACAGACGGTGACGTGGTCCCTGAACGCCCGGTGTGTGGTCTGTCAGTCGTTCATAGCCCAGCACATAACCGTGGTCGTAGACCCCCGCGCCCATGCAGCGATTGCGCATGGTGACGTTGCCCATTGTTTCGAGTTCGGAAACTAATTGTTCCACGAACTTATCCACAGGCTCGCCATCAATGGTTCCACCGTCGACAGGTGCACGACCGCCCCAGTGCGCGGTCTGCTCGATCAGCATGACCTTGGCACCGGACTGCGCCGCAGCTTTTGCCGCCTGCAAACCAGCAACACCGCCGCCGATCACCAATACATCGGTGAAGGCATAGAAGTGCTCATAGGTGTCCGCATCACGCGAGTCCTTGTCGGGAGCTTTGCCCAAACCGGCGGATTGACGGATGAACGGTTCGTAGACGTGCTTCCAGAACGGCTTCGGATGGATAAACGTCTTGTAGTAGAAACCAGCCGGTAGGAACCGGGCCAACGCCGTGTTAACTGCGCCGATGTCGAACTCGAGGTTCGGCCAATGGTTCTGCGAGATAGCAGTCAGACCGTTGAATACTTCGGTGGTGGTGGCACGCTGGTTAGGCTCGAACCGGTTGCCCTCGCCCAGCCCAACCAGAGCGTTCGGCTCTTCGGCACCACTGGCGACAACGCCGCGTGGACGGTGATACTTGAACGACCGGCCCATCATCATCTGGTCATTGGCCAGAAGAGCCGAGGCAAGCGTGTCACCTTCAAAGCCCTGCATCGAGGTGCCGTTGAAGGTAAAGGTGACCTGTTTCGACCGGTTAATCAGCCGGCCTTGTTTTGCGAGACGGGTGCTCATGTTGCGGACCTTTCGCAGGCGGAATTACGGATGGCGGCGCGGATCATTCGAACTCTCTCCACTTCCAGCCAGGGCGCTTGGCGGCAATCGCCTCGCGGATTTCTTTCGGCGGCTCGGTTGTCTGGGCCGAATAGGTTCCAAAGACCTCGAGCGTGCTGGTGCAGCGGGCCGCGTGGAACCACTTGCCGCAACCATTCACATGGCGCCAGCGTTCAAAGTGAACACCTTTGGGGTTTTCACGCATGAACAGGTAGTCGTGGAAATCGTCGTCCGACGAGCCCGGTCCGAAACGCTTCAGATGCGCTTCGCCACCGGCCGACAGTTCGGTTTCTTCGGCGTCAACGCCGCAATACGGGCAGTTCAGGATCAGCATATGGTCATCCTTTTGGCGGTCGGTCGGCGCGCGGGCCGACCTGAATTCTGTTTGCTGGCCACCTCGGGCAAAGCCCTTAGTGTGCCACCCCGGCGGCGACGCTTTCGTCGATGAAGCGACCCTCTTTGAAGCGGTCCAGCGTGAAGGCTTCGGTCAACGGCGAATGGCCGGTTGCCATCAGCTGAGCCATTCCCCAGCCGGAACCCGGGATCGCCTTGAAGCCCCCTGTACCCCAACCGCAGTTGATGAAGCAGTTGCCCAATGGTGTCGTCGACAGGATGGGCGAGCGGTCACCGGTCATATCGACGATACCGCCCCATTGGCGCAGCATCTTCAGACGCGAGATCATCGGGAAGGTCTCGACCAAGGCACGGACAGTTTCCTCGATATGATGGAACGATCCACGCTGAGTGAAGTTGTTATAGGCGTCGGTGCCGCCACCGATGACCATCTCACCTTTATCGGACTGAGACATATAGCCGTGCACTGTGTTCGCCATCACGACCACATCCATGCAGGGTTTAATCGGCTCGGACACCAGTGCCTGCAGCGCAATCGCCTCAAGCGGCAGCCGGAAGCCAGCCATCTCGGCCAACTGACCGGAGTGACCTGCAACCACGACACCCAGTTTGTCACAATCGATGGCACCCTTAGTGGTGTCGACCCCGACAACGCGACCGTTTTCCGAACGGACACCGGTAACTTCGCATTGCTGGATGATATCCATACCCATCGCAGAACAGGCACGGGCGTAGCCCCATGCCACAGCGTCGTGACGTGCGGTGCCACCGCGCTCTTGCCACAGAGCACCCAGAACCGGGTAGCGCGGACCATCGATATTGATGATCGGAACCAGCTCTTTGACGCGCTGGGGTGAAATCCACTCGGTCTTAACACCTTGCAGCGCGTTAGCGTGTGCCGTGCGTTGATAGCCGCGAATTTCGTGCTGAGTCTGCGCCAGCATCATAACGCCGCGCGGGCTGAACATAACGTTGTAGTTCAGATCTTGGCTCAGATCTTCGTACAGGCTGCGCGCTTTTTCATAAAGCGCCGCTGACGGGTCCTGAAGATAGTTCGACCGGATGATGGTGGTGTTCCGGCCGGTGTTACCACCGCCCAGCCAGCCTTTTTCAATCACGGCGACATTCTGGATGCCGTAGTTTTTGCCAAGGTAGTAGGCTGTCGCCAAACCATGGCCACCGGCACCAATGATGATGACGTCATAGCGTTTCTTGGGTTCGGGCGAACGCCAGGCGCGCTCCCACCCGGTATGATAGCGCAGCGCTTCTCGCGCCACAGCAAAGGCTGAATAGTGTTTCATAGGCGAATCCATCCGGTTCGGTGATTGGGCGAAGATATGCCGCGTAACGACACAACACCCCTGCCGTGCAACGCCGTAATATCGCACTATTGCGACATAGCCCCCAATATTGCGACATGAAGCCCTCTAGCGGCCATTTGTCCCTTTTTTCTAACCGCCCACGGGTCTAAGTCAGGGCAGTCAATTCGGAGATACCATGTCGTTCTGGGCCCTCACCATTCTGACCGCGCTGGCAGTCGCGGTCTTCCTTGGCTACTCGATGCTGCGCAGCCGCAAATCACGCGAACCCGCAGAGGCGTATGACCTGCGCGTCTACCGCGAACAACTGGCCGCCGTAGACAAGGATCTGGCCCGTGGCGTCATTGGCGAGGCAGATGCTGAACGGGTACGGACAGAGATTTCACGCCGGATTCTGGCCGCCGACGCTCAGATGCAGTCACAGTCCGCCCAAACAGGCCCGTCCCGTTGGGTGAGCGTGGTCGCGATTGCTACCGTGACGGTTACTCTGGTCGGCGGCGCAACGTGGTTGTACCGCCAAATGGGCGCAGCCGGTCTGCCGGACCGCCCGTTGTCTTTGCGGATTGAAATGGCTGAAAACCTGCGTGCGGAACGACCAACCCAAGCAGAGGCAGAAGCCGAAACACCTCAAGCCCCCTTGCCTGAGCTAGACGAGAACTATGCCAACCTTCTCGCCCAGCTGCGAGAAACCGTGGCGGAACGACCAGACGACCTGCAGGGGCAGATCCTACTGGCGCAGCACGAAGCAAACGCAGGAAACTTCCCGGCTGCTTACAAAGCGCAACTTCGTGTCATCGAACTGTCCGGAGACGAAGCGCCCGCTGACGCTTATTCCCATCTGGCAGAAATGATGATCCTGTCTGTCAACGGTTACGTTTCGCCCGAAGCCGAAGAAGCGCTGAGGCAAGCGCTGCAACGTGATCCGCGCCATGGCCCGGCGCAGTACTACCTGGGACAAATGATGGTACAAGTCGGACGCCCTGATATCGGTTATCGCGTTTGGGTCGACGCACTGCGTGATGCACCCGCCGGTGCGCCTTGGGCCGATGCGATCCGCGTACAGTTAGACGAAGTCGCCTTCCGCGCCGGTGTATTCAATGCTCCAGACATGCAGGTTGCGCCCACCTCTGGCCCAAGTCAGGATGATATCGATGCAGCCGCAGCGCTAACGCCGGAAGAACGTCAAGAGATGATCGTCGGGATGGTCAATCAGCTGTCCGACCGATTGGCGACCGAAGGCGGCACTCCAGAAGACTGGGCCCGCCTGATCGCGGCCTTGGGCGTGATTGGCGAAGGACAACGCGCGATCGACGTCAAAAACGAGGCCATGAACGTCTTTGCAGGCAACGCTGAAGCACTTGAGATGATCGACGCCGCAGCGATGCAAGCCGGAATTGCCCAATGATCCACGACGAATTCCAAGATTTCGCCGCCGCTTTGGCACCCATGACTGCCCTCATGGGTTTGGATCTGGGTGAAAAAACCATCGGTGTGGCCGTTTCCGACAAGATGCGCGGCGTGGCAAGCCCACTTGAAACGGTCCGCCGCAAAAAATTCACCCTGGATTCCGCTCGACTTCTTGAGATCATCGCAGATCGCGAAATCGGAGGCATTATTCTGGGATTGCCGAAAAACATGGACGGGACCGAAGGCCCACGCTGTCAATCGACCCGTGCTTTTGCCCGCAACCTGTCCCGATTGACTGAGGTTTCAATTGGCTTCTGGGACGAGCGACTCAGCACAGTTGCGGCCGAAAAGGCACTTCTAGAGGCGGATACGACACGAAAACGTCGCGGACAGGTTATCGACCACGTCGCGGCTGGCTATATTCTGCAAGGAGCGTTGGATAGGCTGCGCTTTCTTTAACGGAACGGGATAAGCCGATGACGAACATGGTTTGGAAACGGAACGAGGTCGAAAGCCCTTGCGTCCAGATCTGCGTCGTTCACCCAACTGAACGCATATGCACCGGCTGCTATCGCACTATCGACGAAATCACACGCTGGTCGAAAATGGATCACTCCGAGCGGGCCGAAATCATGGATGATCTGCCATCGCGTAAGCCTCGTCTCGCCAAACGTCGTGGCGGTCGCGCTTCGCGCCTAAACAAAGCCTAACTCACGTCTCTGCCCGTATTCTGACTGAGCCTGCGCCGCTGTAGGTTGGTCTGAACTCCGAGGGGGGGGTAAGTTCAGCAACATCCGGTTTTGAGTGGCAACCCACAGCGGCGCTCTTCAGCGTCAACGCCCTTCCGTAGTGGTTCGACGGAAGAACAAATTGTAAGTACGTTTTTTTTGACCAACCGATCAAGAAAAACGGGTATTTTACATTTTGTGACGTGGCGTCACTTTTTCACCAACGCGTGATTGCCTAATTTTTAAGCTCACCCTGCGGCAAGCCAAGTCTTTGCATTTTCTACATCTTCTGACGGAAAGTACTCTGTCCGCGTACCCAGAACATGGCTAGCAACTCTTTGGGCCATGCGTTGCCACGCTTTGTCCCCGACGATGGCCGCTCGATCGAGTAAACCAACGTGTCCACGTGCAAGTTGGAAGTGTGCGGCCAATGCTGTCAGCCCCTGCCAGCCATCGAATTCACGCAGGTCAATCAGCAGCCTGAACCCATCCTTATCGGCAAGCAGCGTATCCAAATCGCGTTCCGCCTGCTTGTATTCTTCCGGGTCAAGCCTGCCCAACAGGCTGATTTGAATGCAAGGACCACCCAAGTCAGTTACGTGAATGGACCCTAGGGATTCTCGCATCCAACGTCGCGCGGCCTCTAGGTCAGACAACTCAAAGACTTGCACAGGACAAGGCAAGATAGGGGCCGCAAGACGAACACTGGTTTGAACCCAGCCCTGATCCGCGGCAACCGCAATACGATCAAACCCGCGCCAGTGGCTAAGGCCAAGCTTTGTATCCGCCCATGCGGCGCCCAGATCATAGCCCTTGAACTCTGGCTGAACGACCGCCAGCAAACGAACGGTGTCATGATCGGCCAACGCCGCCTCGATGGCGGGAACCAGTGTTTGACTGTAATCAGCGCTGGTTACCTCGCCAGACAATTCGACCTCGATCAGGGCACCATCGGAATTCGTGTGGATCGTAATCATCGAACAAAACCTCCAAACCTTAATAAGGACAGGACGTTAGGGGGATTCGATCCATTCGGCTACACCCTCTGCACATTCGGGGCGGAAATAGGCGATCATCCGTCCATCTTCTCCGGCTGTCGCGTCTACCCCCCACGGAGCAACGCCGTGCAAACAATGCCGATGCAAAAGGTAAGCTTCCCCTGGTTTTGCAGGCAGCTCGATACGTTTGCAGGTCTCAAAAACCTCTCGGCGGGCTGTTTGGTAGATGTCGGTTATATCGACTTCGTGAAGGCTGTCTCTCGAGTGTCCATTCAACGCACTTTCGAAAGCGGAACGCAGAACCTTGTGGCTCCCCTCCCACAGCACCATGGGCGCGGCATCCTCGCTGGCCTCGGTCAAAGGAATACCCAAAATCCAGGCATGCGGCTCATCCACCCGCCGTCTGCGATCAGGCCCCATCGGGCGCAAGCCATCCACATGCGCGGCATCTCGGTTCGAACGGTATCTAGCGGCACTTTCGCTTTCGCCACGACGAGGACGAGGATATCCGGGATAAATGACCGAGACCTGCCCCTTATGCAGCGGCAATTCTCCGTAGTGCTCGGCAATAAAGGACATGGCCTGCCCCGTCAGCGCTGCAGAGTGCCCCACCCTGCCCTGTGCGTCATTGTCCAAAGCATCAACACCGATAAACCACGTTCCCTCACAATCCAGCCACTCTGAATGGATCGGATCGCTGACAGACGCACGCGCGACGGGCAGAGCGTGCTCAACCCAATCGGCTATTGCCGGATCATAAGGAAACTTGATCCAGCCGTTTTCCCAAAACCCACTCAAAAGCCCAGCGCCTTGCGCAGCATGTTCAAAGCTACCAGCGTCAAGAACACAGCAAATACACGCTTGAGCGGCTTCGGATCCATCGCGTGGGCCAATTTGACCCCCCAAGGCGCGGTAATCATCGTCATTGCAACTACGATGGCAAACGCAACCAGATTAACGGCACCGATGGTTAGCGGCGGACGGTGTTCCGGCGCGATGTCTAGAAACAGGAACCCCAGAACCGACGGCACAGCGATGATCACACCGAAACCCGCTGCAGTCGCGACAGCCCGGTGAATGGGGGTGTTGAAAAGGCTCATCAACGGCACGCCAAAGCTACCGCCACCGATCCCCATCAGGACGGATAGAAACCCGACGGAGGGTGACAGCACCGCGCGGCGAAGCCCTTTAGGCATCGCATCGCCGAGACGCCATTCGGATTTACCTAGACCCAGATAAGCCCCAATGACCATTCCCAAAACACCGAAAAGCGCTTGCAAGGCTTCGGTCCTAAGCGCCGAGGCGACCAACACACCGATGACTGCTCCGATAGCGATCCCCGGCCCCCAACCGCGCAAGATGTCCCAGTCTACGGCACCCTTTTTGTTATGCGCCATCACAGATCGGAGCGATGTCACAATAATCGTCGCCAAAGAGGTTGCCAGACACAGCTGCATCAACTGTGGCCCACCGTATCCAAGCGTTTGAAATGCATAGAAAAAGGCAGGTACCAGCACGATTCCCCCGCCAACACCAAGCAATCCGGCCAGCACACCAGCCAGCGCCCCGATCACAAGCAAAAGGCCCAGCATCTGGGCCAGCAACATCGTCTCGGGCATTCTTCCCCCATACCGGCCAGTGGCCGTATCTTAGTTCATTCAAACCTCGGCCAGAGGCGCAACGCGCTCCAATGCCTGCAGCATTACTTCGGGGCCTGCGCCCTCATGCACCGCGCCTTCGGACAACGCTCTTCGCCACGCGCGTGCGCCGGGACGACCAGCGAACAGGCCCAGCATATGACGCGTGATTTGGTGCAGTCGCCCCCCTTCGGCAAGGTGGCTTTCGACATAGGGCACCATTTTGTGAACAACTTCAATCGGGTCGATCGCCAGACCGGCGCCGTAAATCAAAGCGTCTGCCTCAGCCAGAATGTCGGTCGGTTGATGATACGCTGCGCGACCGATCATGACACCATCCAACCCGGCCTCAAGATGCGTGCGCGCCTGCGCCAAAGAAGTAATCCCGCCGTTGATCGAAATATGCATTTCAGGAAACGCAACCTTCATGCGATGGACCAAATCATAGTCCAAAGGCGGGATATCCCGGTTTTCCTTTGGGCTAAGACCCTGCAGCCAAGCCTTGCGCGCATGAATAGTGACGCGTTCGCACCCAGCGGCACGAATCTGCTGCAAAAATGTGGGCAGAACTTCCTCGGGATCCTGATCATCCACACCGATACGGCATTTTACGGTGACCTCGACATCAACCGTCTCACGCATCGCGGACACACATTCAGCAACTCGCGCGGGTTCTTTCATCAGCACTGCCCCAAAGGTACCGGACTGAACCCGATCGGAAGGGCAACCGCAGTTAAGGTTAATCTCATCATAGCCCGCATCTGCCCCAAACCGAGCTGCCTGTGCCAGTTCCTCGGGATCAGAGCCGCCTAGCTGCAACGCAACAGGATGCTCCTGAGTATTGTAATCCAAAAGGTGCATTGCACCGCCGCGAACCAAAGCCGGGGCTGTCACCATTTCGGTGAAAAGCAAAGTTTTCTGGCTCAGCAATCGGTGTAAATAGCGGCAATGACGATCTGTCCAATCCATCATGGGTGCAATGGATAGGCGTGCCGCTCGCCGCACGTCGGAAAACCCTGATTTTTCTTGGTTTTTCGAAACCACCATCTTCACCGTTTTCCTCGTTTTGGCTCGATTTAGCCCCGTTTTTGGGTGCGGTGCTACAGAATGTAGCACCGACGGCGCCGTGTAGCACTTTTTTCGCCCCAAGTTCCAGCACTCCGGTTCGAGCACTGCCAGGCTGCCATCCTACCCCATCAGTTCCGCCCCATTCGGCTCGATCGCCCCCGATTTGGGTTTCAAACCCAATCAAACCCGCTTCCGAAAAAATCAAACGATCAGATGTCCCGGCCATGGAAAACCCGTGACTGAAAGGAACTCCCATGGGAACTATCACAGAACGCCTCAAAGCCAATGGCAAACCCAGCTTCACCGTCCAGATTCGCAAGAAGAAAAACGGAAAGGTCATCCTCAACCTTGTCGAGACATTTGCCTCGGAACAGGCTGCAAAAAGCTGGTTGAAGCGTCGTGAAGACGCCTTGAAAAAGCCGGGCGGCCTGGAACGCGCCGTAAAGGCAAAGACGCGCAAAAGCGTTGCCGATTGCATCAGCGACTACATTGATGCCTCCCCTGAAGGTTTCGGCAAATCCAAGTCCCAGATGCTGAGTTATTTTCAGCGACTGGATTTTGGCGCGTCTGCCATCGAAGATCTGTTGGCACGAGATTTCGTAAAAATCGCAATGGAGCTTCTGTCCGGGCTTCAAGCGCGCCCCGTTGATCCGCAAAGGGATACGCCCGCACATTACACCTTCAAACCCCGCAAACCGCAAACGGTCAACGGATATATGGTGACCCTGGGCACGCTGATCCGTTTTGGCGGGCCAATCTGCGGGGTCACCATGCCACGCGCTGAATTCGAAGAGGCCATGCGCACCCTTCAACATCAGAAGATCGTCACGAAGTCAGCGCAACGAACTCGTCGACCGACCCTCAATGAACTCGACTTGTTGATGAACCACTTCGTCAACGGCTACCTGAAAAACCCTCGGATGATACCGATGCACAAAATCGTGTCGGCGGCGATCTTCGAAACCCATCGCCAAGGGGCCATCCTGTCGCAAACCTGGGAAGATTATGATCTGGAAAATGAGGAGATCACCATCCGCAACATGAAACACCCCAGGCAGACCCAAGGAAATGACATGACGCTCTCCATTCAGCAGGAAGCTCGGGCGATCATCGAATCCATGCCTCGCACTGAGGACAGGATTTTCCCCTACAACAGCGACGTCGTCAGCCGTCGGTTCACCGATGCCTGCAAACTGCTTGGGATCGAAGACCTGCATTTTCACGATTTGCGCCACGAAGGAATTTCCCGCCTGTTCGAGATGGGCCTGACTATCCCCCAGGTGGCTCAGATCTCCGGCCATCAGTCCTGGCAATGCCTCAAGCGCTACACACAAATCAAACAGCGTGGCGACAAATATGACGGATGGAAGTGGTGGGACGTGGTAACAGCACCACTGTGATTTGAAGGAAACCATTATTTGACTGTCGAAAGCCAGGGAGGCGTCAACATCGCCTTCGATATTCGAAGGATTAACAATTGTGGCCACCCGGGCCTCACAGTGGGGACAATATGGAAGGTTTGAACCTCCGCCCCCTGGCCTCCCGAAGACAGCACCAAAGTGTAAATGCTTTGAAAACAAGGAGAAAACTCAAGGAATATTCGAAGGGATACCCAGAAATGGGCAGTATTTCCGGGGCATCTCCGGAAATGGCTCCGACATCCTGCGCAGACCATTGCCGAAGGTTCATACACCGACGTTAATGAAAACTCGCCTGGAAACTCGTGGCGGTTAGATCGACATGCGCATCCAAGGGAGGACGCAACTCGAATGCCCTCGGTTCACGTGAGAAATTCCAGAGCCTGAAAAGGGTCCAAGTGTCTCGGTTATCCTCTGCGACCGCCAGTTCATTTCGGGAGATGTGAAACGGTGTGCGTTCCCAACCGTTAGTCGTCTTCACCTCAATAAGGCGGCTGTTTCCTTCGGGTGTGAAGCTCGAAATGTCATATCCGGCACCATCGCCGTCTTCCTCGCTAACCCACCGCACCTTCTTGGCAAGGTCATGTCGGCCCGCGCTGATTAGAATGGCACGTTCATGATGAAGGACGCGCTCCTCTCCAGCCTTACCCAGAGATCTATTCCTTTCATCTCGACCCGCCACATCGAATTTCCGAGCCACGGCTTGCATTTGTTCCAATTCGACCGGCGGCGGCGTGTTCTGCATGGTGGGTGGAGTGCCAATCCAGATAGCCCCCGGAGGCTCCGATGCTTCCATTTTGGGAGTGGGTCTTGGGGTAAGCCAGCCACCATGCTGCTGGAGTCGCCGAGCAACGGCATCCTCCAGGGACTTCTGAAAATTGAAAGCGGGCTTGTAACCGTTAATCCAGGTTTCACCCAGCCCCTTAAGGACTGCCGAGATATTTTGATGTTTGAACTCGATCGCCCCCTTAGAGCGGCCAACCAACTCTTGCAGGGCACGGTTGTGAGCCGCTTTGCTGTACCTGCCGCCCGACAACTCATCTGTGAGCATGGAAAAGTAATCCGCCACGATAGCGTCATTCTCCCAATCTGACCATTCCTCACCACTCATTGCGCCAGGCTATGCGAAGGGTTTTCCGATGTCACGCACTGGAACCACAGAGAATTGTAGAGGGTGGCCAAGGGGAAGGGATTTATTGGAGAATAAGTGCTTTGCTTTCTCAATTGAATGTCCACTGGCCGCCGAGGCGGCCATGTCATTTCCCACCAAGAAATCCAACCAGCTTTTCTTTTAGCGCGGTTTGCTCTTTTGTCTCGCACTCCCAGATTATCAGAACTTGCCACCCAAGAGTACAAAGTTCCAAAATTTGCCGCTCATCACGACTAACATTGTCGGCAAATTTCTTCTCCCAAAACGCAGTTCGTGTTTTAGGCGTGGTTGTTCGAGAGCAGTTTTCATGTCTGTGCCAGAAGCACCCATGCACAAATACGATCTTCTTGAGCCGCGGGAACACAAGATCGGGAGATCCAGGAAGAGTTTTGACATGAAGCCGATACCGAAACCCAAGCGAGTGACATATGCGGCGCACTATCATTTCGGGTTTTGTCCCCCGCTGACCAATTGATGCCATCATCTTGGATCGCTGAGGGTCAATTGGCTCCTGAAAGTCGGGTTTTGCTTTGGCCATATCTCAAAAGAATTATCTTGCTTCTGGAGAAGGGAGTTTTCTCACTCATACTACAGATTCAAGAATAGGCTGTGGCTCAAAGGCGCAACCGGCAGCTGCGTCCAAACCGGAAAGCCATTCGGCTATAGGTTTCAAAAGTGCTGCTCCGAGGTCAACGGGTACAGCGTTTCCAATCTGACGACCCGCAGCAGTGAGGCCACCCGAAAAGACAAAATCGTCAGGAAATGTTTGCATTCGAGCGGCCTGTCGAACTGTGATCCCATGATGCTCTGTCGGATGGACAAACCGCCCTTTGGATGGATTGATGCAGGCAGTTGTCATCGTCGGCCCCGGTTGGCCCGGGTCAATTCTTCCATACACGTCTTTATGACCGTCGTGTTTTTCGTGGCACGGTAATGTTCTGCCAGAATCCTTGCGCGATCCCCCGTTGGGCGGAGTGTTTCGAAACGCTTCGACCAACTCACGACCATGCTTCATGTGTATGTCGTTGGGGTCATTATCTGGTGCTGCTTGGAATACTTCCCTGCAACTCACCCAAGGAGACAATCCGTCCTCAAAGCTTGAATGACTCGGCTTGGGAGGCCACGAGAGCGCAGACGTGGAAAGATCATTTCGTATACCCAATATGAACACCCGCTTTCGCCTTTGCGGAACGCCAAAGTCTCTTGCATCCAAAACAGCTGGAGGGAACAGCTTGTAGCCAGCTCCCTTCGCTCTTGTGTTAAATTCATCCAGAAATTTTCCATGGCGTGGCCACAAAATCCCGGGAACGTTTTCCATCAGAAACGCACGAGGCCGTAGTGCGTCGACGAACTTAAAGTAACTGAGGATGAGCTTGTTTCTTGGGTCGTCAACCCCGGCATCGTTGATGCGATGAGTGGAAAAACCTTGGCAGGGAGGGCCTCCAAGAACGATGTCGCATCCGGATTCAGAGAAATGCTTCTCAACAAGACCTTTAGGCTTCAGGTCATTGATGCTGTCGTCGTATAGAGTCGTTTCTAACTGTCGCTTCTTGTTAAAGTTATTCCGGTAGGTATCGACAGCATGATTGTCATTCTCAACCGCAAATTCCACATGGAACCCGGCATCGAAGGCTGCCAGAGAAAAGCCTCCGGCCCCGCAGAACAAGTCCACTGCCTGCAGTTCATTAGCGGCGGTGTCCACGAGGACCCGATGTAGGTTGTTCCCTCCGTCCAACCGAGGCCCTCCCTTGAATCATCTAATTGTCAATAGCTCATCACAAACCGTTCCGCACTACCTTAGGGCGTCTAACGCGGTTTTCAAGAAAATGGCGGGCCGGATGGCGCTGAAGACCCACACTTCCGAGCAAAAGCACAGGAGGATGCCACCCTTCCCTTCAGTTCCTGGAGAAACTTGGGGCACAACTCTCGTATGGTTGTGAAGACTTCTGTTTTGAGAAATTGGTTGCAGGGGAGGTCACTCACAGAGAACCAACGAAAAACATCGCCAGTTTGCATTCAAGTCGATGAACTTTGGGAAGAACCGCCGCAATCAAAAATTGATCGACATTTCTAAAATGGTGCTTAGAGTTGCTGAAGAGTTGATGGGTCGTGCGTGCTGGCGTCAGCGCGATTTTGCAGGTGAGCGGCCTTTTCAGAGAGGTGAATAAAGTGAAATCCGGCCCCTATGGCCAATTTGAATGCGACTATCCCCCAAGAAATCGTATTGAGGCACTAAACATCGAGATTGACACAGTCTCCAAGTCAATCGGAACAAAAGTAGATGGATGGGAGACAATCCTGTCCGGCATTTCAGCATGTTTGGAGGCATTTGCAGAGTTACCAACAACCAACGGCTACCAAGTTCTTGGCTGGTTGCGTCTTGCAGCGATTTTCAGGCGCAAAGCGATCAAAGGGGATGACACTGCACGTGACGCTCTCGCTGCTCTGTATTTCCTCAATCAGTCAAGGAAGTCGTGGCAAGTAAAAGACAAATTGCGGGAATTGAACTGGGTTCAGGATCGAGCTCTTGATTTGTTGGGAATGAACTTCGAGGGCGGGTGGATATACAATGCCATCACAGACGAAGAAATGCGATCCATTCAGCAGAGTGTGCTCAGAATTTCCGAGGTTGACAAGCGATGTGTCAGCGAGATCGCCCAGGAGATCTCCATGCAGGTGGAAACCATCCGAGGACTGAAGATTATCGCGGATATCACCGACTTTGATCAGAAGCTGGAAGCATTGATCGAAGCAGCTGGCAAAAAAGGCCTTGGATCCGACATGGCTCGAGCCGCGCTCGTCTACCTTGCGAAAACAGATGACGTTATTCCGGATGACATGGGTATATTGGGGCTTCTTGATGATCTCTATGTGATTGAATGGGCCTTCGCCACTGTTGAAGAACAAGCATACGGCCTTCCGCATTTAAGTAGTTTGCAGCAACGTATTCCCCACTTGGAGAGCTCATATCTCACAGCAGGTGGCGTGATGCTGGATCGCTTCGGTCAGTATGTCGTCGGAAATGCGCAAGCTGTGCTTGAAAGCTCTCAGAATGACCATATTGCTTTACGAGATGCAGAAGTCTTTCTCGCGCCTGTAGTCGGGGCAGTCACGCTTGTTGCAATGCGAGAGAATGCACAGACCGGCGCGAATGCAAGATGGGAAGAGGGTACAATCCTCAACCTGCTAAACTTCGGCCAGCGTCCAGAGCGAGTGCGATACTTAGGGCATAAAGTCATCGCTGGTGACGATAAAATCGTTTTGGAAGTGAGTTCATCTGGTCGGCTATACCTACCTGCAAACTTGGCAGCCTGCATGGAGACATCGCCTCGACAAGACTACAAAACCTTGTCGAACGGATCTGCCGTTTCGGCATGGCAGCAACACCACTCTATCGACCCATTACATTTTCTTCTGAAAGGGCGGCCTCGAAGCGATGCACGGCGTGCCGTACTTGTCGTAGCTCCCCGCAACTTGCTGGAATATTACTTGCCTTCCCTACAATGTCGCGGCGAAGCAATTTCGAAAATGGTTGGCGCCACTTGGGTTAACGGGACCGAGCGCGAAGAACCTATGTCACAAAGCGTTATTGATCGGGCAATGATCTACGCATGCGGGTCCGCGATGGTCGCAAGAAATCTGATCGAAAATCCCCCTGCGGGAGTGACCGCATTCGATTTGATAGCCTTTAGTTCGCAGACCTATCGTGAGATCAATGCTGAATTCGCCGGACGAGAAATTCCAAATCTACGGATGCTTTGTTTGGCGGATATTTCGGAATTGCCTGGCCCACCCCAGGATGCCTTGGTCATGGAGGACAACGTAGTGTTGCCGTGGTCCTTGAGACCACGAGGTTTTAGGCAAACTGACCCTTTGGCGCGCGGGCTGAAGCGTCAATACAACCATTGGATCGTTGATCGACGAATTCGGGTGTTCCGCAACCCGGCATTGGCTACAATCAACCAGTTCTTGCAAGATCGACATGATGATCTCGAAGACGACTTCGTTCCAATTGTACCGCAATTAAGAGGGTTCCTTTCCGATGCGGGAAAAATGCCGCGTCCAGGCAGTTCCGTGTCTATCAAACTACAGGAACGAGCCTTTGCTCTGTCGAAGGCAGCAAAGGTTGAAGCGCTTTTTGACCAATCCTTGGTTGGAGTCGCCCGCGCACTCGATGAGCTCTCTGAGAAGGGTGAATTCTCCCCGGACATTTTTGGTAACATGATCGCCAATGATGGCAAACCAGTCACAATCCTCTGCCGCTCCCATCAGGAAGCCCAAGAAACCACTGTCTTACTGAACAAGTGCGGTTTCTACGGTGCCGGCCTTACCGCACCAGAGCTATTTCGCATTTCTCCCGTGGAGCATTTGGTCGTTCCCGGCTGGCACGGTGCGGAAACAATTCGCCGGCTCGATACAATCGTTCCTGCAATAAAGTTGGACTACCTAATGTTCGATTTTCAAGAAGAATGGCTCGAAAGAGTGACGGACGGGGTTCGTAGGCGCGTCCGTTCTTTCAACACGCCTATCGAACATTCAAATGAAGGGCATAGGCCCGGCGGGGAAGAGGCGCAGTTAGTATGGCCCACTCCTGCGAGATCTAAGCCCATGCCAAGTGATGATCTATCGGAGTTCATCCCACCGACTGAGAAGCGCCCTGATCTTGATGGATTGTTCGAACGTATCAACCGAAGTTCGGAGTACGGAAACGATGCAAAGGTTAGCGGAACACCTGTCATTCTCGATGACTACTCAGCTTACATGTTCTTGCCACCTCATGCCGACCTGGTTCTCTTGAATAGAGATGCGTCGCGGCCAGAAGATGCCTGCATACCAGTCAGCCAGTTACGAGAGGGCGATGTTTTTGTACGGAAGGACGGTTCTCACCGAGAGCTTTTTCAAGAACTCGCTCCCAACTATTTACGAGACCCCAAATCGACATTGAAAATGGCCGATATGTGGCGCCAACCCCTGAAAAAAGCTTATGCCGCTGGGTCTGTTTCATGGAGCAACTTTCGCAAGCAGTTGGCTGCTGCTGGATTGCAGCGATCCGATATGGCTTATCGAAACTGGATTAGCGGACAAACTGTCGCGCCAATGAACTATCTGGAAGTCATTCCGAAAATCTGCGCCCTATCCGACGACCCGGAAATTCAAAGTTCCGGTGAGGCTTCCGCTCAGGCCGTTTCGGCACTGTATGGAGCCCGACACAAAGCCGCGGATCACATTTTTGAGCAACTTGTAAAAGGAACAGCTGACCCGACCACAGGCAAATTGCGCATCGAAGTAGGAAGCACTTGTATCGACCTCCACCTCCATCGCGTGGAATTTGTTGGTCAGGTAGCGACTTGTGCGAGTTCACTTCTGTGGCAACGGCAAAGACTTAATCACAAAGCAGCAGCGAGATTGTCATGACTGTTCATATGATTCCTCCGATTTGCAGCCCGAGCGCCACCTTTACGGAGCAACAAATTTTCAACGAAATCAGAGACATGAAGACAAAGGAGGACATATACTGCTTCCAATCAGTCGGATTAGAAAAACATGGCACGAAGGAGCATGCTGAATGTGACTTCGTGTTGATGACTCCACGGGGAGTTTTCTGCCTTGAGGTCAAAGGCGGTGCAATTCAACGAAAGAATGGGATCTGGACGATCGGGTCAGGAGTGCGTTCGTACACCACTACTGAAGGTCCGTTCAAACAAGCTGAGGGTTGTCGTTGGGCGGTCTTGAAACATCTCCAAGAAAAGCGAGTGCTTTCCCGTAAAGACGCTCTTTTCGGTTGGGGTGTGATCTTACCTTCGGTCGTTTTTGACTATCACGACGCGGAGTGGAGCCATGAAGTAGTTTATGATCAACGCGATCTGAAAAGCTCGTTTTCAGAATACATAAAGCGACTGGAAGCATACTTCGAAAGCAAGAGAAAAGGGAATGGAGAAAGATCTACACCACCTCTCTCCTCAGCAAAACTACGAATTTGCGCTGATGCCATGCGGCCCGACTTCGAAACTGGATTGACGGTGTTGGGCCTGATGATCGAGAGCCAGCGTGAAACACCTACTCTTAGCCGGGAGCAGTTTCGAGTTCTCGACCTCGTTTTGAGTCCGCAAAATCCGAGACTGATTTGTTCTGGAGGACCGGGAACCGGAAAAACCGTGTTGGCGCTGGAAGCCGCCCGGCGGGTTTATGAAGAACGGCAGAAGGTTCTCTATCTTTGCTTCAACGCGGAACTTGCTGCTCATCTTACCAAGGAACGAGGAGACGCAAGGTTCAAGATTTCTACGCTCCATAAATACATGCACGATATCATTTGTCGTGCGGGCTTGCCTCCAGCTGTTCCTTTCGGAACCTCAGAAGAGGAACATTTCTCGAAAGGTTATCCTGAACTCTTTGAAGAGGCTTGCGAAATCCTGTTGGAGACAGATGAGCTTCCTCAGTTTGATGCACTGATTTTAGATGAGGCCCAGGATATCCTCAACGAAAGAAACCTCGCATGTCTGACGCTGATCCTTAGTGGGGGGCTGAAGGGGCGTTGGGCGATCTTCCTGGATCAGGGCGATCAGGCAAATGTCTATTCACGCTTTGAACGAGATGCCTATGACGCACT
Organism: Ruegeria sp. BE9; assembly: GCF_056538765.1. Classification (NCBI taxonomy): domain Bacteria; kingdom Pseudomonadati; phylum Pseudomonadota; class Alphaproteobacteria; order Rhodobacterales; family Roseobacteraceae; genus Ruegeria; species Ruegeria sp. BE9. The sequence continues at coordinate 145,925 of NZ_JBQFTS010000001.1, read as the reverse complement.
CTTAGATGCCGGAGCGGTTTCTGTAGAGCTGAAGGAAAACTTCAGAAACCCTCCGAAAACAGCCGCCGAAGCATACTTCTATTCCAAAGCTGTCGCGCCGGAGTGTCGCCGCAAACTCAATTCGCCTGTGAAGTTTGTTGGAGTTACCAGTGAGAAAGACGCCGCTGCGAAACTACGGGCACTTCTTGTTGAATTGATCCGTGATGGTGTTTGTCCTGGAGACATTGCGATCCTGTCCTGGCGAAAGGTCGGACAGCGGCTTGCAGATCGTTTTCCGCCAGATGTTGGCAAGCCATTGGTCGCGCCCCGAGAGGCCCAACCAGATAAGCAACAGATTCTTTCCACCGGGATTGCAGCCTTCAAAGGGCTCGAAGCAGAGATCGTAATTGTCACTGATGTTCCGGATAGCCTCGACGACGAGTGGCAGACCAGCCTCATGATCGTGGCACTCACTCGGACGCGGACAAAGTGCTATGCCATTGTACCAAACGACTTCATTCATTGGCGCGCAATCGAAATGCTGAATTCTCAAAAGAGTACCGAGGGCGAAACATGAGCACCATTCCGAACGATTTCAGAGAAATGCGTGCTGCAATGGTGGATGAACTGCAGGCCAAACTTTTTGGTCCGCTGAATCCCGAGGACACCAGCCCAATTCGACTGAATCCGTTGCAACTCTATGCAACGGGAGTTTTGTTCCCCCAACGTGTTTTGATCGCTGAAGTGGACGTTGCTGGGAGCGCCAGTGAGGATGCTGATCCGCTCGTCGATGGGGATATTCCAGACGCTGGCGCTATGGCAGTCGGAGGCTCCGAAACTGACAAGACAGATCGTGCCACTGATGCCACCGAACCATTGAACCTTGCGAATGAGTTCAGCCCTGCGGCCATGGGCTTGACCTTTAGGGTGCCAAAGGGAACCGACTTAGTCTGCAGAATCCGTGCGGCCACATATCGCTCAGAGCCAGATCCCGAAAGAACGCACCTTCAGCGCTATATTCGAGAACCAATAAACGAAACTGTCCCAATTACAGCGAAACAACTTGGCGTGTTGGAACCCATTCAGGTTCCTACAGTGCGTGGAGAGCTTTCGTTTGAGCTCATCATGCGCGAGAACAACGACAGCGTGATTGTCTCGGCTATGCTGGTGAACAAAAAAACCAGCAGTGAACGGTCTGCAAGGTATGATGCTTGCTTCTTCCAGGTCGGTCTCGAAGTGAGTTCGGTAGATGATGGGTTGGTTTTTGAGCCCATAGATCGACAGGATGGAGGTGTTCGAGAAGACGAGCTGGATCAACTCGAGCTCCTCTATCGACACCGCCGCTCCTTCGCATTGGGGCATGGAGTAGCAGCAGATTGGAACCGAAATCAACGTATCTCAGAGGAAGGACGCTGTAATTTGGTTCGTACGGCTGCACTTCCTCAATATGAAGTGCAACCTGTCGACCCGAGATCAAAACACTATCGAGACGGTTCCGAATTCAACCTTTCCATGGGTTTTCTCCACAGCGGAGGCGAATCCGACGATCCCGAAGCAGCAATTCTGGGGGTTCTTGCGGGTTTGGTAGACGACTACGCTGCTTGGATTGAAGACTTGGCGCTCGAAGCCATCCCCAGCCAATTACGTCACGTGTCTCAAGACAACATTTCTAAGTGCAGAATTTGCCTGGAACGCATGCGTGAAGGGATAGAGCTACTGCGGATTGATGCCGATGCGATGATCGCGTTCCGATTGATGAATCGTGCAATGTTCACTCAGCAGCAACGTTCCCGCCTAAAACCACGAAAACTCGGTGGCGATGTTGTTCAACAGGTCGATGCCGGTATGGAGAACAAGTGGCGTGCATTTCAGCTTGGCTTCATCTTGATGAATCTGGCCTCAGCAACAGATCCTGATCATCCCGATCGGTCACTTGTCGAGTTAATTTGGTTTCCGACTGGCGGTGGTAAGACCGAGGCGTATTTGGGCCTGGCAGCCTTCAGCACTTTGATGCGTCGCCTGAGAAACGAGGGGGGCGGTACGACTGTTTTGATGCGCTACACTCTTCGCCTTCTGACACGCCAGCAATTTGACCGCGCTTCTGCTCTGGTATTCGCATTGGAGCAACTAAGACGCGAGAATGCGATGGGGATGGACTTAGGAGATGAGCCGATCACTATCGGAATGTGGGTGGGCACGAGCCTGACGCCCAACCGCAGGACCGATGCATGTACGAAGCTTAGGGGGCTGAAGAATAAGCCATATCAATCAAACCCATTCCAAATATTGCATTGCCCATGGTGCCGGACGGACCTCACGGACAACAACTTCCAAGGCTACCGACAAGAGAACAACGACTCAGGGGAAAAGACAGTTCGTTTCCGTTGCCCTGAGCCGAGTTGCGAGTTTCACCACGCCTATTTACCTATTCTTGTGATTGACGACGACATCTACGACGCGCCGCCCACTCTGGTCATTGGGACTGTTGACAAGTTCGCGCAACTCGCTTGGGAGGATCGTACTCGCAACCTTTTTGGTGGAGATGATGGTGTTGCGCCTTCATTGATCATCCAAGACGAGCTCCACCTCATATCCGGGCCATTGGGAACAATGGTCGGGTTATATGAAACACTGATTGATAAATTGTGTTCCCGCGATGGTGTCCAACCGAAAATCGTCGCCTCTACGGCCACGATCAGGAGAGCGGCAGACCAGTGCAGGGCACTCTACAATCGGGACGCCTTCGAATATCCCCCCCAGGGCAACAAAGCCAACGACAGTTACTTCGCTCAGCAAAATGACGATGCACCAGGGCGCTTATACATTGGGTTTCTGGGCAGTGCTCTTTCGTCGCATCAAACAGCTTTGGTTCGCGTGACAGCGCCTCTACTACAATTCCCAAACCGATTTGATCCCAGCGATGAAAGGATTGCCGAACACCTCAATCCTTACGGAACACTGGTTTGGTATTTCAACACGCTGCGTGAGCTCGGCCATGCGGCAACACTGTGTGCAGGTGACATTCCAGAATATTTGAAACAGCTTTGCGGACCTCGGATAGATAATATTCCGCCCGGAGATCGGCGAATGCTCGATGAACCTGCGGAACTTACAAGCCGTCGCAAGGCTGAAGAAATCCCGGAAATTCTTGATCAGCTTGCGATAAATTGGCGGCGTGGCCAGAGAAACCCAGCTCCGGTGGATATCCTACTGGCGACCAACATGATAGCGGTTGGGGTTGATATAGATCGGCTTGGTCTCATGCTTGTGAATGGTCAACCCAAAGGGACGTCGGAGTACATTCAGGCCACCTCACGTGTCGGCCGCAAATACCCAGGCTTAGTTGTCGTCGCCTATACTCAGACGAAGAACCGCGACCGATCTCACTACGAGAGGTTCGTTGGTTATCACCAAAGCCTTTATCGGTACGTTGAGCCAACCAGTGTGACACCCTTCTCTCCGCAGGCACGTAGTCGTGGAATGCGAGGTCTTTTGGTTGCCGTTGCAAGGCATCTGTGTGAATTCGATACCCCAAAAGATATCAAGGATCCTTCCAAAGTCATGAAACTGGAAGAAGAATTGAATTGGGTTTTCGACAGGATCAAAGACATCAACATAGACGAGCTCAAAGATGCCAAGCATGAGTTGGGAGAATGGCTTCGAGATTGGCGACAATATTCTCCAACTGCATGGGGAAAGATGGCGGGAAGTGTTGATGAAGCTTCTTTGATGTTGCCATTCGGCGCGCCTAAGGACGATCAACTGTTAAAAGCTGCATGGCCAGTAATGACCTCAATGAGAAACGTGGACGGCAGTAGCTCAGCCAGCGTGCTTCAAATTTACCCTGAACCGGATCAATAATATGGCCAAGAATGAATTCAGAACCTCTCAAGGAATCGTCCCCTTTGGCGTAGGGGCAATCGTTGATTTTCTTGATGACACGCTGATGATGGCCGGTCTCGACGCTTGGCCTGTGGCGCAAGCTGGCGTTTCGGTAGACCTGGAGAGATCAACGAAAGTGATGGACAGTCGCTTGGCTCATCGTTTGAGCGCTGAAATGGGGCGTAAGATAACTCATTTCTACACCCCATCGCTTGCGCGCGAAAACACAACCCGTGGAATGGCGCCACAAGAAGACCGCGCCCCAATGCCTTTTGTTCGCTTTCCACGCTGGCATTATTGTCCACGTTGCCGACGCATGAAGGAGCTTGATTGGAACACGCAACCAAATGATTCGAACATTCGGTGCAGAAACAACGAACGGTTAAAGGGAGGGAAAGGAAAGACATGTGGGGAACTGCATGAGAAAAGACGTCCTCGTCTGATCCCAGTCCGCTTCGTTGTTGCGTGCGAGAGCGGTCATGTCTTTGATTTTCCATGGGAGCGCTGGGTCCACAAAGGATTTGATTGTACCGATGGAGCTACAAAGCTCTATTTCACTTCTTCTACCACCCCTGGCACCGCTGGTATTCGCATCGTTTGCAGCACTTGCGGTAAAGAAAGGTCCATGGTCGGAGCCTTCAACCGGACAGTTTTGGCAGATACATTGGAAAGCTGCCCTGGAGAACGGCCATGGCTCGGTCCAGACGGCAAAGAATTCTGCCAACACAGCGCCATGCAAACCATCCAACGCGGTGCATCCAACGCATATTTCGCAAAAGTTGCGAAATCGATCCTCATTCCACCCCACTCTCAACGGGTGATGAAGGTGTTGGCAGAGACCATCGCTTTCAAGATCCTTGAACCTTCTCTGCCCGATCCTCCGCGTCAGGTATTAGAGGAGTTGGCAAAACAATATGGAGTAGAAGCCGACGATCTTTTGAAAGGGGCTCTTGAATTCAAAGACGGAGCTTCAAGCCAAAACATCGTCTCAGAAACCTCCTTTCGTCGTGCTGAGTATGATGCGTTCACTGGTCCAAGACCCTCCTCCAAGGACAGGGATGACTTTGACCTTCGCCCAGTTGAACTGAAGGACTACGGCGCTTGGTTTGAAGATCACTTTGAAGAAGTTGCACTCGTAACACGACTCAGAGAAACACGCGTCCTTCAAGGTTTCACCCGACTGCTTCCACCAGGTGCGAATGAGAATGATCTCGCCCCTTTATCCCTGGGCAAACCGGATTGGTTGCCAGGTGTGTCAGTCCGCGGTGAAGGTATTTTCCTTCAGTTTCGTAAGAGTCGGCTTGAGGAGTGGGCCGCGAACGAAACAGTGCGAGATCGATTTGAACAACTCCGCGCGGCTCACAATGTCGTGGATGCAGGGATGGCGAGAGTTGATCTGGAAGGCGGCGTAATCAAGGTATTGCTGCACAGTTTCGCGCACCTCCTCATTAGACAGCTCGCCTTTGACTCCGGTTACGATAGCTCCAGTATCTGCGAACGCATATATGCATCGGACGGACATGATGGCATGGCTGGCGTGTTGCTCTACACTGCAAGTGGAGATTCAGAAGGAACGCTTGGAGGCCTTGTTAGACAAGGCCGACCAGAGTACTTGCCTTCGACGGTCTTCGCAGCGCTTGAGAATGGACGATATTGCTCATCCGACCCACTGTGTATTGAGAGCACTGGGCAAGGTCTGAATTCGCTGAATTTAGCGGCTTGCCATGCATGCTCTCTCTTGCCCGAAACAAGCTGCGAGATGTCGAATATGCTGCTTGATCGCGCCATAGCTGTCGGTCATCCGAGTATTCCTGAGCTGGCCTATTTCGGTGAGCGGGACCCGGATTGAGCTGGGGATAGGATCATGCTTGACCGAAAGTAGCTGCTGAGAACTCAAACCCGAGCAATTCTCGTTCCGCCTTCTTGGTGATCTGTTCATGCAGGCGGTTCAGTGTAGCTGGACCGCCACCGTTATCCGAGCATTTCGTCACCCAAAATTAGAACCCTTTGTCCTCATAAGGCTGCGAGATCGCAGCCAGTTCTTCAGGCATCATAAAATCCCGGTCGCGGTGGATCAAAATCTGGATGGTTTCGCCAAACAAGGATTTCAGCCCAGATATGGTCTCGGGGTTGGAAGCTTTCCTGTTCCGTGAAATGGCCCAATTTCCGTTGCTGGTTCCAAGTCTGGCCATTGAGCAAGAATTGACTGAAGCATTGACGATCCGTGTCCTCGGTCATCAGCAGAATACGCTTATCCAGAAGCCCCCACCCTATCTGGTTCCGCGCTACGGTGTCACCATCCTCTTGCACGGAGCCCTCTTTCATCCAAATCACATTGGTCTCTGCTGGGAGGGCTCTCACAACAGACGGCTATGGCATCGCCGAAATTGACTATGTGCGAAATTTCTATGAGCCGGTAGTGGCTTGCGCAACCTAACGTAGATTGTATTGGCCGAAATTCAAAAACCGAAGCCACTTTATTTGCATTTTCGGCATAAAGTTTTGTTTCATACCCCTTGAACGGCGTCGAGAAAAACCCCAGAAAACATAGCACTTAGCTCTCTTCAGAGTTCAGTGAGACCGGAGCAGAGCTTGTGTCGCTCCGGTTCACATGAACTCGAAGAGAGCATTCAGAGACATCCGAAGGATGGATCTGAAGAAGGGGCGACAAGATCTTCCTCAAATCTTGGAGCCCATCATGACGGCATATGTGCCGGGCGCAGCGCGTCCGCTTTTCACCGGCGACATCGTTTCATTCCGCTTCCCTCATTCTGACGGTCCTGGTGACAAGGACCGCCCCTGTCTGGTCATCCACGTTGATGATGCGACGGGTGAGGCTGTTCTGGCCTACGGAACGTCTGTCTTTCCTGAAAAACTTACGGAATTCTCACTGACGGTGAAGAATGCAGCCAATCTGGCGGTGCTCAACCTGGTTAAACCGACGCGATTTCTCTGCAAGCGGCGTATCCGGGTGCAAACGTCGGACCCGAGGTTTGCGTCTAATTCCGAAGGTGACGTGCTTATTGGCCAGTTTCCCGGTGAAGGCATTGGCTGGGGGCGATTGTATTCGAACCTCCCCTTCAAAACACCTGACCGGGAACGTCAGGGAATTCACCCTAAAACAGCAAAGCCTACTCCAGTGAACCATCCTCTGTTTGCTCGGCGCAAACCTCGCGCTGCCATTGTTGTTTGAGAAGGCCTCCGCATTTTGGTTCCCGGGCAATAAGCGCCCGGGAACCGTATTCGGAACACGGGCAGCGTCACCCGGCTGCTCGCGCTTCTTGAAAGAGGTCATAGCGCCATAGTTCGAACAGCTCTTCGGCATCTTTGCCGCTTACAGCGGCATTCAGAATATTGACTCCACGCGGGCTGATGTCGGCGGCTTGCAGGCCTTGTTCGTGAATGCTTCCGGTTTCTTCGTCTCTGAAGATAAGCATGTAGGAAGACAGGATCCCATCGGCATCCTCGAAATCCTCCCAGGAGGCGTCATGAGTTTCGACAGCATCCAAAGCGTATTCGTAGAGCCAATAGGTAGCGTTATAGGCTTCCAGATCGGTGTCGTTGCAAATCTCATATGGTCCACCTACACGGCTGTGCAGATAATCTTTTGGCCCGTCTATCAACCGACGCATGTCTATTCCTTTCAATTCAGTGTCGTTTGCCAAGGGCGATTTGACGCCCAGAAAGGAAGTTGGTTCGTGGTGCCAAAACGGAAAACTTTAACTTGAGGAAATTGAATTTTCCTCAAGCCCGAGAAATTCACGATCCGAAGGTCGCGTGATTTTGGACTGCACCTTTGTGAGGAAACGGTCACGCCGGTCGCTCTCAAGCTCTTTCGCCAGAGCCAGGGCGGCTGCGCCATAGAGGATCAGCTTTCGGGTTTCGTCCCTTCGCTGCTGCTTGCGGGCTTTCGTCTGAAGATCTCTGAGCCTCTGTCGGGTCTGTTCGATTTTCACGTCAAGGTTGGCCATTTCATTCTCCCATTTGGATGCTGGTCGAACAGGAAATAGCTCTCTGGTGCCTGCGCCGCTCCCTCTACACCAAAAGAGTTTCACACGACCACCCAGAGCGCGGCCCCCGCGCACCTTGAAAAGGTGATGCGCGCAGTTACGCAAACTGAAGTTTGCCTGCGCGCCTGGCCGGCGGGGCTTTGGAGCGTATATCGGAATCGGGCCCGACATCCCTTGGATGATACATCCAGCAAGCCGCCTCGAAGTCGTTGTTCATTCCAGGGCCGATGGCAGATCTGCCGTCAAATCTGCCGCCTATACCGCCCGCACGTCCTACCGTGACGAGCGGATGGGGCAGCGATTTCGAGCAGGCAAACGTGGCGGGCTTCTGTCGCATGAACTCATCAACTGGAACGGCGATGCCGAAGCTCTCTGGAACGAGGCAGAGCGTGCAGAGACTCGGCGCAATGCCCGGGTCATCAGGGAACTGCGCCCATCCCTGCCGGCCGAGCTACCGCTCACCGAACAGGTGAGGCTTGTTCGTGGATTTTCACTGTGGCTGCGTGACGAATATGGCGTTGCCGTCCAGGCCGACATCCATGCGCCCCGATTTCTGGATCGGGGCGAGGAACGGCGTCACAACGCCGGCAAGCTGGCGACGGATGCCGAGGAATACCTGGCGGCGCTTTTCGACCCGACACGGACCAATCGAAATTTTCATGCGCACCTGTTGCTCACGACCCGAAAGGTTTGCTTGGAAACCGGTGCGTTCGGCGACAAGACCAGAATTCTCGACGACAAGAAAACCGGCCCGGAAGAGGTTCTTCGCATTCGTCAGGAGTGGCAGAAAAGAACCAATGCGGCGCTGAAACGGATCGGCTCGCCGGCACGGGTCGATCTGCGATCCTATGAAGATATGGCCAGGGCCGGAGATGCCCCGGCCGGCCTCATTCCTCAGGATCACCTCGGTCCACGCCGGGCCGAAAGGTCACGCCGTCTGGAAGAAGATGGAGGCGATACCAGCACGGCGGGGCAACGCAGGGCCGAAATCCGGGAGCACAATGATGAGCTCTGGCGCACTTGGCTGCAACTGCGGGCCTTGCAGCGCGAACAGGGTCGGTTGGAAGAATCTGCCCGGATTGCAACGGAGCGGGAAGCCGAAAGAAAAGAAACAGCCGACGCTGAGAAACGCCGGCTGCAGGATGCGCGGACTGCTGCGGAAGCGGAGGCGGTCGTCGAAGCCTCCGCGCAGTTCGACAGCGTCAGGTCGGCTTCGATGTGGGAGCTGGCGATTTCTTCGGCACAGGCGGGAGCGACAGAGCCGTCTTGCGAGCAGCCGGATGAGTTTTCTTCAGAGGTCGATTTGGACGCTTACGACCCTCCGCCAGGGCGGCCGCAGCCGGAGCCGGTTTTGACGCCGCAGGTTGTGCGGGTACGACGTCGGGGGCATCGACATATGTGAGCACTTTTTCTGCTTCAATCCGGTCGAGGCAGTCGGTCAAATATGCGATCTCTTCCTCCAGCGCCTGAACTTTCTTCGCATGTTCGGCCTCCAGCATGGCAAAGTCGCGTTCGCGGAGAGCGAATTGCCGGACACTCTGTTCCGTCATTCGAGCGATCTGCCCCCGAACGATGGTTTCCACACTCGCTTCAAGTGCAGTCATCGCTTTGCTGATCTGTTCTTGTGTGTCGTCTGGCAGCGGGGTGTCCTGGGGCTGTTCTTCACCTTTCATTGCAAGATGATCTTCCCAGACCCTGCGAATCCGGGCGTAGTTGCCCTTGCCTTCCAAGGCTTTGTGAATGTCTGTGGCCGTGACCTCCCGGCCAAGTTTTGTCGCCAGGGTCTCACCAGTTTCGATGATCTTCTCGTCGGAATTGAGAGGGGTGCGAGGCATGACTTACTCCTGTTATTGCCGTTTGCAGGAGGGACTTGGGTCCGTTTCCAAAAACGGAGAAACAAACTTTCCAACTTTTTTCGCCCAGCGTGGAAAAGTAAGTAATGTCAGTTTGTTGGTAAGTGCGTTTGTATGTTTGCAAGGTCTGAAAGTTTGTCAGTAAGTAAGTCAGATAAGTTTGTCTGAATGTCGCTGGCAGACATTCGGACGCGTTGTTGCCTGGCCCTGGTTTCGGCCTGAAAACCAATTCAAGCCGATTTTTTCCGTGCTTTCCGCATGGGACGTAATTCCCCGGGATGAAGCATTCAGATCCCAGCGAATTCGCCCCGCTCGACCAGATTTCGGACCTCTCTGCCGAGGAATATTTCCGCCTGCTGCACCCTGAAGGCTCCCGCGGGCGCGCGGCGGTTCTGTGCAAACAAGGCGGTGACGAAGTCGAGAACTTCTCGCTCGAACACGCAGGCATGATCATGCAGATGCCGCTGTTGCTCGATCAAACCAGCTTTCTGACCCTCAACCGTTTCTGGAAGGGGCGACAAGGCAGGCACCTGGCTGCGCTGAACTCGCTCTATGTAGATCTCGACTATTTCGACGCCCCGCAATGGTGTGGGAAATCACCGGACGAGGTGCAGGCGGCATATTCCACGCATCTGCTGGTTTCAGGAATGCCACAGCCTTCCATCTTCATCCACACCGGCCGGGGCCTCGCTGCAATCTGGCTGATCGAGCAAACCCCGGTTTCGGCGCTCCCGCGCTGGCAGGGGGCGATGCGCGCCCTGATCGAGTTCTCCACATCTTTTGGGGCGGATAAGGCCTGCAGGGATGCCACAAGGGTTTTTCGTATCCCCGGCACCATCAATGAAAAATCCGGCAAGGAGGTCCGAGTCTCGAGCGGCACCGGAAGGCGTCACGGCTTTGATACCCTGGCAGATCAAATCTTCAGGGCCAGCGGCAGACCGACCCGCGAGGAATTGGAGGAGCGTAAAAAGCATAAGAAAGGGAAAAAGCGGCCCAGTGGCATATCAGTGCCCAAAGGGCTGCCGCAGGCGAAGCGTTTCAAGTTGATCCTGGATGATCTGGAAATCTTTCGAAATTCCCACGGCGGTGTGATCCCGTCAGGCTTGCGGAACACCTGGCTGCATTTTCATGCGACTTGCCTCACGCACATTCCCGGCATCAGGGACATCAAAGGGGAAGTGAAGAAGATGGCCGCGAGGGCAACGCCCGGGCTGAAGCCCGGGGAAGTTAATGCGATCGCCAGACAGGCCGAGAAGAAGGCCAGGCTCACCAGAACGGCGTCGGTCTGGGGTGACGGTCGATATCATTACAAAGGCGCGACGATCGCAGATGGACTCGGCATCACGCCGGAAATGGCGCGCCACCTTGGCCTGCAGCAGGTCATCCCGGCTTCGGAAAGAAGGCGTCGTAAGGCGGAGGCGGAACGGCAGCGTCGCTCTGAGAATGGCGCCGTGTCCCGGGAGGAATACCTGGCAAAAAATAATGCCTCACGTGAAAAACCCTGGGAAAAACTCGGCATCGGGAGAACCAAGTTCTACGAGCTGAAACGCGCTGGAATGCTCCCTGTTCTGGAGGCGGTGTGATGCCGGACAGGTCCGTGCCCGTTTCAGGGGCGTAGCCAGCGACCCTGGCCACGCCAGGAGAAGAAAAGCCCCCCACCCACCTCCCCAATGGGGCACACCGAGAGCAATCAGGATGTGAACCTTCCGGCGGACAGTTCCGCGGCAACAGCGCCGGCACAGACGTGTCCGGAAAGAATCCCGATGACTTCAAGGATCGTCGGGGAAACCCTGATGGATCCTGCATTTCCGGTCGCACCCTTTGGGCCGAGGGCGCGACCGGAAACGCAAGCTCCTCAGGGGCCGGGTAAAAACGGTTCCTCGTTTCGAGAGTGTGGGTGCCCGGGTCGGCTGTGAATGGCCGGTCCGGGAATGCCCAAGCCCAGCCGGGTCTTGAAGCCGCGCGCGTCCTGCGCTCGGTAACCGAGGAGAACGTGATGTTCGACCTGACTACCCCGGCGCATGGCGAATTGCAGGATTTTCTGCGGTTCCATTCCGAAGCCCTACAGAACGCCTCGCTCTTGCTCGGCGGCAAACCTGCGTTAAAGGCGACTCTCGCGCTGATCGACGATATCTGCAACGCCCCAGTCCTCACCCGGCGTCTGCAACAGGGCCTGGCGCGACTCCATGAGTTGCTCTCGCTGGAGCATGTGCATGATCCAAACCGACCGGAAGCAGCGTATTTCGCAGACCTCGACCCCAGTGCCCCTTGCGTCGAGGACGTGTGCTTACTGACTGACGCCCTTCAGGACGTCCTGCTCCGGCTCTACGATCGGCTCGACTTCCCGCGCGCCGCCTGAGCGCACCCGCCGGTGGCGTCCTCCCTCCATCGGCGACTTGAGAGGCCGCATGGGGCGGCCTCACCCACTGGAGAACTCAATATGGATGAACAGACGGAACGGGAAACACACGAATTGGTGCTGGCGGTAATTACCCAGGGTCGCCTGTTTGCGCAGGAATGGCGGGAAGTCGGTCTGGTTCCACAGGGCACATCCAAGCCATTCGTGCTGGGATTGTTGCGCAGCCTTGGGGATCGCCGTGATCTTGACGAAATGGATGATGAGCGCATCGACCTCTTCGGGGATCAAATTCGCCGATTCACAAATAGCTATAGGGAGGGCCTCGGCGACCGGGTCCTCGAAAGAGATGTCGAGACTGAGCATATCTTCGATCTCAAAGCTATCGATCTTATCAATTTAGCCTGGCGCTGGCGGCAATTCCGCAATGCGAAATGGGCACTCGACGACAAAACAGCTGCCATCCGTGAAACTGAACGGTTGCTGGCTCAAGTTTGAAGCTGGTCTTCCCGGCAGCAGCTTTGTTCGCCGGAAAATTAGGTTTCAAACCCCTAAAAAAATCCTTCTGCAAGAACCGATTTGAGCCATTTCCTCAAAACCGTCGCCAAGGGTGGCGGTTTTCGCAACCCAAGCAGCCACACCGAAAAGGCTGTCAATCAAGAGGAAATCTAATGAACACGGCGATCATGATGATGGCAATGTATAACGCCAAAGCGATTATCGACACTGAAACCGTCGCGCGGGATTGGTTCAACCTTTCTGTCGGGAAGTTCCATGAAAAGATCCGATCTGGGGAAATTCGGCTTCCACTCGTACTGATGGAGGAAGAAAGCCAGAAATGCGCAAAGGGCGTCCATTTGGTTGATCTGGCGGACTACATTGATGCACGCCGTGCAGCTGCTGAGAAAGAACTGCGACTAATGGGGCATTGAGGCCAAAATGACGACACTAATGCTGCTGTTGGCTCGACATGATGGGCAAGAGGATATCCCCTTCTCGCAGATGGCAAGAGAGTATTTTGGTCTCAAACCAGAGGCTCTTGAACGAAAAATCAAAGGAGGAGCAATCCAATTCGACCTGCCGTCCAGTAACTTGAAAGCAGTCCGCTCGAGCAGAGTACCCTTAACAATTCTGGCCCGATACATCCAAGATCGGCGTTCTGCTGCGGCAATCAGGATGGAGGAATTCACACATGCGGCCAAGGGTGAGAGACTATGAATAGTCAATGGAACTCCATCTTAGTCGATGCAAACCTTATTAAATCAATGCCTCAAGCTGGCCATTTAGATAGGCAAATGCTGAAATAACTTCATCAAAGACCGTGTCGAGGGCCCGTCCATAGCCCTCGTTCAACGCCGCAACATCAAAACCAACACTCTCCAACGCGGCATACACGCCACCAGCGTCGTGAGCGTCAGCTATACGCAGTTCGTTGTTAATAAACAGTGGGGCAAGTGCAGGATTCCTTTCAGTGAGATCTCCGGTTTCCGGGTCTGCATCAAATGAGTCTACGTCATCGCCTTCTGTGTTTAGGCGCTCGGCGATGTTCGACAAAGCCTGCAGGAGCTTCAAGCTCCCGAGTCCATTTACGTCATTTGTCGAATGGCCAGCCTTCCGGACAATCTGACGCAAGAAACTATTGGGGATACGTTGCCATATTTCATAGAGACTTTTGCATCGCGTGAGGAATGCTTGCTCAGTCATTGAAAGAGGAGCCACTTGCGCAAGACGCGAAAGCTCGGGATATCCGAGCCACCCATTGGCGGCAATTTCCGCGCGGGAAAAACCGACAATTTCGCTGGGCGTCTTCGAAATGCCGAGTTTTTCACTCAATGCCGCGAGATGATCGCCAAGGTTTAATAATTGGTCAGCCAACCTTTCGACTTTTGAAGCTACATGCTCTTCTTCATGATCGAGCTCGCCGACCAGCGCGGGTTCCAAGGCGAAAGAATGCGCGTGGACAATTTCTCGATCAGGCTTAGGTTTGTAGAGCTCTCTTATCGATGCTCTAACCATGTTTCGACCGACCCGGATTAGATCCGTAAAGCTCCATTGCCCTTTGTAGGATGGACTGCAAATCCATCTTCCCTCGGCATTGACTGGCATGGTGTCGAAATGATCACTTTGCTCGTAGCGTTCAAGAAATCGGTCATCAAGATAAACAACTTCTTCATACCCAACGAGCGCATTTGCACGATCATGTGTCATAGAACCTTCAACGCCGGGCCAAACGAGGCCATCGGCATCTGGCGCCGAACAAAGCTCAGGAGACACTGCAACGACCGACGCCCAAACTTGGATCAATAGTCCACCGTTGTGTTCGCGCAAGTCGAGTTCATACCAACCACCTTCGGGCTGTACATTAAAATGGGATGCGCCTTCCATCACGGATCGAAGTTCAGGTGTGTCCGGCAACACCGCTTCGTAAAAGAATACGCGAACTCCAAAGCTGCCACGCATCCATAGATACCGGCGCAGGTATTCGTTACTCATGACCCATTGAACATTTCTCTTCGAGGAATAAAAATATTCCGTCGAAATCTCGCCCTCTGCGACGCCGAATTCCGGCAACCCAAAATCATCATAGGAAAGTCGTTGATGTTCCCCGCCGATACAACGGGGGGAAAGCCCAAGAGACATCCAGACTTTTTCAGCAAGATTGTAGCTAAAGAACGATCCATCGCCCCAGGCTGCGACCACGTAATCAAATCCGGAAACTGATGGAACATACTCCGCACACCCACCCTTGTCTTGGACGTAGGGCGTAGAAGAGGAAACAAGGCCATCGCCTGCTTCTTGCAAGACACGTAGCCCTTCAAGCTTGTCCTCTGGCACACATGCCATCAGCATATGAAGATGCTCACGGCTTGGCCCGTAGGGGTCAAGCTCATGCCTTTTTGCTACGATAACTTTGTGCTGAGCTTCTTCACCCACGGGCTCAAGCATGCCGTGTAACAGCTCGGGCAATTGATCCTCGGGGATTGGAAAATCACTAAGATAGTTTTTAGGCAAAGAACTGTTTCCTTGAAATATGCTTGGCTATACTGGCTGTGATAGAATGGTCATTAAATATAACGGTGCTACATCCAGTGCTACAGATTCTGATGGCACCAACTAAACCCAACAAAACAAGGGGTTTCAGAAAGCGTCGCTCCCATCCATCATCGGCGCGACAGATAGACGTGCAGCTTGCCGCACGTCTGCAGAACCTAGTTTCTCAGGATTTTCCGAAGTTCCCATCCGTCGCACTACTCAGTCTTGGCACCAATTTGAGCCGTTTCCATTCGCGGCCCCATTCCATACGGCGCCGAGCGCGCCTTGTAGCATCGTTTTGGAGCGGAACGCCACCTTTGCATATAGCTTTTAGGTTTCTTTGCGGCCTGACTAATTCTATTGCGTAGTTTTTAGCGTGAATGCGGCATGCCCTGGAAAATCCAACCCCTCTTACGCACCATTCGAACTCACAAATAGCACCACGACCGAACCCCCAAAGCACTGACGCAGTTACGTTTTACACGTCATCTTGTGGTTTTACAGCGACCGTGACAAACCTGCATTGTCGGGTGGTGATGCACCCATCACTTCTTTCTGGACCTGTATTTTTGCCCCAAGGCCGTTTCTTAGATCACCTGATACTTATTGCCGGGGTCATTCTCATGACCGGCCCGGTTTGCTTTTTGCTTTGGCAACTGTTTTCTGCGCTAGAACCCACAGCGCTTTGGGTTCTTTTTTTAAAGGTGTGGAATGGGGGGCTGAGCGGCGCTGGGTTGGGCGCCGCAAAAATGATGTGGAACTCGCTCGTGCTAGCCCTGGGCGTCGCGGTTCTGAAATGTTCGATGTCGCTCGCGGCAGCCTACGCCCTTGTTTTCTTCCGCCTGCCATTTAGTGGAGTAATTTACGGCGCAATTCTTGTAGCGATGTTCTTTCCGATCGAGACCAGAATTCTGCCTACATTTGCGATAGCCAGCGATCTCGGACTTCTTAACTCCTATGCCGGTATGATCCTGCCGATTACAGCCAGCGGATTAGGAGTTCTGGTCTTTCGCCAGTACATGCGCCAGATTCCCGGATCGTTGATCGAAGCCGCCCAATTGGATGGCGCCGGTCCCATGCGCATTTTGTGGGACATCATTGTACCGCTGTCGCTGCCTATGATGGCCGCACTTTTCGCCATTCTCTTTGTGCTGGGCTGGAATCAGTATGTTTGGCCAATCATGATCACCACTACCAGCCAAGATCACGACACTCTCGTTCGTGGGATGGCCTATACAGGGTTTGGTGGCACTCCTGGCATGATACTGGCACTGCTGTCGCTGCTGCCGCCCGCCGTCGTAGTGATCCTTTTACAAAGATGGCTGGTGCGCGGCCTGACCACGGGCATTCACTAAACGACGCAAAAAGCAGCAACAAAAGACAACCGCGATTTCCGTGTAGAAGCCGACGCTCAAAAATCCCTACAGAGGGTTGCACAGAACATCTGATCGCTCTTCCAAAGGAACCCTGTCGCCTTCGAGATTTTCACTGCGGTGGAAAATTTGATCAAATTTAGTGACAACGCGCTCTGTGTCGACTACACCTCGGGAAACCAGAGTGATGGAGACACCAATGGACCTGAGCGCCCTGCATAGCTTTCGCGTCGCTGCTTGTGACCTGAACGGCCAACTGCGCGGCAAACGCGTTCCGCCCTCTTACGCCTCGAAGCTGGACAAAGGCGCGGTGCGAATGCCCTTTTCCGCGCTGAATGTCGACCTGTGGGGCGCTGACATTGATGGCAGCCCATTGGTCTTTGAAACAGGTGATGCGGACGGAATGTTGCTGCCTACAGATCGTGGCCCGGTTCCAATGCCCTGGCTGGCGGCAGACACAGCTCTTGTGCCGATGTGCCTTTACGACGACGCTGGCGCACCATTTGCCGGTGACCCACGGCATGCTTTGGCGGCAGTGCTTGAACGCTATGCTCAGCACGGCTGGTCCGTCATCGCGGCGACTGAACTGGAGTTCACCTTGCTGGATGCTTCGGGATCACAACCGCAGCCTCCGATAAACCCGGTCACCGGGCGACGTCTGGCGGACGAAGCCGTTCTTTCAATGGCGGAAATGGACGCTTTCGATGCGTTCTTCACCGAACTCTATGACGGTTGCGAAGCGATGGGTATTCCTGCCCAGACGGCAATTTCCGAAAGCGGCGTTGGCCAGTTCGAAATAAACCTGAACCATCAGCTCGCCATGCGCTGTGCTGATGATACGTGGCTTTTCAAGGCGTTGGCCCGTGGGTTGGCTCGCAAGCACGGCTTTACCGCCACCTTCATGTCTAAACCCTATGACAATGATGCTGGCAACGGGATGCACGTCCATTTCTCGGTTGTGGATGAAAAAGGCCGCAACGTGTTCGACGATGGCGGACCCGAAGGCACAGATCTGTTGCGCTGGGCGGTAGCGGGGTGTTTGGCCGCAATGCCAGGCAGCACGCTGATATTTGCGCCCCACGGCAACTCATACACGCGTCTCGTTCCCGGCGCACACGCCCCTACCGGAGCAAGCTGGGCTTACGAAAACCGCACTGCCGCGATCCGCATTCCCGGTGGCGCGCCGGCCGCACGACGGATCGAACATCGCGTCGCAGGCGGCGACATAAACCCTTACCTCATGCTGGCCGCAGTTCTTGGGGCAGCGTTGAATGGGATCGAAGATCAGCAAAACCCACCCGAACCAATCTCGGGCAACGCCTATGAGATCGAAGGCCTGCCACAGTTGGCCAGCAACTGGAGCGCAGCGATCGACGCTTTCAAAACAGACCCGCACGTGGCGCGCATTTTTCCTGCGGATCTGATCCGATACATGGCCATGACCAAGCGGCAGGAAATCCGACGCTTTGGCGAACGCCCACCCGAAGAACACTGGCTCAGCTATCTCGAGGCAGTATGACCCCCTTGCTCACCTGAATTCGGTGGGCTAGAATAAATTTGATCAAATTTGGTGACCCATGAAAATCGGCATCCTAGTGACCGGCCATCCACCTGACGAATTGCACGACCAATTCGGCGCATACGACGCAATGTTTCGTGCGCTTTTGGATGGCAACGGCTTTGACTTTGAAACCTTTGCGGTCGTTGACAATCAGTTCCCCGAAAGTGCGTATCAGGCCGATGGCTGGATCATTACTGGCTCGCGCCACGGAGCGTACGAAGACCATGTGTGGATTCCGCCCCTTGAGGATCTCATTCGCGAGATCCAGAAAAGCGGCAACCCCTTGATCGGTGTTTGCTTTGGCCACCAGATCATTGCGCAGGCGCTCGGCGGAAAAGTCGAAAAGTTCAACGGTGGCTGGGCCGTAGGGCGCACTGACTATGATTTTGACGGCCAAACCGTAACGCTGAATGCATGGCATCAGGATCAGGTCGTTTCGCTGCCCGAAGGCGCAGAGGTCACCGGATCGAACGCCTTCTGCCAGAACGCCATGGTGGCCTATGGCGATACCATCTGGACTGTTCAGGCCCACCCTGAATACGGCGACGGCTTTATTGCCGGCCTGATGGAAACAAGGGGAAAAGGCGTTGTCCCCGATGAACTTATGCAGGCTGCTTCCAATCGCCTGCCCGCAAATGATGACAACCCAAAGATTGGGCAACACATGGCGGAATTTCTGAAGAAAGAGAGGGCCTGATGGCCGACTGGAAAGATCAGCTGCCTCAGGCAGCCCGGACCTATATCGAAGGCCAGAGACTGGACGAGGTCGAGTGTATCATCTCGGACCTGCCCGGCATTGCCCGCGGCAAGGCGGTGCCTGCTTCGAAGTTTGCGAAACAAACGTATTTCCACCTGCCCGATAGCATCTTTTACCAGACTATCACCGGCGACTGGGGCGAAGCCGCGGGCGAAGACGGGTTCATTGAACGGGATATGATCCTTAAGCCCGACTTCACGACCGCCTCCGCCGCACCGTGGACCGGCGACTGGACGCTACAGGTAATTCACGACGCTTATGATCGGGACAACAACCCGATCCCCTTTAGCCCGCGTAACGTGCTGAAGCGTGTCGTGCAGCTATACCACGACAAGGGCTGGAAGCCGGTTGTTGCCCCTGAGATGGAGTTCTTTCTGGTAGCCCCGAATGTAGACCCCGCGCAGGGCATCAAGCCGATGATGGGTCGTTCGGGTCGACCAGCAGCCGCACGACAAGCCTATTCGATGACCGCCGTAGATGAATTCGGCCCGGTGATCGACGACATCTATGACTTCGCCGAACATCAAGGCTTTGAAATCGATGGCATCACGCAAGAAGGCGGCGCAGGCCAACTGGAGATCAACCTTCGCCACGGCAACCCGGTCAAACTGGCCGACGAGGTGTTCTACTTCAAACGTCTGATCCGCGAGGCTGCCCTACGGCACAATTGCTTTGCCACCTTTATGGCGAAACCGATCGAGGATGAGCCCGGCTCGGCCATGCACATCCATCACTCGATTATCGATATCGAGACCGGACAGAACATCTTTTCGGGGCCGCAAGGCGGTGAGACGGATGCGTTCTATCACTTCATTGCCGGATTGCAGAACCACCTGCCAGCCGGGCTTGCAGTAATGGCACCGTACGTGAATTCCTATCGCCGTTACGTCAAAGATCACGCTGCGCCTATCAACCTGGAATGGGCACGCGACAACCGGACGACTGGCATCCGCGTTCCTCTGTCAGGCCCCGAAGCACGACGCGTAGAGAACCGCATCGCAGGTATGGACTGCAACCCATACTTGGGTATCGCGCTGTCGTTGGCCTGTGGCTACTTGGGCCTGACCCAGCAGGAACGCCCCCGCCGTCAATTCTATGGCGACGCCTACGAAGGAGAAGGCGATATCCCGCAGGTCATGGGCAATGCGCTGGACCTGTTTGATGAAGCGACTGCCCTGCACGAAGTGCTCGGCCCCGAATTCGCGCGCGTCTATGGCATCGTCAAACGCGCCGAGTATGAGGAGTTCCTGCAGGTTATCTCTCCGTGGGAGCGTGAGCATCTACTGCTGAACGTCTGAGGCGTGGGATGAATCTTCTCTATTCTAACGATCGCAAAGCCGAGTACCCGGCCAGTTGGTATGCGGCAACAGCCAACCAGATTGACCGGTTTCCCGCGCTTTCAGAGGATGTGAAAGCCGACGTTTGCGTGGTCGGTGGCGGCTATACGGGCCTCTCGGCAGCCCTGCACTTAGCAGAGGCCGGGTTCGCTGTTGTATTGCTAGAAGCGCACCGCGTTGGATTTGGTGCATCTGGCCGCAATGGTGGCCAGCTAGGCAGCGCTCAGCGGATGGATCAAGAAGACCTTGAGAAGTTGGTCGGCGATGGTGATGCCGCAAAACTCTGGGGTCTTGCGGAAGACGCCAAGGATTTGGTGAAATCGCTGATCGCCAAACACCAAATCGAATGCGACCTAAAATCCGGTGTAGCAGTTCTGAGCCTTTCCAAGTCCGAACAGAACGCGCTCCACGAACACGCGGGCCATTTGTCTGACCGGTACGGTTATGACCAGATGGAGATTCTAGACGAAGACGCAGGTCAAGCGCTGTGCCCCTCGCCCGCCTACAAAGGTGGTTACCTTGATATGGGGGCCGCACACTTGCATCCCCTGAACTTCGCCTTGGGTCTGGCCAAAGCGGCGGCGAAGGCAGGCGTGCGCATCTTTGAATGCACCGAGGTTACAGGTGTTGAGGAAACTAGACCGGCAGTCGTGAACACAGCGCTGGGTAAAGTGACCGCCGAGCATGTAGTTTTGGCGTGTAACGGCTACCTAGGCGATCTGAACGGCAAAGTGGCATCGCGCGTTATGCCCATAAACAACTTCATCGCCGCGACTGAACCACTCGGCGCCGAAACAGCTCGGGTATTGACCCAAGATGTCGCGGTCGCCGACACAAAGTTCGTTGTGAACTATTTCCGCCTCAGCGCCGACAACCGCCTGCTGTTCGGCGGCGGTGAAAGTTACGGTTATCGTTTTCCAACCGATATCGCCGCCAAGGTGCGCAAACCTATGGCCGAGATTTTTCCTCATCTGCAGGATGTGAAAATCGACTACGCATGGGGCGGTACATTGGCGATCACTATGCGTCGGATGCCTTACCTGGCGCGGCTCGCACCGAATATCCTGTCAGCTTCGGGCTATTCAGGTCACGGCGTGGGAACAGCCACGCATGCCGGGCAACTCATGGCATTGGCGATCCAAGGGCAAGCCGAAGGGTTCGATACAATGGCGCGTGTCCCGGCCCAGCCCTTCCCAGGCGGCCCGGCGTTGCGAAGCCCGCTGTTGGTTCTTGCGATGACTTGGTTCGCCCTCAGGGACCGCCTCGGGTTCTAATCTTTTGATTGCAACAAAATGGTGAATTTTCGCCAACTCGGCGATTGGGGGCTTGGATTGCCCAAAGTTTAGCTTTATCTTTCCCAAAGATAGAATTCGGGAAAACCAAATATGACGATTGTACCAAACGTTCATGACGCCGAACCCATCCCCGCAGCCGCCAGAGAAGCCATCGACGCCCTGATGCAGTCCGGCGACCTGTTCCGTTATACCGCACCGCAAGACGCGCCTGTCGCTCTGCTTGAAGCTGAATTCGCAGAGCTGCTGGGCACCAAATACGCGCTAGCCGTTTCGTCTTGCTCGGCGGCTTTGTTTCTTTCGCTCAAGGCGCTGGGTCTGCCGCGTGATGCACGCGTTCTGATCCCCGGCTTCACCTTCGCCGCCGTACCGTCGTCCATCGTACACGCGGATTGCATTCCGGTTCTGTGTGAAGTCGGTGAGAACTATCGCATCGACTTGGCTGATTTCAAAGCAAAGCTAGATGGCGTGCAGGCCGTAATCATCAGCCACATGCGTGGCCATACCTCGGACATGGACGCAATCATGGCCTTGTGTGATGAGCGTGACATTCCGGTGATCGAAGACGCAGCTCATTCGTTGGGCACCACTTGGCACGGACAAAACATTGGTACGATTGGTAAAGTCGGCTGCTTTTCGTTTCAGTCTTACAAGATGATCAACGCCGGTGAAGGCGGCATTTTGATCACCGATGACGCCGATCTGGTGGCACGTGCCGTCATCATGTCTGGCGCATACGAGCATAACTGGAAGAAACATAAAGGGCCGCATGGGGATAACTCTCCAGAACTGGAGCAAGCCTTTGCACGCTGGCAGAACCAGTTGCCGCTTTATAACCTACGAATGAGCAATCTGAGCGCCGCCGTTATCCGACCGCAAATCCCCGAATTGGCGCGACGCGTGCGCGATGGTTTGACTAATCATGACTATGTAGCCGAACGCCTGAACACATCGCCGTATATCGACGTCCCTGCCCCCCTAACACCCGAGCGTCGAGCACCGGATTCAATTCAGTTCAATCTGGTCAATCTGAGCGAGGAAGACACTCGCGCATTTGCTTCTGCAGCAGAGGCCCGAGGAGTGAAGGTGCAAGTCTTTGGTCTCAGTGAAGACAACGCACGTGCATTCTGGAATTGGCAGTTCCTGCCAGAGCAAGTAGATCTGCCTCAAACACGCGCGATGCTGATGAATGCCTGCGATGTACGGCTGCCAGTGCGACTGACCCGCGAAGAATTGGACGCAATCGCTGATATTATCTTGGCTTCAGTCGGTGAAATCACCGCTCCTACAATGGCGTTTGGCACTTAAGCTCATCCCAGAAACAGCGAAAGGCCCGCCAGTTGCGGGCCTTTTTTAACAGCCGAGATCGGTTAATCAATTAAGTTTGGAAAGCTTCTGCTGCAGTTCGGCGAGCTGCTTTTTGATGTCATCCAGATCTTCTTTGGATTCCGGTTTGTCCCCTTCAGTTTTTTCTGGGCCGGACCACCCGCCAGACAAACCACCTGTCATTGCCTTTAGGAATGCTTGTTGCTGCGCTTGCAGTGCTTCGAAACCCGGCATCTGCGACATCGGGTTCATCGCATTCATGTTTTCCATCATCTTGCTTTGATTTTCACGCAGCATCTCAAACGAGCTTTGCAGGAATTGAGGCATCATCCCACCGCCCGGCAGCATGTAACTGCGGACCAGATCATTGAGTACATTGACTGGCAGAACGTTTTCGCCACGGCTTTCATGTTCTGCAATGATCTGAAGCAGATATTGCCGGGTTAGATCGTCGCCGGTTTTCAGATCAATGATCTGCACTTCACGCCCTTCGCGAATAAAGACCGCGATATCTTCTAACGTGACATAGTCGCTGGTCTCGGTGTTATACAGCCGCCGGCTTGCATAACGCTTGATCAACAGCGGTTTTTCTTGTTCTGACACCGTTTGCCCTCCCCAAGGATGATGCGTTGCAGCAGAGATTATGCGAGCGCAGAACAAAAAGAAAGGGCAGGTCGAAAGACCTGCCCTGCGCGATTGCACCCGTTGGGAGGATTGGATGCGCCTCGCGGCATTCACTTACTTGGCAACAGCGGCTTTCTTGGCAGCAGCAGTTACGTCGTTGGTGGCTTTTTTGACAGCGGCAGTTGCATCTTCTGCTGCTTCTTTGCCAGCAGCCATCAGCAGCTCGACAGTTTCTGTTTGCAGTTTTTTCGCGATTTCAGCGAATGCAGCCATGTTTTCAGCAGCAACTTCAGCCGAAGCGCTTGCGAAATCGGTGGCGGCTTTTGCGTAGTCGGCCGGCTCAGATTTTGCTTTCGACATCTCGGTCAGTTTGGCCAGGGTGTCTTTGGTCCATTTGTTCGAGATTTCAGCCGATTTCTCAGCAGCTTCCAGAGCAACGCCCGACAGCTTTTCGTTCAGCGACGCGGTCGATTTGAAGGCTCCTTCCAGAGCGGTGGTGTCAACAGGGAACGCGCCCATTACTTCTTTCAGGGTCGCGGTAAAGTCTTGAGTCTTTGCCATTGTATTAATCCTTTTTGCCGAACCGAGCCCACCCCGGTTTTCTTCAGCTTGGGATCAATATGATTGCTGCACCGCAGCATTGCAAGACTTTTCGCTGCGATGCAGCAAGAAAATTTGAAAATGGCTATAATTCAATCAGTTGCCTTAACCAGAACGTAGGTTCCCGGCGCCGGGGCCAGCGGAGGGTGATCCGAATCGCCGATTGTGCGTGCTGGAATCTTCTTACCGGAACGTTTACGCAACCATGCTTCCCACAGCGGCCACCACGACCCTTCATGGAAGTCTGCCTCTTTCAGCCAGGTATCAGCATCAACCTTCAAATCAGGGTTGGTATAATGCCCGTATTTCTTTTTACTGGGTGAATTTACGATCCCCGCAATGTGGCCGGACTCGGACACTACAAAAGTCTTTGATCGTGAACCCATTTGCTGAACACCGAGGTAGCAAGCCTTCCAAGCCGCGATGTGGTCAGTTTCGCACGTGATTGCCATCACCGGGACGTCTACATCACGAATATGCAGTTTGTGTCCAAGCAGCTCGAAACCATCAGTGACGAACTCATTTCGCTGGCACAATCCACGCAAATACTGCACCGCCATGCGTCCGGGCAGATTTGCGCCGTCGCCGTTCCAGTACAACAAATCGAAAGCTGGAGGCGTCTCGCCCATCATATAGCTGCGTATTGCAGGAGCGTAGATCAGATCGTTGGACCGGAGAAATGACATTGTCCGCCCGATCACCCACGACCTGAGAACGCCGTCTTTAGAAACCTGCTCTTCAATGCCATCGACAAAGTCGTTTTGCAGGAATGGCGTGAACTCGCCCTGATCTCCGAAGTCCGTCAAAGTTGTGAAGAACGTTGCCGATTTGACCGACTTGTCACCGCGTTGCTTGAGCAAAGCCAGTGTCAGGTTCAAGGTTGTGCCGGCAATACAGTAGCCAACCGCGTTGATTTGTTTAACTTTGCAGATGGATTTGACCTGCTCGATAGCAGTCAGAAATCCCTCTTCGATATAGTTGTCCATGCCAATGTCTGCGTGGGACTCGTTGGCATTGACCCAGCTTACAACAAACAGGGTATAGCCCTGCTCGGTGATCCATTTGATCAGGCTGTTCTGGGGTTTGAGGTCCAGAATGTAGAACTTGTTGATCCACGGCGGGAACAAGATAATCGGCGTTTCATGGACGGATTCAGTAGACGGCTTGTACTGAATAAGCTCCATCATGCGGTTGCGATAAACGACATCGCCCGGGGTTGTAGCAATGTTTTCACCCACCTCGAACGCGTTTTCGTCTGCAAGGCGGACGACCATTTCGCCATCATTGGCCTCAAGATCCGCCACAAGGTTTTCCAACCCTTTGATCAGCGACTGGCCCTCAGTCTCAACTGCCCTTTCCAACGCGTCTGGATTTGTGGCGAGGAAATTGGTTGGCGACATCATGTCGATGATCTGCTGCGAGAAGAACCGAAGCCGTTGCTTGTCCTTGTCCTCCAGATCCTCGACCGACGCGACAGCTTGTGAAATCGCCTCGGCGTTTGTTTGATACTGCTGGCGTATGAAACGGAAATAGGGGTTGTTGTCCCACATCGGGTTGGCGAAGCGTTTGTCCTTAGAACCAGTTTCGCTTTCCACGGTCTCGCCTTTGGCAAAGGCCTGTTGGGCTTCGGCAAAGTTCAAAACCGACTTACCCCAGAACTCAATTTGATGCTCCAAAAGCTTGGCTGGATTCTGCCACGCCTCGGACATGTAAGCCGTTGCTGCTTTTGCAAACAAATCTTGATTCGGACCGTCAAGCGCAGGGGTGTGCGTCTTTTTTCCAGCCATTACTTCGACAAGTCGTTTTGACAGCTCTTCGACTTTGCTCATATTTTCTTTAAGTCGTTCAATATGTTCGTCGGGCAAGTTCGGCGACTGGTCTTCACTTGTTGTCATTTTAACAATTCCCCCCTAATCTCGCTGCCATGCAGAATAACGTCGTGGGCGTCGGGGGGCAAAGCGACGAATGGTCCGAACTTTCAAGCTGAGACTCAGGAGTCCCTTCACATGCGCTACATGATGACCTACGACCTGATGGAGACCATGCGCAACACCAATCAGTGGATGGGTGCCACTGCGAGCGCGATGGCTTCTTACCCCCTCTTTTCGATGGTGCCCAACCCCGCATTTAGCATGATGGCTGCTTGGGGCGAAGTGACCGAACGCACCTTCCAGCGTATGATAACCAAGCCCGACTGGGGCATTCGCACCTACACCTGTGAAGATGGAAAAGATCATCTGGTCGAAATCGTCCCTGTGTTGGAGCGCCCCTTTGGCGACCTGATCCACGTTCGCGTGAATGGCCGCGAAGAGCAACCCCGTAAAGTTTTGCTGGTGGCGCCCATGTCTGGCCACTACGCGACCTTGCTGCGGTCCACGGTAAAAAGTCTGCTGGTCAATTGCGAAGTATATGTCACAGATTGGCATAACGCGCGCGATATTCCCGTGTCCGAGGGCAAATTCGATGTTGAGGATTACACCCTCTACCTTGTCGATTTTATGAAAGAGCTTGGACCGGACACACATGTTGTTGCAGTTTGTCAGCCCGTCCCTCTTACATTGGCAGCCACAGCCTATCTGGCCGAAGTCGAGCCCAAGGCACAGCCCAGTACTCTGACGCTGATCGGTGGACCGGTCGATCCAGACGCGACCCCAACGGACGTGACCGACTTTGGTCGCCGGGTAACGATGGGTCAGCTGGAAGAAACCATGATCCAACGCGTTGGTTTTAAATACAAAGGCGTCGGGCGCATGGTCTACCCTGGCCTTCTTCAGCTGGCGTCCTTTATGTCAATGAACGCGGACCGTCACTCCAAAGCGTTTTCGGACCAAATTCAACGCGTTATGCGGGGCGAGGCCTCGGATCATGATGCGCACAACCGGTTCTACGATGAATATTTGGCGGTCATGGATATGACCGCCGAATTCTACCTGTCCACGGTCGAGCGGATCTTTAAAAACCGCGAAATCGCTCGCAACGAATTCATCGTAGCGGGGCACAAGGTGGACATCGGGAAAATCACTGATGTCGCAGTCAAAACGGTCGAAGGCGCGAATGACGACATTTCCGCCCCAGGTCAGTGTATCGCGGCTCTCGGCCTTTGCACCGGCCTGCCTGACTCTAAAAAGGCCAGCCACGTTGAACCCGGAGCTGGACACTATGGCATCTTTGCTGGCCGCAGCTGGCGCGACAATATCCGCCCGCTGGTCATCGACTTCATGAATGCCAACTCGCGCAAATCTCCGCGGCGCGCGGCGAATAAAAACAAAGTCGCCTAAACCAGATGAGCAGGAATGCGGCCAAAGATACGGCTTTTTCCTGTTCCTGCGGCACTCTGCATGGGTACATTACAGCGGCCGGTGTGCAATCGGCCACTCATGTGGTTTGCTTCTGCCACGACTGCCGCGCTGCGCAGTTGTATTTTGGCCAACCTGATCCCGCTCCCGGACCCGTTGAGGTTTTGCATATGGCCCCGGAAGAGGTTGTGATCGACGCAGGTGCAGAACACCTTGCCCTTATGCAACTAAGCCCAAAAGGGATGCTGCGCTGGTATGCCAGTTGCTGCAACGCTCCGATCGCCACAACTACGCGCACTCCAAAGTTCCCTTTTGCTGGCTTTATCGTTCATCGGATACCTGATGCCAGTGGGCTCGCCCCAATCACTACAAGAGGGTTTGTGCCTAAGCCGAACGGCAAGCAAACGCATGAAAAGCTGGGATCTGCCATTTATGGGCTAGTGACGCGAGTTTTAAAGTCTCGCGTATCCGGAAGTTGGAAGAAGACACCTTTCTTCGATGCAGAAACTGGGCAACCTGTGGCTGAACCAACCATCCTCAGCAAAGCCGAACGGGCCACGCTCTATCCTTGAACGGCTCGCGCCGGAGTAGCTAGCCACTCATCAAGCGCCTCATTGACGATCTTCGGGGCTTCAAGGGTGGGCAGATGCCCCGCGTCATCAACCACTTTTAATTCAGCCCCCGGGATCAGATCAGCCATAAACGCATGTTTTCTTACCGGTGTCAGCGTGTCATGCGCACCGCACAAGATCAGCGTCGGCACTTTGATATGCCTTAGCTCACCCTGCTGATCCGGCCGCCTTTGCAGGGCTCGAACTTGCCTTTCAAACACGTCGGGACCCATTTCCATCGCCATGGAAATAACCTCATTCAAAATCGGAATGCGCCGCGGACCCGGTGCCAACGTGTCAGACCCCATTATTCGGCGCATGACATCCTCCAAACGGCCCGTTTTTGCCCCGATCAGAAGCTCTTCGCGCGCGGCCGCAGTTTGAGGCGTATCCGACTGTGCATCCGTTGCCATCAAACAAAGGCGCGACACCCGGTCCGGAGCTCTCCGGATGATTTCCAATGCAACGACACCACCCATGCTCAATCCGCATAACGCAAACCGGTGCGGCAGTTGATCTAAAAGCCGAGATGCTATTTCTTCGATCCGCTCGCCAAGGGAGATGGGGGCCACCGTCACGGCTCGATGTCGCGACAGTTTGACAATCTGGGGTTCAAAAAGTCGTGCATCACACATCAGTCCGGGTAGTAAAACCAGCGGCTCGATCACGCGGGGCCTCCTAATACTCGACCTCTAAGGCGTTCTTCTTTTCTGCAAGGATGAGAGGTTTTCGAGGAACGAGCAAGTTAAAGTTCAGGGATATTCAATGCCCCTGAATTCCGGGAAGTCAGCGTAACGTTTGCGGCGCGTGTTCAGGTCCTCATCAGGCTCGGCGCCCGGACGCAGCAAGCATCCTCGTGGCACGATATAGCTGTCTATCCTGCGTAAAGGTACGGGGCGCCACACAAGGTTAAAGGCGCAAAGCTTGGGAAAGAACCAAATCTCAGAGTAATCCAAATGATCGTGCATCCACCACGCCAGATCCCGCCAGTCCCGACCTTTTTCAAACTGATCGGCGAACCACGGAATTACAATCGAGGCACCTGCAATCCGCGCGTCGCCCACGCCCCGATCCCAAATGTGACACTCTAAAGGATTGTCATTTCTGGCGCAGTTCAGACGGTTTTCATTGCCGAACTGATTAAGCGACGGTGATCGATATCCAGAGCGGACCGCGACACGGCCAAAGGTTTCCTCAAGAGGATCCAGCAGGGTTTGGCAAAATGCCCGACCGGTTTCGATTGCGAGATCCGGGTTCTCGGGAAGGTTCTGTTTCTCATGGAAATTTCCGATTTCGGAATATAGGAAATCCCGCATAAAAAAATGACGAGACAGGCGCACACGACCAAGCGTTTCAAGGCTCCACATGCTGCCGGGTTTGCGCATCGTTAGTCCACACCTATTCCTTTGAGCCAGTTCAGAATGCCTGAAACCGTCGCGTCGGTCTGCCCCGGTGACATAAGACGCCCCGCGATCACGTGCGAAGACGGATCATCCCCTGGCCCCATTGTCACCAGATTGACCGTCGAGGGACCGCCCCATGCTTCTGCAACCTTGTGCGTCTTGTCCGGCCGTACCACCTGATCGTCATCCGAGAACCAGAACAACGCCGGCACCTGTGCGCCCGAAAAGTCCAGCGCATAGACGGTTTCAACCAGTACGGTCATAGGCACGACGGCCTCCCACGGGTAGACCGATGTCCAATACTTGTTCTTTTCGGGGTCCGGGCCGGAAACGTCGCGCTCCTCACCCATCACCAATGGCAACCACTCGCGTGCCCAAGGCAGGCCGGGAAGCCAAGCGCCGAAGGTGTTTACGCCGAAATTGGGCGAGACGAAGATCATCGCCGCAACATCCTGACTGAGTTCCGGGTCCAATGCAGCGGCAGCAGCCAGCGTTCCGCCGGTTGAGGTTGATATAACGACGACCTGATCACCCACGGCCCGCGCAGCGGCCAACCCCTCGGCCATGTCCCGCATCCAACCTGAAGCGGTAGCCTCAGCCATTGCGTCACTGTCTCGCCCATGACCCTGCAACCGGGTGTAAATCAAATTGGCGCCCAATGCGTCGGCGACCTTATCAGGCACAGGGCGAATTTCTTCTGATGAGGCCGAGAAACCGTGGACGTACAGAACCGATATGGGTGTGCGTTGTTCTTTGAAACCGTCCTGCCAGATCACGCGCTTCTCGACCCCGGGAACGATGTCGTCAAAGGCAGACTCGGTACTTTCGAAATAGACCTGAACCCCCTCACCAAACTTACGTGGCTCGAAACGCGGGTGCAGTTCGACTTCTTCACGCGGCCCAAACCAATAGATGAGCCCACCCAAAAAAACCAAAGCCAGCAAAAGTCGGCCAAGTATCCATCCAAAGCGCTGCATCAATTACGCTCCATTACCTCGAGAACCGCGGTTTCAATCAGTCCCAAACAGGGGCCGTCCGAAAACCGGTGATCGGCATCTTTCACCAATAAAAACCGCATGTCCGCGCCCGTCGCATGGTCCATCAACCGAACAGCTGTTTCAGTAGACACCGCCGTGTCTGCTGTGCCCTGCAAGAACCGCACCGGGAATGGCAGTTCCAGCGCGTCCCGCAACACCAGTTGCTGTCGCCCGTCTTCAATCATCCGCTTGGTGATGATGTAGGGCTCCATATAATCAGAGGGCAATTCCACATGGCCGACCGTCTCAAGCGCCGCTTTTTGTTCGTCAGAGAACGACGCCCAATAGCCATCTTCAGTAAAATCAGGTGCAGCCGCGATAGTAACCATCCCGGCAATCCGCTCGGGCATAGCTTTTGCCAGCAGCAGCGCTTGCCACCCTCCCATAGAAGAGCCGACAACAATAAGCGACCCCTCGGTCAGCGTGGATACGGCGGCCACAGTGTCCTGATGCCAGTCCCCAATACACCCTTCTTCGAAGGAGCCTGAGCTTTCGCCGTGACCGGAGTAATCAAACCGCAAGAATGCCTGCCCACGCGCCTGCGCCCAAGCCTCAAGGTGTACGGCCTTGGTACCCTCCATGTCCGACTTTAAACCACCCAAGAAAACGATAGTCGGACCAGAGCCTTCACTCTTGTGATACGCCAAGCGCCGCCCCTGCGGTGTTTCCAGAAAATCCGTCGCTGCCATGAAATCCTCTTTCTCTTTAGGTGACATCATGCACGGCAAACCGATGGTCGCAATTCCAGAATTCAGCAATCGCGCAGCGTCAGCGCCCTGCCCTTCCGCTCTTGACAGGTTTTGCTGCACCTGCCAAATGAGCCGAACACACATAACCCGCAACCGGGCGTTCAGTGGGCGCCAAACCGACGAGGAGAGCCGATATGGCCTTGGATTCAAAATCCGTCTCTCTCACCTTTCCCGATGGCAATGCACGTTCCTATGACGCTGGCGTTACGCCCGCGCAAGTGGCTGCCGATATCTCGACCTCGCTGGCGAAAAAAGCCATCTCGGCCACAGTGAACGGTCAGCATTGGGACCTTCAATGGCCCATCGAGGCCGATGCCGACATCGCCATCCACACCATGAAGGATGAGGAACAGGCCAATGAGCTGATCCGCCACGATCTGGCCCATGTGATGGCTCGTGCAGTGCAGGAAATCTGGCCCGCGACCAAGGTCACTATTGGCCCCGTTATTGAAAACGGCTGGTACTATGACTTTGACCGCGAGGAGCCGTTCACGCCCGAAGATCTCGGTCTCATCGAGAAGAAGATGAAAGAGATCATCAACAAGCGTGACCCAGTCACCACCGAGGTCTGGGACCGTGACCGCGCGATCGAGTTCTACAAGGCCAACAACGAGCCTTATAAAGTCGAGCTGATCGAAGCCATTCCGGGTGACGAACCCCTACGCATGTACTGGCACGGCCATTGGCAGGACCTCTGCCGCGGCCCGCACCTGCAGCACACCGGCCAACTGCCGGGCGACGCTTTCAAGCTGATGTCCATCGCTGGCGCCTACTGGCGTGGCGACAGCGACCGCGCGATGCTGCAACGTATCTACGGCGTGGCCTTCACCGGCAAGGAAAAGCTGAAAGCCCACCTGCACATGCTGGAAGAGGCGGCCAAGCGCGACCACCGCAAGCTGGGCCGCGAGATGAACCTGTTCCACATGCAGGAAGAAGCCCCAGGTCAGATTTTCTGGCACCCGAACGGCTGGAAAATCTACACCACCCTGCAGGACTACATGCGCCGGATGCAGGAACGTGACGGCTATGTCGAGGTCAACACTCCGCAAGTCGTTGACCGCAAACTGTGGGAGGCCTCTGGCCACTGGGACAAATACCAGGAAAACATGTTCATCGTCGAAGTCGACGAAGAGCATGCCCGCGAAAAGGCGATCAACGCGCTGAAGCCGATGAACTGCCCCTGCCACGTGCAGGTGTTCAATCAAGGTCTTAAATCTTACCGCGACCTGCCTTTGCGCATGGCCGAGTTCGGGTCCTGCGCGCGCTATGAGCCCTCGGGCGCGTTGCACGGGATCATGCGGGTGCGCGGCTTTACTCAGGACGATGGACACATCTTCTGCGCCGAGGATCAAATCGAGTCTGAGACCGCCAAGTTCATCGCCTTCTTGTCCAAGGTTTATGCCGATCTGGGCTTCCACGACTGGACGATCAAGCTGTCCACCCGTCCGGAAAAGCGGATCGGCTCGGATGAAAGCTGGGATCTGGTCGAAAAGGCGCTGGGCGATGCCTGTAAAGCGGCCGGTTATGACTACGAGATCCTTGAAGGCGAAGGCGCGTTTTACGGGCCTAAACTGGAGTTCACTCTGACCGACGCCATTGGCCGGACCTGGCAGTGCGGCACGCTTCAGGTTGACCCCAACCTGCCCGAGCGTCTCGACGCCAGTTTTATCGGGGCAGATGGTGCCAAGCACCGTCCGTTCATGCTGCACCGCGCGACGCTGGGCTCGTTTGAACGCTTCATCGGTATCCTGATCGAAGAGCACGCCGGCAAGCTGCCGTTCTGGCTAGCCCCGCGTCAGGTAGTTGTCGCCTCGATCACGTCAGAAGCCGATGACTATGTGCTGGAAGTGGTCGAAACGCTAAAGGCTGCGGGCGTGCGCGCCGAAGCGGATATCCGCAACGAAAAAATCAACTACAAGGTCCGTGAGCACTCGGTTGGCAAAGTACCTGTCATCCTGGCCGTTGGTCACCGTGAGGTTGAAGAGCGCACCGTCAGCGTCCGCCGTTTGGGCGAAAAACAGACGCAGGTTCAACCGCTTGACGTTGTAACAAATGAACTGTCGCAGGCGGCAACCCCACCGGACCTTCTGTAACATTCGGCGGTAATTTGCCCCGAATCCGGCCCCTGTTTTGGGGCCGGATTGAAACAAATACCCTTTTTCTTTTCAAAAACAATTTGTTAACCTTCAAGAGGGCATGTCATGTCCTGACGGGGTTGTGAGACACGGGCTCGTGAATTCAACTGCAGCCCTGCAAGCACTACCTTTGTCATTGTCACAAGCAGACATACGCAGTCATCAAAAGGGATTACCGAGATGTCGAACACCGCAAAAACCCTGGTTATCGCAAGCGCAGTCGCAGCAGCCGTATCGGGCGCAGCAACGACCGCCACAGCACAAGCCAAAGAAAAATGCTATGGCGTATCGCTGGCCGGTCAGAACGACTGTGCCGCCGGCCCCGGCACCACCTGCGCGGGCACCTCGACCGTAGACTATCAGGGCAACGCCTGGACTCTGGTCGACGCGGGCACCTGCGCCGATATCGAGCTGCCCCAAGCAGCTGACGGCTCGGCACGCAAAGGCTCGCTCGAGCCGCTGGAACGCGACCTGCCTGCATAAGATTCAGCTTTCAGAAACCGAAGGGGCGGGCATATCGCCCGCCTCTTTTTCGTGATTGGGGAGCAAGCAAATGTTGGACAACACCACCAGATCGAACAAGCTACCTGCGGCGCCGGGCGTCGGCTACAAACCCCAGCACTTTGCGCAGATCCAGGACCACGCCAACCCCGTCGCATGGCTTGAGATTCACGCTGAAAATTACATGGGTGACGGCGGTCGCCCCATAGCGCAGTTGCGACACCTGTCAGAGCAGTTTCCCATTTCCGTCCACGGTGTAGGTCTTTCCATCGGTGGCGAAGGCCCGCTGGACGAAGAGCATCTCGCACGCTTGAAACACCTTGTCGGCTGGCTCAACCCCGCCAGTTTCTCCGAACATCTAGCGTGGTCGACGCATGACAGTCACTTCCTAAACGACCTACTGCCGCTCCCGTATACCGATGCCACGCTGACCCGAATTTGCGAGCACATCGAACAAGTGCAGGAAACTGTCGGCAGACAGATGCTGTTAGAAAACCCCTCAAGCTATCTGGCGTTTGAAGAAAGCACCTGGTCAGAACCCGATTTCCTGCGCGAGATTGCACGCCGCTCGGGCTGCGGTTTGCTGTTGGATGTGAACAACGTTTTTGTCTCGGCCACCAATCTGGATTTCTCACCGCAAGGCTACATCGACGCCTATCCGCTGGATAAAGTTGGTGAGATTCACCTCGGCGGCCATGATGAGGACGAGGACGATCACGGCCACCCCTTGCTGATCGACAGCCACGGGCGCGAAGTGGTGGATCCCGTATGGGCTTTGCTGGATTACGTTTTGGAACGCTCCGGCCCAAAACCTGTGCTGATCGAATGGGACACGGATGTGCCCGATTGGCCAGTTCTGCGTGCCGAAGCAGACCGCGCACAGGCGGCCTTGGACCGCATCCCGGCATGAGTGTTTCGCAAACAACCTTTCACGTGGCCCTGCTGGACCCGTCAGCGGCTATCCCTGACGGATTGCTGGACGCCTCTGCACAGCCAGCGGGTCGCAGGTTCAGCGTGTATAGAAATAACGTCGCCGTTTCTTTGACAGAAGCGATGCATCAGGCGTTTCCGGTGATCACTAGGTTGCTGGGCACAAAGAACATGGATGGTTTGTCGGGGATATTTTTACGCCGACATCCACCGTCTTCCCCTTTGATGATGTTCTATGGCGAAGAGTTCCCTGGCTTCCTGACCGGAATGGAGCAGCTTTCTCATTTAGGGTACCTGCCCGACGTCGCGCGGTTGGAACTGGCCTTACGTCGTTCTTACCATGCTGCTGACAGCACGCCCGCTCCAGCAGACGCGCTGGCCGTGCCACCAGAAGAAATAATGCAAGCGAGGCTGGGGTTCGCCCCATCGATGCAGGTTCTGAACTCGGATTGGCCGATCTTTTCCATCTGGCGCTTCAACACCGAAGAAGAAGCACCCAAACCCGAACCCGGCCCCGAGGCCGTTCTGATTACCCGGCTCGACTATGACCCGATCCCGCACCTTCTGCCCACCGGTGGCGCGCATTGGATCGCTGGTCTTCTGGCCGGGCAAACCATTGGACACGCGTTTGAAGAAACGGCGACCAAATTCCCCGATTTTGACCTTGGGGCCACTCTGGCGCTGCTCCTGCAGGGCGGCGCAATAACCTCTGTGACTATCGAAAGGCTGGCGACATGACTGCCCTGATCTCATTGCACAACAACACCCTGGGACGGTTGGAAGTAACCTCCGGTTGGTTGACGCCAACCCTTGCCCGGCTGGTTTTTGCGGCGACGTTGCTGATCTATTACTGGAACTCGGCGACCACCAAACTTGGCAGCGGCTTCTTGGGCTTTCTTCGCCCATCTGACGGCGCCTACGTTCAGATTTTCCCCAAGGCGATGGAGGCCGTCAGCTATGACAGCTCGCAACTGGGTATCGTTCACTGGGCGATCGCTGTCGCAGGCACATGGGCCGAGTTCCTTTTGCCTGCTTTGATCGTAGTCGGCCTGCTGTCACGGTTCGCCGCCCTCGGTATGATCGCCTTTGTTTGGGTACAGACCATTGTTGACGTCGCTGGTCACGGTGCGGCGCTGGGTAATTGGTTCACGGCTGCACCCAACGTATTGGACCAGCGGACATTGTGGACATTCCTGCTGTTGATGATCGTCATCAATGGCGCAGGTCCACTGTCGCTGGACCGGATCCTGCGTATTAAGTGAGTTAGAAATGTGCCTTGGGCTCGTCCGGTTTACCTGCGGCCAGCCCAAGGAGACCCGCCACAGCCGCAAACGCCACCGGGAACATGGTGAACACATTGAAGCCAAAGGCGTAATACATCCCGGCCGCTGAAATCAGCAAAAGAACCCCACCGATCAATGCGCGCGCATGGGACATCGCGCCTCCGGCTATCGCCAGCAGAGGCGCAATGATCGAAGTCGCCTGAATGACATTCGCGTTGTCTACTTGTTCCGCCAGGCCTTGAACCTCGCCATATCGGTCGATGAGTTCGACATAACCATAGCCGACAAAGCCCACGATCATTCCAATCAAACCGGCAATGACGCCCAAAATCATAGCTGCGTTACGCATTCAAAACCCTCTTGCTTGGATCAACCGACATAGTCACCCATTCAGGTAACTCCAAGCCCTGCCTTTGTTTCGGCGGTCCAGCCCAAATAAAGAGTGCCGTCCTGCTCAATCAGAGGCCGCTTCATCAAGGACGGGTGTTCCGCAAGTAGTTCAAGCGGTGGTCGGGTGCGCTGATCTTCGGCCAATCCACGCCATGTCGTCGATCGAGTATTGAGCAAAGCCCCGCCGAAGGTTTCCAAGGCTTGCTTCATCACAGAGTCAGGCACACCCTGCGCCCTAACATCTACGAACTCGGCATCTTTTATTGATTTCAGTGCCTTACGACATGTATCGCAAGTTTTCAGGCCATAAAGCCGCATTTTCCAGGGACTCCCCTTAATTGTTCAATTTTCAGCAATTTTGCCTACTTGTGCCGGTAATTCTTGATTTTTTACTTCACCATGCAATGTTGAAAAAGACGAAACACGCAATCCGGGCTGTATCGTGTGGGCGACACAGTGACGGTTAGCGGCAGCGTCAATCACTACCCCCACAGATTATGTGGGTAAACGTGTAAGTAGAAGGAGACACGGGAAATGCCAACTGGCACCGTGAAATGGTTTAATACCACTAAAGGCTACGGGTTTATTGCCCCCGACGAAGGCGGCAAAGACGTATTTGTTCATATCTCGGCTGTCGAACGGTCAGGTCTGACCGGCCTCGCCGACAATCAAAAAGTCGAGTACGAGCTGCAAGACGGACGTGACGGCCGCCAAATGGCCGCTGATTTGAAACCGTTATAAAGCTGCCCCGCTCTTAGCGGGATACGAAATAGGACAACGGCCAATTTCCGGCCGTTGACCACCTCCCAAAGGTCATGAACCTTATCCTCGCGCCGGATCATCCTCGGCATGAGTGAACCAGTTTTGGCCCATTGCGACGATGCAGGACGTCCCTGTGGCGTAGGTCACGACCATGGTCCAATCACCTGATTTACTGGTCCATACTTCCATCAGTTGCTCTGGATTCCGCACGCCCGTAGCGGTGCGCTCTGCACCAAATTGCAGCTCAAGCTTTTCGTGCATTCGTGGTGTCGGCTCGCAGATGATTTCAGCTATCGGAGATTTCGCGACAGCCGGTGAAGCCACAGCAAAACACAGGCAAACTATTCGGGATACAGCAGAAAATGTCATGAAGTGAAGGTAACACTTTCATGACATTTTGTATAGACAAACGATATGCGAGAGCCACTTATCCTTCGCGAATTACAGCTTCAAATTCACGCCATTCGCGCGCCGTCATACCCGAGTTTTCCTGCGTGACAGTTTCACCTGCCAACATCCTGCGGAGGCTATCGACCATCTGTGCGGACAGATTTACTGCGCCCAGACGATAGTCTTCGAACGCCTTGTAGGCGAAGGGCACCCAGTCGGCGGCAATTTTGCACATCGCCTCGGCGTATACCCGGATCTCGTACTGTGCGTGCGGGTCGGCCCGCAGACGCAAGAAGTGGAACAGGTTATGCAGATCAACCTTCCAGTACCACTGCGTGTAAATGTTCGCCGGCAGGTTCATCCGAGCAAGCTCGCGGGCGAGCCCTTGCTGTCCATCCTGGCTGATCATCGCTTCGTAGCTGTCGTAACACCGCGCGCTATCAGCCTTTAAAATATCTAGAACACGTGCAGCTTCCTCGCCTTCCAGCGCGGACCCACGGCCTTGGTTGTTCACCTCAGACTGGGCCGCCACGTGATCGGGTGCCGGAATGTAGAACTCACGATCCAAAATCGAATAGCGCGCCGAGTATTCGTTCACATTTGCCGTGCGATGGCGGATCCATTGCCGCGCGACGAACACGGGCAGTTTGACGTGCAATTTAATCTCGCACATTTCGAACGGAGTCGAATGCCAGTGACGCATCAAATAGCGGATCAAACCTTCGTCGTTCTGTACCGATTTAGTGCCCTTGCCATAGGATACACGCGCGGCCTGGCAGATCGCCGCGTCGTCGCCCATATAGTCGATCACACGAACAAAGCCGTGGTCCAAGACCTGATGAGCCTTGTATAGGTGCTCTTCCATTCCCGCAGCCACAACGCGGCGTGTTGGATGCGATTGCGCCCTTTGCGCTTCGATCTCGGCCAGTTGATCAGAGGACAGCGGCATGAAATTTCCTTTCCAGCAATGAGTCGCCCACCACTATATCTCGGCAAACCACCGACCGGAACCGCGATATATGCGCTCATTTTCTCATTTTGGAAAATGTGTCTTCGCTGCCCCTCGACACTCTCGGACCGCGCGCTAAGCTGACGCGCATCACCTGAACAGAAAGGAAGCCACAATGGGGCTGACATATCTTCACACCATGGTCCGAGTGAAGGACCTTGAGAAATCCATGGCGTTTTTTGAGCTGCTGGGCCTCAAGGAAACCCGCCGTTACGACAGCGAAGAAGGACGTTTTTCGTTAATTTTCATGGCGCCTCCCGGGCAAGAGGACCGGCCAATTGAGTTGACCCATAACTGGGACGGTGACGATAAGCTGCCAAGCGACAGTCGTCATTTCGGACACCTCGCTTACGGCGTCGATAATATTTACGAAGTGTGTCAGCACCTGCAGGACAACGGCATTGTCATCAATCGCCCACCGCGAGACGGGCGCATGGCCTTTGTCAGGTCACCTGACAATATCTCGGTCGAATTGCTGCAAAATGGTGAAGCGCTGGAACCAGCAGAGCCTTGGGCCAGCATGGAAAGCACTGGTCACTGGTGAAACGCTGGCTAACAGCCTTGGGGCTGGCTTGCTTGGCCAGCCCATTGCGCGCAGATGCGTGCCGCCTTGCTTTGGCCTTGGCAATGGATATATCGACATCTGTCGATGCGACCGAAGACGCTTTGCAGCGACAAGGGTTGGCGGCCGCTTTGATTGC
This sequence comes from Ruegeria sp. BE9, assembly GCF_056538765.1. Classification (NCBI taxonomy): domain Bacteria; kingdom Pseudomonadati; phylum Pseudomonadota; class Alphaproteobacteria; order Rhodobacterales; family Roseobacteraceae; genus Ruegeria; species Ruegeria sp. BE9. Next base: position 106,745 of record NZ_JBQFTS010000001.1, on the reverse strand, counting down.
ACCCGAAGTTACCGACGCTTTCTTTTCGTCACCGATGCCCGTTGCTTTGGCGATCTATGAGTGGAGCGGTCGGACCACCCAGCGTGTTATCCTGAATTGGACAATGATCGACACTCAGGCAGATTTGTTAGCCGCCGCAACTATTGTTCAAAAATCAGTCCGATCAGACAGCAGCTCAGCCACCGCTATGGGACACGCGTTGGCGTTTGGCGCTAAACTAATGCAACAGGCACCGTCTTGCTTGTTTCAAACCATCGATCTGTCTGGCGACGGATCAAATAACGATGGTTACGGACCGAGTTCGGCGTACAAGCACTTTCCGTTCGATGGCACGGTGGTCAATGGCTTGGTCATAAATGCTGCCGACTTCGAGGGGGAACTGTTCTTGATCCCTTTCTTCCAAGAAAACGTCTTATATGGACCCGGCGCTTTTCTAGAGGTCGCACAAGGCTTTGAGGACTTCGAACGTGCCATGCGTCGCAAACTTGAAAGAGAGCTCAAGGGGCGGGTCTTTTCAGATGCCAGCCCAGTCATCCGCCCCTGATCAATAGATGTACCGGATTTGATCCGTCCAATAACGTTCGACCCGGCGCAAGGACGTGGTGATGTCGTCGATCCCGTCCAATCCTAGCACGCCACGGGTTTGCAGCCCTTCGGCATGGCGGAAAAAAAGCTCGGCCACAATACCGCGTATCTCCCTGCCGCGCGGCGTCAGACGAACCCGCACAGAGCGTCGGTCAATCTCACATCGCTGGTGGTGCATGTAGCCCATTTCCACCAACTTTTTCAGGTTGTAACTGACATTGCTGCCCTGATAGTAACCACGGCTTTTTAACTCGCCGGCGGTAACCTCATGATCGCCGATGTTAAACAACAACAGGGCCTGCACGGCGTTTATTTCGAGAACGCCAACACGCTCGAACTCATCCTTGATTACGTCCAGCAGCAGGCGGTGCAACCGCTCAACTAAGGCGAGCGCCTCAAGATAGCTGGTCATGAACCCTTTGGCTTCCGGCGCGGAGACCTTCATTTCCATACTCATCCGATCCTCCGATTCAATCGCGCTGTTTCAGGCAGCATGGATCGAAATTCCGAAAAATCGGTTAAGCTGGATTTTCTTTTATTTCTGAAAGGTCTGCGCGATGTCGGCGATCAGATCAGCAAAAGGCGCAGGCGGATGAACCTGCCCAGTGACCCATTGGTACAGGTCCTGATCGTTTTCGTGCAGCAACGCATCGTAGTTATCCAGCGCTGACGGGTCCATATCGTTCAGGTTTCGGTCAGCATAGGCGGAAAGGATCAAGTCCATTTCCTTGATCCCCCGCCGCATGGACCGCATCTTCAGGCGTTTGATCCTGACGTCACGAGCTTCGCTCACTGACCCTGCTCCAACATCAGGCGGATCTTTTTCTCGAGTTTGGCTGCACGCTCTGCACTCGAGCGCATTTCACCGCGAATTGCCCGAAGCTCGGCGACGACCTCCGACATTTCCGGCGCGGTTTCGTTCGCATCCATAGGCGCGTCCATTCCCTCGCCTTCGCCGGTCAGCAGCCACATGATCGAGACATTGACCATCCCGGCCATCATGGACAGGCGGTTAGCTCGCGGCTCGGACAGATCATTTTCCCAACCAGCGATCGTGGCTTTTTTCACACCCAGACGCCGCGCCATTTGTGACTGAGACATTCCTGCAGCTTCGCGCGCTGCAGCAAGGCGATCCCCGAATGTCGCTGAATCCGGCCCATACCAGTTGCTTTCATCGTTCATCAGGGACTCCAATTCTCTTTTTTCATACTGCTTGATCGTCATTCGGGGGCACCCTATGACAGACAGGTTGAACATACAAACCGAGGCCGACCATGAGTTTCCTGTCTGCGACACTGTCACGCGTAAAACCCTCTCCGACCATTGCAATGACAGCAAAAGCGGCTGAGCTAAAAGCCGCCGGTCGCGACGTGATCGGCCTCAGCGCGGGTGAGCCTGACTTTGACACACCGCAAAACATCAAAGATGCAGCCGTTGCCGCTATCGCTGCTGGTAAGACCAAATACACAGCCCCTGATGGCATCCCAGAGCTGAAACAAGCTGCTTGCGCCAAGATGAAGCGCGACCACGGGCTGGATTACACACCTGCGCAGATCTCGGTCGGCACCGGCGGCAAGCAGACACTCTACAACGCGCTGATGGCGACGATGAATGCCGGTGATGAAGTCATCATCCCTGCACCGTACTGGGTCAGCTACCCGGATATGGTGCTGCTGGCGGGCGGCACACCGGTTGTGGTCGAGACGACGCTCGAGAACAGCTTCAAACTGACCGCCGAACAGCTTGAGGCCGCGATCACGCCAAAGACCAAGTGGTTTATCTTCAACTCGCCTTCGAACCCGACCGGCGCGGGCTACAGCCGAGACGAACTGAAGGCGCTGACCGACGTGTTGATGCGTCACCCGCACGTATGGATCATGTCTGACGATATGTATGAACACCTGGCTTACGACGGCTTCGAGTTCTGCACCCCTGCCGAAGTCGAGCCCGGTCTTTATGACCGTACGCTGACCTGCAACGGTGTTTCCAAGGCCTATGCCATGACCGGCTGGCGGATTGGATATGCGGCTGGTCCGGTCGAAATAATCGCTGCGATGCGCAAGATTCAGTCTCAATCCACCTCAAACCCCTGTTCGGTCAGCCAATGGGCCGCCGTTGAGGCATTGAACGGGACGCAGGCGTTTCTGGCCCCGAACAACGAGACGTTCAAACGCCGTCGCAACTTGGTGGTCAGCATGCTGAACGAGATCGATGGCATCACCTGCCCGACACCCGAAGGGGCGTTCTATGTCTATCCCTCTATCTCCGGGCTAATCGGCAAGACCACCTCGGCAGGAACAGTGATTGACTCGGACGAGGCATTTGCGACAGCGTTGCTTGAAGAGGCCGACGTCGCCGTTGTCTTTGGTGCAGCCTTTGGCTTGTCACCGAATTTCCGCGTCAGCTACGCCACTTCGGACGAAGCCTTGACCGAGGCCTGCGCCCGCATTCAGCGCTTCTGCGCGTCCCTGACCTGAGACGGAGTTTCCGATGACCGCAGAGCTGCCCGAATACTATTTCCGCATCCGCGAAAATGGCGCGGCGGTTTTCAGGATCGACACTGAAAACCGCCAACGGCGGATCGAGATGGATCAGATCGCGGTCATCAACATCCGCAATGGTGACGTGAAGCCGCAGGGTCAACGCACCCTGACCGAGGCCGATCAGGCTGAAATCACCCGCTGGATGGCCGAGCGCAAAGCCCTGCTGGCGCAGCGCGATATCGACGATATTCATCGCGCGGTCGACTACATGAACTTGACGACGCAATGGGCGCAATCCAAGGCCACAGAAGAACAGCTAGAGGATGTCACCGACCGGTTGCTGCTGGCGATGCACGATTTGCGCACCGTTCTAGTGCGCAAAAAGGCGGATCGGCTGACCAAGGGCTGACCGGGCGATTATTCTGCCGGCACACCAACCTCACGGACAGAACGCATCCAGAACCGCGCCATCAGCAAAACGGCCGCACAGGCGAGACCCAGCACAAGGCCAAGCCAAATGCCGATCCCATCCATGCCTTGCACAAACCCAAAGTAGTAAGAGGCTGGAATTCCTATCACCCAGTAGCTGAGGCCGGCCATCACCATCGGTATCTTGGCATCCTGCAACCCGCGCAGCAGACCCAGCGCGATCACCTGCGCCCCGTCCACCAGTTGGAACAACGCGGCCATGGCGAGCAATCCGGTACCGATGGCCAGAATCTGTGGGCGCTGCGGATCGTCAGCTTCCATGAACAATGAAATCAACGGCTCGGCGCATGTCAGGAACAGAATGACCGTCAGCACGGACATCACCAAAGACATCCCCGTCACTGCTATCGCACCTTTTTCAAGGTGCGGCCTGTCCTTTCGTCCAAGCGCGTTTCCGGCCCTGATCGTTGCCGCGTTGGACAACCCAAGATGCACCATGAATGTAGCCGAGGCGAGATTCAGCGCGATCCCGTGCGCGGCTAGCGGCACCTGACCCAGCCAGCCCATCATTATAGCTGACATGGCAAACAGGCTGACTTCGGCCAGTGTGGTCAGGCCAATCGGAACACCTAAACGCAGTACGCTCAGGAACATCTCCCAATCCGGCCGCCAGAAGCGTTGGAACAGACTGTGTTCCGGCAACACGCGCACCGCGTAGATCACCACAAACACCAAAGAGACGATCTGCGTCACAACCGAAGCGATGGCAGCACCGATCACACCCATTTCGGGCGCGCCCCAGTTTCCGAAGATCAGCGCATAGTTGGTCAGACCGTTAACGACCGCCGCAGTGACTGTGATCCAAAGTACGATCTGAGTCCGCTCAAGCGCGGCCAGATAGGACTTTAGAACCATAACGATAAGGGCCGGGAACAAACCCCAACCCGCGACACGCAAATATTGCGAAGCAGTTTCCGCCACCTGCGGCTCCTGCTTTAAGGCGATCAGAATCGGATAAGACCACCACAGCAAAGGCATCATCAGCGCGGCATAGATCAGCGACAGCCAAAGCCCCATTCGGGTCGACCGACGAATGCTGGTCTCATCCTCTTCGGCAGCAGCGGTTGCTACCATAGGCATCACCGCCCAGCCGAACCCGGCACCAAAAAGGAACAGTACAAAGTAATAGCTGCTGGCCAACGTTACCGCGGCCAGCGCCTCAACCCCGTACCAGCCCAGCATGATTGTATCCGTCAGGCCAATAGCAAACTGCGCCAGATGTCCGCCGATAAGCGGCAGACCCAGCACTGCAATCGCCCGAAAGTGGGCGCGATATGTCATCACCTTGTTCATCACACCAGCCTTATTCCCGGCCAAGGGCCGGGACAAGGGTGGATCGGTGAAATTTCAGAGTGATACTTGCGAGCCGAGGTCAAAGAGTAACCCCGGCATGGGCATCTGTCCGTTAGCGCGCGTCAGGATGCAGCGCGTTGCCCAGAATATGCTCGGACCGATGGATCACATGGTGGGCCTGCCCAACGATCAGGGGATCAGGGTCTCCAACAATGGAATCGTCCTTGTCCGGATAATCCAGTGTCGACAGGAAATGCCGCATGCAGTTCAAGCGTGCACGCTTCTTATCGTTTGATTTTACGATGGTCCAAGGCGCATCAGCAGTGTCGGTGTAGAAGAACATCGCTTCTTTCGCTTCGGTGTAGTCGTCCCACTTGTTCAGACTTGCTTTGTCGATCGGCGACAGCTTCCACTGCTTCAGAGGATCGGTCTCACGGCTTTTGAACCGGCGCTGCTGTTCAGTTTGCGTGACAGAGAACCAATATTTGTAAAGCTGAATTCCCGAGCGAACCAACATCCGCTCAAGCTCGGGCGTCTGACGCATGAACTCAAGATATTCGTTCGGCGAACAGAATCCCATGACCCGTTCAACGCCCGCGCGGTTGTACCAAGAGCGGTCGTAGAACACCATTTCCCCAACCGTTGGCAATTCTTGGATGTAACGCTGATAATACCACTGGCCCTTTTCTTCCCAGGTCGGTTTGTTCAATGCCACCACGCGTGCCTGACGCGGGTTCAGGTGCTCCATAAAGCGCTTGATGGTTCCGCCTTTACCAGCGGCGTCGCGCCCTTCGAACAACAGAACGAAACGCTGACCTGTCTCTTGTGCCCATAGCTGCACCTTGAGCAGTTCGGCCTGTAGCTGAGCCTTCTCGGCCTCGTATTTGCTGCGAGCCATCTTGCGGGCATAGGGGTATTTACCGCTTTCAAAGGCTTGACGAATCCGCTCCGGGCTTGGCTGCACAGCCTCGGGCTTGGGTGCGGGAATTACTTTAACGGGGGATTGGATTTTCTCGTTCTGCGCCACAGCTTCCATTCAAATGCTCCTCATTTCACTATCCTGAGGAGGAGCTAGCAGATGATCTATTTACGCGCTTTGATTGGGGTCAAATCAGGACGCAAAAATACATCAAAAATCCAACGCTAAAACCCGGCTATGCACACTCGCCTAGGTGTGCCCCCAATCTGCTGGGTCATCCGAATTGTTCGGTGACAATCCAAGAACATCGCCTTTCGTTGAGCACCCCAGTCCAAGAACAGTTCGGTTTGCGTAAGAGAAATACGCACAGACCTGATTGATCTCGAGGATCTCACCATCATCCCACCCTGCATTGCGCAGAGCTTGAACGTCTGCCTCAACCATATCCGCCGGGGCTTCGGTCAATTTTCGAGCGTAATGCATCGCTGCAATTTGTGCGGCATCCAAAGGCGCCGCTTCTGGCTTTTGGGCTTCAATGGCGCTGCGGATGGCGCTGCCCTGCTCCGGATCCTGCAATAGACGTTGCAATCCGCTGAAGTGATGCTCGACACAATATTCACACCGATTAAGAGAGCTGACCCACACTCCCAACACCTCAAGAAACCACTTAGGAATTTTGTTGGCCGAATGGTGCAGAACGTTTTTGTACAACGCCATGTGGCCTTCCATCGAGTGAGGCCGAAGCGAGTGGACCATCATGATATTGTCTACATTGTTGTTCGGCCCGGTGACCCGTTCGTACAGCTTCTTCAACTTGCCGCTCGCCTGATCAAACGGAACAGTCTTTATCCAGCTCATTTAGCCCCCGCCATGTTGTCGCGCCCTGCCCAATCCGGTCTACAAGAGACGAAACTGGATCGGCCCACCATGTCAGGCTAAGCTGCCCTATGGCAAGGGAGGGAGTATCCGATGGAAATGGCGGAAAAAACTGTTGCGGAATGGTATGCTAACCACCCTATTTCTGCGCCACATATTCTGACAAAGCTAAAAGACCTCCGCGGTTCAGTCGATGGTGTGACCCCCAAAGATCTCTACCCCTATGATCAGGATCACTATGATGGGCTGGATGCCAACGCCCGACTGGCAGACAAGGCCCAGATGAACCCCGGAGACAGTGTTCTTGACGTATGCGCTGGGCTTTGCGGCCCCGCGCGCTGGTACGTGTCCGAACGCCAGGTAGAGGTTACAGGCGTCGACATCAGCCCCAACCGTGTAGACGGGGCCAAGGAATTGAATGGACTGGTTGGATTGCAGGACAAGATTCACCCTGTCCTGGGCAGCGCAATGGAAATGCCCTTCGAAGACGCGCAGTTCGACGCAGCTGTCAGTCAGGAATCATTTCTGCACATTCCAAACAAGCCCAAGGCGCTGCATGAAGTGTTTCGCGTTTTGCGTCCGGGCGGACGGTTCGCATTTACCGACTGGGTAATGCACACCCCCCTGCCCGAAGATGAGATGGAGCAATACCGCCTGCGCTTTGCCTGCCAATCCTTGCTGAGCATTCCCGAATACGAAAGCGAGCTCCGACAGGCAGGATTCGAAATAGTCTCTGCCGAAGACGTGTCGGGGCCTTGGGGCGATATTCTCGCGCGTCGACTGAGTATGTATCAGACGCTGGATGCCGAGGCTGAGCGCGCGGGCAACCCATCCAAAGGGGATGACTTCCTGAAAATGTACGCGCATTTTGTCAGCGACGTGCAGCAACACCGCATCGGCGGGGTACGCCTGACTGCTGAAAAACCTAAATAACCCCGTCATTTTAGCCAGTTCTGCACAGTAAAACCGGTATCTGTGATCAGTTCTTTTGAGCGTTCGGCAATGTCAAACGCCCACAACACCTCGGGCCCCTCTTCCCCCGGACCACATCACCTGCCATAATGGGACCCAACCCAAAAACAAGAGCAGCACCGATGCCCGACGATCTGTTGACGCCTAGCGCGACCACCACCTACGACGCCTCCTCAATTGAGGTGCTTGAAGGCCTGGAGCCGGTCCGAAAACGCCCCGGTATGTATATCGGCGGCACTGATGAGCGCGCGCTGCACCATATGGTGGCCGAAATCCTCGACAACTCGATGGACGAAGCAGTCGCCGGTCACGCCAACCGGATCGAGGTTGAGCTGCACGCAGACTACGCCCTGACCGTGCGCGACAACGGGCGTGGTATTCCGATCGACCCGCACCCCAAGTTTCCGGACAAATCGGCGTTGGAGGTCATTCTATGTACCCTGCACGCGGGGGGTAAATTCTCGGGCAAGGCCTATCAGACCTCGGGCGGTCTTCATGGCGTTGGTGCATCCGTTGTGAACGCTCTGTCGGATTCGATGGTCGTTCAGGTGGCGCGAGACAAGACGCTGTTCGAGCAGCGATTCTCGCGCGGTATCCCGTTAGGCCCGGTGGAAAAGGTTGGTGCAGCCCCCAACCGGCGCGGCACCACTGTAACGTTCCACGCCGATGCCGAGATCTTCGGCCATCATAAATTCAAACCGGCGCGGCTGTTCAAATCCATTCGCTCTAAGGCCTACTTGTTCTCGGGCGTTGAAATCCGCTGGAAATCCGCCATCGACGACGGTGAAACCCCGACCGAGGCGACCTTCCACTTCCCCGGTGGACTTTCGGATTACCTGAAGGAGACGATGAACGGTTCCTCCACCTATGCCGAGCAACCCTTTGCCGGCACGGTGGACTTCAATGAAAAGTTCGGAACTCCCGGCAAGGTCGAATGGGCGATCAACTGGACGCCATCGCGCGACGGGTTCATCCAGTCCTACTGTAATACTGTCCCAACACCCGAAGGCGGCACCCATGTGGCAGGCTTCTGGGCTGCTGTTCTCAAGGGGATCAAAGCCTATGGAGAGCTGATCAATAACAAGAAGGCCGGCCAGATAACCCGTGATGACCTGATCACCGGTGGTTGCGCGCTGGTGTCGTGCTTTATCAGCGAGCCGGAATTTGTCGGCCAGACCAAAGACCGCCTCGCTACGGTCGAGGCGCAGCGGCTGGTCGAAAACTCCGTCCGCGACCATTTCGACAACTGGCTGGCCGCGGACACGAAATCCGCCGGCGCCATTCTGGACTTCCTCATCCTGCGGGCTGAGGAACGTCTGCGCCGACGGGCCGAGAAGGAAACACAACGCAAGTCCGCCACTAAGAAACTTCGTCTCCCCGGCAAGCTGGTGGACTGTTCTAGTTCAACACGCGATGGCACGGAACTATTCATTGTCGAAGGCGACTCGGCCGGTGGTTCTGCCAAAATGGGTCGCGATCGTAAAACACAGGCCCTGCTGCCATTGCGCGGCAAAATCCTGAACGTGCTGGGCGCGGCCAGTTCGAAACTGGGCACCAATGCCGAGATCAACGACCTGACGCAGGCGCTGGGTGTGGGCCTTGGCACCAAGTTCAACGTCGACGACCTGCGTTATGACAAGGTCATCATAATGACCGACGCGGATGTAGACGGGGCGCATATCGCCTCGCTGCTGATGACGTTCTTCTTTACCCAGATGCGCCCTATGATCGACGCGGGCCACCTGTACCTCGCCTGCCCACCCCTCTATCGCCTGACGCAAGGGGCGAAACGGGTCTATTGTCTGGACGAGGCTGAGCGCGACGAATGGCTTGAGAAAGGCCTAGGCGGCAAGGGCAAGATCGACGTCTCACGCTTCAAGGGTCTGGGCGAGATGGACGCCAAGGACCTGAAAGAGACCACGATGGACCCCGCATCCCGCAAACTAATCCGCGTCACCATCGACGAGGACGAACCCGGCGAGACCGGCGACCTTGTCGAGCGCCTGATGGGCAAAAAACCCGAAATGCGGTTCCAATACATTCAGGAGAACGCACGGTTTGTGGAGGAGTTGGATGTTTGAGGCCGAGTTCTTCGTGGCGATCTCATGAAAAGTGCCAAGTTAACTGTTAAGTCATGTTTAGGTTGAGGGTTACTTGGCCATCGCTCAATAGATAGTTTTCAATCCGGTTTTTTAGCTCTGCGGGTTTCATTCCTTTTTCAACTTCCAGAAATGGAATGCCAGCCCTTCTCAATGCCTCCCGCTTTACTGCATCGCGCATGAACGCTTTTTGTTGATGATGCCCACTACCTTGGTATTCAACGGCCAGCACGACAAAACCGTTTTTGTCAACAACGCAAAAATCCAACCGCTTAGAGTTAATTGACGCGAAGGCGTTTTTTTTCGCTCGCCAATCTCCTTCATCACGGCTTGGCTTTATAATTTCGCCTAAACTTGTTTGAGCCATCACTCGATGCCCAGCCCCGATACTGGCGATAGTATTCTCTAAGAACTTAAAAACCCTGTATTCTGCCGCGTTCATCAATTTGACTTTTTCAAAGTTGACACGGGACACTGCCTCAAGTTGATTTTTTGGGTCTGCTAGGCCCCAGTTGTCGGCAGGGCCTCTGTTGCGAGGCTTCCGGTGAAGTAGTTTTCTTCGCGTTTTTCGGTATGCCTTGACTGTAAAAACTGCGACAATGACAAGCAGAACTAAAAAAACAAAAAAAGTTTCCACAAAAACCTTCCCTCGACAACCAATCTAAAATTCCAACCAGTGAATGTATTTTAGTACAAATACACAGGGATCAAAAGCAACGTTGGATTTCCAGACTCTGAAAGGCAACAGGTAATACAAAAACACGCCCCTTGCCTAACCCGTTGATCTCGTTCACACTTACCCTCGAAATCGTCATTCAAGAACGACATTTGGGGTTCCGAGCGTCCAAGACCCAATGAGACCAAACACAAGATTTCGAACGGGAGGACAACATGAAGACATTACCCCTTGGGCTAGCCTTTGCACTGCTGGCCAGCCAAGCAACCGCGCAGCAAACGCTTAGCCTCGCTTCGCCCATTCCGGACGGCGCCGAGACTAAGTTCTGCTATTATGATGGAATGGCCTACTCCGAGGACGCTTTTGTCCTGCTGACCGGAGACAACACTGTCACGGAAACGGTCAGTACGATTCAGGAACGCCTGCTGCGTTGTCACCGTGAAAGCGACGGCACCCTTAAATGGAAGCCGCAGAGCACATTCTCGACCAATAATTGAATCGGTTGGTGGGCGGACCTAGCCCACCTTATCCTCCAGCCAGTCCGCGATCTGCGTGGCTGGCTTTTCCCAGCCGGGCTCCATGAACAGGAAATGCGCGTGATCTTCGACGGGCATGAAGGTCGCGCGGTCACCGTACAGATCTGCCAGCGCGCGGCAGGTGTTGGGGTTCACGGCCCGGTCTTCAGTTCCCGAGACAATCAGCACCGGGCAATCGACCTTGTCGATGTCCACCTTCATCGCGTGGTGATCGTCAAACATCCAGAAGAACATCTCGAACATCACCCGCCCGCTTTCAGCACCCAATTTGTCAAACACCTCATGCTGCTGCGCCTCGGGCATCTTGTTGAGTGCAAAGGGGGCCATCAGGTCGAACTCAACCCGCATGGGCTGTTTCCAAAATGCCCCGCCCTCCATCAACGCGCGTGGGATGGCGCGCTCGTCGTCAGTCTCGGGTAACGTCCCCCACGCGGCGTTCGGGTTGATCAGGACGACAGCGCTGGCCAACCCACAAGATGCGACCTGTTGCGCCACCACTCCTGCGATGGCATGGCCGAGCAGAACGGGTTTGCAATCCAATCCTCGCACAAACTCAGCGATATCATTGGCGTAGTCCAAAACGCTGGTGTCAGTCAGTCCCGGATCAGGTTCAGCTTTGGGGTCGCCCCCATGATAGCGCAGCGCTGGGGTGTGCACCGTCCATCCCCGGTCGCGGAAGAAACCTGCGTAATCTTCCATACACCATGGCCCGGCAAAGGCCCCGTGGATCAGAACAATCTCTTTTGTCATGAAAACCTCCCTCACCTCTGATCAGTATGAGAGGTGAGGGATGGGTTAGACAAGCCTGTTACAATGCGGCCTTGAACAGCGTGCTCAGATTGTCTTCGGTCAGTTCAATCGGGTTGCCGCCGCAAGACGGGTCGATGATCGCGCCTTTGACCAGTTCAGGGATCGCATCCTCGGTCACGCCCAGATCGGACAGTTTGCGCGGGATACCCAGCGAGTCGTTGAATTCCTGAACAAAGGCACGGAACCCGTCAAAACCACCATTGATGTTCAAGTAAGCAGCAGCGGACTGAAACCGGTCCGCAATGGCAGGTGCGTTGAAGTCCAGCACAGCGGGCATACAGACTGCATTGGTGGTGCCGTGATGGGTATTGAATACCGCGCCCACAGGGTGGCTCATTGCGTGGATCGCGCCGAGGCCTTTTTGGAAGGCGGTTGCGCCCATAGCCGCCGCGCTCATCATCTGGGCACGGGCTTCAATATCGGTGCCGTCCGCGTAGGCCCGCGGCAGGTACTCCATGACCAGACGCATACCTTCCAGCGCAATGCCCTGGCTCATGGGGTGATAATGGGGGCTGGAATACGCCTCGACGCAGTGTGCAAACGCATCCAAACCGGTGCCTGCGGTGATGAACTTTGGCATTCCTACGGTCAGTTCCGGATCGCAAATAACCACCGAAGGCAGGACTTTGGGGTGGAAGATGATCTTCTTTGCGTGCGTTTCCGAATTGGTGATGACGCTTGCACGCCCGACCTCGGACCCGGTGCCTGCAGTGGTCGGCACGGCTATGATTGGCGCGATGGCGTCGGCGTCCGCTCGGGTCCACCAATCACCAATATCCTCAAAATCCCAAACCGGGCGTGTCTGACCCGCCATGAAAGCAACCATCTTGCCCAGGTCCAGCCCAGAGCCGCCACCGAACGCGATTACGCCGTCGTGGTCACCTGCTTTATAGGCCGCAACACCCGCATCGAGGTTCTTTTCATTAGGGTTCGGGTCCACGTCACTGAACAGGCCGCGCCCCAGCCCTGCGGCCTCCATGATATCAAGCGTGGCTGTCGTAATCGGCAGATCGGCCAGTCCTTTGTCCGTGACCAGCAAAGGGCGCTTCATACCAGCGGCCTCGCAGGCCTCGGGCAGCTCCTTGATACGCCCTGCTCCGAATTTGATTGCGGTCGGATAGGACCAATTTCCAACAAGTGTCATGTCAGGTTTCCTTTGTAGTTTCAGACCTGCTCTGGCGAGGGGGTCAGTCCAGAGCAGGCCGTTGCCCTTAGCCTGTGACCTTCTTCAGGTGGTAGGATTTAGGACGTGTCAGGTTGTGATATCCAATGACCGAAAGGCCGCCGCCGCGCCCGGTATTCTTACAACCAGTCCAGCAGAGCCCCGGGTCCAAATAGTCGGCTCGGTTCATGAAGACGGTACCAGTTTCGATCTGATCACCTACGCGCGCAGCGCGGTCTACGTCACGGGTCCAGAGGCTGGCTGTCAGGCCAAACTCACTGTCATTCATAAGCGCGATGGCTTCCTCGTCAGAAGACACTTTCATAATGCCCACAACCGGACCAAAGCTTTCGTCCCGCATTACGCGCATGTCGTGGGTAACGTTGGTCAGGATCTGCGGCGTAAGGTATGCGCCACCGTCGTCTTCGGGGAACGTATCGATATGGGCGACAGCACCAGCCTCAACAGCCTCGGAAATTTGCGCGCGCACTTCGTCGGCAAAGCGGACATTGGCCATCGGGCCGATTGTCGTATCAGCTTCGAGCGGATTGCCCAGCTTGTAACCTTTCACAACCTCAACCGCTTTGGTGACAAAGTCATCATAGAGGCTTTCATGCACGTAGATCCGCTCGATCCCGCAGCAGCACTGGCCCGAGTTGAACATCGCGCCATCGATCAGCGTATCGACTGCTGCATCCAGATCAGCGTCGTCCATAACATAGCCTGGGTCTTTGCCACCCAACTCTGTTCCAACGCCGGTAAATGTCCCCGCTGCAGCACGCTCCATGGCCTGCCCGCCACCGACTGAACCAGTGAAGTTCACGAAGTCGAACGCGTTGCCTGCGATCAAGTCATTCGTCACATCATGGCTGAGAAAGACATTCTGGAACACATCCTCAGGCACACCAGCCGCATGGAAGGCCTGCGCCATGCGCTCACCTACCAGCAGGGTTTGCGTAGCGTGTTTCAGGACCACTGTGTTGCCGGCGATCAGGGCTGGGGCGACCGTGTTGATCGCGGTCATGTAGGGGTAATTCCAAGGGGCCACCACAAACACAACCCCATGCGGGATACGTTTAATGTAGCGCTTGAACGTCGCATCCTCGCCCACAGCGATTTCCGCCAGGGACGTCTCAGCAATCTCGGCCATATAGCTGGCGCGTTCGTTGAATCCACCAAACTCACCACCATAGCGCACCGGACGGCCCATCATGTGCGCCAGCTCGGGCACGATGTCGTCGTTCATGGCGCCAACAGTAGCGACACCGGCCATCACAAGATCAATACGTTCTTGCAGCGGTTTGGCAGCCCAACTCTTTTGAGCATCCTTCGCTTTTTGTGCGACTTCAAAAGCCGCCTCGCGCGACAGTGTTTCGCGTTCCGCATAAACCGATCCATCAATCGGTGAGATGCATTTCAGTGTCTGGCCCATGCCATCAACTCCACCTAGAGGGCGCATTCGCCCTGCTTCCTTTTCTTAGTTTCCTGTGCTTGCTGCGTTGAGCGTCACACTTTGGATCAAGCCCGCTCGAACCCGCGCGCAACCTCCCAGTCAGTCACGACGCGCTCGAATTCCTCAATCTCAACCTCGGCCGCCCGTGCGTAGTGATCGACCACTTCATCGCCCATCGCCGTACGCAACATAGCTGATCCGAGTAATGCCTCGCGCGCCTCACGCAAGTTGCCCGGGATCATGCCCGTTTCGCCTTGATAGACGTCGCCCGTTGCAGCGGACTGCAACTCCAGCCCCTCTTCGATGCCTGCAATCCCAGCCGCCAGCATCCCGGCCATCGCCAGATACGGGTTCATGTCCGACCCCGGAATACGGCACTCAACCCGCACCGCTTTGGTGCCGTCGCCACACAGGCGGAAACCGGCGGTACGGTTGTCCACCGACCAAATAATCCGCGTCGGAGCAAAGGTGCCCTTCATAAAGCGCTTATAGCTGTTGATGTAAGGCGCCATGAAATAGGTGTAATCAGAGGCGTATTTCAGCAGCCCGGCCATATAGCTTTTCATCAGCGCTGACATGCCAAGCTCATCTGACTTGTCAAAGAACGCTGGTTGGCCGTCGGCCCAGAGCGACTGATGTACGTGGGACGAGCTGCCCACTTTGTCATGGTGCCATTTTGGCAGGAACGTCGCCGCATGGCCGTGCTGCCAAGCAATTTCCTTCACGGCGTTCTTGGCGATCGAGTGATATTCGGCCGTGTCCATCGCGCCTGCGTATTTGATATTCAGTTCTTCCTGCCCAGTCTCGGCCTCGCCTTTCGAGTTCTCGACAGGGATGCCCGCATTCCACAGATGATTGCGGATCGGGCGCATCACGTGCTCTTCCTTGGTGGTCTGTAGGATGTGGTAATCTTCGTTATAGCCCGAGATCGGCTCCAGATCGCGGAAGCCTTCCTTGCGTATCTGGTCAAAGCTCTTCTCAAACAGAAAGAACTCCAACTCAGTCGCGCACATGGCGTCATAGCCCATAGCTTTCAGGCGGTTGACCTGCTTCTTTAGGATCGATCGGGGCGCGTGAGGCACCTCTTCATGCGTGTGATGATCCAGCACGTCGCACATGACCATCGCGGTTCCTTCAAGCCACGGCACCGGACGCAGAGTGCTCAGATCGGGCTTCATGACATAGTCGCCATAGCCGCGCTCCCAGCTGGTGGCCGCATAGCCATCGGGGGTCGCCATCTCAAGATCAGTGGCCAGCAGATAGTTGCAGCAATGAGTTTCTTCCCATGCGCCCGCCACAAAGTGACCCGCATGGAACCGCTTGCCCATCAAACGCCCCTGCATGTCGACCATGCAGACCAGCACAGTATCAACCTCACCTGCAGAAACCTGCGCCTTCAGATCGTCCAGAGTCATATCAGCCTCATTCCCCGTTGGTCAGGGCAGGCGAAACCGCCTGCCCTAAATTGTATTAGCCGTAACGATAAGGCCGTCCGGCCTTGAGCATTTCGGCGTTGTAGCGCTTGAAGATGTCGACAACCTTCGCTTTGGTTTCCGACTCAGCTGCGATCTCGTCCCAGAACTTAACGGCAGCTTCTTCGACGGTCGCCCATTCTTCGTCCGGAATGGTTGTCAGCTGCATCTTGGTGCCGTTGACGCGCAGGTTGGCCTCACCACCCCAGTACCACCACTGACGATAGTAGTGTGACTGGTCACAGCACACCTTGAACAGGGTCTGTAGATCTTCGGGCAGCTCGTTCCATCGGTCCATGTTGGCAAAGAAGTGACCCGCCCATGCGCCCGAGATGTTGTTGGTCAGGAAGTAGTTGGTCACGTCGGCCCAGCCCACGGTGTAATCTTCGGTGATACCCGACCACGCAATGCCGTCCAGCTCGCCGGTCTGTACCGCAACCTCAATGTCTTCCCATGGCAGAGTGACCGGCACGACGCCGAACTGGCTTAGGAAACGACCCGCTGTCGGGAAGGTAAAGATGCGCTTGCCTTTCATGTCTTCCAGCGAGTTGATCGGGTCTTTGGTCGCAAAGTGGCACGGATCCCAAGCACCGGCGCTGATGTGTTTCACACCAACCTTCGAGTATTCCTCGTCCCAGATCTCGTTCAGGCCCCACTGGTTGAATAGCACCGGAACGTCCAGCGAATAGCGCGACGCAAAGGGGAAGTATCCGCCGAATACGGTTACTTCGGTCGGCGACGCCATCGAGTCATCGTCCGACTGTACCGCGTCAATTGTGCCTTTCTGCATAGCACGGAACAGCTCTCCGGTGGGGACTAGCTGATCAGCATAGAACAGCTCGATCTGCATCCGGTCGCCAGCGATCTGGTTGAACATCTTGATCGCAGGATCGATCACATGCTCGGCCAGAGCAGGACCAGCATAGGTCTGCATCCGCCATGTGATTGTATTCTGCGCCAGGGCTGGCGTGGCCAAAGGTGCGGCGGCAACGCCCACCCCGGCGGTTTTCAGAAACTTACGTCTTGTCGTCATGTCAATTTCCTCTCCGTTGAAGTTTGCGTGCCCTTTCGCCGGGCATTCTTGTTAGTTTCCATAGACATAACCGGGTAGCCAAAGAGCGATTTCCGGGAATGCCATTATTATAATCAGGGCCAGCACCATCACGCCCACAAACGGAACGATCGAGCGGTAAATATCCTTCAACCCGATCTCGGGCGGCGCCATGGCGCGCATCAAGAACAAGTTGTATCCGAAGGGCGGAGTCATATAGGCGATCTGAGTGGTGATCGTGTACAGGACGCCATACCAAATCAGGTCAAAGCCCAGTGCACCGACCAGTGGTACATACAGCGGCGCTACGATGACCAGCATTGCCGTATCATCCAGAAACGTGCCCATGACGATAAAGCTGAGCTGCATCAGGATGAGGATCATCCACGGTGACAGGCCGAGCTGTTCAGTAAACAGGTTCTCGATCGCTTTCACAGCGCCAAGACCATCGAACACAGCGCCAAAGCCCAGCGCGGCCAGAATGATCCACATGAACATGCAGGAAATTGCCATCGTCTGCTTGGTGCAGTCCTCAAATATCTTCCAGGTCATCCGGCGTTTGAGGACAGACACAACCAGCGCTGTCAGTGCCCCGATGGCCGAGCTTTCGACCAGAGAAGTCCAACCGTTGACGAACGGCACCATCATGGCGGCAAAGATGATCAGCGGCAGCGCCCCTGCACCTAGCAATCGGATTTTCTCAGCACGGGGCACTTCGTGAGCGTCTTCCATGGCTGGGCCGAGTTCTGGCTGAATACGGCAACGAATCCAGATGTAGAGAATGAACATCCCCGCCATCAGCAATCCCGGAAGAATCCCGGCCAACCACAATTGTCCAACTGGCTGCCGCGCGATCATGGCATAAAGCACCAGAACAACGGACGGTGGCACTAGGATACCCAGACTGGACCCGGCCTGAATGACCCCCGTCACCATTGTCTTGTCATAACCACGCCGCAAGAGTTCCGGCAACGCAATCGTCGCGCCGATTGCCATTCCAGCTACGCTGAGACCATTCATAGCGGAAACCAGCACCATCAGCCCGATAGTGCCAATCGCCAGCCCGCCATTCACCGGCCCCATCCACACATGGAACATACGGTAGAGGTCATCTGCCAAACGGCTTTCTGACAGTACGTAGCCCATGAAAATGAACATTGGCAGGGTCAGCAGTGGATACCATTTCATCAGCTTCATCGCGGCTGAAAAGGTAATGTCTTGCCCACCTGTTCCCCAAAGCGCCAATGCGGCAATGGTAGCAACTGCGCCGATCGCGCCAAAGACACGCTGGCCGGTAAACAGCATCAGCATCATCAACGCGAACATGAAGATGGCGATAAATTCCTGGCTCATGCCCGTGGCACCCCGATCTCCTGCCCGTTGATCCGGGCTATGTCTTTGAAGAATTCTGATATTGCCTGCAGCAGCATCAGAAAGAAGCCGAACACCATGATGGCTTTGACCGGCCAGATATAAGGGCGCCATGCCGTAGAAGACCGCTCCAGTCGCCCGATCTCTTCACTGCCCGTCAAGAGCCCGACGAAGTATGAGACCGGCTCATCCCCCCAGTATCCAAGGCTGTAGGCCGTTGACCCTAGTCCACCGTAGAACAGCACACCCAGATACAAGATCAGAAGCATTACTGTAAAAGCGTCGAACCAAGCTTTCTTTTTGTGGCTCCAGTTGTGATAGAACAGATCCATCCGCACGTTCGAACCCAGTTGGATCGAGTACGGACCACCCACAATGTAATAGGTCACCATCGCGAACTGCGCCATTTCCAGCGTCCAGAGCGACGGCAGGAAGAATGTCTTGGAGATCGAGGACCACAGCAGGATCCCCATCATCACGAACAGCCCCCACATCATCACGCGACCAATTCGGTAGTTCACCGCGTCGACGACCCGTACGTATGACGCCATTGCTCTGATCACGCAGCACCCCCTTCGCCAAACCCGGCGAGTGTCTGGTCAATCCACGGCACCAAGTGCGCGGCCATGGCGTGTTGTTGTTCGACCGAGCGGATCAAATCGTTGCGTATCTCAATCATGACGTTCAACAAGCTGTTGGGATACGCCTGCACATCCAACGTATGCGCGACACCGTCTGCAGCCGAATATGGTTCGTTCAGGCGGGTAACAAACGAAGGGCTCTCAGGAACGGTTCCCATCATCGCCGAAGCGAACCGATCGTCGAGGCCATGCAAAATGCCCAGCTCTACTGCCCGCTGGTGACCGTTGTACACCGGGGTGAAGCTGTGCACGGTAACCATCAATTGCAGGGATGGGCGGTGTTGCGCGATCTGCCCTGAAACAGCCTCGGTAAAAGGCAGGTAGATGTTATCAACCCGGTCCTGACGATCCTCCGGCGTCATCTGGATGTTGGCGGGGATGTCATACTGCTCGCTTTTTACCGGCATGGCCCCCGCAGCCTCGGGCGGACGATTACAATCGTAAACCAGTCGAGAGACCCCGCCATGGACCAACGGCACCGACATCACCTGGGCCATGTGCTGCGCAACACCCAGCGCCCCTGGATCCCACGCAATGTGGCTCTCGCGTGCATCGGCCGTCAGCCCCATGTCGCCAAGGAACGCAGGTATTCGGTTCGAGGCATGCTCGCACACCAGCAGCACCTTTGGTGCGCTGTTCGCCCTATCCGTGTGAACAACCGTTCCGAAGTCCAATGTACCGTCCTGCGATTCCGTAAAAGAGATTTGTGAAAAAATTTCCACACGAACCATTCACCTGTCAATAATTTTCCTGTACAAAACTGAACAAAGCAAAATGTGCTGAAAAATTCTGCACAATTTCGCCAATTCTGATGCAGGAGGACCAACGGGTGCGGGTAACGGACAGGCTGCTGGCCCATCGTGACAAGATGACCCCGTCTGAACGGCAACTGATCAGCGTTCTGCTGGACGACTACCCAATGGCGGGTCTTGGCAGCATTACCGAATTGGCCAGTACGGCCTCAGTATCGACGACAACAGTTGCTCGGATGCTGCAAAAGACCGGGTTTGATGGCTACCCTCAGTTTCAGGCTGCCCTAAGGGGCGAGGTCAAAGAGATGATCTCGGGCCCTGTCGCCAAGCGGGATGTCTGGCAGAACGATCTGCCAGAAGAGCATATCCTGAACCGGTATTCTCAACAGGCACTGGCCAACCAGAAACGCACGATTGACGAGGTCGATCCGGCAGAGTTCGACAGTTTCTGCAACCTGCTTTGTGATCCCAATCGACGAATTTTCATTACCGGGGGGCGCATCACAGGTGCGCTGGCGCAGTATCTTTATTTGCACCTGCAAATGATCCGGCCCGATGTGCGGATGCTGCCTGTTGCCGCCTCATGGACCCATGACTTGCTGGATGTGCGTAAGGACGACGTCCTGATCGCACTGGATGTACGACGCTATGAGAACTCGACCATGTTAATCGGGCAACTCTGCCAGGAACGTGAAGCTGAGATCGTTTTGTTTACTGATCAATGGCGCTCGCCCATTCACAGACTAGCCAAGCACACCTTTGCGGCACGTATCGCGGTTCCCTCTGCTTGGGACTCGATGGCATCAATTTTGGTGCTGATGGAGTGCGTCATCGCCGAAGCACAGGAACGTCTGTGGGATTCGGTCAAGGACCGTACAGCCGAGCTGGAACAGGCTTTTGATCGCACCAAATTGTTCCGTAAATTCGGTCAAAGCTCGGGTTCCTAAGAACAACTGCACGTGAGGAGTGTTGCCAGCACGCCGGCAGGTGGTCACTTTGGTGTCATGACATTTGTGACCGAAAACCAATTGCCATTGCTTATCCTATTCTTTGTGGCCGGAGCGATTGGCACCGCGTTTCTGTTTCGCAAACCGGCGGGCCACAGGGCTTGGAAGCTGGCTGACCTGGTCTGGGTTGTGTTGGGCGGCATAGGTGCGCTGGTTGCGGTTCTGGCGGGGCTTTATACCTCGGACAGTTCGCGGTTGGATCGGCAGATCGACGTGGCTTATGCGGCAACGCTGGCCTTTGACCGTGACGCGGCCCGGTTTCGATTGCGCTTTTGTGATCCGGCCTATGACCCGGACACCGCCGTTTTGTGCGACAGGGTCGAGTTCCTGTCGGCGTCAACCGCTAGCAACGCCGACTTGCCCCTCTTTATAGCCGTGACAAACGAGGTCGCCCCATTGCAGGGCTTGCATTTCCTGTTCGGCCGTGAGGCGAAAGAGGAAAAGGATGATATGCGCGCAATGGCGGCCAAGGCGGATGCCTTCAACATCGACCAATTCCTAGTATTCACGACTATGGATGACGATACTCAGGCTGCAATTGACAATATGCGCCGAAAGGTGCCCGCCATCGCCGGAGATTACCTAATCCTCGCTCAAAGCTATGATGATCTGGTCGAACAAGTCGGCAAACTGAAAGACGAGTGGGAGTACCTGCAGGAAAACGCACATATTCTAGTGTTGCAGATCATCGCGCTTTGTCTGGTCAGTTTTGCCGCGCCCTTCCGTCTGGGGAAATCCGTGGTCGAGCTGCGAACAACTCTTAACGTCGATACGCCTGCGCCAGACGCTCGGGATCAGCGCCAAGAAAGTACCGAGTCAGAGTCCACAAGTTCCGAGCCCCCCGACGCAGCCACCCCGCCCGCGCATAGCGGTCCGCACTCGTAACAGCACGGGTGTTCAGCAAGGTGATACGTGGCAAGGCGCGCACCAGCGCTACGTCTTCCATCAGAGGCTGATCTGGAAAACCTCCAGATTTTTCATACAGGTGACGCGGCAGCAATAACCCCTGATCACCATATGGAAGCCCGAACATTCGACTGCGCAGATTGGCCCATCCCGAAACCCATGCGGGCCAGAACCCTTTCGCTCCAAAGGCCAAACGAAAAGCAGCAGGTATACCGGTCGCGAGGTGTTCACCGACCTCTTTGCTCCACCCTTCTTGCAGTACAGTGTCGGCATGCAGAACCAGCAACCATTCGCTTTTGGCCGTCGCGCACCCCCGTCGCAACTGCCCCCCGCGGGACGGCGCGCCGGTTACGATCTCAGCCCCTGCCTCGTCGGCAATTTCCAAGGTCAGGTCGGTCGACCCTCCATCGGTCACGATCAATTCACGGATCAGTCCCGTGTGCAGGCCTTCCATCAAGGCTGGCAAGCTGTCCAACAGGGCCTCGGCCGCGTTCAGGGTCGGGATGACGATACTGATCGGTGCTGGCAAAGCGGAAACCCTCTGGTCATGGCGGCGGGAACTCCTATATCACGAGGCCGAGGGAAATGACGAGGACCACCCGATGCCCAATCGCCGTATTCTGCGCCTTAGCGGTTCGGACACTGACAGCTTTCTTCAGGGGCTGGTCACCAATGATATTGCAGGACTGGAAAACGGGCTGGTGTATGCCGCCTTATTAACCCCACAGGGCAAGTATCTGGCTGATTTCTTTCTGAAGCGGGATGATGACTCTGTATTGTTGGATGTCTCAGAAGAGATCGCCGACGGGTTGGCAAAACGACTGGGCATGTACAAGCTTCGCGCTGATGTCACCATTGAGAATAGTGGTCTGAACCTGCAACGCGGCACTGGGCCTGCCCCTGAAGGTGCCCTACCCGACCCGCGCCATCCCGATATGGGCTGGCGGGCTTATTCACCAGAGGCTGAGGCCGAAGACAGCACCGACTGGGATTCCATCCGCGTTCAACACTGTATCCCGGAAACCGGTATCGAGCTTACACCCGATAGTTACATCCTAGAATCCGGGTTCGAAGCCCTGAACGGCGTCGATTTCAAAAAGGGCTGTTACGTCGGCCAAGAAGTCACGGCCCGCATGAAGCACAAGACCGAGCTGCGCAAAGGGTTGCGGAGTGTCCGTGTAGACGGCTCTGCTCCGGTCGGGTCCGAGATCAAGTCAGGCGAAAAGCCCGCGGGTACACTATTTACCCAGTCGAATGGTCAGGGGATCGCGTACTTGCGCTTTGACCGAGCCACCGGGGAAATGCAGGCCGATGGGGCATCGGTCACTCTGAACCCCTAACATGTTGCTATTCCGGCACGGCTAAAGCGTCCTGCAATTCGGCACTGTTTGAACAAGCCCCATGGCGCTGCCAAACTGGGGTCAACTCAAAGATCCGGATGCGTATATGTTAAAGCTGTACAGAGCAATCTGGCGTGCAAGCGCCGGGCGGCAGATTATCCTTATAATCCTGTCCATTGCCATCGCAGGCCTGGCAGCAGTTCCGCTGGAGTTTCAGCGGGACATCGTCAACCATCTCACTTCGGATGACATCAGCACAGAACGTCTGGTCTATCTGGGCGTGGGCATGATGTCAGTCATACTGCTAAGCCTCGCCCTGAAATGGCTGCTGGGCTATCGCGCAGGGACTCTGGGCGAAGACATGATCCGCATGATCCGGCAACGGCTTCTCGTTCGTGCAGCGGATATTGGTGAAAACGGTGAGACGGTACGCAAGGGCACCATGACCACTGCAATTTCGGCCGAGGCAGAGGAGTTGGGGAAATTCGCCGGAGGAGCTTTTTCGGACCCGGTCGTACAGATCGGTACCCTGATCAGTGTGATCGGCTATATCTCTTCGACCCAACCCGGTTTGGGCATGATTGCCCTATCTATGATTGCGCCTCAGATCATCATCGTGCTGATCTCGCAGCGCAAGGTGAACATCTTTGTCGCCGAACGCGTCCGTATTCTCCGCAGTGCAACTGACAGGCTTACAGCTGAGGATATTGACGCCGTTGCGCGGGATATCGACGCTCAGTTTGACGATATTTACAACACCCGCCGCAGAATGTTCCTTTGGAAGCTGTCCGCCAAATTCCTGCTAAGCGTGATAAACGGCGCAGGCACTGTCGGCGTTCTTATGCTGGGTGGCTACTTGGTTCTGAATGGCAAAACAGATGTCGGCACAGTCGTGGCCGCAACCAGTGGCTTGAGCCGCATTCAGGGTCCAACCGCCTTTCTAATCGCGTTCTACCGTCAAGTCAGCGCCAACCGCATCAAGTACGAGTTGATGCTGGAACTGTTCGGTCCTAACCCCGAGCGCTATCGTCATGTGAAGCGACCGCATTAAAAAAGACCGCGCGGTATGTGCCGGCGCGGTCTTTTCCGTTTCGGGATACGAAGCGTTACGCGCGTTCCGAATATTCCATGGTCTCAGTGTTCACCACGATCATTTCGTCTTGGCCGATGAACGGCGGAACCATGACCTTAACACCATTGTCCAGAATGGCCGGCTTGAACGAGTTCGCAGCTGTCTGGCCTTTGACGACCGGCTCGGTTTCAACGATTTTGCAAGTCACTTTCTGGGGCAGCGTGGCATTTAGAGCCTCGCTTTCATAAAATTCGACAACAATCGTCATGCCGTCCTGCAGAAACGGGCGGCGCTCGCCGAGCAGTTCGGCCGGCAGTTCGATCTGTTCGTACGTCTCAGAATCCATGAACACCAACATGCCGTCGGATTCGTACAGGAACTGCTGATCCTTCTGCTCAAGGCGTACGCGCTCAACCTTGTCCGCCGAGCGGAAACGCTCGTTCAGCTTGGAACCGTTGCGCAGGTTGCGCAGTTCGACCTGGGCAAAAGCGCCGCCTTTACCGGGCTTTACGTGATCGACTTTGACAGCCGCCCAAAGCCCATCGTTATGCTCAAGCACATTGCCGGGGCGAATTTCGTTCCCATTTATCTTGGGCATTACATAAATCCTTCACAAACGGTTGATGCGTCAGTTCCCGTCCCTATATCTGGCGGGACCACACCTGACAAGACAACGACACCTAGTGCTGCACTTGCAGCAAGCCATGCAAATGACGCAACGCAACTATGCATTTTAGCTGTATCCGAATCGCGCCTAATAGGTCATAAGGACCGTCACGCCGAAAATGCAAGAGCAAGAACAACAAGGAAGACGAGATGAGAGATTTCGTTGACGGCACTGCCTTTAATAACGAACAAGGCAATCGTGCACGCAAACTTTTCGCGGCCGTTGTGTTGGCTGCACTTGATGACGCTATCGCCGATGACAAGAAGTACGGCAATGGCCCCGAACAAATCGCCCGCTGGGCACGCTCGCGCGATGGTCGCGAGGTGTTGTCCTGCGCGGGTATCGACCCGAACGAGCGGGTTGTCAGCGGACTGATGGAGTTCGTTGGTCGTGGCGTGCGTACTTCGGTCGCTCTGTCGCGTGAAGAAAGCGAGCGCCGCAACGCCGCACAGCAAGCCGAAGCTGCCTGATCAAGGCGCCTTCTGAATGAAAAAACGCGCTCCCGAACACCGGGGCGCGTTTTTCTTTTGGCCTGTCAAAAAAACAGAAGCCATTGCCGGGCGACCCAAAGCTCAGCCCCAAGCAGCGCTGCAAAGAACAGCTTGGACGGCGCAGTCAGCCCCCTATTCCACAGCACGATGTAAGAACCCACGCAGATCAAAGCTGATATCGGCGCGACCCAAAACGCGTAATGGGAGCTATCCCAATAGCTGACAGGGCTGTGAAACACCCAATCGCTTATCGGCCAGAACTGCGGTCGCCCATCGCCCGCATGCAGCAAGAAATCCAGAGACAGATGTAACAGACCCGCTGACGCGGCAACTGTCAGGAAACGCCATCCGCTCCAAAGTCCAATACAGACCGCTAGCCCCCAGAGGACAAAAGAGTTATCGATCGCAAAAACCGTTTGCCACGCGGGAGAAAAGTAAAGCTGATCGAACACTACCTGCGGCGGGATGCGGAGTATGAACAGCGATACCCCCGCCATTACGTACAGTGACAGATCAGGCAGCAAAGATCCTAACACCGCTGCCCAAAGGATGCGCCCCTGCGCAGGCCGCGCAAACGCGGCGGCGCCGATCAAAAGATGCGCTGGCGTGTTCATCCGGGCTTTTCCTTTGCGCTCAAATCAGGTCATCTGCGCGTCAAGATATAGGAGACGGCTATGGTTCGCGCCATCATGATTCAGGGCACCGGCAGCAATGTTGGAAAATCGATTTTGGTTGCCGGACTGGCGCGTGCTTTTACGCGGCGCGGTCTTAGGGTCGCTCCGTTTAAACCTCAAAATATGTCCAACAATGCCGCGGTGACTGAAAACGGCGGAGAGATCGGTCGAGCACAAGCGCTGCAGGCCCGAGCAGCCAAGCGCCCCACCCATACGGACATGAACCCAATTCTGCTTAAGCCAGAAACCGACACCGGCGCACAGATCATCGTTCAAGGTCAACGTGCGGGCACGATGAAGGCGGGCGATTACCGCAAGGACAAGTCCAAGCTTTTGGGCGCCGCGTTGGAGAGCTTTGACAGGCTTTGCAGTGACGCCGATCTGGTACTGGTCGAGGGCGCGGGTAGCCCTGCTGAAACCAACCTTCGAAAAAGTGACATCGCCAATATGGGCTTTGCCTGCGCCGCTGGCGTGCCCGTCGTTCTGGTCGGAGATATTCACCGGGGTGGCGTTATCGCTCAGATTGTCGGAACACAGGCCGTTCTGGACGCAGATGACCTGGCAATGATCAACGGCTTTGCCATCAATCGGTTCAAAGGCGATGTGTCCCTGTTTGACGAAGGGCGCGACGACATCGCGGCAAGAACAGGGTGGCCCTGTGTGGGCGTTGTCCCCTGGTTCCATGACGCTTGGAAGTTGCCTGCGGAAGATATGATGGATATCCGCTCGCACAGCGGCGGAGCTTGCAAAGTCGTCGTGCCACAGCTTGAGCGGATGGCCAATTTCGATGACCTGGACCCGTTGTCGGCAGAGCCCGGCGTCTCGGTTGAGATCGTCCCCGGCGGCCGCCCCCTGCCCGGCGACGCGAACCTAGTGCTATTGCCCGGCAGTAAATCGACAATAGGCGATCTGACGTATTTCCGGGCGCAGGGTTGGGATATCGACCTATACGCCCACGTCCGCCGCGGTGGTCATGTAATGGGCCTTTGTGGAGGCTTTCAGATGTTGGGCAAGACTATCGCAGACCCAGACGGGGTCGACGGGCGCCCCGGCACCGTGGAAGGGTTGGGCCTGTTAGACGTGCACACGGTCATGGCCGGAAAGAAGCAAGTCACTCTTCGCTCTGCGCAAACGATACCGGGCGGCGAGCCAGTCAGTGGCTACGAAATCCACATGGGTCGAACCGAAGGTCCGGATTGCGCCCGCGCATGGCTCGAAGTCGAAAACAGGCCGGAGGGGGCAGCGGATTCAACCGGGCGTATACGCGGAAGTTACCTGCACGGGATATTCTCGTCGGACGCCTTCAGATCCAGTTACCTCGAACAACTGGGTGCGGCTTCGGATCTTTCCTATGAGGATGGGATAGAAGAAACGCTTGATGCTTTGGCCGATCATCTGGAACAGCACATGGATCTGGACCAGATATTGGCCATGGCCACGCCCCCGAAGAGGCATGGAAGCTAGTCGGTTTTTTGCTCGGCCAGTGCGCGGTAAATCTCGCGACGTACCATCTTGCGAACGTTGCGGGTGATCCGCTCTCCCAAAACGCCCTGAAGTTCCTCGCGCACGACCTGAGCGATAAGGTCACGCAACGAATCTTCATCCAAGCTTAGAGCCACCGGTTGAGGTTGGGTCGGTGTGCGCTCAGCGATTTCGGTATCCCGTATGAACGTAGCTTTGGTAAGCTCAGGCTGTTCAGGTTCTGCCACTTTGGCCGTGGTGCTGTCTGCCACAATGAATTCATCTTCAATGTGCCAATGCAACGCTCGGGTCGTTGTGCCGGAATAGGCATCATCGCTGTCGCCGTCCGGCTCCCATTGGTCCTCAGTTTTGGCAATCGCAGCCTCTAGCGCCTCGATCTTGGCGCTTAGGCTATCAACCGGACCATCTTCCGGCTCGGATTCTGTATTCTGCTCAACCGCGGGCTCGGCGTGTTTAACGATATCGCAGGCCCGCAGGAGCATCGGCTTTACAGAATCCTCAGCCTTGTAGGCTGGTTCTTGTGTGGCTGATTGGGAATCCTGCGGCGCATCGCCAACGCGCAACGCGTCCGTCAGCACCAACCTGCTTGGTTTTCTTTTGATGGCTGAGGCCAGCGGGCCCGGAGTACTCCGATCCTCTTCGCTGACCATCCTTTTGATCGAGGACAACACGTCCTCGATACCCGCTTTCGCGACTTTATCCGTCATTGTTCTCTACCGCTCTATCCTCAGGAATGAGTGTAGCCAAACAAATCGGGCGTCACAACCGGTAGTATTGCGCCTTAGTCGCGGCGCAATGCTTTGAGTACACGATCCAGGTCGCGGCTTTGCTTGCTGAGCTGTGCTGGAGCTTTCTTCACCAAGTTGTAGTAAAGAGTCGGATCGTAGATCTGAACCGCCAGTCCCAGACGCTCAGCCGTAAGCAAACCCTGAGCTTGCAACAGCTGATATGCAGCACGAGACCGCTCGGTGCGCGATGCAACCTCGGCCAGCTGCGCATCCAGTAAGTCCTGCTGAGCATTCAAAACATCCAGCGTTGTACGGGCGCCCAGTGTCGCTTCTTCCCGGATACCGTCAAACGCAACCTGCGACGCACGAACCCGTTCTGTCGATGCTCGAAGGCTGGCAGTGGCGGCCTGGAATGCAGCGTAGGCATCCGCGACGCCTTGCGTAATGTTCTTCTGAACGTTCAGCAAGTTTGCGCGCGACGCATCCCGCGTCGCCATCGCACGACGTACACTAGCGGCCAAACGGCCACCGGCATAGATCGGCTGATTGAGCCGCAGAGCCACGGTTGCATCTTCTAGGTTGTCGTCGTTTTCGAAGTCTTCGCGAATCCCCGCGTCGGCATCCAAGCTGACATTAGGACCAAGGTTGGCACGTTGCTGTTGAACAACCAGGTCCAGCGCACGCACCTGATGCTGCGCCGACAAAATGGCCGGGTGATTGCGTTGCGCCAAGCTTACAGCTTCCGCTTCCGAACCTGGTAAATTCGGCAAGCTGGGCTGACCGGCAGTACGTCCAGGCTCTTTTCCAACGGCGTTGACATACTCAGCTTGGGCAATGCTCAAGTTACCGCGAGCAACCGCAAGGTCAGCTTGCGAGCTCGCCAGCTGGGCTTCGGACAGCGCGACGTCGGTGCGTGTTACCTCACCCACATCGAAGCGGTCCTGAGAGGCCCGCAATTCCTCTGCTGACACGTCCACGTTGTTCAAACGAATCTGCACGGTTTCTTCTTGCAGAAGAACACCCAGATAAGCGTTCAGACCGCGAAACAGGACTTGTTGCTCAACGTCCAGCAGTGTCTGCCGTGTGGCTAGCACTGTTTCCTGAGCAGACTGTTTGCCCAGCACAGAAAAGCCGCCATCGTAGATCAGCTGAGTCAGCGTGAGTCCCGTGAAAAACGTAAAAGGCTCGTTTCGGTTGATGACGTCGCTCACTCTACTACGAGTGTAGTCCTGACTGATTTCCGCCGTCCAGTTGATGATCGGACGAAGTGCCGACAATGCGATAGCGACATCTTCGTCAGCCGCGCGCAACAAAGCCCGGTTCTGTTCCAGCAATCCGCTGGTGTTGTAAGCTCCGATAAAGGCATCAGTCAGGTTATCAGCCCAAACCGTTCGCCCCGGCACTGCACTGAGCGCGATTCCCGCGGTCAACGCCAACGCCTTTACAAACTTCCCCCCCGTCCTTGAACGCATAACTAAATCCTTCTCAAACCAAAATTACGCTGCCCTGAGTGTAGTTTGCGCGTTTGTTTTCAACTAATCAAGGCAACACAACAATATGAGATGGAATTATAGCGAAAATGCACACTCGGTGGAAAAAGCCTGTAAAATCGGTGCGTTGGCATTGAAGGCATGACGCCAAGTCACCTGGTTGCCGGTTTTACGCCCAATACGAACGGTACCTAGCTCTCCATCAACGAACAAACACGCAATGCGTCCGTGATCTTTCAGCTGCTCAATCAGAGCTTCCGGCACTTGTTGAACGCCGCCCTGAATCATGATGACGTCATAGGGCCCATGTTCGGTTGCGCCTTGCTCCAAAGGACCTGTGTGTACGATTGCGTTGTCGATATCGGCTTCCATCAAAAGCGTTTGCGCTTCGCCAGCCAGATCCTCGTCTTCTTCAACCGCAACTACGAGCTGAGCCATGCGCGCAGCAACTGCTGTCGAATACCCAAGCGCCGGGGCGATATCCAAAACAACTTCATCATTGGAGATGTTCAACGCATCCAGAATCTTGGCCAAAGTCCGAACCTCTAACAGACAACGCCCGTTACCAAGTTCGATCACCCCTTCGGCATAGGCTGCTTCGCGTTGCGCGTCCGGCACGAAGTTCTCTCGCTGAACGGTCAGCATCGCGTCGATGATTGGGAATTTCGTGACATCAGAGGGTCGAACTTGCGTATCAACCATTGTGCGGCGCCGAGTTGCGAAATCTGTCATTGGATCGCTCGTGTTAGTCCCAAGGATGTTTGGCTTGTGCCATATCCGAACGAAACCAGCAACGGCTCTGACGCTGAAAGTTCCACCAGATTGCATGAACTTGGCCATACGCCACGCATTTGTATTTTGAACGGCGCTTGTTTTTTAGCACCTACCTACTGGACGCCCCAGAAGAAAGGTGTTAAAACGCCGCCCACACCACGGCAAGTATTTGATTTTACTTGAAAAGGCGAGTTGGCGGAGTGGTGACGCAGCGGATTGCAAATCCGTGTACACCGGTTCGATTCCGGTACTCGCCTCCACTCCTCCTTATTTGGTTTTTTCTCAGTATCTTGGGAACTTTAAGCGTCTCGGGGAAGATACAGGCGTTTAACCACCCCGCGAATAACCTGTAGAAGAATTAAGTTAAGTCATCCGCGCTCCTGACTACACCAACAGAGCTGCGACAGTTTTTCTACGGCAGGACGCAACTCAAGAAATCTACGGGCAGAAGTGATTGGGCAGATACCAAGCTTGGAAGGCACAACGTTTCCGCCGCCCTTTTTGAACAATTCGACGACAGAAAGCTGGCCCCACCAGTATTTACCAGCGATTTACTATGCGCGGTTGGCGATGCGTTCGAATTTCAGCGCGTGAAAGAAACGAGGAAGATGGCTTTGCAATCGAAGTGGTCAATACGGAGGCCTTTAAGGTTTATTGCGAGTGGAAAGCCTGTGTCGCTGAAGGAAACCAGCACTGGGGACAATTTACCTAACCGTTGCTTCTGGGGTGTATTTTGAAACGTGGTCCTACAGCACAGCAAAACCCAAAGAACCGCGGAACACGCGCTCCAATAGTTCACAGTACGTTTAGAAGGAGATCGCGCTATCAGAAGTGACCCCGGTCAAGCCGCGTCCGCTTAGCGCCTGTCTTCGAACTTGGCATTGTGATTTTTTCAACCGCGCTTGACTAATTGTGGGGTCAATCCTCCCAAGGAGGTTTGGCGCCAATCTCTGCGATCAGAAAATCCATGAACACCCGCACTTTAGGGGATAATACATTGGACTTGGGATAGATAAGCCAAAGAACATTATCTTCTTTGGCCTCAAAGTTCGGCAGAACTTGGGTCAACCGGCCCGATTTCAGGTGCTCATGCACACTCCACAGAGCGTTCAGAGAAATACCAGCCCCGGCCAGCGTGGCACAGACCTGGCTTTGGCCGTCATCGATTATCAATTGACCCTTGGCCGATGCGGGATCGAAAACTGCATCCTTGCCCGCAGGTCCTGTAAGCGGGCGTGGTTGGCGATTTCGGAAAGCGATTAAGTGGTGGTTTGTTAGATCGCTTGGAATTTTGGGGATGCCGTGTTTGTCGAGATAATGCGGCGCGGCACATAGAACGCGCCGGTCATCTGCCAGTTTTCGACCTTTCAGGCTGGTGTCTACTAGCGGCGCGTTCCTCAGTGCCAAGTCATAACTGCCTTCGATAAGATCGAATTGAACATCGGACAGACGTAAATCGAGTGTGAGGTCGGGGTGTTGCTGAAGAAATCTAGGCAAGATCGGTGCGATGTATCGCTGTGCAAACGTGCTGGGCGCAGCGAAGCGCAATGTGCCTCGGATGGTGGTTGTTTGCTTGCCCAAAGCCGTAAGCGCCGCCTCCTCCTGTGCGATGATCTCTCGGGCAAAAGGTAGGAAATCGGCACCTTCGACGGACAGTGACACTTTGCGCGTTGTGCGATGCAAAAGCTCGGAACCAAGGCTCTGCTCCAACTTGGCGAGCTTTGCGCTCGAGACCGCTGGAGCCATACCCAGTGCGCGCCCAGCAGCGCTTATGTTTAGCATTTCCGCTGCTGCCACAAACAATCGCAGCGCATCTGTATCAAGACCCATTATATCGAAAACCCGAATTATCAATCCACAAATGGGCAGTTTATATGCAAATGGATTGGCGTTAAATCCCTTTCATCGATGCAACAAAGCGTAGGAAGGAGGCGCAAATGACGCGGATGGCCACAGTCAACTACCACGTTCACAAGCCTTACCGGCAAGCCTTTGAACTAGATGCAGGCGGGATTGCTGGTAATCTGGTTTCCCCCGAACTAGCCTCCACAGCCGTTGCGTTAGAAGATACCCGCGCTACGACCAACACAGTTAAGTTTGCATCTGATGCTGTCGAATTCATGCCGCTGGAAACGCAAGTCCAAAACTTTGCCAGCGATGCTTGGAAACCAACATACGATTCGGAACTGACAGCAATGCTATTGCGCAGGCTGGGCGTGCGTGAAGTTGTAGTCTTTGATCATACCGTTCGAACAGATGACCCTGGTGCGACACGCAAACCCGCGCGCAACGTCCACAGTGACTATAGCAAGGACGGAGCCGAACAGCGGCTTGTCGACCTGTTGGGCGCCGAAACCGCAGCGGAATGGGCGCAAGGTCACTATGCTTTTGTGAATGTGTGGCACCCTGTGGGTCATCCTATCAATTCAGCTCCGCTTGGCTTTGTTCGCCCATCATCGGTTGACCCGTCTGACTGGATCCTGCTGGACCTGATCTATCCCGAACGCAAAGGGCAAATCATGGGGCTGGTGGGAAACCCCGAACATGAGTGGATCTATCAATCCAAGATGACGCCGGATGAGGTCGCGATCTTTAACATCTACGACAATCGCGGCTTGCCATCGATTGCGCATAGCGCGCTTGATATGGTCGAGGATCCAAATGTCACTACCATTCGCAAGAGCATCGAGAGCCGCACGTTGGTGCGCTATTAAAGGAGGTCCTGACATGTTGGATGAAACGCAGCCAGCTGAGTTTGCCCAAATGAGCGTGGCCTACAACCGGGTGTTTCGCCCGGGGCGTCTAAGCGTCGGCCTTGTGTTACCGCTTGAAGCATACGCAGTCGGCGCAGAGCCGACGCTGCGGGAACATCTGGAAGCGGCTCAGAGGGCAGAGGAACTTGGGTTTGCAGCACTGTGGCTGCGGGACGTGCCGTTTAATGTTCCAAGCTTTGGTGATCCCGGACAGGTCTTCGATCCCTTTGTTTATCTGGGTGCACTTGCAACGGCGACAGACCGGATTGCGCTTGGAACGTCGAGTGTAATTCTACCATTGCGCCACCCGGCACATGTGGCCAAGGCAGCGGCGACCGCAGATGTGCTGTCGGGCGGACGGTTGTTGTTGGGTGTAGCTTCGGGCGACCGCCCCGAGGAGTACCCGGCGATGAACCAGAGCTATGATGACAGGGGTGAGCGTTTCCGCGACAGCGTTGACTACATCCGCGCGGTTGGATCGGACTATCCCAAGCATGAAAGCGCTCAGGGCACGCTGTCTGGTGGGATTGACCTATTGCCAAAACCGCATGGAGCCCGCCTGCCGATGCTCATTACCGGTGGTAGCCAGCAAACGCCCGATTGGGTGGCACAGAACGGCGACGGTTGGATGACCTATCCGCGCAACGCCGCAGCACAGGGGCAGGTCATCGCGGATTACCGGAAACGGGTGAAGGAAGCAGGCCAAACGGACAAGCCGGTCATGCAATCGCTTTACGTCGATGTCGTTGCTGATCCAGCTGCCCCTCCTCGCCCGATCCATCTTGGGTTTCAATCTGGCACTGACTTCCTTCGCAACTACCTGCGCGAGATTGAAATGCTTGGAGTCAATCACGTCGCACTGAACCTAAGGTTCAATCAAGCGCCCATCGAGGCGACCCTCGAACACTTGGCGGATACTTTGCTGCCTGACTTTTCTTAAAGGATCAGACCAATGACCAAAACTGTTCTCGTTACAGGCTCAACTGACGGCATTGGCTTGCTCACGGCAAAGAAGCTAGCAGCCGCCGGGCACAAAGTGCTCTTGCATGGTCGTAGCGTATCTAAATTGGAGAGCGCGGCTGCCGCAGTCGGCGGTGATGTTGAAACCTATGCCGCCGATCTAAGCGATCTGTCCGCAGTGCGAAATCTGGCCGAAAGCGTACGGGCCAAGCATGACAAACTGGATGTGTTGATCAACAACGCAGGTGTTTTGAAAGCCCCGAAATCCGTCCTTGAGAATGGGCAGGACATCCGTTTTGTCGTGAACACGCTCGCACCTTATCTGCTGACCGAATTGCTGCTGCCGATCATTCCCGCTGACGGTCGCGTTGTGAACCTGTCATCGGCAGCGCAAGCCCCGGTAAACATCAAAGCCATGCAAGGCAATGTGCCGCTGGCGGATATGGAAGCATATGCCCAAAGCAAATTGGCTATCACCATCTGGACCTTGGATTGGGCAAAATCGCGAGCGGATACTCCGGTAATCGTTGCTGTAAATCCCGGATCACTTTTGGCCTCAAAGATGGTGAAAGAAGGCTTTGGCGTTACCGGCAACGACATGAGCATTGGTGCCGATATCCTGATTGAAGCAGCGCTAGGCGAGAGGTTCGCCGACGCTTCAGGTGCCTATTTCGACAATGATATTGGTGCTTTCGCAAATCCGCATGCCGCAGCACGGGACAAAGATCACATTGCCGACGTCATGACCACGATCAGGGACTTGATTAGCCGGGCTGGCTAACCCTCGCGGCGCGAAAGCGCCACACACTTCCACCTTTAACTCTCCGACACCCCTCACGCATGCCGCGTCGAGGCCCAAGAAAGGACTGCCTGATGAAATATGAGAACTTTCAAACCTTTGACGTAGACGTTGAAAACGGCATCGCCACCGTGACATTCAACTTTGGTTCCGTGAACGTACAAGGTCAGGAAATGTTGGCCGATCTCAACAGCCTGGCAATGCGGCTGGAGCGTGACCGCGAAACCAAAGTCGTAATCTTCCAATCGGCCAATCCGGAAATCTGGGTCTGCCACTACGACACCGAGCTTCTCAAGGATATGTCGACCGAGGCGGTATCTCGTGACGATGCACAGCTTTTGGACCTGCAATCGGTTTGCCAAAGGATCAGCAAGGTGCCGCAGGCCACCATCGCAAAACTGGAAGGGTTTGCACGCGGTGGCGGGCACGAATTGGCGTTGGCGCTCGACATGCGCTTTGCTGCGCGAGGAAAGTACAAGTTCATGCAGATGGAGGTCGGCATGGGTATCCTACCCTGCGGCGGTGGCGCCTCTCGCATGGCGCGGCAAACCGGTCTTGGCAAAGCACTCGAGATCATCCTGAGCGCGCAGGACTATGACGCGGATGACGCAGAGCGTTTGGGCACCATCAACAAGGCGTTGGAGCCGGATGAAATTGGCCCATATGTGACCGCACTGGCCGAACGGATTGCAAAATTCCCAGCGGAGTCAATCAATGCCTGTAAGCAGATGGTTTACGAATCCATCGACAAACCCATTGATGAGGCGCTGAAGGCCGAAGCCTACTGGCTATATCAGGCCACCAGCAAAACCCCGGCCGTCAAACGTTTCACCATCGCGGATGAACAGGGCTTGGAACACGACATCAAAAACCAGCGCAAATGGGGCGAACTGGTGATGCAGGTGCAGGATATCAACTGACCTCCCCCCCAATACATCGATCTCGTCAGGCGTGCGTTGTTGCGACGTGCCCCTGACATTACGTCACAAAAAGGAACTAACCAATGAAAGCAATGGTTCTAAAATCATACGGGCCAGATGCGCCGTTCGAGATTGCCGAAATGCCCGACCCGGTCGCGACTTCTGGACAGGTGGTTGTCAAAGTAGCCGCCGCCAGCGTCAACACCGTCGACACAATGATCCGAAGCATGGGCGCTGACCTACCCCTTTCCCCCGCACTACCTGCGGTGCTCGGCATGGACTTTGCTGGCACAGTCGTCGCTATTGGCGAAGGTGTGACGGGTTTTGCCATAGGCGATGAGGTGTATGGCTGTGCCGGTGGCTTAGTGGACCTGCCGGGCTCTTTGGCAGAGTACATTAATGCGGACGCCCGCTTGATTGCCCACAAACCCAAGACGCTGAGCATGCGAGAAGCCGCAGCGCTGCCTCTTGTTGGCATCACCGCATACGAAGGGTTGACGCGCGCCGGTGTTGACCAAGGGCAAACCGTACTCGTCCAAGGCGGCGCCGGTGGCGTTGGTCATGTCGCCGTTCAGATCGCCCGACACCTCGGCGCCACCGTTTCCGCGACAG
The DNA here is from genome assembly GCF_056538765.1 of Ruegeria sp. BE9. Classification (NCBI taxonomy): domain Bacteria; kingdom Pseudomonadati; phylum Pseudomonadota; class Alphaproteobacteria; order Rhodobacterales; family Roseobacteraceae; genus Ruegeria; species Ruegeria sp. BE9. The sequence goes on along the minus strand of NZ_JBQFTS010000001.1, from coordinate 70,430 downwards.
GTCGTGGCGCAGATCAGATGGCCCTGATCGAGAGTATTGGTGCGCGTCCCTTGGACTTCACAACGCAAAAGGTTGAGGACTACGTGGCTGAGCACACCGATGGCGTAGGCTTTGACGTGGTGTTTGACAGCGTGGGTGGACCGAACATGACGAACTCGTTTGAAGCGGCGAAGCTCAATGGCCATGTCGCTTCAACGGTTGCGATGGTCGAGATTGATTTGACGCCCGCGCATTTCAAAGGTCTGTCTCTGCATGTCGTCTTCATGTTGATCCCGATGATGCACGATGTCGGACGGCAAACCCATGGTGACATCTTGCGGACACTAGCGGAACTGGCGGACGCCGGCGGGCTCAAACCGATTGTTGACGAACATAAGTTTGGCTGGACCAATGTCGACGCAGCTTATGCGCAACTGACTACCGGAGCTGCGGTCGGAAAAGTCGTTGTGGAACTGTGATTTAGTCCGAAGGTGATTGGTGCGTATACATAACCTTGCGCACCAAATTAGTATGGGCTGCCGTTGATGCCTCCTATCCGTACTTGGTTGACCCAAATGCAAATTGAAGCACGGATTGCTTCGGTCTCAGACCGGTCGCTGAGGTGCTCACTGCGAGTGGACAGTTGGCTTAAAAGTTGCAGCCCTACCCAACAAATAAGAGAGATCAACAGCGCCAATGACGGCGTTGGTGATCTCCCCTTGGCTTGAAACCTTGCAATAAAGGCTTGTCAGGAAGACAACTCGCAGAATGAGAAAACTCAGTCTATCTAGTGATGAACGTGAGTTTTTTGAGCTTGGGCATCATATTGCTTGCGCTATGCGGCACAATCTTTGGAAGTCCGATCCCACATTTCAAAGAGTAATCTACGATAGAGCGGAGTCAGCCTACGGGCATGGCTGCGGCTTGATGTTTAATCTGGGCGTATTCCGCTTGAGCGCCTCGGAATACAACTTCACGACGTCGCTCGGTGACGTGCTAGGGCACCTCCGAGACTTGATCCCACAAACGGCGTATTCTTTCGAGTAGATCATCTGTAATTTCTTGAAGGCTTTAGATTACCGAGGCGAAATCTCAGCCGAGGAAGAACCGTTTGATGTTCCAGGATATCTCCAACAAGCTTTGTGGGGTTTCGTGAAACTTGGATATTCATTGAAAGGCCCCTACGGATTCAAGTTGAGTGAACGGACCGCTACAAGGACGATAGCGGAATACTTCTTGCCCAAAGAAGGAGATTGCTTTCGGACGCCTGATAAGGTCACGGCCAACACACTCGCAGAAGAAATGTGGGATGCGTTGCCGATTTGGCAGCGCAATGTCATGGCAGGGTGGATCACGGGTAAAAGTGAGCTTGATCTCTTCCCGCGCCCCCTCATCGATCGTTTATAGTTCCACCAAAGCCTTGAGCTTAAACGAGCACCACCTAGTTGTCTGAGGGCTCGTTTTAAGAACCCTCTCGCTTCCGATACTCGCTACCACTCTCCTGAATTCACATCGACTTTCTATCCCGCGAGCGTTTCGTCATTCGACCCCACGACCTTGGGGTATGACTTCGTACCCGGGCTCTTCCGGTTCGTCATCCTGCATTTCTGGAGGAAAACCGGGCGCTGTAATTTCGAGGCCCGTAGCCTCTTCCAGTCGTTTGATAATATTTGGGGACAACTCTCGGTCTCCGTAACGGGCTATTCCGTCTTCGAAAATCTGGATCATCACCGGGTTGATCTCAAGCGGAACACCAGCACGGTCAGCAACTTCCTGAAACAGACCGATATCCTTCTTCACAAGATCCATCGTAAATGAAATGTCCCGTGAGCCATTCAGTATCACCTGACTTTCCGTCTCGTGGACGAACGAAGTACCCGAAGAAATCTTGATCGCCTCGTATGTGGTATTGAGGTCCATCCCGGCGGCCTTTGCAGTCACCAAAGCCTCGGCGCAGGTGATAAGATTGGCCGTCGCGAGGTAGTTCGTCAGTACTTTCAAAACAGAGGCAGACCCCAACTCGCCCGTGTGCAGAACGCGCCGGCCCATAGTTGTGAGGAACGGTAGAATCCTGTCGAATGTTGGTCGATCGCATCCCGCAAAGATCGAGATGTTACCCGTTGCGGCTCGGTGACAGCCGCCAGACACCGGACAATCGACTGCTGCGCCGCCGCGTTCGATAACCAACGCGCCAAGACGTTTGGCTTCGGCCTCGTCAGTTGTGGACATCTCCATCCAAATTTTTCCAGGTACGACTTCAGGCAGCATCTCTTGCATGACCGCGTCCGAAGCCGCTGGGGACGGAAGGCAAGTGATGACCGCGTCGCAATCACGCATCAACTGTGCAGGGCTCTCCGCAGGTTTGGCGCCCCTTCCAACGAATTCCGCCACCAATTCCGGATTGAGATCGTGCACTGTCAGATCAACTCCATTGCGCAGAAGTGACCCAGACAGCTTGCCGCCGACGTTGCCCAAACCGATAAATCCGACTTTCATTTTTTCCTCCAGCTAGTCGTGTTGGTTCCAAGTATCCCCGTTGCCAAGCAGAAACTAAAATGAATAATAACGCCCATAATGATCGGATTATTTTGGTGATAAATGGACAGACTTCCAAACCCAGTATGGCTGCGCAGTTTTGAATCCGCCGCACGCCATCTCAACTTCACCACAACAGCGCAAGAACTTGGCCTGACTCAAACGGCTGTTTCACTGCACATCAGGTCACTAGAGGCCGAACTGGGACAGAAGCTATTCATCCGAAACGCGCGACGTTTGAACTTGACGGAACTGGGGCAGTCGTACTCGCTAACAGTCCGGCGTGCGCTGGGGGATATCGCACTGTCCACCAACAGCTTGTTCGGCCCGTCATCCCGGCAAACTTTGACAATACGGGCTGCTATTTCGACGGCGACCTATTGGATTGCCGCAGAACTCCCCGAGTTTTCAGCTCAGCATCCCGAGATACCGGTTCGGTTGGTGTCACATATCTGGAATGACAGCATAGCGCCCAATGATGTGGATGTTGAGATCCGCCTGGGTTACGGCGACTGGCCCGGGGTCAAATCTGAAAAACTCTCAGACGAAAAGCTGGTTCCAATCTGCCGATCCGAGAGCGAAATCCCAGACCTAATCTCACCCGATTGTGGCCCATTGATCCAAATCCTAGGGTATGAGGACAACTGGGCACGTTACTTCGAAGCCAACACCATTACACCCGCCGAACAGTCGCCGCAGCATTCAGTAGATACAACAGTCGCCGCATTGCAGCTTGTAATGGCAGGAGCGGGCTACGCGACCATCCTTGAAAGGTTCGCCCAGAACGCCATCCGTCAGGGTGCGCCGATCGCTATTGCCGGCCCCGCGATTCCTTTTGCCCAGTCGCATTATCTGATTAGCCCTCAGGGGGATGCGCAGCGAACGGCCGCGTCTGGTTTGTTCTGCTCATGGCTGCGGGATCGTCTGGCGACAGATGCCGCTGATTGACAAAGGCTGGTCGCTTTTCTTTCCTCTTTGGTTTCAACCCTTGTCTCGTGCTTGACAAGGCCCCTACCCGTGCCGCATGTCCCCTTGCGTTGGTGTCCATTTAAACGTGGATGAAAAGGGAATGCGTCAACGGTTATCCGCCAAACGCAGCCGCCCCCGCGACCGTGACCGGAGAAGGTGCCCAAAGCCACTGGCCCAAAAGGCCGGGAAGGCGGGACACCTGCCAGAGCTCAGCCTCTGACATCCGCAAGCCGGGAGACCTGCCAGCACCCGAAGTTGCAACCGGGCGGGGTGTTCCGGTGTCGGGTCCATGTCGGAATACGTGGCCCGCATGAAACCCCGTCCCCCACGAAGAGGTTTGGGGGGATGAGAGACATGACTGAGACCACGCCAGTCGAACTGCTGGTTTGTACCACTTGCCGTCGCGGCCTGCCTGTCGAGGATGACGCGCAGCGACCTGGTGCCTTGCTGCACAAAGCGTTGGAAAACGCCGATTTACCCAATGGAATCGAACTGAAACCAGTCGAATGCCTGTCGAACTGCGATCAGGGGTGCTCGATCGTTCTTCGTGGTGGGCCGTCTCGTTGGACCTTCGTGTACGAAAACCTGAATGAAACCGATCACGTCGAAACCATCGTCGAAGGTGTGACCAAATATCTGGCCACCGAAGATGGGTTGGTCAAATGGCGTGAGCGTCCAGAACACTTCCGCAAAAACTGCGCTGCCCGTATTCCCCCGATTGGAGCCTAAAATGTCGAATCTCGAAAAACTTCCCGTCACAGTGATCACCGGCTTTCTGGGATCGGGCAAAACCACTCTGGTCAAGCACCTGATGCAGAACCCACAGGGCAAGCGTCTGGCGGTTGTGGTCAACGAATTCGGCGATGTTGGTGTTGACGGCGACATCCTGAAATCCTGCGCGATCCCGGATTGCCCAGCGGAAAACATCATGGAGCTGGCAAACGGCTGCATCTGCTGCACCGTGGCTGATGACTTCATCCCGACCATCGAGGCCCTGATGGCGCTTGAGCCGCGCCCCGATCACATCCTGATCGAAACGTCCGGTCTCGCCCTGCCCAAGCCGCTGCTGAAAGCGTTTGATTGGCCAGATATCCGTTCGAAAATTACGGTCGATGGCGTGATCGCTCTGGCCGATGCCGAAGCTGTTGCTGCCGGTCGTTTTGCCCCGAATGTCGAGGCCGTAGACGCCCAGCGCCTGGCCGATGACTCGATCGATCACGAAACGCCTCTGTCTGAAGTGTTTGAAGATCAGATTTCCTGCGCCGACATCATCCTGCTGACCAAGCCCGATCTGGCCGGTCCAGAAGGTGTTGCCAAAGCGAAAGCGGTCATCGCCGCCGAAGCGCCGCGCCCCCTGCCCGTTGTCGAGGTTGCCGAAGGTGCCGTAGACGTACGCGTTGTTCTAGGCCTAGAAGCCGCTGCAGAAGACGACATGGACGCCCGTCCGTCGCATCACGACGGTCACCATGATCACGAGCATGACGACTTCGAAAGCATCATCGTTGAGTTGCCAGAACAGTCCGATCCAGCCGATTTGGTTGCCAAGATCGAACGCCTGGCCAATGAACTGAATATCCTGCGTGTCAAAGGGTATGCTGCCGTCGCAGGCAAGCCAATGCGCTTGCTTGTGCAAGCTGTTGGCGCGCGCGTCCGTCACCAGTACGACCGTCCGTGGGAGCCGGGTGAAGAGCGCCGCTCGCGTCTGGTTGTCATCGCCGAGCATGACGACATCAAAGAGGCTGCAATCCGCGATATTCTCGTGGGTGTGACCGAGGCTGCCGAGTAAGCCATGCACGTCGTCTTCCGCGAAAGCCACGGGTTAGAAGAAACTGAAACCCCAACCGATCTGGGCCAGAGCCCAGCGGATTTGGTGGTGCTGTCCTTCTCGGACAGTGACCTTGGCGCTTTCGCGGCAGGCTGGCATCGTGGTGGAGGCCCCGAGGGGCGTATGCCCACGATGCGATTGGCTAACTTGACCGCGCTGAAACACCCTCTGTCCGTCGACACTTATGTAGAACAGACATTGGAGGGCGCAAAGGGCATCCTAATTCGCCTGATCGGCGGAGTGCCTTACTGGACCTACGGGTTGCAGCAGGTTCTGGCGCTTGCGCAAGCCAAGGGTATTGCCTTGGCTGTTTTGCCAGCGGACGGGCGTGAAGACACAAGGCTCGACGAATACTCGACTCTACCAGTCTCGACCCTGCGCCGATTGGCACATCTCTGCGACACCGGCGGAGAAGTCGCGGCTCAGGCCGCCTTGGCACAGATGGCTTTGGCAGCTGGCCTGTATGCCGGTCCGGTGATGGGGGCCAAGACCCTGCCCGAATGCGGTGCGTGGTGCCCAGACCGGGGCGTAATTCCCGCGGACACTGCTTTTACCGATAGCTCAAAACGCATCGTTGTCACCTTCTACCGCGCCTATCTGACCTCAGCCGACACCGCACCGGTTGCGGCCCTGATCCGTAGCTTAAGAGGCCGTGGGCTCGAGGCCGTCGGCATGTTCGCGCCATCCCTGAAAGCTCCGGCAGCCGCTGATTGGTTGCGCGACAGTCTCGTTGCGATGAACCCGTCAGCGATCATCAACGCAACGTCCTTCTCGGGAAAGGGCGCGTCGGGCACTTCGCCCTTGGACGCTGCGAATGTACCAGTCTTTCAGGTTGCTCTTGCCACGTCCCGCCGCAAAGCATGGGCCGAGGCGGAACGCGGCCTGTCCCCTGCTGACCTCGCGATGCATGTCGTATTGCCCGAAGTTGATGGACGGATTTCAGCGGGCATCGCATCGTTCAAAGAACCGGGCAAGCGCGATCCGCATCTGGAGTATTCCCGTTTCGCCCACCGAGCCGAGCCTGAGCGCATCGAAGCGATACTGGACCGCGTTACGGGTTGGCTAAACCTCAACGACAAATCCAAGGCTGATCAGATTCCAGCTTTGGTATTGTCGGCCTATCCCGGCAAAGACTGGCAGATGGCCCACGCAGTCGGCTTGGACGCCTTGGCCTCGGCCGAGGCGATGCTGTCAGATCTTGAAGGCGAAGGTTATGATACGGCACCGGCAGAGCCGATTGCTGAAACCCTGCTGGACGCTCGTATTTCGTGGTCGCTGCTGGACTACCAGAACGAATTGGCAGAGCTGCCTGAACAACTACGGGCAGACCTGAAAACAGTTTGGGGCATTCCCGAGGACGACCCAGCCTTTTCAGATGGTGCGTTCCACTTCACCGCCATGCGCCGAGGCAAAGCCTTGGTGGCGTTGCAACCCGAGCGTGGTACACCTGAGCTACGCGACGACGATTATCACGACCTGTCGCGCACCCCGCGCCACAGCTATGTCGCCTTTTATCTTTGGCTGCGCAAAGGCCTCGGTGCCGACGCTTTGATCCATATTGGCGCGCACGGGACACTGGAATGGCTGCCGGGTAAGTCGGTCGCCCTGTCCGGCGACTGCTGGCCCGAGGTTCTGATCCGCGATCTGCCTGTGATCTACCCGTTCATCGTCAACGACCCCGGCGAGGCTGCGCAGGCCAAGCGGCGGATCGGCGCTGTAACACTTGGCCACATCCCGCCACCGATGAAAGAAAGTGGTACACCCGATCGGATGGTGCGGCTGGAATCCCTGCTGGACGAATTCTCGAACGCCGATGGTCTCGACCCTAAACGTCGTGACCGCCTGCAAGAGGACATCCGCGACGAAGCGCAAGCCATCGGGTTAGAAAGCGACCTCGGGCTTGATCAGGCCACCTGCACTGCCGAGGCGATCACCCGCATCGACCGCTTTGTCTGTGACATCAAGGAAAGCCAGTTCGGGGACGGGCTGCACATCTTTGGCCGCGTTCCAGAAGTGACCGGCAATTTCGACCCTGCACCCTCGGCGCACGCCGAACGCAACGCGCTGCTCGACGCGCTGGCTGGCAAGCGGATTGAGGCCGGGCCATCCGGCTCGCCCTATCGCGGCCGGTCGGACGTGCTTCCGACAGGTCGGAACCTCTATACCACCGACCCGCGCTCGGTCCCAACCCGCGCGGCCTATACCCAAGGGGTGAAGCTGGCTGAGGAACTCGTCCGTCGGCACTTGCAGGAAGAAGGCGACTATCCCAAAGGGCTGATTGTTGACCTGTGGGGGTCGGCAACAATGCGCACGGCGGGTGAAGAGTTCGCCATGGCGCTGCACCTGCTGGGCGTGAAACCGGTTTGGGACAAGGGGTCCGAGCGTGTGTCGGGCATTGAAGTTCTTCCGATCACCGACCTCAGCCGCCCGCGCCTTGACGTAACACTGCGCGTCTCGGGCCTGTTCCGCGATGTATTCCCAACGCTTTCGGCGCTCTACGGACAAGCCGTTCGAGCGTTGGCTGACCGTGATGAGGCACCGGATTGGAACCCTTACGCCGGTCAGGCTCCGGCAGCGCGCGTGTTTGGTCCTGCTCCGGGAAGCTATGGCTTGAACATGACCCACCTTTCCGAAACCTACACGGATGAGGCTCGGGCGCAGGCTGGCGAAGCATGGCTTGAGGCCAGCTCCTTTGCTTTGGAAGGCGAACATATTGCGCAGGACAAAGCAGGCATCACCGAGCGTGTCGCCAACGCGGACAGCTTTGTACACCTGCAGGATCTGACCGAAACCGATTTGCTGCTGGCAAACGATTATGCAACGCACGAGGCCGGGTTCGCCGCTGCCAAGAAGATCACCGGCGGCACGGCGCAGCTCTACCACCTGGACAATACCAACCCGGAGAATCCGCGTGCGCGTACCCTGCCCGAAGAGATCAGCCGCGTTGTACATGCCCGAGCAGCAAATCCCGATTGGATCGGCGGAATGCAAAGGCATGGGTTCAGGGGGGCTGCTGAGATCGCGGCAACGCTGGACCACATGGCTTCGTTTGCGCATTTGTCCGGTACGGTCGCGCCGCATTTGTTCGATCTCTATCACGACGCCACCCTTGGCAACGAAGAGGTGGATGCGTTCCTGCAAGAGGCCAACCCAAAGGCCCATCAGGCGATGCAGGACCGGTTCCGCGCATTGTTGGAAGCAGGTCTTTGGAACACGCGCCGGAATTCTATCCGGGCCGATCTGGAGGGGCTGAGATGAGCGCGCCTATCGTTCAAGGCTGGTGCCCCGGAGCGCATCGCCCGATGATGTCAGGTGATGGGTTGGTTGTTCGCGTTCGCCCTCGGCTTGCGCGCCTGAACGTCGAACAGGCATTGGGATTGTGTGATTTGGCCAATCGGTTTGGCAATGGCACGATCGATCTGACCAACCGCGCAAACCTTCAGCTACGCGGGGTGAAGGAAACCGATCACCAGCCCTTGCTGGCCGAGCTTTCAGCGCTCGACTTGTTGGACGCGGAACCCGGTATCGAGGTGCGTCGCAACATCTTGGTAACGCCGCTCTATCAGGCGGGCGACCTGACAGCGCGGTTGACCCAAGAACTCATTGACCGTCTGGCTGAGCTGCCCGCCCTACCCGCCAAGTTCGGCGTCGCCATCGATACCGGAGCCCAGCGCCTTTTGGCTGGGGACTCGGCTGACATCCGGCTTGAGACTGCGACCGATGGCCTGATCCTGCGCGCTGATGGTGCACAAACCGGGCGGCTCGTTTCAGAGGCAGAGGCCGTCGACCAACTGATCGCGCTGGCGGACTGGTTCTCTGAGAATTTCACATCTGAGACACGGCGCATGGCTCGAGTGGTCGCCACGCAAACCCTGCCGTCAGAATGGCAAGGCCACGCCCCCGGGCCTAACGGCGCACCGCTTCAGCCAGGCAGCTGCAATCTGGGTGCTTTTTATGGTGCCCCCTTTGGGCAATTGCCCGCTCAGGAGCTCTATGAGCTGATCCAGACCAGCGGTGCCTCTGCCTTACGGGTCACGCCGTGGCGACTGATCCTTCTGGAAGGCGCGGCGGCGATATACACCCCGGATTTTGTCACGGATGGCACCGACCCGCTCATGACCACCGACGCTTGCCCCGGCGCACCGTTCTGCCCTCAGGCGCAAGCCGAAACCCGCGACATCGCGCGCGCATTAGCGCCTCGAGTCTCTGGCATTCTGCATGTCTCAGGCTGTTCCAAAGGATGCGCCCGGATGGGCGTCGCGGATGTCACTTTAGTCGGCCACGATGGACGATTTGATCTTGTCAAACAGGGCCGCGCGGGGGATGAGCCCTGCCAGCGCGGGCTAAGCCCCGAAACACTTATGACCATGGACTTCACCTGATGCCCTATGAATACGAAACCGATGGCGCGGCGATCTATAAGGAAAGCTTTACCACCATCCGGTCCGAGGCCGACCTGGCCCGGTTCGACGCCGACGAAGAGCAGGTCGCCGTCCGCATGATCCACGCCGCCGGTATGGTTGGGCTGGAGGAGTTCGTTCATTTCTCACCGGGCTTTGTCTCGTCTGCGCGAACGGCGCTAGAGAACGGCGCACCGATCCTGTGTGACGCGCGCATGGTTAGCGAAGGTGTGACCCGGTTCCGCCTGCCCGCTGACAACGAAGTGATCTGTACGCTGCACGACGAACGCGTACGTCCGCTGGCCGCTGAGATGAGCAACACGCGCTCGGCCGCAGCGCTGGAACTGTGGCGTCCCCACCTCGAGGGCGCTCTTGTCGCCATCGGGAACGCGCCCACTGCGCTGTTTCACTTGCTGAACATGCTTGAAGACCCCGATTGCCCACGCCCTGCCGCCATCATCGGCTGTCCAGTTGGCTTTGTCGGCGCGGTCGAGTCCAAAGATGCTTTGTGGGAGGCCCAGCCGGTACCGTCATGCATCGTCAAAGGCCGTCTGGGCGGCAGTGCCATCACCGTCGCCGCCGTCAACGCTATCGCGAGCCGTGCCGAATGAGCGCGGGTAAGATATACGGCGTGGGCCTCGGCCCCGGTGACCCAGACCTGATGAGCGTCAGGGCCGACCGCCTGTTGCGCAATGCCCGCCACGTGGCCTTCTTTCGCAAACCGGGCCGCAGCGGTCAGGCGCGCAAGATCGTCAACGGCATGATCCCCGACGGTGCAGTGGAATTCCCGATGGAATACCCGGTCACCACCGAAATCCCGCTGACCGATCCGCGTTACAACGAATTGCTCTCGGCCTTTTACCAAGACTGCGCCGCACATCTGAAATCCCTGTCGGATCAGGGCGAAGACGTGGTGGTTCTGTGTGAGGGCGACCCGTTCTTCTACGGCTCTTTCATGCACCTTTATAGCCGCTTGCGCGATGAAGCTAATGTTGAAGTCGTGCCTGCCATCACCGGCATGTCCGGCGCGTGGACGGCGACCGGCGATCCGATCACTTGGGGCGATGACGTACTGACCGTATTGGTAGGCACCCTGCCCGAGGACGATCTGGCGCAGCGCATGGCACAGACAGACGCTCTGGTCGTGATGAAGATCGGCCGCAATATCGACAAGGTTAAGCGGGCGCTACAAACGGCTGGTTTGTATGACCGGGCCTGGATCGTTGAATTCGCGCAAATGCCCGACCAGACAGTGACCAAACTGTCTGAGGCGTGCGACAAGGTCACTCCATATTTCTCGATCATCATCGTTCATGGGCAGGGGCGTCGGCCATGAGCGGGTGGGTCAAGATCGCGGGCCTTGGCCCCGGCAACGAAGCTCTGGTTACCCCTGAGGTCACGGCCGCTCTGGCCGAGGCGACTGATGTCGTAGGCTATATTCCCTATGTCGCGCGTGTGGCCCAGCGCGAAGGATTAACGCTGCACGCCAGTGACAATCGGGTTGAGATTGACCGATCTCAGCATGCCCTGCAAATGGCAGCCGAAGGTAAACGGGTGGTCGTTGTATCCTCGGGCGATCCGGGGGTGTTTGCGATGGCCGCTGCGGTTTTCGAAGCGCTGGAAAACGGACCGCTGGAATGGCGGGAGATTCAGATCGATGTGCTGCCAGGGATCACCGCGATGTTGGCGGCATCTGCGCGTGCTGGCGCTCCGATGGGGCACGATTTCTGCGCCATCAACCTCAGCGACAACCTAAAGCCGTGGTCACTGATCGAAAAGCGTTTACGTCTGGCAGCGCAAGCCGATTTCTCCATGGCCTTTTACAATCCACGCTCGAAATCCAGGCCCGAAGGATTTGTAAAGACGCTGGAAATCCTGCGCGAAGAGTGCGAGCCAGAGCGACTGATCCTGTTCGCCCGCGCCGTCTCGCGCGAAGACGAAGCAATTCGGATTTCGACGTTGGCCGAAGCCACCCCAGAGATGGCGGATATGCAGACCGTGGTTATCGTTGGCTCATCGCGTACTCGCGTGATCGAACGCAGCGGCGCCCCAATAGTGTACACACCGCGTTTCACCCCGGACGAGGGTCAGGGATGATCCAACCAGTCCAGAACCTGTGCAACACTCGACCATTCCGTCCGCTGCGGCAGGACCGGGCGGTCGATCATAAGCACTGGCAGGCCCAAAGCACGCGCGGCGTCCAGCTTGGCGCGCGCACCGGTGCCGCCTGCGTTCTTGGACACCACCAGCTCGATTCCGTGATGCTGCATCAGCCTCAGATCGTCCGAAACGGTAAACGGCCCGCGCGAGACAACCACATCACAATTCGGCAACGGCAAACTGTCAGGCTCATCAACCAGACGCAAAAGGTAATGGTGCTGGGGTTGAACGCTAAAGTCTTCGAGATGCATTCGTCCAACGGCCAGAAAGATACGCTGAGACGTACCAGACAGCGACGTAACGGCTGCATCGATGTCAGGGACATGAGTCCAGCGGTCACCATCTTGCGCAGTCCAAGCCGCGCGCGTCAGAGCGGCCAAATGCACTCCGGCTTTTTCGCAAGCCGCGATGGCGTTCCCGCTCATCTGCGCTGCAAAGGGGTGAGTGGCATCAATCACATGGGTAATCGAGTGATCCCGCAAATAGCTCGTCAGTCCGTCGATGCCGCCAAATCCACCGACACGAACCGGCAATGGCTGCGGTCGCGGATTTTCGACACGCCCCGCGTAAGAATAGGTCGCTGGAAAGTCATGCTCAGCCACGACCTTGGCCAGCGCATTGGCTTCGGTCGTGCCGCCGAGGATCAGGAGGTTTGTCATGTCTGAAGCTCCGTGGCTGACCGTTCTGGGGTTGGGCGAAGATGGACTGGATGGACTGCCCCCTGCAAGCCGTCAAGTGCTGGAGCGCGCTGAAATCATCATGGGCCCACCGCGCCACTTGTCTCTGGTCGCGGAAACCGATGCAGAGAGGGTCGAGTGGCCCGTTCCCTTTGCTGATGGCTTTCCGATCCTGACTGGATTCCGCGGGCGGCCAACCGTTGTTTTGGCCTCTGGTGATCCCTTCTGGTTTGGCGCCGGCTCGGTCATCGCGCGCAATTTCGAGGTCGGAGAGTGGACGGCCCTGCCGGGTCAGTCGACCTTTTCCCTTGCAGCCGCGCGATTGGGCTGGCCGCTGGAGAGTACACTGACGTTTGGCCTGCACGCGGCGCCGCTAACCCGGCTTAGGCCACACCTGTCGCCGGGCCTGCGTGCAATTCTGTTGCTGCGCAATGGAGCAGCCGTGGCGGAATTGGCAACCTATCTGACCGAAACCGGTTTTGCAGATAGCGCCCTGCACGTGATGGAGGCGCTTGGTGGTCCCCGTGAACGATCACGTACCGTGTCCCTGACCGAGGCGCTTTTAGGCAGCTTTGACCATCCCGTATGCGTCGGCCTTGAGGTTGCGGGCGAAGGACGCGCCTTTCCCAAAGCGTCAGGGAAACCGGATGAGATTTTCGAAACCGACGGGCAGATCACAAAGCGTCCGGTTCGGGCTCTTACACTGTCGGCGCTGGCACCTCAGCGGGGCGAGCACCTATGGGATATTGGCGGTGGCACCGGCTCAATCGGCATCGAATGGCTGATGTGCGACCCAACCTTGACTGCGACGACGATCGAACCCCGCGCGGATCGCGCTGAACGTATTCGCCGCAATGCTGATGCGCTTGGTCAGGACCGGCTGAAAGTGATCCACGGCACCGCACCGGATGCACTACACGGGCTTGCTCTGCCTGACGTGGTATTCATTGGTGGTGGGCTCAGCCCCAACCTGCTGGCATGGCTTCGCGACGCACTGCCCGCCGGAACCAGGCTGGTCGCCAATGCAGTGACACTGGAAAGCGAAGCACTGGTGGCACAATGGCACGAGTCACTGGGTGGCGAGCTCTTGCGTATCGAACTGGCCCAAGCGTCGGCACTTGGTCCTCGGCGCGGATGGAAATCCGCGTACCCGGTCGTGCAGTGGAGCGTCACCCTATGATCGTGGCTGGCATCGGTTTCTCTTCAACCGCCACGGCAGAAAGCCTGCGCGTTGCCTTTGACCGGGCCAGTGTCGGTTTGCGCGTTGAAGCGCTTGCAACTGTTGCTGACAAAAAAGACCATCCCGCTCTGAACGAATTTGCCGCGACGGCCGCCCTGCCCTTGCATTTCGTTACGCCCGCCGATCTGGCCGGGCAGCGCACTCTCACTTGCTCGAACCGCAGTCGTGCCACATATGGCACCGGCAGCGTGGCCGAAGCATCCGCCCTTGCCGCGGCCGGTACCGGCGCGCGGCTCACTTCACCCAGACATATCTCAGACGATCGGCTTGCCACTTGCGCCGTCGCCATCGGAGGACAAACATGACCGTTCATTTCATCGGCGCCGGACCGGGCGCTGCCGACCTGCTGACCCTACGGGGCCGTGACATCATCGCGTCCTGCCCTGTGTGTCTCTATGCGGGTTCATTGGTGCCCGAGGAAATTCTCGGCCACTGCCCCGAAGGCGCAAAGATCGTGAACACCGCGCCAATGGATCTCGGTCAGATCATGGCCGAGATCGAGGCTGCGCATAAAGCAGGACAGGATGTGGCCCGGCTGCATTCCGGCGATCTGTCTGTCTGGTCGGCGATGGGCGAGCAGATCCGCCGTCTTAAAGAGATGGGCATCCCTGTCAGCGTGACCCCTGGCGTTCCATCCTTTGCCGCTGCTGCGGCTTCGCTGGGCACCGAACTGACCCTACCGGGACTGGCTCAGTCGGTCGTACTGACCCGAACACCGGGACGCGCATCGTCGATGCCCGAAGGCGAAACATTAGAAAACTTCGCCCGCACCGGTGCAACACTCGCCATCCACCTGTCGATCGGCAACCTGGACAAAGTCATTGCCGACCTAAGCCCGGCCTATGGCGCCGATTGCCCGGTGGCCGTGGTGTATCGCGCCAGCTGGCCGGATGAGCGGATCATCCGAGCAACGCTGGCGACATTGAAAGAGGCGCTGGACGAAAGCATTTCGCGTACCGCGCTGATCATGGTTGGCCCTGCCCTAGCTGGTGAAGGTTTTGACGAAAGCTGTCTGTATTCGAAAGACTACGACCGTCGCTATCGCCCGCAGAGCGCCGACAGCCCATGGTCGAGCTGGAGCCACGGCGATGACTAACCCTCCGGGCATTTTGATTTCAGCGCCATCTTCCGGCACCGGCAAAACGACGGTCATGCTGGGCCTTTTGCGCGCACTGGCCGAAGATGGGCTGGCCGTTCAGCCTTTTAAAAGTGGACCGGACTACATCGACCCTGCCTTTCATCAGGCAGCGGCACGCAGGGCTTCGTTCAATCTGGACAGCTGGGCAATGGGTGATCCATTGCTGAGCGCCATCTCAACGCAAGCCGAAGGAGCAGATATCGTCGTTGCCGAGGGTTCGATGGGTCTGTTTGACGGCGTCGCCAAACCAGGGGAACTGGGACATGGCTCAAGCGCCGAAACCGCGTTGCGTATGGGTTGGCCTGTCGTTCTGGTCCTGGATGTAGGTGGACAGGCCCAATCAGCCGCAGCGACCGCGCTAGGTTTCAAGATGTACAACCCAGATTTGCCTTTTGCGGGCGTGATCCTGAACCGCTGCGCCAGCCCTCGCCATGAACGGTTGACCCGGTTGGGAATGGAGCGCGCCGGCCTGCCTGTTCTGGGTGTTTTGCCACGTCGCGGAGATCTGACTTTACCCGAACGCCATTTGGGGCTGATCCAAGCCGTCGAGCATCCGGATTTGGAAAGCGCGATTGTCGGCTATGCTGCCTTTCTACGTGAGCACGTGGATCTTGAGGCAATCAAACAGGCGGCCTCCTCAGGCCCCATTGGGCCATCGTCGGCCGCGCTGCCGCGCCCACCTGCCCAGCGGATTGCACTCGCACGGGATGCCGCTTTCTCGTTCACCTATCCGCATTTGCTAAAGGGATGGCAGGCGGCTGGGGCTGAAATCCTGCCTTTCTCGCCTTTGGCGAATGAAGCCCCTGCTGAAAATGCTGACCTGGTCTGGCTGCCTGGTGGCTATCCTGAGCTGCACGCTGGGACGCTTGCGTCCGCTGAAACATTCCAAAACGGTTTGCGCAGGCATGCCGAGACCAAGCCCGTTCATGGCGAATGCGGCGGATACATGGCTTTGGGACAAGCGCTAATCGACAAGGATGGCGTTCAACACCAGATGGCCGGCCTTTTGGGTTTGGTGACCTCTTACCAGAAGCGCAAGTTCAACCTTGGCTATAGAAAGGCAGAACTGCTGACGCCTATGCCTGGTTTCACCAAAGGGGCAGCTCTTCGAGGGCACGAGTTTCACTATTCATCGATTGTCGAGCAACCCGACCCACCGTTGGCCCGAGTTTTTGACGCCGAAGGTGCAGAAGGCCCTCAAACAGGATCAGTTCGCGGCAACGTGACCGGCACGTTCTTTCACTTGATCGCGGAGGCTTCGGCATGAGCGGATTTGTCTCTTTCATCGGCTCCGGTCCCGGTGACCCGGAACTGCTGACCCTTAAAGCTGTGGACCGGATGAGAAAAGCTGATGCGGTTTTGTTTGACGATCTCAGCAGCGGCCCAATCCTGAGCCACGCGCACGACGACGCCGATCTGGTTGGTGTCGGCAAGCGCGCCGGGCGCCCTTCGCCCAAGCAAGATCATGTCAGCCGCCTGCTTGTGGATTATGCCAAGACTGGCGCTCGCGTTGTACGACTGAAATCTGGTGATGGCGGGTTGTTCGGCCGGTTGGAAGAAGAGTTGGTCGCCCTGCGCGAAGCCGGCATTGAATATGAAATCATCCCCGGAATTCCCTCAGCCGTGGCCGCAGCGGCGGCGGCGGGTATTCCGCTGACACGACGACTAACTGCCCGAAGAGTTCAGTTTGTGACGGGGCATGATGTCAGTGGCAAACTACCTGAAGACTTGAATCTGGCCGCACTCTCCGACCCGGATGCAACAACTGTGGTATTTATGGGCAAGCGGACGTTTCCTTTGCTGGTGAAGACGCTGCATGAGCACGGCCTCCCGTTGGATACGCCGGCTCTGATGGCCGAGTCAGTTTCGACACCAGACCAGAAACTGCATCGCGCAACTATCGGCGGGCTTTCCGAAAAGCTGGAAAACGAGATTGGTACCTCCCCGGCGCTGATCCTTTACGGCCCTCTGGCAGAGTTCGACGATGTTTGATCTGAACCTTATCGGCATAGGCACGGGCAACCCTGATCATGTGACCTTTCAAGGTGCGCAAGCTATCCGAAATGCGGATCTGATATTGATTCCCCACAAAGGCGAGAACAAAGCTGATCTTGCTGGACTGCGTGAAGAGATCATTGCTGCGGTAACAGACACGCCCCCCCAAACCGCCTATTTTGACATCCCCAAACGCCGTGCTGACGATGGGTACCTGAGGGGCGTTGACGAATGGCACGACGCCATCGCTCTGCGTTGGCAAGAAGCCATTTCTGCCCACCCCGAAGCGAAACAAGTAGCACTGCTGATTTGGGGCGACCCTTCGCTATATGACAGTTCGTTGCGGATTGCCTCGCGCCTGGACCCGCAACCGAAAACGCGGGTGATCCCGGGTATCACGGCGCTGCAGGCACTGACGGCAGCGCATGCGATTCCAATCAACGATTTGGGCGCTCCATACATCGTTACCACTGGCAGACGCATTAGAGATGAAGGTTGGCCCGTAAACGCCTCAAAAGTAGCGGTTATGCTGGATGGAGAATGTTCCTTCCAAAGCCTGGATATGGCTGAGTATGACATATGGTGGGGCGCCTATGTTGGCATGAAAGAAGAGATTCTGATCCAAGGGCCTTTGGTCGATGTTGCACAGAAAATTCTGGACACCCGCGCCAGTGCTCGTGCTGATCACGGGTGGATCATGGATATCTATCTGCTGAAGAAGAACGCGGCCTGAACCATCGGGCTGCGCAATCGATTGCCCACGTGATTGTGTGTGCGCGCCAACCAAATCTCTGGCATCAATAGAGCAGTCTCATTGCCGGAGGTGCTAAAATGCGCATTCTTGGGGTTTTGCTCTGCCTTTTTACCCAGCCTGTTTGGGCAGAAGAACCGCTGTCGGGTTGGGCGGTATACCCATCAGGCAAAAGCTACGAAGAGCTTGTTGCGGACACCAAAACTGCAGTTAAGGAAAATGGTCTGATCGTGGTCACTCAAGCCGGTCCTACCAAGGCCGCTGCTGCTCGGGGCATCACCATTCCCGGCAACCTTGTGATTGGTGCCTTCAACAATGACTTCGCTGTGCGCGTACTGGAAACATCAACCCGTGCGATGATCGAAGCTCCGATCCGGTTCTACGTGACTGAGAACGAAGACGGCACTGCTACCCTTTCCTACAAAACACCCAGCTTTGTCTTTGCGCCCTATGTTTACGAGGGCGGCGAGCCATTGAGCGAAATCGCCGCGGAACTTGACACAAAGTTTCAGGCAGTGGCTGAATCCGCAGTCAAATAGTCACACTGACGTGAACCTGCTTGCGTCCGGGCGCGTCCTCCGCAATCTCCTTTGCAACGTGACTATCGGAGCTTGACTGATGCAGGACCTGTCCCCCCGCGCTGCGGACCTACTGGCGCAACGTCTCTATGAGGCCGGATGCCGCCACGCCTTTGGCATGCCCGGTGGAGAAGTCCTGACAATAGTCGATGCGCTGGAGCAAGCGGGGATTACCTTTCACCTGACCAAGCACGAAAACGCCGCCGGGTTTATGGCCGAAGCCGTTCATCACCGCGATGGCGCACCTGCGATTCTGGTCGCAACCCTCGGCCCTGGCGCCATGAACGGGATCAACGTAGTCGCCAACGCGCTGCAGGACCGGGTGCCGATGATCGTTCTAACCGGTTGTGTCGACGCAGATGAAGCGCTGACCTACACCCACCAGGTCATGGATCACTCGCAAGTCTACCGCTCAATCACCAAGGGGACTTTCACCCTAACCGCACAAGGCGCGGACATCGTTGCCGACAAGGCTGTTTCGCTGGCAAATCAGCCGCGCCCCGGCCCGGTTCACATCGACGTGCCGATTTCGGTCGCGGATATGCGGGTATCTGATTTTAAACGTCGGCGTCTGGTTAAGCCTGCGGCAGTTGCCCCCGAAGGAAACTGCGTGGAAAAGGCTCGCCGTTGGGTGGCCGAGGCCGAACGCCCCATCGCGATTGTGGGGCTGGACGTGCTTTACGACGACTCTCGCAATGTGGTGCAGGCGTTTCTGGAACACTTCAGCATTCCCTTCGTGACCACTTACAAGGCCAAAGGAGTAGTCCCCGAGGATCATCCTTTGTGCTTGGGTGGCGCCGGTCTTTCACCTTTGGCCGACAAACATCTGGTGCCTTTGGTCGAACAATCCGATCTGGTGCTTTGTCTAGGTTATGATCCCATCGAGATGCGTCCCGGCTGGCGCGAAATCTGGGACCCCGAGGAAAAGCGTGTCATCGATATCTCGGCCGTGGTTAATGACCACTACATGCATCAGGCTGGCTTGAATCTGGTGGCGCATACCGGCGCTACGCTTGAGGCCATCGCCAAGGGCAACCCCGCCCACGCGACATGGCCAAACGGTGAACCAGCACAAGTCAAGGCTGCATTGGCCCAAGCCTTTCCTGCCGACGATGAATGGGGACCGGCGGCAGTGATCGCAGAAACCCGTGCTGCTCTTCCGGCTGAAACACTAGCAACGGCTGACAGTGGCGCACATCGCATCTTGTTGAGCCAGATGTGGAACTGCCACGAAGAACGTGGCCTGATCCAATCTTCGGCCCTTTGCACCATGGGCTGCGCTGTGCCGATGGCCATTGGCTTGAAGCTGGCGGAACCAGATCGCCCGGTCATCAGTTTTTCGGGCGATGCCGGGTTCCTGATGGTTGCCGGAGAGCTCTCGACCGCGGCCGAAATGGGGGGCAACCCGATTTTTCTGGTGTTTGTTGATGCCAGCCTTGCGCTGATCGAGTTGAAACAGCGCCAACGTCAGATGGGTAACACGGGCGTGGATTTCGATCGCCACGACTTTGCTGCTATGGGTCGTGCATTTGGAGGCAACGGCCACACCGTACGCAACCGTGACGAGTTGCGTGCCGCTTTGAATGCTGCTGTCAAAGCTGACAGCTTTACCGTGATTGCCGCTGAAATCGACCGTGGAGGATATGATGGCCGGATCTGAAGGACCGCTAAAGGGCGTCAAGGTTCTGGACCTCAGCCGTATTCTGGCAGGGCCGACCAGCACACAATTACTGGGTGACTTGGGCGCCACTGTCATCAAAATCGAAAACCCGGCGACGGGCGGCGATGACACACGTCAGTGGGGCCCTCCTTACGTCGAGGATGCAGAGGGCAACCGCTCGGACCTGAGCGCATACTTTATGTCGACCAACCGCAATAAGAAATCTGTGGCCATCGACATCACCACGGCTGAAGGTCAGGCACAGGTTAAACGGATGGCCGCGCATGCGGACATTATGATCGAGAACTTCAAACCCGGCGGTCTGGCGAAATACGGGCTGGACTACGCAACGCTGTCAAAAGAGTTTCCCAGCCTCGTTTATTGCTCGATCTCGGGCTACGGCCAAACCGGGCCGAATGCCTCGAAGCCTGGCTATGATCTTATGGCCCAAGGATACGGTGGGATCATGTCACTGACCGGCGATCCCGAAGGCGCACCAATGAAGGTGGGAGTTGGCATCGCCGACGTGATGTGCGGAATGTACGCAACGGTTGGGATCCTCGCCGCACTGCGCCACCGGGATCAGACTGGTGAGGGGCAACAGATCGATCTGGCACTGGTCGACACACAGGTTTCGTGGCTGATCAATGAAGGCGTGAATTACCTAACCTCGGGCGACGTGCCTCAGCGGCGCGGCAACGGGCACCCCAACATCGTGCCCTATGACGTCTACGAAACAGCCGATGGCCATGTAATCCTGGCAGTAGGCAACGATGGTCAGTTCCGCCGCTTTTGCGAATTCATCAAACATCCGGAACTGGCGGAAGATCCGCGTTTCGCAACCAATCCGGCCCGGCTGGAAAACCGTGACGCGCTGAACGCGGTACTGCGTCCAACGGTTCAGAAATATGCTACAGACACTGTTATATCCGAGCTTGAAACACGCAAAGTTCCGGTCGGTCCAGTGCAATCACTGGATCAGGTTTTTGCCACTGATCAGGTCGCGGCACGGCAAATGCAGATCGCTATGCAGGCCGTACCAGGCGAAGTGAAATTGATCGGAAATCCGCTGAAAATGTCTCGCACGCCTGTAACATATCGCAGTGCTCCGCCAGTATTTGGGGCGGACACAGATACCGTTCTGAACGCTGAAAACCCCTTTGAAGATTGAAACACTACGCCTATTTCGGCGGCATGTTGCTGAAACATGCCGTTGAATCGGCGGTTTTTTTCACGTTTTCCACACACGGCCTTTCACCAATTCGAGAGCAGGGGCGATACTGATACGACGCCGCCAGAGTCTCTGCTAAATCGATTATTGTAGAACGTATCAATTGGATTGGACCGCACGCATGAAACAAGATGTTTTCGGACAGATGAACACTCTGAGCCAGTCGGCAAGTGTCGAGGCGTGGAATGGTGTTCTGCTTGGGTTCATGGCGCATTCGGCCACTACACCGCAACATCTGGGCAAAGTTCTTGAGCTTGAGCCCGACTTTGCGCTGGGGCATGCGATCAAAGGTTTGTTCATGGTGTTGCTTGGCCGACGTGAGATGATCGCGGTCGCAGTCGAAGCGTTGGCAACGGCAAACGCCGCGACTGAACGTCAGCCGATTTCCGCGCGCGAGCAATTGTACATTGATGCATTGGGGCTATACCTCGCGGACCTTCCTTCGCAGGCGATCCAGAAGTTCGAAGAAATCCTGCGAAGCCATCCGCAAGACACGCTGGCAATGAAACTAAGCCACGCAACACGGTTCGTTCTGGGTGATGCGGCCGGTATGCGTCGGTCGATCGAACGTGTGATGCCCGCCTATGAACCGGACCACGCCGGACGTGGCTATTTGCTGGGATGTCATTCCTTTGCACTGGAGGAGACGGGTGCATACGAAAAGGCCGAGATCGCTGGCCGGCAGGCTTTGTGGATGGTGTCGGATGATGCCTGGGGCTTGCATGCTGTAGCTCACGTGCATGAGATGACAGGCAACGCACAGTTGGGTCTGGATTGGCTGGCTGGGCGCGAAGACGCTTGGACGCACTGTAACAACTTCCGCTATCACGTTTGGTGGCACAAGGCGCTGATGCATTTGGATCTTGGCCAGGTCGATCAGGTGATGGAGTTGTACGATAACTACATCCGTCAGGACAAAACCGACGATTACCGCGACATTTCGAACGCAACATCGCTGCTGTCGCGGCTGGAACTGGAAGGCGTTGATGTCGGCAATCGTTGGGAAGAACTTGCTGATCTCAGTGCAGCCCGAACCGAGGATGGCTGCCTGATCTTTGCCGATCTGCATTATCTTCTGGCCCTGACTGGAGACAGTCGCACTGACGCGACCAACAAGATGTTGCAGCGCATCCAGAAGGACGCGCAGCGCAATCAGGGGGACACCCCGATCCGTATGTCCGACCCGGGCATCGCGGCCGCCAAAGGGCTTGAAGCCTTTGGCGATGGTTTGTATGGCGCCGCATTCGACTTTTTATCAAGCGCGCGCAATGGTATGCAGTTGGCAGGTGGCAGTCATGCCCAACGTGATGTATTCGAGCGCATCACAATTGATTCCGGTCTGCGCGCGGGCCGTCTGGATGCTGTCGAGCTCATCCTGGACGATCGCCGCGCCAAACGTGCCGGTGGCGAGGACAATTACGCTTTGGCGCGCCGCGCATTGATCGATGCGGCCCGCGACAACGGAGACGCACAAAGCGTCCCGGCTGAATAAAACAAAAAAAGACTAAGAAGGACAGAACTCGTATGGCGACTGTATCGCCCGCTTCTGATTTTGCGCCTGTGGCGGCCTCGACGGCTGCCCCTGCCCGCACGCGCGACCCGCGGTTGGATTTTTATCGCGGCATTGCGATGTTCATCATCCTGATCGCGCACATACCCAATGACCCGTGGGCCAAGTGGATTCCGGCCCGTTTCGGCTTCTCGGACGCGACCGAGATATTTGTGTTCTGCTCGGGCATGGCCTCGGCCATCGCCTTTGGCGGTGCGTTCTTACGCAAGGGCTGGTGGATGGGCACAGCCCGCGTGGCCTTCCGCATCTGGCAGGTTTATTGGGCGCATATTGGCCTGTTCTTTTTCGTCGCCATGTCAATGGCGGCCTTGGATCAAACAGGTTACTTTGAGAAAACATATATTTCTTCGCTCAACCTTCAGCATTTCTTCAACGATCCGGCACCTCAGATCGTAGGTCTGTTCACGCTGACCTATGTCCCGAACTACTTTGACATCTTGCCGATGTACCTGGTTGTTCTTGCGATGATGCCCTTTTTCATGGCCCTTTCGCGGATTGGGTTCTGGGCAGTCGCGACGACCTCGGTCCTGATCTGGCTGATCGCGCAATTCGACTACTTAGATCTTCCGGCCGAGCCTTGGTCAGACCGCCAGTGGTTCTTCAACCCATTCGGCTGGCAATTGCTATTCTTCACCGGTTTCGCTTTCATGCGCGGTTGGATTCCAGCTCCTCCGGTTTCGAAAACGCTGATTTGGGCGGCAGCTTTGTTCCTCATCCTCTCGATGCCGTTCGGCTCGTGGAAAGTCTTTAGCTGGATCAACGCGGCAGCCCCCGACTTGGCGGACGAAATCCGCAAAGTCTGGCCAATCACTAAGGAATTCCGCGACAAGTCCGATTTTGGCCTGTTCCGTTATCTGCACTTTCTGTCGCTAGCCTATTTGGGCTGGGTTATTGCAGGCGAACATGGCCATCGACTGATTGCCACCGGGCACAGCGCGGCAGCCAAGGTATGGCAAGCCCTGCTGACCGTTATCACCAAAGTTGGGCAGCAATCGCTGGCAGTGTTCGTTTTTTCCATGGCAGCAGCACGACTTATCGGCGTCGGACTGGACCTGAGTGGGCGGGATGTTGCCAGTGTCTTTATCGCAAACATGATTGGCTTTGCCATGATCATCGGCGTGGCCTATCTGGCCGCCTGGTTTAAGTCACAACCTTGGAAGTCGAAAAAATGAATTTCACACGTCGCGCATTTCTTGTCTCGACTTCGGCGCTCGCTTTTGCGCCCGCCACATTTGCCACTGGCGGTGAAACCCCGTTTGACCGCAATGACGTCATCGCTCTGGCCCGTGAACTGGCCAGCCAGCCCTTTGCAGAACGCGAGATGGTTCCACAGGAATGGCAGGACCTAACGTACCAGCAGTACCGCTCAATTCGGTTCCGACTAGATCGAGCGCTCTGGTACGAGACCGAGACCCCGTTCAATGTCGATTTTTTTACGCCGGGCTTGTACTTCCCGCGCACCGTTAAGGTTTCGACAGTTGAGGACGGTTTCGCAACGCCTGTCACCTTTGATCTCGGCATGTTCGACAAATCCGAGGACGTGCCAGAACTGCCGATAGATGACACTTTGGGTTTCTCGGGCCTGCGCCTGCGCACCGAGATGCATCGCCCTGGCAAGACTGATGAATTCTGCGTGTGGCAAGGCGCAAGCTATTTTCGGGCGATCGGGTTGCACGAAGTGTACGGCCTGTCGGCCCGCGGCCTTGCCCTGAAAACCGGCGACCCGGACGGCGAGGAATTCCCCGAGTTCATTCGCTTTTGGCTGGAACGTCCGAAACCCGGTCAGCGCGAGATGGTTGTTCATGCTCTGATGGACAGCCCCAGCGTGACAGGTGCCTATCGGTTTAACGTCACCGCGGGTTCAGACTGCGTGATGGATATCGAAGCAACCCTTTTCCCGCGCGAAGAGCTGACCCATGTCGGTATCGCACCGGGTACGTCGATGTTCCTGTTCGACCAAACCAATCACAGCCGTTTCGACGATTTCCGCCCTGCTGTGCATGACAGCGACGGCCTGTTGATCCGAAACGGTGCTGGGGAGATTCTTTGGCGACCTTTGGCCAACCCGACCCGGCTGCAGATTTCCTCTTTCGTTGATATGAATCCACGCGGTTTTGGGTTGATGCAACGGAAGCGCGAGTTCTCGGATTACGCGGATCTTGAAGCGAACTACCATAAGCGTCCCAGCCTCTGGGTCGAACCTGGCTCCGACTGGGGCAAAGGGTCCGTGACATTGGTCGAAATTCCGGCCGATCAGGAAATCTATGACAACATCGTCGCCTATTGGCGCCCAATGGAACCTTATGCGGCAGGCAGTCAGGTCGATCTCTCCTACCGTCTGATTTGGGGTGAAGAACCACAGCGCACGCCGATGCCGCGTGTGATCAATACGGCTATGGGTGAAAACACCTTTGGTGAAGGGCGTCTGGCCGTCATCGACTTTGAAGAAAGCGAGTTGTTCGACGACCCCGAGGCGATGACGATCTTTGTGAACTCTCCCCATGCCGAAACGTCTGATGGCGTACTGCAACGCAACCCCGACACCGGTGGTCTGCGATTGGCGTTTTCGTTCGAGCCGGGAGAGCGCAACCACGTTGAGCTGCGAGCGCAGTTACTAAAAGACAAACAGCCGGCCTCCGAAGTTTGGCTCTACCGTTGGACCGCATGACCCAAGATCTGCAAATCATGCCCCCAGCGGCGCCTTTGGCCATGCCTGAACAGGATTTCAGCGCAGGTTTCCGAGACGCGCAGGTTCCAAGGGGCAAGCGCCCCTCGGCCGGGTTTTGGCGCGCGCTGGCGTTTTCACCGGCAATGGCGGCCACGCTGGGCTTGCTCTGGGTCATGAGCGATTGGTTCGGGGCCGAAGGGATAAACCTGATCGAGGCCATCCTGTTGGCATTGATCTCGTTTAACTTCTTCTGGATTTCCTTCACGGTCTGCACCGTTTTGCTGGGCATGGCGTCCTTGTCACGGCAGGAACAGCCCAAACGTGAAACCCGACCACAGCCTTTGCGCGTCGCGCTTTTGACGCCCGTCTACAACGAAGTGCCTTGGAACGTTTTGGGCAACGCCCGAACGATGCTGGAAGACCTGCGTGCTCGAGGTGGCCAACATCACTACGCCATGTTCATTCTTTCCGACACCCGCGATCCAGAAATCGCCGCGCAAGAGCAGGCGAGCGTCGAGGCACTGCGCACCACTCTCGCCCCCGGGCTGGAGCTTTATTATCGCCGCCGTGAGGAAAACACCGATCGCAAGGTCGGTAACATCGCCGATTGGGTCAGTCGCTGGGGTGCCGATTGGGACGCGATGCTGGTGCTGGATGCCGACAGCCTGATGACCGGCCGGGCCATTACCCGCCTGACCGACGCATTGGCGCGTGATCCGGGTGCAGGCCTGATCCAAAGCTACCCGCAACTAATCGGTGCTCAGTCTGTCTTTGCCCGGATGCAGCAGTTCGCGAACGGTGTTTACGGCATCGCATTTGCCGAAGGTCTGGCCCGTTGGTGTGGTCAGGAAGGCAATTACTGGGGCCACAACGCGATCATACGAACGCGGGCTTTTGCCTCCAGCGCCGGTTTGCCAAAACTGCGGGCTTTCAATGGTCAGGAAAAGCTGATCATGAGCCACGATTTCGTCGAGGCCGGCCTTTTGCGCCGCGCCGGGTGGGGCGTGCGCTTCCTGCCGCGCATCCGAGGCTCGTATGAGGAAACGCCACCTACGCTGATCGACCACGCGTTGCGCGACCGTCGCTGGTGTCAGGGCAATCTGCAGCACCTAAAACTGCTGGGCTCAACGGGCTTCCGCGCCGTATCGCGGTTCCACATGTTCCACGGTGCAGTCGGCTATCTGATGTCGCCGCTTTGGTTTGCCTTGCTGGTAATGTGGGCATTGATCGGTCAGGGCGAGGATGCCTCGGTTCTGCATTACTTCAGCCCCGACAACCCTTTGTTCCCGCAATGGCCCGAGATGTCGGAAACCCGCCACGTCCTGATCATTCTTGTCATGTATGCGATGTTGCTTGCACCCAAAGTGCTGGGCGTTTTGGCCCTGCCCCTAAGCGGCGTTCGCTATGCGGAATTCGGCGGCGGATCCAAGTTCCTGACATCCTTCCTGGCCGAGGTGGTTCTCTCGATCCTCTATGCCCCGATCCTGATGGTTCAGCAGATGATCGCAGTGTTTCGTACCGCATTCGGAATTCAGAATGGTTGGTCCCCGCAAGCACGCGATGGCGGCACCTACAGCCTGCGCACCCTGATCCTGTGCCACACTTTGGAAACCATCAGCGGTGTCGCACTTAGCGTAGGTATTCTATCCGGTCTTGTATCGATTTGGTTGGCCCCGATCGCTATCAGCCTTGCGTTCGCCATCCCCCTCTCTGCGCTCAGCGGGGTCTCGGCCGGAGCCGCGCGGCGCATGGTCGGAATGAAAGAAGATTTCAATGAGCCTGCGATCACCCGCTCGGCCCGTCGTCATCGGAATGAACTGAAACGCCTGATTGAGGGCAAAGGCGTTATGACCCCGGCGGAGTAATCAACCGCCGGGCAGACCTTCGTACCAATCCACCATCATGTCTGCCCAACCTTTGGGTACGTTGTGTCCACCCGGGAACAGTGCGAACTCCAACGCGCTGCCTTCAGCGCAAGTGGTCCATCGGCGGCGCATGAAGTCGCCTGTGGTACTAAACCCGGTGGGCTTGGTATCGGCGCATTCGTTTACTTCGCGCCAGATTTCCAAGCCCGCAAAAATATCACCTTGGTGGAAACGTCCGCCACCAAGTATCCGCCCCTCTAACGGCACCACGTTGTCGGTCCAGCCATGTGTGTGGAACATCCGTACCGGACCTTCGCAGGCTTCGGGGTGCGGTCGCCAGAACCCACCGGACACCGGAACATACGCCGAAAATGTTTCCGGCGCAGCACAGGCCAAATAGTAGACCATGAATGCCCCGGCCGAGAAACCACCCAAGACAACACGATCCGAGTCGACTCCAAAGCGATCCGAGGCATCCTGTGCGGCTTCGGTCAAAAAGGCGGCTTCATCGCGCCCTTCCCACCCAGGAAAGAAATTCCAGCTTTGACGACCATTCCTCTCAGACCCTTCAGGTGCCATTACCGCATAGCCTCGTGCCAACAAAGGCTCGACCATACTGCGGTTTTTTAGCGTGCCGGTTGCCGTTCCACCGTAACCGTGCAGGAACACCACCAGTGGCGGGTTTTCCGACTCAGGCAATTCAATGTGATACCCGCCCGAAGCCGTTTCGCACATGCCCACTTGATCAGCGCAAGCGGCAAAGCTCATCTGCCCGATCAATGTGAAACTGGCAGCCAGAGCCGCTTTACGGATCATTCTGCTCTCCCTTCGTCGCGCAAGACCGGCAAACCGGCACGCACCCAGCCTGGCCCTGCAGCAGAGCCCAACATCCCTTCAGGAACATCTATAACATTCGTGAAACCGGCCTCAGTCAACAGGTTGCTCAGCCGAGCCGAACGCACACCACGGGCGCAAATCAACGCCACGGGCGCATTCCGATCTCCTTTGGTCAGCTGAATAAGCGCTTGCTCAAAATCATCGCGTCGCATGTCCAGCGGGTTTGCGCCCTCACCCACACCAGTTGCTTGCCATTCTCGCGGCGTACGAATGTCCACCAATACAATATCGCCCGCCAGCGCCTGTTGGTGTGCTTGGCCCACAGTCAGCTGACCTCCAGCATAAACCGGAGGTATCAGTCGGTACTCACGAATTGCAAACCCACCGAGCACTACCGCGCCACCGCCCAAAAGCATCCATCGACGCGTTCGGTTCGTCTTTTTAGCCAATTGGTTTTCTCCCGATCCGACGACGCTGTGTTTACCACACCTCTGGACGCAAATCCGCGAAGAATTTTGCCCCTGAGATCAAGTTCGCGTCATTATTTCGCACCTGAAATGCCGTCAGTTTCATTGCCCTAGAACGCAGTGAAAAACTTGCAATAGCTGGACAGTCAGAAAATTATCCTTACAAAATCAGGACTACTATTGACCGCTCAGACCGGAGTATCGCACTTGTCCCTATTCCTCATCGCGGCCCTTCCCTTCCTCGGAGCTGTATTCCCAGCCCTTCTGATCCGGGCAGGACGAAACGCAGCAGCCTCGGCGGCGGGGCTGACCACTTTTCTGGCGCTTATGGGGCTGTTGATACACATCCCTTCGGTCATGCGCGGAGACGTTGTGACGGCTCGGTTCGACTGGATACCGGCCCTGGGTCTGAATGCGAATTTCATGCTGGACGGTCTGGGGTTTCTCTTTGCGCTGCTGATCCTCGGCATAGGCCTCCTGATCATCCTGTACGCGCGGTTCTACCTGTCACGCGAAGATCCGATGGGGCAATTCTACACGTACCTGCTGTTGTTTCAGGGCGCGATGGTGGGGATTGTTCTGTCCGATAACATACTTCTTTTGCTTATCTTCTGGGAGCTTACATCCCTAAGCTCATTCCTTTTGATCGGTTATTGGAAGCACCTGCCTGCTGGTCGTCAGGGCGCGCGGATGGCTTTGGCTGTGACCGGTTCGGGCGGTCTGGCGATGATTGCCGGCATGCTGATCCTAGGGAATATCGTGGGGTCTTTTGACCTGAGCGTTATACTGCAAAACAAAGAATTGATTCAGTCTTCGCCGTACTACCTGCCCGCGCTCATTCTGATCCTGCTAGGCTGTTTCACCAAATCCGCGCAGTTCCCGTTCCATTTCTGGCTGCCACACGCGATGGCCGCACCGACGCCAGTTTCGGCTTACCTCCACTCTGCCACGATGGTGAAGGCTGGTCTTTTCCTGATGGCGCGGATGTGGCCGGTGCTGGCAGGAACCGATGCGTGGTTCTATATCGTCGCGACCACTGGCCTGGTGACCATGCTGCTCGGCGCATGCATTGCCCTGTTCAAAGACGATCTCAAGGCACTGCTGGCCTTTTCGACGGTATCGCATCTGGGATTGGTGACGATGCTACTGGGGTTTGGCACCAAGATCGCCGCCGTGGCCGCTATTTTTCACATCATCAACCACGCGACATTCAAAGCTGCTCTGTTCATGACCGCCGGGATTGTCGACCATGAGACCGGCACACGCGATATCAAGCGTCTGGGTGGACTGCGTCACCTGATGCCGATCACCTTCACCATCGGCACGATTGCGGCACTATCAATGGCCGGCATTCCGCCGCTGAACGGCTTCTTGTCCAAAGAAATGATGCTTGAAGAAACCGTGCACACCACGTGGCTCCACTCGCATTACTTGGTGCCGGGCCTGGCACTATTGGCGGCGTTGTTCTCAGCGGCTTATTCCTTCCGCTTTGTCAGCCATGTCTTCCTAGGACCGCAGCGTACCGATTATCCTCATCACCCACACGACCCACCTGTTGGCCTGTGGTTGGCACCGGCATTCCTTGTGGTGTTGGTGGTCCTGATCGGGCTTTATTCAGCGGCCATCGTCGGCCCGTTGGTAGCCGTGGTTTCCAGCGCCGTTATCGGCGGTGAGAAACTGCCCTATTATTCGCTGAAGCTGTGGCATGGTTTCACGCCTGCACTTTATATGTCGATCGTGGCCACATTGGGCGGCTTGTTCCTGTTGGCTCTCCATCGCCGTGGAGAAGTGCTTTGGAACGCCCTGCCTCGTCCCGAAGCCAAGGCAATTTTCGACGCCGTTATCAACGCACTGACCGCGCTCAGCCGTTGGATCACCGATACGATGCACAACGGTGTTATCAGCCGGTACGCGATCATCCTGATCACCTTCACGGTTGGGTTGGGCTATTACGCTTACGCGACCGGCACGATCGGCCCCGAAACGCGCGAGCCTCTGCCCGCACCAATCATTCCAATCATCGGGTGGATCTGCCTTGTTGGCGCGACGCTGGCCATCATGTGGTTCCACCGCAACCGTCTGCTGTCCCTGGTGCTGATTGGTGTCGTTGGCCTGATCGTTTCGATGGCGTTCAACTACTTGTCTGCACCAGATCTGGCGCTCACGCAGATCTCGGTCGAGGTGGTGACAATGATCCTGTTGCTGCTGTCGCTGAACTTCCTGCCCACGGATACCCCATGGGACAGCAGCGCAGCACGACGCTGGCGGGATGCGGCGATCTCGGTGGTGGCAGGCCTAGGCACTGGCGCACTGATCTACGCGCTGATGCTGCGGGACTTTGCGTTTCCGACGATTTCCGAGTTCCACCTTGCCAATTCGTACAAAGGCGGTGGCGGCACCAATGTGGTCAACGTAATCCTGGTTGACTTCCGGGGCTTTGATACGTTTGGCGAGATCATCGTTCTGGGCATCGCAGCCCTGATTATCTTTGCTCTGACCGAGGCAGTACTCAGCTCGAATGTCCGCGCCTATCTGCTGAACCGCAAACCGCACTGGCCGCAATCAGGGGATTCACATCCGCTGATGATGGTTGTCGTGACGCGGATGATGATGCCCATTGCCCTGATGGTCGGTGCCTACATCTTTTTCCGCGGCCATAACCAACCCGGAGGCGGCTTTATCGCCGGCTTGATCGTCGCCATCGCCTACCTGATGCAGTACATGGCCAGCGGCTATACATGGGCCATTGAGCGTCAGCGGTTCTACTACCACGGCACGATCGGCTGGGGCGTTCTGATCGCCGCCGCAACCGGTCTGGGCGCATGGTTCAACGAACGCCCCTTCCTGACCAGTGACTTCGGCTATCTTCACTGGCCGCCGTTGGAAGAGTTCGAGTGGGCCACGGCCATCCTGTTTGACACCGGTGTGTTCCTTGCGGTTCTGGGGGCGGTGATGCTTGCGCTCGACAGCCTGTCACGCTTTGCATGGCAACCCGGCATGGCACAGGAATTCCCGATGGATATCAACCCGCTGCGGGACAATCCGCCGGAAGAAGAACAAGAGAAGGAGCAGGCCTGATGGAAGCGCTCGTAGCCTCAGCCGTAGGCATCATGACCGCCGCCGGGATTTTCCTGATCCTGCGCCGCCGGACCTTCCCCGTAATTCTAGGCCTGTCGTTGCTAACCTATGCCGTTAACGTCTTTCTGTTTGCCACCGGAAGGCTGGCGCTGGACGCCCCGGCGGTTCTCAACAAATACAAAGAGGTTCCATACACAGACCCGCTACCGCAAGCGTTGGTTCTGACAGCGATTGTGATTTCATTCGGGATGACGGCGGTAATCGTGATGATCGCGCTTTCGGCCTATCTGTCCTCGAAGGATGACCACATCGACATGACCGCGCAGGACAGCGTGGACGCGCCGGGAGAAGACGCATGAACCATTGGATCGTAGCGCCGATCGTCCTGCCCGCGATCCTGGCCCCATTCATCATTATGGTCCTGCGTTACCATCTGGACCTGCAGCGTATCTTCTCGGTCGCCGGCGTTATCGGGCTGCTTGGTATCGCGTTGACGATTACCGCCCAAGCAGCTGGAGGAGACATTCAAGTCTACGAATTGGGTAACTGGCCAGCACCTTTCGGCATCGTCATGGTGTTGGACAGGCTGTCCGCGATGATGGTGCTGCTAACCGCTCTGTTGGCTTTGCCCATCGTGCTATATGCTATCGCGTCTGGCTGGGACGAACGCGGCAAGCACTTTCATGCCTTGTTCCACTTCCAGCTCATGGGCGTTTGCGGCGCATTCCTGACTGGTGACGCGTTCAACCTCTTCGTGTTTTTCGAAGTTCTGCTGATCGCTTCCTACGGGCTCATGACCCACGGCGGCGGATCAGTGCGCCTGAAAGCTGGTGTTCAGTACGTCGCCTACAACCTTTTAGGTTCTACCCTTTTCCTATTCGCATTGGGCACACTGTATGCGGTGACCGGAACCCTGAACATGGCTGACATGGCGCTACGCGTGGCCGAACTGCCCGCCGAGGATACCGCGTTGTTGCGGGTAGGCGCGGTTCTCCTGTTACTGGTTTTCTGCATCAAGGCTGCAGTTCTCCCCCTGCATTTCTGGTTACCTGCCAGTTATGCAAATGCCCCTCTGCCAGTGGCTGCCCTGTTTGCGATCATGACAAAGGTAGGGGCGTACTCGATCCTGCGCATGTACACGCTGGGCTTTGGTCCCGACGTCGAAGCAACACAAGGTCTGGTTGGCGCATGGCTACAACCCGCCGCAATGGTAACATTGGCCGTGGGTGCCATCGGTATCCTTGGAACTCAGCACATCGCGCGAATGGTGGCCTTTTGCGCCATCACCTCTATGGGGACTCTGCTGATTGCAATTTCATTGTTCACTGAAACTGCCACTGCAGCAGCGTTGTACTACATCTATCACTCGACCTTTGCCACAGCGCTGCTGTTCCTTGTGGCTGATCTAGTGATGGAGCGTCGGGGCGGTGCCATCGCTCCGACCAAGCCGATGCCTCAAAACGGGCTGGTCTCGGCCTTGTTCTTTGTAGGGGCCATCGCGTTGGCGGGCATGCCACCGCTGTCCGGCTTTATCGGCAAACTCTTGGTGCTGGACGCCTCACGCGATGCGCCTGATGCGACGGCCATCTGGGCGGTCGTTCTGATCGGATCGTTTGTCACTATCGTCGGGTTGGCCCGCGCCGGTTCTTTGATCTTCTGGAAAAGCTACGACGCCGAACACAACACCGCGTCACAGACCGAAGAAGCCGATGAGGAAGTCCTGCCCGCGCCTGAACCACATCCCGGGCTGGCATTCACCGCTGTTTTTGGCGCATTGGCAGGCCTCATCCTGCTGACACTGTTTGCAGGCCCGGCGCTGAACTACACTAGCTTGACAGCCGAACAGTTGTTCACACCCGAGGACTACATCACAGCCGTTTTGGGGGGCGAAGAATGATACGACTTCTACACCGAATTTTCCCGCACCCGCATTTGACCGTCCTTCTGACCCTTGTGTGGATGCTGTTGGCAAATTCGCCTTCGCTGAATTCATTGGTGTTCGGGCTGATGCTTGGGATCATCATACCCTTTATCACTCAGCCCTACTGGCCTGACCGCCCCAAGCTGCGCAACTGGCCCATGATCGTAGAGTACATCTTGGTTGTACTTTGGGACATCGTGATAGCCAACATCACAGTCGCGCGGATAATTCTATTCAAACGTGACGCCGACCGGCACCCGAACTGGGTTTGCGTCCCGTTGGAGTTGCGCACGCCCGAGGCTATCACGGTGCTGGCCGGAACCATCACTATGACCCCTGGTACTGTTAGCTGCGATCTGTCCGCGCAAGGTCATAACCTTTTGGTTCATTGCCTGGATGCGCCCAACCCGGATGAAGTTAGGGATCAGATCAAAGCCCGCTATGAGCGTCGGTTGAAGGAGATTTTCGAATGATCGATATTGCGATCTGGTTTGCTTTCGCCTGCTTCGGCTCTGCCATAATGATGTGCTTATGGCGCATTATCACCGCTGACGGCGTTGGCACCCGCGTTCTGGCCCTCGATACTATGGTCATCAACACCATTGCGCTGATCATCCTTTATGGGCTCTCGCTCGGTACCGAAATATTCTTTGAATCCGCTATGATCATTGCCATGCTCGGCTTTGTCTCAACCGTGGCTTATGCGCGCTTTATGCTGCGCGGCAATATTATCGAGTGAGGGCGGTATGGGTATCATCTTCGAAGTTCTGATTGCCTTCTTCCTGATCGTGTCGGGCATTTTCGGCTTTGTTGGATCATATGGGATGATCAAACTAAAAGACCCCATGTCACGCCTTCATGCGCCAACCAAGGCGACCACGCTGGGGGTGGGTGGTGTTTTGCTTGCCTCGATCTGCCATTCGGTTCTGATCGAACAGCATCTCTCCCTGCATGAATTGCTGATCACGCTCTTCCTTTTCCTGACCGCACCGATCACGGCTCTGTTTATTGCCAAATGGCACATTCACCGTCACGAAAAGCCCGAAGACCTACCGGATGCGGGCGAGGATGAGCTCTGGGCCACTCACGCGGTCGAACAGGTTGAAGACGTCCCAGACCACACAGCGAACTAAATCCTATGCACCAATCTCCGCCGCCCCTAACCCGTGATCTGGTTTTGATTGGCGGCGGCCATACTCACGCTTTGGTGCTGCGCAAATGGGGTATGAACCCGTTGCCTGGTGCACGGCTGACAGTTATCAATCCCGGCCCTACGGCGCCTTACTCCGGGATGTTGCCAGGCTTTGTTGCTGGTCACTATGAGCGTGAGGAACTGGATATCGATCTGGTTCGTTTGGCCCGGTTCGCCGGCGCGCGCATAATCCTCGGCGCAGTAGATGGAATTGACGCAGAAAAGCGCGCTGTTCACGTATCGGGACGCCCGCCGGTGGCGTTTGACGTAGCCTCAGTCAATGTTGGCATCACGTCGGATATGCCCGCCCTGCCAGGTTTTGCCGCGCATGCAATCCCGGCTAAACCACTGAGTCCATTCGCGTCACGATGGGCTGCTTATCTTGAAGGCACCGGCACCGCCTCGGTCGCTGTGATCGGCGGAGGGGTCGCTGGCGTTGAACTGGTCATGGCGATGGCTCATGCTTTGCGTTCGAAAGGGCGCGCAGCCCAAATTACATTGATTGACAACACTCAGGCACTGACCGCGACCAGCGATAAGGCGGCAGCCACGATCCGGCAAGCCAT
The DNA here is from genome assembly GCF_056538765.1 of Ruegeria sp. BE9. Classification (NCBI taxonomy): domain Bacteria; kingdom Pseudomonadati; phylum Pseudomonadota; class Alphaproteobacteria; order Rhodobacterales; family Roseobacteraceae; genus Ruegeria; species Ruegeria sp. BE9. Next base: position 35,128 of record NZ_JBQFTS010000001.1, on the reverse strand, counting down.
GACCGAGTTGGGAGTGCAGCTGATCGAAAACGCGCTCATCGAACGCATCGAAGACAGCCATATCATTCTTGAGGGTGGTCGCGAAGTTCCGGCCACCTTCGTAACCGGCGCTGCCGGAGCCCGACCTTATGATTGGATTGCGCAAACTGGGCTGGACCTGCACGACGGCTTCATTCGTGTGAACGGTCACTTGCAATCCAGCGACCCCGCTATCTTTGCTGCGGGCGATTGCGCCCACCTGTCCGATAACCCTCGACCCAAGGCGGGGGTTTATGCGGTACGTGAAGCTCCGGTTCTTTATAACAATCTGCGCGCAGCGTTGGGTGCAGGAAAAATGCAGCAATACATCCCGCAGAAGGACTATTTGAAACTGATTTCTCTGGGCAAAAAATCTGCCTTGGCAGAACGGCTCGGCACTTCTTTCAGCGGGCGGATGATGTGGACGTGGAAAAACCACATCGACCAGACCTTCATGAACAAATTTCGCAACTTACCTCAGATGACAGCCCCTGCTTTGCCCCGCCATCACGCAGCAGGGCTGACTGAGGCGCTGGGTGATAAACCTATGTGCGGCGGGTGTGGGGCAAAGGTTGGCCGCGGCGCGTTGCAAACAGCGCTTGCAGACTTACCTCAAACGAACCGATCAGACATCACCCCTTTACCCGGCGATGATGCCGCTTTGCTAACAACAGGTGACGTTCGACAAGTGATGACCTCGGACCACCTGCGCGGTTTCACCAATGATCCGATGCTGATGACCCGAATCGCCGCCGTGCACGCCTTGGGTGATATCTGGGCAATGGGAGCAAAGCCACAAGCAGCGACAGCAACCGTGATACTGCCTCGCATGTCGCCCGAATTGCAAAAACGTACAATGGCTGAGGTTATGATCGCAGCCCACGAGGGTATCCACGCAGCAGGAGCTGAAATCGTAGGTGGCCACAGCTCGATGGGGGAAGAATTTACCGTTGGTTTCACCCTGACTGGCCTATGCGACAAAGACCCAATCACCCTATCGGGTGGCCGCCCCGGTGATGCGTTGATCCTGACCAAACCGTTGGGCAGTGGCGTTCTGATGGCCGCTGAAATGGCCGGCTTGGCCAACGGCGCGTGGATCGCAGAGGCCTTTAACTCGATGATTCAACCCCAGGGCAAAGCATCCGAAATACTGGCTGACGCCCATGCGATGACGGATGTGACAGGCTTTGGTTTGGCCGGTCATTTGCAGGGGATTTGCGACGCCTCTGGTTGCGGGGCATTGCTCGACGTTGACGCGATCCCATTGATGCGCGGCGCATTGGAATTGAGCGCCAAAGGTGTCAGATCAACAATCTACAATGACAATTTCGCAATCACCCCAGAGCTCCCTTCGGGTGGAAAAGCCGATCTTCTGTTTGACCCTCAGACAGCCGGAGGGCTGTTGGCTGCGGTGGCAAGTGACGTCGCACAAAGCCTCTGTAAGGAACTAAGGCAAGCAGGTTACCCGGCTGCAGTGATCGGCCACCTTACGGACACACCCGGAGTGCGCCTTCAAAGCTGATCCAGAACCCGCTGAATGCGTGCGGCGGTTTCATCAAGGCCAGCCTCATCCAATCTGGGCGCATCAATCTGTGCTATGATTTCCGATTTCCGAACACGGCTGGACTTGGCGTATGCGGGATCATAGTGCTGTTCCATCAGCGCCCGTGTAAGCGCGTGTTTATCTCCGCCGTCAACCAAAGCAAGCCAGCCGTCCACTACCTCGTGCCCTCGGTGAGATCGCAACGGCGACAAACGATCCCGCAACCGGTCAGGGTTTGAAAGGATGTCGTCATAGGCAGCCACCAGGTAATCCGTCCGGGCCTCGATCGTTGCACGGATACGAATACGAGGAGCAGCTCGCAAAGCTGCCCACAGAGTAGGCGGCAGGATCAAGGACCCAATCTTGGAAGACTCTGCCTCGACCACAACTGGGTAAGCGGGGTTCAATCGGCATAGGGCAGCTGCCAAAGCAGACTCAAACGCCTTTTGGCTGGGTTGTCCGCCCGGCATTTCTCCCAGCAAAGACCCTCGGTGATTGGCAACACCTTCGAGATCCAGCACCTGAACGCCCCGAGCTTTCAAATGCCCCAACAAATCTGTTTTTGCCGTGCCTGTGTAACCGTCCAAAGCAATCAATCGGTGCGGTAACGGATCATCGTAGAGGTATCGGTTCACCAGACGCCGATAGGTGCGATACCCACCGTCCACCACCTCTGCTCTCCAACCGATCTGCTGCAACATCCAGGTGAAAGACCCTGAGCGCTGTCCGCCGCGCCAACAATAGACCAACGGCTTCCAGCTACCCTCGTGATGGGAAAGGCTGTGTTCGATGTGGTTGGCCGCATTGCGAAACACCAACGCAGCCCCGAGCTTACGCGCGAGAAACGGGCTTTGCTGAACATATATGGTCCCAACACGTGCGCGTTCTTCATTATCAAGAACGGGCAGATTGATAGCACCGGGCAAGTGATCCTCGGCGAACTCTGCCGGGCTGCGCACGTCGATCACCGTATCGAATTCATGCGTGTAAAGATCGGGCAGGTCGGTGAATTTCAAAACCATATCAGAGGTCTACCCTGCGGATTTGCAGATGAAAAGGTAAGCCATCAAACCAGAGCAGGCTCAATCAGTTCCGGTCCGCTTGCCCGGTTCGAGTTTACGGCTGGGTCAACGCGATAAAAGTCCAATACATCTTCGGCTCCGGGTTTCATCAAACGCGCGGCCCCCTTCCCAACCTCACCCAGCCAAAGTGGCCAATCGTCGGGCTCCAAGATCAATGGCATCCGGTGGTGAACCGCGCTAAGACGTTTGTTCGCCGAGGTCGTCACAATGGCACAAGTCGCTTGCTGCTCGCCTTCTTCGCCCCAATTTTGCCAGACCCCCGCAAAAGCGATCGGGGCACCGTCTTTGCGATGGATGTACCACGGCAAGCGGGTGCCTTGCTCCGTTTTGGTCCACTCATAGAAACCTGTGGCCACGATCAGACAACGCCTCTCACGGCAGGCAGCACGAAAAGCAGGCTTTTCGGCCAGCGTCTCGGCCCGCGCATTGATCAGCAAAGGCCCCGCGTTTTCCGTTTTGTACCAATGCGGAAGGAACCCCCACCGCAAGGGGTCCAGTCTGCGCCCTTCTTCTCCGCCACGCACGACATGCACTTGGTTTGTCGGGCAAACATTGAAGTTCGGCACCGTTGGCAGTGTATTTGCCGGTCGTGCAGAAAACAGCTGCGCCATCGCGTCGTTAGGAAGGGTTATTGCAAACCGTCCGCACATGGGGGATGAACCATCTATATCGTTTCATTCAGACGCAGGGTGTCACAGGGGCATATGCAAAATCAAACAGCGAAAACCCTCAAAGGCAAAGCAGTGGCCGCTCTCGATGCGGGCAAATTAACCCAGGCACTGAAAAAGGCGCAGTTGGGCACCAAGAAATTCCCCAAAGATTCCGATTTCCACGCCATCGCGGGCTTTGTTCTGACCGAGATGGAGCAATACAAAAAGTCCATCCCGCATTTCGTCGAAGCCTCTCGCATGAAACCGGAAGACCCGCAATTTGTTGAAAACCTTGCAAATGCTCTGATGCAAACCGGGCAGATCGTCAAAGCCTTGGAGTATACGGAACAGAAACTGGAGCAGTTTCCAAACAACAAGGAATTGAACCGGGTTTTAGATGAAATCCAGCTAAAGGGTGAAAACTGGCGTGCCATCATCGAGTACGCGACCGGAAAACTGAAAAACGATCCCAACAACGCCTCTCTTCTTTCCACACGCGCGAAAGCCTACGGGCGCATTGGCTTTGTCGAAAACAACTCGCTTGATATTGCCCGTGCCTACGAACTGGCGCCCGAAGACGAAAAGATTGCCTTTCAAAAGGCCCTAAGCCTGCATCAGGCCGGCGATAAACAAGGGTCGGTCGAAATTCTGAACCGCTTGCGGGCAGAAAACCCGGATCACACACCGACATTGCAACAATTGTCGATGATGACAAGGGCCGAAGACGCTCCGGAACTGATGGCAGCGGTAGAAGCTGCGATCGACAAAAGCGACCATGACATCGCAGAGCTTGAGTTTGCCAGGGCTGTCCTGACTTCTACGACAGACGGTTTGGCCGCTGCTTTGCCGTACTATGCGCGCGCAAATGCAATTCAACACGCCGTTCACCCGTACGACTTTGCTGCACAAGAGGAAAAGCTGAGCAAGATTACCGGCTTGTTCCCCATTGGAACCGAAGCCCCAAGCTCGGGCCTTAGCGAAGAGCCATTGCCGATTTTCGTCATTGGTCAACCGCGTTCGGGCACCACATTGATGGAAATGATGCTGAGTTCCGCCCCCGGCATCGCCGGATGTGGGGAGCTTACGCTGGGCGTCGACCTGTCGCTTGAATTCGAAGAAGACGGCGCAACGTTTGGCAATGAAAACGCGGCCAAGATCGCGCAAGAATTCCGCAAACTTATGCCTCCGATCCCGGATGGTTCAACCGCATTTGTAGACAAGCTTCCTCATAATTATCAGCGCGTTGGCTTCCTTCTTTCGGCGTTCCCAAATGCGAAGATCATCAACATGCTTCGCGACCCCCGTGATGTTGGGTTGTCCAAGTGGATCCGACTGTTTCCAGCAGTTGGGATGCATTATTCTTCAAACCTCGAGGCGATTGCCCACTCGGCTAATTTGTACCGCAAGTACATAACCCATTGGGATGCCGTGTTCGGAGACCGCATTCTGACCGTTCCTTACGAAAAACTCGTGGCCGATCCAAAGACCTACAGCCAACAGGTCGCGGCGTTCTGCGGTATCGATTGGAACGAGACGATGATGCACCCCGAAAAGAACACCAAGCAGGTTAGAACTGCCAGCATCGATCAGGTCAGGAAAAAGATCTCGACCAAGTCTGTTGGTGGCTGGCAAAGCGTTTCAGAGCACATCCAACCAATGCTGAATGGTTTCGATCCGGCGCTTTGGCCTGAATATGATTTCGGATAAAAGAAGCCCAACAAGAAAGGCCGCATCAAAGGATGCGGCCTTTTTCTGTTGATCTAAAAACTTACTTTTGCTTGATCCGGCCATCCAGATACGGCTGGTACGGAGCGTTCTCAGCCAGGTACTCTGCGGTGACATCTGCCAGATCGGGACCGTAGTCGTAGGCGTTCTTGTCGTCACCTTCGAACATGTTGTAGCCGTCACCGCCGTTGCGGACATAGTCGTTCGTGACAACCAGATAGGTCGCCGCCGGATCGATAGGGACAAAACCGTCGCCATCGGCAACCATCACCTCGGACACGCGGCCTTCGTTAGGTGCAACTGCCGGATCCCAGACAAACGTCAGACCAGCAACTTGAGGGAAGCGGCCTTTAACCTCTTCGACTTGGCTGACGCCATTTTCCAGCGCATCAATCACGCCCTGTCCGTTAATTTCAAAAGTCGACAGTGTGTTCTGGAAAGGCAGTACGGTCAGTACTTCACCCATTGTCACTTCGCCGGGATCGATCGAAGCACGCAGCCCCCCCGAGTTGGCGATCGCGATCTTCACGCCCTGATCCGCGACGCGCGCCAGCATGGCATCGGCAACTAGGTTCCCCATCTCGCATTCCTGCACACGGCAGATCGAGCGGTCTCCCTCGATAGCATCAGCTGCGTTTGCGACCACTTTGTTGCGGATCTCTTCCAATGGCACGGCCAATTCAGCAATACGATCCAGCGCGGCCTGATCTTCGATCACGGTGTTGTCCATGATCAGCGGTTCGCCAGCGGCTTCGATGACGTTGCCGTCGTCGTCAAAGGTCACGTTCAACTCGCCCAGAAACTTGCCATAGGCGTAGGCCTGCACGATCTGAACACCGTTAACCACGGTTGGATACGGTCCTACCGCCTTATCGGAAACATTCGACAGGTAGGTATTGGAGTGGCCGCCCACGATGACATCGACACCGCTGGTTTCCTGAGCCACGCGCTGGTCCACGCCATAGCCCGAGTGGCTTAGCACGATGATCTTATTTACGCCCTCACCGGTTAGCCGATCGACCTCAGCCTGCACCGCAGGCACCGGATCCGAGAACGTGATGTTGGGACCGGGTGAAGCCAGATCATGTGTGTCTTCGGGGGTCAGGCCGATCAGGCCAATTTTCTCCCCACCGACTTCGATGACAGTCGACTTTTTGATCTTGTCGGTCAGCAATTCTTCGTCGCGGATATCCGCGTTCGACATCAGAACAGGGAAATCCACCGAGTCGATAAAGCCACGCAGAACCTCGGGCCCGTCGTCGAATTCATGGTTACCCACGGTCATAGCATCGTAGCCCAGCTTGTTCATGAACTCTGCGGCAACTTTGCCTTTGTAATAGGTGTAGAACAACGAACCCTGGAACTGGTCCCCACCATCAACAAGAATCGAATTCTCTGCCCGCGCGCGCGCATCGCTCACCGCGGTAACCAAACGGGCCGAACCGCCAAAGCACTTGCCCTCAGCGTTGTCTTCGGCATCGCAGCCACTATCGTATTTGTTGATCGGCTCAAAACGCGCGTGGAAATCGTTCGTATGAAGAATCGTCAGCTTGTAATCGGCAGCAGCCATGCCTGCGGTCAGGCCTAGAACCGCCACTGATGTCAGAAAACGGGTGAACATATTGATACTCCCTGTATTTGTTTGACGCGATGGTGCGCTCACTGGCAGGAAGAGTCAAAGGGGGAAATCCGGCTTGATTCTGCCAGTCACGCGGGGCATCACCACCTCATGCTGATTTACAAGATTTTTCGAGCCGATGAATGGGCCGAGTTGCAGGATCAAGGCTCTTCGGATGGGGCGCCGATTGATGTCGCGGACGGCTTTGTACACTTTTCAACCGCAGAGCAGGCCGCAGAAACAGCAGCCAAACACTTTGCCGGGGTCGAAGGGCTGACATTGCTGGCATGTGACGGCAATGCAATGGGCGATGATCTGAAATGGGAAGTCTCGCGCGGGGGCGCCCTTTTTCCACACCTCTATCGCCAGATCCGCATGCAAGACGTGGTGTGGTCGTGTCCGCTTCCATTCGATGGATCATCCCATCGGTTCCCTGAGGAGATGAAATGACTTCATTCATCGACCCTGAGCGCACTCAGTTCGAAGCGTTCAAATCACTGGACAGAGACCACCCGATTGAAATGCTGAACCTGGTGAGATTCCGCAAACGGGCCGCCTATCCAGAGGGGCACGAACTGGCCGATGCCCGACTGACTGGCGCGCAGGCTTACAGCAATTATGGCAAGGAAACCGCCCCTGTTATCGCGCGCATCGGTGCATCAATTCTATGGAGCGGCGCGTTTGAAACTACGCTGATTGGCCCGCCGGACGAGACATGGGATGCCGTATTCATCGCGCGTTACCCAACCGCGCATGCGTTCCTCGAGATGGTGACGGACCCGACATACAAAGACGCGGTGATACACCGTCAGGCCGCAGTTAAAACCTCACGCCTGATCCGCTGCGCCCCGACCCAAGGCAGAGAGACTTTCGGATGAAACTGACTGAGAAACTCGGGCTAAGCGCCCTTCACCGCCTTGATCCAGAAGCGGCACATGGTCTTTCGATCAAAGCACTGAAGGCCGGGCTTACACCTTCGCCTGGCCCCATATCATCCTCTCGGTTGCGCACGAATGTTGCGGGATTGGATTTGCCCAATCCGGTGGGGCTGGCAGCTGGGTTCGACAAAAATGGTGAGGTTCTGGCCCCCCTTTCCCGCGCGGGCTTCGGTTTTATCGAGGTCGGCGCAGTCACTCCACGCCCCCAACCCGGAAACCCAAAACCGCGCCTCTTTCGTCTGACCGAAGACAAGGCCGCGATTAACCGCTTTGGGTTCAACAACGAAGGTATGGAAGTCATGGCCAGCCGATTGGCCAACCGCCCAAAGGACGCTGTGATCGGGTTGAACCTTGGTGCAAACAAGGACAGCGACGACCGCCCCGGAGATTTCGCCAAAGTATTGGCGCACTGTGCCGCGCATCTGGATTTCGCCACGGTCAATGTATCGTCCCCCAACACCGAAAAGCTGAGAGACCTGCAGGGTAAAGCCGCGCTGAGCGCCCTGTTGAGTGGAGTGATCGAAACTCGCGACACACTGCCCCGCTCCTTGCCAATTTTCCTGAAGATTGCTCCAGACTTGACCGAGGCAGAACTGCAGGACATCGCCGATGTGGCTCGGGAAACGGGCGTGGACGCCGTGATCGCGACAAACACCACGCTGTCTCGGGACGGCCTGCAAAGCAGGCATCGAGATGAGGCCGGCGGCTTGTCTGGCGCACCCTTGTTTGAAAAATCCACCCGTGTTTTGGCTCGCCTCAGCAAGCTAACCGATGGGCAAATCCCGTTGATTGGGGTCGGCGGCATCAGCAACGCGCAGCAAGCGTATGAAAAGATTTGTGCGGGGGCTTCGGCCGTTCAGTTCTATACCGCAATGGTTTACGGCGGTATCTCTCTGGCCGCCGAGATTGCTCGGGGGTTGGACGAATTGTTAGCGCGTGACGGGTTCGACTCTGTCGCGCAGGCAGTTGGAAGCAAACGAGAGGAATGGCTGTGATCAAATACTGGCACAACCCAAGATGCTCCAAGTCCCGTGCGGGATTAACCCTGTTGGAAGAAAACGGAGCCCAGGTCGAAGTACGCAAATACTTGGAGGATTCCCCTTCCTCAGACGAAATTCTCGCAACGTTGGACCTGCTTGGCGTGTCTGCAATCGACATGATGCGCGCCGGAGAAAAGCAGTTCAAAGAGCTTGGCCTGACCAAAGAGACACCCTCGGACGAACTGATTGCTGCGATGGCCGAAAACCCGATTTTGATCGAGCGCCCTATCGCCATTTCCGACGACAAGGCAGCGATCGGACGGCCGCCTGAGAATCTGCTGGTCCTGCTTTAAGCCACCTGTGCCTCAAGTCTTGGATAGCGCCAGCCCAGTGTGGCGCCGCGCGCAATGTTCAGGACCATCAGCGCCGCCCACAAGCCGTGATTGCCCAATGTCGGCACCAAAATGAAAAGTGCGGCGACGTAAATCGCAATCGACTGGATCATCGCGTTACGCATGGCGCGGGTCCAGGTTGCACCGATGTAGATCCCATCCAACATCCAGCTGGCTACGCCGATCACCGGAGCAAAGGCCGCCCAGATCAGGTACTCTCTCGCGGCGACGCGCACCTCGGGAGAGGTCGACATTAGGTCAATCAACGCAGGACCCGCGAAGTAAAAGACTAGTCCCAGTGCGACAGCCCCACCCACGCCCCACTGCGATGCCATGACGGAAGCGCGGCGAACCTGATACCGGTCTCGCGCACCCACGGCAGTACCGACCAACGCCTCGGCGGAAAAGGCGAACCCGTCCAAAGCAAATGCCGTGATCTCAAGAAACTGCAACAAAACCTGATTGGCCGCGAGGTTCACATCTCCCAAGTCCGAGCCGACGAATAGAAAGGTGGTAAAAGCTCCGGTCAGCAGGACAGAACGGATCATAATGTCACCATTCACCTGCATCATCCGACGCAGCCGTGCGGCATCAAAGATGCGCGGCCAGTCGCACCACTGACTCCCCCCGAAGGCATCGCGGCACAACCATAGACCCAGTGCCAGCCCCGTCCATTCCGCGATCAGGGTCGCAATGGCCACACCTTCTACGCCCCACCCAAGACCCAACACGAACCACAAGTCCAAAAGGATATTCAGACCGTTCATCCATATTTGCAGAACAAAAACACCACGGGTTCTTTCGACCGCGATCAGCCAACCTGTCACAGCGTAAAGCGCAATAGTGGCCGGGGCGCCCCAGATACGGATTTGCAGATAATCCCGGGTCAATGCCTCGACCTCGGGGCTGGCAGGTGACAAGGAGAATGCCCCCCAGAACACCCAGAACTGCGTCAGAATAAAGAATAACCCGGCGGCCCCACCCAGCAACAGCCCGCGCATCAGCAGCGCCCCGGTTTCTGCTGTATCGCCTGCACCACGCGCTTGGGCCGCAAGACCTGTCGTGCCCATCCGCAAAAAACCGAAAATCCAGTAGATGCTCGCTAGGATCACCGCGCCCATGCCCACTGCGCCGATAGGCGCGGCCTGACCCATTTGCCCAACCACACCGGTATCGACGGCACCAAGAATGGGCACCGTTGCGTTAGACAACACAATCGGAACTGCAATCTTTAACACCCGTTTATGCGTTAGGGGTGCCGAGGCGTCGTGCATTTAAGCTACTCTTTTTCGGGCTTGGCTTGCGGCATCAGAAAATGCCCTGTGGCCTGAGCGAAAGGACGGGCGTGGTTATCTTGCCAAGCCTCCGCACGAACGGACGCATAACGGCGACCCGAGCGGCTGACAAAGGCCCGTGCGTAGGCGTCGCGCGGCAAGCCGGACCTCAGATAGTCGACCGTGAAATCGACCGTTTTGGGAAACCGGACTGTTTCGGCCTGAAAGATATCTTCGGCCTCTAGCTCACCGCTTTCGATACGGGGAAAGAAGTACTCCCAGCTTAGCGTGATGACAGCCGTAACCTCCAGAAAGGCGGCTGTGACTCCTCCGTGTAACGCGGGTAGCAACGGGTTTCCGATTAGCTTTTCATCAAAGTTCAGAACGCCAGTCAGTTCGTCGCCGCGCCTGTCGAACGAGATATTGAGGAAACGAATATAAGGTACACCCTCGACGATCGCATTCAGTGCGGCGTCTCGGCGTTGCTTGACCACTTGCATTGGTTCAGGACGAGGACGCGCCATCACAGACCCTCCACCGTAAAGGACCCAGCGGCGGTCGCCACTGGCAGATCCTGATCTTCGTCCATCGCTGTCGCACGAACAAACGCGACGTTGCGGGTTATGTGGTAGCAGGTTGCATGGGCGGTAATGCTCTGCCCCGGTGTTGCTGCGCGCATGTAGTCGATTCTCAGATCAATTGTGGCGGTACCGCCTGGAGCAGAGGGATGGCTCATGACCGCCGCGCCGCAACAGGTATCCAGTATGGCGAATACGGCCCCTCCGTGGATCACTCCGGTTCTGGGATCTCCGACCAGTTCGTTACTGTATGGCATGGTGATTCCCGCCTCTCCATTGCCGATTGAGCTTAGCTTCATGCCCAGCGCCTTGGCGTGCGGAATCGCTTCGATGAATTGTCGGGCTATCGAGGCTTTGTCGACCATGTGTTTGTGTCCCCTTGATTTCTTTCTTTATGAGCGCGTGATCAGCAAAAGAGCAAGCCCACCTGTTGCGCTCGCTTAAGACAACCCATAGGCTGTCGCAGAGGAGAACAGGAATGTCCGACAAGCGTTTGTCATTCAAAGAGATGTGCACCGAGTTCGACGTGACTCCGCGTACCCTGCGCTACTATGAATATATCGAACTGCTGCAACCGGACCGGGAAGGCAGATCGCGATTCTATGGCCCCCGCGAGTGCGCGCGGATGACTCTGATCATGCGCGGTCGCAAGTATGGATTCCCCTTGGAAGATATCCGCCAATGGCTGTTGATCTATGAAGATCAAGGGAATCAGGCGCAGATGAAAGCATTTGTAGAACTGGCTGATCAGCAGATGGTCGAGCTGCATAAGCAACGTCAGCAATTGGACGAAGCCATCGATGCTCTGCAGCAGATGCGGGATCAGACGGCAAAATCGCTGACCTGAAAATCTGAGACGACGAAACGGCAAACTTGGTTGCCAGCCACGCGCATGACCCTGCTTTGGGGCCGTGCGCTTTTTTGTGTTTCGGGCACTCGGGCTATTTTGGCTTTGAAAAGTTCCGTTACGTAACACCCAAAATCACCGCCAAAGCACACCTTGACGCGAGAGGATGCTACGTCAACTTATTAGTGACGTAGCGTTTGCATTACGTGAACGTCATCTCCGTGTTGTAACGTGCGCATCGACTGCGCAACTGACTTAAATAGACGCCAGTGACGAGAGTGCTGAAACCATGACCGAAGACCTGATGACCATACGTGAAATGTGCGAGACTTATGATGTCACGCCGCGCACATTGCGATTTTACGAGGCCAAGGAACTTTTGTTCCCGATCCGCGAGGGTCAGAAACGCCTGTTCACGAAACGTGACCGGGCGCGTCTGAAACTGATCCTGCGTGGCAAGCGTTTTGGCTTCAGCCTCGAAGAAATTCGGCAGCTGCTGGACCTGTATCATGTGGGCGATCAGCAAAAAACACAGATGACCCGTACATTCGAAATTGCACGGGAACGTCTGGTGGATATGGAAGCCCGCCGCGAAGAGCTGACACAGGCTATCGACGATCTGAAGGAACAGTTGCGCTGGGGCGAAAAAGTTATCGCCTCGATGAAACACGAGAAAAAAGCCGTCGAGTGACGCTCGCGGATCCAACCCCGGACATCTGAATTTAAGGGAGCTTCAAATGCCCGTTTACAACGCGCCTACCAAAGACACTCAGTTCATTCTGCACGATGTGCTGAAAGTCTCGGAATCCGATATTCCGGGGTACAACGAACTGGAAGCCGAGTTTACCAGCGCCGTTCTGGAAGAAGCCGGCAAGGTTGCCACCAATGTTCTGCATCCGCTGAACGTAGTCGGCGACACCGAGGGTTGTCGGTTGGAGAACGGCATTGTCTACACCCCGACAGGTTTCAAAGACGCCTTCGAGCAGATGAAGGAAGGTGGCTGGACTGGCCTCGACATGCCCGAAGAGTATGGCGGCCAGAACATGCCTTACGTGATGGGTACCGCGGTGGGCGAAATGTTCTCGGGCGCAAACCAAGCGTTCGTCATGTACCAGGGACTGACCCACGGTGCCGCTTCGGCCATTCTGGCGCACGGAACCGACGAGCAAAAGAACACCTACCTGCCCAACATGGTCAGCTGCGAATGGACCGGCACCATGAACCTGACTGAACCGCATTGCGGCACCGATCTGGGCCTGATGCGCACTAAGGCAGAACCTCAGGGCGATGGCAGCTACAAAATCTCTGGCCAGAAAATCTTTATCTCTTCTGGTGATCATGACATGGCCGACAACATCATTCACTTGGTGCTGGCCAAAATCCCAGGCGGCCCCGAAGGCATCAAGGGCGTATCGCTGTTCATCGTGCCCAAGTTTATTGTGAACGAAGACGGCACACCCGGTGAGCGTAACGGCGTTTCGGTCGGCAAGATCGAAGAGAAGATGGGTATCCACGGCAACTCGACCTGCGTCATGAACTATGACGAGGCCACCGGCTGGCTGCTGGGCGATGAGCACAAAGGCATGCGCGCCATGTTCACCATGATGAACGAAGCGCGTCTGGGTGTCGGTATGCAGGGCCTTTCGCAAGCCGAGGCCGCATACCAGAATGCAGTCGAATACGCTAAGGACCGCCTGCAAGGCCGTGACGTAACTGGTGTGAAAAACCCGGACGGCCCCGCCGATCCGCTGATCGTGCACCCCGACATCCGCCGCAACCTGATGGATCAAAAAAGCTTCACCGAGGGTGCGCGCGCATTCATTCTGTGGGGCGCAACCATGATCGACAAGGCGCACCGTTCGGGTGACAAAGACGCGGATGGCCTGATCTCGCTGCTGACGCCGGTCATCAAAGGCTTCCTGACGGATCAGGGCTATGACATGACCGTTCAGGCGCAGCAGGTATATGGCGGCCACGGCTACATCGAAGAATGGGGCATGTCGCAATACACCCGCGACGCCCGTATCGCGATGATCTACGAAGGTGCAAACGGCGTTCAGGCGCTGGACCTTGTAGGCCGGAAACTGGCACAGGATGGCGGCAAGCACGTCATGGCTTTCTTTGAGATGGTCAAAACCTTCTGCAAAGAAAACGGCGGCAAAGACGAAGCCTACGACAAGGCCTTTATCGAACCGTTGAAAGCGGCATCCAAGGATCTGCAAGCTGCCGGCATGTATTTCATGCAGGAAGGCATGAAGAACCCGAACAACGCACTGTCTGGGTCTTACGACTTCATGCACATGTTCGGCCATGTTTGCCTGGGCCTGATGTGGGCACAGATGGCCAAGGCCGCGCAAGACGCGCTGGACGGTGGTGCCTCGGACAAAGAGTTCTACGAGACCAAGATCAACACCGGTCGGTTCTACATGGCCCGCCGCCTGCCCGCCACCGCACTGCACCTGTCGCGCATCCAGACTGGCGCGGACACTGTGATGGCTCTGGAGGCTGCCAACTTCTGATAACAATCCGGTTCCGGGGCCTGCCCTCGGAACCGGTTTTACCAAGGACACGCAATGCCCAAACGTTTTCGCCTGACCCGCCGCTTTCCGGTCGCCATGACCGAAGATGGTTACCGTAAACTCCGAGGGTTCGCACGAGAAGCTGGTTTAGACGAGGGGGAAGCACTGTCCTTTCTATTCGAGAATTTCAATAGCGTGATTGACGAAGGGAAACTGACCCGCCGACTACGAGAATTCAACACCGAGCTTGAAGCGCGCAAGCGCTGACGGGTTTTCCGCACCTAATCCGGGTGCGCGTGTTTTCAGCAAGACGAACTCCTTTTCGCCAGAATTGGCTCGTTTTCCTCGAAATACGTAAATTGCGGCACTTCAGCATGCGCCTTGGGAGGGGCGATCGCATGACCATCAAACTTCATTGTTTTGGCGAAAGCGGCAATTCATACAAAGCCGCAATAGCGCTGGAAATGTCCGGGCTCGAGTGGGAGCCGGTTTTTGTAGACTTTTTCAAAGGCGTCACCCGCGGGCCTGACTTTCGTTCCGAAGTGAACGTGATGGGGGAAGCTCCGGTTTTGATCGATGGCGATTTCCAAACTTCACAGTCCGGTGCCATCCAAGCCTACGTAACCGAGAAGTCCGGTAAATTTGGCGGCAAAACCAAAGAAGATAACTATGACATTCTGCGCTGGGTTCTGTGGGACAATCACAAGCTCAGCTCGATGGCTGGCTTGACCCGTTTCCTGATGAACTTCTTGCCCGAAGAACACCGCAATACGGATGTAATCGCCTTTAACCAAGGCCGTCTTAAGGCAACCTACGACGTTCTCAACAAGCACCTCGAGGGTCGCGACTGGATCGTCGGCGACGGCGTGACCAACGCCGACCTTAGCTGCTGCGGCTACCTTTATTACCCCGAACCATTCGGCTTTGACCGAACCGATTGGCCCAACATCGACGCCTGGCTGACTCGCTTGTCCGAACAGCCCGGCTGGCAACACCCATATGACCTGATGCCCGGCAACCCGTCGGATCGAGCTTAAGGAGAAGACCCATGACCGAAGCCTATATCTATGACGCCCTGCGCACTCCGCGCGGTAAGGGCCGCAAGGATGGCAGTCTGCACGAGGTAACCTCGGTGCGCCTGTCCGCCGTGACCCTGAACGCTATGAAAGAGCGCAACAATCTGGAAGGTCACGCCGTTGAGGACGTGATCTGGGGCAATGTCACCCAAGTGATGGAGCAAGGCGGCTGTCTGGCGCGCTCTGCCGTACTGGCCTCAGACCTGGATCAGTCAATCCCTGGTCTGGCGATCAACCGTTTCTGCGCTTCGGGCATGGAAGCGGTAAACCTTGCTGCAAACCAGGTAAAAGGCGGTGCGGGCGACGCCTACATTGCTGGTGGTGTTGAAATGATGGGCCGCGTGGCGATGGGCAGCGACGGCGCTGCGATTGCCGTTGATCCCTCGCTGGCAATGGACACTTATTTCGTGCCGCAAGGCATTTCGGCCGATATCATCGCGACCGAGTACGGTTTCGACCGCGATCAGGCGGACGCTCTGGCAGTGGAATCACAAAAGCGCGCGGCTGAAGCCTGGGCAGATAACCGGTTCGAAAAATCGGTCATCACAGTCAAGGATCAAAACGGCCTGACCATTTTGGACCGCGACGAATATATGCGCCCCGGCACCGACATGCAGAGCCTTGGCGCCCTTAACCCGTCCTTTGCGATGATGGGCGAACAGATGCCTGGCTTCGACAAAGTCGCGATGCTGAAATACCCGCATCTGGAAAAGATCAACCACATCCACCACGCGGGCAACAGCTCGGGTATCGTCGATGGCGCTGCTGCTGTTCTGATCGGCAACAAGGAATTCGGTGAGAAATACGGCCTGAAGCCGCGCGCGCGCATCAAGGCAACTGCCAAGATCGGTACCGATCCGACCATCATGCTGACCGGTCCAGTTCCGGTGACCGAGAAGATCCTTGCCGACAATGGAATGAAGATCAGCGATCTGGACCTCTTCGAAGTCAACGAAGCCTTCGCCTCGGTTGTGCTGCGGTTCCAGCAAGCCTTTGATGTAGACCCTGCGCTGATCAACCCCAACGGCGGCTCGATCGCGATGGGTCACCCACTGGGCGCAACCGGCGCGATGATCATCGGCACGCTGCTGGATGAGTTAGAGCGTCAGGAC
This sequence comes from Ruegeria sp. BE9, assembly GCF_056538765.1. NCBI lineage: Bacteria > Pseudomonadati > Pseudomonadota > Alphaproteobacteria > Rhodobacterales > Roseobacteraceae > Ruegeria > Ruegeria sp. BE9. The sequence goes on along the minus strand of NZ_JBQFTS010000001.1, from coordinate 18,776 downwards.
AAGGAAACAGGTCTGGCCACGCTCTGCATTGCATCCGGCATGGGTGCAGCAACGATTATCGAGCGGGTCTGATGCCCAAGCTGGATCTCTCTCAGATCCCGTTCAAGGGCGGCTCGGCCTATCCCGGCAAGCTGGCCGAAGCGACTGCGGGTCGTTTCGTACAGCGCTTGGGTGATGCGGGCGGACTAACCCAGTACGGGGTCAACATCGTGCGGCTGGAGCCGCAGGGTCTCTCGTCATTGCGCCACTACCACATGGAGCAGGACGAGTTTGCGATCATGCTGAGCGGCACCTGCGTGCTGATCGATGACGATGGCGAGCATGAGATGCAGCCCGGCGATTGTGCCGCTTGGCCAGCAGGTGAGGCCAACGGCCACCACCTAGTGAACAAAACCGATGCGCCCGCGACCTTTCTGGTGGTGGGCACACGGACCCCGACCGAGACCGGCTATTACAGCGACATAGACATGATGGTGAAGGATGATGAAAACGGTTTCTCCTTCACCCGTAAAGACGGCAGCCCGTTAACGGCTGACCAGATTGGAGAAGACGAATGACCGAGTTTACTCTGACCAAAGACGCCGACGGAGTTGGCGTTATCACGTGGGACGTTCCCGGCAAAACCATGAACGTGATGTCCTTTGACGGGTTGGCGCAGCTCAGCGACCTGATCGACCAGGCGCTGGCTGACGATGAAATCAAAGGGATCGTCCTTACCTCGGGCAAAGAAGGTTCCTTTGCCGGTGGTATGGACCTGAACCTGCTGGCCGTCATGAAAGAGGAAGCTGGCGACGATCCTGCCAGGGGCCTGTTCGAAGGCACAATGCGAATGCACGCCCTGCTGCGTAAAATTGAAATGGCGGGTATGGACCCCAAGACCAAAAAGGGCGGCAAACCGATCGCGACCGCCCTGCCCGGCACTGCTGCGGGTATCGGCATGGAGCTGCCGCTGTCGACGCACCGCATCTTTGCCGCTGAGAACCCCAAAGCCAAATATGGTCTGCCAGAGATCATGGTAGGCATCTTCCCGGGCGCAGGCGGTACAACGCGTATGGTCCGCAAAGTCGGTGCGATTGCTGCGGCCCCGCTTTTGCTTGAAGGCAAGATGCTGGATGTCAAAAAGGCGAAGGGTGCTGGCTACGTTGACGAGATCGCCGCTGATCCTGTTGCAGCCGCGAAAGAATGGGTCCTGAACGCCAAGGATGCCGACCTGGTCAAACCTTGGGATGCCAAGGGTTATAAGATGCCCGGCGGCGCGCCTTACCACCCTGCTGGTTTCATGAACTTCGTTGGTGCATCAGCAATGGTGAACGGCAAGACCCAAGGCGCATTCCCGGCTGCCAAAGCTCTACTGAGCGCGGTCTACGAAGGTGCGCTGGTCGATTTCGACACCGCCCTGAAGATCGAGGCACGTTGGTTCACGTCCGTCCTGATGAACCCGTCCTCAGGTGCGATGATCCGCTCGTTGTTCCTGAACAAGGAAGCGCTGGAAAAAGGTGCTGTGCGCCCCAGTGGAGTTCCGGATCAGTCGGTCAAGAAGGTTGGCGTTCTGGGCGCGGGCATGATGGGTGCCGGTATCGCGCTGGTCTCAGCCCAAGCGGGGATGGAAGTCGTTCTGGTCGACCGTGATCAGGAAGCTGCAGACAAAGGCAAAGCCTATACCGAGACCTATCTGGACAAAGGTATGAAGCGCGGCAAAGTCACGGCTGAAAAGAAAGAAGCCATGCTGGCCCGCATCACAGCGACCCCGGATCTCGATCACTTGAAAGGCTGTGATCTGATCATCGAAGCTGTTTTTGAGGACATGGGCGTCAAGGCCGAGATGACCAAAAAGGTCGAGGCAATCATCCCCGAAGATTGCATTTTTGCCTCGAACACCTCGACCCTGCCGATTTCCGATCTGGCCAAAGCCTCTGTACGTCCCGACCAGTTCATCGGCATCCACTTCTTCTCGCCGGTTGAGAAGATGTTCCTTGTCGAGATCATCAAAGGCAAAGAAACCGGTGATCGCGCGGTGGCCAAGGCGTTGGATTACGTCCGTCAAATCCGCAAGACACCAATCGTGGTCAACGATGCACGCTTCTTCTACGCCAACCGCTGCATCATTCCGTACATCAACGAAGGTGCACGGATGATCACCGAAGGCGTCAGCCCCGTCCTCATCGACAACGCTGCGCGCCAGTTGGGTTTCCCGGTTGGACCGGTCCAACTGACGGATGAAACGTCGATCGATCTGGGCGCTAAGATTGCGCGCGCGACAAAGGCCGCGATGGGTGACGCCTATCCGGAGAGCCCCTCGGATGATCTGATCTTCTGGATGGAAGAACAGGGTCGTCTGGGCCGCAAAGCCAATGCAGGTTTCTTCGACTACGACGAAAAGGGCAAGCGCGTCGAATACTGGAAAGGTCTGCAAGACAAGTACCCGCTGGCCGACGACCAGCCTGATCTGATCGAAGTTCAGGAACGTCTGATGTTCGCTCAGGTATTGGAAGCAGTCCGCGCGCTCGAAGAAGGCGTACTGGAAGATATCCGCGAAGGCGACGTAGGCGCCATCCTTGGTTGGGGTTTTGCACCTTGGTCAGGTGGGCCGCTCAGCTGGCTGGACATCATTGGCACCCCTTACGCCGCTGAGCGTTGCGATCAACTGGCCGAAGCATATGGCGAGCGGTTTGCATGCCCAGCACTGCTGCGTGAAATGGCTGACAAGGGTCAGACCTTCTACGGCCGTTTCGATCCCGAAGCCAAAGCCGCCTAAAAAAGACGCTGGCGCATAGTTTTATGCGCCAGCGCTTACTTGTTGTGATTGATGTAAAGTGGTTCAGATCATCATCACCGGCCGGCCCGGACGACCCGGGCGACGCGCGCCCCTAACAGGTCTCGCCGGAACAATCGGGTGATCAAAGATTGGCGCTGGCACCGACCCCATTGAATTAGCCAGCACGCCGATGTCGGCACGTCTTGCTGTCAGATTCACCAATTCGCGCGCGGCTTCACCTGCGACCACCTCGTACGATTTCGTCCCCCTTAAATTGCGCGATCCAAAGCGGCCCGACGGACAAAAGGCACGAAATCCACCCTCAATGTAGATCACTTCATCTTCGTCGAAGAACAGAGTACTGATCTCGAAATAGCTTGAGGGTGTATTCGAAGAAATACGGAATACTCCGCTCAGCAGCCTCGCCGATACAACCGGCAAACTCACAGGCAAGTTGATCGGATCGCGACCAAGCTTGGTATTGTCCAAGGCGATCCCCTGTTCTGGCATCAGCCATACGGGACGCCCATTGAAGGCCGCATGCGCAGGTACGCAGACAGGCATATTCTCAGCCCTTGTTTCATCTGGAGGAACCATGATGCTGTCTGTCGCAACGCGCCTTACTGTCTTGTAACCTTTATCCAAAGTCCGGACTAGATCGCCTGTCTGGATTTCCTCGACAAGCTTCCATCCCGCTTTGGTCGAAACTTTGGTTCCATGCAGCAGTCCACCTCTACGCGCGTTTAACGCGACCTGAGGTTCACCGCGGTCCTGATATTCAGGACGCTCTGCAAAACCCACTACACTCTCTACTTTCAACACAAACAGAACCCACTTTTTACTCACAACAACTGAGGTCACGATTAACACAAGATGAATGGGCGTGACTTATTTTTGACATATTGAGGCCCAATTTAGGCCCCCAAAGCCCCAAAGCCGGCCTAAAAAAAGAACAACTCCTGAATACTCAATGCAATTGGATTTATTTTGGAAACTATTGAACTTACGCCGAAGAAAATGAAGGCGCGAATCTAGAGTAAACCAAAACATGATCACAAATCGTTCTACCCGACCGTGTTCAACAGGTTTGCGCCTGGCGAATTTACCATGCTAAGCTGAGGCAAAATAAATACGAGCATACCTCACCTTGAAGACGGCACTTAAACAGTTCCAACGGATCGAAGCCACCGGTCTGTGGCGCCCCTCGCCCGACGTACAACGGCGTGAGGTTGTGGTGTCTCTTGGCGAGGCCACTCTGACGATCTCGGATTTTAACGAGCAAGCTTTGACGCATTGGTCCTTGGCCGCGCTTGAGCGTCAAAACCCCGGCACCTTTCCTGCGATTTTCAACCCGGACGGCGATCAGGACGAGACGCTGGAACTCGAAGAAACCGAAACCACGATGATCGAGGCTATCGACCGCCTTCAACGCGCCATCGACCGCGCGCGCCCCCATCCCGGGCGATTGCGCTGGTTAACTGTGGCTGGGGTCGTCGGGGCTGTTTTGGCTTTGTTGCTGCTTTGGATGCCGATTGCGTTGAAAAAACACGTCGTCTCGGTCGTGCCCGAGATCAAGAGACAGGACATCGGGAATGCCATTCTGCAAAGGATCGAGCGCGTCTCGGGGCGCGCCTGTACGTCTGAGGGCGCACAACAGGCACTAGATCAACTGGCATCCCGAACTGGCGTCAAACAGGTTGTTATCCTTCCGGCAGGCGTCCAAAGCAGCCTTAGCCTGCCGGGTGGTATCGTTCTATTGAACCGCGCCTTGGTCGAGGACCACGAAGACCCCTCAGTCGCGGCTGGCTACATCATAGCTGAACGCGCCCGGTCCAACGATCAGGACCCACTCAGCGATCTATTGGATCGCACCGGGGCTACGGCAGCATTCCGTCTGTTGACGACCGGAGAGCTAACCCCTGAAATCGTGGATGAGTATACTGAACAAATCTTGTCTGAACCGCGCCCGACTCTACCGGATGACGATTTGCTGGCCGTGTTCGCACAAGCGGCCCTGCCCTCAACGCCCTATGCTTATGCAATGGATGTAACGGGCGAAACAGTTCTTGGACTGATTGAGGCGGACCCGATGGCCGGTCGTCCATTGCAGCAGGTGTTGCCGGACCGCGATTGGGTCCGGCTACAGAATATCTGCGGCGAGTAAACTGCGTTACTTGGTTCCGAACATCCGATCGCCGGCATCGCCGAGACCAGGCATGATGTAACCCTTGGAGTTCAACTCTCGGTCCAGAGAGGCGGTTACGATTTTAACGTCCGGATGCGCCTCTTTCATACGTGCAACGCCTTCAGGCGCGGCCAGAAGGCAGAGGAAGCGGATATCGGTTGCGCCCGCTTCTTTAAGCAGGTCAATCGCAGCGGCCGAGCTGTTACCGGTGGCCAGCATCGGGTCGACGGCAATAACGAGACGATCCTTCAGACCTTCGGGTGCCTTGAAGTAATACTGAACAGGCTTCAACGTCTCTTCATCGCGATATAGCCCAACAAAACCGACGCGCGCCGAGGGGACCAGTTCCAGCACCCCGTCCAGCATCCCGTTGCCGGCCCGCAGGATCGACACCAGCGCCAGTTTCTTGCCTGCAAGAATGGGGGCATCCATCTCTTCCATCGGCGTCTCGATGTGGCGGGTGGTCAGCTTTAGCTCACGCGTGACTTCATAAGCCAGCAACAGCGTGATCTCGCGCAGCAGCTGCCGAAAAACAGCGGTCGAGGTGCCCTTGTCCCGCATGAGCGTCAGTTTGTGCTGGACCAGCGGGTGGTCAACGACGGTCAGGTGTTCGCTCATGATTTCTCCAGTCTTTTCTTGACCCGCGCGCGGGTATCATCATCACAGAAGGCCGCCTTCAGGGCCGTTTCATTCATGGCTGCAAAGTCCTCTGCCTCCCAGCCAAAAGCTTGGTTCAACATCTCATATTCGCGCCGCATGGTGGTATGGAAAAACGGTGGGTCATCGGTAGATACAGTGACGTTGACCCCGTGGTCGCGCAACCTGGCAATCGGGTGAGCCGCGAAATCAGGGAACAAACCCAAAACCACATTCGAACCAGGGCAGACTTCAAGCGTCACATCGCGATCAACCAGCTCGTGGACCAGATCAGGATCCTCGATCGCGCGTACGCCGTGCCCTACACGTTCCACTCCAAGGTCGCGCACCGCGTCGCGAACGCTTTCGGGGCCGCCGAATTCACCAGCATGGGTGGTTAATCGAAGACCGGCCTCACGGGCGCAGTCAAAGGCCCATTTGTAGTCACCTTGCGTGCCAACGGACTCGTTCCCGCCCATGCCAAAACCAGTGATCCAGTCTCCGGCGGTCTCAGCCGCACAATGCGCACTGCGTTTCGCCTGTTCGGCCCCGAAATGGCGGACACAAGTTACAACGCCACGAAGGGTGATATCAAACTTGCGCTCCGCCTCTTCTGCGGCATCCTGAATAGCCGTCAGATAATCGCGCCAAGCGTGCAAATCTCCGCCACCGCAGAAGTCAGGGCTTAGGAAGGTTTCCGAATACACTACTCCGTTCGCGGCGCTATCTTCGAGAATGGCCAGTGTCAGACGGCGAAAGTCCTCGGGCGACTTCAGCACTTCGCAGGCGGCCTCATATACGCTGAGGAAATGCGCAAAATCACGAAAGTCATAGCTGCCGTCGGGCTTGAATATCCCACTCAGGTCGATGCGCTTTTCGTGGGCAAGTTGGCGAATAAACGCGGGTGGGGCCGCGCCTTCGTGGTGCAGGTGAAGTTCAATTTTGGGCAGGTCTGCGACAGTCATAGAAAGCTCTTCCCCGGTCCGTGTGCCGGAATTTTCAGATGGTGTGCGATGCTGGCGGCAATGTCGGCGAAGTTAACTGCACCGATCTGACCGGTACCTTGTCCGGCAATCAGAACCGGGACCTGCTCGCGTGTGTGGTCTGTGCCTATCCAGCTTGGGTCATTACCGTGATCTGCAGTTAGCAGCATCAGGTCGCCGGGGTGGAGTTTTTGCAGAACCTTTCCGATCTCGTGATCGAACCACTCCAACGCACGAGCATAGCCACTTATGTCGCGCCGGTGGCCATAAAGGCTGTCGAATTCAACGAAATTGGCGAAGGTCAAACTGCCCTCTTCAGCCTCATCAACAAGGTCGGACAAGTGACACATCAGTTCAGTGTCCGTGCCTTTGCGCAGCGTGTCGATGCCCTGCATTGAGAAGATATCGCCAATTTTTCCAACAGCGTGAACGCGTCGCCCTGCATCTTGCACCCAGTTGGTCAAAACCGGAGCAGGTGGGAGGATCGCAAAATCTTTTCGGTTTGTCGTGCGGGTAAAGCCCTCTTCGGGTGAACCAACGAAAGGACGCGCTATGACGCGGCCAACTTTCATCTCATGCAGCCGAGGGGCCAACGCCTTGCACATGTCCAGCAAACGGTCGAGGCCAAAGCTTTCCTCGTGTGCGGCGATCTGAAAAACGCTGTCGGCCGAGGTGTAGCAGATCGGCCAACCCGTCCGCATATGCTCGGCCCCCAACTCGGCGATGATGGCAGTGCCTGAGGCGTGGCAATCACCCAGAATTCCATCGGCGCCAGCAGCCTGCGCGGCCGCACGACTTAGATCCGTAGGGAAGGAGGGCGAAGTGTCCGGAAAATAGTGCCAATCCCACGGCACCGGCAATCCGGCCAGCTCCCAATGTCCAGACGGTGTATCCTTGCCGGGCGAATGCTCGCGCGCGCATCCCCAAAGGCCCGTGGCATCGGCCTCCAGCCCCGGTGTTTCCGCCTTGGATGCGAGACGCGTAGCCGCCCCCAGTCCAAGCGCGTCCAGATTTGGCAAGTGCAGCGGACCCGAGCGGCCCTCTTCTGCGCGCCCTTCGGCACAAGCCTGCGCAATGTGGGCCAGAGTGTTGGCGCCAGTATCAGGCGTCTCGCCGTTAAAGAAACGATCCGCATCCGGCGCACCGCCGATGCCGACTGAATCCATCACAACAAGAAAGGCACGAGTCACGGTGTGATCCTCTCGTGAACAAGCACAGGCATCGGGCCTGCATCTGGACCAATTGTAATCGCCTTTCTGACCGCTTCGGCAGCTTGCCGGGCGGCGTCTTCACGGGCGGCATGAACCACCGCCAGCGCAGCGCCTTTTTCAATCTTGTCCCCCAGTCGGACAATATCAGACAGACCGACGGCTGGATCGATCACATCGTCTTCTACTTGCCGTCCTCCACCCAAAGCGACAACCGCCAACCCCAATGCTTCACCATCAATCGCGGTCACATAACCGCTGGTCGAGGCTGGCACTTCAAGGATTACACTGGCTTCTGGCAAATAACGGGACCAGTTATCAACGAAGTGCAATGGCCCCCCGACTGAAGCCATCATGCGCCCGAACCGTTCAGCGGCACGACCATCGCGGATGACATCCGTGATCTTGTCGCGTCCCTCATCAGCGGTTTCAAACACTCCCGCGTCCGCCAGAAGCACCCCGCCTAGCTCAGCGGAAATCTCTGCCAATGGTGCATAGTGTGCTTTAGTGAGAACATTCATCACCTCAGCAATCTCCAACGCGTTGCCCAATGAAGGGGCAAGAGGTTGGTGCATATCCGTGATGACTGCTGACGTCCGACATCCTGCTGCGTTGGCCGTTTCGGTCAGGGCCTGCGCCAGTTTACGCGCATCGTCCAACGTCTTCATGAAGGCGCCGCTGCCGACTTTGACGTCCAACACCAAAGCTTCGGGACTTGCAGCCAGCTTCTTGGATAAGATCGATGCGGTGATAAGGTCCAGGCTTTCTACCGTCGCCGTTACATCCCGGATCGCATAAAGCCGCTTGTCCGCCGGTGCAATCTGCCCTGTCGCGCCAACAATCGCCGCCCCCGTGTCGTGCAAAATCTGCGTCAGACGCTCTTGTCCAATCTGAGTGCTAACGCCGGGTATGGATTCAAGTTTATCCAGCGTGCCCCCGGTATGACCCAAACCGCGCCCCGAGATCATAGGAACATACGCACCCAGCTCGGCCAAAGCAGGGGCAAGCACCAGACTGACACTGTCGCCTACTCCTCCGGTCGAGTGTTTATCGATTACCGGTCCGTCGAAGTTCCATTTCAGAACGTCTCCGCTGTCGCGCATAGCCACCGTCAAATCGGCGCGACCCTGAGCACCCAGCCCACCCATACAAACGGCCATGGCAAAGGCTCCAGCCTGTGCATCACTGACACCGCCGTCAGCCAGCCCCTGTGCGAACCAAGTCAGTTCCTCACCGGTCGGCACCTGGCCCCGGCGCAATTTTGCGATGATTGAGCGGGCGTCCATGTGCTCAGACGTCCTCCATATGCGAAGCGTCGAAAGCTCCTGGAAGAAGATCACCGATCGTGGTTTGGAATTCGGCACCATCGACAGTGGCGAGGGTTACCTTAACGTCGCGCTTGCCAAACTCGGCCAGCTTTTGTCGACACCCACCACAGGGCGGCACCGGTTGGGGCGAGGAGGCGACAACATAGACCTCTGTCAGAGCTTGTTCGCCTGCCGCAACCATTGCGGCGATTGCACCAGCCTCGGCGCAAGTGCCCTCGGGGTAGGCTACGTTTTCAACGTTACAACCGGAATAAACCTCACCCGACGCCGAACGGATCGCTGCGCCAACCTTGAAGTTTGAATAGGGAGCATAAGCTTTTTCCCGGACAGACAGTGCTGCATCTTTCAAAGTCATGGCGATTCCCCAATTTTTGATCATCTGGTCAGAAAGACATACCCTAAATGAAACCGCCCGGGGAGTTGAAGCCCCGGGTTTAAGATTCATGCGCCAAAATCCACTTCGTCCAGCGTCGTATTGAACGTACCTGGCAGTGTAACCTCCAGCAGTTCGACATCCTCGGAAGGATCGGACAACCGCGTTCGCATACCGGGTGGAATGACGAAGGCATCCCCCTGCTCAAGACGGTATGGATCTCGGCCGTCGCCTTCCAGCGTCAGCTCTCCATTCATGACGAAGGTAAAGTGGATATCCGTATCATGGGCGGCCCAAACCGGTTCACCCTGCCCTTTGCGAGCGACCTGTACTCCAGCGACACCGTTGGTGTTTTCGGCAATCGTCGTATCGCGGCATATGTATCCCGGCAGGCGGAACGGTTTCCAATCTGCGCCGTTGGCCTGATTAAACACGAACCTCTGGCCCTGCCACTCACGGTCCGGGCGGTAGTGTTGCGTAGGCAGCTCCATATCGTGATCAATCTCGGTAACGTGTTCGGCTGGAACGCCGATCTCAATCACCTGCACATTATCTGAGGCTTCAAGAACGCGGTGGCGAATTTCTGGTGGCTGAATAAAGCAATCACCTGCCGTCAGTCGCATCTTTTCGCCCTGATCTTCGTAGACCACGTCCACCCAGCCATGGATGCAAAAGATCAACTGAAACCCGACCTTGTGGAAATGCACCATATCCGGCACCGGCCCGCCGTCAGGGATGCGGATATGGCTGGCGATAATCGACCCGCCCAGCCTGTTCGGCACAAGATCACGATAGTGCATTCCGGCCCGTCCGATGATCCAAGGGGCCTGATCCTTGAGCCTGCGCACGACGAAAGAATGCATGGTCTCTGGCATCACCAAAGGTGGGTTCAATTCGTCGATCTCAACACGTGTGCCGTTGGGGGCCACGAGACTGCGACGACCGCCTGCAAATTCATCTGGACTTTCAGTTAGAATCCGCAACGTTCCCGGCGCTTCGGGCGCGTCTTTTTCTACCCGAAGACGAAGACCGTGCCCTGAAAATACCGCGACACGAGGGTCATCAGCCGGATAGATCATATCCATCCGCATCCCCAGAACCTTGGTGAAAAACGGGATATCGTCACGCAACTCCTGCGTGGGCAGGCGGATTTCAGCGCGCGTCTGGTTTTGCGGGTTGGTCATTCTTGTTCTCTTCACTTCCAGATTTCGGCCATCCGATCAGAACGGCAGCCAAAATGCCAATTGAAAAGAACATCTCAAGCGTTTCTTCCACAACAAACAGACGTGTGGCCATTACAACGGTCATCTCTTCGCCGAATGCGCTGCTGATTTCTTCGAGAACCTGCGCAACAAATGCCGACATTCCAGCGATGAAGAAAATCAACAGGAAAGGCGCTCTTGCTTTGAGGGCACGCCAAGCATTCGGCACTCCGTGCCACAAGACCCCGCCCAGAATCAAAACTGCCAGAACGACCCGAACGATCGTCATGTCGAGCATAACGTCCAAACCGTGCAGGATGGAGTAAGGCAGGCTTTCCACCGAATAAACGTCGGCCTCCAACTCTCTTTCCGCCAACAATAGGCAAACAAGCCCGATATAAAGACGGCTCAAACCGGAAAACTTAAAAAGCGCCACAACACCAGCAACCAACAATGCTGCAGCCGAAATCGTTTCAAGCGGTCCGCCTTCCTGATTGAAAGCAGAGGCCTGCATCGGCCAAGTCGCGGTAACGATCAGGATTAAAACGGCCAAAACTATGGCCACGCGAAAGCCAAACCGATCCGTTCCAAAGGACCTTTTTTCTAGGGGCGTCGCATCCCCTGACTGAAACTGGCCCTTAGAGCTCATGCCGGTTTTCCATCTTCATAACGATTGCGAGGAAATTGAAGTTGGCGAACTTAGCCGATTTGCCGCAGAATTCAACTAAAGGCCCGTTGCGGTTGCGACACTGTTGCAAAATGACGTGGCGTAGCCAAGCCGCGAAAAATAGTTTAGCACTAAATCAAATTTTGAAGGGAGTTGAAAAGCCGATGTCTGACACACCCAGCCTGCGGCAGGCCGCGCTTGATTATCATGCCCACCCAAAACCCGGAAAACTTGAGATCAAGGCGACAAAGCCAATGGCCAACGGCCGTGACCTGGCGCGCGCCTACTCTCCCGGCGTGGCAGAGGCGAGCCTTGAGATCAAAGCAGATGCCTCTAACGCCGAACGCTATACCTCACGCGGGAACCTGGTGGCGGTCGTCTCGAACGGGACGGCTGTTTTGGGGCTTGGGAACATCGGAGCACTGGCCTCCAAGCCGGTGATGGAGGGCAAGGCGGTTCTTTTCAAGAAGTTCGCTGGTATCGACTGCTTTGACATCGAAGTCGACCAACCCGACCCCGAAAAGCTGGCCGACATTGTTTGCGCGCTGGAGCCCACCTTTGGCGCGATCAACCTAGAAGATATCAAGGCACCCGATTGCTTCATCGTCGAAAAGCTGTGCCGCGAACGGATGAACATCCCTGTTTTTCATGACGATCAACATGGCACCGCGATCGTTGTAGGTGCCGCAGCCAAAAACGCGCTGCACGTCGCCGGGAAAAAGTTCGAAGACGTCAAGGTCGTCTCGACAGGTGGTGGCGCGGCTGGCATCGCTTGCCTGAGCATGCTGGTTAAACTGGGCGTCAAACGCGAAAACATCTGGCTGTGCGATATTCACGGTCTGGTCTACGAAGGCCGGGAAGAGGATATGAACCCGCACAAAGATCAGTTCGCCCAGAAAACGGACCTCCGCACATTGGATGATGTGATTGGCGACGCAGATCTGTTCCTTGGACTCAGCGGTCCCAATGTCCTCAAGCCAGAAATGGTCGAGAAAATGGCCAAGCGTCCGATCATTTTCGCACTGGCCAATCCAACGCCCGAAATCCTGCCTCAGGCCGCACGCGAAGTTGCACCGGACGCAATCATCGCCACAGGACGCAGCGACTTTCCCAATCAGGTCAACAACGTTCTGTGTTTCCCGTTCATCTTCCGAGGCGCTTTGGATGTTGGCGCGACTGAGATCAATGACGAAATGCAGATCGCCTGCGTGGATGGTATTGCCGAAATGGCCCGCGCGACCACAAGCGCCGAGGCCGCCGCGGCCTACAAAGGCGAACAACTGACATTTGGGCCCGATTATCTGATCCCAAAACCCTTTGATCCCCGCCTCGTCGGCGTTGTCTCCTCGTCTGTTGCAGAGGCCGCAATGGCCAGCGGTGTGGCTAAACGCCCGATCGAAGATATCGAAGCCTACAAAGAGCGATTGAACCAGACGGTATTCAAATCCGCCCTGATCATGCGCCCAGTTTTCGAAGCCGCCGCTGCCGCCTCGCGTCGTATTGTTTTTGCCGAGGGCGAAGACGAGCGTGTGCTGCGCGCATCGCAGGCCATTCTGGAGGAAACAACGGAGACACCGATTCTGATTGGTCGTCCGGACGTTATTGAAGCACGCTGTGAACGTCTTGGGCTTACGGTACGCCCTGGTGAGGACTTCCAAATCGTGAACCCGGAAAACGATCCACGTTACTACGACTATTGGAACTCGTATCACGAAATCATGCAGCGCCGTGGGGTGACACCCGATCTTGCCAAAGCGATCATGCGTACCAACTCAACCGCGATTGCGGCGATCATGGTGCACAGAGGCGAAGCCGACAGCATGATCTGCGGTACATTTGGTGAATACCGCTGGCACCTGAATTATGTTGAGCAGGTGTTGGATGACGGCGACCTGCGTCCGCACGGCGCCCTTTCACTTATGATCCTTGAAGATGGGCCCCTCTTCATCGCTGATACCCACGTTCGGCAATTGCCCACCCCAGAAGAACTGGCAGAAGCGACGATCGGTGCTGCTCGTCACGTTCGACGGTTCGGTGTCGAACCAAAAATCGCCTTTTGCTCGCAATCGCAGTTCGGAAACCAGGCGGAGGGATCAGGCAAACGTCTGCGGGCCGCGCTGGATATTCTGGACTCCGAACCACGCGACTTTACTTACGAGGGCGAGATGAACCTCGATGTGGCTCTGGACCCCGAATTGCGTTCTCGGATTTTCCCGAACTCTCGCCTAACTGGGCCAGCGAATGTACTGATCTTCGCTCACGCAGATGCCGCGAGCGGCGTGCGCAATATTCTAAAAATGAAGGCAGATGGTCTGGAAGTTGGGCCAATCTTGATGGGAATGGGCAACAAGGCCCATATCGTAACCCCGTCGATCACAGCACGCGGCCTGCTGAACATGGCTGCGATTGCGGGGACTCCGGTCGCTCATTACGGGTAGTCTAACGTTGATTTGGGTCAGGCATCGTTCAAAGTGCCTGACCTCAGCCTGCCCGCAGGTGATTCTTTGCACGACTGAATTTGCAATTTTGCAAAAGCGGCGGATCGAACACCTCAAAATCGCGAGCAAAAACGAGTTTGCAAAACTTTGCAGGGCAATTCGGCAAATTCTGCAAAGATTTTGCGATAAAATGACGCCCCGTCATGTCCCTTGCTTGTACGCTGCCCCCTGCGCCCCTTACACAAAGCACAAGGAACTGTAGGAGGAGAAACCAACGTGGCTTATCAGGACGTTTACGAAAGCTGGAAATCCGATCCGGAAGCATTCTGGATGGAAGCCGCAAAAGGGATTGATTGGGTTCGACCTCCAAGCAAGGCGCTGTTCGATGACAACGCCCCTCTCTACGAATGGTTTCGGGACGCCAGAGTAAACACCTGCTGGAATGCTGTTGATCGCCACGTGGAAAACGGCCGCGGAGAGCAGACGGCCATCATTTACGACAGCCCGATCACGCACACCAAGCGCGAGATTTCCTATGTCGAGCTTCGCAACCGTGTGGCCAATCTGGCCGGGGCGTTGCGGGCCAAGGGTGTCGAGAAAGGTGATCGGGTCATCATCTATATGCCAATGATCCCCGAAGCGCTTGAGGCGATGTTGGCCTGCGCCCGATTGGGTGCCGTGCATTCGGTAGTATTCGGCGGCTTTGCAAGCAACGAATTGGCTGTGCGGATCGACGACGCAAAACCCAAAGCGATCATTGCCGCTTCTTGCGGAATGGAACCAGGCCGTGTTGTTCACTATAAACCTCTGCTGGACGGCGCCATCGAGATGGCCAGCCACAAGCCGGATTTCTGTGTGATTTTCCAGCGCGAACAGGAAGTGGCGCAGCTCGTCGAAGGGCGTGATTTCAACTGGCACGGCTTCCAATACGGCGTTGAACCAGCGGACTGTGTGCCGGTTGATGGCAACGATCCGGCGTACATTCTCTATACTTCTGGCACTACCGGCGCCCCCAAGGGCGTTGTTCGTCCTACTGCCGGCCACTTGGTCGCGTTGAACTGGACGATGAAGAACATCTATGACGTCGATCCCGGCGACGTTTTCTGGGCCGCGTCTGATGTGGGTTGGGTCGTGGGACACTCCTACATCTGTTACGCCCCATTGATCCACGGAAACACCACCATTGTCTTCGAAGGTAAGCCTGTAGGGACGCCGGACGCAGGAACCTTTTGGCGCGTCATTTCCGAACATAAGGTCAAGAGCTTCTTCACCGCCCCCACAGCTATCCGGGCTGTGAAACGCGAAGACCCAAAGGGCGAGATGCTGGCAAAATACGACCTGTCGAACCTGCGCGCCCTGTTTCTTGCGGGTGAGCGTGCAGACCCCGACACGATCGAATGGGCTCAAGACGCTCTGAAAGTTCCGGTGGTCGATCACTGGTGGCAGACCGAAACCGGCTGGACCATCGCAGGCAACCCCCTCGGGATAGAGGAACTTCCGATCAAGTTGGGCTCGCCTGCCAAGCCGATGCCGGGTTACGACGTGCAGATTCTAGATGAAGGCGGTCACCCGATGAAACCCGGTGAACTGGGCGCCATTGCGGTTAAACTGCCGCTGCCTCCGGGCACTTTGCCAACGCTTTGGAACGCGGAAGAGCGGTTCAAAAGCTCGTATCTAAACCACTTCCCTGGTTACTACGAAACCGGCGATGCAGGCATGATTGACGAGGACGGATACCTCTACATCATGGCGCGCACCGACGACGTGATCAACGTCGCGGGCCACCGCTTGTCGACTGGTGGCATGGAGGAAGTTCTGGCCGCCCATCCGGACGTTGCCGAATGCGCCGTTATTGGGGTAACGGACCAACTCAAGGGTCAGATGCCTATTGGCTTCTTGTGCCTGAACGCCGGGTGCGATCGGGACCATGCCGATATCGTCAAAGATGTCGTCAAACTGGTGCGCGAAAAGATCGGCCCCGTTGCGGCTTTCAAACTGGCTGTTGTTGTTGATCGCTTGCCCAAAACCCGTTCGGGCAAGATCCTTCGTGGAACGATGGTATCGATCGCGGATAGCCAAGAATACAAAATGCCGGCAACCATCGACGATCCCGCCATTCTGGACGAAATCACTGTTGCGTTGAAGTCCATCGGCTACGCTCAGTGAATTGGACTTGGGCGGCCGTTGGTCGCCCAACACCCGCTTTCACTTGCAACCAGAAGCTAGGCCCCTACTGTCTCGGTAAGACAGTGAGGCCCCATGACAGCAGATGAAATTTGGCGTCTGAACGCCACAGACCTGACAAAGCTGACCCGCAGCGGCGAGCTTAGCGCTGAACAGGCCGTTCAAGCGTCCATTGATCGCATGCGGCAGGTCAACCCAGACCTGAACGCAGTCGTAGAAGACTTAAGTGACGAAGCCATGCAAAGGGCGCGCGATCTGGATCGGGCCGTCGCTTCGGGCTCCCCTGCTGGGCCGCTGCACGGTGTACCTGTCACAATCAAAATCAACGTTGATCAAAAGGGGCACGCGACCAGTAACGGTGTTGTTGCACTCAAAGACGTCATCGCACCCGATGACGCACCGGTCGTAGCGAATCTACAGAACGCCGGAGCGGTAGTGATCGGGAGAACGAATACGCCCGAATTTTCCTTTCGCGCAGACACAGATAATGACCTGCATGGGCGGACTCATAACCCATGGGGGCGGCATATCTCGCCCGGCGGCTCCTCGGGTGGTGCCGGGGCCGCCGTAATGGCAGGGGTCGGAGCACTGGCCCACGGCAACGACATCGGTGGCAGCCTGCGCTTTCCAGCTGCGGCCAACGGGGCGGTTACGGTGAAACCCGGGCTCGGTCGCGTGCCAGCATGGAACCCAAGCCAAAAGGATGAGCGCGGGATGCTTGCCCAATCCATGTCCGTTCAGGGGCTAATCACGCGATCAGCAGCGGATTTGCATTTATCCATGCCCAGCCTGATTGCCGCTGATCCGCGCGATCCTTTTCACGTTCCTTTCCCGTGGCGTGGCGATGACCTGGATAGCCCCATCAAGGTAGCCTACACCAAGAATACATTTGGCTATGACCTTCACCCCGAAGTGGAAAAAGCGCTGGATACAGCCCGAGATGCGCTGGTCGATGCCGGTTACATTGTGGAACAGCTCGACCCGCCCAACGTGTTTGAATGTGGCAGGTCAGGCTATCGCGCGCTCATGGGCGAAGTGTTGACACTGCTGAAAAGCGATATCGAAGCCGCGGGTTCCCAGACGATCCGGGATATCTTTGACGTCTACTTCCAAGAGTTTCCTCCAATCACAGGCACCGATCTGATCCAGGTGCTGGCACGCCGAACCCATTATGCGCGTGAGTGGTCGTTGTTCATGGAAGAATACCCTCTTGTGCTGTCCCCTTTTCTGCCCCAACCATTCTTTGGACCCGATCGCGACACGGAAGGCTCTGAAGGTGTTCACGAAGTTCTGGGCTGCGCGGTCTATTCTTATTCAATGAACTTTCTGGGCCTACCTGCCGCCAGTGTTCCCGCTCGTCTAGCGAATCTGCCGCGGGGGCCCCAACCCATAAATATTCAAATCGCAGCACGGCGCTGGCGCGAAGACATGGCTGTTGACGCTGCCGCAGCGATCGAAGAGCGCGTCGGTCCGATGTGCATGCCTTTGTGGGAGAAAATGGAAACGGCCATCTAGAGTGGCCCTCTTAAAAAAATTGACCCCGGGTTTTTGTGCCCGGGGTCCGCTTACTCAAATAAACCCGGAAATTTGATAACGAACGTAGCACCACCTACCTTCGCCAGCGCGAAAACTGCGCAATCATTCGAAAACGCCGGTTGGTGGCCACTCACTCCCACCTTGGCGTATTCTCCGGGTAAGTTCAGATTAACCGGAAGTTAATTGTTTTCCTGTGAACTGGTTCACACAAGTCTCAAAAACATTCTTCATCCCTAGTTTTAGGTGAATTGCTCAGAGATCAGGCGCTCCTCCAGCCCGTGCCCCGGGTCAAAGAGAATGCGATGTTCGATAGATGGCTCCGACCGAATCTCAACCCAGTCGATATCTGGAAATGAAATCGAATCCGCATCTGCCATGACCGGGCGCTTGTCTGCATCCAGCACATCAAAGCGCACTTCGGCTATTTTGGGCAACAAGGCCCCCCGCCATCGGCGCGGCCGGAACGCTGCAATAGCTGTAAGCGCCAAAACGTCAGACCCGATTGGCAAGATCGGTCCGTGAGCCGAGTAATTATAGGCCGTCGATCCAGCCGGCGTCGATAACAACGCCCCATCGCAAACCAACTCATCCATACGAACCCGTCCATCGACGCTGATCTTCAGTCGTGCCGCCTGAGGTCCAGCCCGCAAGAGTGAAACTTCGTTGATGGCCAATGCTTCATGAACCTTACCCGCCTGATCCATGGCCCGCATTCTAAGAGGGTTGATCACTTCTTCCTCGGCATCTGCCAGACGCTGCATCAGGTCGCCTTCGTGGAATTCATTCATCAAAAAGCCGATGGTTCCACGGTTCATGCCGTAAACGGGTGTATCCAAGTGTTGCATGTTGTGCAGTGTGTGCAACATGAACCCATCGCCCCCCAATGCGACCACTACGTCTGCATCCCGAGGGGCCGAATTACCGTAACGGGCGATCAATGCGTCCCGTGCCGTTTGGGCGACTTTTGCGTCACTCGCAAGAAAGGCGATTCTCTGGATCATTTGTTCCGGTTTCCAGTGCTGCACATTTGGTTCCGAAACAACCATACCTTTCCCCGATAGGCCAGAGTTGACGCCGTAGCGGGCCAAATCGTCGCTTTAAAGCTTTTGCATATGTGCCGTTTCCGATAGGAAATCCGCAAGATAATTCCAGCCATGTGGAGCCCCCATGAACGCCAATCTTCGTGATACCGGTTTTTTCACCCAGTCCCTTTCGGATCGTGATCCTGAGCTTTTTGGCTCGATTACATCCGAGCTGGGTCGCCAGCGCGATGAGATCGAG